>JAAFJA010000001.1 GCA_013298765.1 Betaproteobacteria bacterium
ACGCAGATTCCATGATGGCACGGGCCACGATAGAGCCCAATTATGTTGCCGGATATACGACTGCAAGCACTTCCGCTTCGCCAGACCTATCGATCAGTTTCTTGCCTTTCGGGGGGAGTCCATATAGGAAGGGTTAGGCCGCTCCTTGCAGGATTGCGCACTCATTGGATGCTCCAACTCAGCCTGTAGGCCGGCCCAGACGCTGTATACCGGGCTTCTCTATCGCAGTGGTGCAACTCGGCGTTCGCTGTCTTTGCCGTAGGCGGAACTTCGCTTCTACATGGTCGAAGGAGAGCCTCTAGTTCATCCCACCTTGCGTTGAGGCTGCCGTGTCCTGGATGGGACTCTGTGCTGGCCTTGCCGGACTCAAAGAGGGCATTCCACTCGACAAATATTTGCCATTGCTCGACCTCTTGGTCGAGTTCTGATTTGCCGATTGGCCAAATGACATACGTGCTGAGGTATTCATCCTCCGCTTCATCGAACAACGACTTAAAGCGGTGTGGAATACCGCCAACATCCGCGACACCGGCTCGCGGACCGTCGTACCACTCGTTTTCGACGAGCACCATTTCAGGAGGACCGAACTTGTTCATTGGTGAACTTGTGTTTGAGCGGCTTAACGTGTTTTATACACGCGATGCGACGATAACTTTTTATTAATGCAATTCACGCCACGCATTTTTCCCTCACAACTCGTTGAATTCAATCGTCAAAGGCGGTTGTACTGCAATTGCGCACAGTTTAACGGCGGAACCAGCATCGGCCGGATCATTCTCGTTGCGGCGCTGCTCGGGACGTACCTTCTCGCCTGATGGGTATCACTTCGCTCCACCCATCCTACGCGGGCCAACGCGTCGGTGCTAAGTTTCTACTTTCCCTACACCAAACATTTGCTCTTTGAGCTTGGTGAGCTGATCGCGAAGGTCTGCGGCTTTTTCAAACTCGAGATTCTTTGCGGCTTCGAACATGGCTTTTTCGAGCGACTTGAGTGTTTTCTCTTGCTGCTTTTCGTCCAACTGCGCGAACTGGTTTTTCGCTTTGGCGTCGCGGCCTTTTTTCTTTTCGTCTTCAGCGTTGTAGACGCCGTCGATGATGTCTTTGATTTTCTTTTGAATACCCAGAGGCGTGATGCCGTTGGCGACGTTGAATTCGGTTTGTTTTCTCCGGCGACGCTCGGTCTCGTCCATCGCCTTTTTCATCGAATCGGTGATTTTTTCCGCGTAGAGAATTGCGGTGCCGTTGATGTGTCGTGCGGCGCGGCCAATGGTTTGAATGAGCGAGCGTTCGGCGCGCAGGAAGCCTTCCTTGTCTGCATCCAAAATCGCGACGAGTGAGACTTCGGGAATGTCCAAACCTTCGCGAAGCAAATTGATGCCGACCAAAACATCGAACTCGCCCAATCGCAAATCGCGGATGATCTCCACACGCTCGACTGTGTCGATATCGCTATGAAGGTAGCGCGCTTTGAGCCCGTTCTCGTTCAAGTAATCAGTTAGGTCTTCCGCCATGCGCTTGGTGAGCGTGGTCACCAGCACCCGCTCGCCAACCTTCACGCGCGCATTCGCCTCGGCGAGTAAATCGTCGACCTGTTTGCTTGCGGGGCGCACGAGCAAGATCGGATCCACCAGCCCAGTCGGGCGCACCACCTGTTCCGCCACTTGCCCCGCGTGTTTCTTTTCGTAATCCGCCGGGGTCGCAGACACGAAAACCGTTTGCGGCATCAGGCGTTCAAACTCTTCAAACTTGAGCGGACGATTGTCGAGCGCACTCGGAAGCCGAAACCCGTAGTTCACAAGGTTTTCTTTGCGCGAACGATCCCCGTGATACATGCCGCCCACCTGACTCACCGTCACGTGCGACTCATCGATAAACATGAGCGCATTGTTCGGCAGATAGTCAATCAACGTCGGCGGCGCTTCACCGGCTTGGCGGCCGCTCATGTGTCGCGAATAGTTTTCGATGCCTTTGCAGAAGCCAATCTCTTGGAGCATTTCAAGATCAAAGCGCGTGCGCTGCTCGATCCTTTGCGCTTCGAGCAGTTTCATGTCCTTCACGAATTCTTCTTTGCGCTCGGCGAGTTCGAGTTTGATCGCCTCCATAGCGCGAAGCACGTTGGAGCGGGGCGACACGTAATGCGAGCCCGGAAACACCGTGAAGCGTCCAATCTTTTGCTTAATGTGTCCGGTGAGCGGATCGAACAATTGCATTTGTTCAATCTCGTCGTCGAAGAACGTCACTCGCAGCGCGGTTTCCGCGTTCTCCGCAGGAAAAATATCCATGACCTCCCCGCGCACGCGAAAGCGCCCGCGGGTGAAATCCATGTCGTTGCGGTCGTACTGCATTTCAGTGAGCCGACGAATTGCCGCGCGCTGATCGAGTTTGTCGCCTTCGCGCAAATGCAAAATCATCGAGTGGTAATCCACGGGATCACCGATACCGTAAATGCACGAGACGGAGGCCACGATCACGCAGTCGGGCCGCTCCATGATGCTTTTGGTCGCTGACAAACGCATCTGTTCGATGTGCTCATTGATCGCGCTGTCTTTCTCGATGTAGAGATCACGCGAAGGCACGTACGCCTCGGGTTGGTAGTAGTCGTAGTACGAAACGAAATACTCCACTGCGTTATCCGGAAAAAACTCTCGAAACTCCGAATAGAGCTGCGCGGCGAGCGTTTTGTTGGGCGCGAGCACGATCGCCGGCCGCCCAGTTTGCGCGATAACGTTCGCCATCGTGAACGTCTTGCCGGAGCCCGTTACGCCGAGCAGGGTTTGATACTGCAAACCTGATTCGATGCCGTCGACGAGGGTTGCGATCGCAGTGGGCTGGTCGCCTGCAGGCGGAAAGGGTTGTTCGAGGGAATACGGCGAATTGGGGTAAGAGACACGCATTGCACGATTATCTCGCCGTCGCGGAAATACTGCAAATACGTACAGCCCTCCTCTTGCCGGTCCGATTTCGAAACGTTACCGCCTGAAGAAAAGCGCTCAGTTTCGGCCAAACGCAACGCTGCCTCAAGCGCGAAGCGAACCGACAGCGTCGAGGCAGACAATCGGGCAGTAATCCTAAAGAGTTTGCGCGCTAGTATCCGCTTAGCGATACGCCGCAAGCACGCTCTCAAAAAAAACAGCATCAATTCATCGAGGAATCTATGACATCGTCACGCCGAAACCGCACATTCCACGGATGGGCGATAGTTGTATTGGGGGCGCTTTCTTGGGCAGCAACACTCGCGCATGCTGCGCCGTTCACTCCAGGAAACGTGGTTGTGTACCGACTGGGCAATGGCGCCGCCGCGTTGACCACCGCGGCAACACCCGCGTTCCTCGATGAGTACTTCGTTACCGGGTCTACTGCCACCTTGGTGCAATCGGTCCCGTTACCCACGGTTGTTTCGGGCTCAAATTTCAGAGTTACGGCGAGCGGCACTGCAACAAGCGACGGTATGCTGACCCGCTCGGTTGACGGGCGATATCTGCTGGCGACAGGCTACGACGCAGCCGTCTCGACCGCGAGCGTGACGACGGCAGCGGGGGTATTGCGTGTCGTCGGACGCGTTTACGCCGACGCGACGATCGACAGCTCAACCGCGCTCACGGACGCCGCCGCGAGCCCAACGAACTTCCGCGGCGCCGCGTCTATCGATGGTTCAGCATTTTGGGTGGTTGGCAACACCGGGACAGCCGTGCGCTACGCGGCGCTCGGCGCGACGACGTCGACCCAGCTTTTTTCGATTCCGTCCAATTTTCGATCAATCAACATCTTCGACGGACAGCTCTACATCGCAGGGACGGCGGGCACCATTCGCTTCGGAACAGTCGGAACGGGCACCCCGACCACTGCCCCACAGGTACTCAACAATCTTCCAGGAATAGCCACCTCGGCGGGGGCATACACCCAGTTCTACTTTGCCGATCTGGACGCGGGCGTCCCGGGCGTCGATACGCTCTACGTCGCTGACGAAACCGCCAGTACGGGTTTCATCGCAAAGTATTCGCTGGTCGGTGGCAGCTGGACAGCAAACGGCACGTTCGCTGTAGGCAGCGGAAACAGCTTCATCGGATTGACGGGCAAGACTTCAGGCTCGAACGTGACACTCTTCGCGACACGTGCCGGAACCAGCATCGGCTCGCAACTGATGACGATCACCGATGCAAGCGGCTACAACGCGACGTTTACTCCAACCGGCAGCGTCGTTGCAACCGCCGCGACCAACACAGCATTGCGTGGCGTTGCTCTCGCACCGCAGGTGTCGCTCACTGTAACGCCCTCCGCAGGCGCAAACGGGAGCATTTCGCCCGCTACAGCGCAGACGGCATTCTTGGGCACAACGGTAGCGTTCACAGTAACGCCGGACGCCGGTTACTCATCGGTGGTCGGCGGCACCTGTGGAGGCTCGCTCTCTGGCAACACCTACACAACTAACGCGCTGACAGTCAACTGCACCGTTGTCGCAAGCTTCGTGGCGATACCGACCTTCACCGTGACGCCGAGCACAATTGGTAGCGGCACAATTTCTCCCACTGCGCCAGTCTCCGTGTTGTCGGGCGCAACGACACAATTTACGGTCACGCCCTCGCCAGGATTCTCAACCAGCGTAGGCGGCACCTGCGGCGGCAGTTTGGTGGGAACAACTTACACGACCAACGCAGTGTCGGCCGACTGCACGGTGGAAGCAACGTTCACCCAAATCACTTACACCGTGACGCCGAGCGCGGGCGCGAACGGCTCAATCACGCCAAACACGCCGCAAACCGTGAACTCCGGTGCGACGCAAGCATTCACCGTGACACCCAACAGCGGTTTCACAGCGTCGGTCGCCGGAAGCTGCGGCGGCGCGCTGGTGGGCACCACGTTCACGACTAACCCGATCACAGCAAACTGCACGGTAGACGCGAGCTTTGCGCCACTTCCGACTTACACCGTAACGCTGAATTCGACGGCTAACGGAAATGTTTCGCCTGCTACTTCGCAAACGGTGACTCAAGGCAATTCGATCACCTTCACTGCGACCCCCCTCACGGGATATTCGGTCATCATGAGCGGTTGCGGAGGCAAGATGAATAATGGCACCTTCATCACCGCGCCAGTGACTGCAGATTGCACGGTGAAGGCCTCGTTTGCGCAGAAGAACATTTTGTTTGTCGGCAACAGCTACACCTTCGCGCGTGTTGATCCTGCAATGACCTACAACGCTGCAAACGTGAATGACTTGACCGCAGACTTCAACGCAGCCTTCCCCAACGGTAGCAACAGCTGGCCCTTCGTGGGTGGCGTGTGCACGGGCATTCCGTCGGATGATGGTTGCTTTGAACCCCACCCATGGGGCGGCGTCCCAGGCATCTTCAAGGCACTCTCAAGCCAGGCCGGCTTCGACTTCAACGTCTCTCATTCAACGCGAAACGCCGCATCACTTCGCGGGCATTTCTTGAATACTGCGAATGCAGTATGGGATCTGCGCGGGAACATCGCAAGCCAAAAATGGGACATCGTCACCATTCAAGGCCAGAGCGACGAACCGCTTCCGTCAAACAAATCGAAGAACGGCGATCCAGTTCGCTTCAAAACCTATGCGAACCAAATCGCGAGGTATGTGTACCAAGGCAACGGGCAGACGACGAACTTGGTCACGAGCGAACAAGCAATTTACGCAGCCGAGGGATTCGGAACCAGTAACAGCACAACGCCGCGCACGATCCCGCCAAACTTCAACGCGAACCCGGCGGCAACCGTGTTCGTCATGCAAAACTGGTCGCGCCCCGATATGGTGGAGCCACACAAGTGCACCAGAGCCGACTTCACGTCGCTCGACGGTGCGCCGATTCTTGACCCAACGTGTTCAGGAAACACCAACGGCACGGGTGGGGAAAACAATGTGTTCTACACCGCACAGAGCACCACTGCGCTCAACTTGAACGACATCACGACCGACATGAATAGTTCGCTCAGTTCGCTGATCTCTGTGAGCTCGCTGTTCAGCGGAGTGATCCCAACGGGAAATGCATTCCAAAAGGCGGTCAATGCGGGGGTCGTAAAAAACAGCGCGTTCTACAACGCTGCTGGGGTGTATGACGAAAGCGGCGGTCTCATGAATCTTTGGTGGCTGGATCGGACGCACGGCAGTAAACACGGCTCATACTTGAGCGCACTCGTTCACTTCGCGCGAATCACCGGTCAAGATCCCACGCAGTTTGGTAGCGCAGACGCCGTCGCAGCGGGCCTGACCATATCGCCCGCCGAGGCAACCACGCTGCAACAGATGGCGAAAGCGGCGGTCGTTCCCGCCGCGCCGACCAGTGTCACGGCAGTTGCTGGAAACGGAGTAGCGACGGTGACATTCTCGGCACCCACGAGTTTGGGCGGCCTCGCCATTTCAGGCTACACCGTCACCTGCGGCAGCCAAAGCGCGACCGGACCCGCATCGCCGATTACTGTCAGCGGATTGGCGAACGGTGTTGCTGTCGCCTGTACCGTGGTTGCAGCCAATAGTGTCGGTAGCGGCGAGCCATCCGTCGCATCCAATTCCGTAACGCCGGTCGCACCCTCTACGACAGTGGTCAGCGCAAACATTAACCCGAGCGCGCTCGGCCAAACCGTCGTGTTCACAGCGACGGTCTCTCCTGGATCAAACAACGGAGGAAGCGTCAGCTTCTTTGACGGCGCGTCTCCACTTTGCGCGAACGTTTCGCTGACTGCTGCAAATACCGCTGCTTGCGAGACAAGCACGCTGTCGGCCGGCGCACACACGATCTCCGCGAACTACTCCGGAAACGCTGGGTTTGCGGGCAGCGTGTCCGCAGGGATTGCGCATACCGTGAACGCGTCAAGCATGCTGACGCTCACGGTCGCGAAAACAGGCATGGGCGCAGGCGTAGTCGTCAGCTCACCGCCGGGCATTAACTGCGGTAGCGATTGCAGTGAGCCTTACGCAAGCGCAACCCCGGTCACCCTAAGTGCGACGCCGACTGCTGGATTCATCTTCACCGGCTGGCTCGGCGATTGCACCGGTCGCACAACTTGCCAGTTAACGATGTCAGCTAGCGCCGCAGTGACAGCCACGTTCGCGCCGTCCACAGTCGTACTCAATCTAGATATCGACGCCAGTAATACCTACTCGGCAGAAAGCGATGCATTGCTGATCGCGCGCTACCTACTCGGAGTTCGTGGCAATGCGTTGGTCGCGGATACGCTCGCGAGCAGCGCAGATCCTGTTGTTGTCGCAGAGCGCCTCGGTAATCTCGCACCGATATTTGACGTGGACGGCGATGGACGAGTCGATGCAACAACAGACGCATTGCTCATCACACGCTATCTTCTCGGCGCGCGAGGCGCAGCGTTAATCAGCGGCGCAGTCTCCGCATCGGCACGGCGCACGTCAGCAATCGACATCGAAGCGTATCTGCAAGGCATTACACCGACATTGCCGTAGCAGACTGGATACAAACAACAGGCGTTCAGATTAGCGAGCGCCATCGTTGTTGTGTCGTCGAGCCGGAGCTAATTTGTTGGCGCGGGTCTCGATGCATTCGGTCGCGCAGATCGCGCCCATCGCGCCGATCGCGCCGATCGCGCGACCCATTTTGCGCGTTACATCCAGTTACTGCCGTTCACTCGACAAAGTCGCTAAGGCATCGTGAAATGCGCGGGTGACATCAAGTCACTTCTTCTAGCGAGCTTCATGAGAAATTTCATCTTCACTGCGCTCTCCGTGCTGCGCTGTCGATCTGTGCTTAAGGTTTGTACCGCGATCAGTGCAGGATTCATGATCGCACTCTGCTCCGTCGCAAGCGCGATCGAAACCGTCACGGTTGTTGAATACTATCAACGCGATTTGGATTCGTACTTCATTACAGGGCGTGCAAGCGAGCAACAATTGCTCGATACGATTCCGGCGTTCACGCGTACTGGGGCGGTATTTGTCGCGAACTCTGCGACCAGTCCTCAGAGAGAACAGACGCGTATTTGTCGTTTCTACATTTCGACTGCATCGCCGTTCGCCAACACACACTTCTACGGACGTGAGACGAGTGACTGCGCGACGATTGCGGCTGCGTCACCTCCCGGCTTCAAGAACGAGGGCTACGATTTTGCGATTGCAGAGCCAACCACCGCGTCGTCGCAATGCCCCGCCCACGCACGATTTCCGGTGTACCGGGCGTTTCGCCCGACCGGCAACGGTAAAACACCGAACCATAGATATTTGGTGGGCATGACGCAGTACAACGCGATGCTTGCGAGCGGATGGATTCCGGAAGGCGTCGCCTTCTGCGCAACATCGGTGATCGATATCGCAACGAATGAAACGCGTGCTGCAAACGTACGCGCGATCGAAGAGAACGACCCGCTCTGCCGCAGCATTGCGCCGTTTCACTATCAAGTTGGGAATGCACTCGGCGCGATCGCCAGTGGGAACGTCGGCGGTTTCGTAGGCGGCGACACCTTTGGCCCAATCGCGTCAGCTACAAAATGGCTTTACGGCGCTTACGTTACCGAGCTGCGAACTGGTGCGCTAACGAGCGACGACATTCGCTATCTCACATTCCGCAGCGGCTATATAGGATTCCAGGGCTGTGAGCGCGGCGAGACGGTTGCATCGTGCGCGGAGAGCCCGACTAACAACCGATTTAGCGCTGCCGCAGTCGACAAGTTCGCCTACGGCGGCGGTCACATGCAGCAGCATGCCGTGCAATTCGCGGGGCTCGGTTCACTCACTCCCGAACCGCTTGGCCGCGAACTTGATCGTGTTCTAAACCTCGGGACAACATCCTCGGTGTTTACGCTGCTGCAGCCTCAGCTCGCAGGGGGCGTGTACACCACTGCGAACGTCTACGCATCGTTCTTGCGCAAGCTTCTCACGAGCGAGCTTGTTGCAGGAACACAGTATGAAACACACTCAGTGTGCACCAACCCGACAACCTGCAATGACGCCCTGATTACGCCGTTTCCTACCAATGAAAACCCGCGATACGGGATCGGGCACTGGATTGAAGACACGACGGTCAGCGACGGCGCGTACTCAAGCGCTGGCGCGTTCGGCTTTTATCCTTGGATCGACGCGTCGAAACAATACTACGGGGTGATTTCTCGATTCGACCTAAACGCTGGCTCCGGTTCCGAATCGATCCCATGCGGACGTGCGCTTCGACGCGCATGGAACAACACGAAATAGACGATGCAGCGCGAAGAAGGAAAACGTTGCTGGCAGTACGACTTCTTGGCGGACATGGCCCCGATGGCAAGAATGCTTGCGCCCAGCAAATCTGCCACGGCGTAGGCAAAACTCCTAGGAAGCAGCGCTGAATATGTCAACGACCGAAGAAGGCGAAGCGAGTCTTCAGCCCTGCTCGCCAAACGTACTCATCGGAATCGCGCTGCGATTGCGATGCCGACAAACTCTCCGTCATAGAGCGGGGAAATGGCAACTTTTTTCTGCGACTTCGGATCGACCAGCCACCAGGCGGCAAGCGTTGATACGGCCGCTGCACCTGCGATGTCGCACCAGCGATGCCGCTTCGCCTGAACGCGCGTGTGCCCTACGTACGTCGCGAGCGCATAGGCGGGCAATGCGTACTCCCAGCCATGGCGTCGATGAATGTAGCTTGCTGCAGAGAACGCACGCGCAGCGTGGCCCGAGGGGAACGAAAGGTCATTGGTGCGATCCGGCCGCTCAACCTTCGTTGCCCGTTTCAGGGCCTCGGTAGCAAGCGTTGTCGCCGAGAACGACGTCGCGAATTGCCACGCTCCTTCCTTGTCGCCACGATACAACTCAAACCCGAGCACGGCGGCGGGCATCGCATACGAAAGCACATCACCAATTTCGCGCTCGGTATCAGCTTCGGTATGTACGGCACTAAACATCGCAACGCTCACGGCAAGTCCGCCCGCAACGCGCGCGAGCCCACGCGTTTGAATACGCGTCAACGTCTTGGTTGACTGCACGGCATCACCTCCGCCCGAAGAAAACGCGCGAACGTTATCGAGCGAACGAAGGGAGCGTCAATTCGTAACAACGATTAAGGGGAGACCCGACGCAACGGGCCCGGATGGGAGTGCATTCGGGCTTCTGGTACGGGCCCAGTCGCACCGATCTTCGTGCACGGATGAACAGGAAGTGCCGTGCAGCGTCTGGACGTGAGCGGCTCACTCGTAGTGCGACCACATGCGAAGCACCTTTACCGTTCTTTCCTTCTCAAGCACTTCGTAGACAAGCCGATGTTGAATGTTGATGCGCCGCGAGTACGCGCCCGCGAGGTCCCCCACAAGCTTTTCGTACGGGGGTGGATTCTGGAAAGGATTCGATTCGAGGATCGCGAGCAACGCTTGTGCGCTGTCCTTTAGTCCCGATTGCGCAAGTTTTTTCGCGTCTTTCTGCGCGTGCTTCGTGAAAACGAGTTGCCAGGTCACGAGCTACGAACTACCAATCGAGCTTCTTCGAAAGTTTCTTGGTCGGCGTCGCCATACCGTCCTTGATCGATTCACGCATGCCGGGAATCGAGAGAAGATAGAGCGTTTCCTGGATCGCATTCCAATCCGATTCGGCGATAAGTACCGCATTGGCGCGCTTACCGGTGATCGAAATCGGCTCATGCGAATCTGCCGCTTCGTCGATGAGGCGGTACAGGTTTGCGCGGGCTTCGGAGGCGGTGAGAACGGTAGGCATTGCATGAGCGTACGTTATTGCGTACAAGTCGTCAACCAGGTGAAGCCATACGACCAAATCAACCAAAAAAAGTACAACTCAACTTCGTAATCATGATAAACTTTAGTCACTTAAGAAATTGAGACCTACGTATGACCACTTCCGCTCGAAAGAAAAGCCCTCGTGCACCATCAACCGCGCTTGATGAAGCGCTGGAACGCGCTATGCGGCTTTATGACAAAGAAAGGAGGCACGCCGTACCGGTCGAACTTGCCGCGCAGGCATTGGGGTATAAGGGCGCGAAAAACGGCACTGCGTTAACCATGATCGCGACGTTAAGGTATTACGGCTTACTAGATCGCCCCGAAGAAGGCATGCTCCGCGTTTCCGCGGACGTCGAGAATTACAAGTTCAATCCTTCCGACGAAGAACGAGCAAAGCTAAAGGTTAAGTGGCTACAAGCCCCCACCGTGTTCTCAGATCTACTATCGATCTATGAGAAAAGCCTGCCTTCAGACGACACTCTGCGCTACGACCTAATCAAGCGTGGCTTTAACCCAGAATCTGCCGCCGAGTGCGCTGTGGTTTTCCGGCGATCTGTTGATTGGGCTGATTTCTTTAATCACTCGATTCCCATTCCCGTAGAAGTAGAACCCGACAACACGGCACAGGTGGTGGTCGAAAGCACTGCTGCGCCGACTGGAGATGTGAGGTCACCGGTGATCACAAACGCAATCGCGAACATTGACGTCGACCGAATACCAATCCGCCTCGAAGGAGGAAGAAGAGCCTGGATCGAGGTTCCCCTTCCCCTATACGAAAAGGACAAAGAGCGAATAAAAGCGCAAATTGATCTACTTCTGACCGACGAATAAAAAACGCGCCAGGTACTAGCTGGCGCGTTTGACGAATCCCCCGGAGCAACGAATCCGCTGCCGTGGGGCCGGGACTTGCCCAAATCGACCTGCGAATTCTCGCAGATGTGGCGCCGGTGTCAAAGGATTCCTATATTGGAGAACCAAACATGGTTGATTCAAGTAGCAAGGAAACCGCAGAGGGCGAACTCGTTTTCTGTCGGTGGTTTCGGCATCCCAAAACGGGAAAGCCGGTCTATCCGCGCAACGGTAAGGTTTTTGTGTTTCGCAAGAAGCCTAAAGACTGAGTGAAGGAGCAGCCTGGATGCGAAAGTATCCAGGCGCTTTCCCTCACCCGCATAGCACGCGCTGCGGCCTCTCCCAACGGGAGAGGCAAAAAATCAGCGTTTGCGCAGCAACGCGTAAAGCAAAATCGCACCAAACGTCGCGGTACCGATGCCACCCATTTTGAAATCACCGAAGGCGAGCGTGTAATCGCCGGTGCCGAGGATGAGAGTGACGGCGGCGACGATCAAGTTCGTGTTGTCGCTAAAGTCGACTTTGTTATCGACCCAGATCTTTGCGCCTGCGACGGCGATCAACCCGAATACGACGATGGAGATGCCGCCCATCACAGCGAGCGGGATGGCTTGAATGAGCGCGCCGAATTTTGGGGAGAAGCCCAGGATGATCGCGATGACGGCGGCAATGACGAAGATAAGCGTTGAGTAAATTTTCGTGGCCGCCATCACGCCGATGTTCTCGGCGTACGTTGTCTGCCCTGTTCCGCCGACGCTGCCAGAAACCATCGTTGCGACGCCGTCGCCAATGAAGGCGTTGCCCATCGATTGATCAAGGTTGCGCCCCGTCATCGCGGCGACCGCTTTCACGTGGCCCAGGTTTTCCGCGACGAGAATCAGCGCGACGGGCGCGATGAGAAGGATTGCGTTGCCGCTAAACGTGGGCGACACAAAATTCGGAATGCCAAACCATGCCGCTGCGGCGACGCCAGAGAGGTCGAACGGCTTACCTAAGCCCATGCCGTTCGCAAGGATCGCGTAGAGCACGGTCGCGATGATGAGCCCAACCAATATGAGCAGGCGTTGGACGAGCCCCGTCGTGTAAACCGCGACTAAGCCCACGCAGATGAATGTCACCGCTTGCATCCATGCATCGAACGGCGTCGGCGCCATGTTTTTGATCGGCACGGTCGCCAAGTTCAAACCGATGACTGCGACCACCGATCCAGTGACGACCGGCGGCATGAACTTCTCAATCCAGCCGACGCCGATTGCTTTCACTAACAATCCGATAGCAACGATGACTGCACCGCAAACGATAATGCCGCCGAGCGCCACTGAGAGATTTGCATTTGGCCCCTTTCCCGCGTAGGCCGTCGCGGCGATTACCACGCCGATGAATGCGAAGCTCGATCCCAAATAGCTCGGGATACGTCCGCCAACGATCAAATAGAAGAGCAGCGTTCCAACGCCGCTCATCAAGATCGCAATGTTCGCGTCAAACCCCATGAGGATCGGCGCGAGCACCGTTGCGCCAAACATGGCGATCACGTGCTGCATACCCATGACGACGCTCGGGCCGTAGGCCAGTCGCTCGTCCGGCGCGACGACGCTGCCGCTAGTGTTTTCTTTCCAGCTAAAAAGTGACATGTAACGATCCCCCAGGATAAAAGGTTGCGATCACGCGAACTGCGTGCAACGGATGAGTTGCGTTACCGGTCGCGCATCGTGTCGAGTTGACATTTGTTGTTGTAGCGATTCGCCGTCGTTGGCGCAACGATTTAGACAGCCTGAGGCATACAGGCAACAATTCAGGCTTGAGCCATTTTTAATTGAGGCTACATTTCATAAATCTTATTATCGATATAGCAATGAATCTGCTCTAGCCCCGGTGTATTGGGCACTAAAACAGATAGATGCAAATTGTTTGACGTCGAAATGTCGATGTTTTGTTCTGAACAAAGCTAGCGATTCCGCTACACTCGGGCCTGGCGATTAATGTTTCCCCAGCAGAATTTCGATAGTGGTTGGACAAACCGAACGCTTCGCCGCTCTTCATGTCTGAAGCAGTGTGCTTGATTTGCGCCAGATCGCCAACATTTAATCGTCGGGTGCAAGCGCCTTTAGAGCGCGCGCCAGTTTCACCGAGTCGCAGTCCACCGCGGACCCTATGAAAGCCTCCTTGATGTCCACAAACACCACCGCCCCCGCTGTTTCGGCCCGAGAAAACGCTGAACGCGATCTTGCCGCGATGTCGGCCTCCGAGCGCGTTCGCGCACGAATACACGCGTCCGGCCGACGCTTCCACGCCAACGACAACATCAGCGAATTTGTGCGCGAAGGTGAAGTGGCAGAGCTTCAAAGCGAAGTCGAAGCGAAGATGCGCGAGGTCTTGAAGTCGCTCGTGATCGATACCGAAAGCGATCACAACACGCAAGACACCGCAAAGCGCGTCGCCAAGATGTACATGAACGAAGTATTTCGTGGCCGCTACGTTGCACAGCCGCCAGTCACCGAATTCCCCAACGTTGAGCACTTGAATGAGCTGATGATCGTCGGGCCGATCACGGTGCGCTCAGCTTGCTCTCATCACTTCTGTCCGATCATGGGGCGTATTTGGGTGGGCGTGATGCCCAATCAACATTCGAATCTGATCGGGCTTTCAAAGTACGCGCGGCTTGCCGATTGGGTGATGAGCCGTCCGCAAATTCAGGAAGAAGCGGTCACAATGCTCGCCAACCTGCTGCAAGAAAAAATTCAACCAGACGGACTCGCGCTCGTGATGGAAGCCGATCACTTCTGCATGCACTGGCGCGGCGTGAAAGACACCAATTCAAAAATGATAAACAGCGTGATGCGCGGGTCTTTCTTGAAAGATGCGAACTTGCGTCGCGAGTTCCTCGCGCTTGTCGACAGCAGAAAGGCTTAAACAATGTTAGTTCGCCTCGTATACGTCAGTCGCGCCAGCGAAATTTACACACCGCAAACGTTTGAAGCCATCCTCGCGTCGTCCCGCAAAAATAACCCGTCAAACGGAATCACCGGGGTACTCTGCACCAATGGGTTTATCTTTTTGCAGATGCTCGAGGGCGGTAGAAAAGAAGTGAATGAAACGTTCTGTCGGATCGCCAAAGACAGCCGCCATCACGACGTACAGATTTTGCATTTCGAAGAAATCACAGAGAGAAAATTCGCCAGTTGGTCGATGGGCAAAGTAAGCTTTGATCGAGTAAATCTCGCGATCCTCTTGAAACACTCGGCCAAGGCGGTTCTCGATCCTTATTCGGTGTCAGGCGGCGTGTCAGTCGCGTTACTGGAAGAGCTGATGGCCACGGCAAATATCGCCGGGAAAACCGACTAAGCGCCATCACTTAGCCTAGCGTCGCTCGCGATTCGTGAGTGCGGCAACAGAGAAATGAAAAAGCCCCGCGTGCGGGGCTTTTTTCTGATCACCGAAGATTACGCCTCGCGATTGCCACGGCGCAGGCGTAGGCCACCCCAAACACCCAAACTCAACACAAGCGTTGCGCCTGCGAACGCGCTGAGCGTCGGAATTGTTTGGGCTTGCGCTACGAAAGTCGTTGTTGCACCCCCACCAAGGATGAATGGGCGCGGCGGCACAGAACCGTCATTCGCCAGCACCTGAAGGCCGCCGAAAGTGCCGCCAAATGTGTTATGGCACGGTCCGGTATTGATGTTGGCATTGGTAATCGTAGGGAACGCAGATGCGCCGGCAGCGGTTAGTGTCGCGCCCGGATCGGCTTCGCAGGTCGAACTTAACGTGATCCCGGGAACAAGCGTCGCTAACCAAGTGTAAGAGCCAGTATGGCCGAGAAGCCCGCCGCCCGCCGCCACATAGTTGGAAATCGCCGTCGCGCCCGCAGCCCAAGCAGCTTCTTCTGCCGAATCCACACCGTTACCCGCGCCATCCCCAGGGTAGACGATAACTAAAGGTCGATTGGTGCCTGCTGCAAGACCTGACAGATAGGTCGTGATCGATGCTGCTGTGTTGATACAGGTTACCGTACGCGACGGTGTGAGCGCCTGACCAGGCCAGTAAACCGCCCCGCAACTATCACCGCCCGTGCTTGTCGAAGGTGCAGCACCCAAAACGACGATGGTTCCGTCGTTGGAAGGGTAGGTCGACTGAGCAACGAGGTTGGACAACGCGTTTTGGATGTAGAGCCAACCGTCGATATTTGCCGTACCGCTCCAGCTACCGTGATCGTTTAGATCATCGCCGCCAAGAATGACTGGGCCAGCGCAAATCGAACCCATTGTGATTGCCGCCAAAGCAGCAGCGCAAAATTTTCGCAACATATATCCCCCGGGAAAAAATAATCTACAAATTACTAAGACGCAATTGGAAGCCAAATCACGCCAAAGTTCGAACAGCAAGTGAAAGTTTACTAAGAAAGTTCTCCATTTGCGCTGTCGCCTTGCCCGCTTAGAGCCTTACAGCCGCGGTTTCGCGATTAGCGCATGATGATTCGCCTACAGCTTTGAACGAAACCGAGGCGATTCCCTCTTGTGTTGAAAGCGCAACTCAACAAACTACATGCACTGTAAGTGCACGGCCTCGAGTTCAACTCTTCTTGCCCTCGTCCTTCAAAGCCTCGAGCGTTGCCAAGTTGAGTTTGTCAACAAGTGACTTAACTTCGCTCATCTCCAGCCCTTCAGCTTCAACTTCCACCAAAAAGCGCTTACCCACAACGGTTTGAACCTCGGCCCGCTTGCTCGACTTACTCCACTTTTCATGAACGCGGCGCCCCGCAACCGTGGTCGTTTTCTCGTAACCGTCACTGCTTTCTTTGTCCACCTCGATATTCAGCCAAACGTGCGCGAGTGCGAATGGGCCTGCGAGCGAGCCGGGATCCACGATTTCGAAGCGGACGCGCTTTGCGCCATCTTTCGAGCGAAATGAGCGCTTCGCTTCGGAAACCGAAATACCAAACGCATTGTTCTTCGAACCCTCGCTCTCGCCTGTCTCAAAGCCCGCCAGCTCCGCTGGAAGCGCTTCCTTGAGTTTTCGAAAGTCCACGGGCTCGTAGCTAACTGCGCCTACCGCGCCCGCGGCGCCGCTCGCAGCGCCGCCTAGAGCGCCCAGCGCCTTCATCGCTTCGCCCACAGCCGCGCCAACATCGCCTTTTTGGGCGGCCGCCTCGGCGCGCTTGCCCGCCTCTTCCATTTGCTTAGCGGCTTCTTCTAGCTTTTTGGTGGCTTGCTCTCGTGCAACCTGTTCCGGCGACGGGCCGCAGGCAACCAAAAGAGACGCGACAACAGAGACCGTAAAAAGAGAGGCTGACTTCATGTGATTCAACAATCCAAAATGCTTTAACTAATGCAATAGACGGATTCGGAGGGTCGTTAACGACAACACTTCGAGTCCGACGATATCGGTCAAACCAGGGACACCTTTAGTAATACGCACGCGCGGAGCATCACAATGTTTCTCCCCAAGGAATGCGCTGCGCAGATGACGCTCGCAGTCACTTTTGACGTCAGATCTTCATTTCGCTTGGGCTAGAGGCCGTAAACGTATTGAAGCCAATCCTGCCATTAACAAACCAAGTGCCCACAAGAAGAATGGATTGACAGGCACAGGCAATGCAGGAGGGATTCCAGGGCCGCCCTGATCCACGATCGTGCCATTGGCGGCAAGATCATCATCGCCAAGCTGCCCATCCGTGATCGTGAAGCTCACGATGTTGCCGCCGACGCTCGCTGGTAGAACGTACCAGTTTGGCGTCGTACTAGTGGGCGTCGGGCCGTATTTCCAATACTGCGTGGTGACGGGCAGCGTACCCGGATAGCTGATCGTCAATGTGATCGTGCTACCGGGCGTGCAGCCGATGGTGGTGAAGTCAAACAAGCCGTAGGGGAAGCTTATGCCGGCGGGGGCGCTCCCTGCGGGCGGGCTGGCCGAGTCACCTGCAACGGGTATGTAGCGTGCGACGCCGTAGGAGCACGCCGCACCGCCGCCTGTGAAGCTCGCCGTGATGGTGCCTCCGCCCGTAGGCGAGACCGCCGTGTAGCTGCGGAACGAGGGGGTGACCGATACAGGGGCTGAGGCGCTGCCTGCGCCGACCGAGTTATTGGCAACAACCGTGCAGTCGTAGGTAGTACCGTTGGTGAGACCAGTCACTACAACGGGCGAGGCGCTTCCCGACGCGGTAACTGTAATGGCACCGCCTACGCAACTCGCCGTGTAGCCGCTGACGGCAGCGCCGCCGGTGAAGCTCGGGGCGATGAAGGCGATGCTCGCTTGCGCATTACCTGGGGTGCCCGTGCCGATGGTCGGCGCGCCGGGGACGACAGCGTTGATGACGACGCTGGCGTTGGCGCTGGCCGAGGCGTAGCTCGCGTTGCCGGGTTGCGTTGCCGTCACTGCGCAACTTCCGACGCCCACAATCGTCAGCAGGTTACCAGCGACGGTGCAGATCGTGTTCGCGGAGCTCGTGCTGAACGTGAAGTTGGTGAGTCCGCTCGTTGCCGTTGCGCTCAGCGTGATCGGGGTGGCTCCGAAGTTCACCGGAGTGGCAGGCGCGAACGATACCGTCTGCGTGCCTTGGTTTACGGCGACGTTAGCGTTGGCCGATGCGCTCAGGTAGTTGGCGTTGCCCGCTTGGGTGGCGGTTAATGCGCAGGTGCCGACCCCCACAATCGTGAGTTGGTTACCGGCGACCGTACAGACCGTGTTTGGTGAGCTTGTAATGAAGGTGAAGTTAGTCTGACCACTCGTTGCCGTGGCAGTGAGCGTCATCGGAGCGGCACCGACGTTAACCGGGGTAGTCGGAGCGAAGGTGACGGTTTGGCTGGCTTGATTGATCACGACGCTTGCATTGGTTGAGGTGCTTGCGAAGTTGGCGTTACCTGGTTGCGTCGCGGTCAATGCGCACGTGCCCACGCCCACGATGGTGAGTTGGTTGCCAGCTACCGTACAGATCGAGTTGGCCGACGTAGTGCTGAAGTTGAACGTTGTGAGCCCACTGGTCGCGGTAGCCGTCAGAGTGATCGGGACGACACCAAACACCACCGGGCTGGCAGGCGCGAAGGTGACAGTTTGATTCGCTGCGGTGATCACTACCGTGACCGTCGCAGAAGCGCTCTGGTAGCTCGCGTTCCCCGCTTGGGTCGCGGTGAGACTGCAGCTTCCCGCCCCCACGTAGGTGAGCGTATTCCCGACCACAGTACATACGCTCGAAGACGAGCTCGTGCTGAAGGCGAAGGTAGTAAGTCCACTTGAAGCGGTTGCACTCAGTGTGGTTGGTGCCGCGCCAAAGGTCACTGGGGTCGCGGGCGTGAAGGTCACAGTTTGGGTGCCCGGGTTCACCACAATCGTGGCACTCGCCGAGGCACTCTGGAAGTTTGCATTGCCCGGTTGCGTGGCAGTGAGCGCACAGGCACCGCCCCCAGTGAAGGTGACGGTGTTGCCGGCGACAGTACAAATTGATGCTGCCGAGGTAGTAGCGAAGTTAAACGTCGTGAGCCCACTGGTCGCGGCGGCGGAGAGCACGACCGGGGCTGCACCGAAAATAACCGGGCTGGCAGGCGCGAAAGTCACCGTCTGCGTGGCCGGGTTGATGGTGACGGTCGCGTTAGCCGAAGCGCTCAGGTAGTTTGCATTCCCAGGTTGCGTGGCGGTGAGATTGCACACGCCTGCACCGGTAATCGTGAGTTGGTTGCCTGCGACCGTGCAGATCGTGTTGGCCGAGGTCGTGCTGTAGCTGAACGCGGTGAGGCCGCTCGTCGCACTCGCCGTCAGCGTGATCGGCGCAATCCCAAACACGACCGGACTCGTAGGAGTGAAGGTGACGGTTTGCGTGGCTGGATTTATCGCGATGCTCGCGCTGAGTGAGGCGCTGGCGTAGTTGGCGTTACCTGGTTGCGTCGCGGTCAAGGCACAGGTGCCCACGCCCACAATGGTGAGCTGGTTACCTGCCACGGTGCAAATCGTGTTGGCCGACGTGGTGCTGAAGTTAAACGTTGTGAGCCCACTGGTCGCACTCGCAGTCAAAGTGATGGGAGTGACGCCAAACACCACTGGGCTGGCAGGCGCGAAGGTGAGTGTCTGCACGCCTTGAGCAATGTTGACCGTGTACGCACGACTGCCAGTGAACGGACCTGGAGCTGAACTGCTGTCGGTGGCGGTGATCGTGAAATTGAACGGACCGGCTGCGTTGGGCGTGCCCGTAATTGCACCGCTCGGCGCCAGCGTTAATCCGCCAGGCAGCGCTCCACTGGTGACAGCGAAGCCATAAGCCCCCGTGCCACCGCTTGCGCTCAGTGTTTCGCTGTAGCTCACGCCCACTGTGCCGTTAACAAGCGTCGCCGGATTGACGCTAATCGGTGGCGCAGTCGTAATTGCAATACGAATCGGATCTCGACTTGCGAAACGAACCGCGTTTCCGGCAACACCGTAGTTGTGAACGCCAAAGTCGGCATTGATGCGAGCGTGTTCGACGCGAATCGAAGGTGCCGCGGCGACCACGGGTGCATTGATGAGAATGTGAGTCAGGCTCTGGGCGCTGCCCGCTGACACTTCACTGTATTTCTCTGTAGGATTCGTAATCAAGCTCGCGCTATCGGTCAATGCTTGAGTGATGGGGCTCACGTAATCAGCGATCACGCTCGAAGCCGCCGCCGCATTGCCGCGCAAAATGCCCATCACATCCACATAACCGTCGTTAAATTCATTTGCGTTGAAATCGCCTAAAACGACGATCCGCTCTGCTGGGTTTGTTGTTTGGCGCGCCTGGATCAGATTCGCCAGGAACATTGCTTGCTCGCCGCGTTTCGCCCGAACACGTGCGCCCTCTGTCGACCAACCGCTAGAGCCCGGCGAGGTGTCGTCAAGACCGTTCATAGAGCGCAGATGGTTAACGATCACGGTGACGGGGTAACTAGCACCGTTGCTCGCATTGACGATGGCGCGCAACAACAACGGCGGACGATCATTCAAAAGCGAGCTACTGGTATCCGGATTCACCAGCATCGAATTCTTTCCAAACTGCGTGACTTCAAGCACTTCCACGCGGTTTACGGGGCCGACGCTGCGGTTGCTCACAAGGAAACC
This sequence comes from Betaproteobacteria bacterium, assembly GCA_013298765.1. Classification (GTDB taxonomy): domain Bacteria; phylum Pseudomonadota; class Gammaproteobacteria; order Burkholderiales; family Casimicrobiaceae; genus Casimicrobium. Next base: position 20,593 of record JAAFJA010000001.1, read on the forward strand.
AACGTTTATGCCCCCAACGTCATTACCCTGAACGAGGTAGGGTACATATTGCGGTGCGCTCGCGCACGTACTGTTGATTCGGTCAGCGAGCAAACCAAGCACACGCAAGTTTTCTACTTCGGTAACGCCTAAGATATGCGGTGCTTTCACGAAGTCGCAAATCGCAATCGAGGCTTTTGTAAGGCGCTTATCGAGCGCCGCAGCGGTCAGCGTTGGAGCGCCGTTGCTGTCGTTTACTTCGTCGAAGAACCGTTGCAAATTGACGCTTGCGATCGTCACCTCGTCCGAAGCCGCGTCTGACACAGCCACGGGTGTCTTACCTGCGCTCACAGCGCCGGAACCGACGTCGGGCAATAGCGCCCAGGTGCCAGCGGAATAGTCCAGCACACCCGTCATATTCGAAATCGTCGCATCGGCTTCAACAGCAATCGCGGTTGCGCTGACCTGCCCGCGACTCAGCACTGCAATGCGCTCTTGATTGGTATCGAAAATCGGCGGAGTTTTGCCTCCGGGAATCGGGAACACATCCATCACCCCGATACCGGGTTCACGGAACGGCCGCACCACGCTGTTGAGCACGACGTGAAAGACGCCAGTCGTCGATGAACTCGCGCTGGACTCGACGATGTTGCCACCCGAAGGTTCAACAACACGAGCGCTGCCAATTGTGACGCGCATGCCCTCGAATTTTTCTGCGGTGCCGGGGTTTGACATCGCGTTGAAATCGGCGACCGTTAGCGCGACTGGGGCTGGCAATGGATTGCCGGTCGATAGCACGACGATCGTTGGCGAGGTGAGCTGAGTGATCGACCGCTGGTTCGGATTGGTGACTGGTGTGAATTCGGTAACGGTTCCGGTTACGCGCACGCGGTTCCCGATCCCGGCCGTTGATGGTGGCGCAGTGGACGTAAATACAAAAATGCCCTGCGACGTGTTCGGATCGGCATCGACGTTGGCATCCGCAGTTTGCAGGAAAAAACCGTTGTTGAATTTCTGCGCAGTAACAATACCCTCGGTCGTGACCACCGCACCATTCAACGGAGAGATCAATCCGCTGCCCTGGATGTCGTGAATCTGCGTGACGGCTACGTCATCGTTTTGAATCGTGCCGAGCCCCTGTCCATCGGAAACGGTCGCGCCGGTCACGTTGGTAACGTTTACAAAGAACGTTTCGTTCGCTTCCGGCGTGGTGTCGCCATTGACTATTACGGTGAAGCTGTAGGTACTACTGCCCGCCGCAATAGTTTGCGCGGTCAGCGCCCTCGCAACGTAGTCACTGCCTGCCGTGGCAGTTCCGTTTGCCGTTGCGATGTCGAAGGTGACGCCACCCGGGCCCGCAGGTGCACTGAGGCTCACCGTAAACGTGAAGTTCGTGGTGCCGCTGTCGCCTTCGCTGAGCGAAACGTCGTTGATCGTCAACGTCGGAGGCGGGATGATGGTGTCGGTATCTGTCGCCGCATTGTTTGCCGGATTCGGATCTGCAACAGCACTCGACACCGTCGCCGTATTGGTTAGCGTTCCCGTAGCTAACGGTGCTATGGAACACATGGCGGTGAATGTAGTACTGCCACCGGCCGGGAGATTCACGACGCTATTGATGTTGGCACTGCCAGAGGCGTTGCACGTGCCCCCCCCTGCCCCGACGCATGTCCAGCTGACAGCGGTGCAAGCCGCCGGGAACGTGTCCGCAACCGTCGCGCTATTCGCGGCATCAGGCCCGGCGTTAGACGCGACAATCGTGTAGGTGGTCGTGCCGCCTGCACTGCTACTCAAAGTGCCGTTGGTTTTCGTGATGGAAAGATCGGCAGCAAGCGCACGATTTGTAAGTCCGAAGCTCAACGCGCTGCCCGCGTTCCCTTGCATGTTGGCGCTAACCGTGTAGCTGCCGATGGTCGCGTTGGCCGCTGCACTGGTGCTGGCTTGACCGTTAGCGGCGATAGTCGCTGTGGCGCTGCCGAGAGTCGCACTGGCGCCGGCGCCGGGTGCGGTGAACCTGACCACGCCACCTTGCACCGGTTCACTGTTGGTGCTCGCCACTGTAGCGATCAACGGCGAAGCAAACGCTGTGCTGATGACCGCGGTTTGGGGGCTGCCCGAGGTCTGAGTCAGGCTAAACCCGCGCGATTCAAATGCACCGACGTCAACGCTGACTACGCGGGCGATGCCGCGTTGATCGTTTGTTGGCGCACTCACATTTGTCCCGGCATTGATCGCGACGCTGCCGGGTAGCAAGGGCAGTGTTGGCGTTAATCCGCCGTAATTGGCCAAGCTTCCTAACAACGCCGTTGGGACCCCAACTTGGTTGTTGTTCGTGCCATTGGTCAAGCCACCATTAGGGGTACCTGTACCAATCACATTGAAGGCGCTCGCCGCTTGCAAAGTGCCATCAATATTGGCTTGTGAGCCATTTCCTTCCGTGTTTCCGATCACGATGGTGTTGCGTATCGTCGTTGGCACACCATTAGTGGTAATCCCCGCTCCCACGCCAAACGCGTTCACCAACGTATTGCCCGAAATGGTGCAGTTAGTGATCGTGAGAGCCGTGCCACCGGCGCCAATCGCGCCAGTATCGCTACCGCCTTGATTGCCGCTGAAAGTGCAATTCGACAAGATTGTTGTGCCTGCACCCGCTATACCCAAGCCTCCGGCAAAGCTCGAGGCAATATTGTTGGTCACGCTTGAATTGCTCAAGTTCAACACTGAGTCATTTTGCAGACCTGCTGACTGGGGCGAACGGTTGCCAGTGATGTGCATATTAGTCAGCGTGAGCGATCCACTGTTTTGGATACCGCCCGATTGAGTCGGGTGATTGCCATTGCTCACGGTCAACGCATTCATGCTGACCGTATTCCCGCTTAGTACATTGAAAATGCGGAAGTTTGGTGTGCCACCGGCGGTGCTGCGGGTGACGGTGACCATACTCGTGCCACCATCAATGGTCAGGTTTTTATTGATCGCAATTTCAGCGCTGGTCAGCGTCACGGTGGTGACACCGGGTTGGAACGTGACGGTGCTGCCCGCGCACGCATTCGCAATAGTCTGCCGCAACGAACCAGCGCCAGAATCATTGCCGTTGGTGACCACAGTCGATGGGCAAGCGGGCGACGCAATGATGTTCACCGCAACATGAAGTACGGACTGTGAGTTAGAGGTCCACGCCATCGTCGTCGATGCCGCGCCCGGCGTCGTGGATGTCGAATATCGGGCGAATCCAGCGCCCGATCCAGTGATGCTGCCCGCTCCCGTGACTAGCAATGTTTGACCCGCCGCAGCGGTTGCGGTCACTGCGGCGCCGGTATTGAAGCCATCGAAAATATCGAAGACCAAATTACCGCTCGCGCTAGTTACTGCAAAACTTGATCCGACGTTGCTGCCCGACAGTGGCATCGCGGATTGCGGGTTGTTTACCGAAACCGTTTGATCTACGCCTGCGTAGGTGACAGCTGAAATGAATGACTGGGTAGCAGGCGTTGCCTGCCCCGACGACGGTGTCGCAAACGTGGCACTAATTGTTGCAGTGGTGGGCGAAGCGCTGTTACCTAAGCGGAGGAACCAGATCGAATCGACGGCGACCGTATCGTCTCGTTCGACGGCTTTGATCATCGGCGAAGCGCCGAACGAAACAGACGTGACGTCTACGTATCCCGCGTGCGACGCAGTAACGATCAACACTCGATCCGTGCCCGCGGGCACCGTGACGTTGGTCATCGAATGCACTGTACCTACTGCACTCTGAAACAGCGATGAAGGCGTGCCAAGCTGAGTAATCGCTGCATGGGCGGCGATGGACGTGGCGAGCGAAAAAACTAGTGCGACAAGCAGCGCACCGTTGACGCGCAGGATCGCAGCATATTTCGAAAAACTCATCACCACCCCTCAGATAAATATGAGAGGCATCATACACGCATCTTACGACGGTTTGACTATCTCTACGCCGTCCCGCCCACCGTCAATCCATCAATGCGCAGCGTTGGCTGGCCGATCCCAACCGGCACGCTCTGCCCCTCTTTGCCGCACACGCCGATGCCTTCATCAAGACGCATGTCATTGCCGATCATGGAGATCTGTTGCATCGCGTCGATCCCGTTGCCGATCAACGTTGCGCCTTTAACGGGATACATTAGCTTGCCGTTTTCGATCTTCCAGGCTTCGTCCATCGTGAAAACAAACTTACCGCTGGTGATATCCACCTGACCGCCGCCGAAGTTCACCGCGTAAATCCCGTCCTTCACGCTTTCAATGATCGCTTGCGGGTCTTCGTTGCCGCCAAGCATGTAGGTATTGGTCATGCGCGGCATCGGCAAATGTGCATAGCTCTCGCGGCGACCGTTGCCGGTGGAGCGCGTGCCCATCAGTCGCGCGTTCATCGTGTCTTGCATGTAGCCTTTAAGGATGCCGTCTTCAATGAGAACGGTGGCTTCCGTGGGCGTACCTTCATCGTCAACCGTGAGCGAACCGCGGCGATCTTTGAGCGTTCCGTCGTCTATCACCGTTACGCCTTTAGACGCCACGCGATCTCCGATACGATCACTATACGTCGAAGATCCCTTTCGATTGAAATCACCCTCTAGCCCATGACCTACGGCCTCGTGAAGCAAAACGCCAGGCCAGCCCGGACCCAGCACCACGGGCATCACGCCCGCAGGCGCAGGGCGCGCGTCAAGATTCAAAATCGCCATGTCTACCGCTTCGTGCGCGCGTTTCGTCAAAAACGCATCATCAAAGCGCTCAAAGCCGTATCTCCCGCCGCCGCCAGATCGGCCCTGCTCTCGCCGTCCGCCCGACTCCACAATCGCCGTGACATTTACCCGGCAAAGCGGACGCACATCCGCGTTCATCACGCCATCGGTTCGCAGCACCATCATCACCACGTGCTCACACGCGAGGCTCACCATCACTTGCGTCACACGTGGGTCGCGAGCTCGAGCGATCCCTTCAACCTTTTTAAGCAATTCAATCTTCGCGTCATCCGAGATGGACGCCAGCGGATCATTCGCCGAGTAAAGCGCGGCCGAGTGCCCGGGCATCATCAATGAAACCGTGCCTGACTGACCTTGCGCACCAATGGCAGACACCGTTGCCGCCGCTTTATTGATCGACGCCAGCGACAAATCGCCGGAGTACGCAAAGGCTGTTTGCTCGCCCGTGATCGCGCGCACGCCCACGCCTTGATCAATCGAGAAACTACCGCTTTTAACGATCCCCTCTTCCAGCGACCAACTCTCGCTCTTGTTGTGTTCGAAATACAAATCCGCGAACTCACAGCCGCGCGCACGAATGCCGCCAAGTGTCGATTGCAGCGCGTCGATGCTCAAGCCGCTGGGCGCGAGGAACAACGATTGCGCGACGGAAAAAGCGGAAGACGGGGGAAGAGAAGCCATGAAACTTAACAACAAGAGAAGGTTTATGTGGAGTGTAGTTTGTGGAGCATCCGCGGAATCCAAGCTCCACCGGTCGATCGCCCCGTTCGAGAGGCCGCAGCATTACCTCTCCCCGACGAAGTCGGTTTTTAGGACGCCGTTTGAGCTGCTGCCTGAAGCAGTTTGAAAACGACCGATTTAGTTCGTTTTCGTGATCTAGCCCTGACTTAGTGGGGCATGCAGCTTATCCCTACCATTTGAAGAAACGCACCGGCGCTGCACCCCCGTAGCCCGGATGCTCGCATCCGGGTTCCCCAACATCTTCCTCGCGCCCCCAAAGCAACGTAGCCGCGATGAAGTGAAGCGAAATCGATGGAATCGTGAAGAAAACAAGTGCCTCGACTCCGTTTCACTTCATCGCGCCTACCTCCGAAAACTCGTACGAATAGCCCGTGACACCGCGCCGCGCAACGGCAATACTCCGCGCGTACCCAAAAAAAACGTACCGGAGTGCTTTATGCAACCCACGCGCCGCGTAGCCTCGACGCTCAGTCTTGCCGCATTGTTCGCAACGCTGTCGCTCGCACAGCTAGGGAACGCGTCATCCTCCTCCGCGCACGCCCGGTCCGCCGCCCCTTCGCTCGCCAGCGCGCAACAAAAACGCGCCTCAATGAGTATTCCCTTCGTGCCCAATGGCGGGCAGTGGGATTCACGCGCCGCGTTTGCCGCGCAAACCTTTGCCGGGACGTTGTTTGTAACCACCGAAGGGCAGTTGGTTTACAGCCTGCCGGGACGGGTTGTAGGCGCGGACTTCGCCGCGCTCCCCAGGGGGGGGGGGAAACCGAGCGACGCGAAGTCGTCGCCTACGACCCGCACGCCTGGGTGGGCACTCACCGAAACGCTGGTCGACGCCCGCGGCCAAGCGCGCTTGATGACGCAAAGCAGCCTCAAAGACCCCGCAGGCGACCGCCCGATGGACGGCAAAGTCAGCTACGCCACCGCACAGAACACCGGCAGCCTAAACACATACGAGCGCGTGAACCTTGGGGAGATGTACCCCGGCATCAACGTGCAGCTTCGCGCGGCCCACAGCAATGCGGGCAACAACGTAGAAAAAATCTTCACCGTCGCCCCGCAGCACGACCCGAAGCAAATCCGCATCAAACTCGCCGGTGCCGAGAAACTCGAAATCAACGGCAAAGGCGAATTGATCGCCCACACCGGCAACGGCCCCGTCGCATTCACCGCCCCAATTGCGTTTCAAGAGATCGACCAGGGCGAGCGGGTCATGGTCGATGTGGCGTACCAACTGGTAGGCACGGACGCGGCAGCGCTCCCCCATCCTGTAGGCGCGGACGCGGCAGCGCTTTCGGGTGCGCGCCCAAGCGACGCCAAGTCGTCGCCTACAGACAGAGCCACCACCTACACCTTCACCCTCGGCGCCTACGACACCACCCGCCCGCTGGTGATCGATCCGCTCCTGGCATCAACCTATCTCGGCGGCACGGGAGAGGAACAAATCAACGCCATCGCCGTGCATCCGCATTCCGGGCAGGTTTATGTGGCGGGAGAGACCGAATCGCAGTCCTTTCCGCAAGCGGCGTATGTCACCGGCGCGGTCGGCAGTGAGCTCTGCATCGCCACCCAGCCCGGCGTGTGCGTCACGCCGTACGTCGGTTGCGCGTCACCGTGTTTTTCCACTGGCTGGTTCCCCGGCCCGTGGGACTTCCTCTCGGGTGACTACATCGCCGTGCGCCACACCAGCGCCGCATCGGGCACTTCGGAAACGAAACTCATCATCAGCGGCTCGGCTTATCCGTTCCGCAGCTCAACGGGCAACGCCAATATCGCATGCAGCCTCGACATGAATGGCGACAACGTACTGACCGCCACGGTAGAAGGCCTGATTCTCGTGCGCGCGATGCTAGGTTTCGGCGGCAATGCAGCAGTCGCAGGCACGGGGATCACGCCGTTTGCATGGGAGAACACTTTGCGCCCCGCGCTCAACCAACATTGCGGAACGAATTTCCCGTTTACTCCGATTCTTTAGTATCCATAGGGTGGGCATCCTGTGCCCACCAAAAGCTGCCACTTTGCAGCGATCACGTTTCCAGTGAAGACTTGAGCGCGGCGTTTGTAGGCGACCGGTTGAGGTCGAATTCGTAGCTAAACTGCGGCGTTCCTGCATTTCCCTCTCTCACTGCGAGAGGGTGCCCGGAAGGGCGGGTCAGGGGGGTCGCTATTCGTCTTTGGTTTCCCCTCACCCACGCCTTCGGCGTGACCTCTCCCAGAGTGAGAGGTACAAAGACAGTTCAAAACCGCTCGTTCTTCCCCAAATACCGCCACTTGCTAATCGGCAGATCGCCAAGCTCGATGTTTCCGATTCGAATGCGTTTCAAGCCGATCACTTTGAGGCCGACCAGTTCGCACATTCGTCGGATTTGCCGCTTTTTGCCTTCGTTCAAGATGAAGCGGAGCTGGTCTTCGTTTTGCCACCAGACTTTGGCGGGCTTCAACGCTTCGCCGTCGAGCGAGAGCCCGTGGTTGAGCCGCTTCAAATCCGCATCGCTCAGGCGCTTACTGCCAAAAAGCTGCACGCGAACAAGGTATTCCTTTTCAACCGCCGAATCCTCGCCGATCAGGTGCTTGGCGACGCGTCCGTCCTGCGTGAGCACGAGAAGCCCCGTGGAATCGATATCGAGGCGGCCCGCAGGCACCAAGCTCTTGAGCTGCTCGCGCGCGAAGCGCACGGGCGAGCGATCGCCATTCCAGCGATGCTCAGGTTCCACCAACACGACGGCGGGCTCATAGCCGTCTTCCGCTTGGCCGCTCACGTAACCGATGGGCTTATTGATGAGGACGGTGACACGCTCGCCCTGCTCTTTCATCGCCGATTTGTCGATTTCGATGTGATCGGCAGGCGTGACTTTTTGCCCAAGCACGGCGACCGTACCGTTCACTTTCACCCAGCCGCGCTCGATCCATTCATCGGCTTCGCGGCGCGATGAAAGCGCGAGTTCGCTCATTCGTTTTGAAAGGCGGACGCTCTCGTTGGGCGATTCGGAAACGGCCGGGGAAGGCGCGGGCGGCGAGCTGGGCGGTGAAGACATGCGACAAACGGTGACCAAGAATCGTGGAAGCATACGCGAGCGTGGGGCGAGACAACGCTTCTTTGATCGTTGTTTCACTGGCGAGTCGCGCGCTGCAAGACGCCGCCGCGTTGGCGAAAGCGCTCGCACATTGACAGGGATCGAACATCCGACTGCAATTGCTGTCAAACTATCGGTTGCGTACTTTGAGTTTTTTTGGAGAAACGCTATGTCGATGCGAAAGCCAATTGTTTTTGTTGCCGCTCTGGCGCTCTTCCTGGGCGGCTGTGCTACGTTGGGTGATTCAGCGCCGCCTCTCACCATTGATGCCTTGGTGACGCGCGCTAAATCGGGCGAATCCACCGAATCCTTGCTTGCGAGCCTGCGAGGAAGCCGCGAGCGCTTTGTCTTAACCGGCTCGGACTACGCCAAGCTCAAAGAGCGCGGCCTACCAGACCCAATACTCGATGCGCTTCAGGCGCGCGCCATCGAAGATGTTCGCTACGAAGAATGGCGTCGCTCACAGCCCGATTTTTTCTGGCGTAGCTGGCCGTATTACGGCTACCACCGTCCGGTGATCGTATTACCGCCGAAGCCGAAAAGCTAAGCGCAAAACTGCTCGGCTTAGTCTGCATTCCCCAACGTTTATTGGGGCTAGACGTTTTTTCCTAAACTATCCGTTGATGGCGTTTTTTACGCCTCTAGCCCCGATTAGAGCGGGACTTTCGTACAAAAGCTAAGATCGCTATCGAATCCGGCGTACCCACGCGCGCGAACGCGTCGCAGTTGCTGCCGCAGTCAGAATCAGCATGAGCAACGCGGCCAAGTGCCAGGCGCGCGTCGTTGGCACACTCCGCGACGCCTGCAGCTCATTGAGCTGTGGGTTACCGTTGCAGGCAAAGCTTGTGTTGTTCGTCGCCCAGTTGGTAAACACCGTATTGGCAGTTGCCGGATTTCCGGTTCCCAGCGGGTTTGCGGCGTTGATCGGGCCTTGGGCAGTGCCCCACCAATTGCAAGTGAGATTCACCGTACCTTGCGGCGGAATGTTGGACGCGCCGATCGCGTTGTTCACGAATTGATTGTTCGAGCCCTGCACAGTGGGAGAAATCGCATCGGCGAGGTCTTCGTCATAGACGGTGACGCCCGCGATCGCCGCGTTACTCACCACGTTCCCGCCAAGTAGATTGATGATCCCGGCTTGCGCATCGCCCGCATAGTTTCCTGCGATCACGCCGTAGTTGCCGCCAGTGATCGTATTTCCTGTGAGATTCAACGTGCCGCCAATCGCGAACACTCCGCCATATCGATTATTGGAGATCGTGTTGTTGTTCACGGTCACGATGGCGGTGGAGGCCGCGTCGTTTGACAGGATTATTCCGTAGTCGCTGGTGGTGAGGGTATTGCCGCTGATCGTTGTATTACCCGGATTGAAGAGCAAGATCGCGGTGGCGGATTCTTGATTGAAATTCGGGCCACAGCTCGCCGCGCCGCATTGTTCGTTACGCACGGTGTTATTGCTGACGACAGCGGTGGCACCCCGGCTCACCTGAACACCGTTCTGCGCAATACTGGGCGGAGGCACTTCGCCAACGATCGTGTTGCCGGAAATCGTTGCGTTACTCCCGACATGATCGACAGTGACGCCATTTTTCTGGAAGGTCTCAATCGTGCTGTTCTGCACACCTCCAGTGCCGACTTGTGACGTCGTCGCCGCGCCGAAACGAATACCCGTGCCGTTTTGGCAGCCCGAGAGCGGGGGCGCTGCATCACGAGTGAGCGTGATCCGCCCGTTCGCAAACACGAGATTCGCGCCGCCTCCGACAAAGATGCCATACCCCAGCGACGCGCAAGCCGTCGTGCCGGGGCCTTGCACATGGAGTGAGCTCATCGATGCAGACACGCCACCTGTCACGAAAACGATGGCCGTGCGATCACCAGCTGCGCCGGGGATCGCCGCATTCACGGTGAGGGTGTTGGGCGCTTTAATGATCGTTGATGTCGCGCCAGCGCCTACGAGTGAGACACTTTTGTTGATGGTCAATTCTTCGGTGAACGTACCCGCCGCGATATTGATCACGTCGCCACTTGCAGCCGCCTGCGTAAGCGCATAGGCAACGCTCTGGCACGGCGTGGCAAGCGTCTGGCAATTGCCCGCATTGGCTCCCGTCGGCGCGACATAGAGTTGGGCCGCAACTGCATCGTGCGCAATCGCGGCAAAAACGAAAGCGAAAACAAACTTGATTCGCAGAACCCAGCGATGGAAAGTGCGCATAGTCGGCGTCCAAGAAAAGAGGAAAACGCGAGTACACCACGTCGACGCCTTGCGCGCAACGCATCACACACTGGAGACGCTGCGCGATTCCATATCCGTTGCGACAGCACCCAAAAAAGAAAACCGGCCAAAGCCGGTTTTCTTGATAGTAAGCGATTCGCTATTTCTTCAGGCTGTCGCGAATTTCACGGAGCAGCAGAACATCCTCAGGCGTGGCTGCGGGGGGCGGTGCAGGCGGCTCAGCCGCCGCTTTGGCTTTGTTCATCGCTTTCACCATCATGAAGATGATGAATGCAAGGATCATGAAATTGATCAGAATGGTGATGAAGTTGCCATAGGCGAAGGTTGCGATGCCCGCCTTCTTCAAGTCTGCGAGATTCGCCAACTTGTCCGGGTTGTCGCCAAGTACGATAAAGAACTTCGAGAAGTCGAGTCCTCCGAATATCTTCCCGACAATCGGCATGATGAGATCACCCACCGCCGAATCAACGATCTTGCCAAAGGCACCACCGATGATCACGCCGATGGCGAGGTCAACCACATTTCCCTTCATTGCGAAGGTCTTAAACTCATCCATCATGGACATGATTCTTCTGCTCCTCTAAATCGAGCGCTTTCAAAACGCCCATATGCAAACGCCCGCGACGTGACCCCGAAGGACTAAATCGCTGACTCCCCAGTTTCCCCGGTTCGAATGCGAACGACTTGCTCCACATTCGATACGAAGATCTTGCCGTCGCCGATTTTCCCCGTGCGCGCGGCCTTCACAATCGCCTCAACTACGCGCTCAACATCAGCGTCGGCCACAATCATTTCCACTTTCGTTTTGGGCAAGAAATCGACGACATACTCTGCGCCTCGATACAGCTCCGTGTGACCTCGCTGGCGACCGAATCCTTTGACCTCGGTCACCGTGAGCCCGGTTACCCCTGCTTCTGCAAGCCCTTCTCGAACTTCATCGAGTTTGAATGGCTTAATGATCGCTTCTACTTTTTTCATAATGTTCTATTGCGTGCGCCGCGTGTCGTTACCGTCGGTTCAGGTGTCGCCAAAGTGGACTTAACCGCTCTACCGCATCACGAGAAACGCATTGCTTAGCCCTGCCAAGTTTTACCAAGATGGAATGAAAGATCAAGTTCTGGGCCGAGGATTAAGAATCTTCGCGCCCCTTCACTTCATCTGATTGTCGCTCGCCGATGCCCTAGATTGCAACTGAGCGGTTCAAAACGGCGAAAAGCCCGCTGCTAATCGCGCCACCCATTTGTGATCGGGTAGCGCCAATCACGCCCATAGGCACGCGGAGTGACGCGCGGCCCCACAGGCGCTTGGCGGCGCTTGTACTCGTTAATGCGCAGTAGCCGCACGACCTTTTCCACATCGGCACGCGCGAGCCCACGCGCCACAATCTCTTCGATGCTGAGATTTCGCTCGACGTACAACGCCATGATCTCATCGAGCACTGGGTATTCGGGCAAGGAATCTTGATCCTTCTGATCATGTCTTAACTCGGCGGATGGTGCGCGCGTAATCACACGTTCTGGAATGACGCGTCCGAACTGATTGCGATAGTTCGCGAGGGCATACACCAGCTCCTTATCGCAATCTTTGAGCACACCAAAGCCGCCGGCCATATCGCCATAGAGCGTGGCGTATCCGGTTGTCATCTCGCTTTTGTTGCCGGTTGTGAGGACAAGATTTCCCGTTTTGTTTGAAATCGCCATGAGCAACGTGCCACGTATCCGCGATTGCAAGTTTTCTTCGCTTGCGTCCACCGGGTAGCCTTTGAATTGATCGAGCAGCGCCGCTTCAAATGCCTCGTAGATGGGCTCAATCCCAATTTCATCGTAGCGAACGCCCTGAACACCCGCCATCCAACGCGCATCCTCGAGCGAAATGCTGGCGTTGAACTTCGACGGCAACATCACGCAGCGCACTCGCTCAGCGCCGAGCGCATCCACCGCGACCGCGAGCACGACCGCAGAATCGATCCCGCCGGACAAACCGAGCACGATGCCGGGGAAGCCGTTCTTGTTGATGTAATCCTTCACAGCAAGAACGAGCGCGGCGTAGACGTCTGCCACGGCGTCGTTCGCGCGATTGCCACGAACCAGTTTGGGTTGAAGCGCCTCGTTCGTTGATTCGAGCTCAACGACTGCAGTCGCTTCCACAAACCCGGGTAAGCGCTGGGAAATTTCGCCCACAGCGTTCATCACAAAGGATTGCCCGTCGTAGACGATTTCATCCTGACCACCGACCAGATTGCAGAACACGATTGGCAGCGACGTTTCTTGGGTGCGGGCGCGGCAAACGTCTTCGCGCGCCGCGAAATGCTCAGTGTCGTAGGGCGAGCCGTTGATCACGCAAATCAAATCAGCACCCGCCTCTTTCGCCCGTTTCGATGGGGACGAGAACCAGATATCTTCACATATCAAGATACCTACTTTCATTCCTCTAACCCCAATTAAACAGGGCTCCTGGCCTGCAATAAAGTATCTCTTGTCATCGAACACTGAGTAGTTTGGGAGCTCTGCCTTCTTTGCAACCGCTTCGATCACGCCGCCACGCAACACCGCCGCCGCGTTGTAGAGCCGCTCGTCTTCGCGCCATGGAAGCCCTACGACGACGGCGAGCGCCGGCGACAGCGCTGCGATATCTCTTGCAAGCGCCTCCACTTCCGACTTACACGCGGCGATGAACGAAGGCCGTAGCAACAAATCTTCCGGCTGATACGAGCAAATCGAGAGTTCGGGCGTGAGCACGATATCGGCTTCTACAGCCGCTGCAGACGCCGCCGCATCAAGAATTTTTTGCCGATTCTTTGCAAGTCCGCCGACTAGCAAGTTAAGTTGTGCAACAACAATTTTCATCTGCACATTGTAAGTAGCCCGCCCACGCCCCGGAGTGCATGCACGCGCGTGTGGTGATCCTTGGACGCCTGCGAGTAGGGGCTTAACTTCCAACGAAGCTGTAAGCGAGCGCGTGGATCAATTAGCTCGCTGGGAACGCATCAAATCATGCGGGAACACGCCGTTACGCCTGCTTTTCGGCTCGACCGGCGCTTTCTGGCGCTTGGCGACGTCTAACTTTGCGATTTAGCACCGTCGCGTTTCTCTCGTCTCGCGGCTTGCCCCTATCCAGCGCAGTGAAGCCCCTACAATTTCAGACATGCGCATTGAAGTTGTAGCGTCTCTCGCCGCCGTCTCACCGTCCGACTGGAATCAACTGGTTGCATCTGCCGACGGTAATGTGTTTCTTAGCTACGAGTATTTACATTCGCTGCACGAGAGCGGTTGCGCAACCGCGCGTACCGGTTGGCAGGCGCATTACCTGCTCGCCTCTGAAGACAATGCATTGGTCGGCGCGATGCCGCTTTACCAGAAATACCACTCCTACGGCGAATACGTGTTCGACTGGGCTTGGGCGGACGCCTATAAGCGCGCTGGAGGATCGTACTACCCGAAACTCTTGGCCGCGGTGCCGTTCACACCGTGCGCCGGGCCGCGTGTTCTCGCCGCGCGTGATGATGTACGCGACGCGCTGATTGCAGCCGCCGTGCGCGAAAGCCAGCAACTGGGGCTTTCGAGCCTGCATGTGCTTCTGCCCCACGAAGGCGAACAAAAGCGCTGGGTTGCGAAGGGGATGCTCGCACGCGAAGGCGTTCAGTTCCACTGGACGAATCAAGGCTATGAATCATTCGACGCAATGCTCGCGCAGATGTCACACGACAAACGAAAGCGGATCAAACAAGATCGACGCTACGTGCGAGAAGCCGGGATTCAATGGCGAGCCCAAATAGCCCCTGACATTTCAGAAGCGGACCTTCGCTTTTTTTACCGCTGCTATGAGAACACCTACGCAGCGCACTACTCAACGCCCTACCTATCCATCGAGTTTTTCCGCCAAATCGTGGCCCAGTGCGGTAATGCCGTGGTTTTGTTTGTCGGTGAGCGCGACGGCCAGCCCGTCGCGGTATCGCTCTGCATTCAAAGCGGCGATCGGCTATACGGGCGCTACTGGGGAAGCATCGAGTCAATTCGTTCGCTCCATTTCGAAGCCTGCTACTACACACCGATCAGCTGGTGTATTGAGCGCGGCATCAAATGCTTCGAAGGCGGTGCGCAAGGCGCGCACAAGCTTGCGCGCGGATTGCTCCCAGTCACCACGTATTCATCGCACTGCTTTTCCGATCCACGTTTCTCGGATGCTGTCGAGCACTTCTTGCATCGAGAGAAGATCGGAATGATGCACACGATGGAAGAGCTCTCCGAATCATCACCGTTCAAAACTACGGTTCCGGCCGAACCCATTTGAGCGGCAATCTAGCCCGATACCGCTGGCTACTGAAGCGATCAGCGCTTCGGTAGCACCCATTGCATGATTCATTGTTTCTACACCGATCACTTCGTGCTGCCGCTGCCGGCAGGGCATCGCTTCCCGATGGCAAAGTATCAAATGCTGCGCGAATCGGTGCAGATGTTCGCGCCCTATTCGCTTCTGGAAGCCCCTGCCGCCACTGACGATGAGCTCGCCCTCGCCCACGACCCTGCCTACATTGATCGAATGATCCAAGGCGGTCTGAGCACGCAAGAAATCCGTGCGATAGGATTTCCCTGGTCTCCGTACATGGCTGAGCGAGCCCGCCGCTCTGCAGGGGCGACCGTGGCGGCGCTCAAATCTGCGCTTACCCATTGCGCTGCAATCAACCTGGCGGGTGGTACCCATCACGCGTTTCGCGATCATGGTGAGGGCTTTTGCTGCTTCAACGATGCAGCCGTGGCCGCGCGAATGATTCAGCGCGACCACGGAATTTCACGAGTGTTGATTTGCGATCTCGATGTGCATCAGGGTAACGGCACCGCATCAATTTTTGCGGAAGACAACAGCGTATTTACCTTTTCGATTCACGGCGAGCGCAACTATCCCGTACGCAAGGAACGAAGCGATTTAGATATCGAGTTGCCAGACGGTTGCGGCGACGCTCGCTACCTCGACACGCTCTCAGCGGCGCTGCCAGCAATCGTGGCACGCTTCGCCCCGAACGCGATCATCTACCTCGCGGGCGCCGATCCGTTTGAAGGCGATCGCTTAGGCCGCCTCAAGCTCACCAAATCCGGCTTGCGGCAGCGAGATGAATTCGTGCTTAAAACGGCCCGAGACCTCGGCATACCAATCGCCGTCACTATGGCGGGCGGCTATGCTCACGATTTAGCCGACATCGTTGATATTCACTTCAACACCGTACGCACCGTATTTGAGGTTTTCGCATGACCACCGACTCCCCCATCATCGTCGCTCCACATCCATCGATTCCGGGTGTGGCCACCTTCACCATGAATCGACCGAAGGCCTTAAACGCGCTCAACGAATCGATGACAAAAGCGTTTGTGCCTGCCGTTCAGGCGGTGGCAAACGATCCCTCGATTCGAGTGCTCATCGTGCAGGGTGCGGGCGAACACTTTATGGCAGGCGGCGACATCAAGGGCTTCAGCGAGACCCTTGCCACCCCAGGTGAAGATCGAAAGAAGCATTTCCTGGAAATGATTCACTTTCTGCACAGCGGGATCGAGCTGATGCAGCGCATGCCCGTCGTGACCGTTGCAAAAATTCGCGGTGCGTGTGCCGGATTCGGAATGAGCCTAGGCATCGGCTGCGATCTTTCAATCGCGAGCGAAGATGCGTATTTCGCGACGGCGTACAAAGCGATTGGCCTCACGCCGGATGGGGGGCAGTCATTCTTTTTGCCGCGTTTGGTCGGTGTAAAGAAAGCCATGGAGTTAACACTTCTTTCCGAGCGCGTGTCAGCACAAGAAGCGGCTCATCTCGGCTTCGTCAATCGCGTTGTTGCGAACGATCAAATCGATGCAGCGGTCGATAAGATCGCCGCACAAATTGCGCGCAGCGCGCGCGGCTCGATGGCGGGTGCAAAGCGCCTGCTCAATTCCTCTATGCAATCGACGCTTTCAGCACAGTTGGACGCAGAAGCCGAGAGCTTTTCCTCATGCGCCGCAAAACAGGATTTCGCTGAGGGTATCAGCGCCTTCATCGAGAAGCGACCCGCGAAGTTTGACTAACGCCGGCTTTTGCGATTCAACGCGAAGATATCGGTTGCTTCGAAGTTTGGTGGAGCGGCGCTGTCAGGGCATCACTTGCTCCACTTTAATTGGTAACTCTGCCTCGTTAAGCATTCTTTCAATGGGGCTAGCAGCACAATCGTATACGTATTGTTAAATGCGTTAATAGGCATATAACCTTGGTTAAATGAGGATTACAGAGCAATTGCTATAGGCTAAGTATTTTGATGCAGCAGCCCGCTCAACACCCAGCGCGCGGTCGCGAGATTGGTCGCAACCGGTACGTTGTGAACATCGCAGATGCGCAACAACGCTGAGATATCTGGCTCGTGAGGTTGAGCAGTTAAAACGTCGCGCAGAAAAATTACGGCGTCAACGCGGCCCTCTGCAATCAGCGCACCGATTTGTATATCGCCGCCTTGCGGCCCCGAAAGCAATTGCTGCACGTCGAGCCCCAGCTCGGATCGCAGCAATCCGCCAGTGGTGCGCGTTGCGATGAGATGATGCGGGCTAAGCGCGGAGAGATGCTCCCGCGCGAAACTCACCATCTGTGCTTTGCAGCGGTCGTGGGCAATTAATGCAATCGTGCTCATACGCGAGATTGTAGGAACGTTTGCACCTCGCCTGCCTCGGGAATTGCGGCAATCGCTCCGTAGCGAGTTGTGGCGATCGCCGCAGCGGCGCATCCATAGCGCGCAGCCGCATGCAACGCATCGCCTGCGAGCAATCGTGCGACGGTCGCGCCCGCGAAGCAATCGCCTGCGCCGGTTGCATCAATCGCGTTCACGTGAAAAGCAAACACTTGTTGCGGCGCGAGGGTTGAACCATCACTAATCAATACGCCCTCGGCGCCGAGCTTCAGCAGCACATGCCGCGCGCCCAGGCGATGCGCCCAATCGATGATCGCTATCGGTTCCTTCAACCCAGAAAGCGCGACGCCGTCTTCAAGCGATGGAAAGAAAAAATCGGTTCGCGGCAAAATCCACTGCAGTGCGCTCCGCGCTTCCGGAAGGCCCCACAAACGCGCCCGATAGTTGCTATCAAACACCGTCGCCACCTGAAACTCGCGTGCGGTATCAAAGAGATACTCAACCGCCTCGCGCGCTGACGAAGAGATCGCCTGCGTAATGCCGCTCGAATGCACAAATTTGGCCTTGGCGACTTCAGCACGATGGATTGATCGCGGCGAAAGCTTTGATGCAGCCGATCCGGTCCGGGCGTAGTTAAAGGCGTGGCCAGTTGCGTCGTGGTGAATGAAATAGCCGCCAGTGGGCGAGCGATCATCGATTTCGATCTGCGAGCAATCGATTCCCTCTTCATCCCAAATCGCGCGCAATGTAGTTCCGAAGCGATCACTGCCCACACGGCTCACGTAGCCGACATGCGCGCCTTGGCGCGCTGCCGCAACGCAAAAGTTCGAGGTGTCGCCGCCAAAACCGAGCAAATATTTGCCGGGCTCGTCCGCGAGCGCGCTCATCTCCCAAAGGGCTTCGCCCAGGCTCAAAATGTCTGGCATGTTCGCTCCTGCAATTGCGCAATGCGATGACGTGGATGTGAGAACTTTAGGGAAACGCTGAACAAGTCTGCGTGATGCAGCGCTCGGCGGATTGGGATGAGCTGGAAGCCCAAAATTCTGAGCCATAGCGGGCCTATGTTGAAGAATTTTGAGGCTTCAGATCGCCCAACTCCGACGATGCTTTGCCCTGGATCGGCAAGCTTGCCTCCGTCGCGCATGACTTGTTCAACGTTTCCTTAGGTTTCGGATAGAGTGTAGCGATGCTTAGCCTCGAACAGTTCCTGCTCTACACCCCGGCTGCCTTGATCGTGATTGCGATCCCGGGACCCGACATGCTGTTATCGCTCGCACGCGGCCTGACGCAAGGCAAGATCGCCGGAATCGTCCACGCCGTGGGTGTTGGATGCGGGATCATGCTGCACACGCTGCTTGCCGCTTTTGGCGTGAGCCTTTTGCTGCTTGCAAACGAAACGGCATTTTGGTTCCTCAAGGCCGGTGGCGCAGCCTACCTCGTCTACCTTGGAATCATGCAATGGCGTGAGGGAGCCCCCCGTTTCACGAGCAACGTTCCGAGCCTTTCCTACAGCAGTGTGTTCTGGCGTGGATTGCTCTCAAATTCACTGAATCCAAAGGTTGCGCTCTTCGTCATTGCGTTTGTTCCTCAATTTGTTTCGACGTCACCTGGGAGCGCTTCGGCGTTTAGTCAGATCATCGCGCTCGGCGCGATCTTCGCAATTCTGACGGTCGCTGCGTATGCACCGCTTGCCATCGCCGCGCATCGAGTGAGTCAGTGGTTGGGCAATCAGCCAAGCTTTTTCAAATACTTTAACCGCAGCGTTGGTGGAATCTTTGTCGCATCCAGCGTCGCCCTCCTCGCGCTCGAGCGCAAACATTAGGATCGCAATAGCCGCCTCGGTCAGCGGAGATGAATGTCCTAAGTTACTGGTCCGTATCGAGTTCGCGCGTACTTTCAAATTGGCGAACTGAGTAGTCGAGCGGGTCCACAAACGCTAGGCGCCTTGCGAGGAGCTTGAGCGGGGCGCGATTTTGGTCGAGCTCTTCAGCGAGCAAGGCCGGATAAATCGCGTCGTTTTGGATTGGTATCCCGAGATGCGCCAATTGCGCGCGCAACTGATGACGACGCCCGGTGCTTGGCTTCAACTGATACAACGCCCAACCATCGGCGAGCGGTCGAATCACTGAAATTTCAGTTTCTGCGTTTGGCTCGCCATCGACTGTTTGCATCTGCATGAAATGCGCGGCATCCGCCAAACGCGAGCGGTAGCAGAACGGTGCCGCAAACGCCGAACGAAAAGGCGCAATCGCTTCATAGACTTTTGTCACTTGACGATCTCGAAACAACGATTGATACGCGCTCCGATCGCGAGCAAGCTTCACAAAAAGCACGAGGCCCGCTGTATCTCGATCAATACGATGCGCCGGTGTGAGCTCCGCCAAGCCGGTTCGTGCTCGAAGGCGCGCGAGCAGTGTTTCGCGAACATATCTTCCGCTCGGCACGACCGGCATCCCATGGGGCTTATCGGCCACGAGAATTCGCTCATCCTCAAACAGCACACGCTCGCTTTCGGTGGTGGCGGCTTCCGAAAATTGACTGCGGTAGTAACAAAGCCTCGTGCCCGCATGAGCCGAGGTGAGCTCATCGCCGCGTACGACGCGCGTCTGCGTCGGTTTCGCCTGCTTGTGCGGCGCGATCCACACGTCGCCGCTTGCAAATCGATGCTCCCATTCTGATCGGGAGATGCCCGGGAATCGACTCGCAAAAAAGTCGAGTAGCGTGGGCTGTGACGCGATCAATTCGCGCTTTGCAGGGATGACTACTTCGCTCGGCGCGACCCCATGGCGAAGGCCGCGCGACTGAACAGCGAGATCGGCATGCAGGGCCTGCGCAATCTCCATCATCAATGCTTTGGCGTCAGATCTTCTGCGCTGGGTTCATACACGTCCGTGCTTTGAGCTACCGCTTCTCGCAACCGTTTTGCGCGCTCGATGCGCCACCGCCCATCCGTGGCGGAATCGTACACATCCGCCTCAGTCGTTGCGGTCTCACGAAGTTCCGTATCGAGCGCAATCCTATTGTCGAAAACGAAGCACTCCCCTTTCCATTCACGATTGGCATCGGGCACCCGGGCGAAGTAGTTGAGGATGCCGCCCTCCAGCTCAGCCACCTTGAGTCCGAGTGAGCTCATCCAAGGCGCAACCCGCTCGCAGCGGATGCCGCCCGTGCAGTACATCGCAACCGTCGTGCCCTTCTCGCGCCATTCATCCGCGTTCGCCGCGATATAGGCCTCAAAGTCGGAAAAATGGCTCACACCTGGATCAACGGCACCTTCGAAGCGACCCAACCGAAATTCAAAGCTGTTGCGGTTATCAATCACGACAACGTTTGATTCGCCAAGCAATTCACGCCAACGCTCGGGAGATACTTGCGTGGCGCGATCCGGGATGAACGGCGCATCCGCGCTAGCTCCGAATGCAACGATTCTCTTGCCGACATTCAATTTGAATCGGCCATACGGCGGTGTGTCACAACGGCTGCGTTTAAATACGAGATCCGAGAACTCGGCATGCTGTCGCAAGCGCGCCTCAAAGCGATCTACCGATTTTTTCGTCCCAGCCACGCCGCCATTGATGCCTTCATGGGCGAGCAAAATGCTTCCAGTAAGCTGCTCTGTCGTCGCTGTGTCCGTGAGGGCTTGCGCGAGCGTCGACGGATCTTCAATGCGGGCGAATCGATAGAACGCAGAGTGAACTATTTCCATTTCGCAATTTTCGACGAGTCGGCAGCGACGCGAGATCAAATTGACCAGGCTGGGCAGTCGTAATAGTTTGAGCAGAAAGCACCGGCAGATACGCCCAAGCCCAAATTAAAACGGGGCTAGCGCACATTTCTTGTTTAAACCACTTTAAATATAAATAGCCGCTTAGCCCCAATGCGATAGGAACGAGATAGAAATATTTGTATCTTCAGTGACTTTTCGGGAAGTCGATCGGGAACGGCAGCGATTGAAATTCGATGCCCTCGTCACGCAGTTCTTGCGCGGTTTCCGGATCGGTGCGTCCACGAATTCCGCGGTGCGGCTTGTCGCCGTAATGCATGGCGCGCGCCTCGTCGGCGAACTTTTCACCCACGTATTCAGTGTTCTCGCGCACCTGTTCCGCGAACGAGTGCACGGCGGCGACGAGCTTTCGGTAGTCGTCACTCGCGACAAACTCGCCATTGCTATCTGAGGCTGCGGCGACTTCGAGCTCTTGCTTCGCTTTGTCTGACTCCCGTTCGCGGCTGCCGCCAACGCCGCCAAAATTCACGCGAGGCGCATGCAGCTGACGCTCAATACGCTGCGAACCACACACCGGACACTCAACGAGACCGCGGTCACGCTGGTTTTCAAAGTCGGCGGGGGATGCAAACCATCCTTCAAACGGATGCTTGTGTTCGCAGGCGAGGTTATAAACGATCATGCCCTAATTGTAGAAGCTGCGCGCTCGTAAACTTTTGCCCACCCGCACACAGCAGGGCGGGCACAGGTTCGCTGCGATACAGTCAGCGAGCGCGAAGCACCGATCAAGTTCCAACGCGGTTAGTTGTCTAATAATGAATTTTTCCGTCGCGCCCGATGACGGTGAGCTCCACGAACTGCAGCGCGTTGTGATCGGTCGGCCCGAAGTCGAAGCGGAAGCCGTCGAGACTCATCTCGCGCATACCTTCCAGCGCCCGCACAAACGCTTCGCGTGAAACATCGCCGCCGCGACGCAATGCGTCCACCGCAATACGCGCAGCCAAGAATCCTTCTAAGCTTGTGTAGGAGGGCTCTTCCCCTTTTGCTTTGATGAGCCGCTGATATTCCTGGACCCAGGGGTAGCGCTGCGCCCACGGCGAAGGCATCACCTGAGAAATCATCACGCCTCGCCCATCCTCGCCGAGCGCTTTTACCAAGGATTTTGTTCCAACGAAGGATACGTTCGCATAGCGCGTGACGAGTCCACGTGCTTTGGTTTGCTTGATGAACTCAGCGCACGATCCATAGGTGCTCACCATGACTACTGCTTCGGGCTTACGCTCAAGCATCACAGCAACCGCACGCGAAACGTCGTTGCTATTTCTCTCTACCGTCGCCGTTGCAAAAACTTGAAGATTCCGCGACTGGAGCGCGCGAGTGACACCGGCAAGGCCCGCCTGGCCGTACGAATCGTTCTGATGGAACACAGCGATTCTGCGAACGCCTTCGGCAACCAGCTGTTTCACCAAAAGCTCGGTTTCGTCGAAATAGCTCGCGCGCACATTGAACACATAGCGGTTAAACGGCTCGCGCAAGCCTTGGGCCCCGGTAAACGCAGCGAAGAACGGAATCTTCGCTTCGGTTGCAATCGCAATCGACGGCAGCGAGGTCGGTGTCCCAACGTAGCCAAAAAGCGCGTGCACGTCGCCGTCATTTACGAACTTTCGTGTGTTCTCAGCGGCGCGATTCGCCTCGTATCCATCGTCCAGGGTACGCAGAACGATTCTCTTACCTTTGACACCACCTTCAGCGTTCACCTTATCGAAGAAGATCTGAGCACCAAGACGCATTTCGCGCCCGAGCTCAGAGGCCGGCCCGGAGAGCGCCACTGACTGCGCAAAAACAATGTCCTGCGCGAGTGCACTCGCACTCGCAAACATCAATCCAATCGACAAACAAACGCGAACCCACTTCCGCCAAAACATCTCAACTCACCCAATCATGACAAACTAAAAAACAAAAAAACTTACGCCACCGATGCGCTCGCACGGTTGAAGCGCGAGGGCTGTCCTGCTGGCAGAAAGCAACCGCTAAGAGCGTTATGCCGACGCTTCGCTTCCATACCGCGTGCTGACCTTGTTAAGTGAAGCGAATGCGATTTAGTACCGCACTTTGCCGTCTCGCCCCAAAACTGTCAGCTCAACAAACTTAGACGCGTTGTGGTTGTCGGGACTAAACGAAATATTGAGTCCGCCGACATCATAGTTCCTCATTGATTCGAGCGCTTTCACCAGCGCATCGCGCGATGCATCGCCGCCACGTTTAAGCGCTTCCACCATAATTTTCGCAGCAACAAAACCTTCCAGGCTCGTATACGACGGCTCTGCCTTAGCCGCTTCAATAGCATTCAAGTATTCCCGCACAATCGCATACTTCTTTGCAGTCGGCGGGGGCATCACTTGCGAGATCAGCACGCCATCGGCAGCAGGCCCCAACGCCTTCGCAAGTGCATGCGTTCCAACGAACGATACGTTGACAAACTGGGTGGCGATTCCTCGCGCCTTGGCTTGCTTGATGAATTCGGCGCAAGAGCTGTAGGCGCTGATCATCACGATCACCTCTGGTTTCGCTGCGAACATCGCATCAACGGCGGCCTTCACATCGACTGAATTGCGCTCAACCGTTGCCTTTGCAAAGACCGCTAAATTTCGCCTCTGCAGCGCACGCTCCACGCCCGCAAGGCCTGCCTGTCCGTACGAGTCATTCTGGTGGAAAACAGCAATCTTTGTTGCACCGCTTTGCGTCATCTGGCGAACGATTGCCTCGGTTTCGTCAAAGTAGCTGGCTCGAACGTTAAACACGTAGCGATTGAACGGCTCGCGCAAGGCTTGTGCACCAGTGAACGCGCCAAAAAAAGGGATGCGCGCCTCGGTCGCAATCTTGATCGATGGCAGCGAGGTGGGTGTGCCCACGTAGCCAAAAAACGCGTGGATGTCGCCGTCAGCCACCATCTTTTGCGTGTTGGCAGCGGCGCGGTCCGCCTCATATCCATCGTCCATCGTGCGAAGGACGACTCGCTTTCCTCGTACTCCCCCGTCAGCGTTGACGCGGTCTAGGTATAACGACGCGCCCAAGCGCATTTCCTTGCCTAGTTCCTGCGCGGGCCCTGAAATGGCAGCCGATTGTCCCAGTACGATTTCCTGGGCGCCGACCAGCAGCGGAAAGACGGTTAAAAGCGCCGGGAATACCAACAAGTTAAATAGTCGTCGGAGCGCTCGCATGGCTTACCTCGGTGGGGAGTTGATTTATACGTGCAAATCGTATGCCGAAGGCATGAAACCTGTCAAAAATGATAGGTACGTGGGCCGTATTGAGCCCTGAAGCCCGCCAATCCTGCGTCGTGCTGCTGTTGAGTCAGTGCAAGGCATCCGGGGTTTACCCTTGGCTTCATCGCTCAACACGAGGCTGTACAGGGGCACGCGACAAAAAACGTCGAAGCTCGGTGGCAAAATTCGTCAGCTGACGGCACGATGTGAAACCGCGATCTGAACGCATCCGAGCGAATTTTCCCTAGGACAGCGGCCTCTAAGCCCGGAAGCTTTTCCGCCGCGAGTCTACGATGTGGCTACGGCATCAGCCGATGGCCACACCAGGCGGGTTCTCCTGAAACAGCTTATTGAACTAAGCGTACTCAGAAGAGAGACGCCGTCATTTCAAGATGCGCAGCTCCCGCTCGTCGATCACGAGGTCTAGTTGCGTGCCCGGCGCATAGCGTGTCTTTGCGCGCGGTAGATACGCGAAGACTGATTGGCCACCGATATCCGCGACGAGCTCAACCCCTTTCCCAACAAACGCTGACTTTGCAATAGTCGCTCTAACGCGTGGACGTACATCGCCAGGGGTTGGCAGCTCAAACGAGTCCGGTCTAATACCGAGCTTCGCTGCACCGAGCGGGGCTTGGCCGTCTACGTTCAACGATGTGCCACCGAGTTGTACGCGGCTTGAGGCCGAATCCGCCCCCATGACTGTTGCATCAAGCACGTTCGCCTCGGAAAGAAAGTCCGCCACGAATGCAGTTCGCGGCTCGAAGAAAAGCTGGCTTGGGCTACCTGCCTCGGCAATATGCCCTTTGTCCATCACGATAATGTGATCCGACACCGCCATCGCCTCCTCGCGGTCATGGGTCACGTAGACGCATGTAATTGCGAGGCGCTGTTGTAGCTCGCGAATTTCTTCGCGAACGTGGCGACGCAGCTTGGTGTCAAGATTGGAGAGCGGCTCATCGAAAAGCAACACCGCTGGCTCAAGCACAAGTGCGCGCGCGATCGCAACACGTTGTTGCTGCCCACCAGAGAGCTCGGACGGGAGGCGTTTCTCGTAACCATCGAGGCCGATGAGCTTTAGCGCATCGGCAACCTTCGCAGCAGCCTGGGGTTTCGCCATGCCTTGCACCATGGGGCCATAGCCCACGTTTTCTTCAACGCTCAGGTGCGGAAAAAGGGCGTAGCTCTGGAACACGAGCGATACGTTTCTCTGCGACGCCGACTCAGCGGTGACATCTCGACCGCCCAGGAGGATTTGCCCTTTTGTCGGAAGCTCCAAGCCCGCCACCATGCGAAGCGTCGTAGTCTTACCGCAGCCGGAGGGTCCGAGCAATGTGACGAGTTCGCCGTCTTCTATACGAAAGGAGACGCCCTTCACTGCTGGCTCACCGGTGCCGTAGTCCTTCACCACATTGATAAATTCCAATGTGCCCTTCTTGGTATCTTTCATCATGCCTTCTCTCTAAGAATTCGTAGGTCTGGGATTGCTAGCCCGCCGTCACAACGGGCGTTGCGGCTGGCGCTTGTGTAGTGCGTCGTCCGAGCTTTCGCGTGCCGACAAGCCATTGCACGAATACGATTGCGACGACCATAATGAGAATCAGCACCGCACTGTAGGCAATTGCAACACCGTAATCGCCGTTGCCGACCCGGCCCAGGATATAGGTCGTCGCGAGTTCGGTATCGCCAGAGACCAAGAAGATGATCGCGCTCACCGTCGTCATCGACCGTACAAAGCCGTAGATCAATGCCCCGATAACCGCGGGCTTAAGCAGCGGCAAGAGCACGCGACGGAAGGTTGTCGCACCTTTTGCGCCGAGCGTCGTGCTTGCCTCGTCAAGCGACTTGTCCAGTTGCGAAAAAGCCGCGATACCTCCACGAACGCCGACCGGCAGGTTCCTGAACACGAAACAAAGCACGATGATGAGCCCGGTTCCTGTGATCTCAATCGGTGGCACGTTGAATGCGAAGATGTAGGCGACGCCAATCACAGTTCCCGGTATCGCAAAAGAAAGCAGCGTCAGGAATTCGAACACGCGCTGCCCCTTAAACGTCGTTCGTGCGATCAGATACGCGGAGAGAATTCCAATCGTCGCCGTGAGCGGTGCAGCAACTAGCGCAAACTGAACCGTGTTGAAGAGCGAATGCCATGCAGCGCCCGTGAATTGCAGCCCATTGACTGTTTGCTCAATCGAGAAGCCTTTCGCGAAATGCTCAAGCGTCGGGGTGTAATCGCGCCCCCATGTCTTCACGAACGCCCCGACGATGCTCATGCCGTAGAGCACGACGGTTAGCGCAAGCCAAGGAAGCCCCACGATATAGGCCGTGCGCCGCACGCCATCGGGCAGCGGGCTTGGCAACCCAGTATCGCCTTTGCCCGAAACCGTGACAAAGTTTTTCTTCGCGGTGGCTCTGCGCTGAAGCCAGAACGCCATCAATGCGAATGACAACAAGATGAGTGAATAAACCGCCGCTTTGCCTTGATCGAGCTGCGCGCCAACAATCGCAAAGTAAATTTCGGTCGACATGACGCCAAATCCGCCGCCCAACAAGATTGGATTTCCAAAGTCTGCGATGGATTCGATGAAGCCCACCAAAAAAGCGTTTGCGAGCCCAGGAGCCATCAGCGGCAGCGTTACGTTGCGAAACGTTTGCCAGCGGTTCGCGTGGAGCGACTGGCTCGCCTCTTCAAGCTGCGGACTCACGCCTTCAACCACCCCAATCAACACGAGGAACGCGACCGGCGTGAAGGCGAAGAGCTGTGCAAGCAACACGCCCGGCAAGCCATAGATCCAGCGCGTCGGCGGGATATCGAACGCCCAGTAGAGGAAATCGTTGACTGCACCTGATCGACCAAACAAAAGTATCAATGCAAGACCCACCACAAACGGCGGCGTGATGATCGGCAGAACCGTCAGCAAACGTAGTGCTTTCTTCGCACGGAAGTTTGAGCGCGTCACCAACAACGCGAGCAATAGCCCTAAAAATGTCGTCCCTGCGGCGCAGAGTAAAGCGAGCCAGAGCGTATTCCACGCCACCCCACATCCGCTGCCGCCCCACAAGCAACTCCAGGATAGCGCCCAGAGCTTCGGCTGCGCGAACCGTGTCCAGAGCGCGCCCAGTGAGAGATTGCGGTCTGCATCGACAAATCCTTCGTAGAGGACACGCACCACGGGGAAAAACACGAACATCACGACCAACGAGGTCACCATCAAGAGTGCGCACGACACGAATCGATCACCCCTAAAGTAGCCCATGCTCGCGATGCCATCGGCGCAAATCATCAAGAAGCCGAACGTCACCAAGAGCGCGCCCGCGCCCATACCGAACTGTCCGCCCGAAATTTCTGGCATCGTCGCCGTGAGGAAGGCGAAGTTATATCCGCGCGGACCGATAGCAAAGCCTTGCGCAAGTACGTAGAGTGCGCCCACCGCCCCGAGGAAAACAACCATGCGCGCCCACGTGCGCACAGCGCCTTCCTCAGCCGTTGCAGCGTTTACCGGCTTGGCGAGTACGCCCGCCGCGCTAAGCAGCAATACGGGCAAGAGAATGAGCCAGCTCTTACCGTGATTGGCGATTTGAAGAAGCGCAGGTGCTTGGTCTTTACCGCTGAAGTTTGCGAGCCATTTGAACTCAAAAAATGAGCCTTGCAACGCGTACCACGGCACGAGCGTTATGCCCGCCGCGATAAGCACGAGCGCGATGATCCGATAGCCTGTCATGCCTGATACCCCGTATTTGTCTGCCAACAGTGCACGCTCCACACGTCACACCGCTGTGTTTCGAAGGGCAATATAGCGCGAGTTAGCGACGGGTAGTCCGCTTTTCGCTACCAGCAGGCGCGCCGTGCCGACAGTGCTCGCGAAAATACCCGAGCGCTAATGATCCGGCACGATGAAGTTTTTACTTTTCCCGCTCGTGGTGAGCTTGTCGAACCATGAGCGCACGTCAAACTTCATCGTTCTGTCTCAATTAGGCTTCAACGCATCAATCGCGTTCACGATCTCTGCGTCAGTTCGCGCGCCACGTTTTGCGTTTGCGGTAATTGCGCTCATCGCGACCGGGTCGCTCACGGCAGCGTTCGGATTCAACAAGCGACGCAGAATCATGATCCCGTCGCTCATCGCAAGCGTTTGACCATCGCCATCAACATCCAAGAGGCTCAGCGTCGTTGTGAGGTGAGCTTCAATTTGCGTTGCATTCCGAATGTCAGTCCCGATTCCCACGGCGCTGTTCACCAACGGGAGCCCACGATACCCAAGCAAATAGCGAAGCAAAAGCACTCCGTCAGTGGCGGGATCGTAGATCGTGGCTGGATCGCTGTTGTCAATGTTGAGCACACGAGTGCTTGAACCCGCGGTTTCAGTCAACACCACCGATGTGGCGGTGTAGCTCACACTCAGCGTTCTTCCAGCCGGCATGCCGATCACAATCACGTTGGCAAACGTTCCATTGCGCGTACCAACAGTGGGCACGCCAGCGCCCATGTTGGCCGACATGAGCGTGAAGCTTTTCCCGCTATTAAATCGACAGCCACCGCTCACATTCACGACAAGTGTCCCGGCCAGCGCGAGATTAGTTCTTGCGTTCAACCGATCATGTTCGCAGTTGCTACCGGTAATCCGCATCTTCAGGACACCATTTGCGCTTTGCGTGAAGTTGGCGGGGCTTCTGTCAGCGGTCGCGCCGATGACCAGCGGAAAACTCGCGGAGCTAAGCTCAAGCGTTGCGCGATTCGTCCAACTACCCAGCCCTAAGCCCGTTGGATGACTGATCCTCAGCGTCCCAACCGTTACTTCGCTCGCATTACCGCTAAAGGTGTTGTCACCGCCAAGTTCGAGCGTGCCCAGACCGCTTTTGACGAGACTGTAGCTTCCTGCGTCGCCGCCGGTCCCACCCGAGCCGCTCTGATCCGCGATCGCATCCAAAATGGTCTGGGTAAGCTGCGCGGCCGGCGCAAAGGTGATGGCGCCGTCACCCTGCAAAAAGAAACCACGTCCCAGGGCAGAGCCGTTCCCACCGGAGATAAGCACGCTACCTGCACTGCCGGCTTGAACGACATTGCCGTCGACCGTGAAAGTACCGCCAATAACCAGTGTGCCTCCGTTCATCACAAAGACGCCGCCCCCCATACCCGCGCCGCCGCCGCCAGACCCAATGCCGCCAACGCCACCGCCAAACCCGCCCAGACCGACGCCGCCACCACCTCCGGAAGACCCGCCACCTCCACCGAAACCACCCCGACGCGCGTAGCCGAAACCCAGCCCTCCGCCGCCACCGCCGCCGCCGCCGAAACCGCCGTCACCTCCGCCGCCGCCGCCACCTCCACCGAAGCCACCAAAACCGCCGATTGTTCCGAGACCGGCAGAACCGCCGATGCCGCCACCACCACCGCCACCGCCAGCGACGTTACTGGTGCCGCCGCTGCCGCCTCCGCCGCCGTTACTCCCTCCGACGCCACCGCTCATGAAGCCGCTGCCTGTGCCGCCACTTAACAGACCAAGCGCGATGCCTGTTGCCCCAGCTGCCCCGAAACCACCGCCGTTTGCTCCGCGCCCAAAGCCGCCGCCGCCGCCGCCGACGGCACCGCCGCCGAAACCGCCGCTCTGACCGGAGGCTCCGCCGTTACCGCCCATGCCGCCACCTCCGCCCATCGAGCTTGCGCCAGACACCGCAGACCCTCCGTCGCCGCCCTGAGCAGAGTTACCCAGCAACAAAACATTGCGCACCGTAACGGTGGCAGCGGACGCTACGAATAACGCACCGCCGAACCCAGCCCCGCCCCCGCCGCCCGCGCCACTATTCCCGCCGCTGCCACCGAGCGCCCGCGCCGCGCTAATGGTTAGATCATTAATTTCCACCGTGCCGCTTTGAACAAACAGCCCGCGGTAGAGATTGCTGCCGTTAAGTGTTCGACTATTCCCGTTGATGGTGATGCTTCGCTGGACGATCGGCAAATCGGCGCTGAGAGCGATGTTTGCAGTGAAGGTAATACTGTCACCGTCCTGCGCCCCAGGAGTCCGCGGATTGTTGTTGTTATCGACGGACCGGGGATCTAGCGCCGCCGAAAGCTCCGCCTCGGTGCTCACGTTGAAGTTCGCAGCGACTGAGGTAAGCGGTACAAACGCGACGAGATAGACCACCGCAACTATCGCCAAATTGAGCACACTGCGCTTGGAATGGTGCAACGCTTTCCGCAGGATTGAGGAAAGGACGACCTGGCGTTCGATCATGGGAACAGACATGAAAGGCTTCAAATGTGACACGTGAAGTGGATTGTCGGAGGGCGCGCGGAAGGGGTCAAGCAGAACGGTCCGAACGCATGCGAAGCGCGACACCGAGCTGGACCCTTTGGCAACGTGAGTGGACGTGCGCATGGGCGCTGTAGTTATGTAGGACAAGCGGGCTGCACGAACGAGTTTTCTCAAGTTCCACTTATCATATATGCTCTTACAAGCTTTATTTAACAAAGGCTACGCGGCATTTTTTGTTTATTTTTGTTATTTATTAAAATTGACTCTAGCCTTGTTTAAATATTGATTAAATGCATTTATGTTTACTGACTAATGACTAGTTTTTCATAGAGAGCTCCTACATTTCATTACGCCGTTGTTGCATGTAGTTTTCATACAAGTGACAATCCTGAAATCGTAGTTTTTGACGGGTTTCGCGCTTCAAGAGAGCGAGCGCAATCCGCCACCCATGACACCTATTCATCCCATCGTCGCGAAAGTCGCGGCCGATCTTGCGGCGCGTAGTGTTGATTCGCGCGCGGCGTATCTCAAACGTCTTCTCCTGCAGCGCGATGCACGTCGCGAGCGCCTGCGGCATCGCCTCGCTGCAACTAACCTTGCGCACGGCTACGCGGCACTCCCGAACGGCGACAAGCTGCGCGTCGTCTCCGAACCGGTGCCGATGCTCGCGATTGTGTCGGCGTACAACGATGTGCTCTCCGCGCATCAACCGCTTGAAAATTATCCGCAGATCATTCGCGAAGAAACGCGCAAGTTCGCAGCTGTGGCGCAATTCGCAGGCGGCGTCCCTGCCATGTGCGATGGCGTGACGCAGGGCCAGCCGGGGATGGAGCTCTCCCTCTTCTCGCGCGATGTGATTGCGATGTCAACGGCCGTGGCGCTCTCGCATGATTTGTACGACGGCGCGTTTCTGCTCGGCGTGTGCGACAAGATCGTGCCAGGGCTCTTGCTCGGCGCGCTTTCGTTTGGACATCTTCCAGCGGTGTTCATTCCTGCGGGGCCGATGCCGACCGGGCTTTCGAATACTGATAAGTCGAAAGTGCGTAAAGCGGTCGCCGCTGGCAAAGCGGGGCAAGAAGAATTATTGAAATCGGAAATGGCCGCGTATCACACGAGCGGCACCTGTACGTTTTACGGCACCGCGAACAGCAATCAAATGTTGCTTGAAGCGATGGGGCTGATGGTGCCTGGTGCGGCCTTCGTGCAGCCGATGGATCCACGACGCGAACTGCTCACACGAGCGGCGTGCAAGGCGCTCGCGGAGCAGGCGCGCAAGCGCGCAAGCGAGCGCACAGGAATTGGCGAATGGGTCGATGAAAAAGTGATCGTGAATGCGATTGTGACGTTGCTCGCCACCGGCGGATCAACCAATCACACGATGCACTGGGTTGCGATCGCGCGCGCTGCCGGGTGGCAACTCACGTGGGATGACATTGATCGGCTCTCGGCGGCGACGCCGCTCCTCACACGGCTTTATCCCAACGGTGAAGCCGACGTGAATGATTTTGATCGCGTCGGTGGCGCCTCGTTTTTGATCCGCGAATTACTCGATGCGGGACGCTTGTTCGACGATGTCGAAACGGTTGTGGGGCGCGGACTTCGCGCTTACACGCAACGCGTCGCGCGGTCTTTAGGCGCGGACTTGGCCGCGCTTGGTTTCGAACCTGCGTTCGCACAATCGGGCGACGACACGGTTCTGCGCAGCGCGGAGAATCCATTTAGCCACGAAGGCGGTATCAACGTGCTCAAAGGTAACCTCGGGCAAGCGGTGGTGAAAGTCTCTGCCGTTGCGAAAGAACATCGCGTCGTGCGCGCGCCAGCGGTCGTGTTCAACGAACAAAGCGATGTGCTCACGGCGTTCAATGCCGGTGAGTTAAATCGCGATTGCATCGTTGTTGTGCGATTCCAAGGCCCGAAATCACGCGGCATGCCGGAGCTGCACAAACTTACACCTGCGCTCTCGTTGCTGCTTGATCGCGGACACAAGGTCGCGCTTGTCACTGACGGGCGCATGTCGGGCGCATCGGGCAAAGTGCCGGCCGCGATTCACGTCACGCCTGAGGCGAGTGATGGCGGTCTGCTCGCGAAGCTGCGCGATGGCGATATGATCGAATTCGATTGCGAGGGGCGCGTGTTGCGCGCGCACGTGGATGCCGACGTGCTTGCGTCACGCGAGGCGGTGAGCTTCGACCTGTCCCATGACGGTTGGGGACGCGAAATGTTTGGTGTCTTCCGCGAGCGCGTGGGGACCGCGGATACCGGGGCGACGGTACTGTTCTAACCTCCCTCTCCCTCGGGGAGAGGGTGCCCGAAGGGCGGGTGAGGGAAACCCCTGGCATTGACGCTTTCCCTCACCCGCGCCTACGGCGCGACCTCTCCCAGAGGGAGAGGTAAACACTGAATCAACATGCAAAATTTCACCGAAACCCTACGCAAACTACGCTACGTCCCGGTCATCGAATTGGACGACGTTGCAAATGCCGTCCCACTCGCTGAAGCGCTTGTTGCTGGCGGCGTCGGAGCAATCGAAGTCACACTAAGAACGAAAGCAGGACTAGAAGGCATCGCCCAGATAGTTAGGGCACAGGTACCTATTTTGTGTGGAGCCGGGACCGTTATTAATGCGAAGCAAGCCCAAGAGGTTCAGTCGGCAGGGGCTAAATTTGCTGTGTCACCCGGCTACACCGCTGCGCTCGGAGAAAGGTGTCGCGACATTGGTTTGCCGCTGATTCCCGGTGCGGTGACACCGTCTGAAAGCATGGCGTTGCTCGATCTGGGATATGAGGCGCTGAAGTTCTTCCCGGCGAGCACCTACGGTGGCGTGGGGTGGTTAAAGGCGATTCGTGGCCCACTGCCACAAGCCCAATTCATGGCGACCGGCGGCATCAAAGACGAGGACATGCCCAGCTATTGGGAACAGCCGAATTTGCTCGCGGTCGGTTCGAGTTCGGTTGCAAGCGCCGAACTGATTCGCGCTCGCGCGTGGAACGAAATCACCAAGCGCGCCCAAACGGTGATGGCACGCGCGGCCTAAAGCATGCGCATTTGATCTCACACGAGCTAACTGACTTCACGCAGAAACACGCAGCATTGAGAGGTGACCCACGAGTGTTCGCGTAATCGCTTTGCACTAGGCTTTCCTTAAACGGACATTTCCCTTGGATTATCTGGAATAATCAAAAGTATCTTTTGAGGAGCGCACCATGCCCAAGTTGAACGTCAACGGGAAGTTACTTGACTATCAGGCGGACGAGGGCACACCGCTCTTGTGGGTGCTGCGCGAGCAGCTTGGTCTCACCGGCACCAAATACGGTTGTGGCATTGCGCAGTGCGGTGCGTGCACGGTGCACGTCGATGGTGTTGCGGTGCGCTCGTGCGTCATGCCTGCTGCGGCGATGAAGGCCACGCAGAAGATCACAACGATTGAAGGCCTCACGCCGAACGGCACACATCCGATCCAGAAAGCATGGCAGGCGCTCGACGTGCCGCAATGCGGTTTCTGCCAGTCGGGCATGATCATGGCGGCCACAGCGCTCGTCAAGGAAAAACCGAACCTGACCGACAAGGACATCGATGACGCGATGACCAACATCTGTCGTTGCGGGACTTACAACCGTGTCCGCGCCGCGATCCATGTGGCCGCAAAGGAAATGGCCGCTGCCAAAACAGGCGCGAAGCCGAAGAAGGTCTCCGAACTCGGTAAGTCCGTTCTCGATATTCAACACATTGATGGGAGTCAGGCATGAGCACTACGTCCAACCCCAGCAAACGTGACGGCAGCAACGCTGACGCCGCCGTCGCGAAGCCTTCACGCCGCACGTTCCTGAAAGGCAGTGCCGCAACTACAGCGGGCCTGGTCGTCGGTTTTCACGTCCCGTTTTTCAACAAACAGGCGATGGCGCAAGGCATTGCCGCTGCACCCATCTCTCCCGAAGTGAACGCGTGGGTCGTCGTACAGCCAAACGACAAAGTCATCATTCGCATCGCGCGTTCGGAAATGGGTCAGGGCACCCTGACCGGCCTCGCCCAGATGGTCGCGGAAGAGCTTGAGTGCGACTGGGAAAAAGTCAGCACCGAGTATCCAACGCCAGGCCAAAACCTCGCGCGGCAACGCGTCTGGGGTGACTTCTCCACCGGCGGCAGCCGTGGCATACGCGGCTCACAGGACAACGTGCGCAAGGGCGGCGCGACTGCACGCATGATGCTTGTGCAGGCTGCGGCCGACGAATGGAAAGTACCGGTCGCCGAATGTTCGGCGAGCAAAAGCGTAATCACGCACGGCCCGTCGAAACGCACCACGACGTACGGCAAAGTCGCCAACGCGGCGGCCAAACTCACGCCACCGACTGACGTTAAGTTCAAGGATCCGAAAGACTGGACGCTCATCGGCAAGCGTCTGGCGCGGCTCGACACCGTAGAAAAAACGACCGGCAAGCAGATCTACGGCATGGATCTCAAGCTGCCAGGCATGCTCAATGCCGCGGTGAAGGATGCGCCGGTATTCGGCAGCAAGGTCAAAAGTGTCGACGACACAGCCGTACTGAAGCGGCCTGGTGTGAAGAAAGTATTGCGTGTCGGCGACACGGCAGTTGCAGTCGTGGCTGACACCTGGTGGCGCGCGAAGACGGCGCTTGATGCGCTCAAGATTGAATGGGAAGACGGACCGAACGCTAAAGCTTCGAGCGCCAGTTTCGCCGAAGTACTCAAAGCCGGGCTCGACGCAAAAGATGCGGTTGTCGGCCATAGCGTTGGCGACGCACGGGCGGCGATCGCTGCATCTGCACGCAAGATTGAAGCGGTGTATTCCTACCCGCATCAAAACCATGTGTGCATGGAGACGATGAACGCGACGGTGAAGTGGACACCAGACAAATGCGAAGTCTGGGTGCCAACGCAAAACGGCGAAGCTGCGCTCGCCGCAACGGCCGAGGCCGCAGGCTTGCCGCCGGCCAAATGCGAGGTTTACAAGATCCATCTCGGTGGCGGCTTTGGTCGTCGCGGTGCGACTGACTTCATTCGTCAGGCCGTTGCTATCGCGAAACAAATGCCCGGCACGCCGGTCAAGATGATCTGGTCGCGCGAAGAAGATATGGCGCAGGGCCGCTTTCATCCAGTCACGCAATGCAAAATGGTGGCAGGCCTCGATGACAAAGGCGAGATCACTGGCCTCAGTATGCGCATTTCAGGGCAATCGATCCTGGCTTATGTGGCTCCGCAGAATATCCGTGACGGGCGGGATCCTGTCATGTTTCAGGGACTCAATGCGCCCGGGCCTGAAGCGTCGATTGGCTATACCTTCCCGACCTTTCTTGTCGATCACGCGATGCGCAATCCGCATGTGCCTGCGGGCTTCTGGCGCGGCGTGAACCTGAATCAGAACGCAATCTATCTAGAGAGCTTTCTCGACGAAATCGCGCATGCGACCAATCAGGACCCACTTGCGCTGCGTCGGAAGCTGATGAGCAAACACCCTAAGCATCTGGCCGTGCTCAACGCTGTGGCCGAAAAAGTCGGCTACGACAAGCCTGCCCCCGCTGGCGTGTTCCGCGGGCTTGCGCAGACCATGGGCTTTGGTTCTTATGTGGCAGCCTGCGCCGAAGTTTCGGTGAGTAAGGAGGGCGTGCTGAAAATTCATCGCATCGTGGCGGCCACCGACTGTGGCAACGCTGTCAACCCGCAGCAGATCGAGGCGCAGGTTGAAGGCTCGTTCGTCTACGGACTGGGAGCCGCGCTTTATCAGGAGTGCACAGTCAAGGACGGTCGCATCGAGCAAACCAACTTCGCGGACTACCCCTCGCTCAAGCTCGCCGAAATGCCTAAGGTCGAAACGGTCATCCTTGCATCGGGTGGCTTCTGGGGCGGCGTCGGTGAACCGACAATCGCGGTCGCAGCGCCCGCGGTGCTCAACGCAATCTTCGCGGCGACGGGCAAGCGCATTCGTGACTTGCCGCTGAAGAACCATAGTTTGAAAACGTAGGCCGAGTGTAGTGTTGCGGAATTGATGCGACCAATAAAAGCGATGGATTTTTCGTCGAATCTAGGCGCAAAGCACAGCAATAGCTGGCTATTGCGAACATTTGCAACGACGAGTCGGCGGAAAAGACACGTTTTTATGTCGCATCACAAACGCAACACTACACTTTCGCACCCGCCAGTGATCGTACTTGCGTTGCTGGCGAACGTGATTAATTCGATGTTTGCCATGACTGTAACTGCGCAAACAACTGCGTATACCGTTGTTGAAGACGTCATCCCGGTCGCGCTCACCACGCAGCCGGGTGATGCAACACGCGGTCGTGACATCGTGACCAACCGACAAGTCGGTATGTGCCAGTTGTGTCACCAGGTGCCGGCGAGCAATGACCGGTTTCAGGGTGACATAGCAACCAACCTTGCAGGTGCGGGTGCACGCTGGACGGTGCCACAGCTTCGCCTGCGTATCGTCGATTCAAGGCGCGTGAGCGCCGAGTCCGTGATGCCCGCCTACTACAAGACGCAGAGCCTTTCGCGCGTGGGCGCGAACTGGCGCGACAAACCGATCCTCAACGCGCAACAGGTCGAAGACGTCGTGGCCTGGCTGGCGACCCTGAAATGAAGCGCCGTAGTTTTCTCGCCAGCAGCGCTGGTCTGGTCGCCAGCGTGATGGTGCGCCCGGTCGCGGCAATCGAACAAAGCTCAGTGCTCACCGCGCTAGTAAAGGAATATGCAGCAGGCGCTGTTGTGCGTGAAGGACGCGTTAAGTTCGACATCGCTCGACTCGTCGACAACGGTAACAGCGTGCCCGTTGAAGTGACCGTCGACAGCCCGATGACACCGCAGCAGCATGTCGTCGGGATCACGCTGTTTAATGAAAAAAACCCGCAGAATGACGTGGCGCAATTCTCGCTTTCACATCTGTCCGGTCGGGCCCGCGTGGCGACACGTATTCGCCTCGCAACGACGCAGCAGCTAGTAGCGGTCGCCAAAATGAATGACGGCAGTTGCTGGACGCACACTGTTGAAGTGCTCGTGACCGTCTCATCGTGTATCGAGGAATGATTCCATGTCTAAATCAATCCGACATGTCGTTACTCCTCCTTGCCGTGCATTCGCACTGTCTGCGTCGTCGCGCCTAATCTCGCATTGATTTAGAAATGGAATAGTACGATGGCCCGCACCCTCATCACCGTTCCGCGCACCGCCAAACGCGATGAGATCATCGAGATCCGCGCGCTCGTCCAGCACTCGATGGAGACGGGCTACCGTCGTTCGAGCGATGGTGATTTGCTGCCACGCGATCTGATTCGTCGGTTCACCTGCCGCTTCGTACCCCGCGTAGCAGCCAACTCAAATGCCGCGAGCACCGCTGGCGATCTGATCTTCGCCGCAACCTTTCATGCTGCCATCGCTGCCAACCCCTACCTCTCGTTCAACTTGCGGGCAACCACGAGCGGCACACTTGTCTTCTCGTGGGAAGGTGACAACGGGCTGGCGCAGACCGAAACGGTCAGCCTGCTGATTGCCTAGGGCGTGTTACCCGCGCTATTGGTTAGTCTCGCGCTGTCTGCAGCAGCAATAGCGACTGACGCCCGCAAATCCGGTTTCGAATTCATGCAACCCTCTACGCAGGCGCTGCAAAAAGACGATACACAAAACCCGGCGATGTTGTGGGTGAAAGACGGGGAAGCACTATGGAACAAACCAGAAGGCGCAGCCGCGAAATCCTGCGCGAGCTGCCACGGTGAAATCAGCCGCATGAAGTCGGTGGCGACGCGCTACCCCGCGTATTCGTCGACTCAGAGGAAAGTAATTAACCTGAGCCAACAGGTAAACCTTTGCCGTGTCACGCAACAGCAAGCATCCCAATGGCCTGCGGATCACGAATCGCTACTCGGTCTTGAAGCCGCAATCGCAAAAGAGTCTCGCGGTTTACCCATCTCACCGCCGACACAACGGCAACTCGCCGATGCGCAAAAGCACGGCGAAGCCCTCTTCAACCAACGCGTCGGGCAGGTCGATCTGAGCTGTCGTGACTGTCACGAAACACTCGCCGGAAAAAAGCTTGGTGGCAACGTAATTCCTCAGGGTCATGCCACGGGCTACCCGATCTATCGCCTCGAATGGCAAAGCGTCGGTAGCCTGCAACGACGGCTGCGCGGCTGCATGACGGCGGTACGTGCGGAACCCTACACGCACGGCGCGAAGGAGCTGATTGATCTGGAAGCCTATCTCGCGAAACGGGCAGCAGGCATGAAACTAGAGTCACCCGGCGTACGCCCGTAACTACAACGCGTGGGAGAGTAGGTCCCGGGCTGTGGGCGATAGGCTTGGCTATGCACTTCCCCGCCGGCGGCGCAAGATCGTCGCCGACCCGACGTTCAACGTTGGTCTCTTCCCTTCTTAGCGACGAGCCGCGCTACACGATCTGCCTGACTGACCGCTCTCTACTCCGCACCGGCTACAAGCTGCCCACCGTTGTGAGATTCGTTTTCTTTCGAAGGCAGCGGGCAGACCCAAAGCCGCCCGACACGTTTGGGCTCGCGCCCCAAGAGCTCGGGTAATAAGTTAATCTCTGGTCGATTGTCGCGACGCATGAGTTGCACGTGCGCCCATGACAGCGGAGTGATGTGAATTAGATCGCACACGTGTGAGGCGGCGCGTACCATCCACGCTGGGATTGAGATGCGAATGGGATTCGGCAGTGATTCATCGCGGAGCGCTTGCAAGTAAACCGCCATCGTCCGCTCATCCCGGCCACCGACGTCGACTTCACGATACCGCGGCTCGTTTTTTGTCTCAGCAAGGCGCGCCAGGGCCTCGCCCAAATCCTCGGCCGCGAGCGGCGCGAGCATCCCGCGCGCGCACGATGGAACAAACTGCACACGAGCGTTAGCAACGCGGCGAATCCAGCGCGAGCCGAAGCCGTCTGACGCATCCAAAATCGACGGTCGCACGATCGAATAGTCCGCGCCCGTCTCAGCGATCGCAATTTCACCCGCCAACTTCGACCGAATAAATTCGCTGGTGGCGGCATCGCTTAGACCAAGCGCGCTCACATGGATAAAGCGCTTCCCATACACCGCACATGCCTTGGCAAGGCGATACGGTGCCCAGTGGTGTACGTCCGAATAGCTCTCGCGAAAGCGCGGGCGCAGTATTCCCACGCAATTGATCACAGCATCGTAGGGCTTCACGATGTCACACCAGTCTATACAGCGGCTCACTTTGTGTAGAGAAACTGCGAGATAGCCTGCGTCAGACGCTTCCGTGGTCGTGCACGGCTTTCGGCTACCAATGGTCACCTCATGCCCTCTCGCCTGCAACGAACGAACCGCGTAGCGTCCAATGAAACCGCGCCCACCCAAGACCAATACTTTCATCGCACTCTTCTTTCGTTACGAATTTATGCTGTCGCGCAGAGCCCGCTTAAAACGCAGCGAGAATAAATTTCTATTTCTGGCTGTCATGTCTGTTATTTCTGTCTTGACAGAAATGTACGAAAGACAGAAAATTAAGTCAACCACTTTCTGACGTTTTTTGTCACATCTCGTAAAAACGCTTCCGCGATGCCCGCACTCACCATGTCTCCAATTACCGAACGCTTCGTCCTGCACTGGGGCGAGATGGGTACGCGTTGGGGCGTGAACCGAACGGTGGCGCAAATTCACGCCCTGCTCTTCGTCAATGGCGCGCCGCTCACGGCCGAGGACATCGCGGAAACTCTGGGCGTTGCGCGGTCAAACGTGAGCAACAGCCTGCGTGAGCTGCAAAACTGGGATCTGGTGCGCATCACACACATTCTTGGCGATCGCCGCGACTTCTTTGAAACCTCATCCGACCCGTGGGTGCTGATGCGAATCATCGTACGCGAGCGCAAGCTGCGCGAATTCGATCCAACGGTGAACATGCTTGAAGCGACCCTTGCCGAGCCTAGCTTTTCAAAAGAACCGGCTGATCGGCAACAGCGCATCCGCGACACCTACGCCTTGATGAGTTCCTTGGGCGGCTGGACAGACGAGATGCTGCAGCTGGAACCTTCCACGCTGTCTAAGCTCTTAAAATTAGGCAGCAAGATCCAAAAGTTTTTCGTCACTGCAACCGGAAAGAAGTAATGTCCGACGTTGTGTTTCCCCTGACCGTGTTCTACGACCATTCATGTCCGCTTTGTCGCGATGAGGTCGAGCTTCTACGCCGTCACAATCTCGAGCAAAAACTCGTGTTCATTGACTGCTCGGCTAGCGATTTTGCCGATCACCACGAGCATTCGCGTGGCGAAATGATGCGGCTCATTCACGGCCGCGACGCTAACGGCGTATGGTTTGTCGGTCCACCCGTGTTTAGTGCGGCCTATCGCGCGATAGGCGCAGCGTCGGTGGCGACGCTCTGGGGGGCGGCATGGCTGCAACCGATGTGGAAGCGCGTGTATCCGTGGGTGGCTGATAACCGCCAGTGGCTTTCGCGCACGTGGGTGTTCTCAGTCGCGATGACGATGTTTAAGCGCTTTGTTTCCTGGTCGGCTCGTCGGCGCGCGGAGCGCGTAGCTCAGAACGCGTGCGCAATCGATCAGAAAGACTGTCGCTAGCAACAGTCGCTTAAACGAATGCGCGCGTACCTGAACTCTGCGAGCCCCTAAATCACAACGCTCGCGGCTATCGCAGCCTGCGAAGCACGAGCTGGTTGGAGCAATCGAAATAGATCCTTCGGATCTTCGAGCGACGGAATGAGCTCGATCGATTGTCCGACATCGTTCGACATCGCGAGATCGCGCAAGAATCGGAGCGCGGAGAAATCTTCAATCGCGAAACCGACTGAATCGAACATCGTTACCTCAGCATCGCTTGCGCGACCGACATTGCGCCCCGCCAGCACTTCCCATAGCTCAGTGACTGCGAAGTCAGTGGGCATTTGTTGCAAATCGCCTTCAATCCGGGTTTGCGGCTCATATTCGACAAATACCTTCGCCAGTGCCATCACCTCTGGCGGGATTTCCGTTTTGCCGGGGCAATCGCCACCAACCGCGTTGAGATGAACGCCTGGCTCAATCATGTCGGCAGATAGGATCGCCGCGTTCGTTTTGTCAGCGGTCACCGTGGTCACGATGTCTGCACCACAAACGGCTTCGCGCGCGCTCGAACACACCGTTAGCACCAGGTTAGCTGCGTCGCCGCTTCGCTCTAGATTGCGGACCAATTTTGCTGTTGCGCTTGGGTCACAGTCGTAGAGACGGATTTCTTCGATGCCGAGCAAGTGATGAAACGCAAGCGCTTGAAA
The DNA here is from genome assembly GCA_013298765.1 of Betaproteobacteria bacterium. GTDB lineage: Bacteria > Pseudomonadota > Gammaproteobacteria > Burkholderiales > Casimicrobiaceae > Casimicrobium. Next base: position 62,466 of record JAAFJA010000001.1, read on the forward strand.
CTCACTTTGAGCGCCGTTGCCGATCAAGGCCATCGTGCGCGAATTCGCACGTGCGAGCGCGCGCGCCGCGACTGCCGAAGTGGCCGCGGTGCGAATCGCAGTCGTTAGCGTCAGCTCGCTAATCAACAGCGGCATCCCAGTTGCGACGTCTGCGAGCACACCGAAGGCCATCACGGTGGGTAAGCCGATGGCGGTGTTCTTGGGGTGACCGTTTACGTACTTAAACGTAAATGATTTGTCGTCTGCGATAGGCATCAACTCAATGACACCGTCGCGGGAATGGCATGCGAGCCGCGCCGATTTATCAAACGACTTCCAACGCAAAAAATCTTGAGCAATGTTTGCGGCAACGCCTTGCAGGCATTGCGGCAAACCGCGCTCGGCGATCATGCGCGCGACCTCGGGTGCGCTCAAAAAGCGCGTTTCTTCGTGTCGATTTCGTTTTAGTGTTTGCTGTGAATTGCGATCCATTGGTTGGCTCCGTGGGTCAGGTGAAGGGCGGCTCGGAAGGGTGAAACGCCACGGAGAGAATTTTGAAGCTTGGTTGCGTCAAGCAAAAGCCTAAAAACTGATAGAAATCGATAAATTTTTATCATTATGACAATTTTCACTGGCAAAATGTGCAAATGGACGAGATAGATCACAAGCTCATTGCGCTGCTTCGGCAAAACGCTCGCGAAAGCATCGCCACGTTAGCGGCGAGACTGAAAGTCTCTCGCGGCACCGTTACTAACCGCCTCACTAAAATGGAAGAAGAAGGCATTATTGTTGGGTACACAATAAAGCTGAGACCTGACGTTAAACCCGAACAAATCAAGGCTTGGACGAGTATTGCTGTTGATGGAAACCGTACGCGCGAAGTGATCGCCAATCTCATGGGCGAGCCCGGCGTCGCCACACTTGTCGATACCAATGGTCGCTGGGATCTACTCGCTGAGCTGCGCGCCGAAAACCTGCAAGACCTCGCCAAAGTGCTCGAACGAATTCGCTTGCTCAAAGGCATCGCGAACACGGAAACGAGTATTCACTTGGAGACCTACAGACTCTCGTAGCGACAGAGCGCGCTCAGACACTTTTTACGATCACCTGCGGAGTCCTGCGCAACAGGGCGTTGATGCGCTTACGACCTCTTCACACGGCGCCGCATAGAAATGCGTCTGGCGGAGGAAAGCATCGCTGCAAGAACCGAAGCTCCCTTAGCTAGGCGAGGCATTTTCAGAAATTCTTGACGTAGCGGCACGAGTTCAAATCGGCTCTGCAAGATTACTTTTAGCTAGACACCGACGCGTCGCGAGGAGATCAGCACGGTGGACTCGTACCGCGCTGGTCACTGCGTTCGACCGCACCACTCCGTCTGAACGATACCTTGTGAATGGGGGTTATGGCGCGACAGCTCGGCGCTGGGCGACCCATTGCCAATAGTTCGGCGATTGATACGCGTTGGTGGCGGAGTACGCTTTGCCCCAGGCGTTATGCCCGCCGCCGCTCGTGCAGCTCGCGCCGGGGTCCGTAGTCGTGATCGCAGGAGTGTTGCAGAAATAATGTGACTGAATCACTCCGCCGCTTGCAGAGAGCGCGCCGCCGTTTGCAATCAAGCTTGTCACCAACGTATTCTGGCTGCTCGCATCACCGCCGCTACCAAGGTTCGCAGCGTGCCAGCTAGGGATACTCGCAGCACGTTGCCAGCCACTTGTCGTCATCGAGCTACCCCACCCTTGATTCGAGACGACGCTCCAGCTGGCAAGCGGCAATCCGCCCCGCGTTGCGTGGATGACCACGGGCCCAGTACCAGCGCTCAACCCAGTCACATTAATCGCATCCGGTAACACGCGATAGTGCGTCTCGATGTAGTTTCTTAAGCCCGCCATCAGACGTTCTTCTTCGCCAGAAAATTCGTCAAAGTTCCACGCCAACTGCGGACTCACGATGATGAGGTCCGGCCGAAAACCGGAATCATTGGCCACGTTGTAAGGCGGTGTTCCACTCGCCGCAGCAGCGTACTGTTTGGTCAGCTCAGCGCGCCCGTTCCCGAACTGCCCGAGGCCGTGTCTAAAGATCACCACTGGGTAGCTGCGGTTGGCATTCGCCGCCTCAAAATAGCTTGGCGGTACATAGACCAACGCGAACAAAGCGTTCATCGGGGCGTATTGAAATGCGCTATCAGATGCCAGCTTCGAGTAGCGGAATTCGATAGCGTCTTGTCGGCTCGCACTCAGTGTGTCTCCCGTCGTCGTTGCCGACGCTAGCGCCCAGTCGCTCACGCCGCTCGCAGTACGTGCACGAACGCGATAGCTGTAGCGAGTGCCGGCGGTTACGATGTTGCTCAACACCACGAGATTTGGCGCGCTGCCCGTCGTCGTGTTACGCGCCTCATCAACGAACGCGCTCACGGCAGCGCCAACCGTCGCGTGAGATACGAAGCGACCGTTCTGCGTTGCGCGCTCAATGTCGTAGCCAGTGGCGCCGTTCACGGCCGTCCACGAAAGATCCACGCGATTCGCATTGACGCTCGTCACAACGAGTGTGGGCGCGGCAGCGTTGGTTGCAATTTGGAGTGCACCGCCGCACTGCCCCGCAAACCAGGTCGCCGCGTTTGTCGTGTTGGCTGCGGTACCTGCAGTCACCGCGTCACCTTTGAGCCCGCGCATCGCCCGCATCAGGATGAGTCCATCGACGGTCGAAAGAACGCTACCGCCACTGACATTGAGGTTCGCGGGCTCTGCGTTTGCGTGGAGCGCAGACGTGGTTGTCGCGGTCGCGCAACGTCCACTGAGCCCGCTAAACGAGCTCGCGGCATAACCGGACATGCGTCGCAGAATCGCAACGCCATCAAACTGCGGTTCGATCACTCCATTTTTGTCGATATCAAGCGCACAGGTTCCGTCGATCGCGGCGAAGTTTGCCGCGACACTCGATGTGACGTTGGTGAACGCCTGAGCGCCAACCCACTTTCCCGCGACTTGGGGATGGATACTGCCACTCCACCCCGATTTCGCTAGGGCACAACTGTAATTTCCTTCACTATCGGGAACTGTACAAGTGATGCCCGAGCCCGATACACACAAGCTCGCGCCGGCGAGGCCGGTGGTGGTACTTCCCGCAACATGAACCTTGCCCGAGATCGTAAGCGTGGCTGCGCTAACGGTGACATTCACTGCGGACGACGTTGCAATCAATCCAGCCGTCGTCGTGTTCACCCGCGCGGTGTAGCTCGTGGTCGTCGCCGGGCTCACCGATAAGGTGTAGGGGGAGGTCGTGTCAGTTCCCACGAGTGTGCTGCCCGAGAAAAACTCCACGGAGCCGACGCTTGTGTTGCTGACCGTGGGCGTCGCGGTCAATACCGTGCTCTGGCCAACCGTGATGGAGCTCGGCGAAGCAGCCAAGGTGATCGTCGCTGCAGGAGTCGAAACTGTAACCGTGACCGAGGAAGACGTTGCAGTCAATCCAGCCGTCGTCGTGTTCACCCGCACGGTGTAGCTCGTAGTCACAGCCGGGCTCACCGAAAGCGTGTAAGGTGCAGTCGTATCAGTGCCCACGAGTGTGCTGCCCGAGAAAAACTCCACGGACGTCACGCTTGTGTTGCTGACCGTCGGTGTCGCGGTCAATACGGTGCTCTGGCCAACCGTGATGGAGCTCGGCGAAGCGGTCAAGGCGATACTCGCTGCTGGCGTCGAACTTGAGGCCAGTTTGAACGTCCGAACTTCGCCGGGGTAAAGGTCGAAACGCAGTTCATTACTTGCTAGGGAGGCGCTACTTAAGAGATCCGTCACAGCGCCGGTTCCCGGCAACGTAACAACAACCCCTGTTTTCGCGTTCAATGCCGTGTTGATCACAGCGAAGTACGTGCCATGCGTTGATGTCGCATAAGCCCGCACGACTATATCCGGCGTGGTCGTTGCGTTCGCGACGGTGGTTGACGCGACCGCAGGCAAGGATCGCAATGCTGCGCTGAACCGACGCACATATTCTGGAAAGCCGCGCGAGAAACTGGAAGACTCCAAGTAGGCGACGTGAAACGGGTTTCCGTTGGCAAGCGCGCGCGCTTCGGCAAGCATTGAATGCGCGCCCTCACGATCCACGGCGACCGAGGTATAGCCGACGATGCCGCGAAACGGATGCACGTTCTCCACCGCATACGGCCCACTACAGGACATAGACGTCCAGCTCCACTCGAGGCTGGTTGGGCCGCCATTGTCTTCGTTGAGCGGATAGTGTTTGGTAAGGAATTGCCCACCGTCACCGTTACTAAATCTCGACAGTGTTGCGGCGTCACTCACGGTGAATAGCCCCGTACCAAACGGATAGTTCATCGCTACGCCTGACTCATTGGCATAACGCTCCGGATCAGCTGGCGGGGCGGAATGCCCCATCTCCTCCGAGCCGGCGACCGCAGGCAAAAAACGCTTTAGCCCGAAATCATGAATCTTTCCTTGAACGGCGTTTGTTGGCGACGTGGTGTACCAGTTGTATTGAAACCAGTTGTCGTTCAGCGTGCCTCGGTAGGCGCTCCACCAGTTCGGATCATCGGTCACAAGGTTTACGTAAGAACCGGTTGCTGTTGCATATGAATTTGGCACCGTCTCTTGTGGGTAGGCCGCAAACAGCACTTGCATCTGATTGTTGCCGGTGGATTGGCGAAGGTAGTCGCGCAGACCGGTCAAATAGTTTTTCCTTTGTCCGTACCACCAAGCGTAGTACGCATCACGACTTGCAGCATCGTCTCGCAACTGTTGCAGGGTGCGTGTCGCAGCTGGATTGGCAGCGTTGTAACGCGCGAGCGTCGCAGCGGAGAAGCTGATCGGCATATCCGTTTGCCGAGTGCGCACCCAAGCGCCTAGAAAGTTCGCTTTGCTCGCGTGCGCGGTGATCGTGTACTCAAGCATCTTGCGAAAGTCAGTCACCGCGTCCGGATCCGTGATGTCAACAGCAGAATCCTCAGTCCACGGGATACCGGTGTACCAGCCGTCGCTTGGCGCGAATAAGCGCGACACACGACGCTGAGTGCCTAGGCTCTTATATGTCCCGCCGCAGCCAGATGCGCCGCATTGACCAATTGAGCCGGAGTACTCGTAGTACGGAATGACATTAAGACCCCGCTGGCCCGCTCGCTCAACGATACGCGACCAAATCGTTTTCCAGTTGCTCATTGCAGCCGGGGGCCCTGGGTTATTGACCCAGTTCTGATCAAGCGAGTCCCAGCCTTGGTTGTGCCCCCACTCAAGCAAGTCTTTGCCAATCGTGTCGAAGCCAAGCGCAATAGCGAGCGTCATCTTGGCATCGAACCAATTGAGCGGATCGACGAACGCGCGCTTAGTCTCGGTGTCGCCGATCGCGGCTTCGTCTGCCATTTCCTCGCGCCAGTAAAGGTGCCGCTTTTGCAACGCGTCAGGTAGCGGTGTGAAATTGGGTCCCGCAATGTTCGCGGCGTTAACGCGCCACAACTTAATCTTCCCCACAGCCGTACCGACCGAGCGAGGATCATTGCGATCGTAGGACTGAAACATCACAACGTCAAAACCGTCGGCCGGTAGCAACGAACGCAGTGCGCACATCTGGTTACGCTGCGTGTTGAAGTTCACCGAGGTCCGCTCGTGCAACACAAACAGTTGTCGATACGATTTCCAGCTTTGTGACTGAGGGTAGTTGAGCGATTCCAGCGTTGTCGGCGTATAAGTGAATCGCACGTCTCCGATGGCGGTGCCCGTAGAAAAACCCCGCACGAAATCAGCCCCGCGATTCGCGATGAAGAGCGTTCGCGGTACGTCATCCGGGTATTCAATCTCGAGCACATAAGCGGCGCCAGCCACCAAGCCCTTGTTTTGCCCAATCCGGTAGGACATTGCTTTGGGGACCGTGCTCATCGCGAGCGTACGTGCGGTGCGACCCAGAAGCGTGGCTGTACCGCTGGCTCCCACGGGCAGCTGTGCATTCGGAGCAACGAGACTGGTATCGATTTCATCAACCAGCGTTAGCGCACCAAATGGTTGGGCTTCTAAAGGCACCGGCGCGTCGATTGGCGCAGCGGACAACGTAGCAGTGAAAAACAGCCCGAAAATGGCTGTAAACATTGCATTCATGGCTATTCTTACAATCTCTTTAAAGCTAGTTTTCATCGACTTCGTGCGCAGTTTTGGCGAGCATCACCTCTACAAATTCTAGTTGAGAAAACGATTTCACAATAGTTACTGTTACGGATGGCTCGGATTTCCTGTCTGCCTCAACAAATCAACGCGACCATCACCCGTAGGCGACTGCGAAAGAGGCCATCACGGCGCGCCCTCGCTCAGCCTACGCCCCGCTAGGTTCGCCACTCGGGGGCGCAACGGCGGTGGGATAGACGACCACAATGTCGCTCTCCCGTGACATCGTCGCTGGTCATACAGCACTACGGCAACGCTCGATACACGAATCGACTGAATCTGACTTTTCCCTGTTTAGACGCGTAAATGGCGGGCCGCAAACTCATGAAACCAGAGGCGACGTTATGGTGATAACCAGAGACCTCCATTTGCGTGCCGTACTTTTGCCACGATTTGCCGTGATCGTGGCTGGTGTGGACGCTTACGATGTGTCGGTTGTTGGTCAAACGCATTCGAAGTGAATTCGTCATCCCGATCGGCTTCGCCGTGTTTCTTTGGTCGAGACCATACCGATGCAGCACAAAATTGCGTGAATTCACACCGACGCCTGCGTAGAGTCGGTCGTTATAGAACAGCAATACACCCGCCTGTGCGCCTTCATCAAAATCGATGTCGACCTCCAGCTGATACGCCTGATCGCCCGCCGCAAAAGACAAGGGTGAACTGTTCCCAGGTGAATCGCCTTTGGCGATGAGCTCGAGCTGTCCGTCTCGATAAGTCACCCGAGACCACTCGTCGGCGCTTGGTCGGAAGAAACTCCACTGCACGCCCAATTTATTCGTCTTGAAATCATCCGAAAGCGCAAGGCCGTGTTGTGGGGTTGGCACCGTCGAGCCGCGTGTTGCCGGTATCGGGATCGGCGCGCCAGCGTCGTGCTGCGATGCTCGAAACCAACCGTCTTCTGTCCACTCAATGGGCGAGAGCAATGTCTGTCGCCCGAGCGTGTAGAACCCATTCTCATAGCCGTGGTAAACCATGTACCAGTCCTTTGAGTTTGGCCCTTCAACCAGCGTCGCATGCCCTTTTGACCACCATTTCTCCGCTGGCGACTCTGTGCGAATGATTGGATTGTGAGGCGAGTTTTCCCACGGTCCGTGGATCGATTTCGAGCGAGCAGAGATCACCATATGCCCCGTGGGCGGACCAGCTGTGCCGCCCAGCGCGAGCGTCATGTAGAAATACTCGCCGCGGCGAATCAGCTTCGGCCCTTCTTGCGAGTAGCTCTCTACATCCCATTCCTCGGGATACTTCCAACCCGAATACACGTGCTCCAACGGGCCGACGATCGAAAGTCCATCGTCAGACAAGCGAACGCGCCCACCGCCGGACAAAAATAGGTATCGCTTCCCGTCTTCACCGACCGCGTGGCCGGGATCAATACGCGAATTGTTGAGGGCGACTGGAGCCGACCACGGGCCACGAATGTCACTCGCGTGAATGACATAAATATTGTCGTTACCGGCACGTTTCGCCGGCAGGTAAATGTAGTAACGGCCATCATGCTTGATGAGCTCCGGCGCCCATACGCTACCGACATATTCCTTAAGCGCGGCACCGATTGGCACCCAATTGATCAGATCGCGTGAGTGCCAAATCGTCAGTCCGGGATATGACTCAAACGACGAAAAGGTCATGTAGTAGTCGGAGCCATCTTTCAAGATGGTCGGGTCGGGGCGATCACCCGCCATGACTGGGTTCAGGAAAAAACCGTTGCCGAGGTCTGCCTTTCGCTGGCCCTCGATCCCACGCGCCCAATCTTGGCAGGGACGCAGGTACGCTTGATTGTCAACGAGGTTGCAGTTCATGCGCGAAGTCGCAAGCGACGTTTGATTGAAAAACAACGCAACCAGTAGCGCAATCACTCGCCCGTTGTGTCTAAGGAAACACTGAATAAGTCCGCGTGATGCAGCGCGCGGCGGATTGGGATGAGCTGGAAGCCCAAAATTCTGAGGCATAGCGGGGCTATGTTGAAGAATTTTGGGGTTTCAGATCGCCCAGCTCCGTCGATGCCTTGCCGCGCATCGGCAAGATTGCCTCCGGCACGTGGGACTTGTTCAGTGTTTCCTTCAGCATTACAGTCGCCCAACGATGCGAAGCGACGCCCAGCCCGCCTTCGGGCTCATGTCGTCCAAGTTCCACGCGTTCGGATCAAACGCTTTCGACGTGGGTATGTACGTAGGAAAGCCCATTGCGTCGGGGTCGGTTTCTGAATCGATTATTTTTCCGCGCCCTTCTGCGATGTCTGACAGCAGCTTGGCGTCGATCGGATCGCGCGCCCAGGGTCGGGCGCCCGCGGTCTCGAGAAGCCTCTGCTCAAGCTCAACCGCGCGCACGATCTTTATCTTGTCCGGCAGATACGCTTTACTTGCATTCAATATCTTGGCCTGACCGGACGTGTAGCGTCCTGTTTGCGCCACCGGTTTGCCCGCCTCATCTTGCGCAATGTTGTCTTCTAGAAAGAGCTCTACATCGCCATGTCCACCCAAGGAAAACAGCGGCGTGTTTTGTTTTGTGTCCGGTCCATAACGGAGCACGTTTCCGATCAGCGTCACTTTTCCGGTTTGGTGAGGTTGGCTGCCCCACTCGTGCGCAACCAGGTTGTAATGAACCGCCTTCGACCCTGGGTTGTAGATCAAGTTATTGACCATTGCCGCGTAAACGCCGCCCTTAAAGAGCGCGTTGCGTTCACGGTTCGATGCGTAAACGTTCGCGTATAAAAAGACGCCAGTGATATTGTCGTGAATCAGCGTGCCCTTCGAATGCTCACCTTTGGCGTGCACGGAATTCGACAACCCCTCGTAGATTAGGTTGTGGCTGAAGGTGATGTTGTGTGACGTACTTTTTCGCCACTCCTCCGGCGTGCGACCTTCGAAACGTGGGCCGGAGGCGGACAAGTTTTCGTCGGACGCCCATGACAAGCTGCAGTGATCGACGATCACGTTAAACGCGCCGCCGCCTGTGGAAATTCCATCCTGATCGCCCCCCCCTTTCTTGGGGCGTCCGAATTCACCGGGACGAAACATCATGTGCTGAATGATCACATCGTGTGTGGCAATGATGGTTTCCGCCTTGATGACGGTGATGCCAGGAGGCGGCGCTGTCTGTCCGGCAATAGTGAGGTACGGATTACGAATGTGGTACTTGCCGCCGCGTCCGTCGATCACGCCGCCGACTTCGAACACGACGATTCGTGGACCTGACGCTTCAACCGCCGCACGATAGGAACCCGGCCCCGCGTCGTTGAGATTCGTCACGCGAATGATGCGGCCACCGCGGCCGCCCTTCGTCTCAGCCCAACCGCCGGCTTCGACTGTGTAGGCTTCAAGCGTTTGCGCATGAAAGCCAAGCGCCGCCACGACGGCCGCTTGCGAAAGCAACGCGAGGAAACAACGAGTCCAGCGGGGGAACGATTTCATGTACGATGTCTGACAACTACATTTAAACTGCGAATCATATCGAAACGAGTTCGTGGACGCGAGCACGCGTTGCGCAGGGCAATGTCACGAAATTCACAGCCCAAACCACTATTTCGCTGATCGAACTATTTAAATAAGGCAAGACTAGCGAAACTTTAACTTACGGTGCAACTTGAATCTACTACCTAGCCCTTTTCAATTGATCTCTCAGCCGCGATAGTTACTTCCCTGACGCCGCGCGTAGGTGCGGACCGCGAAGATCTACTACGTAGCCAAAGTGCTCGAACGGATCCGCGCTCACACGCAACGCGTACGACTAATCACGTATCCGTCTACAAACGAATCGACTGACGTAACGAAAACGGCTCCCGATGGAGCCGTTCATGCGTTTGCGGGATGCGACTTTCAGTCGAAATCCAAACAAAACAACGCGTTACGCCGACACAGTTTCGGCACGCTCAACAAACTCCGGCATTTCATTGAAGTTCATGTAGCGATAGATCTTGTCGCCGTCTTTGTTGATGATGCCCATGTCGGCAAGGTATTCCTCTTTGGTCGGAATACGTCCAAGTTTGGAACAAATCGCTGCGAGCTCGGCGCTGCCCAGATACACGTCGGAGTTTTTGCCGAGGCGATTCGGGAAGTTGCGCGTTGACGTGCTCATCACAGTCGCGCCTTCACGCACCTGCGCTTGGTTACCCATACACAACGAGCAGCCAGGCATTTCCATGCGCGCACCTGCGGTGCCAAAGGTGCCGTAGTGGCCCTCTTCGGTGAGCTGTGCTGCGTCCATTTTGGTGGGCGGTGCAACCCACAGCTTCACTGGAATGTCACGCTTGTTTTCGAGCAACTTCGCAGCCGCGCGGAAGTGCCCAATATTCGTCATGCAGCTTCCGATGAAAACTTCGTCGATCTTCGCGCCCGCAACGTCCGACAGCGTTTTCGCATCATCAGGATCGTTCGGGCAGCAGACGATCGGCTCGGTGATTTCTGCGAGATCGATTTCGATGACCGCTGCGTACTCCGCATCGGCGTCAGCTTTCAAGAGCTTCGGATTGGCGAGCCAATCTTCCATCGCCTTGATCCGACGAGCCAGCGAGCGCGCATCTTGGTAACCGTCGGCGATCATCGCTTTCAAAAGAACAATGTTCGACTTCAAGTACTCGATCACGGGCTCGTTGTTGAGTGCGACCGTGCAGCCTGCGGCTGAGCGCTCAGCGGAGGCATCGGCTAACTCGAATGCTTGCTCAATTTTCAGGTCAGGCAGCCCTTCGATTTCAAGAATGCGGCCCGAGAAAATATTTTTCTTGCCTTGCTTCGCAACGGTCAGATGACCGGCCTTGATCGCGTAAAGCGGAATCGCATGCACGAGATCGCGCAGCGTCACGCCGGGTTGCATCTTGCCCTTGAAGCGCACGAGAACGCTCTCAGGCATGTCAAGCGGCATCACACCGGTTGCTGCGGCGAAGGCTACGAGGCCCGAGCCCGCTGGGAACGAAATACCAATCGGGAAACGGGTGTGGCTGTCACCGCCCGTGCCCACCGTATCCGGCAACAACATGCGGTTCAACCATGAGTGAATGATGCCGTCACCCGGACGCAGCGACACGCCGCCACGCGTCGAGATGAAGTCTGGCAATTCGTGGTGCATTTTCACGTCTACCGGCTTCGGATATGCGGCAGTGTGGCAGAAAGACTGCATCACGAGATCGGATGAAAAACCGAGGCAAGCCAAATCTTTCAGCTCGTCACGCGTCATAGGTCCAGTCGTATCTTGCGAACCCACCGAGGTCATTTTCGGCTCGCAATACGTATCGGGGCGAACGCCCTTACCTTCCGGCAAGCCGCACGCGCGACCGACCATTTTCTGCGCAAGTGTGTAGCCCTTGCCGCTATCTTTCGGCGCTACTGGGAGGCGGAACAACGTGCTCGCTGGCAATCCGAGCGCTTCACGCGCTTTACCTGTGAGGCCGCGCCCCACGATCAGCGGAATACGACCACCGGCACGAACTTCGTCCAGCAACACCAGGTTTTTGAGCTGCGATTCGGCGATTTGCTTGCCATCCTTTGTCGCGGTCACTTTGCCCGTAGCGTGATCGATTGCGATCTGCACCACATCGCCCATATTCATTTGCGCGACGTCAATTTCAATGGGCAACGCACCCGCATCTTCCATCGTGTTGTAGAAGATCGGCGCAATCTTGCTACCGAGACAGACGCCACCGAACCGCTTGTTCGGAATGAACGGAATGTCTTCACCCGTAAACCAGAGAACACTATTGGTCGCCGATTTGCGCGATGATCCTGTGCCAACGACATCGCCCACGTAGGCAACGAGATTGCCCTTCGCGCGAAGGTCGTTGATGAATTTAATCGGCCCGCGCTTGCCGTCTTCTTCCGGGGTGATGCCATCGCGCTTGTTTTTGAGCATCGCGAGCGCGTGCAACGGAATGTCAGGGCGGCTCCACGCATCTGGCGCGGGCGAGAGATCATCGGTATTCGTCTCACCCGTTACTTTGAACACAGAAATCGTGATCGACTTAGGCACTTCCGGACGCGAGGTAAACCACTCTGCATCAGCCCAACTTTGCAACACCGCCTTTGCGTTCGCATTGCCTTTGTCGGCCTTCTCTTTCACATCGTGAAATTGATCGAACATCAACAGCGTTTTCTTCAAGCCGCTTGCAGCGATGCCACCCACTAACGCATCGTCGAGCAATTCGACCATCGGAGAAATGTTGTAGCCGCCAAGCATCGTTCCCAAAAGCTCAGTGGCTTTCTCACGCGAGATGAGCGGCGTTTTTTCGGTGCCGTGCGCAACTGCTGCGAGATAACTTGCTTTAACTTTCGCAGCCGCGTCCACACCTGCGGGCACGCGATTCGAAATCAAGTCAACCAACGTGGCACCTTCATTAGCGGGCGGGTTCTTGATCAATTCGATCAACTCCGCAACCTGCTTCGCGTTGAGTGGCAGCGGTGGAATCCCAAGCGCGGCGCGCTCGGCTACGTGTTGGCGATAGGCTTCTAGCATTTCATTCTCCTCAAATTCTCAAAAAAAACTCATTGCAGCTCAGAAGGCACGATCACCTTGAGCCCCTTGAAATAGTCACGAACGAATTCGCCGTCATGTGTAATGAGCGCCTCGCATTGCATCATCGCGTGTGCGCCCACCAAAAAATCGGGTAGCACGCGCGGATACTTTCCTTTGCGATCGCGATAGCGTTTCTGCATTTCTCCAGCGCGCGCCGCAGCCGTTTGCTTCGTCGGCAAATACTGAATACCCAGTTCTTCCAGCGTCTGCTGTACTTCATCGGGCTGCATCAGCGCGCTACACACTTCCGAAACGACGACGTCGCACATCACGACAGGCCCTTTTTCGAGCGCACGGCGAAGCGCTGCCTCTGAAACTTCCGCGCGTGCGGAGTTATTCAGAATGTCGATCAACACTGATGAATCAACTGCGATCATGAGCGTCTACGCAGGATCGCCGGGTGCGCGGCCACGAATCGCGCGCATCGCATCATCAGTCGATTCAAAGCCCGACGCGAGTTTGAATTTACCGCGGGCGCGGCTGATGGCGTCGTCTACCTTCTTGCGAATCACCAGTTTTCCGTCTTCGATCGAAAACGTTAAAAGCGTTCCTGGGGTGAGCCCCAGCTGATCGCGCATGCTCTTTGGAATGACGACCTGACCGCGTTCTGCAAGTGTTGCTTCCATGTCATACCTCAAAAGTATGATTTGATAGGTATGAATTCTACGGTATGAAATTCGGGAGTGCAAAGCCTAACAACATAATCACTGAAACGACTATTTGCTAAGGGCTAGGTCGCGCATATGATATTTTTCCAAATAATACGAATATCATCGCTAGCCCAAATCTAATATGGACTCTAGTACATTGTTTATTAGACGACCATTGTGACTGATTTACAGGAAACGCTTCACGTTACCGATGATCGATATGTCACACACGAGCCCTACGATCGCAGTTCACCCACATCACACACGTTAACGGTTCGACCGACTTTCCACGAACCGACATAACGGAGAAAACGCTATGACCGCCTCCTCCATCCAAACGCTCACCACCGCCACCGGCGAATCGATCAAGTTTCATTCGCTGCCCGAGCTCGCGAAAACGCATCCGCACATCAAACGCCTTCCCGTCTCGATGCGTATCGTGCTCGAAAGCGTGATGCGAAATGTGGATGGCAAAAAAGTGTTGCCTGAGCATGTCGATCAGGTCGCGAACTGGAAAGCGGTCGACAAACGCACGCAAGAAATTCCGTTCGTCGTCGCACGTGTCGTGCTGCAAGACTTTACTGGCGTGCCGCTTCTCGCCGACCTGGCGGCGATGCGAGGTGTTGCCAAAGCAATGGGCAAAAACCCGAAATCCATTGAGCCGCTGGTACCTGTTGATCTCGTCGTCGATCACTCGGTCATGATTGATCATTACGGCGGCAAGGACGCGCTTGATCTCAACATGAAACTCGAGTTCTCGCGCAATCGCGAGCGCTACGAGTTCATGAAATGGGGAATGCAGGCGTTCGACACGTTTAAGGTCGTGCCGCCTGGCGTTGGCATCGTCCATCAAGTGAACTTGGAATACCTCGCGCCAGGTGTGCATGTCAAAGACGGTGTTGCGTACCCTGACACGCTCGTCGGCACTGACAGTCACACCACGATGATCAACGGCATCGGCGTGGTCGGCTGGGGCGTGGGCGGCATCGAGGCAGAAGCCGCGATGCTGGGGCAACCGGTTTACATGTTGACGCCCGATGTGGTCGGCGTGAATCTCACCGGCAAATTGCCCGAAGGCACAACAGCGACCGATCTGGTGTTGACCGTCACCGAGATGCTACGCAGCGCCAAAGTCGTCGGCAAATTTGTCGAGTTTTTCGGCGAAGGGACCGCATCGCTCGCAGTACCTGATCGCGCGACGATCGCCAACATGGCCCCCGAGTACGGCGCGACCATGGGCTTCTTTCCGGTAGACGCCGCAACCATCGATTATTTGCACGCAACGGGCCGGAGCGATCAAGCGATCACCCGCTTTGAAGCGTATTGGAAAGCGCAAGGGCTGTTTGGAATTCCGCGCGAAGGCGATATCGAGTATTCGCAAACGCTCGCGCTTGATCTCGCAACCATCAAACCATCGCTCGCCGGTCCGAAGCGACCGCAGGATCGCGTGCTGCTGCCTGCGCTCGGGAGCACGTTTACCTCGCTCTATTCGAAACCCATTACAGAGAACGGTTTCTCGCAACCGGCTGAATCATTGCGCAATCGCGTGACGACGCCAAGCGGGGCTGATCTTGGCAACGGTGACGTGTTGATTGCCGCGATCACGAGCTGCACGAATACATCGAACCCCGGCGTGATGCTCGCGGCGGGATTGCTTGCAAAGAAAGCAGTCGAGCGCGGCCTCACTGTGCACCCGCGCATCAAGACTTCGCTCGCACCCGGTTCGCGTGTTGTCACTGAGTACCTCACGAACTCAGGCCTCTTGCCGTATCTGGAAAAACTTGGCTTCAACGTGGCCGCGTACGGCTGCACCACGTGTATCGGTAACGCTGGCGATCTTTCCGCAGAGATCAACGAGGCGATCGTGAACAACGATCTCATTTGCGCCGCAGTGCTTTCGGGCAATCGCAATTTCGAAGCGCGCATTCATCCGAACTTGAAAGCGAACTTCCTCGCCTCGCCGCCGCTAGTGGTGGCCTTCGCGCTCGCGGGAACCGTACTCAATAATCTTGAGACTGATCCGCTGGGCACCGGCAGCGACGGCAAAGCGGTGTACTTGAAGGACCTATGGCCCACGAGCCACGAAATTGCGGCATTGATGCCATACGCACGCGACCCGGAGACGTTTCGCCGCCTCTACGCCAATCCCGGCGCAGACAATCCGTTGTGGCAAGCGATCAAAGGCGTTACGGGTGATGCGTATTCGTGGCCGACCTCTACCTACATTGCCGAGCCGCCGTTCTTCGCCCACTTCGGCGCTCCGATCATCACGGGAGACATCAAAAACGCACGTGCGCTCGGCGTGTTCGGCGATTCGATCACCACGGATCACATCTCACCGGCTGGCAACATCAAGGAAACATCGCCCGCAGGCGAGTGGCTCAAAGCCAACGGTGTCGCCAAAGTCGATTTCAACAGCTACGGCGCAAGACGCGGCAACCACGAAGTGATGATGCGCGGCACCTTCGCCAATGTGCGAATCAAAAATTTGATGATTCCGCTTGATGCCAACGGCGTGCGCGAAGAAGGCGGCGTCACGCTCCATCAACCGAGCGGCGCGAAGCTTTCAATTTACGACGCGGCCATGATGTACATCGCCGAAGGCACGCCGACCGTCATCTTTGGCGGCGAAGAATACGGCACCGGCTCATCGCGCGATTGGGCCGCGAAGGGCACGCAGCTTTTAGGCGTGAAAGCGGTGATCGCGAAGAGTTTTGAGCGAATTCATCGCAGCAATTTGGTCGGCATGGGCGTATTACCGCTGCAATTCAAAGCTGGCGTTGGCGCCGACACGCTCGGCATCAAAGGCGACGAACACTTTTCGATCACGGGCCTTGAAAAGATCGAGCCACAGATGGAATACACGCTCACGATCAATCGCAAAGACGGCACGTCGTTATCAACGAAAGTCATCTCCCGAATCGATACGCCAATCGAAGCGGATTACTACAAAGTGGGAGGCATCCTGCCGTTCGTGCTGCGACAACTCCTTGCGTGACGAGGGTGGTTGCCCGCGTGCTGCAGGCGATCACCCATTAGCACGTCATCAATCCGCGGAGCAGGACGGCAAGCTGTGTTCGCGTCACGGCGACTGCCGCCCGCACCGCAATCGCTACGAGCAATCCCCGAAGAGAGAGCGTAGTCTCGTGAGCGGGTAGCCGCCCCCTACATGCACCTAGCGTACGCGGTTACGCGTCAACGCTGGCAATACAGCGCCTACGAGCGAAAGGCACAGTAGCAAGAGACCTATGCCGTTCATGCTGGGCACTTGCACCGCGGCTACTGGCAACGCCACAATCAAAACCGTCACGCTGCAATTGGCGGTGATTGGGCCGGTCGTGTAGACACCGCCCGTGAAAGTGCCGTCGCAGCCGGATACGCTCGATATTGCGTAGCCACTGGGGGCGGTGAGCGATATTGCGAGCGAATTGCCCAGTGTTACGTTTTGATTGCCACTCGGAGACGCGGTTACTCCCTGCGGCAAAACAAGTGTGACGAGCGCCTGGCTCGTTACGCAGTTCACGGCAATATTTGTGATGTTCGACTGTCCCGCAGTACCGCCGCCGTTGTTCACGCCGCAGGTTTGTACTGGGCCGCTCGGTTGAGTCTGCACGGTGACGTTATACGTAGTGCCTTCAACAATGGCGGTACCGAATGCAAACGAGCCGTTCGCAGACACGGGTAGCGTCTGAGCGCCACCATTCAGCGATAGCACCAACCCAGTCCCCGCAAGCCCGCTTACGGAGCCCCCAACGGTTACGCTTGCCAGAAGCTGCACTGACCGGGAGACCTGAGTTGCAGCGGTGTAATTCGTGTTTCCAGCCAAATCCGCGGCAAGAGTGCACTGACCCACTGCGAGCATGGTCACGGTTGTGCCGGACACCGAGCATACGGCGTTGGTCAACGAGCTATAGACAATCGAATTGCCGGAATTTGGCGAGCTAGCCGTCGCAACAGGACTAATTGGGAACGTCGAATTGAGTACGAAAGTACGGGACGGCGGCGTCTGTGCCGGAAAGCTGAGCACCTGGCTCGCTTGTCCAATATTGAAAGTGAGCGTCGCCGTTGCCTGAGCGTATGTGGCGTCCCCCGCTTGGGTCGCGGTAATCACACAATTGTTGGTTCCAGCACTGATTCCAGTGACAACACCAGCGCTCGTCACTGAACAATCCGTCGACGTTGTCGAGTAGGTGATGGCGTTCCCCGAATTCGGCGTTGCACTCGTCGCGCTAACCGTGCCGGTGCCGTTCACTAGCACCGTGGGCGCCGGGTTAAAGGTAAGCGTCTGTGGAGTGAGTAGTTGGCTCACCGTGATCTCGGCCATACCCGCACCTGTGCGCACGCCTGCCGTCGTAGTTCCGGCGGTCACGCCGCCGATGTACGACGATCCGCCGCCACCCGACGAACCTGTAAAGTTACCTGCGTAGAGGCCATTTCCGCCCGTGAGTCCTCCACCATCGCCTCCAACTGCAGCGGCCTGATTCCCCGCTTGGTTGGACGTGGTCTCGACTCCACCGCTACCTCCCTGCCCCAGCGTACCGTCGGTACCGTTATTGCCCGGCGCAATCGTTGCGTAGGCGCTGGTTCCGCCGGTTCCGCCGGCTGTTTGGGTGCCCCCTGTAGGCGTCGGAGTAGCTGAAGCGGACGGCCATGCTGCGCCCCCACCGCCGCCGTAGTAGCCGCCACCACCACCACCGCCGCTACCACGCCCTATGGCTAGGACGCGATTTCCGCCAGCTCCGCCGCCACCGCCTGCCACGATCACACGGTTTGCGAGGGCATTACCGCCACGACGCACATCGGTAGCACCACCGCCGCCGCCGCCCACCGAGGCCGGTGCGGTCGCACCAGCTCCGGCGTCGCCGCCACCGTTAAAGAAGCCTGCAGTCGCTGTTGAACCGCCGCCTCCCACATAGATGTAGAGCGTTTCACCGGGCGTGACCGTCAACGTCCCCTTCGAGTAACCGCCTAACCCGCCAACAACACCACCTGCATTGGTGCCGCCCTGTCCGCCCCAAACCTCCAACGTCACTTGACCCACATTGGCAGGGACCACCCAAGTTTGAACCGCCCCGGTGTAGTTGAACGTAATGGCGTGCGCAATATTGGACACGGCGAAAGTCAAAAACGAAGCGAGCACAACGAAAATACTTCGCTCGCCCCTCTTTGTCGCCCGCTTGAAGAAGCCACCAAACCAAACGACCACCGAATGGACGCCTGTACAGCGCGCCCCGCTGAAATTCGCTCTCATCTAGCTACCTTTAGGTCTTATCTTGCCGCCCCACTTGCGGGCAATATGAACGAAGTGTATGTAATCGCGAGGCACGCGCAAAGCGCCTGTTTCACGTGCGCGGTGGCGGACTTGCGCCGCATCGCGACACAACCGCAGGTAGCAGACCTCCATGGAATTGGTGATCCACAACGAGCGGCGGAGCAACACTCAAAAACGTTGGATTCATGTTGCGGGAATGGGTCTATGCGACATTCCCATCCGCTCTTGCGCCAATGGCTTAGCCCTCACATCGAGTGCCGACCTGCGCTCCACCGCTATGAGCCGTTTCTCCTCGTCCTGCTGATTCAGGTTGTTCGCCTCCTGATGGCCAGGGATCGCCGCCGACCTTGCGAGAGTCTGGGCAAGGTACTCAAGTTCATTGGGGAGATAGACGTCACACGAATCAAACGCGAGACACTGCGTGCGCCGATCCTTCCATTAGCGAGCCGATGCGTTTCGACCTACACCCCAAAACATGTCAGGCGCAACCGGTCCAAAATCATTCATGCGGAAAACAAAAAGAGCTCCCGAAGGAGCCCTTGACTTTTATGGCATTGATCGAAAAAGCCGTTACTTCATCGCATCATCAAAGCGCTTGTTCACTTCATTCCAGTTCACGACTTGCCACCAATTCGTCAAGTATTCGCCGCGACGATTGTTGTACTTTAAGTAGTACGCGTGCTCCCACACGTCGTTGCCGATGATCGGCGTGCCACGCACTTCGGCGACGTCCATCATTGGATTGTCTTGATTGGGTGTAGACACCACCATCAGCTTCTTGTCTTTCACAATCAGCCACACCCAACCTGATCCGAATCGGGTCGCGCCGCCCGCATTGAACTGCGTTCTCATTGCATCCACGGAACCAAAGTCAGCGACGATACGTTGCAGTAGTGCCGCTGACGGCGAACCGCGACGGTCTGCCGGTGCCATGATTTGCCAGAAGAAATCATGATTCCAAACGCCACCTGCGTTATTGCGAACGCCCGCTGGGAACTTTGACATGTTTGCATGCAGTTGCTCGATGGTCATCTTCGCAACTTCTGGGTTTTGCGCCGCGATTGCATTCAGCGCGTCGTACTGCGCTTTGTGATGACGCCCCCAGTGCAGCTCCATCGTCTGTTTATCGATCACTGGCTCAAGCGCATCGAAGCTGTACGGAAGCGGCGCTTGTTTGAAGACCGCGGGAGCGGGCGCAGCTGCCGGTGCGGCTGCTGGATTTGCCGGTGCTTGCGACTGCGCGATCGGCACCGCAACCACACTTGCTGCGACCGCGAGTGCGACACCGATGCGTTTTAACGACTGATTCATAGACTGCTCCTTTTTTGCCTTACTGCGCTCTCGCGGAGGCGGGGTTCACAACACAACGTACTAGTTTACTGCCGAACGCTCGCTAGCGCGTCGGCTGACTTCACCGTTGTTCCTTTCGGGCTACGTCTAAACTACCCAATCGGATGCGTGTCCAGGCTATTGGGATGAATATCATGTTCGATTTGCTGCCTTCGTGGGCGCTTCTCTCGACGTTTCTCGTCGCGAGCTTTGTTCTCGCCGTGACGCCCGGCCCCGGCGTTCTCTACATCGTCGCACGCAGCGTTTCGCAGGGGCGCACGTCGGGGCTAACGTCAGTCGCGGGTGTCGCGCTCGGCAATTTTGGCAACGCGGTTGCGGCAAGCCTCGGGCTCGCCGCCCTCTTCGCCGTTTCATCGCTTGCGTTCACGGTGGTGAAATACGCGGGTGCCGTGTATTTGGTTTATCTCGGCATTCAAGCACTTCGTTCGCGCAAAGAATCGAGCGATCAAAGCGCGATTGACGTGAAGCCGCTCGACTTACGCCGCATCTTTCGCGACGGACTCATCGTGGCGCTCTTGAATCCTAAGACGACGATCTTTTTTGCCGCGTTCTTACCGCAATTCATTGATCCGAAAGGCTCCGTTGCAGCGCAGAGCATCATGCTGGGCGCGATCTTTGTCGCCATCGCCGCGTTTACCGACTCCATCTACGCCTACGCGGCAAGTCGCATCGCGCCGCTTTTCTCTCGCGCAAAGAATGCATCCGCCGTCGGGCGCTATCTCAGTGGCTTGACGTACATCGGGATGGGCGTGCTTGCGGCGTTTTCTTCGCAGCGGACGACGCGCCCGTAGCGAAAGCCGGTTCCCGTCATGGCGCAGGAGTAACGCGAGCTATTTTGCGGCCTCGTGCGCGGCATTCGAAACCGCGAAGCAGACCGGCGCATCGCGGTTGGTAAGTACGATCACAGTCTCTTTAGTGGCCGGATACGTGCGCACATCCGTACAGATACCGTCGGATGAGCCGGCGTGCCCCCAACGAAACTCGGTTTCGGGGATGCCCGGCCCGTAGCCCGTAGCGAAAAAGCCGAGCCCCATGAACTCGCGTTGAGTACGCGTTGCCTCGGCGAAGATCTGGCGTGGTAGTAGCTCCCCGCCCTGAAGCGCGGTCACGAAGCGCAACATGTCGCGGGCGCTCGATATTTGCCCGCCTGCCGGAAAGCCACGTCGCGGTTGCGTCTCGCAATTTGAGCGCCGCATTTTGTTGATGGTGACGTAGCCGCGCGCAACATCAGGCGGCAGCTCCTTGCAGTTTAAGGCGGCGGTTTCGATCATGCCTGCACGCGCAAAGATGTTTTTCGCAATATACGCATCGAAGGACGTACTCGAAAGCACTTCTACGATGCGACCAAGCACGACGTATCCGTAGTTTCCATATTCTTGTTTCGACCCTGGTTCAAATGCAGGATCGCGATTGGCGTGCAACGCAACGCTC
This sequence comes from Betaproteobacteria bacterium, assembly GCA_013298765.1. GTDB lineage: Bacteria > Pseudomonadota > Gammaproteobacteria > Burkholderiales > Casimicrobiaceae > Casimicrobium. The sequence continues at coordinate 83,816 of JAAFJA010000001.1, forward strand.
TGTTCAACAGTGCTCACGCGTTCGCGATTAGCGGCGTTCTCTACGCCAAACAAATCGATCCCACCCGCGCCACCCGTGTGCGTCAGCAAATGGCGAATGGTGACTTCCTCCGCAAAACGCTTATTCGGAAAATCGGTCAGCACTTCACCAATCGTGGTGTCGAGCGAGATGCGCCCGCTCGCGACGTGCTGAAGGATCGCGACGGACGTGAACATCTTCCCCGCCGATGCGAGATTAAATCGCGTGGTCGTCGATACTTTCCCAGGCAATCTCTCGGCGCGATGGCCGTACGCACGTTCATGCAGCACCATACCATCGCGCGAAACCAGCACTACGCCGCTAAATTGCCCGTCGCGCGTGAGTTTTTTCACGAACTGATCAAGTTTCGCAAGCGCAGGCGTTGACGAAGATGGCGCAGCGGACGGCGGCGTTACCCCACTTGGGCTTGCGAATACGGAAGTGGCAACCTGCCAACTGGCTAGCGCGGAGAACGCCGCAACTTGCTTCAACATAATTTTTTTCATGCTAGTTTGGGTGAAAAGTCCGTCATCCCCGAGCGACGCCTGGTACTGGGTCTCGGCCGATAAGCCTGTTTGAGGATCGAGTGGCTCCCGCAAAAAGGTTGACACCGGTACTTGGTTGTTATCCGCGAGCTTTTCGATAATAGCTAGAAATCATCTTATGCATTGCCGAACTAGGGCGAATATCGGTAAAGCTTGGCCCCAACAAAACTCGTCCCAAGTCGCGCTCGGGTACACCGAACGTGATGCGCTACCTCCATCCTCGCAACGGCCCTTCGCCAGCAAATCTTCAAGACTAAATCGACGCAGCTGAGCATACTTCGCGAAGAGCGTCCAGGTTGGTATGAGATTCCCGCGAACGATAGTTTGGAAGCGATCTTCGAATTCCCACTTCGGTGTCAACCTTGCGCTCCACGCTCGCAGTTGCATCGTGGCTTCCCAGAGCATCATGCTGGGCGCGATCTTTGTCGCCATCGCCGCGTTTACCGATTCCATCTACGCCTACGCGGCGAGTCGCATTGCGCCGCTTTTCGCTCGCGCAAAGAATGCGTCCGCCGTCGGGCGCTATCTCAGCGGTTTGACGTACATCGGGATGGGCGTGCTTGCGGCACTCTCATCGCAGCGTGCGACAAAAAATTAGTGTCTTCAGCGCGTCGGTGGTCGCCGCGAAGTCTCACGCCATGACCTAAAACCTGCACTTCTACTCTATGCGCTTTCAGGCTTGATAGTATGGGCGACGGGTTTAATTCGTCTACTATCGAAAAGCGTGTAAATATCTGTTTAGCCCTTCTATGACGGGATGAAGCGTTGTAGTGCTAAGTGACTTCGCGGTGCGATACTTCAGCGGCAAAACTACCTTTGCCGATACGCGCCATTAGCCACTCAGAGAAACGCGCAACGCGTACTCAAAGCAATCGTCGGCGTCGCCGCCCGATTCCGGATCACCGGGAATCTCGCGAATCCTTTGAAAGCCTGCCTTTTCGAGGAGACGCAACGATGCGGCGTTTCGCTGGAGCACCTCTGCGCGAATCTCTGCAAGTCCGAGCACTTCAAAGCCGCAGCGCGTGACCAACTGTGTTGCAGCGGTACCAATGCCTTTTCCCCAATACGCACGACCCACCACGATTCCAAACTCTGCGGTGCGATGCTCTTTCGATGTGATGATCAATCCGACTGTTCCAGCACTTTCCGTCGCCCCCTTTGGCAGGATCGACCAGCGAATGGCTGTTTGCTGTTGGAACCGATCACGATGCCGCTGCAGCCATGCAGCGCCCATTTCGATTGACTCCGGAATGGAATCACCCGCCAAATCAGCCGATTCAACGTCAGTTGCGCGAGCAAACCATGCAGGGATATCTGCTTCCGTCAGCTCGCACAGGTGCAACGACTCTGCAAAGAGATCGGGGACGGTGGCTGGAAAATTTAGTGTTTGAGACATTTTTTTGCTTTGCGGCATGGCGTTTTCACGCGGGTTGGGGGCGGATCGCGCACGGTGGGGAGCCATCCAGCCACCGTTCGTTCGCATTGCGCCCCATTGTGGTGGGCACGGGGTGCCCAGCCTACCGACTGACCGAACGCGTTACGGCTCGACCGGACGATTCTCCGTACTCTCGCCGGGCGTAAGAAATAGCATCTTCGTCGGCACCGACGTTCTCGCAGTGTGCCAAACATTCTGCGGCACCAAGACGAACGATCCCGGCTCGCTCAAACTAATAGTGCGCTCGCCGTCCGCTTCTTCAAGGACAAGCGTGGCGGCCCCCGAGAGCAACATCACCAATTCTTCACCCGCAGGATGCCGCTCCCAAGTCTGCCAAGGCTCGGAAAACGTGAACGCCGACATGAGCCTGCCTCGATCTATTTCCGGGTGCTTGCCGGTCGCAACTTCTTCCCAGAACGAGGCCGAGACGGGAATCTCGCTCGCCTGTCCGCCGTCACGAAAGTGAATGTAGGTGGAGATGATGTCTTTGGCGGAATTCAAGTGTGGCTCCGTAGTTGCGTAAATTGATCGGGCGATGTCTTCACAGTCGGGCTTGGGAGCAGATGACCGATTAAGACGCTTCTCTATCAATGCGAGCCATCCCCGCGTAGGCTGAGATGAAATCTCAGCGAGCAACTATTCGAAAGAAGTGTGCAGGAACGATGACCGCCGGTTTTGAAAACCGACCTGCCGCGCCGCTTAAGGTAGATCTAGGGCGCAGCGCGGCTTTGTTGCGCTGAATCCAGCGAACGCGAATTAAGCTAGGTCGAGCGCCGAGTTAGGCACCGGGAAAGGTGACACTCCGTAGATTGTTGTCGTCAATGATTTCAAGGATTACCGTTGACTTATAGAAGCACGATATACCGCTATGCCCAGCGGGACCCGCCTCAATGTGCAAGGCGTTAACGCCAATAAGGTATCCATGACGTGACTTTGGAATGTGAGTCATTCCTCGCGGCGGAGCAAAGACAGGACCGCCGGATGACCCTGGAAAAGAGAATCCTTCATATGCAACGCATTGACCATGTGGCTCTCGATCCCATGAGTAATTGAATGTCGGGTCGCTTGCAATATGACCACTCCGCAATATCGGCCTGTCTCCAAGCTTGTCGTGTTGATCGGGAAAACCTGTGTAACAGACAAGATCAAATGGCTTTATCGACTTGTAAATCTCCGCATCTGCCAGATGATTGAGTCCAAAGTGCCAGTGCCAAGAGTCTGCGCCATCTAGATGGACGCGTGTCTCAATCAATACAACGTCATTTTCTGGGTCCGAGTGGAAATATTTTTTCGCTTCTGGGTGAAAGCGAAACGTATAAGTCGTGTCATCAGCACGCCGGCCGGTCACTTGTAACTTGGTTAGGGCAAAGTCTTTGTACTTTGCTGTCCGTTGGCGATAGTCCAAGTCTAAGACGTGACGATTCGTGACAAGCCAAGACATTCCCTTTCCGATTTCCAGCAGGAATGCAGATGCTCTTCCGTTCTTAATCGTCCCTTGAGTGTCGCGATGTTCCGTTTCAACCATGTAGGCGGAGTAGAAAAACTCGTCGGCGGGTTCGTGAAACATAGATTAAGTACCTAATTTGATTAATCCGCGCATCGCGCGAATAACTCTCTAACTACACATATCGTCGAACACAGCTCGTAGGGCGCCTTTTTAAGGCGCCATCGTGCAATATGCGCAAAACGCATCTCTTCAATCCAAGTTGAGTGGTACCAACTTCGGTGGGATAGGATCAAACCCTACACCCCTACCGTTTTCCCCGCGAAATCGGTTAACTCAAAGCCCTGTAGCCACCCCTGCTTCCCCTCAACGCTCTTCATCCGCTCCGCTTTCAGCCACGCGAGCGCGACGCTTTCGCCTAGGCGCAAACCTTCCACCGCATCGCTGCGCCAGTGGATGCCTGCGATGTTGCGACCGACGGCGATGTTGGCGGCGAGTTTGTTGAGTTCGCCGCCGACGGTGGGGCGCGGTAGCGTGCGGTCTAGATCTTCCCAGTCTTTGCCGTCGCGGGTGGGTTGAATCGGGAAACGGATTTCGCGCTTTTCATCGAAGAGCGCTTTGAGCACGGTGACGCACGCGCCTGCAATCGCTGCGTGGCCGGATGGGTACGCGGGATGCGCGGGCGAGGCTTCGGGGTAGGCTTGCGGCAAGAGTGCGCTGCCATATTTTTCGCGTACGCGCTTTACCGCTTCGCTCTGCGCAATCATTGGATGAATGCCTACGCTCTGCGCACGCTCACCCCGCGCGACGCGATCAACGAGCACGCCGTACGCCTCAGGTCGAAGTGCACGATGGCGAATCCATTTTTCATACCAACATGCGCGCATGGCGCAATCGGAAACCGCGCCCATCGCGTTCATCGCGAACGCTGGGCCGAAGGACACGAAGCCATTCATGCTGCGCGATGTTTTGTACGGGTTCGTGCGTGCGAGCGCTTCGCGCGGGCGATGCGGATTGCCGATGACGATGGCGGCGGCATCGATGAAAGCTTGGTACGAGAAATCCCAATGCACGTATTCGCCGAGATCGCGCCCAGTGCGCAGATAAAGATCGTCGGCGTAGTGATTCGCGATACCAGCCGGCCATTCGCCGTTGGCGATGCGAACATATTCGTTTCGCTGGGTGACGAATTCGACACCGCGGTGAATCGTTCGATACTTTTGATAGGTGATGTGCGCGCCGTACGGAATCGTCATCCAGAGATATTGCGAGAGGTAGTGGCCGCTTCGCTCGCCCGGACTCGCCAAACGGAATAACGTCTCTGGCGTTGCCTGTGCGTTGAGCGTGGTTTTACGAAGCTCTAAGATCGCATCGCGCACGAGGCTGTTGCGCGAGTAATCCCAGAGCGGCACATCGCGCAGGAGCGCCATCCAATAGAGTTCGAGCGCCTGCTCTGCGAGTTCGAGCGAATCGAGCTTCGGGAACGGCGGTAGTTCGATCACGTCTTTCGCAAGCGGATCGTTCGTCCAAGCGTACGCCGCGAGTGGATTGACGAGCCGAATCTCGTTTTTGACGGGGATCGCTTCCCATTCAGCAATGCGTCCGCTCTCGGTGGCCGACTCGAACTGTTTCATCGCGTTCGCATCGGCGACGCCGTTTGCATCATGCGGAAGCGTTTTGCTGAACGCATCAGCGCCCATGGCGCGAGTCGTGTTCGATTTCGTCGTTGCTTGCGCGGGAGCGCGTGACGGCGCAAGCGCGGCTGCGCTTGCGAGCGTTGCGCCCGCGAGGAGTTTGCGGCGGTTGGGGGAGTTAAGCGTGTCGTCTTGTTGCTTCATTTGCGAATGGTAAACGCTCGTTTTCTTTGGCACGGATTAGCGCTGAATTGAAGACTACGACCACAGAGTTGGATGTCGAATCAGAAGGCAAAAGCGAATCTGCGTGAATCCACATGCATCTGCGGGAATCTGCGGAAATCTGCGTCGGTAAAAAACTTATGACCTGCACTTCGTAAAATCTCGCGATGGAAGCAAGCGAAATTCAAGCAGTCCGCGCCGATTGGCTCGTCACGCCCACAGAGCACGGAACAGCCGTTCTGCGGAATGCCACAATTTATTGGGGCAAGAGCGGCAAAATTATTGCCATTGAATCAGTAGATTCAGATCGCTCGCCCTCAATTAATGCGGTATTAAGCGAAGAAGCCAACCGCGATATTGCTGTGCTGGATCTAGGCGCAGCGATCCTCTGCCCCGGACTCGTCAATGCCCATTGCCACGCAGCGATGACGCTCATGCGCGGTGCCGCCGACGATTTGCCGCTCATGGACTGGTTGCAGAAGCGGATTTGGCCGATGGAGGGCGAACTGGTCGATCCGACGTTCGTTCGAGTCGGCACAACGCTCGCTGCTGCAGAAATGCTATTGGGCGGCACCACGACCTGCGCCGACATGTACTTCTATCCGGAAGATGCCGCTCGGGCGTTTGTCTCGATGGGCATGCGCGCGCAACTTGCGATGCCGGTGATCGAATTCCCGACCCGCTACGCGAGCGATGCGGATCGCTACCTTGCGCTTGCGCTCGAAGCGCGCGATGCGTTGAAGGGGGAAGCGCTGCTTTCCTTCGCGCTCGGTCCGCACGCGCCCTACACCGTTTCTGATGCCACGTTTCAGCGCGTGGTCGCCTACGCCGCCGAGCTGGGCCTACCGATTCATACGCATCTGCAAGAGACCGCAACCGAAGTGGATGAATCACTCGCGAAGCACGGCGAACGCCCTACCAAACGGATGGAGCGGCTGGGCGTGCTGTCGCCCGATTTCGTCGGCGCGCACGGCGTTCATCTCAACGCAGAAGATATCGCGCGCCTCGCGAAGAACGCGGGCAATATCGTGCATTGCCCTTCGTCGAACTTGAAACTCGCAAGCGGTATCGCCCCCATCACGGCACTCACGAAAGCGGGCGTCAACGTCGCTATCGGCACCGACGGCGCGGCGAGCAACAATCGGCTCGACATGTTCGAAGAGATGCGGCTTGCGGCACTCCTCGCCAAAGTGCAAGCGAACGACGCGAGCGCGTTTCCGGCTGAAGCTGCATTTCGGGCAGCGACCTTGGGCGGTGCAAAGGCGCTAAACCTATCAAAAATGATAGGTTCGCTCGAAATCGGTAAGCAAGCAGACATGATTGCGGTTTCGTGTGATGCGATCGGGATGAATCCTATGTTTGATCCCGTATCGCATCTCGTCTATGTCGCATCGCGCGCAGACGTCATCCACACGTGGGTTGCAGGGAATGCGTGCGTGATCGATAGAGCCCTTGCGCGCAACGCTCACCAGCGACTTACGGATGCGCGGCTGCAAATGGCGGAGTTTTCTGATCGCGTTTCAACCCTCCGACGGGCCTAGACAGCGTTGTCGAGTAGTACCGCGATCAGCCCTTAGCCGCTATAAATCATTGGTTAGACGCCTTTGCAGGGCTATCGGGATATCCAATGATGTTTTTGATGCGAGCATTCTTCGCATGCGCCGCGCTTGCGCTCTCTTTCGCGGCAAGCGCACAAGTGCTTTGGAACACGGCGCTCAACCCGCCTGAAGAACCCATGCCGCTCCACCGCACGGCGATTGTGAACGCCGACGCGGGCGCGATTTACGTAAGTGCGGTACTCGTTGCAACCGACGTGAGTCGCGTGCGTGTGGCAAAGCTCTCGCCCACAGGGGAAGCGGTATGGGTGCGCTGGGTAGACGGCTCGCCGCTCGATTACGCCAAATCGTTGTTTAGCCACGCCGATGCCTCCGTAAGTCAAGTCGTGCTTGGAAACAATTCCTCTTCGCTGTGTGTTGCTAACTTTACGAGCAACGGTACACCCCGCGCCCGGTACTGTTTGGATGGACTTACATCCAATGCGTCAGTCACGCAAGCTGCAGACGGCGACTTGATATTCGCTTCGGGTGACTATGATCGATTCGTGAGTAAGCGCGCAGCGGATGGCGCAATCCGTTGGACGGTAACCGAAACACAGTCAAATTACCGCACCACACTCGCCGCGCAAATTGATTCCGCTGGGAACTACCTAGAGCTTCGTCGCGGCTGGTTCGCCGTTCGCAGAGCCACCGATGGCGTGCTTATCTCAAGCGGTGCCGTTCTGGACACCGTAAACACTCATCAAAATCCCGCAAATTTGCGCACGCTCATTCCTCGCGCAAACGGCGAATTCGTGTTTCTGCTTAACGAGGTGCAAACATCCAACGCAGTCGTTGCGAGCGTCGCGCGTTATCGTGCAGACGGCTCAAGAGCCTGGTTGCGGACTGTGACGTTCCCAACAACCGTGTTCAGCAGCACGCAAATTGTGGGGCTCTTTGCAGAAGGAGCCGACGATGTGATCGTGGCGCGAGAAGGCCTATCGGCAGACGCAGGCAGCGAACTTGCGCGCCTGACATCGGCGGGCACCATTGCATGGCAGAGGCATTTGTCGGGCGTGTCACGCATTGTGCAAGCTGGCACCAGCTTGAGCGCGATACGTACGGATGTTGGCGCTGGCGTTACCGATTCGTTCATTTTCCCGATCTCTACGGCGAACGGCTCGCTCGGAACACCGCTGATCTACACACGAAACGACGCTTTTGCGGCGAACGCATGGTTTCCTGCGGCTAACGGCATGATTGCCGCCTTTCAACGAGACTACAACTATTCAGGTTCGTATCCCGACACGCTTGCCGCAACCCTCGTTTTTCTGCGCCCGACCGCGCCCGAGCGCTGGATTCATGAAGCGAAGTTTCGTCGAGCTGCGCAGATGACCGACACGACGGCATGTTTGATGCCCAAGCTAACCAAGTCGAGCCCGGCTGCATGGTGGGGGCGCGCCGCCAACATTGAGCCGAACTCGTTCCCGAGCTGGCTGCCGCGTTGGTTGGGGCGAACTGCAAGCGATGGCTCAGCGGCGGGAGGATCACCCGGAATAGCAAATGGCTGTGGCTTTCCCCTCGCCGACGATGGTGGGCAAATCGTAGTCAATTTTGATACCTTCGCACGAGCAACAAAGGTGACTGCTGGCGGACCCACCGAATGGCAAGTTAACGGGCAACTGAGTCCCACAACGTATTCGTCGAATCGTGCGGGGGTTCAAATTACGGGGGGAAGTGGCGAGACAACCTACGCGGTTGGCAACCTGGTTGGTCGCGTCAGCGCATCAGGCGCAATTGGGTTTGAAGTGCTCACCAATCAATCCGAGCCGCAATTCGCGGCAAAGGATAGCGCCGAAAATACGTTGGTCGTTTATTCAAACAACACACCCGCCGTAGTCAAAGTTTCGCCCACCGGCACGGTACTTTGGACGACCCTGATTGACATTCCAACCTGCACAGATACGCTTGTCGCCGCTCGAAAATTGATTAACGATGACATTTTGATTGGCACTCAGTCTTGCGGAGAGGGACGGGTGTTTCGGATCGCGGCTAACGGCGCGATCGCGTGGCAGCGAATTGTCTCGGGGGACTTTATTCGCCCTTACGTCGCGTTGAAGGCTCTTGCCGAAGACACGGCTGGCAATTTGTATGCGGGTGGGTGCAGCGCAAAGCAAAGCGATGCTCGCGACTCAACGGCCAATTCAATACTTGTGTCTTGGACTGCGGCGGGAAGTGAGCGATGGAGCCAATACGCGGATTTGGCGGGTGATAGCGCGGACTGTGTCACATCGATCGCGGTTGACAATGCTGGCAACTCGATTTCGGTTGTTTCCTCCGCGGGTGGCGTGCCGCAACTGTGGTCGATTTCAGCCAGTGGCGCAGAGCGCTGGCGCGATGGTCAGCTATTGTCAAACCCCGTTGCTAATGATGCGGTAGCGGCCTTAGATGAGGCGGGCAACTTAGTGGTGCTCGGGCAATCTCCCCGAAACGAATTCGAGAACCCGCTCGTGACGATGCGAAAGATTTCGTTAGCGGGGGTCGCCTCAACCCAGCGAATCAAGTTCGTGCAAGTTCCGTCGAATCCGATTGGCTTCCGCGTGCCGTTTAGTGTCCGACTGAGCCTGCGTGATGCGCTGGATCAGCCCGTAGTCGCGGCCTCAGCGCGGGTTGCGCGCATCGCGCTTGCAACGGGAAGCGGGAATCTCGGTGGACCGTTGACTTGCACCGTCGCAGCAGGCGCGTCCGAATGTGACGTAACGGGCCTCATCTACAACCGCGTGGAGTCAGGTGTTGCACTATCCGCGTGGAGCGACGGAATGCCCGCAGCTTACTCGGCGCCCCTTACGTTCGTGCAAGCGCCAAGCGCCACGACGATGGGTATCACGCCAGGCACGTCGTTTACTGCCTATGATGTCCGCGTGCTCGACGCAGTCGCGACGTCACCGGCTGTCCTTCCGCTGAACTTTGCAGGATATGTTTACGACCCAACGGCCGCAGACAACGTATCCATCAGAAATTGCACCTCGCCATTGGTCTCTGCGAACGAAATCTCGCGTCGACGTTGTGAGCTATTGGTGCGCAATGCCGCGTTCCCGGTTACCGCCTCTTTTTTTAGTAACTCTAGCGAACTTGCCAATTCAACGACCCAGCAAGCGGCACCAAGCATCGCTAAAGCGCAACCAACGCTTGCTGTGATCGAAGAGCCGCGCAACACGGGGATTGCAGGTGATCGCGTCCGCTTTCAAGTGAAGCTTCGCACGACTAGCAATTTCAACCTCGTCCCCTACCTGAACGCCACGCAAGTGTCGATGTCAGCCGGGTCATGCTCCTCTACTCGCGGCAACACCAGTTCAAGTTTTGATCAACCTGACCGCTATTTTGTATGTGAGGTCACAGGGCTGGGCGCGGGCACTCACTCAATCACGTTCTCGTTTGCGGGCAACGATGATCTGCTACCGGCGCAATCGGTCACTCGAAGCGTTACCCTGGTCGCAGGCGCTGTGGTGCGGGGCAATTCGCTGCCTTACAGTGCATCTGTTTGCTCACCGAACCCAGGGATTGTTTGCAGCAGTGATACCGAGCAATACGAGTGGCAGTGCACTGGACCTGTCGGCATGTCTGGACAAGTGTTTTTCATACCTGGCAGTGGCCCCTATGTGACGCCAGGCTCTCCATTTACTTTCAGCAACGTCAGCGGCGTCGTACAGTCCAATTCAAGTGGCAACTGGACTTATGAGAGCGGCAGCTGCCGGCTCGACGTCGACGGTGACGGTGCGCGACTCGCGGGCACCGATGGCGTCATCATTCTTCGTCGCATGCTTGGGTTAACTGGCGATGCGTTACTCGCGGGTGCGACGCACCGCTGTGTACCGCTCTCAGCCGCCGGGATCACGAGCCGGATATCAATCTCCAGCTATGACCTTGACGGCAATGGGCAGGTCACTCCGGGCACGGACGGTCTGATGCTGTTACGCGTTCTACTCGGTTTCCAGGGCGACGCGGTTACCGACGGTGCCATCGGTCCGAACGCAATTCGCACTGACTGGAATCAAGTTCGAGCGTTTCTATCGGGTAGTTGCAGCTTGTATCTGAACTAAGCGAGCGCGCAGGGACATGGCGTGCGCGAGCGCGTTATGTCACGTTGCAGGCCAAATGACTTTCATGCAAAATTCGACCGTCGGCGGGGGCTAACTGCACCTCTAGTCGGTGGATCGTTTGATATCCATCGCGTGAGGTAGCAACCGATAAAGCGATGTTTCTCATGTCAACTTCCCCTGCAGACCAACAATGCGCGTCTCGCGCTTGTTTTTCCGCCCCTTATCTCTTGGCTCTAGCCGCCCTGCTGTGCGGCTTCCTCAGCTTGTTTTCTGGAGGCGTCTACGGACAGTCTTTGTCGGGCTCTGTCCGCGTCACGCCTATGACCGCCGCGGCAAATCAGCCACGTAATATCACTTTCAGCGGCGTAGGGTTGAATGGCTGCACGCCGGTCGCGGGGCCGCTCCGCGCTGAACCAGCCGCCGACCCGAAAGTGATCAGGATCGAACTGCTCTACCCGCCAACACTCGGACCTTGTACGCAAGCGCTGACGCCGTACGAATTGACGTTTGCGTTCACACCGCCCCGCAATGGCAATCTACCCATCCTCGCCTATTACCAAAATCAATTGGTCAGCGTCGGGTCACTTATCGTCGGAGAGGCGCAGTCGTCAGGATCACTAAACCTGTCAGGCATGTGGCTTGATTGGACTCGGCCTGCGTCTATGGTCCATTTGTCACACAGCGAGACAGGCGGCGGCATTACCGGCATCGTCGGAACCTACAACAAAGATGGCAAGCCAACTTGGTGGCTGATTCAGAGTTCTACCCGCGCCGGCGAAAACACCTATCAAGCAAGGGTTTCCGAATACGTTGCCGAGGAGCGCGGCAGCTGTACTCCGCCCCGAGCATTCGGTCTGTGCGATGGACTGTCCATTAAGTCAGAGAGAGATATTGGTGTGCTGGAAATCACCGTCCAGAGTAGAGATGCCATTCAACTGACTTTGCGGCCAGAGTGCTTATTCCTATGCAACCCAGGATTCGACCCGGCATATTGGGCTGTGCTCTCGCGCTTTGTGTTCTAGCAATGCCTCGGGCGCGCTACCACGTTTTCTAATCTCAACTTCACGCGCGACGATTGCAAAATGTTGTGAGCACCGAGGTTCAAACATCTCGCGCGATGTCGCAGCCAGGCCGCTGGACGATTGACTTGGCCTAGCGGCTTGTGTGGGCGCCCTGGCGCACCAGGGCGAAGTCAATGTAGACCGATTGGCATTCTCACTCGCGCGAGTGACCTCTGTCGATCAGTACGGCAGGGGTTCAAGCCGCAAACTGCGCACCAGTGGCACCGGTAACTGAGCCTCATGGGGGGCTTGAACCAGCGAGTTCCACTGCAACGCATGGATACGAGCCCGTGTGGCGGGTAAACCGCGTGACTAACGCTGGCGCAAACCGCGCGCGGCACGCCCACGCTAATGGTGTTTGTGGTCGTTCGATCAATCGCCTGAAGCGCGGATGGTAGAAAATTGCGTCATGCAATCTTCCACGCAAAACACCGACCCCGCCGAACTGGCCAAGTTTTCTGAGCTGGCTAGCCAGTGGTGGGATCCGAATGGCAAATTTCGTCCGCTGCATGACATCAATCCGCTGCGGCTAGAGTTGATCGACAAGACCGTCGGCGGTCTGAAAGGCAAAGTGGCCATTGATATCGGCTGCGGCGGTGGGCTGGTGTCCGAAGGCATGGCGAAGATGGGCGCGAAAGTTACAGCGGTGGATATGGCCGGCAAAGCGCTTTCGGTCGCGAAGCTGCACGCGTTTGAGAGCGGCGTCGAAATTGATTATCGGGAAGCCACCGCAGAGGAAATGGCCGCGAAAGCGCCGGGGGCGTTCGACGTGGTCACCTGCCTTGAAATGCTCGAACATGTGCCTGATCCGAGGGCCGTAGTGGCAGCCTGCGCAACGCTCGTGAAGCCAGGCGGACACCTCTTCTTCTCCACGATTTCGCGCACGCCGAAGGCGTATGTGTTTGCCGTGCTGGGGGCGGAATACGTGTTGAATTTGCTGCCGAAAGGCACGCATGAGTATTCGAAGTTTCTGAAGCCCTCCGAGTTAATTGGGTTCGCTGAAACTGCGGGACTTACGCTCACCGATTTGCGCGGCATGGATTACAACCCGTTCACCCATGTGGCGAAGTGGCAGCCAGATACGCAAGTGAACTACATCGTGAGCTGCGTGAAACCTGCGTAAGCTTTGCGGGCTCATGCCCTAATTTGTTCGGGCTAGAACCGAATAAGCATGTTTTTCGTTAACTTCACTAACCGACGTCTATCCCCCGCATAATGGGGCACTGAAAGCCAGAGTTTGCTAATCTCTCCTCATGCCATTCTTTTTGATTTTGACGGCACGCTGGTGGACAGCGCGCCCGATCTCGCGGGCGCTGCGAATGATTTGCGCATCGAACACGGGATGGAGCCTTTGCCGTACGACAGCTTGCGTCCATTCGCAACCTATGGCGCGCGTAGCCTCGTCAAAGCGGCGCTCGGGCTCGTACCGGGAGACGACGACTACGAGCAGAATCGGCAACGGTTTTTGGCTATTTATGGCGAGCGGAAATTGCACAACTCACGGCTCTTTGGTGGGGTGCTGGAACTCCTGGTGGCGATCGAGCGACGCGGGCTGCCTTGGGGCATTGTGACGAACAAGAACTCGCGCTTGGCTGAACCCATGATCGATGTGCTCTTGCGCGACCGCGCCTTCGTGCCGCAGGTGGTTGTCTGCGGCGATACAACGGCGTCGCCAAAACCGCATCCACTTCCGTTGACGACTGCGGCGGAATCGCTAAGCGTCGCACCACAACACTGTATCTATGTGGGGGATGGCGAAAGCGACGTGAAGGCATCTATCGCCTGCAATATGCCGTGCGTGTTGGCGGCCTATGGCTACATTCCAGACCTCGCGCTTGCACGCGCATGGGGCGCGCATCACGAGATTGATGAACCCATTGAGCTCTTACGCATGTTGCCAAGGATGCCGATGGATTCAGTGCATGCCGCGAACGAATCGATCAGCAAATAGCTAGGGCTTGTTAACACGCCTTAGTCAATCAAACCGGCCCGCGAATAACGATGAAAAATTTCTCTCTTCCTCTCACGCTCCGCTTCAAGCTCATCGCGCTTGCGCCGCAAATCTTCCTTGAAGACAACAACGGCCAGGTGCTGCTGTACATAAAACAGAAGCTGCTCAAGCTCAAGGAAGAAGTGATCGTCTACGCCGACGAGGCGCAAAGCCAACAAACCCACACGATCAAGGCCGATCGCGTGCTCGACTTCCGCGCCCGCTACACGATCACGGGACAAGCCGAGCAAACGCTCGGCGCGATCAAGCAGCGCGGCATGAAATCGCTGTGGAAAGCGCATTTCGATGTTGAGGATGCGTTTGGCCGGGAATCATTTTTCATCGAAGAAGAGAACCCGTGGATTCGAATGCTCGACGGCTTCTTCGATGCGATCCCGATCATTGGAATGCTCTCTGGCTACCTGTTTCAACCAACGTATCTGATTAAGCGCGTCGATGGCACGCTGGTGATGAAGCTCAAGAAGCAACCCGCGATGTGGGAAGGTCGTTTTCAGTTAACGCAGGAAGCGCCTACATCGCAGGCGGAGAATGAGCTTCTTGCGTTGAGCGTTGTGATGATGACGCTGTTGGAGCGTTCGCGCGGATAACTTGCGTATCGCGTAGGCTTGACCGCGCTTTGGCTCTTGTAGGCGCGGGCTTGACCGCGCTAAACCTTTAAGAGCGACAACTCGTCGGCGCAAACACCCAGCGCCGTGGCGTGCCATTTCGCTCGCCATCAACCACGACCGGCTCGCCGCGCTGAATTCGCGCCATGACTTCGTTCAACACGGATTGACCGCTCGTAATCGCGCGTCCCTCCGCGCGAAACAGGCTGTCACCGTCTTGAATACCGAACGCTGCAGTGACACCGCCGGTACCCGCAGCGCGAACGCCGCCGCCCGATTCGCTCACCGCCACCAGCGGCGAAAACATGCGATTAAACGCCGCAGTTTCTTTCATCAATGCGGTCGCAACGGCTGGCTCAATGAATGTGGCAATTGCGCGATCTGCCCCGCTTAATCGGCAGGTGGACACACCGGCTTGCGAGGCGGCAGTTCCCACCGGCACGCCCTTTTTCCCCGCCTCGCTTTGTGCTTCTTTGTAGAGCGCGATCCGCGTCTCACGCCCCTTACTTGAGACGATCACGGCGTCTCTTTCGATCTTTTTGACCACATCGCCATTGGGCAACGTTTCGCCCTCGGCAAACGACGCAGGTTTGCCTTCGCTTCGCACGTATACGCGGTCATCAGCGATACCCACGAGCGTCCACGGCGCATTCGACGACGGACTCGAGGTGGCGCTCGGCGCGCTCTGCTGCGGCTTTAAATCCATCACGATCGGCGGCGGCGACCACGGTGGAAGCTTCGCAGCCTCGCGATCACCCATGAGGCCGATCAGGAGCGCGATCGCCCAGCCGATCAGCCCGGCAGCGACGAGCCACGCGAGCGAAACGACCAACCGCTCTCTCGTTTGCGCCGAGTTTCCGGCTTTATAATTGCGCTGGCCTTGAATCATGTTGCTCGCGAATGTTTTGCGGGAACGTCTAATCGAATCTGCGTCGGCGTTGTCAACCAACGAGCGCGATTCTGCACTAATGAGCTTTCCGATGGTTGCGAGAGACTAGTTGGAAAGCTCATCCCTCACCCCCGACCCCTCTCCCAAAGGGCGAGGGGAGTTACTCGCTCACAAATCGCTGTCGCGATTCATGAAATCATAATTACCGGTGAATCCTTATCTCGCGAATCTCAACGAATTTACGTTCACTCGCCTCGCGCGACTGCTTGCTGGCGTCTCACCGCCTGCTGGATTGAAACCGATCAATCTTTCCATCGGCGAGCCCAAACATCCCACGCCGCAATTCATTCGCGATGCATTGGGAAAGAGCACCATCGGGCTCGCGCAGTATCCGCCCACCAAGGGCTCCCCGGAACTGCGCACTGCCATCACGAATTGGATCAAGCGCCGCTTTAAGCTCGCCTCGCTCGACGCGGAAACCCAAGTGCTTCCCGTGGTGGGCACCAAAGAGGCCATCTATTCCTTTACGCAGCTGATCGTTGATCCAACTCGACCGCACCCGACGATTCTGGTGCCGAACCCGTTCTACATGGTCTACGAGGGCGCGGCGACACTCTGCGGTGCGCAACCCTACTACGTGAACTTCGATGCCGCCACCGGCGAATACGGCTGGGATCAAGTGCCCGATTCGGTGTGGCCCCACGTGCAAATGCTGATCGTTTGTTCGCCGGATAACCCGACGGGGCGCATCACCTCGAAAGCGCGTTGGCAAAAACTTTTCGAGCTCTCTGACCGCTACGGTTTCGCGATCCTTGCCGATGAGTGTTACAGCGAGATTTATTTCGACGAAGCCAATCCGCCACACGGCGCACTGGAAGTCGCACAAGAACTCGGCCGCACAGATTTCAAAAATTTGATCGCGATGGGTTCGTTGTCGAAGCGTTCGAACGCGCCAGGCCTGCGATCCGGTTTTGTCGCGGGTGACGCGCAGTTGATCGCGGCGTTTTTGAAGCTTCGTTCGTTTAACGGCTCGGCGATGTCAGCGACGGTGGCCGCAGCGAGCATTGAAGCGTGGAACGACGAAGCGCACGTGGTGGCAAATCGCGCCGAGTACGCGAAGAAGTTTCGCGAGCTCACGCCGCTCATGCAAAAGCACACGACGATTGAGATGCCAGAGGCCGCGTTTTATTGGTGGCTTCCGATCCCCGCAAAGTTTGGTGACGATGACGAGGCGTTCACTCGTTTACTCTTTGAACAGACCGGAGTCACCGTGATTCCCGGCTCGTACCTCTCACGCACGGCCGCTGACGGGCAAAATCCAGGAAAAGCTTTTGTTCGCATCGCCCTAGTTTCTGAGGGCAAGGAATGCGCAGAAGCAGTTTCTCGAATTACATCTTTTTTTGAATCTAGCCCCAAGTAAATTGGACGAATCGCGAATAAGTTATGAGTACATTACAGACGGTTATTGACCAAGCGTGGGAAGACCGCGCAAGCCTTTCTCCTTCCAGCGCGCCGAAAGACGTGATCGATGCCGTCGAACACGTGATTTCCGATTTGAACAAGGGGCGTGTGCGCGTCGCCGAGAAGATTGGCGGCGAGTGGGTCACGCATCAGTGGATTAAGAAAGCGGTGTTGCTTTCGTTTCGTCTGAAAGACAACCAGCTCGTGCAAGCGGGTGACCTTGCGTTCTTCGATAAGGTTGCCACCAAATTTGCACATCTGGACGAAGCGCAGGTACGAGCTGCTGGCGTGCGGATCGTGCCGCCTGCGGTCGCGCGTCGCGGATCCTACCTCGCAAAAGGCGTGGTGCTGATGCCCTCTTACGTCAACATCGGCGCGTATGTCGATGAAGGCACGATGGTTGATACCTGGGCCACCGTCGGCTCTTGCGCGCAGATTGGCAAGAACGTTCATCTCTCTGGCGGCGTAGGCATCGGTGGCGTACTTGAACCACTTCAAGCCAACCCCACCATCATCGAAGACAACTGCTTCATCGGCGCACGCAGCGAAGTCGTTGAAGGCGTCATCGTTGAAGAAAACTCGGTGCTTGGCATGGGTGTTTACATCAGTCAAAGCACGAAGATTTACAACCGTATGACCGGTGAAATCAACTACGGTCGAGTTCCCTCTGGCTCAGTGGTTGTTTCCGGCAGCATGCCAAGTGGCAAAGGTGAGTACAGCCTGTACTGCGCTGTGATCGTGAAGCAAGTTGACGCTAAGACTCGAAGCAAAACATCGATTAACGAATTGCTAAGAGACTGACTAAGATCGTTCCTCCCCCTTCAAGGGGGAGGCTAGGAGGGGGATGGGTTTCGATCCCTGCCAAGCCGCCGACCCCCATCCCCACCCCAACCCTCCCCTTGAAGGGGAGGGAGCGTTGATGAGTAATTTGCCATGTCAGTACAAATCAAAAACAAAGACGACATCGAAGCCATGCGCAAGGCAGGTCGGATGACGGCTGAGATCCTTGACTTCATCACGCCGTACGTGAAACCCGGTGTGACGACCGATGAGCTCGACGCACTCTGTTCGAAGTTTGTCACTGAAGTTCAAAAGGGATACTCGCCAAATTTGAACTACGCACCGCTGGGTCATGTGCCGTTTCCGAAGTCGATTTGCACCTCGCCCAACCACGTCGTATGCCACGGTATTCCGAGCGAAAAGAAGCTGAAAGACGGCGACATTTTGAACATCGATGTGGCCATGGTGATCGATGGCTACTACGGCGACACGAGCCGCATGTTCCATGTCGGCAAGCCGACGATTCTTGGCAAGCGATTAGTCGACGCGACCTACGTGGCAATGTGGCGCGGCATTCGCGCAGTGAAACCGGGGGCAACGCTCGGCGACATTGGGCATGCGATCCAAAGCTACGTCGAGCCGATGGGCTTCTCGGTCGTCAAAGAGTTTTGCGGTCACGGCATCGGTCGCAAGTATCACGAAGAGCCGCAGGTGCTTCACTACGGCAAACCGGGCACGGGAATGCGTTTGCTCCCAGGCATGATGTTCACCATCGAACCGATGATTAATGCGGGCAAAGCGGCAACGCGCGTGCTTGCCGATGGCTGGACTGCGGTTACCGTCGACCATTCGCTTTCAGCACAATGGGAACACACGATCCTCGTTACGGAAACCGGGTTTGAAGTGACGACGTTGTCTGCGGGGTCGCCGCCGCCGCCCGCATAGTTTCGCGACCAGAAGCGCGAAGCTCAAATCGATTTATGTCAACGCTTGCCGATCTTCGCGCCAATTATCGTAACCAGCGCGCGCTGATTTTTGATGCGCTACAAGCGCCCGATCAAGTCGATGCGGCGCTCTGCGCACATGCCCTCGTGGTTGACGATGTATTGATCGCGCAGTGGCACAAACATGAACTACACCGTACGCCACTCGCGCTACTCGCTGTCGGTGGCTATGGCCGCGTGGAGCTCTATCCGGCGTCTGATGTTGATTTACTCCTGTTGCACGAAGGCATCAATGTGGAATCGGTACCGGGCATTCAGGGCTTTCTGAGCGATGCCTGGGATCTAGGCTTTGAAATCGGACACAGCGTTCGCTCGGTCGAAGAGTGCATTGCTGAAGCGCAAGCAGACGTGACGGTCGCCACTGCACTGCTTGAGCGTCGCGTGCTGCATACCGGGAGCGATGCGCCCACTTCACTCGATCGCGCGTGGGCAAAGCGCTTTGATGTCCCCCACTTTGTAAACGCGAAGCGATTTGAGCAACAGCAGCGCTACGCTCGTTTTCAAGACACGGCGTATAACCTTGAGCCCAATCTGAAGGAAAGTCCTGGCGGGCTTCGCGATGTGCAAATGGTGCTGTGGCTCGCGCGCGCTTTGCACGGTATCGATTCGCTCGATGGACTGTGTAGCGCGAAGTTATTGACCACCGAAGAAAAAGAAACGCTGCAAGCCGCGTATGACGAAGTGAAGTTCTTGCGCGCGCGGCTACATATGATCGCCAAGCGCCGCGAAGATCGATTGGCGTACGAACTTCAAGCCGCGCTTGCGCAATCGCTCGGCGTCGAAGCCACCAAAGGGCTTCGCGCTAGCGAAATCATGATGCGCGGCTACTATCAATCCGCGCGCCGCTTACGATTGTTCAATGACATCTTGATCGATTCGCTGACCGTCGAGCGGAAAGCTGAACCCAGCGCGATTGAGGGCACTCGTTTTGAATCGCTATCTGGCCATCTGCACATCGCTGATACGAATACACGACTGACTGCACTTGAAATACTTGACGCATTTCGATTGCTCTACCGTGATCGTGCATTTGATCGCTTCACCCCCGCGCTCCGGCGTGCGATCTATGCATCGACGGCGATGTTGTCGGAAGACGCCTTCTCCACTGATGAGTGCCGAACTGTATGCCGCGAATTTTTGAGTGCTGGCCACGGCATCTATCACGCGCTCAAAGAGATGAACGAGCTCGGTGTGCTTGCCAAGTTGATCCCACCATGGGCGCCGATCGTCGGCCAAATGCAGCATGATTTGTTTCATGTGTACACCGTGGATCAACATATCTTGATGGTGCTGCGAAATATGCGGCGCTTCGCGGATCCGGTGCATTCGCATGAATATCCGTTGTGCTCTGAATTGATGCAAGAGTTTCCCGAAAAAGAGGTGCTTTATCTCGCGTGCCTCTTCCACGACATCGCGAAAGGTCGTGGCGGCGATCATTCAGATTTGGGTACGGTCGATGCGAGAGACTTTGCATTGCGCTTGGGCCTCTCCGCTGAGAGCGTTGATTTCATCGCCTGGCTCGTGCAACACCACCTCACGATGTCATCCATCGCCCAGAAAAAAGATATCGCCGATCCCGCTGTGGTACGCGAATTCGCCGCATTGTGCGGTAATGAGACGCGCTTGGTCGCGCTCTATTTACTCACCGTTGCTGATATTCGTGGCACCTCACCCAAAGTGTGGAACAACTGGAAAGCCCGCCTGTTAGAGCAGCTTTATCGCTCAACCATGTCGCACTTTCGTGGCATGGGCGGTGCGAGCGATTTCGACATGCTCGCGGATCGAATGAGTGAAGCGCGCCGCCTGCTTTCGCTTTACGCAATCGACGTAAGTAGAGCAGAGAAGTTTTGGCGAACGCTTGATTCGGTCTACCTGCAACGCCACAGCGCAGATGAGATGGCGTGGCATGCGAGAAATCTATTTTGGCGGTTTGACGACCAAACGCCGATTGTCAAAACTCGCCTGATGTCAGAGGGCACGGGGCTTCAAGTCATGGTCTATGTGCATGACCAGCCTAACCTCTTCGCGCGCGTAATGCGCGTGTTCGCACGCTTAGGATTTTCGGTGCTTGACGCGCGGGTCCACACTTCAAAAATCGGCTACGCGCTGGATACCTTTACCGTCGTGAATCCCGGGTCTGCAAAATTTGCGTATCGCGATGTGACCCAGCTTCTTGAACATGACATCACGGAAGCGCTCAGCGAAAAAGGGGACGGTGCCCCTGCGCAGCTCGGGAAGCCGACCCGGCAACAGCGAAGCTTTCCGATCGCGCCGCGCATCGAGATTGTGGGCGATGAGTTGGGGCAGCGATTCGCACTTGAGATCGTCGCGGCAGACCGCACGGGGCTCCTCTCCCGCATCGCTGACGTACTCGCCAAGCGTGGCGTGTCCATCGAAACTGCGCGCGTCAACACCCTTGGGGGGCGCGCTGAAGACGTGTTCGTGGTTTCCGGGGGGCGACTCGCCGAAGAGTCAACCCGAATCGCCATTGAAACCGAACTTGCGGAAGCCATCGCTTAGTCCGCTCGTAGCCATCGAGGCAAGCGTTACGTCTATCAAATTTTTTATTGCAGCGCCTAATTTATCGGGGCCCGCGTATGATTTACAAGTATCTTGTGAATAGTTTTTTATGGCATTTAGTCCTAATAAAATTGGGGCTAAATAGTCATAGTAGATCGGCTATTGTGTGAGCAGCGCACGCGTGCGACGCTACGTTCTAAGCAAATAACGAAGCCGAACCATTTCGCCAAACTCGTCGGAAAACAGAAGCCGTCGCTCACGAACCCGAGCTTCGCTTTAGCCTCAAGCACCGCGCGGTTGCCCGGTAAGTGCTGTGAGACTACTTCACTGCAACCCATCGCCGCTGCCGCTTCGAGCATTTGCGCAACCAAGCGCGAATAGATTCCTCGGCGTTGGTAATGCGATACGACGCCAGAATTCGACATATAGAACCGCTCGGGCGTCAGCTGCCACCCAATCGACCATCCCACGAGATGATCCTCGTCCCAAGCCCCTATTCGCAGCTTCGCCACATCGGGGTCAAATTTGATGCCCCTGGGCAAGCCTTTACGGCGCAGCGTCTGGTGAAACGGGGCACGAATACCTTCCGTTTGCGCAAACACCTCGCGCTGCAACCGCGAAAACGCACGCTCAGGAAAACGCTCGACGCTACAGTAGGTGATCAAGCGCAACTTTCCCAGAGCAATCTATTTCGCGCTCACCTTGCTCGATTTGGCAATCAACGCGACACCGAGCGCAACGAAACCGAGCCCAATGCCGTAGAACGCAGGCGTAACTACTCGCCCCGTCGCAGCAAAAACGCACCCCGCAGCGATAAAAAGAATGCCGGCTAGTTTTCTGTTTTTCTTCAGTTGCATGTGAGTCCTTTCACCCGCACTTCGGGCGTTGGCATCAGTCAACCCAAACACGCACGTTCTCGAACATTCGAAGCCACGGCGAACGAGTCCAGGCTTCGGGATGCCAGGAAAAGTTTTCAACGCGATGGGTGCGCTCCGGATGCGGCATCAATATGTTGAAGCGACCATCCTCGCTAGTGAGGCCCGTGATCCCTTGCGGCGAACCGTTTGGATTGATCGGGTAAGTTTCGGAGGCATTACCGTGCCCATCGACAAAACGGAGCGTCACATACCGGCCAGCCGCCTCTAGCTGATCTTCGTCCTTGAACTGAGCAAAACCCTCGCCGTGCGCAACAACGATTGGCAAGCGTGAGCCTTCCATCCCCTTGTAGAGAATTGAAGGCGAATCGATGATTTCAACGAGCGCGGTCCGGCATTCGAATTGCTCGCTTCCGTTTTTCGCAAAGCGCGGCCAATGCGCTGTCCCGGGCATGATGGGCGACATCTGCGCGAGCATTTGGCAGCCATTGCAAATGCCAATCGCAAACGTAGATGGGTCTTCAAAAAAATCTTTGAACTGTTCGCGCAGCTCGTTGTTAAGCAATATCGATTTCGCCCAGCCCGCACCGGCGGACAACACATCACCGTAGCTGAAGCCTCCGCAGGCAACAAATCCAGCAAACTCATCAAGCGAGCGACGCCCCGTTTGCAAATCCGTCATGTGAACGTCGTACGCATCGAATCCCGCGAGCGTGAACACATGCGCGGTTTCAATATGCGAATTGACACCCTGCTCGCGCAAGATCGCCACTTTCGGGCGAGCGCCCAAATTCAAGAAAGGCGCAGCGGCGTTCTCTTTGGCATCGAACAGCACGCGAGGCGCAAGGCCCACGTCGTCATCATCAAACACCCGATCAAACTCGAAATCTGCGCAATCAGGATTGTCGCGTAGGCGCTGAATTTCAATCGTGGTGGCTGACCACGCCGCGTGCAGCGCTTGGCGCGCTTCATTGAATATTTTCTCGCCCTTGTGCTGGATCACAAAGGCGCTGTCTAGAGCGACGTTCCCCAACTCAAAGACACCGACCTTCGCGCCCGCGAACGCCTCACGCACGCGCGCCACGTCCGCGCGTCGTACCTGCACGACCGCTCCCAATTCTTCATTGAAGAGGATTGACGTCGCATCGCCCGTAACAGCATCGAGAGAAATCGACAGACCCGCGCGCGAGGCGATTGACATCTCAACGAGCGCGGCAAACAAACCACCGTCCGATTTGTCGTGATACGCGAGCAGCAATCCTTTTTCGTTAAGCGACTGGATACCTGAGAAGAACTCCCGGAGCGCCACTGCCGAATCGCAGTCCGGCACGTCGCTCGAAAACTCACCGCGCACCTGCTCAAAAATAGATCCGCCCATCCGCTGCTTACCCGCTGCGATATCGATCAGCAGGAGCACGTTATCGCCTTCGGTGCGCAAAAGCGGCGTGAGCGTTTTTCCGGCACTCACGACATTGGCGAACGCGGTAACGATGAGCGAAACCGGCGAGTGCACGGATTTCTTTTGTTTGTCATCAGACCATGCGGTGCGCATACTCATCGAATCTTTGCCCACCGGAATGGCAATGCCAAGGGCGGGGCAAAGCTCCATACCCACCGCTTTCACTGCATCAAAAAGCGCCGCGTCTTCGCCGGGAACGTCAACGGCTGCCATCCAGTTTGCGGATAGCTTCAAATCCGAGAGTGACTGAATTCGCGCGGCTGCGATATTCGTAACCGCCTCGGCTACGGCCATTCGTGCCGATGCCGCAGCGTTCACCACGGCCAGCGGCGTGCGCTCGCCCATCGCCATTGCTTCGCCCGCATCGCCGACGAAATCTCTGAGCGTGACCGCGCAATCAGCGACAGGCACTTGCCACGGCCCAACCATCTGCTCCCGCGCAGTCAAGCCGCCCACAAATCGATCGCCGATGGTGACTAGAAACGTCTTGTCAGCGACGGTCGGATGCTGCAACACCTTGAAAGCAACGTCACGCAGCGCCTTCGGTGTCAACATCGCGTTTGACTTTGCAAGCGAGACATCGCGAGATTGCCGCGCCGTAGTCCGCTCCATCTTTGGCGGTTTGCCGAGCAGCACTTCGAGCGGCATCTCCACGGGATTGTTGTCAAACTTCTTGTCAGCCACAACCAAATCGCCCGAAGAATCGGCCACACCCAGCACCGCGAAAGGAGCGCGTTCGCGAGCACACATCGCTTTGAACGTGGCAAGACTTTGTGGCGCGATGGCGAGCACGTATCGCTCTTGCGATTCGTTGCACCAAATCTCAGCAGGACTCATCCCCGCTTCAAGCGTGGGCACAGTGCGCAAATCGAATAGCGCGCCGCGCGGATCATCTTTGCTGCCTGCACCGTACACAAGCTCTGGCAGCGCATTGGAGAGGCCGCCCGCGCCGACATCGTGAATTGCGAGGATCGGGTTATCTTCTCCAAGTTGCCAACAGGCGTTGATCACTTCTTGCGCACGTCGCTCCATCTCGGGATTGCCGCGTTGAACTGAATCGAAATCGAGATCCGCAATGTTTTGTCCGGTTGTCATGGATGAGGCGGCACCGCCGCCCATCCCGATACGCATCCCTTCGCCGCCGAGCTGCACGAGGAGCGTGCCGGCCGGAAATTCGATCTTGTGAGTGTGCTCATCGGCGATTGCGCCCACGCCGCCCGCGATCATGATGGGCTTGTGATAGCCGTACACCGTTTCGCCCGCAGCATTTTTTTCAACATGCTCAAACGTGCGGAAATAGCCGCCTAGATTCGGCCGTCCGAATTCGTCATTGAACGCCGCGCCACCCACCGGCCCGCGCACCATGACGTCGAGCGCTGAAACGATACGAGCGGGTCGCCCCACATGGGCGCTCGCCTCTTCCCACGGCTGTGGGAGTCCAGGCAAGCGAAGGTGCGACGTCGTAAATCCAGTCACACCCGCCTTAGGCGTTGCACCGCGACCCGTTGCGCCTTCGTCGCGAATCTCGCCGCCCGCGCCTGTCGCAGCGCCCGCAAAGGGCTCAATCGCGGTCGGGTGGTTGTGCGTCTCGACCTTGGCAAGGTAGTGCGTCAAGCCGACATGCGCGTCATAGCGACCCTCTGCATCAGGATAAAAGCGCTTCGCTTCGCCACCTTCGAGGATCGCCGCGTTATCTGAATACGCAACCACCGTGCCCTCAGGCGATAGCTTGTGCGTATTTCGGATCATCTGAAACAACGAGAGCGGCTGTGCTTCGCCATCAATCACCCACGAGGCGTTGAACACCTTGTGGCGACAATGCTCAGAGTTTGCTTGCGCGAACATCAAGAGCTCTACATCGGTCGGATCACGCTCCAGCTTGCCAAATGCCGCAACCAAATAATCGATTTCATCGGCCGACAAAGCGAGCCCAAGCTCCACGTTCGCTTTCTTGAGCGATTCCGCGCTGCGAGGAATCGTCGCTAATCGCTGCGCGTTATGCGTAGCAAAGATTGCTTCGCTTGAATCGAGCTCCGCGAGTACGCTCTCAGTCATACGGTCGTGACATGCAGACTCGACAGCGCGCTTGCCCGTTTCGTTAAGCGCTTTTTCAGTAGTGACTGTGAACCAAACGCCGCGCTCAATGCGGGCTACGGCGGTTAGTCGACAGTTCGTCGCGATATCGGTGGCCTTGGATGACCACGGCGAGATCGTCCCAAGCCGCGGCACCACCAAAAAACTATAGTGGTGAGCGGAAGAACGCTCGGCGGGCTGATCTTGATCTTCGTCTTCGTCAGGCGGGCTTTCCCCGTAGGCGAGGAGCGCTTCGAGCTTGATGTGTTCTTCGCGGGAGAGCGCACGAGAAAGTTGAACAAAGTGCCAATACTCGGCGTCGACGTTGGTGACCTGTTGCGCGCGAAGCGCGTCGATCAGTTTGCGTTGACGGAAATCGGAAAGCGCAATAGCGCCGCGAAGATGCAATCGGAGGGAGGCGTCAGACATGCGCGAAGAGAAGAGAAACAGCGTGCAGGCGACTGCTGCGGCGCTTCGAGTGACAAAACGTAATTGTAGAGACCTCTTTCAAAGCGCTCTCCGTCAAAACTGCGTACCTGAGCGACTTACTCGTATGGCGGGCTCGCGCTATGTTGTGCAGGGGCCTTTTTAATGCGGCTCGCGCGCGTGCTAATGCGGCTCGCGCGCGTGCATTCGCGCGGCAAAGTGCGCTTTGATTGCGCCCGTGAAATGCGTGCGCCCATGAACGCGCCGCTCCAAGAGCCCCACCTGACGCACCACATTGTGACCAGGTACAGAAATTACTTGCAAGCCGCTATCACGCGTCCATTCCACGTTGTCGAGCTTAGGAACAATCGAGACGCCATAGCCCTGGCGCACGAGCGCGACGATGGTCTCGACGGAATTGACCTCGAGCCCTTCGTTTACTCGCACGTTGAGACGCCGCAGCACTTCCTGGACAAGGTCGCCCGTCCAAGTGGATGAATCGAAGCGCAGGAAGGGAGCCGTGCGCAGGATTTCGAGCGCGTCATTGGCGAGGGGGAACTGCGGCGCGTGGGGCACGATGAGCACCATATCCTCAGCGTAGAGCGGGCTCCAGCGAAGCGAGGCCGACAAACCACGGGGCGGGCGGGTGGTGATTGCCGCATCAAGTTCGCCCTGCTGCACTCGAAGCGCAAAATCTGACGACAAGCCGGCGAAAAGTTTCACCTCGAGCGCGGGAAATTCGCGCTTGAGCGTGAGTAATGCCCCGGAAAACGCGCCCATCAACGCGGACACCAACGCGCCGACAGCCACCGTACCCGCCATTTCGTCTTTGCCACCGCACAGCGCGTCATAACGGTTGACGAGCGATTCGATAGCGACCGACGCGGACCGCCCCGCAGTGTTAAGCACCGCCGCACGCGCCGAGCGATCAAAGAGCGTCTGACCGAGATCTTCCTCCAGTGCGCGGATTTGCAGCCCCACGGCTGCGGGGGTGAGACCGACGCGAGCCCCCGCCGCGACGAAGCTTCCCGACTGCGCAACCGCCAAAAACGTTCTCATCACCCGAATCGTCGGCATCGCTCGGTCCAATTACAAAAGAAATACTTTATCTCAAACAAATCATTATTCGCTTTTCTTTTGTTTATTCGTGGGAAAGAATCGAGCACTCGCGAATTTCAAAGGAACGCAATGCAGACGCTGGCAGTGCGCATTTGGCGTGGCGGCGCGGATGGCGATTTTCATCGCTACGACGTGCCGCGCAGAGACAGCCAAACGGTATTGGATGTGGTCACCCATGTGCAGCGCGTGATTGATCCCACATTGAGCTATCGCTTTTCCTGCCGAGTTGGGATGTGCGGTTCGTGCGCCATGACGGTCAACGGCGTCGCGCGCTGGACTTGCCGTACCCATGTGTCAAAGGTCGCCGTGAACGATACGCTGGAACTCGCGCCGCTCTCCAATCTGCCGATCGTGAAAGATTTAACGACCGACATGACGGTGTTTTTTGACAAATGGGCCAGTGCTCGCGGGCAGTTCAAAGGGGACAAAACGCGCGCCGACGACTTCGCGAATGTCGTGCCTGAAACGCCCGCTCGAAAAGCGGCCGATGCGGCGATTGAGTGCATCGGCTGTGGCGTCTGCTACGCCTCATGCGACACCGTGAGCTGGCGACCGGATTATTTAGGCCCGGCGGCACTTAATCGGGCGTGGAGCTTAGTTAATGATATTCGCGACACATCACAAAATGAGCGCTTACGCGCTATCGCAGGGGACGCTGGCTGTCATGCCTGTCATACGCACACGAGTTGCGCCGAGCGCTGCCCAAAATCCCTTTCGCCGACCGCTGGTATCAGTGGCCTCAAAAAGCTGGCGGCGCGCGCAGCCATTCGGGGCGAGCTCGATTGAAACCGTCGACCCAAGCGAAACTTTGGTATGCACAGCGCATCAGCGCGATGGTGTTGGCGCTCTGCGTGCTCATTCATCTGGTCACGATTTTGTACGCGATCAAAAGCGGCTTGTCCGCAAGCGCGATACTTTCGCGAACGCAGGGAAATGCCGCGTTCGCCGCGTTTTATGTGTTGTTCGTAGTGGCTGTTGCGATTCACGCGCCGATTGGACTCGCTCGCGTCGCCGAAGAGTGGCTGGGCTGGCGTGGCCGCTCGCTCGGTATCGTGATGCTTGCGCTCGCTGCGCTCCTTGCAGCGATGGGGGCGCGTGCAGTGTGGGGGCTCTATGGCGGCTAACGTTTCAGTCAGCGGGCCAACGCGGCGAAACGATTGGCGCGCACGTGGCAACATTGGCTACGCAGCGTTCGTCGCACATCGCATTTCGGGCGTCTGCCTCGCGCTCTTTCTTCCGGTTCACTTCTGGGCGCTCGGCACTAGCCTTAAAGGCGCAGCGGCGCTCGATCAGTTTCTTAGCTGGACCGATATGCCACTTTTCAAATTCGGTGAGTGGGGGTTGGTGGTTTTACTGACCATTCACCTGGGCTGTGGCACGCGCTTGTTGCTGATCGAATTTGGTCGCTGGCAAGGCTTGCGCAAAGGCTGGATTGCCATCGCGATTGCGATGAGCGCATTGGTGGGCGCATTGCTCGCCGCGATACTTCTAACGAAATAAGTCACGTCTAATTTGAGGAGGATTTTCAACCATGGTTTTTCACACTCGGATACTCCGCCGTGCAGCCATTCTGGCCTGCGCTGCCTTGCTTGGTTTCGGCGCGTCTCTAGCAAGCCATGCACAAGCGTGGCCTGCCAAACCCGTTCGGATTGTGGTGAACTTTCCTGCGGGCGGCACGACTGATTTGGTGGCGCGCATCGTGAGCCAAAGGCTGCAGGAGATGTGGGGCCAAACCGTCGTCGTTGAAAACAAAACCGGCGCAGGCGGCAATATCGGCGCAGCTGAAGTGGCCAAAGCGCCTAACGACGGCTACACCCTCCTCTTGGGCTCTGGAGCGATTGCAATCAATCCTCACATCTACGCAAAGATGCCGTTCGATACCGCGAAAGACTTTGTGCCCGTCATCAATATCGCGCAGGGGCCGATGGTGATCGTTGTCTCACCGAATGTGGCGGCTAAAAATGTGGCCGAATTCATCGCTGCGGCGAAAGCAAAGCCCGGCGCGATGAATTTCGGCTCTGCAGGCGTAGGAAGCCAAGTACATCTCGCGGGCGAAAACTTCCTCTATACGGCTGGAATCGATCTCAAACACGTTCCCTACAAAGGTGAATCGCTGGCGCTCGCCGATGTTGCGGGCGGCAGCGTCGAAATGCTCGCAGGCAATCTCGCGGCGATGCTGCCCATGATTAAAAGCGGCAAAGTAAAAGCGCTCGGCGTTACGAGTTTGGAGCGCTCGCCTGCTGCGCCCGACATTCCTACGGCAAGCGAATCAGGGCTGCCAGGCTTTGTAAACGTTGGCTGGTTCGGGCTCTTTGCGCCGGCAGGCACATCGCAAGACATCGTCGACAAATTGCAACGCGATATCGCAAGAGTGCTCGCCACGGATGACGCCAAGCAGCGCTTGCTTGCACTCGGAATGACGCCTGTAGCGAATACCTCGCAGCAATTCGCCGACGCGATTCGTGCCGAAAGCGCGAATTGGGCGAAGGTCGTTCGTGAGCGAAAGATCACGTTGCAGTAGTTCCTTCAAACCGGCTTTGCAGAACGTAGCGAGAGCCCGTCGCGCAACGCAAACATGCTCGGGCATCAGCTGCGCGCTCTGCTAGGTGAAGATTCTTCGAGCACCATTTACGACATCTCGCGGGGACGTAGCAGTCGCGCCGCACCCTTTCACTGTTTCGAGATCTCATGTTGCACCTGACGCCCCTACAGATCGAAGACGCCGCAAAAGCGCTCTACATTCAAGCGCTCAAGTCGTTGCCGCCTGATGTGAAGGCAGGGATTGATCGCCTCGCCGCTAATGAGCGCGGCGAGACCGCAAAATCGGTCTTGCAAACGATGGTGACCAATATCCGCGTGGCGGAAGACACTAATAATTTGCTTTGCCAAGATACGGGAATTCCCATCTATAACGTCACCATCGGCCGTAACGTGAGTCTGGGGGACGGCGCTCACTTTGACGGCGCGGCACTCAAAGCAGCGATCATCCGCGGGTGCACGCGCGCGACCACGGAGCATCCACTACGCTCATCAGTGGTGCACCCGATTACGCGAAAAAATGAACACACGAGCTGCGGCGCGGGCGTGCCTGTCATTCATATCGACTTCAGCGATTCGCCCGATGTACTCGAACTGGAAATGATTCCAAAGGGCAGCGGCTCTGAGAACAATTCGTTTCTGAAAATGGCGATTCCTGCCGAAGGCATCGCAGCGGTCAAGCGCTTCGTGATCGATTCGGTCATCGCGGCCGGTGGAAAAACCTGTCCGCCTACGATTGTGGGCGTTGGCATCGGTGGCACATCTGATCTCTGCGTTCATCTCGCGAAGAAAGCAGCAACAAGAGCTCTGGGTACCTTGTCCACAGATAATGAGGCGGCAGCGCTAGAAAAAGAGCTTTCTGAGGCAGTTAATTTATTGGGCGTCGGCCCGCAAGGATTGGGCGGAGACGCGACGACCTTTGCCGTTCACATCGAACTTGCGGCAACCCACATCACGATGAATCCTGTTGCAGTCAATATGCAATGCCACTCCGCGCGGCGCGCCCGCGCAACCTTCACGCCAAGCGGCGTCTCCTTTGGTTTCTAGCGATGGCGCACCACGAACTCTCTCTTCCCGTGACTGAAGCCGACGCACGCTGTCTGCGTGTGAATGACACGGTGACGCTCAACACCACGCTCTTCGGCATTCGCGATGCGAGCTATATCGCGCTCTTCGATAAGGGCCGAAGCACACGTTTTGATCTCTCCGGTCATGCCGTGATTCACACCGCACCCAATGTTCGTAAAGTGCCCGTTTCTGCCGAGCATCCCGCGGGTTACGCACCCGTTTGCATTGGCACGACGACAAGCGATCGCATGGAGCGCTTCACCCGCGCATTAATGCAAACCTGCGGCGTACGTTTCATCGTGGGAAAAGGCGGCATGCGTGAAGGCTCCCTCGCTGCGTTTCGCGAATTTGGGGGCGCATACCTTGCAATCGTGGGCGGCACTGCAGCGCTTGAAACCACGTGGATCGAACAGATTGAAGACGTTGATCTCGATGACCTAAACCCTGAGTCGCTTTGGCGTTTCAAGATCAAAGGTTTCGGCCCGCTCCTTGTAGCGATGGATTCGCACGGCAATTCACTCTATGACGCAGTGAAAGATGATGTCGATTCCAAGCGAGCCGCGGCGCTTGCGCGACTCGGAGTGTCGGCATGAACGAGCTCGTCCGTCGGCAAACCGACATCTTGATTCTGGGCTCGGGCGGTGCGGGACTTTTCGCCGCGTTACATGCGCATCAAGCAAACCCGGCGCTTAAGATCACGGTGGCCGTGAAAGGGCTGCTGGGCAAAAGCGGTTGTACGCGCATGGTGCAAGGCGGCTACAACGTCGCCCTCGCTGCAGGCGATTCCATCGAGCGGCATTTCATGGATACGATTGAAGGCGGCAAATGGCTGCCCGATCAAGACCTTGCCTGGACACTCGTCACCAAAGCCGTAGAGCGCATTCGCGAACTGGAGAACGAGCTCGGTTGTTTTTTTGATCGCAACCCCGACGGCAGCGTGCATCAAAAAGCGTTTGCTGGGCAAACCTTTGATCGCACGGTGCACAAAGGCGATCAAACCGGCATTGAAATCATCAATCGTTTGGCCGAACAAGTCTGGGCGCGAAAGATTGAGCGCATGGAAGAGCATCGCGCGATCGCATTGATCAAAACCGCTTCAGGCGATGCGCTCGCCGGTGCGTTGATGATCGATGTACGTAGCGGGCGCTATGTGTTCGTGCAAGCCAAAGCGGTGCTTTTGGCAACCGGCGGTGGCCCCACGATGTACAAGTTTCACACGCCGAGCGGCGACAAAAGTTGCGACGGCTTGGCGATGGCGATGAATGCCGGGCTCGCATTGCGTGACATGGAAATGGTGCAGTTTCACCCAACGGGATTGCTCGCCGGTTCAGGGACCCGCATGACCGGCACCGTACTCGAAGAAGGCTTGCGCGGCGCGGGCGGCTACCTGCTCGATGGCGCAGGCAAGCGCTTCATGCATGCCTACGACGAACGCGGCGAGCGCGCCACGCGAGACATCGTCTCGCGCAGCATTTATTCTGAAATGCGCGCCGGCAGAACCTCGCCGAACGGCGGCGTTTTTATCGAGATGAAGCATCTGGGTGAAGACAAGGTCCGCAAAGCATTCAAGGGCATGGTCGAGCGCTGCGCAGATTGTGGATTCGATCTCGCGGGTGATCGAGTAGAGGTGGTACCTACCGCGCATTACATGATGGGCGGCGTTGTGTTTGGTGGCGACTGCAGCACCGCGCTGCCTGGGCTTTTTGCTGCTGGCGAAGATACGGGCGGCGTGCATGGTGCCAATCGGCTTGGCGGCAACGGCGTCGCCAATTCAACGGTCTACGGCGGTATCGCTGGCGACGCGATGGCCGCGTGGCTTACGTCAAATCCAAGCGACTCGCAGTGGCGTGCGCCCGATGAGACAGCGCTCCGAGACGCGATTGCTCTGCATGAAGCCCCGCTCAGTCGAGCCCATCAAAGCACTGAACCGCTGCGCGAAGCGCTCTATGAGCTCATGTGGAACGATGCGGGCATCCTTCGCACCGCTGATGGCCTTCGCCGCGCCGAGAGCGGACTTCGTGGCCTTCTCGATGAGTTGCATCGCATTGGTGTCGACGGCAGTAACCGCGCATTTAATTTAAGTTGGCACGATTGGCTCAATTTGCGCAGTTTGATCGAAGTCAGCCAAGCGATTACAGCCGCCGCCCTCGCCCGCGAAAATTCGCGCGGCGCGCATTTCCGTGAGGATTTCCCGGAGGCTGGCGCACTCGATACCTCCCACTACACCGTCGTCAAAAAAGCGGGAGACGCGCTTTCGATTTCGCACGAGCCCGTGCAATTCACCCGGGTTAAACCCGGGGACACACTGATTCAATAGTTGCCCCATGTCAAACAAAACTCGCGGCGCGGACGCGCTCGTTCATTCGCTCAAACAACAAGGCGTAAGCCGGATCTTCACGCTCTCTGGCAATCACATCATGCCGCTTTATGACGCTGCATTCGGCGCAGGCATCGAGCTGATTCACACGCGTCACGAAGCGGCTGCCGTGCACATGGCGGATGCCTACGCGCGGCTCACGGGCTCGCCCGCAGTCGCGCTGGTGACAGGCGGACCGGGTCATGCCAACGCAATCTCCGCGCTCTATACCGCGCAGATGGCAGAGTCACCCGTCGTCTTGCTCTCGGGCCACGCACCACACGCCCAACGCGGTATGGGCGCATTCCAGGAAATGGCGCAGGCCGATATGGCGGCCCCGGTCACCAAGTCATCGTGGACATGTGAGAGCGCGAACGTGGTCGCGTTTGACATGCAAAAAGCAATCTCCACCGCCGGATCAGGGCGGCCAGGCCCGGTGCATGTGAGCCTGCCCACGGATGTTTTGGAGGCATCCACTTCACTCGTTGCCCTTTCAACTGCATCGATACACGTACCGTTTCAATTGGGCAAGGACGACGTTATTCAATTTATTGAAAAATTGACTAATGCGCGTCGCCCCCTGATTTTGTGTGGACCATCGTGTACGAGCCGCTCAGGGCGCGAACGAATGGCGCAACTCGCCGCAGCGAGCGGCGTGCCCGTGGTCGGGATGGAAAGCCCGCGCGGCGTTGCCGACCCAAGCCTTGGTGCATTCGCCCAGGTACTCGCGGAAAGCGATTGCGTCTTGCTGCTCGGCAAACGCATGGATTTCACACTGAAATTTGGTGCTGCGCCGACCTTCGCCACGAACTGCACGTTTTTACAAATCGATCCCGATGAGGCGGAATTGGCTCGCGCACAGCGCGCGCTCGGCAGCAAACTCATTCACACCTGTAACGCGCCAGTTGACGTAGCGATTTCGCAGCTGCAAGACGCCTTCCGAACGATCGCGCGAGAGGCGGCCGCCAGTACCGATCACGCTTGGCGCGATGAAGTCACGAGCGCGATTGCCTACCGACCCGATGCGTGGAAAGCCGCCTCGTCCAGCCAACCGGATCGACTGCATCCCGTCCAGGCGCTACGACCGCTGCAGGCAATTTTGGATTCACACCCTGACTCCGTTTTTATCTCCGACGGTGGCGAAATCGGGCAATGGGCGCAGGCGTGTCTGCACGCACCCCATCGGGTCATCAACGGCGTCGCTGGATCGATTGGCGCTGCATTGCCATTCGCACTTGCCGCACGGGTCGCGAAGGCAGACGCGCCAGTGATCGCCGTGATGGGTGATGGAACCTTCGGTTTTCACTCATCAGAGATCGACACTGCCGTTCGCTACGGACTGCCGTTTCTCGCGGTGGTAGGCAACGATGCGCGCTGGAATGCGGAATATCAAATCCAGCTTCGCGAGTATGGTGCGAATCGATTGATCGGCTGCGAACTCTTGCCCACAAGATATGACGCAGTCACCGCAGCGTTCGGAGGCTACGGCGACCAAGTCACGCAAGCCGATGAGCTCATGGCTGCCGCTCACCGCGCGATGGCAAGCGGGTTGCCTGCATGCTTAAACGTGATGATTGAAGGGCTCGCCGCGCCAAATATCAAACGTTAGCAACTAGCCGAGTTATTTCCAGGAAAATCCGCTCGTCGCCTGAACCACACCCGCGCCGAACTGCGTACCAAGGCGGCGCGCAAATCGGTCAAAGGCGTTTTCTTCGATGGTGTAATCGATGAGGTCCTCAGCTTTAAGCACCTCGCGCGCAACCGTCTCAACGGTGCCCACCGCATCAACTAGGCCATTCTCAATCGCCTTGTTGCCGCTCCAAATTAAACCGCTGAACAGGCCGGGCGTGTTGGCCTTGAGTCGATCGCCGCGTCCGTCTTTCACAGCTTTGATAAACGTTTGATGCACGTCGGCAAGCATCGATTCAAGATGCGTTTTGTGTTCGGGTTTCATCGGCGAAAACGGGTCCATAAACGCCTTGTTGTCGCCTGCGGTGATGGTGCGGTTTTCAACGCCGATTTTTTCCATGAGTTTGTCGACACCTACGCCGTGAACTACGACGCCAATCGAGCCCACCAAACTGGAACTATCCACAAAAATCTTGTCTGCCGCTGCGGCGACGAAATAGCCGCCTGATGCGCAGATTTCGTCCACCACGACGTAGATCGGCTTTTCTGGATTGTCTTTGCGCAGGCGTTTGATCTGATCGTAGATGCGCTGCGATTGAACGGGCGAGCCGCCGGGCGAATTGATTTGCAAAATCACGCCAACGCTGTCGCTCGCGGAAAACGCCGCCTTTAGCGCCGCGTTGATGTTTTCCGCGCTTGCGACGCCCTTGTCGTCGATCGTGCCCTCGAGTTTCACCAGCGCCGTGTGGCGACTGATCGTATCGCTCTTCGCGCCGCTGCCGATGAAGCCAAGGACGTAGGCGAGCGTGAGCGCCGCCAAGGTAAACCACGCGAATTTCCAGAACAGCGACCAACGTCGGCGCGCGCGCTGCTCCTTAATGTTCATCATTGCGAGCTTGGAAACAAGTTCGCGCTCCCAGCCAGGCTGAGTGGGTAATTGGTCATCCATAAGTTGCGTGGGGCTTTTGGGTGCGCTCAGTTGAGCGATGGGAGGAGGAAACGCCGAAGCGCGGCTACCGAATCTATCAGAGCGAGCGAAGGCGCTGTCTGCAGCAATTCAGGATGATGGGCGCCGTAAGTCACGCCAATCGCTGCACAGCCTGCGTTCGCTGCGAGCTGTAAATCGTGTGTGGTGTCCCCGATCATCACCGATTCCGACGGCAAATGTCCGGTGAAATCATAGATCGCGTTCAACATACCGGGATGCGGCTTCGCAAAACCTTCATCCGCGCAGCGTGACGTCGTAAAAAATTCGCGCAGGCCGAGCGTATCAAAGGCGCGATCGAGCCCACGACGTGATTTCCCGGTCGCTACGGCAAGCGTTGCGCCAGACAGGTGAAGCGCGGAAAGCATTTCGCGAACCCCATCAAAGAGAACAATCTCATTTTCTCCAGCAAGGAAGTGCACGCGATAGCGCTCAACGAGCCGTGGCCAATCTTCCTCGCGAAGCGTTGGGATCGCGTGCTCAAGGGCAGGCTTGAGCGCCATACCGATGATGTAGGCCGCTTGCGCATCAGTGGGTACAGGATAGCCGCAGTCTTCAGCCGCACGTTGCAGCGCGCGCTTGATCACTGCGGTGGAATCGGCGAGCGTGCCGTCCCAATCAAAAACAACCAAGGGGTACTTCATTCGATTGCGCTACCGTTCCAAAATCGTGCGAGTTCTGGGGAGAGTGGTGCCTCGACTTTGAGCGTTTCGCCAGAAATGGGATGCTCAAATTCAAATGACTTCGCGTGAAGAAACATCCGCGTCAGCCCGTCGGCCTTGAGCACTTTGTTCCATGCGAGATCGCCGTATTTCGGGTCTCCCGCGATTGGGAAGCCTAGATGTGCGCAATGAACGCGAATCTGATGAGTTCGACCCGTCTTTAATTCCGCTTCAACCAACGATATCGTTGGGCGACGCTCCAAAAGGTTGAAAACCGTGTGCGCGAACTGGCCTTCGTCTTTATCCACGCGGACACGACGTTCGCCATCAGGCTGCGTAAATTTTGCGAGCGGCGCTTTCACATGCTGCCGATCATTCACCCACTCGCCTTTGACCGCAGCTAAATAACGCTTATCACCCGTTTTTTCGCGAAGCGTGTCGTGCATTCCGACCAGTGCCGCGCGGGTTTTGGCGATGAAAAGTACGCCCGAAGTCTCGCGATCTAGGCGATGCACGAGCTCAAGCAGCGGTGCATCGGGCCGCGACATGCGAAGCTGCTCAATCACGCCAAAACTCACCCCTGATCCGCCATGAACAGCGACACCGGAGGGTTTGTTAACGACGATGAGATGCGTATCTTCGAAAATGATTTCGTGGGGGAAGGCAGACGTTAGCTGAAGATGAACGGGTGTTTCGGCCACTCGTACGGGTGGAATGCGGATTTCATCGCCCTCGTTTAACTTCGTTTCGGCACGCACCCGCCCGCCATTGATGCGCACCTCGCCCGAGCGAAGAATTCGGTAGACATGGGTTTTCGGCACGCCCTTGAGCTCGCGAATCAAAAAGTTATCCACACGTTGCCCCGCGTGAGCAACGGTAATCCGGACGCGACGCACGCCAGGCGAAGTCGAGGCCTCGTCGGCTTCGGATTTTTGGCGAACTACGCCACGTAAGTCGTTCATTTCATTTATAATTTCAGTGTTTTCTGCGACTTGTCGTCGCCTCGGATTCCGGGGCGAAGCGATCGGGGAAGACCTCGGTTAGTAACTTGGCAGTGTGCGCCGCAAAATTTCGCGATGCAAGCTGCACGGACGGAGACAACGAAGCCACAGCTTTTTTGCTCGATTTGCCACAAATTACACCGAACCACGGTTTGAGCCGCCACCGAGTAAAGCGGCAATTTTAGAAGTTCGGCTACCGAGCCGCCTGCGATAGATGTATCGGGCATTCGGAGTCGGCGAACAAAAAAGTTTGAATCGATACGTTGTGCGCGAATCGCCACAACGTATCCGAGAGAAGAAACACACGTGATGAACCCGCGCTTCTGCGCATCTCGCTCTCTAAGAAGCCAAGCCCGGCGCGTAATCGCGCCGCTCTCGGCCCGCTGGGGCGCACACTCAGAACTCCGCGCGCCTAGCGTCGCAATGGGGTGCAGTGTGAATGGTTCTAGCGCTTCTCCCTCAAGCCCGTCGAGCGCGATACCCAACTAGCGGCTTCGCGTTTTGCGAATGCCTTTTAGTTTGAGTTTCGCCGTCGCGCGTTCGCTGATTCGTCCCCCTCTGCGCAAGCCATCGGTCGTATCGAACGACACGAGAGGTTAGTTCGCATGAAACGCATGCTGTTTAACGCCACGCAAGCCGAGGAGCTTCGCGTCGCAATCGTCGATGGTCAAAAACTGATCGACCTTGATATTGAATCCGCTTCGAAAGAGCAACGCAAATCCAACATTTACAAAGGTACCGTGACGCGCGTTGAGCCGTCACTGGAGGCATGTTTTGTTGACTACGGCACTGAGCGAAACGGTTTCCTGCCGTTTAAAGAAATCGCGCGCTCAGTCGTAAACGTCGATGGCGACATGAATCGGAACAAGATCGCCGATTCCCTGCGCGTTGGGCAAGAAATTCTTGTTCAGGTAGAAAAAGACGAACGTGGCAATAAGGGCGCTGCCCTCACGAGCTTTATCTCGCTCGCGGGTCGCTACCTCGTTTTGATGCCAAACAATCCACGCGGCGGCGGTGTGTCGCGTCGTATCGAAGGCGAAGAGCGTAACGAGTTGCGCGACACGATGGCGCAGCTCGATGTGCCAAACGGCATGAGCATCATTGCTCGCACCGCGGGCATCGGTCGCTCCGCCGAGGAATTGCAATGGGATTTGAACTATCTCCTGCAATTGTGGACGGCGATTGACGGCGCGTCGAAATCAAGTAAGGCGCCGATCCTGATTTATCAAGAGTCGAGTCTTGTTATTCGCGCGATCCGCGATTACTACACGCAAGATATCGGTGAAATCCTGATCGACACTGAGGAAATTGCGGAGCAAGCGAAGGGCTTCATGGGGCATGTGATGCCCAACATGGTCAACAG
This sequence comes from Betaproteobacteria bacterium, assembly GCA_013298765.1. Taxonomy (GTDB): domain Bacteria; phylum Pseudomonadota; class Gammaproteobacteria; order Burkholderiales; family Casimicrobiaceae; genus Casimicrobium. Next base: position 122,634 of record JAAFJA010000001.1, read on the forward strand.
GGTGAAGCTCTATCACGACGATGTACCGCTTTTCTCGCGCTTTCAAATCGAACACCAGATCGAGAGCGCGTTTAGCCGCACGGTGAACCTGCCGTCCGGCGGCGCGATCGTGATCGATCACACCGAAGCCCTCGTTGCAATCGATGTGAACTCGGCTCGCGCAACCAAAGGCGCTGACATCGAAGCCACCGCTTTCAACACCAATCTTGAAGCCGCAGAAGAAGTTGCACGTCAGCTCCGTTTGCGCGATTTAGGTGGTTTGGTTGTTGTCGATTTCATCGATATGGAATCGTCAAAGCATCAGCGCGAAGTTGAAGATCGTCTCCGCGACGCAATGAAACTCGACCGAGCACGCGTACAAATCGGCAAGATTTCTCGCTTCGGATTGATGGAGCTTTCGCGCCAGCGCTTGAAGCCAAGTCTGGGCGATTCCGCACACCTCCCGTGCCCGCGCTGCCACGGCACGGGACACATCCGCTCAACGGAATCGATCGCGCTGCACATACTGCGCATCATTCAAGAAGAAGCGATGAAAGACAACAGCGCGCAAGTGATCGCGCAGGTGCCAGTCGATGTGGCAACCTATCTGTTAAACGAGAAGCGATTCGATCTTCAAACGCTTGAAACGCGCTTGAAAGTAAGCGTGATTCTCATCCCGAACATGCATTTGGAAACGCCGAACTACACCGTTCAGCGCCTGAAGCATGACGAGCTCAATTCGAGCGAGCCGCTGCCAACGAGCTACAAAATGGTTGAACGCCCAGAGGCGATCGATCCCGTAGAGGCCATCAAGCAAGAGGCCAACGAAGTGAAGCAGGAAGCCGCTGTAAAAGGCATCACCCCTGCTCAACCCGCGCCGATCTCAGCCCCCGCTCCAGCAGCCGCGCCTACCCCGGCAGCCGCGCTTCCAATGACGGCGAAGTCGGTCGAGAAAGTCGGCTTCTTCGCTCGCGTGATGGGTTTCTTCAGAAGCGATGATCCGCCTGCGGCGCAGCCAGCGAAAGCGGCTGAAACAACGAGCACAACTAAGCGTGAAGAGCGCGGTGCGCGCGGCGAGCGTACTGATCGCAATGATCGCGGTGAGCGTCGTGAACGCGGCGGGCGTGATCGCAATCGCGAAGGTCGCGGTGACCGCGATGGACGTGATGCGCGTGACGGTCGCGGTGACCGCAAGCAAGACGCTCGCAAAGACGAGCAGCGCAATAAAGACGGTCGCGATAACAAAGAGGCGAAGTCGCAGCAGGCGCGCGAGCCACGTGAAGCGCGCGAGGATCGCAAACCACAGGGCGAGCGCCGCGAACGCGAAAACCGCGGTGAACGGCAAGAGCGCCAAGATCGTGCGCCAAAGCCAACGCAAAGCGCAGTCGCCGCCGAAAGCGCGGCGCTCACCGAGCCAAACGCGGCCCTGACGCAAGCCAACCCGGGCCAAGCTTCGAATCAAGGCGAGCGTAAAGAGCGTGGCGAACGCCGTGAACGTGGCGAACGCGGCGGTCGTGATCGTAATCGCGGTGAGCGCCGCGAACGACGCGAAGGCGAAAGCGTTGCGCAGGAAGCCACGATCACCGACGAAATGGGCAATTTGATCGCCACAAGCTCAACGAGCGTCACCACGATGCAAGCGGGCGTAACGGCGTTCGTTCCTTCTGACGACGGCGTGCCAAGCGAGCCTGAGCGTCGTGAGCGCGCACCGCGTGGCGAGCGCCGTGAGCGAGAAGATCGCCCACGTCGTGAACGTGCACCGCGCGAACAGCAAGGAGCGGGTGCGCCTGAATCTAATGGGGCAAGCACGAGTTTTGAACAATCTTCGGATAGCGGCCAAACACGCGCTCAGCCCCAATCGAATCAAGCGGTAAGTGAAGCAGTTGTTCCACGTGAGCCGGTCGTTGCAGCGCCAGCCGCTCAGCCAGCGCCTCCGCCGCCACCGCCACCGCGCGAAGCACCGAAGCCCTTCACCTACGCAATGCCAACTGATTCCGGCATGCAGATGATGGAAACGTCGGGCGCAGCTCCGGTGAGCTACACGCCAGAAGCCCCAGCGCAACCGCGTGGACGCGCGCGTCCACCTCGCCAAACGGTGAGTGAAGCGCCGATGCAAATGGTTGAAACCGGCGCGGCACCACAGCAGCCGCCACAACAGTAGCGACGCGCAGTTGAAGTAAAGAAGATGCCCCGCGAGGGGCGTTTTCTTTTGAGATTTGGCCGCGCGTAACCATATCGACGCGCCACCCGCTTCGCTCCGCGATCTCCCACCTCCAAGATTGCGCCCAGGGCTGTAAGGTAGCCAACCTGCGATACTTTGGGCGATGTTCATGCTTCGCGATGCAAAAAGACTCGCTGATCGACTCGGACCGGGCGTAATCACAGGCGCTGCCGACGACGATCCTAGCGGGCTCGCGACTTATTCACAAGCGGGCGCACAGTTTGGTGCAGGCATGCTCTGGACACTCGCGTTCACCACGCCGCTTATGGTCGGCATCCAAATGGTGAGCGCGCGAATCGGTTGGCTCACAGGACAAGGACTTGCGGCAAACATCTGTCGCGTGATGCCTCGTTGGCTGGCGATCTCTCTTGTAGCGCTCCTCGTGCTTGCGAACACGTTAAACATCGCAGCCGACATTGCGGCGATGGGCGATGCTCTACAACTCGTTATTGGCGGCCCAGAGAATGGTTACGCCGTACTCTTCGGCGTTCTATGCGCCGCGTTACCCGTATGGCTTTCGTATGACGCGATGGTACGAGTGCTTAAGTGGCTGACGCTCGCACTGCTTGCATACGTGGCCGTTGTATTCGCACTCCATGTGAATTGGGAACGGGTACTCGTGCAAACGCTAGTGCCAAATCTAATGAGCGGAAACGCATATTGGATGATGATAGTCGGCGTTCTGGGCACCACAATCAGTCCCTATCTCTTCTTCTGGCAAGCCGCTCAAGAAGCCGAGCAGCGGCAACGCATGAACGGCGCTCACGAAATTGCAAAAGATGCGCGGTTCGTGCGCGAACATTTGTATCGCATCAAGCTTGACACCCTCATCGGCATGGTGTTTTCAAACGTGATCGCATTTTGCGTGATGCTCGCGACCGCAATCACGCTCAATCAGCATGGCATCACCGATATAGAAACAACCAAACAAGCCGCTGAAGCGCTGCGCCCAATCGCGGGCGATTTCGCGTTCGTCTTGTTCGCGCTCGGCATCGTTGGCACCGGCATGTTGGCCGTCCCGGTGCTTGCGGGCTCTGCCGCTTACGCAGTAGCCGATGTATTTCAGTGGCGATCGGGCCTCGACCATCCGCTCTCACAAGCGAAAGGCTTTTACGGCGTACTGATCGCGGCAACGGTGGTTGGAACTGCGATTGATTTCTCGCCGCTAGACCCGATCAAGGCGCTCGTGTGGAGCGCGGTAGTCAACGGCGTGGTGGCCGTGCCGATCATGGCAGTCATGATGAAGCTGGATTCCAACAAATCGATTCTCGGTGACTACACCCTTTCTCTGCGCCATCGCATCTTGGGTTGGTTCGCCACGTTCGTGATGCTCGCTGCCGTATGTGCGATGGTTGCATCATGGTTGTTCGGGTGAAGCGCAATCGGGCTGCAGCTGCCCTTGCGCATCCTACGCGGCGTTACTCAATCGCCACCCACCACTCATTGCGCCGATTCCACGGGAGCGTAAATGGGTCGTTGTAAAACGCCATCGTGTACTCGCCTTTGGTTTTGAGGCCACGGTCTTTCACGAACGCTTCGAGCAGCTCGCGATGCGTGCCTAAGTTCGATTGCGTCGAAAGGCCATCAAACACGATCGCCACGCGCTTTATCGGATCGCTCACACGAAACTTCACGCGCTCGTCGTTGGGCTTCGGCAGTGTGTCCATCGTGTACTTGCTCGGCATCATGAAGGCCACGCGCCAACGGGGCTCAGTGCCCGCGCCAATCGATTCTTGCGTCACGGGTGTCGTCATCGCGATCTTCTCGCCCGCGCTCGTTGCACGCTCGGGCGCTTGCGTCACTGGTGCAGTCATCGCAATCTTCGCTTGCCCCTGATTTCCGCCAAAAATGTAGCCCGCGAGAATGCGGAAAGCCTGGTTGATCGCGGCGCTTCGCTCGCCGCTCACCTCAACCTCAGCCAACAGCGCGGGCTCATAGTCGCGCAGCTCGATCTTGCCGACCGTTTCAATGACGCGGTGTTTCGGCTCTTCAATGGCCATGACGGGAAGTGAAACAGAGAACAAGAGCGACGCGAGCAGAAGGCGAAACATTGCGATATGCGGTGATTAACATGACCAATTTATACCAGTTAGTATAAATTTTGACTAATTGGTTATCCCGCGCCGCAGCACCCTTAAGAGTGCGAACCCGCCTCTTCTGCGACGGTTGCACGCTTAGCCAGCGTTGAGAGGCCGCGTGAAGTACGCCCCTTCCCGCCCCGGCACCGCCGCGCGGTACGCCGCAAGCGGCATGAAGATCGTGCAACCGTCGCAAGGCGAGCGCACTTCCAAATCGCCGTCGTAGCCGATGATTTCATCCTTCGCAAAGACTTCCATGCCTTGCAACGGTCGAACCCAGCGCAGATTCGGCGTTCGGATCACATGCGTGCTCACCAGCTCATAGCGTTGCGGCTTTGCCATCGCGGGTGTGGGCGTGAGCGTGGGCAAATCCTCGCCAGTCCGACGAACGCTCCACTCCGCCGCGCGCTCCGCGCTCAACACGCCCGTGTGCCGCAAGAACGAGAGCGAGACGAGCGTCGCGACGATTCCTGCACGCTTAGCGAAATGTTGACCGCATTCAACGACCACCGAACCACCCGCGCCGGGCGCGAAAGGTTCTGCCGCGTTAGCAGATGTCGCACGCGCGGGGCTGAACGGGCCGTATTCAATCAAGGGCGTGCCCGTTTGCATGCCGCCCGGCATCACCAATTGCACCGGCGGAAAACCAATCCCATCCGCGAGGGCCATGCTCGCACGGCTAGCCGCGCCAGCGGAGTAAACAAAGAACGGCGCAACCACCTGCGTCGTCGAATGAATGTCGAGCAGCGCATGAGCCTGATCGAACAAGGGCCGCATCTCGCGTGCACGATCAAGCTCGGGGCTACGCTCGCCGCTCGCCAACTTCGCATCCGACCAAATGCGGTTTAAGTTGTGAACCAACTGGCGACTATCGAACGGCGCAGCCCTATCGAAGCGCTCATACGCCGCCACGTTCGCGAAACTCAAACTCAAGCTACCGCGCTCCGGCCGCACGCCCGCATCCAGCAGCGCACACACAGCCACCATCCCGCAAAACTCATTGCCATGGGTCAAACAGTTGATCGCCACCCGCGGCCCCGGCACGCCGCTATCGAAGAAAAACGAATACGGAATCCCGGTGTTCCCTTCGCGATAGGCGGATAAATCGCGAGGCAACACCTCGAATGCGATTTCGGGGGGCAGCGGTTCGGTGATGCGCGGTGGGTTTTGCTGGGGATTCATACGCATTATTCTGTAGGCGCGGGCTTGACCGCGCTTTCGTGAGAAGAGGAGCGCGGTCAAGCCCGCGACTACACCCAATCCGCAAACCAGTGTGGATACGCCCAAATATCTTCGGCGATGTCCGCGCGAACCGGATTCGCCACAATGTAATCACCAACCACGCGAAACGATTCGTCCGAGCGTAGCGCGTGATCATAGAAGTCCTTCTGCCACACCGTCTCAATCTCAGGACAGAGCACGCGCACATCGCGCGAGGACAACGTCTTTGCTCTCGCCACCGTGCGACTCAAAGTCCCGGCGTTAAGCGTGAATAACCAATGCATATGGTCCGGCATGAGCATAAGCGTATGCGTTCGGGTTTCGCCAGAGAAGTCAATGCCGCCGAAAACTCTCATCGCCGCCCGCGCCAGTCGAAAATCGTCAAAGAATCGGCGACGCTCCGAGGTTGCAAACGTCACGTGATACGTCTGGCCGATCACACTGACGCGACCTTTGCGTAGATCGTGGCTTCGATGCATCACACAAGTGTAGGCGACGGCTCGACGTCGCTTCGGCTTGTAGGCGCGGGCTTGACCGCGCTCCTCTTCTCACGAATGCGCGGTCAAGCCCGCGCCTACAAACTGAATTCGTGGACGCGGTGAGCACGAGGCCCTTGCCATTCGTCGTGCACTCATCCAAAACACGATGTCCGAAAGCGGCGAGCCGCATGCGATGCGACGAGCTAACGTATGCGCTCCTACATTCGTTACTGAGAGCATCATGCCTTTTCGCATCTTTGGATTAGACGCCACCCGCTTTTCTCACTTACAGGGACTCAGCGATGAACAACTTGCGGTTCACCGCGCAAAGCGTTACGTGGTGAACGAGTCGCCTGGCTTTCCTGATCGCATCGAGATGCGCGACTGCGCTGTTGGCGAAACGGTTCTGCTCGTGAACTTCGAACACCAACCGGCCGATTCACCGTATCGCGCGAGTCATGCGGTCTACGTGCGTGAAGGCGCGACCGCGCGCTACGTTCAACCGAATGCAATCCCCGATGTGTTGAAGCGCCGTTTACTTTCAATCCGCGCGTTCGATCACTCGCACATGATGATCGATGCAGACGTGGTCGAGGGCGAGCAAGCCGAAACGCTCATCGAAAAGTTACTCACGAATCCGCACGCGAACTATCTGCACGTTCACTATGCGCGACGCGGGTGTTATGCGGCTCGTGTGGAGCGGATTGCCGGTTAAGCAACATGTGGTGGGCATGGCGTGCCTATCCTACCCGGCTAGCCCAAACAGACAGTCGCCAGGCGTGCATAATCGCGATCCTGATCCACGCATACCGGCCTATCGAGGTGCAACGTGAGAGTAATTTCGGTGCTTTTGTTAGCGCTCCTTTTTGTGCTCGCCGCACGTCAACTGACAGCGCAAATTTACCGAAACGTTGACCCAGAAACGGGCTTGACGGAGTACACGAATGCGCCGAAAAAAGGCTCTGAACGCCTTAACGCAAACGGACAGTGGGAGAACGTAGAAGTATCAGATAAGGCAATCGTTGACGCAAAAAAAGAGGTGGCTCAATCCAAAAAAGAAGCTGACGCGGCCATCAAGCGCTTCTACGCGCAACTAGACAAAGTTAAGTCTGATCGCGCAAAAGCCATGCAACAACTGGCAAAAGATTTCCCGGCGTGCAGAGAAGAAAAAACGTGCCAACTCTCGGTTGGAATGCCAACGAACCTAGCCGTCGCCGTCTTTCCGCTTCGACGAGTTGCTACTGCGCAAACAGAAACATTCACGCGGACTACTTATCGCCACGAAAACTGCCGAGCGATTGACGAGTCGAACAAAATCGTTGCTATCTACTGCGGTCGATAGCCGCGCCTGATCGCACAAGAATAGCGCCTAAGACTGGTTTTACCGAAGCTACGTAGGGCGAACGTTATGACCCATAAGGATTCAGTGTGGTGGGCGCTGGACGATGCATTTAGCGACTGATGCTGGGTTCCACGCCTAAACTCAGCCTAGGAGCTACGGGCAGCCGCCGACTTCAAATCTACCGCTGCGTACGCGACTATTTTCTCAGCTGTAGCGAAGCCGATTCCCGGTACTGAAATTAAGTCACCGACTTTGCATTTCAAAATGTCCTCTAAGGTCACAAAACCTGCGTCGTACAAGTTCCGCGCCGTTACCCGACCAACGCCGGGGAGCTGCGTAAATGGCAGATAAAAAAGACATCGAGGAAAGTCAACATATCCCTGATTCAACCTCGACCAAACCGCAGCAAACTCAGTACTCAAGAGCGGAAGTTCGCCGAGTTGTCTAAGTTTTTCGTCGTGCGTAATCGGTGCCTCAAATATGGTTCTAAACGCGACCAAAAACAGGAGATAGTTGTCTGGAGATATCGCCCCGATATCAGACGCGTGCGTTGTAGGTGAATACTCAGGAATGTCTGCTTCTGCTCCGAGTGACTTCCAACTCTTAGTTTGCAAAACCCAAATGCCTTGCGACATGGTGCCATATACAGGCGCTTGAGAGGGCGGGCCGCGAAACACCTCACCGTGATGCAATAAAGTCGCCAGCGGAGTTGAGACATGTAGGGTCGCGCTAAATCGCACACCCTCTAGTACGTCCCGATACTCAGCAAAAGCCTCATCGCTATTCAAACGAATCACTTTCCCCACTCTTCACCGTCGAATTTCACGCGCCCAAGCAAACAACTAAATCTGCAAACGAGTTACCGCCTATTCTTCCCCACCCAAGCCGCAATCCGCTCCACACCTTTAACGATATTCTCATTCTGCGTAGCGTAGCTAAAGCGAATGTGTTGTCCATCGCCCGGCACGCGATGGCCGAAGTGGATGTCGGCGAGTACGGCGACACCTGCTTCGTAGAGGAGTTTGCGACGCAGGTCTTCGCTGTCGTTAAGGCCGGTCATCTTGCAGAGTTCGGTGACGTTCGGCCACGCATAGAACGCGCCGCCGCTGGCTTGGCAGTTGATGCCGGGGACTTCGTTTAGGAGTTTGACGATCAGGTTGCGGCGCTCCAGAAATTTCGCGCGCATCGTTTCGGCGTCGTGTTGCGGCCCACTCACTGCGGCCACCGCTGCCCACTGCGAGATGTGGCTTGCGCAACTGTCGGTGTTGGTGACCCATTTGGTGAACGCCGGGGCGAGCGCTTTGTTGGCGGTGAAGCCGATGCGCCAACCGGTCATTGCCCAGGTTTTTGATGCGCCGTCGCTGATGATGCAGCGCTCCTGCATCTCGGGCAGGCTGGCGAGCGATGAGAAGCTGCCTTCAAAGGTGAGCCTGGAATAAATCTCATCGCAGAAGACCCAGATTTGCGGATGCTTGCGAAGGATCGCGGCGATGTCTTCAAGATTTTGCTTGGTGAGAATGCCGCCGGTCGGATTCTGCGGCGAATTCAAAATCAGGAGCTTCGTTTTCGGCGTGATCTTCGCTTCTAGCTCGTTCGGATCGAAGGCGAAGTTACGCGCTTCGCGCAGATAAAGCGGCACGGGTACTGCGCCGTTGATGGTGATCTGCGATTCGTAAATCGGGAAGCCGGGGACGGGATAAATCACTTCGTCGCCCGCGCCGTAATCGGTGGTCGAGAGAATCGTGTACGCGATGAAGGGCTTCGCGCCAGAGCCGACGACGACGTCTTCCGCATCAATCTCAAGCCCGCGCATGTCGCCCATGTATTGCGCAGCGGCTTGGCGCAATTCCATGATGCCGGCGCTGGGCGTGTAGCCGTGTTTACCGCCGCGGATTGCTTCGATACCCGCTTCTTGCACATGCATCGGTGCAGGGAAATCGGGCTGACCGATGCAGAAGCTTGTGATGTCGTAGCCCTCGGCGATGAGCTTGTTGACTTCAGCGAGAACGACGAAGGCGTTTTCAGTGCCGAGCGATTGGGCGCGTTTTGAGAGCGAAAGTGACATGCGAAAGCCAGCCGGAATAAAAGACACTTCGATGTTAGCGGCGAGGATTCCGCTCAACGAACACGCGGTTCGTTTGTGGCGTTTGACGCGCGCGGTACACGCGCGATTGAGATGCGCGAACTACGCGGCTACGACTCCTTCGGCTAAGCGGTCTCCGAAACCCGCTGCTTGGAACATTGCCGAAAACGCCGATGAGGCAAACGCTAGACTCAAACTTGACGAATCAGCTTAGCGGATCATTCCCTTATTTAATCGGGGCAAAACGAGCAATTAGCCAACTCTTGCTAACTGAGCAAATACAGCGCTAGCCCCGATTATTCGCGGGCGAGCCAAGAGGATTTATTGAAGAGAAACGAGCGTCGTAAGCTCGATTTCGTCGATCAGAACGACCAGCGAACGCCTAGATTGAGTGTGTCGGGCTCATCAAACGTTTTGAGGCTAAGCCCAAAGCGGGTGCCGCGAGAAAGCTCAAGTTTGAGGCCGACATTCGGCGTGAAGTCATAGCGAACGCCGAGCCCATACGAAAGCGAGGTGCGCTCGGCGGGATTCGCGGGACTCGTGATGAAGTTCACATCGCCCGCTTTTGGATCAGTGCGGCCCACGCCGACTTTCCCGTACACGGAAAGATAGTTTCGATAATTAAACGCAGACACCACGTCTACATTTACGCTGTTCGTCGTCGCTGGAAGGGCCCAACGTGACGCATCGAAGCGAAGTCCGACGCCGTCAGCCGCTCCCGTGCGGCCTTGGGGTTCGAACAGTGATCGCGACCCCGTTGTATTGATGGCCGCACCTAGCGCGAGGCCCGAGTGAAATTGGTAGCCGCCAAATGCAGTTGTTCCGTTTGGCAGCGGGTTTGCGGCGTCGGCCGGGCGGGAGAATTCAAGCGCTTGACCAAGCTTCAACCCGGGGGGCGCAAAACTCCACGCGCCGCGCGGTGCATCAGGCGCCTCCGGCACAAGCCGCAATCCAGTGAAAAAGCCCGACGTTTCCTTCGACTGCGCGCCTGCGAGGGCCGCGCTGAGCGCGCACGCGAGCACCAGCGCGCAGCCAGCGAGGCGGCGGGGGGCAAAAAAGCGTGCGGGTGAGCTCATGGGTGGGATAGTGCGCCAGCGAAAACGGTGTGTCAACGAAAAACTTAAAACTTCAGGCGAGCGACAGCTCAGAACGTTCAGACAGTGTTGCGCAATTGCTGCGTTGCAGCGCTACAACAGTCGGAGCGTGAGCGTTCGACGCGCCGAAAAGCCGCATCGTGCGGACTACGCGCCCACAGCAACCGCATTCGCAGCAGCAAAGGCGGCAATCGCGGCAATGTCGGTCAGACTAAACCGACAACCGTAGGGTTCCGTCAATTGAAGCGGTAGCGGATCGTCGGAGCAGATCCCTCGAATGTTGGTATCGGTAGGGAACAGCAGCGGTTTTCCGATTTCGGCACGCCAAATCTCGAGCTTTGGGATTGGGGTTCGCTTAAACCCTTCGATCAGCACCAAATCGCAGGGCGATAAACGAGCGATGGACTGCTCGAAACTCAGCTCGGGGGCATCGCGGTGCTCGCGAATCAGTGCGTAGCGTTTCGCGCTCGTCACCAATACTTCCGATGCGCCCGCTTTGCGGTGCCGATACGAATCCTTGCCAGGAATATCGAAATCAAAGTCGTGATGTGCGTGTTTCACGAGCGAAACACGCACGCCCGTCGCCGCAAGGTGAGAAATCACTTGCTCGATGAGCGTCGTCTTTCCCGAGCCGGACCAACCGGCGAAGCCGAATACTTTTTTCGACATCAGTAACCCAACAAAAAACTTTCCCGGATTTTCCACTAAGCGGGGACTACGTGTTCAGAATTGAACGACCGTCACGGCTTTCGCGTAGGACGCGCTCCGCGCAACCAGTAGTCAGGTAAGGTAACGCTCAATCAATGGACGGGAAGCTGTTCATCGTATGTTTGATTCGAGGTGCGAGCCGAAAAGCACAAAATTGAGCGCATGTTTGAGAGTTTTGAGAATAGCGGCTCGCCCAACTCAAGGATGCGATACCTGGGGCGGATTAAGGCTGTTTGCTAGCGCGTTGCGAAGAGATGGGCTGGTTGCTTGGCCCCGAAAGAAAGTCTAGAAGCAAGCCGTGAAAGACGTGAGGGTATTCAAGGTGCAGCGCATGCGAGCAATGCGGCAATACGGCTAGTGAGGAGTTTGTGATGCCTCTCCACAATGACTCAATTTGCGGCCATTGATAGCTTCGGTCATTGTCGCCCCACACAATCAGCGTAGGCTGGGTGATGTTCGGCAGATTGGTCCGACCATCCCAGTGCTCCATCGCCCACAAACCAGCTTCTGCAGCCTGTGCTGAGGATTGGACTGCGAGGTCACCCAGCGCTTTAGCCATCGGCGAGGCCTCGCGGTGGAGCAGCCACATCGCGCTGATGCGCCGCGCCGTCGCTTCTATACCGTCTTGCGCTAAGCGCTCGCGCGAGCGCGCCATGGTCTCAAAACGCCCAGGAATGCTGCCCTGCGGTCCCGTCGCGTACAGCACCAATTTCAGCACCCGAGCCGGCGCGATCCTCACGATCTCCTGCGCCACCATACCGCCCATGGAATGGCCCAACAAGTGAAAGCAATCGACGCCGAGTTGGTCAAGGGTACCCAGCACAGATTGAGCATGCGCAGCCATCTCGGTAGGCGCTACTAGGTGGCGGGCGTTGCCATAGCCGGCCAAATCGACAGCGATGACATCACAGTGCTGGCTCAGGAATCGAAGCTCCGCTTCCCACTGGCTCGAACCACCCAGATACCCGTGTACGAGCACCATCGGCAGTCCCGCGCCCATCCGCCGATGGGGCAGGATAGGCAGCTTCACCCGCGCCCCTTCCAAGGCACCACGCGGCGTTCAACGAAGCGCACCAAATGGTCAAATGCATAAGCGATCGCGGCGATGACGACGATGCCCATGATCACGACGGGTGTCTGCAAGAAACGCGACGCCGAAAGCACCATGTAGCCCAAGCCTGACGTGGCAGCAACCATTTCTGCTGCGACCAGCGTCGTCCACCCGAACCCGATGCCAACACGCATGGCTGTGAAGATCTCAGGCATCGCGGAAGGCAAGATGACCGTGCGGATCACCTGCCAGCGGGTTGCACCGAAAGAGTAGGCGGCATGAATTTGCTCAATCGACGCAGACTTCACCCCGGCTCTGGCACCCAACACCATCGGTGCAAGTACAGACGAGAAGATCAACAAAACCTTCGACAACTCGTCAATGCCGAACCAGATGATCATCAGCGGCAGATAAGCGAGCGGCGGGATTGGGCGGTAGAACTCGATGGGGGGATCAAAAATACCGCGTGCGACGGGGCTCATGCCCATGGCGATGCCCAATGGAATGCCTATCGCGCAGGCTAGCACAAAGGCCCCAAAGACCCGCAGCGTGCTGATCCAGATGTGCTCCCAAAAGCCGACACCTGTGAAGCCTTCTTTGATGACGTCGAACAGTGCGTTCAACACCGCCGTCGGCGAGGGCAAGAACAGAGGCTGGATGTAGCCTGCGTATGTGACAAACCCCCAAAAAGAGATCAGGAGCACGATCACAACCGCGCTGATCTTGAAGCTCTCTCCCTGACCTGGCACACCGTATATCTCGCCAGGCTTCGCCGGCTTGGCTTTCATCAACCCCGCCAGCAGGCCCGACCCGCCTTTTGCATCCTGATCACTCATGATTGGCTCCTGCTTCATCCGCAAAAATAATTCGCAAGATCGTTTCTCGGAGCGAAATGAACTCCGCCGAAGCCTTGATCTCACGGGCGTTGCCGCTTTCAAAATACTGCCGGCTGAATGGCAGGTCAAACACATGCGATATGCGACCCGGCCGCGGGGACATAACAATCAGTTTCGTACCCATGAACAATGCTTCTTCAACGCTATGCGTGATGAAGAACACCATCTTGCCTGTATCGCGCCAGACCTTCAGGATCAGCTCCTGTGCTCGCTCGCGGGTCAACGCGTCCAGCGCACCCAGCGGCTCATCCATCAACAAAATATCGGGATCACTCGTCAACGCTCGCGCGATACCCACACGCTGCTGCATGCCCCCCGACAATTCATAGGTCGCTGACTGTTCAAACTGCTCAAGCCCAAGCAACTTGATGAACTCGCGTGCAATCTGTTCGCGCTTCGCTTGGCCTTGCCCCTGGATCTTGAGTCCGAAAGCCACGTTGTCGAGCACATTCAACCAAGGCAACAGAGCGTGTTTCTGGAAGACGACGGAGCGATCTGCCCCGGGGCCTGTGACAACGCGTCCGTTCAGGGAGATTTCGCCCTCGCTGGGCGCCATGAACCCCGCGATCAAGTTCAGCAGCGTTGACTTGCCGCAACCCGATGCACCCAGGGCCACCACAAAGTCTTTTTCATGAATCTCAAGGTCGATGTTCTTGAGCGCATGTACAGGCGGTTTTCCCTTGACCGGATAAAACACCGACACATTTTTGATGGCGAGAGCAGTCATGGATGGCCTCAAAGGGAACAAATCAAGAGCGCTAACCTGTTCAGCCAAGGTCAGCGCTCATGGCGTTAAGGCAGGTTTATCGAGCAGCAGCTGCTCTAGCAAACTCAGAGTTGACGAACTGGCTATAGTCGTCTGCAGTCTTGTTGATTCGGCCTGCGCTCTTCAAGAACTCTGCGGTGCCTTTAATGGTCTTGGCTGCGCCGCCGCCCATCCAGTTGGCGGACATGGCCAGAGCCGCGTCAGGGTAAATCGTGCCATCGAGCATCGGCACGACTGCAGCGGGTGTTACACCCACACTCGCTGCGACGGCTTTGACTTTTGCCGAATCTGCGTTCCAAGCGGCCTTGTTCTTGTGGTAATCCGCATTGATCTCGAACATGGCACGCAAGAACTTGACCAGGCCGTCGCGGTTTTCAGCGGCGAACTTGTTGTTGGCAACCCATGCGTTGAAGGTATGAAAACCCGCCGCTCTCGCCACTTCGCCCGCGGTGTACATCACCTTGCCGTTTTCACGCAACTTCGTTTGAACGGGAACCCATACAAAAGCAGCATCGATGGCATTTTGTGCCCACGCAGCAGCGATTTCGGCGGGCGCCATGCCTAGCAAGGTGATGTCTTTTTCGGTCATGCCATTCATCTGCAACGCGCCCATCAAAGAGTAGTGGGCTGTGGAGCCGATCGGCACCGCAATGCGCTTGCCTTTGAGGTCGGCAGGTTTTTCGATGCCCGATCCATTGCGCGTGACCAAGGCCTCGGAGCTGTCGATGACTTTACCCGCAGAGACCATTTGATACGGTAATCCAGAGCTCAAGCCGGCTGAAAGCGGAGAAGATCCGATTTCCGAAATCTGAATACCCCCCGAGGCCATGGCCGCGTTGACCTCCGCGCCAGAGGCGAACTGACGCCACTCAATCTTCCAGCCAGTTGCTTTGTCAAGGCTTCCGTCAGCAATGAGTGCCTTATAGGGAAGAGGGTCACCAAAGTGGCCGATCACGACCTTGGTTTGTGCCACAGCTTGGGTGGCTGCTGCAAGGGTAAAGATTGAACTGATGAGAAGGGTTTTGATTAATTGCTTCATAGTGTTTCCAGTAGGCAAGGGGAAGTGACAACATTTGATCGAATGCAAAAGCACTGACTTTTAGATTCGCGCGTGGCTTGGAATATGTTTAGCAAAGATTGCAGCCAGATCGATGCCTCCTTTGAATTCGTTTCAGCGAAGTCTGATGGCAGACAGCGCGGCAAATGACATTGAGAGAGATGGGTTTCATGATTTCGGTAAGTCAAAAGCGTTCGGATAGCCAAACAGCGCAACGGAGCCACCTGTATGGAGAAAGACCACGTTTTCATCCTTGGCAAACCGACCCTTGCGAATCAGATCAATCAATCCGGCCATACCCTTGCCCGAATAAACTGGATCGAGCAAGATGCCCTCAGCTTGAGCAAGTATCGTGACCGCTTCGACCATACCCGGTGTGGGTATGCCATAGCCGCCGCCCACGTAGTCGCAATTGGCTTCCACCGACTCTCGGGGCACGCCGCCGCGCATGCGCATGTGCTCGCTCGTGCGGCAAGCGAGGTCGTAGACCATGGTTTCTTGCTTTTCTTTGGGTGCGCGCGTTCCAATACCCAGTAGCTTGATTTTGCTGTTGGCCGCATGCAAGCCGGCCACGAGCCCGGCTTGGGTGCCGGCGCTGCCGGTGGCGTGCACCAGATAGTCGATCGATAAACCCCGTGCCGCGGCTTGGGCAATCAGCTCAAATGCGGCGTTCGCATACCCCAGAGCGCCCACCGGGGTGGAGCCGCCACCCGCGATCACGTAGGGCCGTGCCCCTTCGGCTTTCAGGCGCTCGGCGAGCAGTTCCATTTGTTGCTGCATATTGGTGCCACCGGGGTGGCGCTCCACGGTGGCACCGTGCAAGCGGTTTAGGAGCACGTTTCCGTTGTCGGTGTAATCTGGATCAGTGCTTCCTGTGCGATCTTCGAGCAAGATCATGCACTTCATGCCCAGTTTGGCTGCAGCCGCTGCTGTCTGACGTGCATGGTTAGATTGAGTCGCGCCCTGGGTGATCACCACATTGGCACCTTGGGCGATCGCTTCTGCCATCAAATACTCAAGTTTGCGCGTCTTGTTGCCCCCGCTCGCCAAACCTGTGCAATCGTCCCGCTTGATCCAGAGGCGCGGACCACCCAGCAGGGCAGTAAGGTTGGTCATGGGTTCTAGGGGGGTTGGAAAGTGCCCTAGTGAGATTCTCGGGAAAAGTGACAAATCCATTCTTGAAGTTCCAGTGCTTATTGCGTTTGGAAATCATGTCCCGAAACCCCCGACTTGTCTAATTGATTTATTGAGCAGTATTTTTCGTTTTTTGCATAATACCCAAAGCATCCCGACACGAGAAAATGAGTCACCCGCTGGGATGGAGTAGACGCGCGCACCACGAAAGCGCGTATTAGCGACTTTTTTGTGCGCAAGAAACCCTTTCGGTGCGATGCCACTCGCACGCTTGAACAAGCTGGCGCCACCGCTTGTATGCGATTAGCGAAAAATATCCGGGTTAGATTCGATTGGGCTCATGACTGCTGACTCATTACGAAGGGCTGCCATGGATACCCCACCAGATCACGCCCTAGTCTTTGGTGGAGCCCGCCGGATTGATGGGAGCGATGCGCCGAGCTGTGCCAAACCTGTGTGGGTATCAAACCGAAATTTCCACTTTATATTGGTCCGGCTTCTTGGGGTTGGATCAACCCCAACAGTGGGCGGCTCGGTGCGCCGCATAGGCGCAAAAATGGACTAAGTCACAATTCGGAAGGCATCTCGCCGCTGCGAGATGCGACGAGATTGGCTATCAAGCCTTGCAGCGCTTTGCCGCTGTGGTTAGCCAGATAGGCTACGATGCTCAATGGCACCGAGCGGCCCACCGTAGAAAGCTCTCGCAGCCTACCGGTCTTTAGATCCTGAGCGATGAGGCTACGTGGAAGCCAAGCAGCGCCCTGGTGAATGAGCGCCATTTCACGCAAGCCCAAGCTGAACTCGCTCACATGCTGAACGGCAACTAAGCGGGTCTGCATCAGATCAGGTAAGGCGTGCGAGCGGACGGCTTGCCCGAAAAAACTCTCCGGAGGAAAGCACAACAGTGGCAACGCAGCTTCCGACTGCACAAGTTCGTAGTCGGCGTAGAGCTTCGCACTGGCGACCAAGACCAGCGCATCTTCACCCAAAACACAACAGGTGGCCAGCGCTGCAGGTACGCTAATTTCGACTTGCTCAGTTTGGTACGTCAACAGAATATCGGCATGGCCACGTAGGAGCAAGGCTACCGCTTCGTCCCGATTCTCGGAGCGAATTCGAAAGCGCTGACCGGGAAGCAGTTGGCCAAGTTCTTCTAAAAATGTGGGCAAGTAAGCCGCTGCCAGACTGTGCTGGGCTGCGATAACCATCCCCGGTGTTTGCGTTGCGTCTGCTCTGAGGGTGGCCTGAAACTCGTAAATCTGCGTAGCTAAATTGCGAAACCCGATTTCATTGCTCTCCGCCAAAGGGGTAAACCGCAGGGGCTTTCGCGAACGGTCGATCAGAGAAACTCCAAGCCAGTTCTCGAGCATTTGGATGCGGCGAGAAAAAGCAGGCTGCGATACGTGACGCTTTTCAGCAGCGGCCGAAAAAGACCCGGTCTCAATCAGCGCCAGATAGTCTTCCAGCCATTTGAGTTCCATTAATGTTCTCGTTCCCGAGCGCGTCTCGGAGCCGCGCAGCTTATCTCAGATTTTCGCGCTCGTACCATGTCGCCGGCGAAACGCCGTCACACCTACGCGCGTCTAGAAGCTGAATGAGCTAGCGTCATTTCACGTTTATTGGACGACGATTTGGTTGGCAAAGGGTACCGCGTCTAGCTGGTTCATCCTCAACCTTGACGTTTGGTCCGTTAGCGATTCTTAAAATTGGGTTTGCGTTTCTCAACGAACGCGCGCATGCCCTCTTTCTGATCTTCAAGCGCAAACGTGGCATGAAACTCGCGGCGCTCGACTTGCAGGCCCTGCTGGAGCGTGGTGTCGAAGGCGGCGTTAATTGTTTCTTTAACTTTCATGACGGCAGGCAGTGAGAAGCTCGCGATCTTTCCCGCGGTGGCAAGCACCTCTTCCATCAATTTGTCAGCAGGAACCACGCGGGAGACGAGTCCCGCCGTTTCCGCCTCTTGCGCGGTGATGAATTTTCCCGTGAGGCACCATTCCATCGCTTTTGCTTTGCCCACTGCACGCGGCAGGCGCTGGGTGCCGCCCATGCCGGGAATCGTGCCGATTGTGATCTCGGGTTGACCAAATTTCGCGTTGTCTGCGGCGATGATGAAATCACACATCATCGCGAATTCGCAGCCACCGCCAAGGGCGTAACCAGACACCGCCGCGATGATCGGTTTCCTTGTGTTTTTCGCGGCTTCCCAATACTTCGTGATGTAGTTTTGGTTGTAGACATCGCCGTAAGTGAATTCCGCCATCGCGGCGATATCAGCCCCAGCTGCAAACGCTTTTTCGTTGCCAGTGACGACGATCACGTGAACGTTCGCGTCATCGTCTAACTCGCGCAACACACCTTCGAGCTCTTTGCAGAGCGCGTCGTTAAGCGCGTTCATCACCTTTGGACGATTGAAGCGAATCAACGCCACTTTGGCGGGCGCTTCGAGCTTTTCTACAACGACTAACGGGTCTGACATGCGCGGCTCTCAGGTTCGATGAATTGTGCTGAATTGTTGCAGACGTTCAGCGCCGCCGTTGAGACCCGTTTCAAGTAAACCCACAACCGTTTCAGCAAATTGGGGATAACTGATGCTGCCGCCGGGTTTGAGCCAGGTAAACGTCCAATTAATCATTCCGAACACGCACATGGTGAGGACCTTCGCTCTTTCGCCATCAATGCTGTATGTGTTGCCGACAAGATCGGCGAAGCGCTGCACGACCTGGCGCTCTAGATCAAGCACCTCATCGCGCTGTTGCGGTGGCAAAAATTTCACATCGTTGAGCAGCACAACATGACGAGTGCGCGAATGTTCATACTCCACAACAAAGCGCCGCACGGTTTCAGCCAGCGCTTCCTTCGCTGAGAGTTTTAGTGGCGCAACGCTACCAACCAATTCGCGCAGCTTTCGCATGTAGCTGCTCGACATATCGAAAAGCATGGCGTCTTTCGATGGGTAGTAGTGATAGAGCAAGCTCTTCGACACCCCACAACGGCGCGCGATTTCCGCCATCGTCGCGCTCGGGTAGCCGAGCTGTGCGAACGTGTCTGCCGCTACGTTGAGCATAGTGTCGCGCTGGACGATGTGTTCGGGGGAGATTCCGCGGGGCATGCGATTCGAAAGAGATTACGAGCGAACTGAAGTGTGCGGTTTGATTGTAGGAGGCAGAAGTCCCTCATGAAATGAAATGGGGAGCCGAAGCTCCCCAAATCATTCCAGCAAACTAAATCGCTGGTCTTTATTGCTGCAAATCGCGGAGCGCTTGGATGCGCTGCTCCATCGGTGGATGCGTCGAAAAGAGCGATCCCATCTTGCCACCGATGCCCATTGCTTTCACGCTTTGCGGAAGCTCGCCCGGCTCAAGGCCACCGAGACGAGCGAGCGCGTTAATCATTGGCTGTTTGTTGCCCATCAGCTCCGCCGCACCCGCATCCGCACGGTATTCGCGCTGACGCGAGAACCAGGACACGATCATCGCAGCGACTACACCCAGAACGAGATCCATCACGATGGTGGTGACGTAGTAGCCGATACCTGGCCCGTCGTTCTGGTTGCGCAGAATCACTTTGTCAACGAAATAGCCGACTACGCGCGAGATGAAGACCACGAAGGTATTCATTACGCCCTGAATCAAGGTCATGGTCACCATATCGCCATTCGCGACGTGGGCCACCTCGTGACCAATCACCGCTTCCACCTCTTCGCGAGTCATCGACTGCAAAAGACCGGTCGACACAGCTACCAAGGCGGAATTCTTGAATGCGCCGGTGGCAAATGCGTTCGGCGCGCCCTCGTAGATGCCCACTTCTGGCATACCGATCTGAGCTTTGTCAGCGAAGCGCTTCACGGTGTTCACAATCCACGCGTGCGTTGGATCGGTGGAATCATTAATCACTTGAACGCCCGAGCTCCACTTCGCAATGGGCTTGCTCATCAGCAAAGAGATGATCGCTCCGCCGAAGCCCATGACAAGCGAAAAACCCAGCAGCTGCGTGAGATTCAGCCCGTTTGCCGTTAGAAAGCGGTTGAGGCCCAGCACGTTGACGACGATGCCCAGCACCACCATCACCGCAAGATTGGTCATGAGGAAAAGAAAAATGCGTTTCATAAGTGTTTAGGCGCTCCGAGACTCTAAAAAGGCAGTGCGAACAATGGGGCGTTGACGGCTTTGACGCGTGGCCAACCCAGATGTTCCGGCTTCCGCGTCTGTTGTTTCCAGTCAGCACCCTTTGCGACGAATATGCGAACGATACCCGGAGTTTCAATCGAACAACACCTGGCCTTCCCAGCATTCGGCCATTAGGCTATGCCGTCTAATGCATTATTTAAATTGGGCTCCACTCGATTTTTAATATTTTTTGTGTAGTGATTTTTCCCGCTATTCGCTTCATGAAATATGGTTTTTAGAGTAAAGCCACTCTCTTCTGGGCGTTAGCATGACGCGTCGTGGCGCGTGGATCCCCCAAGCCCAACGCGCGAATTCGGCGCGAAATCACCTGGTTTCTGGCATAATTGTTGGCTTTGCTGAACACACGATTGTTGTTGTGTTCCCCAACCGCCCCTTCTTTACGGGGCAAATGATTACGGATCTCGCGGTTTGCGGGCCACGAAGGCCACAGCGGGGAATCGTAGTCGCATCGAAAGGCGAATATGAGAGAAGGCATTCACCCTAACTACCGCGATGTGGTGTTTCATGACACCGCCGCTAACATCAAGTGGATCACGCGTTCAACCGTGAACACCAACCGTACTGTCAAGATGGACGACGGCAAAGAGTACCCGCTCGTGGTGCTCGAGATCTCGTCAGCATCGCATCCGTTCTACACGGGCAAACAGCAGCGTATCCTTGATACCGCGGGTCGCGTTGAGCGCTTCCGTCAGAAATACGCGAAAAAAGCAGCGTAATTTCGCTGCACACCGCGACGAAGGCAGCCAAGTGCTGCCTTTTTTGTTTTTGAGCCTCGCGACATAATCGGCGTCGGTTCGGGCGAAGCGATTGCTCGCGAAGCGCCGAATCGCTCCCACCCCATTCTTTTTCAACTTGCGGCACTCAGTCACACGCATTTACCAATGCAGCGTATCTCTCACCAAGCCACCGATCGCGATAAGGCGCCCTGGAAACGGATCGCCTTATTTCTGCTGATCGCGATTTGGCTCGGATCGGGCATCGTGGGCCGTGATCCTTGGAAGCCGGACGAGCCAATTTATGTGGGCATCCTCCATAACATGCTTACCGTGGGAGGTGACGCGTGGTGGGCACCTCAGGTTGGCGGCGTGTTGTTACCCGCCGAAGCACCTTTCATTCACTGGCTTAACGCGCTCGCAGTATGGCTGCCATCGGCGCTGATGCCTTTGCACGAAGCTGCGCGTGTGAGCTCTGCGATTTGGGTCGCAATCGCAATCGTTGCGCTCGCGTTGTCGGCGAAGCGATGGAGCGCCGGACATATTTCTTATCTTGCGGCGATTGTGTTCATCGGCTGCCTCGGGCTCTATGATCGAGCGCACAGCTACTTACCCGAGATTGCCACGCTCGCTGCGCTCAGCCTCGCGATCTATGGCATGTCATCGCTTCCGGTTGGCAGCAATCGAGCGGCCTTCACGATTGCTGTTGCCATCCTGATCGCCTTCATGGCAAACGGACTCCTAGGGCTTGGATTGGTGGCCATCCCTGTCGTTGTACTCTGCTTCGCCCCAGTGCTCTCGATCTATCGTGTGCCGCTGGTGCGTGCGATCTTCTTCGGCGTCTTGGCCAGCGCGCTATTGACCACAGGATTTGCGCTTCGCGTCCCCGAAACAGCGCTTGATTGGTGGCAATCAGGTGCGGGGCTTACGCTGCCAGCGGAGCGGGAACGTTTTTCGCCACAAACCTATATCGTGAATGCACTCTGGTTTGCTTGGCCAGCCTGGCCGCTCGCGATCTGGACCCTCGTTCTCCGCTTTCGCGGGTTCGCGGGTGGCTGGCAACGCGCAGAGGTCATCGTTCCGCTGGTATTCATCGTGAACGCTTGGGTGTGGCTCAGCATCGCGAGTGAGCAGCGTACATTGCACACGCTTTTCTTTTTGCCACCACTCGCGCTCTTGGCAGCGTTCGGGGTGGATACGATTCGTCGAACTTGGTACGCAATGATCGATTGGTTCGGCATCCTAGTGTTGGGCATGATCGCGATCCTTGCTGTCGTCATTAGCAGCGCGCTCTATCTTAAGTGGCCCGGCGCGATTGCCGCGTGGTCACAAAAATTTGTGCCGGACTTTGCTGGCAGCCCGCCTTGGCTAGGCTACACCGTTGCTGCAATTGCTTTTGTTGTTTGGATTGCCTTGGTTCAACCTGCGCACCAGCACTCGCGGCGCGCGCTCATTAACTGGGCAGGCTGCGTCACCTTTGTGTGGGTGGTCGGACAAGCGTTGCTGATTGAGCCCGCTAACTTCCGAAGCTCACATCGAAGCGTGTTTGAACGGGTGAGCCAACTCTGGCCCGAGCGCGGTTGCGTAAACTCAATCGACATCCCGGCAAGTCACATCGCAATGCTTGATTACATGGTCAAGCGTCGTGTTGAGCCAGTAGAAGAACTCGCGGACGCAAGTTGCGATTACCTTCTCATCGCGCGCAATCGTGGCGAGGCGGTGATTGATACCCCTGGCTACGATGTCATGTTCTCAGGCAATCGTGCCGGAGATCGAGGCGAGAAAATCGAGCTGCTACGACGTACGCGCAGCACTCAAAGCAGTGGAGAAAAACAATCATGAAGTTCGTCGACGAAGCATTTATCGATGTCATTGCGGGCGATGGCGGCAACGGCATGGCCTCGTTTCGCCGCGAAAAGTACATCCCTCAAGGCGGACCTGATGGCGGGGACGGCGGGCGCGGTGGCTCGGTCTACGCGATTGCCGACGAAAACATCAACACCCTGATCGATTACCGTTTCGCCCGCATACATCGTGCGCAAAAGGGTGAAAACGGTCGTGGCGCCGATTGCTACGGCAAAGGCGGCGATGATTTGGTGCTGCGCATGCCCGTGGGCACGGTCATCACCGATGAGGAAACTGGCGTCGTACTCGCCGATCTCGCGAAGCACGGCGCGAAGGAAATGATCGCAAAGGGCGGCGCAGGCGGCCTGGGCAACATCCACTTTAAATCCAGCGTCAATCGCGCGCCTCGCCAGAAAACTAACGGGGAAGAAGGCGAAAAACGTCGAGTTCGACTTGAATTAAAAATTCTTGCTGACGTCGGTTTATTAGGGATGCCAAACGCGGGGAAATCGACACTCGTGCGCGCTGTGAGCGCAGCAAAACCGAAGGTCGCCGACTATCCGTTCACCACGCTTGCGCCAAGTCTTGGCGTTGTGCGGATCGACTACGGCCGCTCGTTCGTGATCGCGGACATTCCGGGTTTGATCGAAGGCGCATCTGAGGGCGCGGGCTTGGGCCACCAATTTTTGCGGCACTTGCAGCGCACCAAACTCATTCTGCATCTGATCGACATCGCACCGTTTGACGAAAATGTCGACTACGTCAAAGAGGCCAAGGCGCTGGTCGCAGAACTTAAAAAATATGACGCGACGCTACACGCAAAACCTCGTTGGCTGGTGTTCAACAAGGTTGACTTGCTTGACAAAAAAGAAGCGGACAAGCGAATCAAAGATGCGCTCAAACGCATGCGCTGGACCAAACCGTGGTACGCCATCAGCGGGATCAATTCAGGTGGAACACCGGAGTTGGTTCGCGCGATTGGTGAACACTTGGCGCAACAAGCGCTTGACGCTTCGAATTAGTTTTCGCCACAGATTCACACAGCTAAACACAGATTGCGCTGCTCTCTGCGTTCGACATCTGTGTAAATCTGTGTGAATCTGTGGCTAAGCATATGGTTTCATTCGAACTTCTCAAATCTTCAAAACGCATCGTCGCCAAAGTCGGCAGCGCACTGGTGACCAATGGCGGCAATGGCATTGATCGCGCCGCCATCGCGCGCTGGGCGAAAGATGTCGCGGCATTGCGTGCGCGCGATGTTGAAGTGATATTCGTCTCTTCCGGCGCGATTGCCGAAGGCATGGCGCGACTCGGTTGGGGCGAGCGCCCGAAGTTGATGCCCGAATTACAAGCGGCCGCAGCAGTCGGGCAAATGGGGCTCGCCAACGTGTACGAACAAGCCTTCGCCGCACACGGATTGAAAACCGCACAAGTGCTCTTAACGCATGAAGACCTCGCTGATCGCAAGCGCTATCTAAACGCGCGATCTACCTTGCTTGCGCTTCTGAATCACGGCGTCATACCGATCATCAACGAGAACGACACCGTCACCACCGACGAAATCAAATTCGGGGACAACGACACGCTGGGTGCACTTGTCGCAAACCTCTGCGACGCCCAAGCGCTTGTGCTGCTTACCGATCAGCGCGGCCTCTACACCGCCGATCCACGAAAAGATCCGACCGCGCAATTCGTCTCGGTTGGTCGCGCCGACGACCCGCAATACGAAGCGATGGCTGGTGGCACCGGCACTGGCATTTCCAAAGGCGGCATGCTCACCAAAATTCTCGCGGCGCGGCGCGCGGCGAACACTGGAATTCACACCGTCATTGCAAGCGGCCACGAAGTCGACGTGTTGCAACGCCTGATCGGTGGCGAATCCATCGGAACCCTCTTGCACGCACCGGAAGCGAGTCTCGCGAAACGCAAGAGCTGGATGCGCGATCACTTGCAGCTTCGCGGCAAGGTCACGCTCGACGCAGGCGCCGCGCGTGCCCTAACCCTTGGCGGGCGAAGTTTGTTGCCGATCGGCGTGATCGCAGTAAACGGCGAATTCGAGCGCGGCGAAGTCATCGCCTGCGTCGACGATTCTGGAAAAGAACTTGCCCGTGGCCTTGCGAACTATTCGTCAAGCGAAACCCAGCGCATCATGCGAAAGCCTTCAACCGAGATCGAAGCGTTGCTTGGCTATTGCAACGACGACGAACTGATTCATCGCGACAATTTGGTGGTAACGGCGTAACTGGCTCGCAGATGCCGGGCGCTCTTGAAACTTCCGCGCCAGAACCTAACTCTGACGTGGAATACTTTCGAGAAAATAGGACGACTGCAAACCATGTTGCCCAATACGATCACCACAAAGAAGCTCGGTGCCCTTTTCCTCAGTGTTCTCGGTCTCGTTGCTTGTAGCGACGCGCAACAACCAACGCCACATGCCACGCAACTCGCGCAGGCGGCACCGAAACAATCGACGCCGGTGCTCAATGGCAACATGCCATCGCTCGCACCCGTCGTCAGCCAAACGGCAGCGGGCGTGGTGAACATCTCCACGCTCACGCGCGGCGCGGAAAGCGACAACCCAATGTTTGCGGACCCTTTCTTCCGGCGCTTCTTTGGCGTGCCGGATCGTCCGCAGCAGCGCGAAGCGCAAGCCTCCGGCTCTGGCGTGATCGTCGATGCCGCGAAAGGCTACGTCCTCACCAATCATCACGTGATCAAGGGCGCAACGAAAGTCGTCGTCACGCTACGAGATCGTCGTGAATTCGCGGCAAAGATCGTCGGCTCTGACCCCGCAACCGACATCGCACTCCTGCAGATTCCGCCGGAAAAACTCACCGCAGTGAAGATCGGTGAATCGGACGCGCTGCTAGTGGGCGACTACGTGCTCGCAATCGGCAATCCCTTCGGTGTGGGGCAAACCGTCACCAGTGGCATCGTCTCGGCGCTTGGTCGAGCGGGCCTCAATATCGAGGGTTACGAAGATTTCATCCAGACCGATGCGTCAATCAATCCAGGCAATTCGGGTGGCGCGCTCATCAATTTGCGCGGAGAGCTGATCGGCATTAACACCGCGATCATCGGCCCGTCGGGTGGCAACGTAGGTATTGGTTTCGCCGTGCCAACGAACATGGCGATGCGCGTGATGGATCAGCTCGCGAAATTTGGCGAAGTAAAGCGCGGCGGAATCGGCATCGCAGCGGTCGGCGAAGTGAATCAAGAAATCGCCAAAGAGAACAAACTTCCTGCCATTGAAGGCGCGGTTATCAACACGGTGATCGGCGGCAGCCCGGCCGACAAAGCGGGGCTCAAAAAGGGCGATATCGTGACCGCAGTCAACGGTCGCCCCGTGCGCACGGGATACGACCTTCGCAACCAACAGGCCCTCACCCCGATCGGACAAGCGCTCGATCTTGCCATCACTCGCGACGGGCGCACGCGCAACGTGCGTGTCAACGTGGAAACACCCGCGCGCGCACAGGGCCTGCGCCCAGAGCGTGTGAGCGAATTGCCCGGCACTGAGCTTGCGAGCATTCCAAAAGAGTTGAATCGTCGCGGGGTGTACGTGCTCGAAGTCGAGAAAGATAGCGAGGCGTTCCAGATTGGGTTGCGCGAAAACGATGTGCTGCTCGGTGTGAACGGTCGTTACGTGAACTCGCCGCAAGACGTTCGCAACGCCATTCGCGATGCCAGTCGCTTTGTCGTCTTCAATCTGGTGCGCGGTGACAGTCGCATCGATCTGCGCGCCAGGAAGAGCGCAACGCAGGGCACCTAGCTAGTAACTTATGCTGTCAACGCAACGGCGTTGCTCGTGTGAAACGATCGCGAATTTCGTGCGATCCATTTCGCTATGCTTTGCGTCTTAGCGCGTAAGCGCATCGACCTCATCTGAAAGAATTTATGCAATACCGCCGCCTCGGCCGCTCTGGCCTTAAAGTCTCTGAACTCTCTTTTGGATCGTGGGTCACCTACGGCAATCAAGTGGACACCAAAGCTGCGGTCGAATGCATGGCCGCTGCCTGGGATGCCGGCGTGAATTTCTTCGATAACGCAGAGGTCTACGCGCGCGGCATGTCGGAAACGATCATGGGCGAGGCGTTGAAGCAACTCGGTTGGCGTCGCGCGCAAGTCGTCGTTTCAACGAAGTTTTACTGGGGCATCAACGATGGTCCCAACGAGAAGAACACGCTTAATCGCAAGTATTTGATGCAAGCGATTGATGGTTCGTTGAAGCGCTTGCAACTTGACTACGTCGATCTGGTGTTTTGTCACCGCGCAGATGCAAACACGCCGCTCGAAGAAACCGTCTTCGCCATGAGCGACATGGTGACGCAAGGCAAAGCGATGTATTGGGGCACGAGCGAATGGAGCGCCGAGGAAATTCGCGGTGCCTACGAAATCGCCGAGCGCCATCATTTGCACAAACCCGTGATGGAGCAGCCGCAGTACAACCTCTTCGCGCGCGATCGCATGGAAAAGGAGTACGCCCGAGTATTCCAGGACTTAGGCATCGGCACGACGATCTGGAGCCCGCTGGCTTCGGGTCTGCTCACCGGCAAATACTCCAAGGGCGTACCGGATGATTCACGCGCGGCCCTCAAAGGCTATGAGTGGCTCGCCGAACGCATCAACGATCCGAAAAAGGTCGCAGCGGTAGAAAAGCTCCGCCCCATCGCAGGCGATCTCTCCTGCTCCATCGCGCAGCTCGCGCTCGCATGGTGCTTAAAGAACCCGAACGTTTCAACCGCAATCACCGGCGCATCGCGCGTCGCGCAAGTGCACGAGAACATGAAAGCGCTCGAAGTTGTTCCAAAACTCACACCCGAAGTGATGAAGGCGATTGATGCAGCGACTTCGGTGACCTAGTTTCAAAGACCTCTGCACAACTACTGCCGATGCCTGGCGTTGCGTGATACTTCGTCAAAAATCCGTGAAAAATCCTCTCGTACCTACGTACGCTCCGGTGTTTTCCCGAATTTTTTCCTCGTCTGACGGGCTGTCGTGACGTTGTGCAGAGGTCTTTTTCATGCGTCGCCGCGTTTGATGTGAGTCGCGCGTCTGATCGCCAGAGGGGCAATGCAACTCATGGTCGCAAACATTGCGTGATACGAAACGCTAGTAGCTAAATCTACCTTATCCCCATTCACTTGGGGTGTGAGCTAGGTTTTGGTGATTCTTGAAAGCACTCTAGTCTGCCTTCTTGCCCGATCTAAAGGCGCAGCGGTCTTGATCGTTGTTTGAACTCACAGTTTCTGTGAAAATGTGAGCCAGCGCATCCCGTCGGAGGTCACATGAAGAACATCACGCTATCGGTGGACGATGAAACCTATCGTCAGGCGCGCCTGCTCGCCGCAAAGCGCGAGCAGTCCGTGAGCGCGCTCGTTCGCGATCTCATCAATGAGTCAGCGAGTAACCCCGCTTTGACCACGGGCGAACCTCGCGCCCAGTACCTTTTGGCCAGCAGCAGTAGAACGGCGGCTGCAGCAACGCCCCAAACCAAAAAGGCCACAACGAAAACACAAACCGCAAAAGAAAAACCTGGCAAAGAAATGTCGTTTCTTGAGTTCATGCGCGCATCGCCGCTTTACGGTCTCGACATTGATCTCACGCGGGACAAAAGCCTTCCTCGCGACTTCAGTTTCGATGAATAGCGATGCGGTACCTTCTCGATACCAACGCAATTTCCGAAACGCTCAAGAAGAAACCGGATCCCAACGTCGTCAAGTGGCTCGGCGACACGCCCTTTTCGCTTTGCGCACTGAGCGTGATCACAATTGGCGAGATTCGAAGCGGCGTCGAACGCATGACAGCAAGCCCCGCCCGCGAACGCAATCGCTTCTGGCTTGAACGCACGCTGCCCGAAACTTTCGGCGAACGCATTCTTCCTCTCAATAACAACGTCGCCGACCGCTGGGGACGCCTCGTTGCCGACACGCATCGGCAACCGCTTCACATCGCGGATTCGCTCATCGCCGCCACTGCCCTCGCGCACGGACTCACGCTCGTGACGCGTGACGCCGCATTCGAACGCGTAGCGGGATTGCTTACGTTTAATCCGTGGGTGATTAGTTAATGGCGAAGAGATCCAGGCACCGGACATGAGCGCGTAAATTGGTGTCAAATTTGACACCACGTAAATGTGACTTTAAAATGCGATATGCGAATCGTTGTCGATACCAATGTATTTGTTGGTGCGTGTCTCGACGCAGGCGCATCGAATGCCGTCATCGCGTCGTGCCTCCGGGGTGCGCTCGCGCCAATCATGGGAAACGCGCTCTATGCCGAGTATGAAGACGTGCTTGCTCGTCAAGCACTCTTCGCAAAGTCGCGACTTAACTTGAAAGAGCGCGACGAGCTATTCGACATCTTTGCCGGCGTGTGCGAATGGGTTCGCGTGTACTACCAATGGCGCCCAAATCTTCGCGACGAATCTGATAATCATTTGATGGAACTTGCAGTTGCTGGGAACGCCGAATGTATTGTCACTCGAAATCATCGCGATCTTGCAAGCGGCGAACTTGCCTTCCCGCAAATTCGAATCTTGAGCCCCGAACAGTTATTGAAGGAGTATCCGCAATGAGCGCTCTCACCGTCCGCCTTCCCGACGACAAGCATGAGCGCCTCCGCGCACTCGCACAAAGCCGCGGTACGACGCTCAATCGTCTCATCGATGAAATGACTACGATGATGCTCGTTGAGCACGATGCCGAAGTTCGTTTCCGCCTCCGCGCCGCCCGAGGCGCTGGAAAGACAACTCGCGGGCTTGCACTACTAAAAAAAGCAGCGGGCTGAAATCCAGATCGCACGCATCGCGCGAATTGAGACGGAGGGCGCCGGGCGGATTCGCTTTCTCGATGGGACGATGTTGGAGAACTAGTTGCTTGAGGCGGGAGCCATCGCAGAATTGGTTCGCGTGCATGCCGGCGATGTAGTCCAAACATCGCGAGTAGAGGCCGCCTGGGAAGGCGGTAAGTTGTTACCAGCTTGTTGGGTGAATTCAAACGCAAAGTCGCCTGTCGTTCACGCAGCAAAGCTCCTAAATCATGTGATAACGACTTTGACCGAAAACAGACTTACGTATCGCAAGACTTTGCACGCGCCCGAACTCGTCGAGCATCTGCTTCAGCACAAGTCTGACTCATTAATAGAGTTAAAGAAATCGCTGCAGGAAGTAATTAGCGGTCAGGTACGATGAACTCGGTCTGGGTCCCCGCCTTCGCGGGGATGACAGGTGAGGTGATCGTCGATAATTGAGCGTTGTTTTTCGGCGCACCGAACTTCGCGTATAGAAAATTCGGCGCGTACCAAACCGTGCCGACGTTCATGGCGCCGGAGGTTTGTTCCAGATAACTCTAATGCAGGCCGCCCAATTTACTTTGGGCAGCGCCAACTTTTAGTCACCTTTCAATACATAAGCTTTTTATCGCCTAGCCCGGATAAAACTGGGCGAATTGTTGAAGAGCTCAATACCACTCTTTGGTTAACCTCTCCCCCTACAAATCCTTTTTCGCCGATCGTGAATTGCGGCGGATTGTGTTGTCTTCGATCATGCCGCGATTGCCTGCGGGCATGAATGCGTTGGCGTTGACGATGCTGGTGCAATCGCAGACGAATTCGTTTGCATCTGCGGGTTCGGTGAGCGCGGCTTACATGATTGCAGCGGCGATGCAAGCGCCGATCATTGGTCGATTCATTGATCAGAACGGGCCGCGTCGGGTGATGGTGCCGCTCGGCGTGCTTTGTGCGTTGGCGCTCTGTTTTGTGGTGCTGGCGGTGCAGATGAAGTGGCCGCTCCTTGCCGTGATGATCGGCGCGTTTTTCGCGGGTGGGACGTTTCCACCGGTGTCGATGACGATTCGCGCGATGTATCGCAAATCATCGATGAGCGATGCGCAAAAGCAAACCGCGTTTGCACTTGAAGCGATTGTGATGGAGCTGGCGTTCACCTTGGGGCCGCTTGCGGTAACGGTGGCGCTGCTGACGGGGCATGCGGCGACAGCGGTGCTCGCTTCGGGAGCGCTCGCATGCGTGGGCACGTGGCTCTTCGCGCGTTCTGGCGCGCTTGAGCGCTGGGGCAGTGTGGAGCGCGGCGAAAACGTCGTGCGGCATTGGTTGGGGCCGCTTAGAGTTTCTGCGGTGCGACGTGCGCTCTTCCTCTCCGCGATGTTTGGCACAGGCATTGGCTTGCTCGAAATTTCGTTGCCTGCGTTCGCCGAGTTTGTGGGCAACAAGGCCCTCGTCGGCTGGCTTTTCGCGGCGCTTTCGATTCCAAGCGCGATTGCGGGTTTCGTCTACGGCACGTGGCACATCAAAACGCCGCTCAACAAACAAATCTTGATGTGCGCGGCCTGGCTCGCAACCGGCGCAGCGATGATGGCGGCGATGGATTCGTTCGCGCCATACGTGCTCATGTGCGTGCTCGCGGGGCTTGCCTTCGGGCCGATGATTACTGCGCTCTCTTTGCAACTAGGAAAACTCACACCGGTTGAGTATTCCACCGAGGCGTTCACCTGGAGCATGACCGTTTTTCTGATCGGCATGGGCATTGGGTTCACCGTCGGTGGCGGGCTCATTGAAACTGTGAAATGGACTGACGGCTGGCGCGCGTCGTTGCTTGCCGGGGTTGCTCTCTTCGTCGCAGCTGGGTTGTCGTGTTTGGCGATTCCGGAGGTGAGGAATGATGGGGGCGGCGCGCATTGATTGCCTCTCCCTGTGGGGCCAGCCCGAAGGGCACAGGACGCCACAAAGTGGCGGTCCCGAACTTGGCGAGGGATGAACGGCACGTTCACAGAGGTCAACGCCGCCTTTAGCCCCGCACTTGTTGCGGGGGTTGGGTGAGGGAAATTCACTTGATTTAATTTCACAGATTCGCAACGCGTGCGTCCCTCACCCGCGCGTTTCGCGCGACCTCTCCCAGAGGGAGAGGAGTCTGACCGCCGATAAACTTACTTCAATGACAACAACAAACCACCACCGCCGCGCCGTTCTCACCTTAGTCCTCTGCTGTTTTCTTTGGAGCATCGCGGGCGTATTCACGCGTCATCTGGACTCTGCAAAATCATTTGAAGTGACGTTCTGGCGAAGCTTCTTCTGCGCCTTTGCGATGATTGTGTGGTTCGTCTGGACCGAGGGTTTCAAGGGCGGCATCGCGCATGTACGCGCGAGCGGCTGGGCGGGCGTGATCGCGGGCGCGTGTTGGGCGACGATGTTCACCTGCTTCATGGTGGCCCTCACGATGACTTCCACGGCGAACACAGTCATCGTGATGGCGCTTGCGCCACTGATTACGGCACTGCTCTCCTGGATGGTGTTGAAGTCGCCGATTCCGGGGCGCACGTGGATCGCGATCACCATTGCAATTGCCGGGATGGCCATCATGTTTGGTAGCGCATTGGAAGGCAAGAGTGGTGCCGCAGCGGGAATGCTGGTCGCGTTTGGCGTACCGCTCGCCTCTGCTGTGAACTTGGTGGTGATGAAGCGAATTCACGCGAAGGTGGATCTGGCCCCTGCAGTCTTGATCGGCGCGCTGATCTCTTGCGCAGTGACGCTACCACTCGCCTTTCCGTTCGCGGCGACGTCGAAGGATGTCGTGTTGCTGGCGATCCTGGGCGTGTTCCAGCTAGCGATTCCGTGCGTATTGCTCATTCGCGCAGCGAAGCATTTGAGCGCGCCGGAAACATCGTTACTCGGCATGCTCGAAGTGATCATGAGCCCGTTGTGGACGTGGCTCTTCGCCTCCGAAATACCGTCGTCAAATACCTTGCTTGGTGGAGCGATTGTGATTGGGGCTTTAGTGTTGAACGAAGTGGTGCCGAAACGCAGCGCCCAGTACAACGCGACTCGCTGAGCTTCCTTTTAACGCAAATACAGTTGCGAATAGTTCGCATTTGCGTATACTGCGGACTCCAAGACCTGAAGGAGCCCAGTCATGAATGTCACTACACCCACTGAACTGGCCGTCGCCCCAACAGTGCAGCGGCTAACTTGGCTCGCAGAGCTAATGGGGCGCTTTGCCTCGGAACAAGCCGAAGGCTACGACTCAACCCGGCTTGCTGCAGCGATCCTCATACATCTTCGATCACTGCGTGCTGAATTGCTGGACGGGCAAGGACTTGCATCCACCGCAGAACACTGGATCGATAGCTGGGAGCAAGTCCTAGACCGCGCAACGTCACGTAAGCCAATGCAAAGCGCGCTTTCGGGGACTCCGCCCCCATCGCTTCACCTACTGATCAGGCAGGCACGAGCGTTCTAATCGAGCAACTTTCTCTTAGACTCAGGGCTACTTCCAGAGACTAACGAGATTATGAAAATCTACGGCAGCAAAAATTCACGTTCGATCCGTCCCGTGTGGGCGCTTGAAGAAGCGCATGCGACGTACGACTATCAGCGCATTTGGATGATGAAGGGCGAAGGACAATCACCCGCGTTCAAAGCAGTGAATCCGGCGGGAAAAATCCCGGTGCTCGTCGACGGCGATTTGGTGCTTACTGAGTCGATGGCGCAGGTGTTCTACGTCGCGGAGAAGTTTCCCGATTCGAATTTGCTCCCGAGTGATCCCAAGGCTCGCGCTGAAACGTATCGCTGGGTGTTCTACACGGTCACCGAAGTGGAGCCGCCGCTCTGGGCGATCGCGCAGCATCGATTTGCTCTGCCCGAAGACAAACGAGTGCCGCAACTGGAGCCGACCTCTGTGTGGCAGCTCTCGCGCGGTCTGCGCGTGTTCGAGAAAATGCTCTCGACACGCCAGTACATCGCGGGCGATTCGTTCACGCTTGCTGACATTTTGGCGACGCACTGCATCACTTGGTCGCTCTCAGCGAAGATTGAAGCCGTGGGCGATGCGTGCCTCGCGTACGTGGGGCGGATGAAATCGCGAGAGGCTTACAAGGCTGCGGTCGCGCGAGAAACGCTGGAAGCAGAAAAGCAAGAGGCAGCGCTCGCGGCGGCAGAGCCGAAAACTAACTAACAATATAGCCTGATGCCCTGTTTAAATTGGGCTAGCGCACGTATAACGTATAACATGCTTTAAGGATATTTGAGACCTATCCCTCGAGTTCTTGGGGCAAGGTCGGCATATCTGTCTCTATAAACTGCCCTCAGCGAAATCAAGCGTCGGGCGCTTGCTCCTCGGCGAGCTCTGCCGCGCGCGCCGCCAACAGGGTCTCGCGTGTTTGTGGCGTTTCAAGACTCATGCGGCCCATGATGCCGCTTCGGAAATCGTTCAGAAGCGTGACCGACGCTTTTTCGTAATCGATCGCACCGCCCTTGGCTTTGAATCCGCGTCTCACTGCGATGGCTTCGATCACACCAGGACCATCAAGCTCGTCCATCGTTTTGTCATCAAACGCATAGCGTTTTGCGAGTGCTGATGCGTAGCGGTCCAACAGAATTTCCGCGAGGTAGGTAGCGACCTCTTCGTTGATGTACGCGTTGGTTCCGATCAAATTACTCGCTGCGAGCAACAGGCCATCGCTTTCCAATTCAATCTTCGGCCACATGAGACCAGGCGTATCGAAAAGCCAGGTGCCATCAGGCAAGTTGTAGCGCGAGACGAGTTTCGTCACCGCAGGCTCGTCCCCAACAGGGGCCGTGCGCGAATTCATTAGCGCATTGATGAGCGTGGATTTCCCGACATTGGGAATGCCCATCGTCATCACGCGAAAGCGCTTCAGCGGTCCTTCGCGATGCGGGGCGAGCGTGCGCGCAGCGGGCAACACCTTCGCCGAATCGCCGACCTTCTTGCAGGAAATCGCAATCGCCTTCGTATTCGGCAACGCGTTGAAATACGCGAGCCACGCCTGCGTGATACCCTCTTCCGCGAGATCAATCTTGTTGATGATTTTGAGCGCGGGACGCTCCCGCTCCAAGCGCATCGCCTCGATCATCGGATTGACGCTTGCGGCGGGGCAGCGCGCATCGAGCACCTCGATCACTACATCCACATTCGCGAGCGTTTCTTCGGCCTTCTTGCGCGCCGTGCGCATGTGGCCAGGGAACCAATTGATTGCCATGATTACGCTGCCTTCGACAAGGGCTGATCGCTAAGCGCGGACGATGCACGACCGAGCATCGATTGCGCCACCGCTTCCGCCACGCGAATACCGTCAATCCCTGCCGACATGATGCCACCCGCGTAGCCCGCGCCCTCGCCCGCTGGGAACAAACCGCGCACGTTCATGCTCTGCAAATCATCATCACGCCGCTTAATGCGAATGGGCGAGCTAGTGCGCGTTTCAACGCCGGTGAGCATCGCATCATGCATCGCGAAACCTTTGATCTGTTTGTCAAACTCAGGAATCGCTTCGCGAATCGCGTGAATCGCGTAATCGGGCAGGCTCGTTGCGAGATCGGTGAGATGAACGCCAGGCTTGTAGCTCGGCATCACGTCGCCGAATTCTTTGCTTGCCACGCCATTCAAAAAGTCGCCGACGAGTTGCCCCGGCGCGCTATACGATTCACCGCCGAGCACGTAGGCGCGTGACTCCCATTGCCGCTGAAAATCGATACCCGCAAGGAAGGTCTTTGGATCGTTTTTGTTGTATCCCGGAAAATCTTCAGGGTTCACGCCGCACACGATCCCCGCATTAGCGTTCCGCTCATTGCGCGAGTATTGACTCATGCCGTTGGTCACCACACGTCCAGGCTCGCTTGTTGCGGCGACCACCGTGCCGCCGGGGCACATGCAAAACGAGTACACCGAACGCTGGTTCGATGCATGATGCACCAACTTGTAATCCGCAGCGCCCAAAATCGGATTGCCCGCATTGGGGCCGAAGCGCGCGCGATCAACGATGCTTTGTGGATGCTCGATTCGGAAACCAAGCGACAGCGGCTTGGCTTCGATATACACGCCACGCTCGTGAAGCATTTTGAACGTGTCACGCGCGCTGTGCCCGATGGCAAGTACGATGTGATTAGTATCAATGTCAACGCGCTGATCATTCGCATCGACATAAGTCAATCCGCGAATCTGTCCCTTTTCGATCTGCACATCCACCACGCGCGACTGAAAGCGAAACTCACCGCCGAGCTGGGTGATCGTCTCGCGCATATGTTCCACCATTTTCACGAGGCGGAACGTGCCGATATGCGGCTTGCTGACGAAAAGAATTTCTTCTGGCGCGCCCGCTTTCACAAATTCATCCAGCACCTTGCGGCCGTAATGTTTCGGATCCTTTACCTGGCTCCAGAGCTTGCCGTCAGAGAACGTACCCGCGCCGCCTTCGCCAAATTGCACATTCGACTCAGGATTCAATTCTCGGCGTCGCCACAGCCCCCAGGTGTCTTTCGTGCGTTCGCGCACGATCTTCCCACGCTCAAGAATGATCGGTCGCAGCCCCATCTGCGCGAGGATTAGCGCGGCGAAGATGCCACACGGACCGAAGCCGATGACGACGGGGCGTTTAGTCCTCTCTCCCTGGGGGAGAGAGTTAGAGAGAGGGTGTTTGCGTGGGGACGCCGCGTCGAATGAGTTGGAACTTAGATCACCCTCTCCCCGGCCCTCCCCCCCGGGGGGAGGGAGCACAAACTTGTAGCCCGTGTCCGGCGTAGGCAAGATGTGCGGATCACGCTTGAAGCGTTTGAACACGCTTGATTCAACAGCGGGGACCAGCTCCAGATCCAGCGTGTAGACGAGCTGAATATCCGCCTTCTTTCGCGAATCGTAGCCACGACGAAAGATTTGAAAGCGAATCAGATCGCTCGCTTTGATGCCCAGGCGCGCGATGATGGCTGTAGGCAGAGCCGCATCGACATGATTGAGCGGCAGTTTGAGTTCGGTGATGCGCAGCATCGACAATCCTCGAATGGCGGATATTTATTCCGCGATTCGTCAATTTTAGAGCGTACTGAGCAAACCTTACGGTTTCAGCGCATCGATAGCAATCACAACCGCTTCGTCACTTCGTGATGAATTCTTGGCATTCGCGGTGATGGCCGCGCTCGCGCTTGCGTTCCCAGCGGCACTATTCGGCGCAAGTAACCGACGCAAAATCATTAAGCCATCCGTGAGCGGGAGCGTAGCGCCATCGCCATCAACATCTAGGGCGAGAAGGTTCGATTGAATGTGCGCGGCAATTTGGTCAGCATCGCGAAGCGCTGCACCGTTGCCACGCGCGCCAGCGATCAGTTCAGTCGAGCGAAAGCCGAGCAAATAGCGGATCAAAAGAACGCCATCGGTAGCGGCGTCGTAAGTCGTGTTTGTGTCGCTGTTGTCAATGTTGAGCACGCCGCCGTTGTTGATCGTGAGAAGCGCCGACAAGGAGGTTACGCTGCCTGCGCCGTTAGTGAATACCGCGCGGTATCTCCGTCCGTTGTCCGCGAGTTGCGCGACGAAACTTAAAGGCGAGCTGATTGCACCTGGAATATCGTTGAACGACGTGCCGCCGTCGGTACTGCGCTGCCACTGAACGCTGGGGGGCGGCGTGCCGCTTGCGGACGCCGTGAAGGTTGCAGTTGCGCCTTCACGACGCGTAACATCAATCGGACTTGCGCTGAGCGTAGGGAAACTAGCAAACCGCGCTTCAACGGTTTTCGGGAGATCGAGCGTTACCGTTGTTGCGGCGGCAGCAGGATTCGCGACCGCGCCAGTCCAGCCCGTAAACACGAAGCCAACGCTTGGCGTAGCAGAAATGTTGACGACGCTTCCCGCATCAAAGAACGTTCCGGTTGCGGGCGTGACCGTGCCTCCCGCACCCGCGATCATCGTGAGCTGATTCTGCGTCGTGAAGTTACCTGTGACAGTTAAACCAGAAACGCCTACGGTGATCGTCTGCGCAATCGCGCCGCCGTTTGACCAGCTGCTGAACACGGCACGCCTGCCCGCGCCGAGCGATTGCGGCGTCGTCGTAGAAAGCGGATAGTTCCCGGACGCTAAGACGACTGTTTGCGAGCCAACGTAGTCGACGTTGTTCAACCGAAAGCCGATACCGACGGGCACATTGATTATTACGTTTCGAAGATTGGTGAAATTCGCGGTTACCGTTTTCGGCGCATCGAGCGTCACCGTCGTGTTTGCAGATGTCGTATTCGCAACGGGCCCCGTCCAATTCACAAAGCTCCAACCCGAACTTGGCGTTGCGCTGAGATTCACCACGGTATCTGCGTTAAAAAACGATCCATTCGCAGGCGTGATTGTTCCCATACCAACGATCGCGGTGGTCAATTGGTGCTGTGTGGTGAAGCTCCCTGTGATGCTGAGTGGTGAAGTTCCAACGGTAATCGAGTGGGAGATCGCGCCAGCGTCAGACCAACTCGTGAAGACAAGCCGGGTTCCCACGCCCGCCGCTTGCGGAGTTGTTGTACTCAATACGTAGCTTCCCGGAACCAAATTTACGGTCTGAGTCCCGGTGTAGTTCACTGAGTTAAGCGCAAAGCTTGCTGCGGGTGGCACGTTCACAGTGACTGGCGTGGCGATGGCGGAAAGAGTTGTCGTCGCTGTGTTATTGCCAGTCTCGGATTCGCCGCCGCCCGACACGGTTGAAACTAGTTGAATTGCGCTTGGCGCGTTCGGCGCGATGGTCGTCGAGAGCGTGATCGGTGGCGCGGTCGCGCTTGCGGAAATGGCGCCGCTTCGGTTACAGCTAAAGCTAGCGCCGCTTGGCACCGTGCACGACCAGCCGCTACCGCTTGCGCTCACAGCCGTGAGCCCCGTTGGCATCGTTGCTGAGACGCTGTAGCTACCAGTGGTCGCAGCGGGGCCACTGTTGCTAACAGTCAACTGAAACGACGCTGCGCTACCCCGAACAAACGTGCTGCCAACGGCTGCGCTTGCAAGCGTGAGATCGGGCAACAATTGTTGATTGATGTTGATCGTCGCGTGCAGATAACGCGAGTTGGTAGACGTCCAACTCATCGTTGTTGACGTTGCGCCCTGCTCGGTGCTCGTGCGATATGCAAGGAACTCCGTAATGATCGAACCGTTACCTTGCGAGACGAGCGTTTGCCCGCCACCAATAGTGATTGCTGGGGCGGTGTTGTCGCGTAGCGCGTCAAACAGATCAAAAACAAGATCACCGCCTTCGCTGCTCACAGTCAGCGAGCTACTGCCAGCGCCCTGACCGCTCGGCCCCGCAGCGACGGGTGTGATTTGATTTACACCGCTGTAAACCGCCGCGGCGAGGAAACGCCTTTCCGTGCCCAAACTCGACATCACAACCGAACCCGTTGTGCTGCTGCCACCGGTTCCAAGTGCGAGATACCAGATCGAGGAAACCGAGCTGCCATCGGTGACTTGCGTTGCGCGCGTGAGTGGCGCGCCCGCAAACGTGACGCTCGAAACGTTGTTCGTCTGCGGATCAGATGCAGCCACTACGAGCAAGCGATTACTGCCCGACGGAATCGTAACGCCCGTTAGCGTATTGCTCACAGCGAGCTGGCTTACCGGCGTTCCGATGGGCGTCACCGCCGCATTTGCAATGCCGACTCCCGCCAAAACGAGGGCACACAGTGCACGAACGAGATTGAGCAGTTTGTGCATAGCTGGCGCTCGCGTCAACGAGTCGGTATCAAATGAGCGCTACATCTTAAGTGAATGAGCGAAAAACGCCAGCACATCGCTGCGCTCCTCGATGATTTTCGAGGTGGGCGTTCCTGCGCCGTGGCCGGCACTGGTTTGGATGCGGATGAGTTTCGGTGCGTTGCCGGTGTCAGTCGCCTGCAAGGTCGCCGCATATTTGAAGCTGTGCGCGGGCACGACGCGGTCATCATGATCGGCGGTCATGACGAGGATCGGCGGATACTTCACTCCACTTCGAATGTTGTGGAGCGGCGAGATCCGTTTCAAATGCGCGAAATCTTCGGCCTTGTCGGAGCTGCCGTATTCGTCAACCCACGCCCAACCGATCGTGAATTTATGGAATCGGAGCATGTCCATCACGCCCACCTCCGGTACTGCGGCACCGAACACGTCCGGGCGTTGATTCACCACGGCGCCAATGAGCAAGCCACCGTTCGACCCTCCGGTCACGCCAATCTTTTCCGGTTTGCTGTAGCCCGTCTTCGCGAGCCATTCAGCAACGGCGATGAAATCGTCGTACGCGTTTTGGCGTTTCGCGCCTTTCGCCGCATCGTGCCAAGCCTTGCCATATTCGCCACCACCACGAATCGCCGCTTCGACGAAAACGCCGCCCATGTCCATCCACGTCGCTGCGGTCACGCGAAACGACGGTGTGGTGGACACGCCGAAGCCGCCGTAAGCCGAAACGATCACGGGATTGTTGCCATCGAGCTTGATGTCTTTTCGCTGCGCAATGAAGATCGGAACTTGGGTGCCGTCTTTACTCGTGACGAATGCCTGCTTGGTTTCGTACTTGGCGCTATCGAACGCGATCTTTGGTTTGCGGAAAACGCTGGACTGATTTTTTGCAACGTCGTAGCGAAAGATCGTGCTCGGCTCGGTCATGCTGGTGAAAGCGAAGAACGTCTCTGGATCACGCAACTTGCCGCCAAAGCCCCCAGCCGAACCCACGCCCGGTAGTGCCACTTCGCCTAGCGATTTACCGTCTAGCGAGAAGCGCTCCACCACGCTTCGCGCATCGCGCAAGTACTGCGCAACGATCACGCCACCCACGACACTTGCCGATTCGAGCGTTTGCTTTGATTCGGCGACGACTGTCTTCCAGTGTTTCTTGTCCGAGCGCGCGAGATCAATCTCGATCACGCGTCCAAGTGGCGCATCCAGATTGGTCTTCACCCAGACCGAATTTCCGCGCGAACCAATCACTTCGTACGAGGCATCGAAATCGAGCGTCAGCGTGCGGAAATCATTGGCCTTCGGAATCGCCTTGCTGCCTTTGCCTGCTGGTGCCCAAAGCAAACCGTTCTTTCTCTCCGATCCGCGCCATACGAATAAAAAGTGGTGCTTGGCATCCTCAGCAACCGTGACAGCGAATCCCCATTCCTTTTGATCCTTGCGCTCATACACCAAGACGTCTTTCGACTGCGGTGTGCCCAGCTGGTGGTAATAGAGCTTCTGAAAATAGTTCTGACCGGTGAGCTTTTCGCCCGGCTTCGGCGCGTCGTAGGCACCATAGAAAAAGCCCTGTCCGTCCGCTGACCACTCAGCGCTTGAGAACTTCACCCACTGAATTCGATCCGGCAAATCCTTGCCTGAATCGATGTCGCGAACACGAATCTCTGTCCAGTCGGATCCTGCAGAAGACAGGCCATACGCGAGACGTTTGCCATCGCGGCTCACGCTCGTGAAGGCGACTGAGACCGTACCGTCCTTCGAGAGCGTGTTTGGATCAAGCAACACGCGAGGCGCGGCGGTGAGGCTATCGGCAACGTAGTGCACGTATTGCTGCTGAAGCCCGTCGTTGCGCGACCAGAAGTAGCGTCCCCCCTCTTTCCACGGCGTGCTGTATTTTTCAAAGTTATAGAGCGCCGTGTAGCGCTGTTGAATATCTGCGCGCTTGGGCAATGCATCGAGATATTTACGAGTGACTTCGTTTTGCGCGACCACCCATGCCTTTGTTTCTGCGCTGTTGTCGTCTTCAAGCCATCGATACGGATCGGCGACTTTTTCACCGTGATAGGTGTCGACATGTTCCACCTTGCGCGTGGTGGGATGAGAAATTTGCGCGGCGACTTGATGAGACATAGAAAACGTAGTCAGCACCGACGTGAGCGCTGAAATGAGCAGAGTTCGATTTGAGATTCGCATGACGGAATGCAACAAGAAGGGAGGGCGGGAGGATAACGCGCAAGCGGCTGAGAGCAAACGAGATTGAGACGGCTGACGCTTGCTGAACTAGCTTTTTTTCGCTAATCCAAAGAAAGGCGGGGCTGAATAAACAAATTTATTAAGCTTGCTTATATATTCAAATTAGCACTAGCCCCAATTAAATCGGAACCACACTGCAAAAGCTACGTAGCGAGTTTGGTCAATCGACGCGCGGCCTCGTCAAGCGTTTCGTCCCGTTTTGCGAAGCAAAAGCGGAGGGTTTGTTGCTCTGTTGGCGACGAGTAAAAGGCGCTCACAGGAATCGGCGTCACGCCGAGCTCTGCGGTCATCCACTCTGCACATTCGCGTTCACTCAAATCGCGCACCACGGGCACATCGGCATAGTTTGCACACACGAAGTAGCTGCCTTCACAGGGCAGCATACGAAGCGGCGTTGTCACCAGCGCAGCGACGAAGCGATCACGCTTTGCTTGGTAGAACTTCGGAAGGTCTCGATAGGGGGCGGGATCGAGCAAGTAGTTTGCGATGCCTTCCTGCATCACGCTATTCGCCGTGAAAACGGTGTACTGATGGACCTTACGGAATTCAGTGGTCAATTCGGCTGGGGCGCACACGGTGCCGATCTTCCATCCGGTGACGTGAAATGTTTTTCCGAACGAAGAAATGACGAAACTGCGATCACGTAAGCGCGCGTCGCACACCGCGCTTAGGTGCGCTTGGTCGTCAAACACCATGTGCTCATAGACCTCATCCGAGACGAGAAAGATGTCGCGGTTCTCGATCAAATCGGCAAGACGATTCCAGTGTTCACGCGACCACGCACGACCGCTCGGGTTGTGGGGTGTATTAACGACGATCGCACGGGTTTTGGCACTGATCGCACGCGAGATCGCATCGAAGTCTGGCTCAAACGTTCCGTGTTTCAAATGAACTGGCACGGCCACGCCGCCTGCGAGTTCAATGTTTGGGATGTAGCTGTCGTAACAGGGTTCGAGCACGATCACCTCATCGCCTGAGCGCACGATCGCAAGCAGCGTTGAAAGAATCGCTTGGGTGGCGCCTGCGGTAATGGTGATTTCGCTCGTCGCGTCGTAGCGAACACCGTGGATCGTCTCAAATTTCGCGCTGACACGTTCACGCAATCGCGGATTTCCGATCATCAGTGGGTACTGATTGTGACCGCTTTTCATCGCCGCTGTTACCGCATCAATGAGCCTCGGATCGCAATCGAAATCAGGAAATCCTTGCCCCAAATTCACCGCCTGATGTTTCGTTGCGAGCGCAGACATCACAGAGAAAATCGTGGTGCCGACCTTCGGCAGCTTGCTTTGTATGACAATCGAGTTCATCAACCGATTTTAGGGAAGCGCTGAGCCAATCACTCGGGACGCAAAACGTGATTCTTCTGGACAGCATTGCAGAAATCTCGCCGGCGATGAAGGGAGCGCTCGTCGTTTCCGGCTCGCATGGCGGCGTGAGTGCAGCGCGCTTCGCGCTCGCTCAAGCGCCCGCGTTCGTTGTGTTTAATGATGCGGGCGTGGGTCTCGATCGGGCAGGCATCGCGGGGCTCGCGTTGCTTGATGCGAGCGGTATCGCGGCCGCGACGGTGTCACACGAGAGCGCTCGCATCGGCGAGGCATCGAGCACGCTGCGCGACGGCGTTTTCACACACGTAAACGCTTGCGCGCTCGCTTTAGGCGTATCCGTGGGCGAGCGCTGTGAAGCAGTACTCTCGCGGCTTGAAGCCGCAAGTCAAACGAATTAGGCTTCGATCAAGCCACGCTTTTTGAGCATCGGCTCAACGCTCGCGTCACGGCCACGAAACGCGCGATACCCGTCTGCGGGCTCGATAGAGTCGCCCGCTGAGTAAACGAAATCGTGAAGTCGTTTTGCAGTCGCAGCGTCGAAAGAATTCCCCGCCTCCAAAAAGGCATCGAAGGCATCGGCATCAAGCACCTCGGCCCACATGTACACGTAATAGCCCGCCGCGTACGAATCACCAGAGAATAAATGACGGAAGTGCGGCAGGCGATGCATCATCTTGCCGCGCGCAGGCATGCCTAGGCGGGTGAGCTCGTCGCGCTCGAAATCAACGAGATCAAAACTTTCGTAGGTCTCACGCTCGTGCACCGCCAGATCAACCAGCGCCGATGAGGTGTACTCCACCG
Source organism: Betaproteobacteria bacterium (assembly GCA_013298765.1). Classification (GTDB taxonomy): domain Bacteria; phylum Pseudomonadota; class Gammaproteobacteria; order Burkholderiales; family Casimicrobiaceae; genus Casimicrobium. Next base: position 166,341 of record JAAFJA010000001.1, read on the forward strand.
TTTCGTACGCTTTGTTGAAGTTCGCGGCAGCACGAATGCGCTCAATCAAGCTGGCTGGAATCGGCTCGTGGGTCTGATAGTGACGCGCGTATTCCGTCAACACACTTTCTTCCAGCGCCCAGTGTTCGTAGAGCTGCGAAGGGAGTTCAACGTAGTCTTGCAGCACATTCGTCCCCGAGAGCTTTTCGTAGCTCACATTCGAAAGAAGTGCGTGCAAGCCGTGACCAAATTCGTGGAACAAAGTACGAACGTCATCGAAGGTAAGCAGCGCAGGCTGACCTTCTGGCGGCTTCGAGAAATTATTGTGATTGCCAACGATGGGAATCACTGCGCCAGACGCGGTATTTTTCGTCTGCGACCGATACGCGCTCATCCATGCGCCGCCCTGCTTCGTCGGACGAGCAAAGTTGTCGGAGATGAAAATACCAACGAGCGCATCGCCGCGCTTCACCTCAAACAAACGCGCATCGGGGTGATAGAGCGACAGCCCATTCTTCTCTTCAAAGGATAGACCGAAGAGCTTTTCGGCGACGCCAAACATCGCACGAATCATCGCGTTCAGTTCGAAGTAGGGCTTTACCTCAGCGTCATCCAGATCGAAGCGTGCCTTATGCACTTTCTCCGCATAAAAACGCCAATCCCATTTCGCAAGCGGCTCGGCTTGTCCGTGACTCATGCGCATCGCATCAAGCGCAGCCTCATCGTCATTCATTTTCGCCGCTGCGGGAACCCACGCTTTCATCAAAAGCTCGCGTGCCGCCGCTGGCGTTTTCGCCATACGATCAACCAGCGCGTAGTCAGCAAACGTTTTGTAGCCGTGCAGTTTGGCCTGCTCGGCGCGCAGCTTCAATATCTCAACGGCGAGCGCGCGGTTGTCGCTCGCGCCTTCATGCGTGCCTCGTGAAATCAGCGCATTGAACGCCTGCTCCCGCAAATCGCGCCGCTCGGAGAACGTCAAAAATGGCACGACTGACGAGCGCGAAAGCGTAATCGCTGCGCCTCCCGGCTTACCGCGCTCCGCAGCCGCCGCCTTTGCGGCATCTCGCTGCGACGCCGAAAGTCCGGCGAAGTCTGAGTCCTTAGACAGCCACAGCGCCCAGTCGGATTCGTCTTTCAGCACGTTTTGCGCGAACTGCGTCGTGAGTTCAGCCAATTTGGCGACGTTCGCCGCGTAGCGATCGCGGGATTCGGCGGCAATCTTCGCGCCTTGGCGGACAAAGTCAAAGTGAATTCGATTCAGAAGCCGCGAATCCTCGCGCGAGAGCGACTTCGCTTCAGGCGAGTGCTTCACGACATCAATTCGAGCAAACAGCGCCGCGTTCATGTAGATCGCCGATTCGTGCGCCGCAATTTTCGGCACGAGTGCGAGCTCGACCTTCTGCAACTCGGGATTCGTTTCCGCTGCCGTCAAATTGCCAAACATGTCGTTGAGACGATTGAACAGCCAACCGGCGCGGTCAAATGCGACGATGGTGTTGGCGAAGCTTGGCACCGCTGTGCTCTGCTCTATCGCGCGGAGTTCAGCGATGTGCTGAGCGAAGGCTTGCTCAAAGGCAGGGGCGTAGTGTTCCGGCCTAGTTTCAGCAAACGGGGGTAGCCCGTACGGCGTGCTCCATGCGCGAAGTAGCGGATTAGCGTCTGGGGTGGACATGCATTGCAGGCTCACGAGTTAAAAGAAAAACTCGATTAAGCATTAGTTCGACAGGACCGGGATTTTCTCTGAATTCGGCGGACTTAGTTTGAGATAGAACCAGCAGAAATACTTCTACAAATCTCGTGAATCGCATATTTAATTGGGCCGTGAAACAATTAAACACGCATTCCGACAATAGTGGTTATGTCGACTAATCCCCAAATCAATAACGCTTTTCTACTATGTGTTAGCAGCGCTCCGACCTTTTTGCCAAAGTACATCGCTGCCGCCCTGGGCTCGGTTTAATACCCGCGCCAAAACAAAAGCCATGTCGCTTAGTCGATTGAGATAGACGCGCGAATGCTCCGATATCTTCTCGCTTTGCGCGGTCAACACGAGCGAGCGTTCCGCGCGGCGGCACACCGTCCGCACCAGGTGTGCGTAGGCCGCAGCGCGTGAGCCGCCCGGCAGGATGAAGTCTTTAAGCATCGGCAGATCGGCATTGAGTGATTCGGTAAGCGCTTCGAGTCGCGCGATGTGAGCGTCTTTAATGGCGAAATAGCCCGGGATTGAGAGCTCACCGCCCAGATCGAACAGGTCATGCTGCACGTCGGTGAGCGCTTCTTGAAATTGCGCAGGCAGCGCCTCAGTAAGCAAAAGCCCGACCACGCAGTTCAGTTCGTCGACATCGCCCATTGCCGCCACGCGCGGATGCCCCTTGGGCACACGCGAGCCATCGCCTAGGCCTGTCATACCGGCGTCGCCCGTTTTCGTTGTAATCTTGGATAAACGATGACCCATATGGAGCGCGACTATCTTGATCAATGAAGTGAGAAGTCTAGACGAGCGGCTGGTACTTCTTGAGGCGCACGAGGGCATCGCAACGGTTACGCTCAATAGTCCGGCCAACTTCAATGCGCTGTCGTCGGCGATGATCGCTGCGCTGCAGAGCACGTTCGATGAACTGGCGGATCGGGCCGATGTGCGCGTTGTGATCCTTGCCGCGCAAGGCCGAGCGTTCTGCGCAGGCCACGATTTGCGCGAGATGCGCAGCCATGATGCGAAAGCGTGGCACGAAGCGCTATTCACGCGTTGCTCAACTCTCATGCGAACCATCGATGCGTTGCCGCAGCCGGTTATCGCGCGCGTGCAGGGCATCGCGACCGCAGCTGGCTGTCAGCTAGTCGCCACCTGTGATCTTGCCGTCGCGAGCGAGGATGCGACCTTTGCGACCAGCGGAATCAATTTAGGGCTTTTTTGTTCGACTCCCGCTGTCGCGCTTACCCGCGTCATCGGTCAAAAGCCTGCGGCGGAAATGCTATTTACAGGTGAGTTTCTTGATGCGCGGCGAGCGGCGAGCCTTGGGCTTGTCAATCGCGAGGTTCCTGCGCAGTCGCTAGTTCAGGAGACTCAACACTTGGCAGCGCGAATCGCCGCGCAATCCGGTCAGGCGCTTCGCTCCGGCAAAGCACTTCTGCGAAAACTAAGGCGCAGCGCTGCGCTCGAGGGCGACTACAAAGCGAGCGTCACGATCATGGCGGCGGACATGCAAACCCGCGATGCCAAGGCGGGTATCGACGCGTTCTTGATGAAAAAGGCTCGCCCGCATTGGGAGCATTGCTGATGTCTGAGCGGGCCGACACACCTATGATTAATAACGCGTTGCGCGAGCGCCCGCCCATCACAGAGTTGAGCTAATGAGTTTTTTGACACCCACCCCGACGCCGCCCGAAGATAGCTGGGACACGCTGCGTGAATGGCGAATGCAGCCGTTCTTCGCGCGCTACAAAATCGGGCTAGCGGTGATGCTGCGGCTAATGACGCTTGTTGTCGGAATTGCGGGGATCGCGCTCTTTATCGCCGAGCCCTCACAGAAATCAGCGCTGCTCGCGTTTTCTTTGTGGCTTATCGCCGTTCCGCTCGGCGCATTGGGTTACGTTCGCAAGATGGATCGAATGGCAGCGAATATTCCGGTGAGCCCGGCGTCCAAAAATCCAACCACGACTGTGGATATTCGCCGAGAAACGAAAGTCGACTGACACCCCAGCCGTTTCAGGTTGGCGGTTCGCCGCGCCGGTGCAAAAGTCGTCGCGCTGCAAAAAAGTTGTAGCTAAAACCGATTGCCGCGCCGATGCACACGCTCACCACAACCGCCCACGTTGACCGCCCCAGAAAGCTGATAGCAACGGTTGAGGCGAGAAAATTGAGTGCGGAGCCAACGGACTGCGCAACGACATAGCGAAACCAGTCCACGAAGCTTGCCGAGTGATTTATTTCGAAAGTGAAGGCGCGATTGAACGCATAGGTCGTTGTGATTCCGATCAGGAGCGCAATGGCTCGGGCGAGCAGCGTGGGCACACCCCACGTCACCAAAATCAACATCGCAGCGGTATCGAGCGCGAGCGCAATGACCGCGCCGATCAAATATCTGCCCGCTTGATTGGCTGTTTCTTTCATCGGAAGTGGCACGGGCTACGCGTAGACATCTGTGGGCGTCGAGCGTATCAGAGCGCAGGAAGTGGATTTCAAACGTCGGCCTTTAGAGCCACGGCTCAACGCAGGCTGTGAAAAATTTGCGGGTGCTGCATTCTTGCGTTGCGACCTGGAAACTTCGGTTTTGCGCCATGCACCCCGATCCGCAGTACCGAGGCTTACGTTAACGTAAACTTCGGGCCGAATTCAGCATCGTTGATTCGGTGCTCGCATTGAGAAAACTACCCGCCTTTGGAGACATTGTGAAAGTCTTGGTTCCTGTTAAGCGCGTTGTGGATTACAACGTAAAAGTCCGCGTGAAGGCCGATAACTCCGGCGTCGACATCGCCAACGTGAAAATGTCGATGAACCCGTTCTGCGAGATCGCCGTCGAAGAAGCGGTTCGCCTGAAGGAGAAAGGCGCTGCTACCGAAATCGTCGCCGTGTCTGCCGGCGTCACGCAATGTCAGGAAACGCTTCGCAACGCGATGGCGATCGGCGCTGACCGCGGCATATTGATCGAAACCGATGCAGAACTGCAGCCGCTCGCTGTGGCAAAACTTCTCAAAGCGATTGTCGACAAGGAACAGCCACAGCTCGTCATCCTCGGGAAGCAAGCCATCGACGACGATTCCAACCAAACAGGTCAGATGCTTGCCGCCCTATTAAATTGGGGCCAGGCGACGTTTGCGTCAAAAGTCGAGATTGAAGGCGGCGCCGCCAAAGTTACGTGCGAAGTGGACGGCGGTCTGGAAACTGTGTTGATCAAGCTCCCAGCGATCATTACCACCGACCTGCGCTTGAACGAGCCACGCTACGCGACGCTTCCGAACATTATGAAGGCGAAGAAAAAGCAGCTCGATATTGTGAAGCCAGCAGACTTAGGCGTTGATGTCACGCCCCGCTTGACTACGCTTAAAGTCGAAGAGCCGCCAAAGCGCAAAGGCGGCGTCAAAGTGGCCGATGTGGCCGCCCTCATCGACAAACTCAAAAACGAAGCGAAGGTGATCTAACCATGGCAAACCTCGTTATTGCAGAACACGATCACGGCTCGCTCAAAGCAGCGACGCTTAACGTCATCAGCGCAGCCGTCGAAATTGGTGGCGATGTGCATGTCCTCATCGCGGGCCACAACGCAAAGGCAGCTGCGGATGCAGCAGCGCAAGTCGCAGGCGTGAGTAAAGTGCTGCTAGCCGACGGCGAAGCCCATGCGCACCGCCTTCCCGAAAATGCCGCGGCTCAAATCGTTGCCATCGCATCGGGCTATAGCCACATCTTGGCACCCGCAACCCCTTACGGCAAAGCAGTGACACCCCGTGTTGCCGCACTCCTCGACAAAGCGCAAATCAGCGACATCATCAAGGTGGTGGACGCGGACACGTTCGTGCGGCCGATTTACGCAGGCAACGCATACGCAACCGTGAAATCAAGTGACTCGGTGAAAGTGATTACTGTTCGCGGCACAGCGTTTGGTGCTGCGGCGAAAACCGGCGGCTCCGGTGCGGTTGAGACGCTTGCCGCAGTCGGCGACACCGCGCTCTCTTCGTTCGTGTCCTCGGAAATTGTGAAGAGCGAGCGCCCTGAATTGACGGCGGCAAAAATCGTTGTTTCCGGCGGTCGCGGTCTTGGCTCGGGCGACAAATATCGCGAAGTTCTCACGCCGCTTGCTGACAAGCTCGGCGCAGCGATGGGCGCAAGCCGTGCCGCGGTTGATGCCGGCTACGTGCCGAACGATTATCAAGTGGGTCAAACCGGCAAGATCGTTGCGCCGGACCTCTACGTCGCCATTGGCGTTTCCGGCGCGATTCAGCATTTAGCCGGAATGAAGGACAGCAAAGTCATCGTTGCGATCAATAAAGATCCGGATGCGCCGATTTTCAGCGTGGCGGACTACGGCTTGGTGGCTGATCTGTTCGAAGCGGTGCCAGAGCTGGCAGCGAAGCTGTAAGCGCGTGAACAGTGTGCGGTGAACAGTGAGCAGTCGTTCATCGCCCCACATTTCAGATCACTGCTCACTCCTCGCTCGTGAATATGCCGTACATCGCCCCACTTAAAGAGTTTCAATTTCTTCTCGAAACCGTAGCTCCGATCTCAACGCTAGCTGAGACGGCCCACTTCGCCGACGCAACACCGGACACGGTCAACGCGATCTTGGAAGAAAGTGCGAAATTCGCGACGGGGGTGCTTGATCCACTCAACTGGTCGGGCGATCGCGAAGGCGCAACACGCCATGATGATTCGAGCGTGACCACGCCAAAGGGCTTCAAGGCCGCTTACGATGGCTACCGCGAAATGGGCGGCATGGGGCTGCCGATGCCGCAAGAGTTCGGCGGGTTAGGTCTGCCACGCTCGGTGGTCACACTCACCGACGAGATGCTCCATTCGTCCAACATGAGTTTCGGACTCATGCCGATGCTCACCCAAGGCGCAATTGAAGCCATGCTGATCGCGGGCAACGATCAAATCAAAACCATGTTTCTTGAAAAAATGGTTGCAGGCGAGTGGGGTGGCACGATGAACTTGACCGAGCCGCAAGCCGGTTCGGATCTCGCTTTGGTGAAAACACGTGCGGAGCGCGTAGTCGACGGTACCTACAAAATCTTCGGAACCAAAATCTTCATCACGTACGGTGAACATGACTGGACCGAAAACATTGTCCACTTGGTGCTCGCGCGAACGACGGATGCGCCCGAAGGCGTAAAGGGGATTTCGCTCTTCGCCGTACCAAAATTTCTTGTCAACGCCGACGGCTCGCTCGGTGCGCGCAATGACGCGTATTGCGTGTCGCTTGAACATAAACTCGGCATTCACGGCTCACCCACGGCGGTGATGCAGTACGGCGACAAAGGCGGGGCGATCGGCTATCTGGTCGGCGAAGAAAACCGTGGCCTTGAATACATGTTCATCATGATGAACTTGGCTCGCTTTGGCGTTGGTTTGCAGGGTATCGGCATCGCGGAGCGCGCATACCAGCGTGCGGTCGCCTTCGCACGTGAACGCGTGCAATCGCGCGATGTGGGTGCGCCTAAGAATCCATCAGTACCGATTATTCGTCACCCCGACATTCGCCGCATGCTTCTGCGGATGCGCTCGCAGACGGAGGCAGCGCGTGCGCTCGCGATGGCAACGGCCTATGCAATGGATCTCGTCGATTCAAGCGATGATGCCGAGCTCAAAAAGGTAAACCAGGCTTTCGTAGAGCTGATGATCCCGGTCGTTAAGGGCTGGTCGACAGAGATGTCGCTCGAAGTAACGTCGCTCGGCGTGCAAGTTCACGGTGGCATGGGATTTGTGGAGGAAACAGGCGCTGCACAGCACATGCGCGATGCCCGAATCACCACAATCTATGAAGGCACGACCGCCATTCAAGCCAACGATCTCATCGGCCGCAAAATGGCGCGCGAAGGCGGGGTTACTGCGAAAAATCTCATCAACGCGATGAGCGTGTTCGCGAGCAGCTTGAGCGACGAAAATCACGTTCACTTGAAAGCCACGCAAAAGCGTCTTCGCGAAGGGATCGAGGCGATGGCACGCGCCGTCGACTTCAATTTGGCCCACTTCAATTCCGATGTGCGCGCATGCTTCGCTGGAAGTGTGCCGATGGTGAAGCTCTTCGGCATCGTGTGCGGCGCATGGGCGCTCGCACGAGTCGGCGTTGAAGCCGCGCACCGGAGCGCGGCGAACCACCCAGACAAAGCCTTTTACGAAGCGAAGCTGGCGACGCTTCGTTTCTATGTCGACACCATGATTCCCGAGGCAATCGCTGCTGCGGACACCATTGTGAACGGCGCGCAAGGCACGATGGCGCTGGAAGAAGCGGCGTTCTAGGTCGCGATTTCGAATCGAGCAGCACAAGCGATTTATCACATGAGTGCGCCGCTCAACACGATCATCCTTTATGCGAAGGACCCAAAGAAAAGCGCCGACTTCTATCGGCGCTTTTTCGGTTTCGCGACGAGCGGTGAGATCGTCGAAGGTCTCGTCGAGCTGAAATCGCAAAGCGGGATAAGTTTGTTGATCCACCAAGCGGCAAAAGGCGTAACGCTCGGGCAGGTGGGCGTAAAGCTCATGTTTGATGTTGAAGACATTGACGCATTCAAAGCCGTTAGTGCAGCCTACGGTCTTGAGTTCGGACCCACCCATCAAGCAAACGGCTATTCCTTCGCGAACGCGAAAGACCCGGACAAAAACTCCATTTCGATCTCAAGCCGCGCATTCAAACGTAAGGCGTAGCCCCACGATGCTCACTCTGCACTACTTTCCCAGCAACGCATCCATGACACCGCACATCCTCCTTGAGGAATTGGGCGTGCCGTTTGAACTCAAGCTCGTGGATCGCACGCAGGGCGTCCATAAATCGGCGGAGTATTTGAAGCTCAATCCCAATGGCTTGATTCCTGTGCTCGTCGATGATGAATACGCGACACCGCTTGTACTCTACGAGACAGCAGCGATCTGTTTGCATCTGCTCGATAAATTTCCTGACGAGAAGCTCGCGCCCGCCGTCGGCACACCGGAGCGCGCGCACTTCTACAAGTGGCTGGTGTGGATGACCAACACCCTGCAGCCAGCGATCATCATGTACTACTACACGGATCGTTACACATCGTCGAATGATCCGGCAGACGTCTCCGCGATCAAAGCAAAAACGCAGCTACGAATTGGCGACATGCTTCGTCAACTCGACGAGCAGCTTGCCCAGAGCGGCGGCCCGTGGATGCTGGGCGAGCGCTTTAGCGTGCTCGACATCTACGCCTTCATGCTGGCCCGTTGGACGCGTGGATTTGAGTCAGTAATCAACGGCGCGCCAAACACGCCAAAGGCAAGCGATCCCTCAGCCTGGCCGCGACTTGCGCCATTCATGCATCGGATGCTGGAGCGCGCGTCGGTTCAGCGGGTGATCGAAAAAGAGGGTCTCAGAGCGCCGTTGATTTAGCGAGTCATGAAACATCACCCCTAACCCCTACTGAATTGGGAGCACGCGGTGAAAAATGCTTCAACCGTATAAGTATTTTTTCGCCCGCTAGCCCCGTTTAAATATGGGTTAGGCGATCGATCGTTTTAGCGCGCTACCACTTTAGTTTCTTTGCAATTCGCTCGGGAATCGCGCGCACGATCGACATGATCGGCCACCAAATAAGCGGCAAATACGCGATGTCGGTTTTGTTGTTCATCGCGCCTACGATGCCACGCGCAACGCTCTCTGCGCTTGCCGTCAGTGCGCCGCGCTTCATGTGCGCGGTCATCGGCGTGTCAACGGTACCGGGTTTCACGGTGACAATATAAACGCCACGCGGCAACATCTTCGCGCGAAGGCCGTCACAAAACGCCGTGAGTCCCGCCTTTGCGGCACCGTACGCGAAATTACTGTAGCGCCCGCGCTCACCAGCAACCGACGAAATCACCGCGATCGTCCGGGAGCGATCGCCACGACTTGTCTTCGTCACCGGTTGCTCATTCGCCGCCATCGCATTCGCGAGAAGCTGCGCCCACACGCAGGCGCTCGTGAAGTTCACCGTGAATTCGCGGGCAAGGTAGTCCGGCTCAGTAGCGGCACGCTCAGCATCGGTGAGCGATCCATGTGCGATCAGCGCCTGATCAACACCGCCGTTGACAGCAAGCGAATCCACGGCGGACGCAATGTAGGCGTTCGACGTGATTTCGCCCGCATGCACGGTAACGGCAACCGCGCCACGCACGCGCGCGTCCGCAGCGATGCGTTCCAACTCGCTATTGTTTCTTCCGAACACGATAAGCGTGTGCCCCTCGCCCGCCCAAATTCGGATCGCGGCTTGAGCAATGGCGGACGTTGCGCCGACAACAACAATTTTCATAGCGAACCTGACTTGTTCTGGATTTCGATTTCAACTAGATCGCGTCACGCGTCGCCAAAACGACGACGAAATCATCGGATCGCGCATCGCTTCAACGCGCTCCCACTGCGGGTAGAAACGCTTGAACATTACGGCGCTCATTCGTGCGTCTTTGGCAGGATACACACGTCCGCCCGCGTCGGCGACCATCGCATCGGCGCGATCAAGGGCACGTCGATCTTTTTCATTCGGTGCGGGAACATCAAGCGCGACCGTAACGCCCGGCATTGGGAAACTCAGCAACCCGCGAGACAGGTGCTCACCAAATGATTTGATAACGGCAAGATAGCTCGCCACATTAGATTCGCGTAGATGCGCGAGTATCTTTGGTACGACCTCGCGCGCGGCCGCACGCGGAACGACAAATTGGTATTGAACGAAACCGCGCTTGCCATAGGCGCGATTCCAGGCGGTTACCGCATCCAAGGGAAAGAAAAACTGCCAGAGCGGAATCGTCTCTCGTGTTGCACTCTTGAGCCCTTGTGCACGGTAATAGAGCTCATTGAACGCCTTCGCGCTCCAGCGGCCCAAAACCCACTGCGGCGCATCGACTGGCATCGCCAACTTTGCGGCATTCGGTGTGAGCCAATCATCGGGGCCATCACAATGTTCACCACGAAAGAACACGCCCCGTAATCCTCGATCAAGCGTATCGATCCAGCCCACTGTGTAGGGCCAGGCCTGGCTGGATGCATCCAGCGAGAGGTATCCGTCGATTGAACCATTACCGCCGAAGAGCACGGTGTCTTGTTTGATACCAGGCCCCGGAATACAGTCAAGTTGAAGCATTGCCTCATCGATCACGCCGCTCAAACCGAGCCCCGCAACGGTGACATCTTCGAGCGGATGATTGGATTCAACGATTTGCACATCTTGATCGCTACGACGCAGCAACATCGAAAGCACCGATCGCGAAAACGTGCCGCAGACATGGTGATTCTTGCCGTGAATATCGTTAGCAATCGCCCCGCCTACCGTAACAAAGCGTGTGCCCGGCACCACGGCAGGAAACCAACCCTTTCGAACCATCACCGCAGCGATATCGGCGATTGATGCGCCCGATTCACAGCGCAACACACCGTGAACTTCATCGAAATCAAGTAGGCGATCCCGTCGAAAGTTATGCAGCAGCACGCCAGAATCGTTGACGCACACATCGCCATAGCTACGCCCTAAGCCGCGCGGCAGGAAACTTCGCGTGGGTAATTCGCTATCGCGCGCGAATGCGTGAGTGTGCTCGACGTTAAAGCCGCGCCCCCACGGTTGATCGAGCGAGACGGGAGTCATCGATTAGCCCAGCAAAAGCGGAACCCACAGCGTCGCCAAAATCGCCATCATGCACACAGCCATGACTGCAACCCAAAACGTGAGCCAACCACTCATTTCGATTTTTGGCGTAACAGGCGGCGGCGGATTGTTGTAGCGCTCGAGCGCCTGGTGAATCAATCGTGGCACCTGCGGCAACGCTGAGGAGAGATACGGCGCTTGATCGGTAAGCCGCTTGGTCACCGCCTCAGGCCCGATCTGCTCGCGCATCCATTTTTCAAGGAAAGGTTGTGCGGTCGCCCATAAATCCAGATACGGATCAAGCTGGCGGCCGAGCCCTTCCACGTTTAGCAAGGTCTTTTGAAGCAACACCAGCTGCGGTTGAATTTCAACGTTAAACCGGCGTGAGACCGAGAAAAGTCGCATCAACACTTTACCGAAAGAGATATCCGCCAACGGTCGCGCAAAGATTGGCTCGCACACGCTGCGAACCGCGTTTTCGAGTTCATCGGGCCGCGTGTCACGCGGCACCCAGCCCGACTCGATGTGCGCCATCGCAACGCGGCGGTAATCCCGCCGGAAGAACGCTAGAAAATTCTCTGCAAGATAGCGCCGATCAACATCGGTCAAGGTGCCGACGATACCGAAATCCATCCCGACATATTGCCCCTTGTTCGCTTCGTCCGTACGTACCGCGATATTGCCCGGATGCATGTCGGCGTGGAAAAAACCGTCGCGAAACACTTGGGTGAAGAAAATTTCGACGCCGTCGCGCGCGAGCTTTTTGATGTCGACACCGGCATCGCGAAGCGTGTCAATGTGGCTCACGGGCGTTGCGTAGAGCCGCTCCATCACCATCACACTTTTTTCACACCAATCCCAAAACACTTCGGGCATGTAGAGCAACGAAGAGTTCTCGAAATTGCGACGCAGTTGCGAACAGTTCGCCGCTTCGCGCACGAGGTCGAGCTCATCATGCAAATAGTGATCAAACTCATTGACCACCTCGCGCGGCTTCAAGCGCCGACCATCGGCTGAAAATCGCTCCACCCAGCCTGCCAAAACGCGCAACAGCGAGATATCGCTTTCGATGATGGGGAGGATGTTCGGGCGGAGCACTTTCACCGCAACGTCGCGCGTGTCGATCACCTCGCCCACTTTGAGCTGAATCTTTGCGAAATGCACTTGCGCGACTGACGCGCTCGCTACCGGCGTCCAATCAAACTCAACGAATCGCTCTTCAACCTTTTTGCCGTATTCTGCTTCGATCACCTTCCGCACGGACTCCGCGGGAAACGGCGCGACCTTATCTTGCAATAGCGAGAGTTCGGTGGCGATATCTGGCGGGATGAGATCGGGCCGGGTTGAGAGCACCTGACCGAACTTCACGAATATGGGCCCAAGCGATTCGAGCGCCATGCGCAATCGTGCGCCACGCGTCTCCGTAAAGCTGCGGCGACCCAGGACCGACGAGACGATACGGAGCAGCCGACTCGGCGAATCGCGAAGCGCGAACTCGTCCAAACCGTACCGATGGAAAACCCCGAGAATTTTTACAAGACGAAACAAACGCATAGCGTCATTGTAGAAGCCGTACACCTTTTCCAGAGAAGACGCCCGCTCGGCTCGTTGAGCGCTCGGCAGCCTGGGGAAACAGAGCTCAAGACGCCGCCATACGACGAGCGTTTGCCCAATGCAGGCGGGGGGCCGCTGCCAAGCCGTGGTTGCGCAGAGGCCTATAAAATTGAGCGTTACCCACCAAGCAGTACCGGGCACCATGCCGAATTCCAACGATCCAGTCTTTTGGCAGTTTTCACTTTCGGCAGTTAACGTGCTTATTTGGGTCGCCATCTTGTTGTTGGCGATGTGGATGGGTTTGCGAATGCGCTGGAGTCGGCTCGTCGCTGTCACCGCGTTCATCACGCTGGACCTGATTGCGTTTGGTGCGTTTGTGCGCCTCACCGATAGCGGACTCGGTTGTCCCGACTGGCCCGGCTGCTACGGCAAATTCCTTCCGACCCAAGCCACCGCTCAAATCAACCAAGCAATCGCTGAGCAAGGCGGCACGCACGGCCCAGTAAGCCATGGCAAGGCGTGGATCGAGATGCTCCATCGCTACGTAGCTACGTTCATCGGATCGTTAATTTTGGTGATGTTCTTTCGTGCGCTGGCAGCGAAGATTCGGCCGACACGCGCGATGTTCAGCCAGGCAGCAGCCAACGTGGGTATTGCGTGGCCGCTCTTGCTTTTGATTGTGGTGAGCCTGCAAGGGCTGTTTGGTAAATGGACGGTGACGCTCAAACTCATGCCCGTCATCGTGACCACGCATCTTCTGGGGGGCATGACGCTTTTCGCACTGCTGGTGTGGTTTTGGATGCGCGAGCGCCATCGCGCGGGTGATCCGCGCGCTGAACCAATCCGCGTGGCTCCGCGCACGATTTGGCTGACGTGGATCGCGATTGTGGTGCTCTACGGACAAATTTTTCTCGGCGGCTGGGTGAGTACCAATTACGCCGTGCTCGCCTGCGCTGATTTTCCGACGTGTAACGGCACGCTCGCTCCGGCGCTTTCGTGGAATGACGCTTTCACCTTGTGGCGCGAGCTTGGCAAGAATCCAGACGGCAGCTTCCTTACCGCCGACGCGCTTCGCACCATTCACTGGGCGCATCGACTGGGCGCGATCGTGGCGACGGTTTTTATCGTGGCTGCGGCGGTTTCTCTGATGCGTGCGGATGTTGCGCTCAAACGCCAAGCACTGTGGATCAAAATTTCGCTCGTGTTGCAAATCCTGATCGGGATTTCCACGGTGGTGTTTGATCAGCCGATCTTGGTGGCAACCGCGCACAATCTATTCGCTGCTGTTCTCTTGGCAACCTTAGTGGTGGCCGCGTTCAGGCTTTCGCCAGAACGCTAGGAATTCTAAAAACCTATTGAACATAGCCCCTATTTTATTTGGGCTCACTGGCCAATCTATTGTTTTTCGACGAAAACCGAAATCGCGCTCTAGTCCCACTTGAATGTGGGATCTCGCGATAAAGTAGATTACTTAGTGCGAATTGCTGACTTCGGCCGAAATGCTTTGCAGACCGCCTCGTTCGTCTCAACGTAGGGGCCGCCGATCAAATCGATGCAGTAAGGCACTGCCGCGAAGATGCCATGTGCGATTTGAGCGCCGCCGTCCGTAGGCGACGCTTTCAAACCTTCAAGCGTTTCCTTGATGCTCTTCGGTTGTCCCGGCAAATTAATGATCAGCGTTTTCGAACGGATCACCGCGACTTGGCGCGAAAGAATCGCGGTCGGCACGAAATTCAAGCTGATTTGCCGCATCTGCTCGCCGAAACCTGGCATCTCTTTGTGCGCAACAGCAAGTGTTGCCTCTGGCGTCACGTCACGTCGCGCGGGCCCGGTGCCACCAGTCGTTAGCACTAGGTCGCAGCGCTCAATGTCTACGAGCTCAATCAGCGCGCGCTCGATCGTCGGCTGATCATCGGCAATCAATCGAGTGGCGTAGGTCACGGGATTGAGTACCGCGCCAGCGATCCATTCCTCGAGCGAGGGAATGCCTTTGTCTTCGTACACCCCGGTGGATGCACGATCAGAAACAGAAACCAAACCGATCTTTACAGCATCAAAGCTCATGGTGGCAGCCCTACTCCACTTTCAACATCACGCGATGAATCTCGCGGAACAATGCGCGCGCCGATTTTGGGGGGCGGTTCAGCTTCGCCTCCTCTCGTGCGGCCGCAGCGAGCGACGCGAGCAACGCGCGATCCATCGCAGGTTTGGTCAACATCAGACGATCAAGCGCGTCGTCTTCGCTGATTAAGCGGTCTCGCCACTGCTCGGAAGCCTTAAACGCGGCTTTGTTCGCACGGGTGCCCGATTCCCAGCGCTCAAGCTGCGCGCGGATGGGCTCCGGATCGACTTCACGCATCAGCTTGCCGATGAACTGCATATGTCGGCGTGTTGCCTCATGCTTGCCGACGCGAGAAAGCTCTTCGAACGCGTCACGCAGGATCTCGGGCAAATCGAGCTGACCGAGTTGCTCTTTCGACAGCGACGCCAATGTTTCGCCGAGCTCTTGCAAATCGATCATCTGCTTTTTAAGCTGCGTTTTTGAAGGCGCGTTTTCGTCGCGGGGAAGATTTTTGGGGCGAGACATTCGGTGAACGGTAAAGAGTGCGCGGTGAGCGGTAAGGATGAAGTGTAGGGGTAGAGGCGCGCTTACGAAGGGCAAAGCTCTAAACTTAACGGCTAATGAGGTGTCCGCGCACGTCTCCTACACTCTGCCAATTGCTCACAACTCACCGCTCTCTGCCCACTCTAAACAATGCTCGCGCTCTCCTCTGATTCCCTTCGCGACGCTGCCGTCGCCGCTGTCGAACACGCCAAGCGCCTTGGCGCTACCCAAGCCGATGCCGAAGCCACTCAAGGCAGTGGCCTCAATGCAACGGTGCGCATGGGCGAGCTTGAAACGCTGGAGCACACCGGCGAGCAATCGCTGGGCGTCACCGTTTATATCGAGGGCCGCAAGGGCAACGCAAGCACTGGCGATCTCTCGCCAGCCGCCGTGCGCGCCGCCGTAGAGAAGGCCTATTCAATCGCGAAGTACACGAGCCCCGATCCGATGGCAGGGCTTGCCGATGCGGCGCTCATGGCGCGCGAAATCCCAGATTTAGATCTCTACCATCCGTGGGACATCGATCCAGCGCGTGCGATCGAACTCGCAAAATCGTGCGAAGCGGCGGGCTTTGACGTCGATGAGCGCATCGACAATTCCGATGGCGCGACCGTAAGCGCGAGCGAGAACGAGTTTTTCTACGCCAACACACATGGCTTTGTGGGCGGCTACAAAGGCAGCGCACACTACATCGGAGCGAGCTTTGTCGCTGCTGAAAATGGCGCAATGGAAACTGACAGCTGGTACAGCTCACATCGCCGCGCAAGCGCGCTTGAAGATGCGGCCTCGATTGGTCGCAGAGCGGGCGAGCGTACCGTCGCGCGCCTCAACCCGCGAAAGATCGCAACGCAAGCTGCCCCAGTCTTACTTGATCCCTCTGTCGCAGCTGGATTCATCGGCCACGGCATCAGCGCGTTATTCGGCGGCTCGCTCTATCGCAAAACCTCGTTTCTAATCGATTCAATTGGTAAAGAAATTTTTGCAAAGCACATCAATATCGTCGACGACCCATTCATTCGCGAAGCCTACGCAAGCTCACCGTTTGATAGCGAAGGTGTCGCTTGCCAGAAGCGTGCGATCGTTTCTAACGGGGTTGTTCAGGGCTATTTTTTGTCTGCCTATTCGGCAAGGAAGCTCGGGCTGCAATCAACCGGCAATGCGGGCGGCAATCACAACTTGCTCGTCGCACCGACGACCGAGGGTGGAATGATCGAACTCGCCAAGCAAATGCAGCGCGGGCTCATCGTCACGGATTTGATGGGCCAGGGTGTCAATCCGGTGACGGGCGACTACTCGCGCGGTGCGGCCGGATTTTGGGTGGAGGGCGGCGAGATCGCCTACCCAGTGTCAGAAATCACGATTGCTGGAAACCTTCTCGATCTCTACACGCGTATCGTTGCAGTTGGGAGCGACGTCGATCGACGTGGCTCGAAATGGGTGGGCTCGGTGTTAATCGACCAAATGCAGATCGCAGGCGCCTGACATCTTTCACCCTTTCCGCCACATTTAAGAAGGACTAAAGCATCTTAAACAATGTTTTCGCTTTGGTTAATTTCGAGGCCAATCGCCCAATTCATGTGGGCTTCAGCAATCGTAGATAGGAAAGCCCTAATGGATTTAGGGCGAACGCGATTTTTAGAATTTCGGAAGTGGCATCCACGCTATGGAATTTTCGCAACGACGAGCCAACACAGCGTAGAACGCGGGTAGATGCGCTTTTGCAGGGCGTCTCAGCGCGCCACAATTTCGACCGAGCGACCTTTGGGGAGAGACGAATGAATGGATTACTGGGCCTTTCGAGGCTCATCGATCGGCTAAGTATGCTGATCGGGAAATCGGTGATGTGGCTAATCTTGGCCGTAACGCTGGTCAGCGCATCGAACGCAATCATCCGAAAAGCGTTCGACGTCAGCTCTAACGCCTGGCTTGAATTGCAGTGGTATTTGTTTGCCGCCGTGTTTCTGCTGGGTGCGGGCTACGTGTTTTTGCAGAACGCACACGTTCGAATTGACTTCATCTCTTCGCGGCTGACCTCGCGAAAGCGCAATTGGATCGACGTGTTCGGCATCGTCGTCTTTCTGATTCCGCTCTGCCTCATCGTGATCAATCTGTCTTGGCCACTTTTCATGAATGCGTTTAAGAGCGGAGAAATGTCGCAAAACGCGGGCGGCCTCATTCGCTGGCCGGTTTATCTGATGATGCCGCTTGGCTTCGGACTTCTGCTGATGCAAGCCGTGTCTGAGCTCATCAAACGGGTCGCATTTTTGCGTGGCGTCGCACCTGATTCGCTGGAAAGTGCTCAAGAAAAGAGCGACGAAGAAAAATTACTCGAAGAGCTCGCTGCGGCCGCCGAGAAAAGTGGCCGAGGGGCGAAATAAATGGTTCAGTTCATCACAGCCAACTTTGTTCCGCTGCTGTTCATCGGGCTCTTTCTATTCCTGCTAACCGGATTCCCGGTAGCCTTCGCCCTCGCGGCGGTGGGCCTTGCGTTCGGTTTCATCGGCATGGAAGCGGGCTTGTTCCCCTCCACCCTCTTCCAGGCACTGCCGCTACGAATTTCAGGGATCATGCAGAACGATACGCTGCTCGCGATTCCGTTCTTCACCTTCATGGGAATCATTCTTGAACGATCCGGTATGGCAGAAGATCTGCTCGAAACCGTGGGTCAAGTGTTCGGACCCGTGCGTGGCGGGCTCGCAATCGCTGTGATTCTGGTGGGCGCGCTACTTGCCGCAACCACTGGCGTTGTTGCCGCTGCAGTGATCTCGATGGGCTTGATCTCTCTGCCGATCATGTTGCGTTACGGCTACAACCGCACCATCGCAACGGGCACGATCACCGCGTCTGGAACACTCGCGCAAGCGATTCCACCGTCGCTCGTGTTGATCGTATTGGCGGACCAATTGGGTCGCTCGGTGGGCGACATGTACGAGGGTGCGCTGGTACCAGGGCTCTTGCTTGTTGGCCTCTACCTGCTCTTCATTGTTGCGGTGGCGATTACTCGCCCCAGCTGGGTTCCAGCGCTTCCACAAGAAGCACGCATTTATCGCGAAGACAACGGCGCGTCGGGCCACAAATCGCTACTGGCTGTGCTCGCAATCGCAGGCGTGTGTGGCTACGTGTGGTCACAACTGCATCAGTCGATCATCAACCCGATGATCAAGCGGGAGCTTCCTGCGCCAGGTGACGAAGTGTTCATCATGTCGATGACCGTCGCTTCGTTTATCGCGCTTGGGCTCGCGCTCGCAAACCGCGCGCTTCGCTTAAAACTGGTGTCAAAGCTCGCCGAGCAAGTCACCTTTGTTTTGATCCCTCCGCTGATCTTGATCTTCCTTGTGTTGGGAACGATCTTCTTGGGCGTTGCAACGCCAACCGAGGGCGGTGCGATGGGCGCGTTGGGCGCACTCATCATGGCGGGCTCGAAACGCAGACTCAACTTCAAACTGCTCAAGCAAGCGCTCGATAGCACGGCGAAACTTGCGTGCTTCGTGCTCTTCATCTTGATCGGCTCAACGGTGTTTAGCTTCACGTTCAACGCAGCTGACGGCCACAAATGGGTCGAGCATCTCTTCGATAAAGTACCAGGCGGTCAGCTCGGGTTCTTAATCGTTGTGAATATTTTGGTGTTCATCCTTGGTTGCTTCATCGACTTCTTCGAGATCGCCTTCATCGTGGTTCCGCTGCTTGCGCCGGTCGCCGATAAGATGGGTATCGATCTGATTTGGTTCGGTGTCATCATTGCAATGAACTTGCAGACCTCGTTCTTGACGCCACCGTTTGGATTCGCGCTCTTCTATTTGCGAAGTGTGGCCGCAAAGGCCGACTATAAAGACCGCGTGACAGGAAAGCTAATCCCAGCGGTTACCACCACGCAAATCTACAAAGGCTCGATCGCCTTCATCATTCTTCAGCTCATCATGGTGGGCGTCGTGATGTGGAAACCGGGGTTGGTGATCGATAACGTGCAGACGAAGTCGAAAACACTTGACACCAGCAACATCAACCTTGACGTCGAGAAACCGACGAACAAACTGTCCGATGAGGACATGATGAAAGTGTTTGACCAAAAGCGCGAGCAACAGGAGAAGCAGAATGATGCCCAGCAGCCAAGCACAAACAAGGTAGACGATGATCCAGCAAAAGCATTGCTGGATGAGATGAAGAAGGAAGGCGCGAAGAAGTAAAGACGCACCTGAATTCGAAAGCAGATGGGGCGACTTCGGTCGCCCTTTTTGTTAGGGAAACGCTGAATAAGTCTGCGTGATGCAGCGCGCGGCGGATTGGGATGAGCTGGAAGCCCAAAATTCTGAGGTATAGCGGGGCTATGTTGAAGAATTTCGGGGTTTCAGATCGCCCAACTCCGACGATGCTTTGCCGTGGATCGGCAAGATTGCCTCAGTCGCGCATGACTTGTTCTGCGTTTCCTCCGCTCTATCTGGGATTGATCGCAGCCGCGCAGAACACGTCGCGATGTGGCGTGCGACAGTTAACCGAAGAGAAGACCGCGTGAACCAGTAGAACGCAATTTGGCGTAGTCACTTGTCGAACACATCGACGATACATCACTGGCTCGCAAGGGTCGCGCAGAGCGCATCGATAGACGTTTAGGGTGATGCGATCCGTGATGCGGACGAGTATCCCACCACGGCTATCCGTTCCCTCCATTCATAGAGCACTCGAAAAGTGGCAATCCGTGCCTCCGATTGACCGCAAGCGATCAATGCACGCCAATCGCGCCAGAGTTTGAGCTAGGTTAGTTGCGGGTGCCTCGCTCGGGACGACAAACACCTGCCATCATCAACCACGAGACTACGCATAAAAAAACCCGCAGGATCGCTGCGGGTTCTTAGGAGGCGGCGCTTTAAGCCCCGCCAACAAGGCCTTGACTACAGGCGCTGAGCTTGCATGAAGTCATCGAAGCCTGCTTCGGTGAAGCGGAACCATTGGTTGGCTTCGCGACGGAACGCTGAGTAGTCGTCGTAAATCTTTTTCCATGTTGGATTCTTAGACGAGATATCTGCGTAAAGATCCATCGACTCTTTGAACGCCTTGTCCATCAAGTCTTTCGGGAAGCGATGCAACTTCGTGCCGCCAGCAACGAGCTGCTTCAGAGCGGCTGGGTTGCGCGCGTCGTAGCGAGCTTGCATTTCGGTATGCGCGAAGGCAGCTGCGTTTTCGACGATTGCTTTGTATTCCGGCGTAAGCGCGTCAAAGGCCTTCTGGTTGACGTAAAGATCGAGCTGTGGACCACCTTCCCACCAACCTGGATAGTAGTAGTGCGGCGCGACTTTGTTGAAGCCGAGCTTTTGATCGTCGTACGGGCCGACCCATTCGCACGCATCGATCGTGCCTTTCTCAAGGGCTTGGTAAATCTCGCCGCCTGCAATATTTTGTGGCACTGCGCCGAGGCGCTGGCACACTCTGCCTGCGAATCCGCCAACGCGGAATTTCAAGCCGTTGAAGTCTGCAGCCGACTTGATTTCTTTGCGATACCAACCGCCCATCTGCGCACCGGTATTGCCCATTGGGAAGCTGGTGAAGCCATAGCCCGAATAGAACTCACGCATCAGCTTGAGGCCATTGCCTTCGTACATCCACGCCGTCATTTGGCGCGAATTCAAGCCGAAAGGAATCGCACAGCCAAGCGCGAACGCATCGTTTTTGCCGAAGTAGTAGTAAGGCGCCGTGTGCCCTGCTTCAACGGTTCCGTTTTGCACCGCATCGACCAAACCAGGCATAGGCACCAGTTCACCGGCTGCATGCACAGAGATTTGGAATCGACCGCCAGTCATTTTCGAGACTTGTTGCGCGAAAACTTCTGCCGCGCCGTAAATCGTATCCAGCGATTTTGGGAAACCGGAGGTCAAACGCCAGCGCACATTTGGCGACTGGCCAATAACGGCTGGCGCACCGAGGATCGCGCCACCGGCTGCTGCACCGGCAGCCGATTTAGCGAGAAAATTACGACGTTGCATAGTCTCTCCAATCAAAAAAGAGTCAGGTCTTAGAAAGTTTGTTATCGTGAAATTCGCGGTGCTAATTTTGAAACTGTTAACGTGTACGTCAACAGTTTGTGATAAGCCTCGCGAAAACTTTCTGATTCTAGGTTTGCAGCTCGAAACACTCTAGCGGGGTTTTCCCGCGCGACAATCAATGAGCGCGACCTTTCGCTATGGCCATAATTCATAGGCGTCACGGTCGAGCTTCAACGCGCCGTGCGAAATGACAGACCGCAATAAAACAAGACCTTTACCCCAGCTCTCATGAACCCAACTACCTTACAACTCGTCGGACTTTGCCTGTTCGTCGTCGCGGTGCTGCATACCTTCAGCGTGAAGCAATTCGAGAGGCTCGCTGATCGCTACCCCAACCATTCCGGAACCTTTCATTTTCTTGGTGAAGTCGAGGCGGTGTTCGGGTTTTGGGCAATGGTGCTCGTGACCTACATGTTCTTCGCGCTCGGGAAAGAACCGGCCGTGAAGTATCTTGAATCACGCAACTTTACTGAGCCGATGTTTGTGTTTGTGATCATGGTGATCGCGGCGAGTAAGCCGATCGTGAGCGTGGTGAGTTGGGCTGTGCGGATGCTCACAATTTTGATTCCGGTATCCGCAACGTTGCGGATGCATCTTTTTTACTTTTTGATTCTTTCGTTTGTGCCGCTCACGGGTTCGCTGATTACTGAGCCTGCTGCGATGACGCTAGCAGCGCTCATGCTGCGAGATTTTGTATTCCGTGACCCCGACATTTCAGTGCGCACGAAATACGCAACGGTGGGCGCGTTGTTTGTAAACGTATCAATTGGCGGTGTGCTCACATCATTCGCTGCGCCGCCGGTGCTGATGGTTGCGGCGACCTGGGGTTGGGACACAAAGTTCATGTTCCTCAATTTCGGCTGGGAGGCAACGCTCGCCGTTTGTATCAACGCGGCAGCCGCCACGTTTTTCTGCGCGAAAGACTTGTTTAAAGTGCGCTTCAATGCACGCCGCGCGGCGCCGGATATCCCGTGGAGCGCCATCCTTATCAGTGTTGTCTTCCTTGCAGGCGTGGTCGTATTCGCGCACTATGCTGCAGTGTTCATGGGCATCTTCTTGTTCTTCTTGGGCTTCGCAACGGCCTACGAGAAGTTTCAAGACCGCTTGATCCTGAAAGAGGCGCTCATGGTGGGCTTCTTCCTCGCTGGCTTAGTGGTCCTTGGCGGCCAACAGGCTTGGTGGCTGCAACCCTTGCTCACAAAAATGTCGCCCGATGCGGTGTACTTTGGCGCGACTGCGCTCACCGCAGTGACTGATAACGCTGCGCTGACATATCTTGCGTCACTCGTCCCCGGTTTGTCGGATGAATTCAAGTACATGGTGGTCGCAGGCGCTGTTACCGGCGGCGGTCTAACAGTCATCGCCAACGCGCCGAATCCAGCGGGTTATTCAATCCTCAAAGGCTCGTTCCCCGATGATTCGATTGGTGCGGGTGGACTGCTCGTGGCCGCATTGCCGCCTACGTTTGTGGCGATCTTCTGTTTCTACGGCTTACACAAAATTTTGGGATAACGACCGGTGAAACTGCGTTCGGCGCGGAACGCAGGCATCGTCGCGAGAGGACTCACGGGGTCGCGGCATCACCGAGTTGCAACTATCGAATCGCTGCACCCACCGCATTCTCATCGACGAGAGTGCGCTTCGTACACGTGACGGCGAATGGCGGTACTTCTCGCCGCCTTTCGCGCCAGAGACAGAGCAGAAAGCACACAACGTGCCGCTTTCGTCGATTAAACTTTGGTAGTCGATGCTTGGTTAAATAAGGGCTAGAGCGAATAAATAAATTTTGTTGCTCTCACTTCTTTTTTCCTTCTACACCCTTAATTTATTGAGGAAATAGCCGTAATCTAGCTCGCGGCTGAAGTCGCTACTTTTTATAATGTTGGGAAGCGCGTAACTGGCGTAGTGCTGCGGGCAAATTGCCACGGCATTAGAGGGAGTCACCCTCAGGAAGCGCGCTGTTGTGTGAAGTGGTTTTCGTCATTAGGCTATCGTGAATTTCTTTGATCGCCTGTACCGCACGAATCGATCCGCACGCAACTCCCGCCGTTCGCCTGGGCATGCACAGAACACCTATCGAGAGTGTTCCGTGCCGAACTGCATTGTCTGCAAAGATCGCAAAGGAAAATTGCCCATGAACGCACGCCCAGAATTTTTTGTCTCCTCCCTTGCACAAGTCGATCCCGATTTGTTCGCGGTTGTTCAGAGAGAAAACCAGCGTCAAGAAGATCACATCGAGCTCATCGCCTCCGAGAACTACACGAGCAAAGCCGTGATGGAAGCGCAAGGCTCGCAGCTCACCAACAAATACGCCGAGGGCTACCCCGGTCGTCGCTACTACGGCGGCTGTGAATATGTTGATCAAGCCGAGACGCTCGCCATTGAGCGCATCAAACAACTCTTCGGCGCAAAGTTCGCCAACGTGCAACCGCACTCCGGCGCGCAAGCGAACGCAGCGGTTTACTTCGTGATGATGCAACCGGGCGACAGCTTCCTCGGTCTCTCACTCGCAGAAGGTGGTCACCTCACACATGGCATGGCGCTCAACATGAGCGGCAAATGGTTCAAGCCGACGGCCTACGGCCTTACTGCTGAAGAGAAAATCGATTACGACGCGATGCGCGCCAAAGCGCATGAAGTGAAGCCGAAGATGATCGTCGGCGGCGGCTCAGCGTACTCGCTGCAATGGGACTGGGCGAAGATGCGCCAAATCGCCGATGAAGTCGGCGCGTATCTCTGGGTTGACATGGCGCACTACGCAGGCTTGATCGCCGCCGGTGTGTACCCAAACCCCATGCCACACGCGCATGTAGTCACCAGCACCACGCACAAAACACTTCGCGGCCCACGCGGCGGCATCATCCTCACCAACGACGAAGACCTCGCAAAGAAATTCAACAGCGCCGTGTTCCCCGGCCTGCAAGGCGGCCCGCTCATGCACGTGATCGCAGCGAAAGCGGTTGCGTTCGGCGAAGCGCTCAAGCCTGAGTTCAAAACGTATCAAGAACAAGTGCTCAAGAACGCGAAGGCGCTCGCGGAAACGCTCGTCTCGCGCGGCCTTCGCATCGTCTCTGGCGGCACCGAATCGCACCTGATGCTCGTTGATCTTCGCGCCAAGAAAATCACCGGCAAAGAAGCCGAACACGTGCTGCACACCGCACACATGACCTGCAACAAAAACGCAATCCCGAACGATCCGGAAAAGCCAATGGTTACGTCGGGTATTCGCCTAGGTTCACCGGCCTTCACCACGCGTGGATTCAAAGAAGTCGAAGCACGGATGGTGGGTAACTTCATCGCGGACGTGCTTGAGAACCCGCAAGATGAAGCGACGATTGCGAAAGTGCGTGAGCAAGTGATTGCGCTTTGTTCGCGATTTCCGGTTTATCGGTAGTTGTTGCCACGGTTCGTGGTGAGCGTGTCGAACTATGAACCGACCTCATGGGAGATGGTAGGGTGCGCCGTTAACTCATGCGAATTCACACAAGTCGAAGCGTGTACGGGGACTGATCCTGCGCTGGTGCAAGATCAGTCAATTGGCGCTCTGGCGTATCCTTGCAACGAGTTATTTCGGCAATGTGCGAGGGCAGTGGCATGGAATTTGTCTTAGTGTTTTTCGCAATCGGTCTGGTTGTTTGGCTATATTTCAAATTTCGCTCTCCGAAACCACTAGATCTCTCCGTTTTGCCAGCGCAATTCGTTGTTTTTGACCTTGAAACAACTGGCCTCGATCCGACCAAACACCAGATCATCGAAATCGGTGCAGTCAGGGTAAAGCGTGACTCCAACTTGCACGATACCTTTCAAACGCTCGTCAGGGTAAACCGCAAGCTGCCAAGCAAGATCGTATCGATTACAGGCATAACCGATGATCTTTTGGCAAGCGAAGGAAAATCGCTCGAGTCTGCACTCAACGAGTTCCTTGATTTTTGCAAAGATGATCGCCTCGTAGCGTTTAACGCTGACTTCGATATGGCTTTTCTGCGCAATGCAAGCGCCCAATTTGGTCTCACCATCGACAATCCAGTCTCTTGCGCGTTGAAAATGGCACGTCGCGCTTGGCCTGGACGAAAATCTTACAGACTGGTCGATCTTGCGCGAGACGGGAACCTTTCGACCAAGGGCGTTCATCGAGCATTGACCGACTGCAAGTTGACTATGACGGTTTACGCGTCCGCCGGATCCAAGTTACGTTCGAATGAATAACCCGCTTCGCACACACGTGAATGCGTAGGGTGGGTACCCCCTACTATTCGCTAGCGCTTTCGGCACCTAAGGTTCACATTTTTGCTAACATTCGCCCATGAGCTTCTCAATCGAGTATTTCCACCCGAAGGTACTCGAGGAAATCGAATCGTGGTCGGTGGATGTTCTGGCGGACTACGCGCGATTGATTGAATTGCTCATGGAGCACGGACCGAATTTACGTCTGCCGCACTCGCGCGCGTTTGGCAACGGGTTGTTCGAACTTCGCCCGCGCGGAAAAAGCGGAATCGGCCGCGCCTTTTACTGCTTTATGTTGGGCAAGCGCGTGATCGTATTGCATGCCTTCATCAAGAAAACGCAACAAACACCGGATCGCGAACTAAAGCTTGCGCGCAAACGCTTAAAGGAGTTGCTCGATGAGTGATTTGAAATTTTCGCCCGTGGCTCACGACCACAAATCGTTTCTTACCAATGCAAAGAAACGCAAAGGCTTCACCGAAGCCTACGAAGCGCTTGCGCCGGAATATGCTCTGGTGAATCAAATGCTTCGTGCGCGCGCCAAAGCAGGCTTAACGCAAGACGCAGTAGCGCAACGAATGGGGACAACGAAGAGCGCCATCTCGCGCCTTGAATCCGCAGGTAAACACGCACCATCGCTTGCGACGCTTAAACGATACGCCGACGCAGTGGGGTATGAGCTTGAAGTGAAGTTCGTACGTCGCAGAGCTGCCTAAACCTAAAGCGATGTGGGGTGAACACGCGAGACTTCATCCACCACTGATAGCGCATTTGCGAGATAAAGGACAAAACTCATGATGCGACAAACCAATCCCTCTCACCCCGGTGCGACGCTGCGCGAAGACGTCTTGCCCGCACTCGGACTATCCGTCACTGATGCAGCGTCCCAGCTTGGCGTAACGCGTCCCGCACTCTCCCGTGTACTCAATGAGCATGCTGCGATTTCGCCAGAGATGGCGCGACGTATCGAAGCGTGGCTCGGGGTAGATCGCGGCGGTCGCGCTGAGGTGTGGCTCGGCATGCAGCTTGACTACGATCTTTGGCCTGCGCGTAAGCGCCCCGCGCCAAAGGTGAAGCCTGCACCACGAATCAATACTCCATGAATCGAAGAACCACACTCACCACCCTCGGCGCTGGCGTCGTTGTCGTTGGCGCGGGCGGTTGGCTCGCGTTGCCGAGCGGCTCACGCGCGTTGACGGTTGCCTCGGCGACCGACGCACTCTCGCTGCTCAAAGGCAAAGCGATCAAGCACACTGGCGGCTGGACGCCTGCGCAAGTGTTTGAGCATCTGGCGCAGAGTATTGACTATTCGATGACGGGCTTTCCGCAATCGAAGTCGCCCCTCTTCCAGTCGACGGCGGGCGCAGTTGCGTTTGCGGTGTTTCAGTCGAAGGGCGCGATGACGCATGGTTTGACGGAGCCGATTCCCGGTGCGCCCGTTCTTGCGACGAACGGCAACCAAGACGCGGCGCTTGATCGGTTGTTGAAGTCACTCAACGATTTCGACCAATTCTCGGGCGCGCTCAAGCCGCATTTCGCGTATAGCGCGCTCGACAAGACGCAATATGCCGCGGCACACGCGATGCATGTTTTCAATCACTTGACAGAATTTTCGGTCTGATCGCGATGAATCTTCAACTCAAAAACAAGAACGTGATCGTCACTGGCGGATCACGCGGCATCGGGCGTGCGATTGCGCTGGCGTTCGCGGATGAAGGCGCGAACGTGGCGATCTGCGCGCGCGGTGCGGATGCGCTTACCCGCACGCGTGATGAAATCCTCGCGAAAGGCGTGTCAGCGTTTGCGACCTCGTGCGATGTGGGCAATGCCGATGCGCTCGCAAAGTTTCTTGACGAAGCGAACGCGGCGCTCGGTGGCGTTGACGTGTTGGTGAATAATCCGTCGGGCTTCGGCATGAGCGACGACGAAGCGGGCTGGAAAGCCGGATTCGATGTGGACATGATGGCGGCGGTGCGCGCAACACAACAGGTCACGCCATGGATCGTCGCGCGCGGCGGCGGCGCGATCATTCACATCTCATCGATCAGCGGCATGGAAGGCACGACGCGCGCGATTCCCTACGCGGCGATGAAAGCCGCGATGATTTCGCACTCGAAATCGATGGCACTCACGCTTGCGCCAAAGAACATTCGGGTGAATTGCGTGTCGCCGGGATCGGTGGAATTCCCTGGCGGAACGTGGGAAGAGAGAAAACTGGCCAACGATCCTGTGTATGAAGCAGTGCGAAACGGCATCCCGTTCAAACGCCTGGGACGCCCAGAAGAGATCGCAAACGTTGTCGTCTTCCTTGCGTCCGATGCGGCGAGCTGGCTCTCCGGCGCAAACATCCCCGTTGATGGCGGACAGCATCGCGGCATCTTTTAGCGCTAGGATTTGGGGTAGCGTGGCAGCCTAATGCCCCGTGCATGAATCCAAAGATAAGTGAGGAGATCAGCGTGAACCCCTTCAATAAGACAGCTGTGCGTATCGCCGCAGCGTTCGTTAGTGTGACCTGTTTGGCGGCAACGCTGCATGCCCAAACCTGGCCCACGAAGTCGATTCGATTTGTCGTGCCGTTCGCGCCAGGCGGCACGAGTGAAATTGTTGCGCGATCAGTGGCGCAGGAGCTTTCAACCATCCTCGGCCAGACGGTGTTCGTTGAAAACAAGCCGGGCGGCGCGGGCATCATCGCGATGCAAGAGGTGATGAAGGCCGATCCCGATGGGCATACGATCATCATGGGTCACGTGGGTACGATGGCGGTGAATCCGTATGCGATGCCAAAGCATCCGTACGATGTGAACAAAGAATTTGCACCTGTGATTTTGCTTGCGCGGGTGCCAAGCATCATCGCCGTCACGCCTGAAACGCCTGTCAAGAACTTGAAAGAGTTTGTTGCGCTTGCAAAGGCAAAGAAAGACGCGATGGTTTACGGCTCAGCAGGCAATGGCTCTTCCGGCCATCTAGCGATGGAATACTTCATGGCCGAAGCGGGTATCGATCTCACGCATGTGCCCTACAAAGGCACCGGGCCAATGTTGCAAGACATGCTCGGCGGTCGCGTGCAGGCGACGTTCACTGGCGCACCCGCACTCATGGGCCAAATCAAAGCGGGCAAATTGCGCGCGCTCGGCGTTGGATCACACGATCGCATGGCCGCATTACCTGACGTGCCAACGGTTGCCGAAAGTGGCTACAAAGACTTTGAAACATCACAGTGGTACGGCATTTTGGTGCCCGCAAAAACGCCGAAGGCGATCATCGACAAGTTAGCGCAAGCGACCGATCAGGCGTTGAAAACCAGTGCGATCACGTCACGCTTTCAGAAAGACGACGCTCGCGCTGGCGGCGGCACACCCGAGCAATTCGCGGCGTTTGTGAAGCGAGAACAAGCGACGTGGGAGCGCATCGTCAAGAAGACTGGATTAAAGATCGACTAAAGCGTAGCGACGCTTGACAGCTCTCTTACGCTAGCCCAGATAACAACAAGGCGAGTGAGCTTTTTACTTTGATATTTTTATGAACGATTATCGGCAGCTAGCCTTGATTTCATTTGGGCTAGCGCGCTAATTTCATCCCGAGGAAACGAGTAGCGCGTCGGCGCTGACTCCGCGCCGGTTAATGGCGCAGCCGGCCTACCCCGAAGCCGCGCCGTTCTTCACGACGGCGTGGCCTACGTTTTCCGCAACGCGTTCGGCAATGGGAAGGTACTGCGCTGAAGTCACGCCCATCGAAACATAGATGCTCGTCACGGCTTCCATGCCGATATCTGCAGGCACCACCCAACTCTCCGGCACGTAGAGCAAGCCGCCACCGATGGGCACGGGCGCGGTGGGAACGAGGACCGCAAGGTAAGACAGCTCGCCGATGCGAATGGGCTCTTTTGTAGACAGCAGCCCGAGGACGGCCGATCCCCCCACACCCCCAAAGTGAAGCCACACTGCACTCATCGATTTGAGCTTGTCGCTGTCCTTTTGCGCAACGAGGTCCACAAGCGATGTCACCACGTCGTACACGTTTCGCACGATCGGAATCCGCTTCACTAACGCGGATACTGCGGCTTGCCCCGCGCGCGCGAGCCCCGTTCGCACCAGCACGCCGAGGACGAATATCGCAACGATGGTGATGCCAAGACCGATGAGATAAGACACTCGCTCGGAATCTACAAGACCGAAGCCAAAAACCGAGAGCAGATCGCCGAACCAGCTCCCAGGCCCCAGGTAATGATGCAGAAACTGCGCGAACCAGCCGATGAGTAAGAGAGTTGCCACCAGCGGTAATACGGCAAGCAGACCGGCAAGGAAAGTGTTCAGGATGCGTTGTGACGATGTCTTCATGGAGGAAAAATGCTTGGCAATTCGAGACGTTCGGCGAGTGGGCTCACGCCGAGTAGATCATGTCGGTGTTTGATGAGCGAACGTGTCGCTATGCGTGATCAGCACGCGCTCATTATCGGGGCTGCGATGAGATTGAGGGCAGCGTCCCACCAAACAACCGACAGCGGGACACATGCGCATGTGGGTACATCAATGCGTCAGATTTGTGCGCTCAACCGGTCATCGCATCGAGTAGCGGCTGGCGGTGATCGCTGAACTCTTCTTTCCCCACCGACTGATACGGCATAGCGCGGCGCAATAACTCAGGATCGTTCTCGTTCAGCAATTTCGGATCTGAGAGCATGCGCCGCCATGCTTTGCCGCCGACTTCACCTGCGAAGAGCCCCAGCATGTGCCGCGCGATGTCGCGCACGCGTGTGGGGTGACGATGCGTTTGCGTCGTTGCAACCTGCTCGCGTGCGTACACGATCATTTTTTCAACGACCGCTTCCCGCGTGATGAGCGGTGTGCCATACAGCGCGGTTTCCACTTTCGCGAGGATGTAGCTATCGTGATACGCAGCGCGACCGAGCATGATGCCGCTCACGCTCCCCGCTCCCTCTGGGAGAGGGTGTCCGACAGGGCGGGTGAGGGAGTTCGCACACTGCGCCACCGTCGTCAACCCACCATTCAACACAAAGGTGAGCTTCGGAAAATCTTTGGCGAGCTGTGAGACAACGTCATACCGCAGCGGCGGCACTTCTCGATTTTCTTTCGGCGACAAACCTTTGAGCACCGCATTGCGCGCATGCACGATGAAGACATCGCAACCAGCCTCAGCCACTGTGCCCACGAAATCGCGAACGAATTCGTAGCTCTCGTTGTAGTCGAGACCAATTCGATGCTTCACCGTCACCGGCACCGAAGACGGCACCACATCAACCATCGCCTTCACGCAATCCGCCACGAGCTGCGGCTCGGCCATCAAACACGCGCCGAACGATCCGCGCTGCACGCGCTCGCTCGGACAACCGCAATTCAAATTGATTTCGTCATAGCCCCAATCCGCACCGATCTTCGCAGCGACCGCCAGATGCGCGGGCTCACTGCCGCCGAGCTGCAACGCGACCGGATGCTCGATCTCACTGAACTGAAGATGATTGCGTATCACCTCTTCTGTGCCGTAGTTCAGCGGCCCGGTGTTGATCATCTCCGTGTACACGCGTGCATGCGGTGCGAGATAGCGAAAGAGCACGCGGCAATGGCGATCGCTCCATTCCATCATCGGCGCAGTGGTGAAACGCCAGTTTGCGGGATCGCGCTGGGAAGCTTGTGGAAACGTCATGCCCGCATTTTCTCAGGTCGCGCGAAAAGACAGCACGCTCTAAAACGCCTTCCTACAATCGGCTGATGGACTCACCCACTTCAGCGCGCGGACTCAGTCGTCACATCAACGCCACCGATGTGCGCGCGGGTGCAAGCCTCGCCATCGATGCAACCCACGGAATCGTCGACCTGGTTGAAGCGATGCATGCAACGATTGCGCGCCCGTTTGGGATGGCAAGCGCCAAAAAAGCGGGCCGCACGCGGGGCGTGACGGGACTTGTGTACAGCACGGTTCGCGGGGTCACGCGCTTCGTGGGTGGTGGGTTGGATGTCGCCCTCTCCGCCATCACGCGTTTGCAGCCTGATCGCGAATCCTCGTTCGAGCGCGATGCCGCCATCTCCGCGCTGAACGGCGTGCTCGGCGATCATCTAGTGAAAACGGAAAACGCGCTCGCGATTCCGATGACGATTCGTTTCGCTCAGAAGCCGATTGATTTCAGCGAGCCGCTCGCCGCTCAGTGCCCAAAGGTAAACGGAAAAATTGCGCTCTTCGTGCATGGGCTTTGCATGAATGATCGGCAGTGGCTCCGCGCGGGCCATGATCACGGCCCGGCGATTGAGAAGGCATGCGGCTTCACGCCGCTCTATGTTCGCTACAACACTGGGCAACACACATCCATCAACGGTGAGACGCTTTCAAACTTGCTCGAAACGCTCACGAAAACATGGCCAGTGCCGATTGAAGAGATCATCATCGTGGCGCACAGCATGGGCGGACTCGTTTCACGAAGCGCGATGGCGCACGCAGGGTCATCGGGGCTCGCATGGCTTGCTCACCTGAAGCAAGTGTTTTTTCTGGGCACGCCGCATCATGGCGCACCGCTCGAACGCGGCGGTCGCTGGATCGACATCGTTCTCGGCGCCACGCCTTACACAAAGCCATTCGCGCGCCTCGGAAAGATTAGGAGCGCTGGCATCACCGATTTGCGCTACGGAAACGTGCTGGAGCGAGATTGGAGTAACGATGCGAGCGCCCGCGTCACGACGCCGCTGCCGCGCGACGTTCAATGTTTCGCGATCGCTGCGACAACCGGCAAATCAAAACGCGACTGGCGCGACATCGTGTTGGGCGATGGTCTGGTTCCGGTCGCGAGCGCGCTCGGAAAGCATCGCTTGATCAAGCATCGGCTCGCCATTCCGGAACAGAACACGTGGATCGCGTATGAGCGAAATCACATGGATTTGCTCAGCGACGACGAAGTGTGCGAGCAGATGGTGCAGTGGATACGCGGTGCGGATAGGTCGCCGAGGAAAAAATCAACCATTGCCAGCTAATGACGGTTTTAATAGGGCTAGACAGTCATTAGTTTGTTTTTCACAATTATCACTAATGAGCCGCTAGCCCCTACCATTTAGGCCGTTAACGGTCGAAGACACTTTACCACACAAAGGCTATTTCGTAGCGCTTTGACGGATCGCATCCAAAGTCGCGCCGGGCGTTAAATCCTGTGGATCAACGTTAAGTTCGATCAGCGCGGGCGTTCGGGTTGATCGCGTGTGTGCGAGCGCTTTCGCAAACGCTTCGTCGAATTCCGCATTGCTTGCCACTTGCACGCCGCTCGCGCCGAACGACTCGGCAAACTTCGCGAAGTTAGGATTCTTAAGCGCCGTGCCGTACACGCGTGCGGGGAAATGTTTTTCCTGATGCATGCGAATCGTGCCGTACATGCCGTTGTTAAACACGATGAAGATCGGTGCGCTGCCATACTGCATGGCTGTTGCTAGCTCTTGCGATGTCATCATGAAATCGCCGTCGCCTGCGAAGTTGATCACGGTGCGATCCGGCGCAACGATGGAGGCCATCACCGCAGCGGGTACGCCGTAGCCCATCGCGCCACTCGTTGGTGCGAGTTGCGACTTACCGCAATGCTCAACGCCTTGATACGGAAAGAAGCGATGCGCCCAGGTTGCAAAATTGCCTGCGCCGTTGGTGATGATTGTGTCTTTCGGGGCAAGGCGCTTGATCGTTTGCACGACTTGCCAGAGGTTTAGCTTGGCAGGTGTTGTTCGGGTTTTGTAGAGGGGGGGTTCGGATTGCCAGGCGGCGAGCGTTTCGTGGGCTTCGGCGACTTCCCTCACCCGCGCCGATGCTGGCGACGCGGGCGACCTCTCCCGGTGGGGGAGGTGTCCGAGCGCAGCGGCAAATTCATTCACTCCGCTCGCAACCATCATTTCCGCTTGATACACGCGCCCCAGTTCATTCACATCGCTATGAACATGAATGAGTTTTTGTTTCGGCACCGGCACATCGAAGAGCGTGTAGCCCGAGGTCGTCATTTCACCTAAGCGCACACCGATTGAAAGCACGACATCTGCGTTTTTGATTCGCGCAGCAAGTTTTGGATTCGGACCAATGCCGACGTCACCCGCGTAATTCGGGTGGCTGTTATCAAACGTGTCTTGAAAACGAAACGCGCAGCCCACCGGCAAGCCCATCGCTTCGACGTATTCGCGAAACGACTTCGCTGCCTCTCGCGTCCAGCCGTGCCCGCCGACGATCACAAATGGCCGCTCCGCGTTCGCGAGCATGTCATGCACGCGCGCCACCTGCGCCGCGCTCGGGTGCGCCTGCACGCTTGTATACGCGCGAGCGTCGCCAACGCTTGCGGTCGCGGAAAGCATGTCTTCCGGAAGGGCGAGCACCACCGGGCCGGGGCGGCCGCTGGTGGCCGTTTGAAACGCGTGCGCCATGTATTCCGGCACGCGCGACGCATCATCAATCTGCGCCACCCATTTCGCCATGGGGCCAAACATGCGGCGATAGTCGATCTCCTGAAACGCTTCGCGCTCAACGAAATCGTTACCGACCTGACCGACCAACAAAATCATCGGCGAAGAATCCTGAAACGCGGTGTGCACGCCAATCGCAGCATTGGTCGCACCCGGCCCGCGCGTCACCAAGCAAACGCCGGGCTTGCCAGTGAGCTTCGCGTACGCCTCCGCCATGAACGCCGCGCCGCCTTCTTGGCGACAGATAACAAACTTAAACTTGTCGTCGTGGGCATAGAGCCCGTCAAGTACGCCGAGATAGCTTTCACCGGGTACGCCAAAGGCGGTATCGAAGCCGTGAACGATCAATTGGTCGGCGATGAGCTGTCCGCCGGAGCGGGTGCGAAGTGCAGATGAGTTCATAGGTGTAAGCTTATCGAATCCAAGAAAAAAGCAGTCCCATGCGAGCGCGATCCATGCGCCCGAACATGCCGATTGCGCATTGAATGACTGTCGCCGCCCCCCAATACCTTTCTGCGTCTCGCGAACGCGCGGTGATTGCCGCATTCCTTTTTGGCAATTTCTTGATCGGCACGGGTGTAATGCTCGCGCCCGGCTTGTTGCTGGTGATCGCGAACGATCTTTCAGTGAGCGCGCAACAGGCTTCGCTGATGATCACCGTCTCCGCCATCGCCATTGGCATCGGCGCGCCCGTGCTCGCAACGATGACGTCGCGGATTGATCGCCGCGCGCTACTGTGCGGCTCGCTGGCCCTCTACGTCGTGGGCCACATTGCCGCCGCGTTTGCGCCTAATCTCTTTTGGCTGATCGTCGCAAGAACCTGCGGATTGCTGGGCGCAGCGGTCTTCACGCCACAGGCCGCGGCAACGCTCAACCTGGCGCTCGCCCCGGAGCGACGCGCCTCAGCCATTACGTCCATCTTCGTCGGATGGTCTATCGCCTCAGTCGCAGGTGCACCGCTTGGTGCGTGGCTCGGCGCACACATCGGCTGGCGTTGGACGTTTCTTGCCTTCGCGCTGCTCTGTGTGCCAGGTGTGATTTGGGTGCTTCGCGTGGTTCCGAAAAAGCTCGTTGGCATGCGGCTTTCAAAAGACGCATGGATGGCCGTGGCAAAACACCCCGCGTTGATCGCGATCTTGCTCGTAACGGTCGCCTACTCGTCGGGGCAGTTCACCGTGTTCGCGTTCATCGCGCCTTACGTTCACGAACAAATCGGTGGCGACGCGAGCATGCTCACTTTGGTGCTTCTCATCGTCGGACTTGCAGGCGTCACGGGAAATATTTGGGCAAGCCGACGCATTGCGAGCCACGGCGCGGCATCGAACTTGAGAATCGCGCTCAGCTTCATGCTGGCGGGGATGATCGCCATCACGTTTACGCAAGGTGTCGCGCTTGCTTTTTTCGCCGCATGCTTCATCTGGGGGCTCGGCACGTTTTCCAGCAACTCGTCGCAGCAGGCAAGGCTCGCCACGGCGGCGCCTGCGCTCGCGGGCGCGAGCATCTCACTCAACACCACGATGATCTATTCCGGGCAGGCCATCGGCACTTCGATCGGCGCCCTCACCTCGGCACAAGTTGGCATACATTG
Organism: Betaproteobacteria bacterium; assembly: GCA_013298765.1. GTDB lineage: Bacteria > Pseudomonadota > Gammaproteobacteria > Burkholderiales > Casimicrobiaceae > Casimicrobium. The sequence continues at coordinate 202,044 of JAAFJA010000001.1, forward strand.
GTTAGGGCTCGTTGGCGCAGCGATAGTCGCGCTATCTCTTGTGCTGTCAATCCGCGCAGAAAAGCAATAATTAAGTGGTGAACGCAGAATCTCTTTCTCTTGACCGCGCGAGCTTCCGCGCCGATGCAACGACGATCTCGGTGGTCGCTCTGGCCCACGGGACGTCGCATTTCTTCCAGTTGCTATTGCCGCCGCTCTTTCCGTGGCTCGCCAAGGAATTTTCCCTATCGTTCACCCAGCTCGGAGCGCTCGCAACCCTCTTCTATGTCGTCTCGGCGGCGGGACAGGCGGTCGCAGGGTTTGTGGTTGACAAGATTGGCACCCGCGCTGTCTTATTTGGTGGGCTCGCCCTCTTCGCGCTCTCAGCACTTATCGCGGCCAATGCAAACGGCTACGCCATGCTTACCGCAGCGGCGATGCTCTCGGGTCTCGGAAATTCTTTTTTTCATCCGGTGGACTACAGCATCATCAATCAGCGTGTCTCGTCATCGCGGATCGGGCATGCGTACAGCGCGCATGGCTTGAGTGGCACCTTCGGTTACGCAACCTCTGCCTTCGCGATGGTATTGCTCGCCAATGAATTCGGCTGGAGAAACGCGCTTTACGTGGCGATGGTGTTTGCGATCGTGGCGCTTGCGATCGCCGTTGTTTTCCGCGACGCGATCGATACGCGACACCTCATTCGCGAACGCGCAGAAATCGCAAAAGCGAGTAACACCAATGAACATGCGCTCGCGTTCATGAAGCATCCCGCCGTGTGGCTCTGCTTCGCGTTTTTCTTCGTGCTCACATTCAACGGCTCGGCGCTGCAAAACTTCTCCGCGCCTGCGTTGAGCGCTATCGCCAACATCGATTTAACGCTCGCCGCTACGGCGCTCACCGGTTATTACGTGTTCAACGCGATCGGGCAACTGGGTGGCGGCTACATCGTCTCCAAAAAGTGGATGGGGCCAGAGCAAGTGATTGCGGTTTCGCTCGCATTTTCGGCCGCGATGTTGACGCTCGCCGCCTTGGGTTTGTTAAGCGGCAAGGCTGCGCTCTTGCCGATCATGCTTTCAGGAATTGGCACCGGCGTGGCAGGCCCGTCGCGCGACTTGCTCATCAAACAAGCGACGCCCGCAGGCTCAACCGGGCGCGTGTACGGAATGGTCTATTCGGGGCTTGATGCCGGCCTCGCAGTTTCTGCGCCGATGTTCGGATACTTCATGGATCACGCAATGCCTCGCGCCATTTTCGCGGGCGCAGCCATTGCGTTAGTCGTCTCGCTGCTGCTCGGTTTGTGGGTTTCACGCAAGACCCAACATCACCTTTTGGCGGCGAGATAGGTTCATTAACCTTTTCACCCAACGCACCAATTAAAAAGGGCTAGCAACCTATTTATTTGATTTTTGCGTATTTAGGTATTCGATAATATCCGAGCGGGCCGCCGCCGTATTGACTCGAAAGCCCATTTTCTGACCTTTGATGGTCGCCTCAGGATTTTCGAGCCATCGATCGAGCAGCGCGGCGTCCCAGGTGAGCGTTGATCGTGCGAGCGCGTCTGAGTATTTGAAGTCTTCAACGCCACCGACGCGTCGCCCTATAACGCCGCGATGCTTCGGGCCGATGCGGTTCTGATCGATCGAGTGGCACCCGATGCAAAGGCGCGCGTAGGTTTCTTCGCCGCGCTTGGCGTCTCCACTGATTTTCGCTTCGCCCGTTGCCTGGGCGAACGAAGCGCTCGCAGCGAGCGCGAGGGCCGCGCACGCTGCCGCATGAAGACATAGCCATTTCAAGGTGTTCACGACGCGCAATCGCTTATGCGCCGAACGACAATGCGTTCGCCGGGAACGGGCGACCGAGCGCCGCGTTCAATTGCGTCCAGTGCGCGGTTTCGTCTGCGGCGAGCCGCGCGGATACTTGTGCGAGCCCGCGATCAGAAAACGCAGGAATCACGCCGAGATACGCGTTCGTTGCGCCAAGCTCCAATTTCGCCGCAAGCGTCAACACATCGGTTTGCGACTTGAGCGTATCCGCATTCAACGATTTCGCGTAATCGTTGAGCGCCCTTTCTGCCACGGGTTTGCCGCCCAGCTTCTGAATCGTCGCAATCAATGCATCACGATGCGCCTTGTGATGCGATTGAAACAGCACCGCCACATCGAGCACCGGCTTCTGCAACAACCCACTCATCGCACCGAGCTGATACGCATTGATTGCTTCATGCTCCAACCCAAGCGCAACGTTCAATATGCCTACGTCTTTTGCCGCATCGCCGCCCTGCGCACGCGCGATCGACGACTGCCCCGCCAGTAGCCCGATCGCTGCCACCGACAACACCGCACCCGACGTTCCCTGCGCCAAAAACGCACGACGATTCACTGTGACCATGATTCACACTCCTATCGAAAAGGCACATCGCCTTGCTTTCGATACGACGGTGTTGTGGAAGTGGATGCAAGCCGCGTAGGTATGCGAGCGCCGTCGCTGCTCGATTCAGGCGAGAGCCTACGACGTACGTTCGACAACGCCAAAGGGCCGCATGAAATTCTCGAGACCGTCCGCTGTTTTGAAGTGGTGAGAACGGATGCCAAGCGATTCGGCGGCCGCAACGTGTCCGAGGGTATCGTCTACGAAGAGTGCCTCCTCAGGTCGCGCAGCGGCGATTGCTAGCGCACGCTTAAAGATCTCCGGACTCGGCTTGGCGCATCCCACCTCACTCGAGTTGACGACGAAGTCGAAGTGCTCGGCGACGCCGAGGCGTGCTAAGTCGGTGGCTAACCGGTCGGTAGCGTTGGTTACCAAGCCAACCACGCAATGCTTACGCGCCCGAACCGTGAGACTGAGTACGGCGTGGTTTACTTCTCCCGCAGACGCGGACCACGCAAGTACAGCTTCCTGCGCGCGCGACGATGGATTCGCCGCAGCCAATCTTCGCGAGATCTCGTGCCGCCAAGCGAAGTCCGTGATTCGGCCAGTCACTACACGATCAAGCAACACGCTTTCAAAAGCAACATGTAGGATAGAACCGACAAGCAAGTCGTGAGCCTGTTCCAGCGCTGAATAGTCCTTCGACCAAAGGCGAATCACACCGTCGAGGTCGATGAGTAGTGTGGTGGTGCGCAACCTTATGTTCCCGCCACTCAACGTCTCAAGTCACGCAGTATCGGCCTAGCCGCAGCCTCGCCGAACCGCTGCGCCTCGAAGCAACCGCTAGCCTTCACCGCGCTCCCTCCGCTGACGCAAGCCACAAGTAGCGACTGACTTTTTCTTCGCGTCCTTGGAATTGCATGAGAATGTCTTTTTCGTGCACGAACTCAGCTCGCTCCAGCGTACGACGCGAAGGCTCATTCTCAGTCTCGGTGATCGCTAGGATACTCGGCAGTTGGAAGGTTTCTGAAGCCCATTGGCAGCCGCGGAGCAACGCCTCCGATCCGTATCCTCGCCCGCGTGAGTTCTCTGCGATGGCGTAGGACACCTCCACTTCGCTGTAATACGGGCTGAATCCAACGTGACCGAGTAGCGCTTCAGTCGCTACGTGATCCACCGCTAAGACGTAGGGCCCCAGACGCGGGTCGCCCGGCGACGAATAGCATGAAATCAGATACTGCATGCGAGCGCTTGCCTCGGCAAGATCCGCATAGACATGAGAGGGAAGCCAGCGCCGCGTCGACGGTTCGCCATTTAGCTCCATCATCCGCTGGGCCTCTTCGACAACGATGTGTCGCAGCCGAACGGATGAAGTGTTGATCGGAAGTGTGTTCACGGGCATCGGGAGTTCTGCTGCAAAAATTCTAAGACCTAGCGTTGGAGTTACGAAGCAGCCAAGGGAGAAGCGCGAGCTCGCCCGAGACGCCGATTAAAACCTGCGCCGGAACGGACCTCGGATTCGACATCGCGTGGTTCATGACGGATACGTGACGACTTGGAATTGCTCTGCATCTTCGGGCGGCTCGAAGTACGAAGTGACATGCCAGTAGACGGCCTCCGTGAGCACGCTTGAGCCCTCTGGCAACTCTATGTTTCGCTTGCTGATGCGCTCTAGACAGAGTTGATCTGAAGTCTGGAGGTAATGCAGAACGTGATCGACGCGCGCTTCTTCGAAGATGGAGCGGAGCCAACTGCGACGGCGCTTGGTGTTTGCTTGAAAGTCCATCACGACGGTAACACCCGAGCCAAGCAAATCGACCACGAGCGGCGTGATGACTGTGTTCAGCTTTTGCGAGAACCGGATGTAGTCATCGAAGCCTCTGATTTCGTCGCCGTAGAGTCGCGATAGCCAGACGTCTTCGGAAAGAAGGATGGCGTTGTGCTCTTGCGCCAAGCTTTTCGCCTTTGTGCTCTTTCCTGCACCAGCCTTGCCGCAGAAAAAGTGGAGCGTGGCATTAGTCATCGTGATTCTTCCAAGGCTCGGATTCAGCAACGTCGCATCGGTTGCTGGGCGTTGCTTGCCACGGCCCAGCTACAGGCACTGCTTCATCATGGTTTGGCCACGGGGGCATTGTGATGCCGACCGCTGCGAACGGGATCGATCCTACCGTCTTGAACTGAAAGCTGGTTCCAAGTGGAATAGAGAGGCTCGTCCCAGCGGAGATTAAGCGCACTTCTTCCCGATCGTCTTGGCTTCTCCACATCTCTGCCTGCCCGCTTACGACGTACCAGAGTTCCTCGACAGTCTTGTGCTTCACTGCAGAAGAGCAGCGGCCCGGCCCGAGTTCAAAGTGAGCCATGCTGCCACCAGCCAAACGAAGTAGAACCCGAACGTCGGAGCCATCAGGCGCGGTCACAGTCGGCTTTTCAGGGAGCGGCAACGTGGCGAATACGTTCATTGTTCAGATTTGGATCGTGATGAAGCCTAACAACATGGGAGCTGACGGGCCAGCGCCGAGATCGCGCGTTACTCGCGCGGTGAATGATGACAGCGATCGTCGCACGCGCCAAGCGCCACCGCGGTGGGAGCCCCTCTCCAACGAACGATCACGCTTTGGTCGCTGGCGCGGCTGGCACATGGCTCGACAAGCGAAGCCTGGGCATGAGCGCGAACACGAGTAATAGCGCGAGATAGACCGAACCGGAAACCTTGTCCCTGCTGCTGATGAACTCGACCAGTGTTTGTTGCTGAAGAAGCACCGCGAGGCCTAGCTCCGCAGCCACGGTCATGGCGAGCGCCAGAAAGCCTGCGGCGAGCGAGCGGCCATGTGACGCAATCTCGGGAAAACGTCGTAGCACATACCCAGCAGCGAAAAAGATCACAGCCGCCATGATCGGCATCTCTGCAAGCTCCGCCCAGCGTTCGCCGATGCGCGGAACAAGTACCGGCACGCGAAACATGCCGAGCACGAACCCTGTGCCGAGCACGATTGCGAAATAAACGAGAGCGGCGCGAATGGTCTTTGACACTGATAGGGACTCCACCAAGGGTGCCCTGCGAGGCCTGACGTTGAAGACGTGATTTCAGCGGCAGCTGCCGCGAGTCACCCCAGTGTACTCAGATTTCGGCGCAAGCGTTCGCCTCGATGAATGGTTCGGCGGCAGACACTGTGTAGACGCGTCCACACTAACGAGCGATGTCGCTAGGCCAAACACACACGATCTCGCCCGCCGTCTTTCGCACGGTAAAGCGCCGCATCTGCGTTCGAAAGTGCAACCGCAAATGGTGTCTGCGCGTCGATGAACGCAATTCCGATGCTTGCCGTGAATGGAATCACGGTGTCGCGCCAAGTGGCAGCCGACGCGTTGAGTTTCGCGCGCAACCGTTCAGCCACGGCAAGCGCTTGCGTTTCATCTTGCGCACTAAGCAATAAGGCGAATTCTTCGCCACCGATGCGGCCAACGGCGTCTTCGCTGCGTAACACCGCCTGCGCGCAGGCGACAAAGTGTTGCAGGCAAGCGTCCCCGGCGTCGTGGCCGTGCTGGTCGTTGATACGTTTGAAAAAATCGAGATCGCAGTAGAGGAGCGCGTGGCGGCGCTCAGTGTGAGCGACATCCATTTGCAGCTGTTCGAGAAGGTTGAATACGCCGCGCCGATTGAGCACACCGGTGAGTGGGTCAATCTCGGCGGAGCGACGCGCAAGGTCGCGTTCGTTGCGCAGATCGAGCGTGCGCGCGGCCATACCGAAAGAGAGCACCAGGGCTTCGAACGCCGCAGCAGGGAGCACCCATCGCCCCCAAATCGGTTGTGCAGCGCCAGTAATGACTTCCACCGCCGACATCACAGCGACGACGAACAATGGCGTCCAGCCAATCAACATATAACCCGCGAAGCGTTGCCGCTTCCATGTGAGGTAGACCACGGCGCCCAGTGCGCCCGCACAGACGATCACAGTCAGCGCGTTCATCACCGCAAGTACGGAATCGGTTACCAGGTGCGCGCGCCCCAGCAGCGACACGGTGACCGGTAACGCGCAAGCCGATGCAAGCCCTCCCCACGCGAACCTGCGCAACCACCGGTCCACGCGCGGCAGTTTCCGATCAACCATCATAAATACCGACAGAAAATGCCACGCAAACAACACCGACAAACCGGAGCCAATCAAGCTCGCGATCCACGCCCAAGAAATCATGGCGTTTGGAACCATTTGATTGCGTACCGCCTGGAAGACCATGAACGCCGCGACGTGGCCGACATAGAGTAAGTACACCCGATCTTTCAATGTCCAACCGAAAAAGATGGCGGACAACATCATCGTGAACATGACGGCGAAACACGCCACGACCCAACGTGCGCGCTGAAGCGTCGCCTCACGATGCGCGGCCGTGGGTTGCAGTGAAATGGCGTGGCTACTGACCTCTTGTTTGGAGGCCACGCAGACGTACCACGGCTGGCCCGCGGGCCACGGCTCGGGCAGATCGATGACGGTCGGGTTCAACAGCGTCGGGTTGCGGCGCTGTCCCGACCGCGCATCGGGTGTTGCAGCGACTGAAAAATCACTCTCTAGCCCGTAGTAAACGGTCGTGGGGCGGAAAAATGAAAACGCAGCGACACCACTTTGGGCGAGCTCCGGGTGGTCTGACCGAGACACGCGAATCCAAAGCGCGCTGGCGTGGACAACGGGCGATGCCGTGCGCGTCAAACTGAGGGGCTTCCACTTCGCCGCATTCGCGGCATCCCAAACGGTGGCGGGTTCAGTACAGGACGCGTCGCCATCAAAATATTCGGAGCTCCACGGGAGCGCGGACGGTTCACCTGCAGCTTGGGCGGAACCTGTTTGCGCCGCGCCGTGCGCCGCAGCTAACGCAGAAAGCGCCAGTACGAGACACACTATCACGTGAAAAAAACGGTCAGCGAGCAACGCGGCGCTCCTCAGTCATTCCAGAGTCACCCGAGAAGTCTAGCGGGAGATTTGGTGAGCTTATTAAGCTGAGATCGTCACGCCGGCAATTTTTTCTAATCTGCCACGGCATAGTCGCCTCCACATGCTCTTTCAAATCTCAGCGAGTCTCGGCGGGCGGAGCTCCACGGCTCAACTTCGGCGGGAGTCCGCACAAGCAGGCTTGGGCCTCAGAAGGATTGCGCTCACGGCTCAGGCGTATCAGTGTCTTTGTCGCCGCGATCAAGGTTTTTGCGAGCGGATGCGGCGAGCACTTGATACTTCTTACGGAAGGCTTCGAGCGCATCCTCCTCTAGTTCTTCGAGGTCAAGAAGGGCGTTGTGGGCGCCGTTCGTCGCCCGGATCAACTCATCGAGCTTGATCTGTATTGCCTCAGTGTCGCGGTTTTGTGTGTTCTGAATCAAGAACACCATGAGAAACGTGATGATCGTCGTTCCTGTGTTGATAACGAGTTGCCAGGTGTCGCTGAAACTAAAGATCGGGCCGGTAATGAGCCAGATCGCGATGACCGCTACCGCGAGCGAGAACGTTCTTGGGCGACCGCAAAAGTGTGCAGCCGACTTGGCGAAGCCTGAGTACCAAGTGCTAGTGCGCATGTGACATTTCTCCTTTGGAGCAGAAAACCTGAGTCAACCCGGCATCGACGATTGGCCGATTGCGCTACGAGTAAGACTTCAGCGTCCGGCGAGCAATCCAACAAGAAGCATGAGCAGGCCGATGCTTCCGGCTAGCAGTTGCAGGGTGTACAGATTACTCGCAAAGCGAGCGTGTTTCGGCGAGGCTGGCGGGTAGACGATAGATACAGTGCTTCCGATGTGGTGCTTCAGGTTAGTGAAGACGGGATCGGTTGCCTCAATGCGTTGACCATCCGCAGCCTCGAAAACGAAGACTGGCACTCTAAGGGTACCTTGATCTGCTGAAGGGGTCGGATCGTCCTCGTACCGAACAATCGTCGCAGTCGCTTTCTTCCAGGACCGATAGCCGAACCAGTGCAGCGCCGCAAGTGGGTAGCACAACTGAGCGCAGCGCCCACCCAGACCGCAGCCTCAATCATCGGTCATTTCAGCCAGTAGTTGCGGTAATCGCTGCATTCTGACGCCTCACATGTGAGCGAAGCCGGACCCAGACGGGAAGCCGTCGGGACGAGGCTGCGAACAATGTAGCACGCACTGTGCGGCTCTGATACGTTGCCGTTGGGGTTGGGCCTGACTGAGGGCTAGGCCTCGCTACGAAGAAGCCACTGATGAACAAACTCATCGTCTTCGTCCGTACGCGAGCCCACCAAGGCAAATCCCGCCTTCTCCACGACGCGAGTAGACGAGAGATTGCTTGGCAAGACCTCTGCCATGACCTCGCCCGCCCCAGCATCAAAGGCGAAGCGTGAGAGTAGCTTCAACGCCCCAGTTGCAGCTCCTTGGCCTCTAGCTGCGGGGGAGACACCGTATCCAACTTCAACGCGCCCGTTGGTCAGGACCGTTTTGAAGCCGCAGGCACCAACAAATCTTGAATCCGTGCTACGGATGATGAGAAACATAGATGCCCAGGTCGGGTTATTACCCGACTCGGCCAAGCGCAACGATCTTGCGGCCGCGAAAGACGGAGGCATCGCCCCCTGTTCGGCAAGTGGCTGAAGCTCCTCAGGCTCTCGCGAAACCGCCAGCAGCGCAAGTTGCGGTTTTGAAAGCGGGAAGAGCGTGAATTGCATTTGGGTGGACTCCAACGTTTGGGGTGAGAGAACAACTACCGACTTGCCGTTGCTTGTTCTCTCGATGGAAGGACTAAACCCAGTCGGTTGAAAAGCACGTTCGCCCCCCAAGACTGTTTCCATCTTTGCTCAGTGCGCGGGTTGTGCTTGTTCCTAACGTCAGGATGAACGCTGCGTTCCACTCGCAAGGTTTGGTCAATCCAACTGATCTTCCATGCCTCCCCGCAGTAGATGACGCTCTTGGCTGCCCGCAAGAAAGGAACATTTATGCAGTGTGCGTCGACTAGAAAAGGCTGGTGCTTCGAGCGCATGATCGTACCACCGACCTGTGTGTATGAGGCATTCAAGAAGACTATTCCGACGCTGCGCAAAACTTCGAACAACTCACTACGAGTTTCGTACGTCGCGTCCGCCTCAGAAAGCATTACCCCCAGGGATTCGAGAACGTAGCGTCCAGAACAGTTGTGGGCGAGTTATTCCTTCCAACTTGCCTTACAAAACCGGATCTGTGTTCGCGCCGACGGAAACGGATCTTTGCCTACGATTGCTATCTGCAATGGACCAGGTGGTACGCCTTGCAAGTAAGTTGCGCTCATTGGTGGAGCTGCTAGATCGTTCGGGCTAAGCGAGCGACGACGTCCACAGAGCAAGCACGGCGGTATGGATAGCTACGCGCCATAGAAGCCGAACAGTTGTCTCTCCACCCAGCAACCGAGCACGGCACCAAGAACGGCGAAAGGACCTCCGGCAAATAGAACTGTGTATCCCAGCTGCGCGAACAGGCTATCGAGAGAGCCAAGCGGGCCGAATGTGAAAGTAGCACTCACTGAAGCAACAACTACTGCGACGAGAACAGCTACGGCCGCTCCGCGTCTCACGCCCAGCACCAGGCGCCTGCCGGGAACGCGCAACCTAACCAAAGCCGCGACCGCACCACAACCAGTGACACTCCCAACAATCGCTAGCGCTGCGGCGATCACTGCAAAGCACCCGATAGGCACACTCAAACGTCCAAAGAAAAAGAAAGAGCCAATCGCCAGAAGCACCCCAACAAAAGCCCAAGCAGCAGCCTCAGACGCGGCACGCGCAGTAGTACTCATTATTGACGCCAACGTTGGAGTTAACCGGGCGTGGCGGCCTGCCGTCGTCACTCCGGCTGAATGATGGGTTGGGCCGCACCCGCGTGCCGCAAGAGGGTGACCGAGACGCTGAAGTCCTCGTTGCCAGGCATTTGACCGTTCTTGTGTCCGACAATCTCGAATCCAGCTTTGCGATAGACCGCGATCGCCGCTGCGTTGCCGTCAAGAACGTCAGCGCAGAGGGAGGTCATCGTCTCTGCGAGCGCCGCACGAATCAGAGCTGTACCTACACCGCTGCCGTAAACCTTAGGGTCGACGTACAGCCAAGCGAGTAGTTGCGGGCGGCGCGAGAAGCGCGCTCGATGCGATTGATTTCGACGCCCCGCTCTGCCATCGAGACGAATGAGTGCTCAAGCTTCTGGACGCGATGACGCACTAGCGCGCCTGCGCAGGCGGTGTCGCTATCGCGCAGCCACCAGCGTGTGCTCACGCGAAGGCATCGCACCCCGCAAAAAAATCACTGCGCCTGAGTCAGTCGTGATGTCTGCATGCGGCAATTCTTTGCGCGCGAGATGAAAGCCGCCTGCTTTGAGCACCAGGCGTTCACCAATACGAAGTTCGCCTTCGAGCACGATACATTCTTCATCAATCGGGTGGCGATGTGCGGGCAGTACGGCGCCTGGTTGAAGACGCAGCAAATACGATGCAACGCCCGCTACGTGATTGAGCAACTTGAATTCAATGCGATCTAGAAACGGCTGCCACGTGTTTTCATGCGCGTGCACAGTGGTGTGCGCGATTACGGCGTCCTCTGCAATGTTTGCGAGCATCTTTGATCGCACGCGATGAATGGTTGTGGCGGAGGCAATATCAGGGACCGGCGCGCTGTCGATCGCGTGAACGATATCGGCGTCGAGCGCGTGCGAGGCGGGCTGAACGTCAGTCGCGCTCGGCGCATGTGTCGTGAGGTGATTAGGTTTCGATTTCATAGGGCAGTTGCGTGATGCGTTACGCGCGCGCAACGTGTGCGATGAGTACATTGCGCAGTTTTTGTTGCGCGCGGCTGATGAGTGTTTTTACGGTTCCGAGCGGCAAGCCCGTGGTCGCAGCGATTTCGCTATGCGAGAGTTCGCGGAAGTAAGCGAGCCCCAAACACCAACGCTCGTTGGCAGAAAGTGCTGCCATTGCCGTATGGAGCGCACTCTTCGCCTGCACATGTTCCATGAGGGAATCCGGGCCGGGCAATGTACGCTCTTCCATCGCAGCAAAGTCGAAATCGGGCGCACCCGACAGGCCACCGTGACGCAAGCTTTCTTGCCGCAGACGATCCAAACTCCGGCTGCGAACGATGGTGACAATCCACGCAATCGGATTGCCGCGTGTAGCGTCATACCGCGATGCATCACGCCACGCTTGGAAATACGATTCTGCGAGCACATCATCGGCATACGCGTCACCCACGATGCGGCGCGCAGCGGCGAACGCGTAATGAATCGTTCGCTCATAAAAAGCCTCAAACGCGCGAGCATCGCCAGAGGCACTGGTTGAAACTAGCGCAACCAGTTCTTGATCGCGCGCCGCCTCGGCAACGTGAGTCTCCAGCGCAGGCGCATCGGCGTTCAAATCTGCACCCGCCTGCAGGTGCGCTGCGGGCAGCAGTGCACGCTGCGCATTCGCGTTAGTGCGGGGCATGGCGGCAACAGTGAGCATCGGCATGGCGATTCATTGATCCGATTATGACGCTGCTCGGCGTGAGCAACGCGATGTATCCGATTTACGCGCCGTCACCTTGTTTGGATGAGTGTGAAAAGAAAAAACTCCGGAACGGGAGGAGAAGACGTTCCGGAGCAGAGATACAGTCACACTTTGTTTTTATCCACGCGCCTGCGCTACCGCTCGTTACTCACGCGTTGTTCGCGTTCACCAACGCTATTTGAGCGTCGCCAAATACGCGACCAGATCCGCTCGCGTTCTCGCGGAATCCACGCGGTAGCCCATCCATTGCCCCTTCACGACCTGTTCCGGATCTGCAATCCACTTTTCGAGCAAATCGGCGTCCCACACCAAGCTTGATTTCGTAAGCGCGGGCGAAAAATTGAAGCCCTTTATCTTTCCAACGCGGCGGCCAATCAATCCACGATGCTTCGGGCCGAGATAGTTCTGCTCGATCGTGTGACATCCGCGACACTCCGCGCGCCACGCCTTCCTACCCCTTTCAGCATCACCCGCTTGTGCCCAGATTGATCGGGACGAGGAGAGAAAAAAGATTATTACCGCTAATGGAAATAAAAAGCGGGTGCGCCCGTTAAAACATGGCGAGGAAGACTGCATCTAATTTCTCACACTTTGTAGGGAACGCTCGCACTTTCGATACGCGCGACATGTGGGGTCCGACGTGCGGCGACGGCAATGTGTTTGCGCGTCGCTCGGATTTACGAAACTGCTCCTACCAAAATCACCGGGCCTGTCGGTGCGCCGGTTTTCGAGCCACCCGCCGGTTCCACAGACACCGCGAGCTTCGCCCCGCGCGCGATGCGGCCTACCTGTTGCGAAGGAACTGTGAACTCCGCGTCCAAGCTGCCGAGCACTGCTAGAGAAATCGGTGCGCCACCGCCCTCAGGCAAGAGCCACAATTCGTAGCTACGCAACGCACCGGCGACGATCGCACGCTCCGAACGAAGCGCCAAGCGTTTACCGTCTTTCGAAATCAACGCGGAAACCGTGGTGCCACGCACTGCCGCGTCGTCGCCCGCGAGAATTGCAATTGAGGCGAGCTGCGCGTTTGGATCAGACTTGGGATCAGACAGTCGCAGCCACTGGGTCGCGAAAACGAACACCAAGGCAGCGCTTGCTGCAAGCGCCCAATTGCGCCAAAGCGACACGCGCGCATACCAAGGCGGCGCGAGCGAGCGCAGATTCAAATCGCGCTCAATGCGTTTCCACACCGAAGCGGAGGGTTGCACCGCACCCGCCCCAGCAGGCTTTAGGTTCATGCGGCTTTGCCAGTAAGTGACGCGAGTTGCAACGAGCGGCTCGGCCGCTATCGCGCGCTCGAAGCGGCGGCGTGCCGGCCCGCGCAGCGTTCCGATCACATATTCGGCGGCGAGCGCATCAAGCGCAGGATGACTTGAGAATTTCATCGCGCGAGCCCCGCACAGGTATCCATACAAGTTCGAAGCGCATCAAGGCCCCGCCGCACCCAGCTTTTCACCGTACCAATCGGCTTCTTCAGATGCTCCGCAAGCTCGCTGTGGCTCATGCCGTGGTGATAGGCGAGCGCAATGGCTTGCCGTTCTGCAGGCTTTAACTCCTGAAGGCAGTCGCGAAGGGAATGTTCGGCGCGAGATTGGTCAAGCGATTCTCCGGCGTCACTTTGATCGCTCCAGTCAAGCAGCCGCTCGAGTGCGTTACCGTTTTCATCGTCATCATGCCGATCAAACGATTCAACGCGAGTTGCCTCCGCGCTGGAAACCAGATCGAGCGCACGGTTGCGCACGATGGCAGTGAGCCAGGCCACGGGCTGCAGCGCAAGCGGATCGAAGGACTTTGCTTGATTCCACACCTTTACAAACGCGTCATGCAACACCTCCTCCGCCATTTCGCGGCGACGAGTGATCCGCATGGCGACGCCCATTAATGTGGGCGACGTGCGCTGATACAGAAGCGAAAATGCTTCCGCATCTTGGGCGGCGGTGCGCAAAATCAGTCGCTTTACTTCGATATCGTCAAGCATGAGCAATGTGGGCCCGGTGAGTGTGGGTTTGGTTAAACGCGTGCATGTGAACCAAGCGCTTGCGGAGGGTTACGACTGACCTGCCTGATTGGATGCAACGCAAACGCGGCAAATGCAAAACTCGGGGGAGAACGCGTTGACGGTTTTAGGTTTGCATCCGAAACAAGTGTTGACTCGTATTCAGATCAGGATCGGCTCGCAGCAGGCGAGTAAACCGATAGCCTACGCATTATTCACCCCGTTTTATTGGGACTAGGGGACATTTATGAAAATTATCAAAAAGCGTGTTTGTACTGCCCTTACCGCAAGTTTTATTGGACTAGGCGTTCACAGCCAAAGCCTCGCGCAGGGCGTTTCTGGAAAGCTCTTCGCCACGGGCGGCGTGAGCCAGGTCGAAGGCGCCGGCGGCGGCGGTCTTGCACCGTGGGCGCTGATTACGGGCTACGGCACAGAAAATCAGATTGGCGGCTCTGCATTCGCAACCATCGTCAATTTGGACGACTACCGCCTCACGAGCACCGGCGCGGCGATTGGGCTATATGACCGCGTCGAGCTCTCATTCGCGCAGCATCGTTTTGACACGCGCGCCGTCGGCGCAGCGCTTGGCCTGGGCGCGGGCTACACATTCAAGCAAGACATTTTCGGTGTGAAGGTGAAGCTCGTTGGCGATGCGATTTACGATCAAGATCGGTGGTTACCGCAGATCGCGATCGGTGTGCAACATAAGAAAAGTGCGAATGGAGACGTACTCACCGCGCTGGGCATCCCACACGACAGCGGCACCGATGTGTATCTCACCGCGACCAAGCTCTTCATAGATCAACGTGTGTTGCTAAACGCGGGCGTGCGTTTCACCAAGGCGAACCAACTTGGCATTCTGGGTTTTGGCGGGCCGCTGAACGACAAGGTGAAACCTGAGTTCGAAGGCTCGGTCGCTTTCCTGGTTCGCCGCAATCTGGCGGTGGGCATTGAAGCGCGCACGAAGCGCGACAACTTGGGGTTCAAAGAAGGCGCAGCGTACGACGCGTTCGTCGCATGGTTCCCCACCAAAAATGCATCGCTCACACTCGCCTATGTTGATCTTGGACGCATCGTGATTCCAGGTAAGCAGCGCGGGCTGTACGCATCGTTGCAATTGAGTTTTTAAGGAGTTTTCATGAAATCAATCTTTACGCAACTCGCCGCAGCGACGCTCTCATTTGCAATGCTCACCCTGCCAGTGAGAGGCTTTGCTCAAACCGCCACGTCTGTGAAAACCGCGCCGAACGAAGCCGCCATCGCAGGCTTTGGTGGCTATGCGGGCCTGATGAAGATCAATCTAGACCTCGTCGCAAGACTGAAGACAAATGCGCTCATCGGCAAGCTCTTCGCCGATACCGATGCGCCGCGCCTGGCAGGATTGCTCTCTGACCAATTCTGCGAATTGCTCGGCGGAGGCTGCAAATACACGGGTAACGACATGCGCGCCGCGCATCAAGGGATGGGCATCAAAACGCATCACTTCAACGCACTCGCCGAAGAGCTTCAGCTTGCGATGGACGCGGCCGGCGTTTCTCAGTCCGAGCAATTTCGATTGATCGCAAAACTCGCGCCGATGAAACGCGACATTAACGAAAGGCCAGAGTAGTCTTATCCGGTGCGCTCCGCACCAAAAAAGAAGGGGCAAATCGCCCCCTTTTTATGCGGTTGAGCGCATTCCTTTGGCGAAAAGTCGCAAAAAAACAACTAGCCGAGGCATGTAGTGACTATTAGTTTGAGAGGCCCACCCATTAGAAAATTAAGGCTAGCCCCTACATAAATTGGGCTAGCGGCCAAAATCAGCAAACTCGCTATTGAGCCGCTTTTATGAATAATGCCGCAGGGTTGCTCAATCGCTCAAACGCGATGCAGCTTGAGGAGGCGATCAGCCAGCGATCCAAACGAACGCTTGTGGAGAACTCGAAGAAGTCCCACTAAAGAGCTGAACGCTAATCGCTTCGCCACACCATGGAGAAGCTTGAACCGTCTGGGGTGAGTAGTCAATGGGAATCGAGTCCGTCAATTGGAGCGCTACCGAACGCGCCGCCGATGAATCCACCGTGCGCGCCGCCGCACTTTCCGTGCGCCAACGCAAGTTGCTTGCGTTATTGGCAACGCCGATGGGCGTTGATGCGCTTTCGACGCTAAGCGGCATCCCGCATGCCGAAGTGGAAACAAACTTACAGCGCTTCGAAAAACTGGGCCTTGCCAAACATGATGCGGCCGCATCCGCACCGGCGGCCTTTCGTCCGACCTCGTTCGTCGATACTGCGCCCGAGGCCGCAAGCAAGAGCAAGTTGCCGCTCATCATCGGTGGCGTCGCGCTCACTGCAGTGGCCGCCGCGATTTTCTTGCTGAGCCAGTCGGGAACCACGCCACCGCCGCCTGTTCCAGCTGCGAGCACCGCTACTGCGCCTGCCGCGACAACAGCCCCAGCGGCGCCCGTTGCCGCGGCCCCGAGCGATGGCGCGACCACCAGTGTTTTTGTGAGCGGTTCACCCACCGCTGACGCGGCGAAAGCGGCAGCCACCAAGGAGCCGCCTCGCGAACCTGCGAAGGAAACGGCGAGAGAGCGCGAAGCCCGCGAAGCAGCTCAGCGCGAGGCCGCGAAAAAAGCGGCGACGCCCGCCGCCGCCCCGACGCCGACACCAACAGCCACACCCGTAGCGGCCGCACCGGCACCAGCGGCCCCGGTTGCCACTGCGCCGCCGCCTGCACCCGCGCCGGCACCGGTCGCTACACCTGCTCCGGCTCCTGTCGCGGCCGCACCCGCGCCTGCTCCCGTCGCTACGCCACCGGCTGCGCGTCCCGCGCCCGCCGCTCCTCGCGAAGGCGCGCTCATCTCACGCGTGGAGCCCATCTTTCCGCGCAATGCCGAGGTGGATCGCGGCACGGTACGAGCACGATTGACGGTGAACGCGACAGGCGCCGTAACAAGCGTGGATATCGTTGAGGCGAACCCACCCCGCGTGTTTGACCGAAACGTGCGCTCAGCGCTCGCTCAGTGGCGCTACGAAGGCACCGGCGAGCCGCAAACGAAGCTGGTCGAAATCAGCTTTGCCCGATAAGCAGTAAGTGCTCCGCGCGCTCGCGCGGAAGCTGCTTTATGGAACTGGTGTGCGGGCGCTCCCGCAGCGCACAACGCCATAATGAATCCTTGTTTGATCGATGCTTCGTTTTGAACGCGGCCTTTGATCTTTTGCGACACCACTCGCGCTTGTCAAGCGACGCTGAGTCAAACTAGCAGTGTGCGCGGGCTGCGTCTCAAGCAAAAGAAAAAGCCGCTCGTAGTGCGATGAAGCGTCGGTCTTGCTTTCAAAGGAGGATTCACATGGTTCATTTACGCGGCTCTACCCATTCGTGCAGCACTACCACTACGCGCGTTCGTCGTTTATTCGTTGCAGCAACCGCGCTAGCGCTATCAGCCGTGGCGTTCGCGCAGTACCCGAATAAGCCAATCAAGATCGTGGTGCCGTTCACGCCCGGTGGCACGACTGACATCCTCGCGCGCGCCGTGGGGGGCGAATTGCAAAAGAGCCTAGGGCAGCCGGTCGTGATTGAAAACCGCGCAGGCGCGGGCGGAAACATTGGCGCCGATGCAGTTGCCAAAGCGCCTGCTGACGGCTACACACTCCTCATGGGAACGGTCGGCACGCACGGAATTAACGTGACGCTTTATCCAAAGATGCCGTACGACGCAGTGAAAGACTTTGCGCCCGTATCGCTGGTTGCAAGCGTTCCAAACGTGTTAGTCGCAGCGCCTTCATTTCCCGCGAACACGGTGAAAGAAGTGATCGACGCCGCGAAAAAAGAACCGGGAAAGTTAACGTTCGCGTCGAGCGGCAGTGGTACATCGATCCATCTCTCTGCCGAGCTTTTCAAAATGCTTTCGCAAACGCAGCTCACGCATGTGCCCTACAAAGGCTCAGCTGCAGCGCTGCCTGATTTGATGAGCGGGCAGGTCAACATCATGTTTGATAACGCACCCGCGGTCATTCCGCAGATTCGCGGGGGAAAGTTGAAAGCCATGGCGGTTACCTCGGCAACGCGCTCGCCTGCGTTGCCGAATGTGCCAACGGTCGCCGAGGCAGGTCTGCCTGGGTTTGAGGCGAGCTCCTGGTTTGGCGTCCTCGCACCCGCAGGCACACCGAAAGACATCGTGGATCGGCTTTCGCGTGAAATCGCCAAAGCGCTCGCCGCGCCCGAGATGAAAGAGCGCCTCGCGAATCAAGGTGCCGACGCGGTCGGCTCCACCCCCGAACAGTTTTCAGCCCACATCAAAGCCGAGATCGACAAATGGGCGAAAGTGGTCAAGGCCTCTGGGGCGAAGGTGGACTAAAAAAACGGTTTGGCTAACACCCGCGTCACGCGTTGGCGCGGCTCACCAAGGCGGGGCGATTTTCGTCATTAAAGTGTCACAACTGCGTGTTTTAATCCGAGCAAAAGAAGCATCTATCACTCAATAACAAAAATAGGAGAAAAAGATGACAGCGACCCTCTGGTTGTTAACACTGATCGGCGGTTTTTTAGTATTGGCGTTGGTGGCTCATGGCCGGGCTCGGCGCAAACGGGCAGCGCAGCGCGACTTCATCCGACGCTACGCATTTCCCGAAGCACTCAAAACGAAGCTCCACTCGCGCCACCCTCAGCTGAGTTCAAGCGCGCTTGATGAGGTGATCGCTGCGCTTCGAGAGTGGTTTTTGCTGTTGCAGCAGCATCCAAGAGAGAAATTCGGTATGCCCAGTCGCGTCGTGGACGATGCGTGGCACGAATTCATATTGATGACACGCCAGTACAAAAGCTTTTGCGAAAAAGGTTTCGGGAACTACGTTCACCACGAACCGAACCAGGCAGACGCCGAACAAAACTCAGCTGCGCTCGGGCGCACACTTGAACGCACCGGCGGGCGTCGCGCGTTAGGCGCGCTTGGTGCCGCCAGTGGCGTGGCAGTCGCGGGGGTTGCGCTCTTCGCCATCGACGAAAAGCTCGGCGTCGCGGACGGCTTCAGCTACACGCCTGATGCGCTGGAGTCAATCGAGCGCGACTACCGCACAAGCGTCGCGTCAAGCGGCGGCGGAGGCGGATGCTCGGGCTACAGCAGCGGAGACTCTTCCGACGGCGGCGGTGGCGATGGTGGCGGCGGTGGTGGATGCGGCGGCGGGGGCTGCGGAAGCTAGCGCCCTATCCTCAGCACAATATAGCATTTCTCCAATTAGCCCCATAAGAACGGGGCTTTCGGCCGAAAAAAGTGAAACACTTGAGTACGTTTTAACGCACGCTTGCCCCAATTCAATTTACGTCTTCTGTCGATAGTCGATCTCAAACTGTTCCGCGTCGGCAATCGGGATAATTGCCGGGATGAGCAACGATCAATTCGATCTTTTCGGCGATCCAATCCCCGCGGTAACGCCCGAACTTCGCACGTCTGCGGCAGCGCGTGTATCCAAGCAACGCGAGGTGGGTCCTGCGGCGATAGATGCACCGTTACAGGATGTTGCCGCCAGGCTTCCTGATGATGTCTTTCTCGGAACTTCATCCTGGAGTTTCAGCGGTTGGCGCGGTCTCGTTTTCGATTCGAGCTACCCGGAAACACTGCTCTCACGACAGGGATTGAGCGCGTACGCTGCACATCCTCTGCTTCGCAGCGTCGGCATTGACCGTACGTTCTACGCGCCGATCGGTGAGGATGAGTTTCGGCGCTACGCGAAGCAAGCGGCGGCGAGTAACCCAGCGTTTCGATTTTTGGTGAAGGCACCGATGTTGTTTACGGGACCGCGCTTGCGAAGCGACGATGGTGTCTGGAGCGACAACGATGCGTTTTTGAATGCGAGCCTTGCAACCTCGCAATTCGTGTTGCCCGCAACGCGTGGGTTAGGCGAGCATTGCGGCCCGTTGGTCTTCCAGTTTCCGCCGCTCGGGCCTCGCTTCACGCGGGCGCCTGCGAGATTTGCGGATCGTCTCGCCGAATTTTTGCTCGCGCTCCCCAAACTCCCGTTGCCGGCTTGCTACGCGGTCGAAGTACGCGATCCAGAATTGCTATGTGAGGAATACACGGCCGCATTGAACGCAGCGAACGCAACGCACTGCATCGCCATTCACGCACGCATGCCCGAAGCGCGCGAACAAGCGCGTCACTGGCGCGAATCCTCGCCCATACTGCCGCTTGTGATTCGCTGGAGTCTTCATTCAGGATTCAAATATGAAGAGGCCAAAGAGCGTTATGCCCCCTTCGATGCCATCGTAGATCAAGACGACGCAGGCCTCGCGCAAGTGAGTGCGCTCATCGAAGAAGCGCACGCCACCGCACGGGCATCGTTTGCCATCGTCAACAACAAAGCAGAAGGCTCTGCGCCACTGACTGTGCGCCGTATTGCGACGCTGCTTGCGCAAGCTGGTACGGACGCAGTCGACGGCTAGAATCCCCGCACAACTAGAAGGGGAAGAGTTATGTTTGGTCGCTTCATGCCCACTGAGGGGCGCTTCTTCGAGCTTTTCAATCTACACGCCAACGAAATTGTTGAAGGCGCGAAAGAGCTTGTGGCGCTCATGAATTCACTTGGCGAGGGCGCAACCGATCTTCGCGATCACGCGCAAGCCATTGATGCCATCGAGAAGCGCGGCGACATCCATACCCGCGAAACGATCAACCTGCTACACAAAACTTTCATCACGCCGCTGGATCGTGAGGAAATCCACCAGCTGATCTCCAATATGGACGACATCCTCGATCTCATGCAGGATGCCGCTGAATCCGTTTCGCTCTACGACATCAAAAGCGTTCCCGCAGAAGCAAAGCAGTTGGCGGAAATCTGCCTCGCGTGCAGTGAACGCGTGAAGTCGGCGGTAGCGCTTATTCCGCAGATGGACAATGCAAGTACGATCCTCAAAATTTGCGAAGAGATCGACCGGCTCGAATCGGACGCCGATCGCGTGATGCGCAGTGCAATCTCGAAGCTCTTTCGTACCGAGCGCGATGCGGTGCAGCTCATCAAAATGAAAGCGATTTACGAGCTGCTGGAAACCATCACGGATCGCTGCGAAGACGTTGCGAACGTGCTCCAAGGTATCGTCATCGAGAACGCGTAAGCGCGGCAGATATACACCATGGAAGCTTCCGCCACCCTGCTCTGGGTTCTGATACTGCTGATCGCGCTCGCGCTAGCGTTCGATTTCATGAACGGCTTTCACGATGCCGCAAACTCAATCGCGACAATTGTTTCGACTGGCGTGTTGCGCCCTGGTCAGGCCGTTCTCTGGGCCGCAACCTTTAACTTCATCGCGCTCTTCATTTTTGGTCTCAGCGTCGCCGCCACCATTGGTAAAGGCATGGTGAATCCCGCGATCGTCGATTACCACGTGATTTTTGGCGCATTGGTTGGCGCGATTCTTTGGAACGTGATTACGTGGTATTTCGGAATCCCTTCGTCGTCGTCACACGCTTTGATCGGCGGGATGATCGGCGCCGCCGTGGCGAAAGCAGGCACCGGTGCGCTGATTGGTTCGGGCATCACGAAAACGGTGATCTTCATTTTGGTGTCGCCAACGCTCGGTTTTGTACTGGGCGGTCTATTGATGCTGATTGTGTCTTGGCTTTTCCGAAACTCGACGCAGCGGCGCGTCGATAAGTGGTTTCGGCGCGGTCAGCTCGTCTCGTGTGCTCTTTACAGCCTAGGGCACGGCAGCAATGATGCACAAAAGACGCTCGGAATCATTTGGCTACTCCTCATTACGGCGGGTTACGCGACTAAAGACGTCAATACGCTTCCGTATTGGGCGATCATCTCTTGCTACGCCGCGATTTCACTTGGAACACTCTTTGGCGGTTGGCGCATCGTGAAAACAATGGGCCAGAAAATCACGAAACTTAAACCTGTTGGCGGGTTCTGCGCAGAAACAGGCGGCGCGATGACGCTCTTCATTGCCTCATCCGCCGGAATTCCCGTTTCCACTACCCACACGATTACCGGTGCAATCGTCGGCGTCGGCGCGTCGAGAAAACTCTCCGCCGTGCGTTGGGGGATCGCCGGAAACATCGTTTGGGCGTGGATTTTCACTATCCCAGCATCGGCCTTCATGGCGGCAGTCGCTTGGTGGGTGTCTTACCGGATATTTGATTAGCGAGGCAGCGCCTCTTGCGGGTGGATGCCGCATCGGTACTGACACACAAACGCTCTCGCGCCCTATACTCATCGCAACTGCCTGATAAATGGAGGCAGGACTCGGTATCAAGTGGAGGCGCGATGTTTTCTATTTTGGTAGTGAACCCCAAAGGCGGCGCGGGGAAGACGACGATTGCTACAAATCTGGCTGGTTATCTTGCCGGAAAGCGACAGCGCGTGGTGATCAAAGACATGGACCGTCAGCGCTCATCGGCACGCTGGCTCGCACGTCGTCCGCGTGGCTTCCCGGAAATTCGCGGCGCGCTGCCGGATACCGATTCCAAAATCGTTGCCGACTACGCCCCCCACTGGCTCATCATCGACGCACCCGCTGGCGTTCACGACAAAGCACTCGCCGACCTGGTTCGTGAGGCTGACGCCATACTGGTTCCGGTGGCGACGTCTGCCTTTGATTTCGAAGCGACCGCTGATTTTCTAGGCGAACTCGCTGGGCATAAACCCGTGAAGGACGGCAAACGCCCCATCGCGGTGGTCGGCTCGCGCGTCGATAGCCGCACCGTGGCGGCATCTGACCTCGACACGTTTCTCGAACCGCTTTCTATCGACGTGGTGACGCACATCCGCGATTCGCAGCTTTATGTGCATGCGGCCCGCGACGGGCTCACCATCTTTGATCAGCCTCGCTCACGCGCGCAGGAGGCTTGGGAAGATTGGCCGCCGCTTTTTGAATGGCTGCAATCCGTCGTTGCGCAGAAAAACACGCACTCACGATAGACTAGCTCAAGACTAAAAGTACAGCTGGAATACGAGGGTTCGATGTTCACGATCATGGTAGCCAATCCAAAAGGCGGAGCCGGGAAGTCCACCCTGACCACGAACATCGCGGGCATGTTGGCTGCGCTCAAGCAGCGCGTCGTAATCATGGATTTAGATAATCAACAGTCAGCGACCAACTGGCTTGCACGTCGCCCGGAAGCCCTTGCCAAAATCTTGCCTTGGGCCGAAGATTCCGACATGGTCGAACTTCGCGCATTTGCGCCACAGTGGATGGTGATCGATACCCACGCGAGACTTCGCCGCGCCGACCGAACCTATTTGCTCTCTCGCGCCAACGTCGTTCTGGTGCCGGTGAATCCTTCAGTGTTTGATATTGAAGCGACCGCAAAATTTTTGCTCAAACTCCATCAAGATCCGAACGTGCAAAGCGGACGGGTCGCGATTGGCTTGGTCGGCTCGCGAACTGACAGCCGAACGCGAATCGCGCAAGAACTTTCAAGTTTTTTCGCTCGCAGCGGCCTGCCGGTTGTGGCCTACATTCCAGACAGTGTGCTCTACCCGCAGTGCGCGCGCGATGGCACCTCAATTTACGAGCTTCCTCGTACTCGTACAGAGCATCAGCTTGATGCATGGCAGCCGCTTGTTGCCTGGCTCAAATCACAAATCGCACGTGCGAGAGAAATTAAGTACCCTCACTCTCAGTCGTCTGTGCCCGCACCAGCGCGGGCTGCGCACTAGCCGGGCTCGGCGCACGACCGGGCCTGATGCTGCAAAATAGAGGGCTACCGCGTTTTCGCGGCAAAAACAAAGTGCCTATGCGACTCACTGCCGATATTTCATTGCGTCCGATTCTTGTTGCCGTGCTCTTAGCAACGGCGAGCGCTGCTGCTGTTGCGCAGAATATCTCCACGATCGCCGGTAATGGCTTACGCGGCGCGCCAACCGATAACGTTGTGGGCACCAGCTCCACGGTTGACGGCACCAACGGCATCGCCTTGGATCGATTTGGAAACTTGTTCGTCGCCGACTCGAACCATCATCGTATTCGCAAGATCGCACTGGACGGCAAGATAACCACCGTCGCCGGTAGCGGCACGCAAGGCTTTGCGGGTGATGGCGCGGCAGCCACCGCGGCGCAGATCAACTACCCGACCACGATCGCGTTCAATGCTGCAGGTGAGCTCTTTTTCGCGGATTACGGCAATCACCGCGTGCGAAAGATTGCCACCGACGGCAAAATTTCAACCGTCGCCGGTTCAGGTACCGAAGGTTTTTCAGGCGATGGCGGCGCTGCAACCGCCGCGCAGCTCAACAACCCGCTGGGCGTCGCCGTTGCCGCGAATGGTGATCTGTTGATTGCTGACACGCAGAACCATCGCATCCGTCGCATCAATTCGAATGGCATCATTTCCACTATTGCTGGCAGCGGAACCCTTGGGTTCGCAGGCGATGGCGCGGCCGCATCAAGCGCGCAGTTTTCCTATCCTGGCGCAATGACATTCGCCGCGGATGGCTCGCTTCTGATTGCCGACTACGGCAACAGTCGCGTGCGAAAAATTGATTCCAACGGCATCATTTCAACCTTTGCAGGCAGCGCGAGCGTTGGCTTTGCGGGAGATGCGGCAGCGGCCACCAGCGCCCAGCTCAACGGCCCATTCGGTGTCTCGCTTGGAACCAACGGCAGCGTGTTGATTGCTGATCAGATCAATGGTCGTATCCGCAAAGTCGCAGCTGATGGCGTGATCTCCACGGTGGCCGGCGGTGGCTCATCATTTGTGCTTGGCGACGGCGCTGCAGCAACATCGGCATTTTTACTCTCGCCTTCCGGGGTCGCCGCAAATGCGGCCGGCGATGTGTTCATCAGTGATCGTGGCAACTTGCGTGTTCGTAAGGTAGCGAGCGCATTGCGCGAAATGGTCGAATATCGACTGGTAGCGGCTGACGCATTTTTCTACACCTCGAAAGCTGCCGAAAAGTTCATCCTTGATAGCGCCGCCGGATGGCAGCGCACGGGCGCATCGTTCTTCGTCAATGCCGCCAACGACGCCGGCAGCAAGGCGCTCGTGCGCTATTACTTCGATGCAGTTGCGCAGAACCCAACTCGGGGCACCCATTTCTACACGTTGCGCGACGACGAAATTGCCTCGCTCAACGCGCTCAATCCGAACAACTCGCAAACGCCACGGCTGCCGTACAACGAAGGCACCGAGGCATTCGCGTTCGCGCCGACCAACGGCGCGTGCACGGCCACACAAACACCGGTCTACCGAGCATTCCGCAACGCGACTGTCGCGCCCAATAACCCGACGCATCGACTCACCACGAGCGTCGCCACGTACAACGCCCTCGCCGCTGCCGGATGGAGCGCAGAGGGTGTCACGTTTTGCACGTCAGTCGCGCCTTAGCCTAGCCACACAAATTACCGCTTAGCCTAAGCTTTATTTAGGCTAGCGCGAGTATTTGAGCAATATTGAAATCACCTCAAACTTCGCTCTAGCCCTGTTCTGCAAAGCGAAATCGTGGCTCCGCCAACGTGATTCAGAATGATCTCACGAGCGTGCGAATCCCACGATAAATTGAGGTCGGTTCAATTCAGCGGAAGTCGCTTAAGCGCAGGCTGCCCGCACTATTTCACTGCGCGCTTCTCAGCCACATCGGGATCTGCGCCGAGCGATAGAAGCAAAGACTTGGTCACCTCTTGCTTAAAGAAATGCGCCCAGCCCATCACGTTGTAGCCAAATGGATCACGCTTCGTGAGGCTCGCGCCCTCTTTCGCGAGCCACGTGATTGATTCGTGTTTCGCAAACCGAGCTGCAGTCATGATTGGCGTCTCGCGGCGACCGGCTGGGGCGAAGGCGTCGATGTCCACGCTTGCATTCTTGAGCGCAACCAGGCAATCAACGCAGTTCACATGCGCCGCCAAGTTCGCGTAGTTCCACCCGTAGTAATTTAGGCCAAAGGGCGTCGCGCCGCGCGCGATCAAGTGAGCGACCATCTTCGCATCGCCACAATGTACGGCGGATGAGAGCGGCGTTGCGCCCACGTGTTGTCCGCGCACAATCTCGCGATTGATTTCCGCGCCGTTCGCGAGCAGCAGGTCGACGATTTCGATCCGACCATTTCTCGCGGCGATGTGCAGCAAGGAGTCACCCGAATCCGACTCGATCTTTGTGCTCACGCCCGCCTCCAACATCTTGCGCATAGTCACTAAGTCAGTGGCCCCTACGGCGTCGATCAACTGCGTCTCACTCGCCGACTTCTGCGTGCTGGTGATGTCGAACTTCGCAGGCAATCCGTACGGATAGGCGTAGAGTTTGTCGAGCAATGCGAAGTGCGAACCGCGATCATGGATGAATGCGTGATTCACGATGGCAGCAGCAACTAGAAACGCACCAGCGACAACCCAAGTCAGTGTTCGCACAGCATTTGCGTAGCGTGGATGAAGCGCCTCGGGCGCAGGCCCGATGCCGAAATCGCGAACGCGTTGGAGCGCTTCAGTCATCTCGAACTGCAGCGCGTTGAGCATGCCGATGTTTGACGTGGTGGGCGTGACGCGCTCACGTAATCCTGCTGAAATCTCATGTGCGTAGACGGCGCGATGCTGCAGCGATGATGCGCCGCTCGATGTTTGGTATCGCTCCGTCGTATCGAATCCACCCACACGCGCGAGCGCAAGGGTCGCTGAATGTTTAGTGAGCCACGAATCGCGAATCACGGCCACGCCATCGCGCGAAATTTGCACTCGCATCGTTCGGGTTGCAAAGTGAATGACAAGCAGCAGCAAGGCGGAGCCTGTGAAAACGGGCCACGCTTGCAACCAGAAACTCTCCGCAAGAAGGCGCGGCGCAAACAGCAATTGCCAGCCGTACCATGCGAAACACCCGAGTGCGCAGAAGATCGTAAACACACTCCCGCCGCGCAAACCGCGGCGCGGAAAGTGCGCGCTCCATTGCGTGCCCTTCATCTCGATCTGGCATTCTTTCGAGTTGAAAAAAGCGTTGCGCGAGGCGGGATTCGTTTCGCGAAATTCTTTGTAGCTTTCGGCAAAGCTACGTGCTTCATACTTGTCCAGGAATACCCCACGCGAGGCGTCTTTGCCGAAAATCGAAACGCCAAAGGAGTGCGTAGTAAATGCTGGAAGCCGTGGCAGCAACAGATCCCAGGAATAAACCAAATCGCCTTTTGTGCCGCCCGAAGCATGCCCCGACGGTGGCGCTTTCACAATCGCCTCATACACCGCATCAGTGGGCGCGCTCGCAGTGCTCGTCACGCGGGTTGCGAGGAATGTTTCGGATACGCCCACGCGCGTCGTTGTGGACGAGCCGCGCTCATCACGAATCGACTCTTGCAAGGTAATTGCAATAGCTGCGGGAAGATCGGGTCGTGCGCTGCGCGGCACGCGGATGCGCACACGAAATGCGCTCTCCAATTGGGGTTGCTGCGGATCAAGCTCGACCGTAGTTTCACGAGCGCCGCGCAATACGTTCACTGTACGCAGTCCGGCCAGAATCATCCACGCGCCGATTAACGCGAACAATGCTGTCACACCACGGGCCAGCGCATCAGTTTCACTCGTCCACGCCACCACCGCCATCGGCACAGCGAGCAGACTCCAAACCACACCAAAGAAAAATAGTCCAATTTGCGAACCGCCGCGTAAGGTTCGCGCATTCATCGCGACTGAAACGGCGCTCGACCTCGAGTCGCTCGTTTCATCAGTTTTCGCGAAGAGGATGTAGAAAAACGCGTAAAGCGCTGCGAGCCCAACGCCAGTAAACAGCGTGGCGAACGGAACGGCAAACCACACCATCGACCAGCGGACGTTGTTATCGAGCACAGCATCGGCGGGATCGCTCGGATTCACCCAGGCCGTGAGCGCACCGCCTTCTGATTTCGCGCGATTGAGCTGGTCGTACCAGCTGCGCTGCCAATCGCCCACGTTATCGCGGCTGTTGGGCGACACCTGTTTGTTGATCTGCTCGCTCGCGTAGCGCGTTCCGCCGTAGGTGTAGCTGTAGCGAACTCGTGGGCCGATGACTCCCTTGCTGCCACGATCCAGCGAAAGACTCACGATCTGCGCTGGCACCGCGACGCGTGAGGACGCGCTGATCGCAGCGCTCCCGGCGTGCCACAGTGGCATGAGCCCACCGAACACGCCTCCAGCGGTGAACGCCACCGCGAAGATCGCAACGAGCACGAGCGCGATGAGCTTAGATTTCAAAGTGGGGGCTCTTTGTGATCAACGCGCAGTATCGCCGCGAGAGTTTGGCGAGTCCACCCGAAGACGGAGTGCATCGCGAAGAAGAGGCGCACTAAACAGTGAACAGTGTCATTTCGCTTTACAACTCTCGTCGGATAGCCCTTTATTGATTGGGGCAAGCGGCTAATAATACGGAATTGTGTACTTGACAAACCATCGCCTTGCGCTTGATTGCGCGAGGCTGGGTCGCACTGTTGATTGGCACAGTGTTTGACGCCGTTTGCAAGGCGGCACGCGCTTAGCTATACTTCGTCTAACAAATTGACGGAGCATTGAAATGGCCGAGCCTCTTAGCGCAACACTCAGTAAGCGAGCGTCAATCGCGGCACAGGTTGCCGCCCTAAATGCTGAGCTTGAATCTCTAGACAGAGACATTTTTTCGCGAGTTGGCCGTCTTGTTGAGGCGTACGAGGGTATCCCTGTCGCGAACATACAACACCCTACGAGCGCAAACGCCGAGCGTGTATTCGCAAACGCCGCTAAGCGCCCAGTGCCGACTCAGCCGCTAATCAAGACCGACCAACGTACCGCGAGCCGTCAAGAGATCACTGCGGCAACTGTCGAAATACTGCGCGCCAATGGCGCACCGATGAAGCTACAGCCTTTGCTCGACGAACTCATTAAAAAGGGCGTTTTAGTGGGCGGGAAACGGCCATCTGGCAACCTTTCCGCCCACCTTGGGCTTTCCGGTCAATTCGAAACCGGACGTGCAGGGTGGTGGTTTCGCGGGCAACCATACCCTACAACAAACAACAACGCCCCCGAAGGGGCGTCTCTGATTTAGTTTCTGTGAGCGAGTAGCCGAGTGGTTCAGGCGGGCTCCTGGCAAGGTTCCTTACACCAGTTCGAATCTGGTCTCGCTCTCTTTTCTTTTAACGGACGTGTGGCGAAACGGTAAACGCGGCGGTCTTTAAAACCGATATCTGGCAAGATTTGCGGGTTCGAGTCCCGCCACGTCCATCACTTTACACAACTCAACGCTTGAGTGCAAATATCAATTCGATTCACCGCTAGACGGCGGCGAATCAGGGTTGATCTTCCGCTTCTTTGGTAAGGGCGGCAACGTTAGAAGATTCTTCAACGTTCGCTTGTAACGCTCTACGGCGCTTTCCTCTGTCTCGCTCGATTGCTGCGAGTCTTTTAACTTCTTTGTGTTTTGCGTTTCTTTCGAGTTAGGCACGGTACGTCAACCTTTTGCCAAACGCGCCACGTAGCGCAAATGACGCACGTTCAAAATCATCAACCTTGCGATGGTTGTAGCGAAAGTCAAACTCATTCACATAGCGGCTCAAGTGTTGAGCACCAACGTGGTGAAACGTACCAATCAGCCCGCGCTTTAGAAGGCTGAAATAGCCCTCTACAGTGTTTGTGTGTGCATTGCCGCGCGAGTATTCTTTCGCGGAATGCTTCACAACTTCGTGGCTTGCGAACTCTCTGCCTACGGACTTATACGCTGGCAACTCGTCAGTCATCAAGTGCGCGTCTTTCGCAATGTTTTTGGTAAGTGCTTCGCGTAGCGTAGCGCCGTTTACCGCTTGAACGTGGAAACTGCGAACGCGTCCGTTCCGCTCTACCAAAGAAACGATTTTCTCTTTGTGATCGCCGCCGCGCCCTTTGTATTTGCGACCCGCTTTGCTGCGTTTGCTATTGCCCCAATACGTTTCGTCGGCCTCGACTGTACCGCCGCCAGAGCCGAGCAATCCCTCTGGGTTATCGGACATTGCCTC
Organism: Betaproteobacteria bacterium; assembly: GCA_013298765.1. GTDB lineage: Bacteria > Pseudomonadota > Gammaproteobacteria > Burkholderiales > Casimicrobiaceae > Casimicrobium. The sequence continues at coordinate 231,773 of JAAFJA010000001.1, forward strand.
ACGAATACGATGAGTCAAAAACCACGCAGTTTTGTACTGCACCCCGAGCATGCGTTGCAAATGAAGACTGCTAATGCCTTTCTTGCTGGCGCTCATCAAATGCACCGCATACAGCCACACGTTTAACTTGATCTTGCTGCGCTCAAACACTGTGCCAACGGTGACAGTGAACTGTTTACGGCAGTCGCCGCAACGATAGAGGCCGGGGCGATATTGCTCACCAATCAACTTAGAGATTCGGTCAACGCCGCCGCAGTGAACGCAAACCACACCATTCGGCCAGCGCATCTCTTCGAGCACTTTGCGCGCTACATCCTCGTCTTGGAACTGAGGCATGTTGGTAATTGGTTCGCCCATAGCAATCTCCTATCTATGGGTAAATTTTGCCAACTCAACAATGGTTTGTCAAGTACATAATTGCGTAATAATACGCTCGATTGTTTTGACTATTAATCGCTTGCTCGCCCTGGCGAATTCACTGCTAAAACGGATAAGTTGCTCTACAAAATTTCCGCTGCGTAGTCCGCCAATCGTGAACGCTCGCCGCGCTGCAAGGTGACATGCCCCGAGTGCGCCCAGCCTTTGAAGCGATCAACAACGTAGGTTAAGCCCGACGATCCTTCGGTGAGATACGGCGTGTCAATCTGCGCGATGTTGCCTAAGCAAATCACTTTCGTTCCGGGGCCCGCGCGCGTGATGAGTGTTTTCATCTGCTTCGGCGTTAGGTTTTGCGCCTCGTCAATGATGAGCATCTTGTTCAAAAAGGTGCGGCCGCGCATGAAGTTCAAGCTCTTCACTTTCACGCGAGAACGAATCAAATCATTGCTCGCCGCGCGCCCCCAATCGCCACCTTCGTTTTCAGCCCCCATCAGCACATCCAAGTTGTCTTCGAGCGCGCCCATCCAAGGCGTCATCTTTTCTTCTTCGGTGCCGGGTAAGAAACCGATGTCCTCACCGACTGGCACGGTGACGCGGGTCATGATGATTTCGTTGTAAATCTTTTGATCGAGCGTTAACTGCAAGCCGGCCGCGAGCGTGAGCAAGGTTTTGCCGGTACCCGCTTGCCCGAGCAACGTGACGAAATCGATATCAGGGTTCATCAAAAGATTCATCGCGAAGTTCTGTTCGCGATTTCGCGCCGTGATGCCCCACACCGCGTTTTTGTGATGACCGAAATCGCGCAAGGTTTGCAGCGTTGCGATCTTGCCTTCAACGGCGACAACGCGAGCATAAAACGGCGTATCAACCTCGGTGTACACGAACTCATTCACCAAGAGGCTCGACACAATGGGCCCGCTGATTTTGTAGAACGTTGAGCCGCCCTGCTGCCAGCTCTCCACGCCTTTGCTGTGCTTTTCCCAGAAATCGGTCGGCAGCTCGCGCATCCCGGTGTAGAGCAAATCGGAGTCTTCAAGGACCTTGTCGTTGAAATAGTCTTCCGCGTCCACATTAAGCGCACGCGCTTTGATGCGCATGTTGATGTCTTTTGACACCAGAACGACGTGGCGCTTGGGATCTTTCTTTCGCAAGTGCAAACACACCGCGATGATTTCGTTATCCGCTTTACCGCCCGCGAACGACGACGGCAATTGCACCGAAAGCGGCTCAGTCTGCAAGAAAACACGCCCTGTAGCCGCTTTCCGCGAAGGCGTTTCCAGCGGAATTCCATCATCGATACCGTTATCAAACGCGCTCACGATCTCATCGAGATATCGCGAGGCTTGGCGCGCGTTACGGTTTACCTCTTGCGTGCCTTTCTTGTTGTTGTCGAGCTCTTCCAACACGCAAATCGGCAGAAACACGTCGTGCTCTTCAAACCGAAAGAGCGAAGTCGGATCGTGCATCAACACGTTGGTGTCGAGCACGAAGAGTTTCGCGGCAGCGTTTTTCGCTTTACCTTTCCCAACTCGGGAGGTGATCGAAACGACTCGCGATTTTGGTTGTGTCATTGCGGAGATTTCCTAAAAAGAAAGCAACTGGGGGCGAGCGCAGCAGGCTCGGGCCGGAAAGTGAGCAGAGCAGCGCAGAAAAAAGCAGCAACGCGAGCGAGCTGAGCGCTGTTCGCAGGGCGGGAGAAAGATGGAATGACGCGATCGCAACCGATGCAAGGCACGCGGCGATTCGCAAATCGCGGAGACGGGGATCGGCGTGCGCTTTGCAACTACCGATCGAGAAAAACTACAGCCATGCACCAAATGTAGCGATTTTCTGAGTCACCCCCACTACATCTTGTGGTGAGGCGACGAAATGGCAACGTTCGTTGGAATTGCGCGACAAAGCGGAGGTCTCAAAGCGACAGCGGCTTTTTTTACAAAGTCCATATTAGTCGAGGGCTACAAGCGTAAATAAAACTTTTCCTAACGTGTATTTCCACTCTCTAGCGCCATTGTAAAAAGGCCTAAGCGCTTAATGCTATTTATTCACAGGCGGATTACGCCACTCTGATTTCGATGCCAATGTCATTTTTTTGGCGTATTGCCGCTATGATCGCGCTATCGAAAGCAGTGACAGGCTCTTACGTGAAACACGCGTTGAACACTTACTTCGCTGGACTGGTAGCGCTCGTCAGCGCCCTTTTCTTACTAGCGTCGCAGCCCGCGAGCGCGCAAAGTTATCCCGCGGGCTTCAGCGCAAGCACGGTAGTCAACGTCGGGGGACCTACCGCCATCGCCTTCCTGCCAGATAAACGCATGCTGATCACAACGAAAGGCGGCAGCATCAGGCTTTTTAACGCCACTGCGCCCGCCGGCTCACAGCTCTCCACAGTGCTCACCTTCGCCACTGACGGCTTGGGCAGCAATCCGCAAACCTGCACACCCAGCGAGGCGGGCGTGCTCGGCATCGCGGTTGATCCCGATTTCTCGATTGTCAATCCCGCCGCGCCGACCAATAACTTCTTCTACGTGTTCTATACCGCACGCAACGGCTCTGACTGCGGCACGCCGAACTACGGCACGAGCTACAACGCCACTAACCAACGCGTTAACCGGGTTTCACGCTTCACGTTTAACCCGCAAACCAACACGATTGCGCCATCGAGCGAGCTAATTCTCGTGGACCGCATGCCGGCACGGGGCGGCAACCACAACGCTGGCGATGTGCATTTCGGAAAAGACGGCCTGCTCTACATCTCCATTGGCGACGGGGGTACCTCGTGGACGGGCGCGGGCGGCGCGGGTGATAACTATGCCGCGCGTGATCGCAACATTCTCACTGGAAAAATTCTTCGCATCACGAAAACGGGCGATATCCCTGCTGCCAATCCATTTCAAGGCGCGGGTACTGGCCGCTGCAATGTGCTTGGTACGCATGCGGGCACGGGGCATTGCCAAGAGACGTTCGCGTGGGGCTTGCGCAATCCCTTCCGCTTCGCGATGGATCCGAATGCCGCCGGTACGCGCTTTTATATCAACGATGTTGGGCAAGATCAGTGGGAAGAAGTGAGCGAGAGCCAAGCCGGGGCTGACTACGGATGGAATTGCCGCGAAGGGGCGAATCAATTTCGCACCCAGAATCAATGTAACCCAACGCCACAGGGTATGGTCGATCCGGTCTACCAGTATCGCCACGGCGTTCAGATTCCCGGCACCACATCGCCCACCAACTGCAACTCAATCACAGGCGGCGCGTTTGTTCCCAACGGAGTGTGGCCTGCTACGTACGACAACACGTATTTGGTAGCGGATTACGTCTGCGGCGTTGTCGTTCGAATCGCAACCAACGGAACGCCCGCTGCGCCAGTAACGACTGCGGCAAACTTCGCCTCTAGTCTCGGCGGCAGCAGCGCAACCTCGCTGCGCTTCGGGCCCGATGGCAACGGCACCGCGCTCTACATGACTACCTTCGCGGGCGGCGGTTCAATCCAGAAAATTGTCTACACACCGGCGAGCAATCAAGCGCCCACGGTGAGCAATCTCGTCGCGAGTCCTGCTAGCAGCGCCAGCGTGCCGCTCACGACCACGCTGACTGCCACAGCCTCTGATCCAGAAAACAATCCAATCACTTATGTTTGGAATTTCGGCGATACAACCACGCAAACCACCACGACAAACAGCGTGCAGAAAACGTACAACACGGTGGGTGTGTACACGGTAAGCGTCATCGCACGCGATAGCTTCTCTGCAGAATCCGCCCCGCGCACAACAATCGTTCGCGCGGGTAACACGCCGCCCGTCGCTTCAATTACAGCGCCTACTGTCGGGCAACAATTCACCGTTGGCGAATCGATCACACTCACCGGAAGCGCAACCGATGCGCAAGATGGCACGATCAGCACGCCCGCGAGCTTTTCGTGGCGTGTGATCCTTCATCACGACACGCACACGCATCCGTATTTCGGCCCATCAACGGGCAATAGCATCAACTTTCTAACGCCAGCGCCTGAGGACCTGCTCGCCGCCAACAATAGTTATCTTGAAGTTGAGCTCACGGTGACAGACAGCGGCGGGCTCCCCCATACGGTCACGCGTGAGCTTCAGCCCCAGAAACGAACGCTCTCGTTACAAAGCGTACCGAGCGGGCGCAAACTTGAAGTGCTGGGCAATGTGTTGACGACGCCGATCAACGTGGTTGTTTGGCCAAACTGGCCACTAACACTCAACGCGCGTGATCAAAGCGACAATGCAAGCGGCTATCGATTTAGCAGCTGGTCTGATGGCGGCAATCGATCAAAAACCTATGTCGCGCCGTCAACGAATGCCACGATTACGGCGAACTTCACAACAGGTAGTTTCGTGCCGAGCATCGACATCGATAACAACGGCGCATTTGATGCGGCCACAGACGGCGTGATTCTTCTGCGTTATCTGGTGGGAATACGCGGCAGCAATCTTGTTACCGCGGCCCTCGGTGTCGGCGCAACGCGCACGAGCCCCGCCGATATCGAATCATTCCTCGCAACCGCTGTTGCGTCGATGAATGTCGACGGGCGTGCAGGCGTCGCTGCAACCACAGACGGGCTCATCATCATGCGATATCTGCTCGGTCTCGACGATGCGCAGCTGCTGCCAGGCACCGGAGCGCTGGTGTTGCCTGCGGATGCTCGAAACAATCTACGTGTGCTGACGCCTTAGAGCAGTGAGCGCGCGTCTACCGCGCGAACCGCTCGCCGTCAGAACGGATGGCAAGATAGCCGCATCCCTGAGCATCTAGAAATTCAAGTGCGCGTGCTTCGCGAAGCATCGCGATCGTAGCCAGGGCCCCTGCGGCCGCGCACACAGGTGCGAGCACGCTGATGGACTGCCAATGAGTCACCGGCTGGCCCGTTTTCGGGTTCAAGATATGGCAGTAGCGCTTGCCGTCGTGTTCGAAAAAACGTTCGTAGTCTCCGCTCGTCGCGAGCGCGCCTGCGGCGAGCGAGATTGAGGCGATAGTGTTTTCCGGCCCTCGCGGATGCGCGATCCCAATACGCCAGGGTTCACCGCTTTGCTTCGGCCCCAGCGCGCGCAAATCTCCGCCAAGATTCACGAATCCATGACGAACACCTTCCGCTGCGAGGACTGCCGCAGCACGATCTGCCGCGTACTCTTTTCCGAACCCACCAAAGTCGATTTCCATCTGCGCATCGGCGAGTCGAACGTTGCTGCCGTCTACCAAAATGCGCTCACTACCGATCAGGGCGAGCGTTGCGTTGAGCGCTGTTTCCTCAGGCAGTTTGCCAGCTCGAAAATCCCAGACTCGGCGCAACACGCCGCTCGTAATGTCAAATAGCCCTTCGCTCTCGCGAGCAAGTGATTGTGCAAACTCAAACAGCGATCGCGTCTCGTCGTCTATGGAAATCCAATCGCCGCCTGCGTCCGCATTGATGCGCGAAACGATGCTGTCGCTTCGGTAGCGCGAATACTTTGTTTCAATTCGGGTGACTTCGTTGGCGGCCTTCTGTGCTGCAACTTCGGCAGCAAGCGGCGAGAGCCCTTCCACGCACACTTCGCACGGACTTGCCATCGCTCGAAATCGAAAAACGGTCACCTGCGAGTCGAGTTCGATACGCTCAAGCGCCGGCGTTTGGATGTGCTCCAGCGTGTCGCGCATGGATCCAGTCAGCTCAGATCAGAAAGTTCGCGTGAATCCGATTTGCGCGATGAGCGCTGTGAGCGGCGCAAGTCCCGGCGATCCGCCGCCGCCTAATCGCCACGACGAGCGCTGTTCGTAGCGCTCGAGCTTTGCATCGAGCGTCCAGCGGGAATCAAGCTTCCAATCGGCTCGTACACCGACCGTAACCGCGCCAAACGCTGAAAGTCGATGATCGGGCGATGCGAAGCGCCCCAAAACCACGGGGAAGGGTTCGCCGACGACAGGATCGTAGACAGGGTCATAGTAAAAATTTGCCGCGCTTTGGGTGTGATAGCGAAGGGTGGGCGTGACGATCCAGCGATCATTGAGCGCTTTCGCGTAGGCCGCGTCCACCGTATGCGCACGAATGCCGAAGCTGTCGCTATAGAAGCGATAGCTCGTGCGCAATGCATCGCCACTCGACGCGATGAAGTGATTCCAGCGCAACGTTGCCGTTGTTTGGTCGCGTTCACGCGGTCGGATATCAACAATCTTGTACGGATCGTTGTAGTACCCGCGACCTTCCGCGCGCGAAATCGCGAGTTGCACCACGTCATGCTTGGTCCAGTTTTGAGTAACGCTCAACCCCAGTTCATTGGTGCGACGTGTTGCGCCACGCGCGGCGCGGTTCGTTGGAAAAATATTGTCGTCCGTATGCGCGAAGGCAATTGACCACGTGCGGTTGTTGTCAGCGCTTGCAACGCGCAGCTCGAGCGAGCCTGCGCGCGAACGATAGTCTTGCTCGTCGGAATACGCGCCGCCAAGCGCAACTGCCACGCGCTCAAAGCTCTTGGTGAGCTTCGCAGTCGCCGCGGTGCGGTGATCCGCCATCCGCGACGCGCTCGAAATGGACGAATGCCAGCGCGGCGACGCGCCGGAGACGTTATCGTGTGTGAGCGAGCCCTCGAACGACCAGCTCGACGCAATCGGTGACGCGATGTAGAGCGATGGCGAGATCGCGCGGACCCGCGTGAGGCCCGGTTGTCGATCCTCATACACGCCGAACTTCGCAGCGATCACGCCCTCTTCGAGCGGCGCAACTTGCGCGGCAATTGGGGCCACCAACCCAGGTAAAGCCAGCGCCGCGAGCGTGATGGAGCCAAACCGAGCGGAGGTCTCCAACGGTGTGGGACCTGCTACAGCGCTCGCCGCTGAAGGCGCAGATCGCGCCATCTCTGACCCGGCGAAATCAATCTTTGAACTCATCGTCAACGTCTTCAATTGCAGCCGCATCCACCGCCGCCCACGCCGGTGCCGCCGCTTGCAGCTTCCTTGCTGAAATAGGTGTGCTGCGCAGCCATTGCGTCGAGGCGATCCGCATCGAATTTCATTTGAACTTTAGCCAGATCGCCCCGTTCCCATGCGGCGGGCGGATTATATGCACAACCAGACGATAAAGCGACGAAAAACAGCGCTTGCCCCAGCAAAAACGACCGTTTACTTATAAAGCTGACACTAAAAAACTTTGATTTCATCGCTCATTTTCCTTCGATGAACTTTACGATCTCGCGTTCCAGAACCTCTGCATCGCTCTCATTGAAGCCACGATGTACGAATCGAACGCGCCCCTGGGGATCGATCAAGTACGCACTTGGCATCGCTTTCACATTGAATCGCTTGGGCACATCGCCCGCTGGATCAAATGCGATCACAAACTGCGCGGGGGTCGCCTTCAAAAACCGATCCGCGTCGCTGCGACGTTGATCGACGTTGATTGCCACTACATCGAGGCCGCGCGCAGCGTACTTCGAGTGCATCGCATTCATCCAAGGGAAAGATCGCTTGCAAGGGGCGCACCACGACGCCCAAAAATCCACGTAGAGCCAGCGCCCTGTGCGCGGCGCAACGCTTACCGTGCCGTCGATCCCAGGAAGCGAAACGCTTGGCGCGGTGTCACCCCGCTCTAGCGCGAAGGCCGGGGACGCGAAACAAATTGCCCACGCGATCACAGCGATAAGCGCGCGCACCATCCGGACTGCGATGCTACTAAGGCGCGGGAACACAGAGCTTCACGCCTTCGTTATCCCACCCGTTAGAAACGAAGGTTTCGTAGACACTGCGCACGGCGGTGAAGCGGTGATTCGGGTCATCAGGAAATCTAGTGTTGCCTCGAAACACGCGGAACACCGGCTGCTGGCCAGCAGCGCAACTTCCGCCCACCCCTTCCACCACTGGGAGCGAAACCCAGGAATCGACGCCTTCGTTGACGCCCTTGCCACGAATCGATTCGTTGGTGGGGTTAAGCGATGCGAGCACCGCTTTCTCGGCGTCAATCGCGGTGTAGAAGTGCGAGCCACGCGATGCGTTACGCGCGACTTCCGCAAAAAAGTAACGAGACAGTGACGCACGTGAAGGCGCCTCCGCCTCATAAACCGGGAATGCAAATCGAGTTCGCCTAAACGACGCGATGCCATCGAGCAAAGTCTGCTCGGCCTGACGCGAGGTCATGAAGTAATAGTCGAGCGCGGGAATGGAATACTCCACCATCAGTCGAGCACCTGCGGGCAAGGCAACCCCCGTTCCACCGAGCGAGACGGTATTCACGCCGCCCTGTCCGTTGTGTGAAATGGACATCGTCGCCGCGAAAGTCGTCGCCAGCTGTGGAACGAAACCTATCTCAATTCGGCATTCGCCACCTGGCGGAACCTCCGCGCCGACTGTGCAGGTATTTGCGACTAAAACGAAGTTAGGCGCAAACCCATCCAGCCCGTTGATATTGAGAGGGACCGCGCCTGTATTGATCACGCGAACGGTGTCTACAAAAAGTAGCTGGCCCACAAAGGCGCGCCCGAATTGAATCGAGTTTGCCGAGATCTCCACCGTGGCTTGGGAAATGGCACCCGTACCCGAAAGCGCAACAGTTTTGTTGCCGCCGCCGGCATTGTGCGCGATGGTAAGCGTCGTTTGTTTTTGGCCGGCCGATTGCGGGCGAAACCCCACTGAGACTGAACACGAGGAGCCGGGCGCAATCTGCGCACAACCCGTACCCGTGGCGCTGAACTCGAGGCTGCCGACCGCGATTGACGAAACCACGAGCGCAAGCTCGCCCGTATTGGAGATGGTGAGGGTACGATTCGGCGCGGATTGGCCGACCGTCACGCTGCCGAAATCGAGCGCAACCTCAGACACCGAAATGGCCGGGACATTTGCCGCTGCAGGATTTGCAATGTAAGCAGAAAGATCTTCGAGCTGCGTGGTGTTGAGCACGCCACGCAAAAATGACATTTGCGCAACGCGCGAAATCGCCAGAGCGATGCCGCCCGGCGTGTCACCATTTTGAACGCCATTTATGTTCAGCAACGGGTTCGGACCATGACAGCCACCGCTCGCGCAATTCGGATTACCCGGAACAATAACGCCCTGATACAGCGCGCGGCCATTTGCGGCACTCGGCTCGTGCGCATGCGTCGATGCGACGAGGAGCGATAAGAACGCAACGAGCGCCGTAGACGACGCTTTTAACAACTTCTGCAACGTAAGTTCCTTTCGATCAGGCCCGAAACACAAGGGAGCCGAAAGGCTATCACGCAGCCGCGAGATGATCGATCTCGGCTGCGTGAAGCCGCAATGAATCTACGGATTCATGAACCCGACATCCCAGTTCGCGCCATGTACACCATTGAGCGTTGGGAACACATAGTTCCCCGGCGCAGCACCAGCGATTGACGCGCTCGGCACGCCGAACCATTTGGCGACGGTACCCACCATGGCGTCGCTCGACATCGTAGCAATCAATTCGCCACGGTCGAGAGCATGGTTCAGGTAGAGGTTGTATGTGCTCGGCAGGTTCGGTACGTTGGGGTTGGACCCCGTCGTAGGTTGCGTGAGCATCCTTGCTTTTCCGCCCGGATCGCGCGTCCCCTGTGTTCCGTTGTTTTGCCACCATGTAGGCGGCACACCGATCCGAGGGACAGCGCCCGCACTTGAATCTGCAAACATGTACCTGGATTTCTGCGTAGGTCGTTGCGCGATTGGGATGTCCGACCCGCCATCTACAGGGATGTCAGCGTCGGCCACGTTATGCGACTGTCCGTAGATCCGCCCGCCGCGAACAGCGCCGCCCAGGACGAATTGGAAGTTGCCCCATCCATGGTCGGAGCCATCACCGTTGGAATCGAGCGTGCGCCCGAATTCACTCATCGTGAACGTGGTCACTCTATCTTGCGCAGTCCCGGACTCAAATCCAGTGCCCGCAGAATTGCGAATTTGAATGCGACCGAGCGCTGTCCAGAAGGCATTCAACGAGAGGCTAATCATCCGATTAATCTCACAGTTGTTTTCCCAGAACTCGACGCCGTGCGTGTCAAAGCCGCCAATACCCACAAAGAAGATCTGTCGCTTTACAGGCGTGGTTGGGTTCGGCCCCAGCTGATTACTCGCGCGAATCATTGCGGCCACCATCCGAAGCTGGCGCGCCAACTGATTACCGCTGCCCGCAAAGGTATCGATTGCGACGAACGGGTCAATAACAGCCTCAGTCGTAGGTGAGGCCAGAAACGCTGCCGAGATCGCCTGTTCAGTATCAATCGACTGCCGCATCGTCTGGCGCCACTGGTCGTGATAAATCGAGACGCCCTCGGCCGTGAACGAATAGCGCGCGGCGACCGCTGCCATCATCCCTGCGTTTCCCGTAAATCCACTACTCAGACGAACTGGGCCACCGCGAATGCAATACGGCTGAGTTGGATTGGCGGAAATGTAAGAACTTTGCGTGTTGCACGACGTCACTGCCGGCGTGCCTGTAGTCTGCAACCGACCGAGCGAGCCGCTACCCATTTGATAAGGAATCGCGTTCGATGCCGCAGTTGACTCGGTCAACATGAACGTATTCGTTCCGTCGATAGAAATCTGGGTCGACACTTTTGCGTCGACACCGCTCACACGATTCAATGCGACGATATCCGGGTGATTCGCGATTCGCCCGCCGATGCCCACACTTGGGTTGGCCTCGCCCGAGGTGCCGCTCATCCAACCTTTGGTTTGGTCGTCGTGCGAGTACAGGTTTAGCGGCAACTTCAGCGTGCTGCGCTGCGCGAACCATTGATGGCGGTTCACCCGTTGCAGCAGTGGACCGACATTTGAGATGACTGCAAGCTTGCCTGCGGTGTAGAGCGAATGAAGCTCACTATAACAAGGGTTGAGCGCGAACTGACGTCCGTACGTGTTTGTGGTCCACCCGCCTGCTGTAGGGTTTGCATTGCCTGTGAGCGAGTTCGTGGTTGTTGCAGGCAAAACCGTCGCGGAGAGCGCGACCGAGCCCGGAATAGCTACGCCAGCTCCGTCAAGCGGTTGCCCCGAGCGAGCGTACGAGAGGTTGCCGGTGGACGGCCGCATCGTTTGCGCCTTACGAGCCGGATCGGTCGACGCGAAGTTGGAGCGCCAGTGCGCGTACGCCGTGTACTCGTTCGAGGTCGCGGCGGTCCCGGTTCCCGTTGCGTTACCGTCGAGCCATGGAATCAAGATATTTGAATGGTCTTGACCGCCATAGAAGTAAACGCAGACGATTGCTTTGTAATCGAAGCCGACTTCAGTGGTGCCTGGTCCGCCGATTGGCGCGGCTGCGACTGCGATGTTGTTCAAGGAATCAATCGTGAGGGAACTCGCTGTAACGCCGAAAGCGGCAGCGGTTTTCAGGAAAGCGCGACGGGTGGTTTCGTTATCGATGGTCATGAATCGCCCCCCTTATCGTTGAATCTGAAACTCTGGCATGTGAACCGCTAACCAAAGCGCCCCCTTAACCCGATCTGAACGACGGTTTTGATACGTATCAATGGTGCCCGTACTCGCATTGGCTGCGGGAACCACTGGAACCGGATAGGCAGTGTCAAGTGTGGTTACAAGGTTATTGCGCACTGCGTCGCTCAAGGTGCCGCCAAGGAGAACGAGGTTGATGTAGTTGAAGAGCTGTGTCGCGTCTCCTTGCAGGCTGTAGAGGTCCTCGTAGTTGGAGAGCAAACAAATCGCGGCGTTCGCGCCATCGTTACAGCCATCGCCTAAGTACATAAACCCGCTTTGTCGATAGAGCTTGTTATTCCAGGCGCGGCCAGTCACCATGTTCCCGTACTGATTTTGCGCGGATGCAATGGATGTGGTCGTCGTAATCTCAAATTCGGGGCCGATCGCGCTGGCCGAAGAGATGTAACCCGGCGGCGAAAACTCAGGGTTGTAATAGTTGAACACGGTTGGCGAGAGAAGCGGCGCTTGCGCTAAGCCACCCTCTGGATCATCCTGTCCGTAGTGAAACTCATACCTGCCGTTCGCCTTTGTGGCGTTAAATGCACGAAGAATGTGCGCAAAGCGAATCACGGGTTCACGCAATTTTCCAAACTTGGCGAGCGTGACGCCTGAACTCGCAGGTGTCACCGCCTCGACGTCGGTAAGCACCGCGTTAATCACAGCGCGCATATCGCCACGAACCCCGCTACCGTTGTTGTTAAACACAGCGGTAACGCGTCCCACGTACTCAGGCGTCGGATTCGATGTCACGAAAAACTTGATCAAGTGCTTCGAGATGAAAGGACCGACATTGGGATGGCAAAAAATATTGTCGATTCCTGCCTCAAGCGCCGCGTTAGCCTGCGCAACACTCACCTTAGTGCGCGAAATAGTGGAGCCAGTAATGTCTGGTGCAGCGAGAAGGCCGGGATTGGTCGCTGCGCTTGCGAGGGCAATTGCCGCGTTACAACTAGCGACCGATCCGGCGTAGGGAGCATATCGAAGAAGCTGCTTGCTCTGAGCGCTGTGCCGCCCAGGAAACGCCACCATTGAGCGGGTCCAACCTGCGAGGACAGGTGGAAAGTTGGCGCCAAGATCGTCTCGGCCCGGTTCCCAGAACCAAGATGGATGTGGATCGCCGTATGTATCAGAACAGTTCGCCAGTGCGATCCCCCAGCCTGGGTCGCCCGCTTTGCAATAGGGATCATCAAACGCAAAACCCGTGAATATCTTTGCAAACCCTTTAACGATGTCCTCGTCGTAAGACGCGATCGGGTTGCCCGCGTTGAGCTTCTTCTCGCCCGTCATATCAAGATCGAACAGTCCGACCGCGAAGAGTTGGAGGATTTCGCGAGCAAAGTTTTCGTTTGGATTTGCGCTCTGGCCGTCATTGCGAAGATGGCTCAGATAACGCCCTTGTGCCGGAGACAGCGCGATCCGCTTCAGGATATCGCGATAGTTTCCGAATGCGTTATCGGCAAGGATGTCGAGATACGCCGCAAGCTCAAATGGATCGTTTGAGCCCCCGTTGGCAGATACGACCAGCACCTGCGAGAGCGCGAAAGCCATCCGCTGGCGCAGCTGGTCATTATTTTTAAGCGCTTGTTTCCAGAAGGCTTCGCGCGACATTTCGCTGTAGAACTGACGGTTGGCCGCGTCGTACTCGGCCTTTCGAGCCATTAAGTACTGAAAATGTGTTTCGCCCGTCCGCGTTGCCGTTTGTGAATTGATCCAGGCGGTCACACGCTGGCTGTGGTTCGCACCGGGGAGCGCAAGGAAGGAAACAATGTCGTTGAGACTCGGCCCGAAAGTGCTTTGCATCAAAAAACGCGAAGCGGCGACTTGGTCTGCCGTCAGGCTCGTCATCGTCATCGGCGCACAACCGGCATCGACAAACTTCTTGATGCTCGCTGAGATCGTGCGCGAGGCGTAATTGCTACCCAGATTGTTTGCGGGCGTCGTTGGCGTGTACCACGCGCTGTCACGATAGCCGAAGGTGATCCGCGCGATGATGGTGGCATCGTCTTCATCGACGATGCCGTTGCCGTTCATGTCCAAGCGCGCGAGGTTTGCTGCGATGCGATTTTCGATATCGGTGGCAACGAGCGCAGGCGTCATGCCCGCGACCAAACCGGCACCGCGCACGCCTCGCGCGTAGCGCAAGAGCAGCACACTGTCGCGCAGCGCATCGGGCGTGCCGGTGGGCGTTGCCTCCGAAATGTTGAAAGGGCAATTGCTGACTTGAGCAAATGCCGTTGTTGCCGAAAAAGCGGACGCAAACAATGCACCGCCGACCAGAATCGAACGCAACTTCATGGACTTCCCTCCAACCTAGTTTTGGCTGCTTACGCTTGCCAAAGCAAGAAATATGCACTTGGCATGGTTGTGCTCAGCAATTGCGGATCTGAGCCAGTGAATCTCTAAGATTCGTGCCGCGCGCCGCCAAACCAATCATGCCAATGTCATGAGTTTAGAGGAAAAGCGCGTAAAAACGTCAATCTTATGTATTTTCGGCCCGACTTTTCGCCGAAAAACCGGAACAGACATCATGAAAAACAGATTAATAGGCTAAGCCCAGCATTAATCAGGCCTAGAAAAGATATTTGATGATCTTGTTATAGTCGAGTAACGTCGTCTAGACCCGATTGAATAGGGACGCGCGCGGCAAAGTGGTTTATGCTGATGCTAACCACAGCTTAAGCCGCAAAGCGACCTTTTCCGGCAGCGCTGATGCGACCTTTAGCGACACCGCATCAAGCGGCGCCCGCCCAACCTCGATCTCTGCGCTCGAAAGAATATCGTGGCGGAAGTAATGCACGGTAATCAGCTCGCCGGGCTCAAAGCGCGCTAGGTGCTTAACCAGCGTCGGGCGAGCTGCCCGCAGGCCATCAATGGCCACCAAGGTATCTCCCGCACAGAGCCCCGCGCGGTGCGCAGCCGAATCAGCAAGCACATATCGGAGCTTTGCATCACCCGATTCCGTTAGCACCATACCCAGATGCCGTAGGTGCAGCTCCGGCGAGCCACTGACGGCGCCGCCCCGATCACTCGCGTTGATTGACGTGCGGAGTTGGAATTGAATCCCGAACGCCTCGAATGCGTGCGCCCAATCTGGCTCGATCACGCCGTTTACAAAGTCAGATTCAAATGTGCGCAGCGACTGGCCGGTGTAGCGCTCAAACACCTCGAATACGTCCTCCGGCACGCCGACGCCGCTCTTGCCAAACTCCCGCCAGAGCGACCGCATCACGTCGTCGAGCGAGTGCTCGGTTTCGCTACGTAGTTTCAAATCGAGAAGCAAGGCGATGAGCCCACCTTTCAAGTAGTAGCTCACGATGGCGTTCGGTGAATTCTCATCTTGACGGTAATACTTGGTCCATGCGTCGTAGCTCGAATCAGCGATTGATTGCGCCATGCGACCAGGCGTGCGCAACAGCTGCGTCAAATGCCGCGAGATAAGTTTCAGGTAATCGGTTTGGGTGATGAGCCCCGCGCGAATCAGCATCAGCTCGTCGTAGTAGCTGGTGAAGCCTTCGAAGAGCCATAGCAATCGCGTGTAGTTTTCACGAGACGTATCGTATGGAGTGAATGCAGCGGGCTTGATTCGCTTCACATTCCAGGCGTGGAAGTATTCATGCGAAATCAGTCCTAGAAGCTCTAAGTAGCCTTCGCCAATGGCAGCATCGCCCTTCGACGGCAGATTGTTTCGCGGGCAGATAAGCGCCGTGCTGGCGCGATGCTCCAGGCCACCATAGCCTTCATCCACCACGTGAAGCTGAAACAAATACTGCGCGAACGGCGGCTTTGTATCGCCGAACAAATCAATATGCGCCTGACAAATCTTCTGGGTATCGGTTTTGAGCCGCTCCAAGTCACCCCGATGTTTGCCAGAGATCACAAATCGATGCGGCACTCCGCCCGCGTCGAAGCTAAATTCGTCGAATGCAGCGCATTCCAGTGGATGGTCAATCAGCTCGTCGTAATCGGCCGCCGAATATTCGCCGAAGCCGCGTGCGTCGATCTTGCTTGCCGTCATCGACGTAGCGCATCTCCAAACTTTGCCATCGGCAAATTGCGGCGCGAGGACGGTGAGTTTGCACGACGACTGTGCGGCTGCGTCATCGCGCAAACAAAGCGCCGCAGGATTCACAAACCCGCGAGACTGGTCGAAGTAATTCGTTCGCACCGAGCGATCCCAGGCGTACACGCGATAGCGAATCGTCACCGGCGCGCTGTCGTCGCAGGCGAGCTGCCAGGTCGCTTTCTCAATCTTTTTCGCGGCGATCACGCGGCCGCCCTGCTCTGCAGCCAGCGTTGTAATGTTTTTTGCAAACTCGCGAATCATGTACGAGCCGGGAATCCATGCGGGCATCGATACGGTTTGCTTGGCTTTCGGTGAAACGAGGGTCAGCGTGACATCAATGAGATGCCCGGCGGGATCAGAAAAATCTACAACATATTGGCTCATAGGCTAAAGGCTAGCGTATTCATTCGTACGTTGAGTGTCCGGGGGACAATTAACGTACGAATGGTCAATTTTGAGTAAGGGACGACGGGCGCGGTGGCGCGTTCCTAACGGCAATGAACGCGATTACAGCGTTTATCGCGGCAACCTCATTGCAACGTAGCAAAGGCTCGCGCTTCAGCGCGGTCACTTGAAATCGAAAGCTCGAAGACGCGAGCGACCCGATTCTGCGCGGTGATCGATGATCGCGTCGTTCGCGTGCTCACTCGCGATTTAGCTTGAGCGCAAGCGCTCAGACGGGCAGGTTACAAAACCATGGCGCTTCAATTCAACGGTTTTGCGTTCGCTACGCGGATCGCTCTGCGAACTATGGATCGATTTGAAATTGACCCAACCCATCTTTAAATGTCCGCAGGACATTTAAAGATGGGTTGGCACCCCGGAGACGAATCGAACGTCCGACCTCTCCCTTAGGAGGGGAGAGCTCTATCCACTGAGCTACCGGGGCCCAAGCTGAATTGTAGGTAATCGATGCGTTCATGCAGAACTGTCGCAAATACCTACCGATTGTCGTCGCATGGCGGAATTTCCAACTGACAAAAGGCCCCGCTCGGGGACCTAAGGCTGTACGATGGAGAAAAGTACACGCCCGGAGTTGTACGACATGTCGGAGGAGATTGGCATCCGCCAAACGTCAAATGCCCTTCGCCTAATGGCGAGGCTCGGCGTCTGGAAGTCTGTCGCGTTAATCACTGCGGCTTCTGTGGTGGGATCGCTACTCATCACCCGTGTCGTGTTCTTGGTTTGCGACTACGGAAACGAATTCTTGTCGGAAGCGATGACGACTGCGATCATAGTACCGGCACTGGTCGCGCCAATCGTTTCGTATTGGACGGTTAAGCTCGCTGTCGAGCTTATTCACACCCGAGAGACGCTTATCGAACTGGCCAGCCGGGATGAAGTCACGCGGCTCTACAACCGTCGCTACTTTATGGAGCAGCTCGAACATGTAAGCCAAGCCACTCAAAAGGCTCAGGGCTCGCTCGGCGTGCTTCTGATCGACGTTGATCGGCTTAAACACCTCAATGATGAATATGGACACTACGCAGGCGATTTAGCGCTCGCGACGGTCGCCGATGCGATAAGGCGCTCTTTGCGAGCCGATGATTTCGCCGCACGCTACGCGGGCGACGAGTTTGTCGTTTTGCTTCCCGAGGCCGACGAGCGTAGTGCGTGTCAGATTGCGGCACGTATTCACACCACACTAGAAGCGCTCGCGGGAAACGGGGCCAACAGTACAGCACGTCCCCAGCTTTCGGTCAGCATCGGTATCGCAATCACCCATGGTAGCGAAGCGACTCAGGCGCTGCTGCGCCGTGTCGACGTTGCGCTCTATCAAGCGAAAGGCCAAGGGCGCGGTGTGAGTGCAATTGCGCCGAACTAAGCCGCGGGCGGAGGAGTCGCGCCTGCTCTACACATTGTCGCCGCGCGCGAGAACTTTGCAGCGTATCCTCAACTTCGAGCGAGGTCACACGCCGAGGCACGCGTGCGAACTACTCACAGTCTCTGCGGTGGGCTACAAGCCAGAGCGCTTACAACGAAAGTTGATACGATTTGTCGCCAAGGACGGTGCTCTTCATCCGAAGCGAAATCGATAGTTTTTTTGTGGACGCGTCATAGGCAAACGCCTGCTCGGTGTACACATCGCGCATACCCTCCGGTGCATTCGCGATGAATTGAACGAGCCCATCACCTTGCAGGCCGCGACGGCGCGCTTCGATCGTCAAACGTGTTGCGGCAGCGAGGTTTACGACGTCCCAGGCGCGTAGGCCGTAGTCGCCGTAGGCGGGGATCGCGATTGCCGCCATGACACGGCCGGCCGCGTTTCTTTCGAACACTAGGCAACTCCACGCGTAGTCACCAAACGAGGGACATCCCATGTTCGCTGCGAACACAGAGGCGCGGAAATCACGCGTGCTACCACGCGTCCGACTTTGAACGGCACGTTGGCTATCCCTGTAGCCCATGGCGAAGAGATTGAGCGTATCGCCGCGATCAAAAGCGAAGCGTCCCATCCATTCAACGGCGGCAGGACCGTAGCCGCTGCCAAAATCCTGGCGGCCAAGTATATTGTCGGTGATCGCAACCGAGCCTTGGAACTCTGCACCAATAGCGTTCGACACTGCAAGCGGAAGGCGGTCAACAGCCTCAAGTGTCGCGAGCATTTCACGCGAGAGGGTTTGGTCAAGTTCGTTTGCGCCACTGGCTGCAGCTTGCATAACCAACAGCTGGCGTGTAACGCCAGCCGTGGCGATCATCGACTCGATCAGCGTGCCGTCCGCGAAGGCGACAAGCGGTACAAGCCGAGTCGAGATATGTTGCCAAGCCGCAGTACGCGCAACGACCGTGTTAGCGGCCAACCAATCAGAGGCGAAAAGACCCAGCTGGCGACGCTCAAGTTCGAGTGGCGTCTGCAGTGAGGAGATGATCGCGAGCGTCGGATCAGGAATATTGCCGCGTACTCCGCCTGAAAGAACGCTTTCCCAACGTGAATTGAGCGCTTCGTAGCTAGGCGGGCGGCTCGCGTTCGCCCATTCACCGAGCGGCAGCCTGGGCGCAAGCTTTAAGTCTTTTGGGCGTACGAGACTTTGCAGCAGCGGCCTTCCTTCTGCACAAGCGTCCGTCGTTCGCTTCAGCTTGTCGGAATACAACTTGAACGCGGCATCGCGCTCTCCGTCCGTGTCAAACTTTTTGAAGAAAAGACTGTCCTCTCGCGAGTGCGCAACGTGCGCATCCACGAGACACTTACCATACGCCACCGGATCCATTCCCTCCGGCGCAAGCAACCCGTGCAAACGATAGCCGTTGTCCGTCAATTGCCCCATGTGCGCGGTCTCGGCGAGTAGCGTTTTCGCCTCTTCGCTCAACTCAACTGGCGTGAGGCGGTAGTACACATGCAAACCGATAAAGGCGAGCACAAGTGCGCCGACAATTCCGACGCTCCAGAGAGCGATCTTCTTTACCAGTTTCATGCCTGATTTCTCCTGCGTGCATCCATGCGACGAATTCTCGGAAACTTAGGCGGGCTCGCAATGCTCGTTAGACGAACGACGTGCGTCACCGACGGCTGACCCGACCGCGCGACGGATGCGTATCGCAGCCGACCCGCACTACGCGTACAACTGCCGCGCCAACTTCGCTCCCGCCGCCAGCGCATTCAACTTAGCACGCGCGATGCCGCGCTCCATTGGCGCCATGCCGCAGTTCGTGCATGGAATCAGTTTTTCCTTTGGCACGAATTCGAGCGCGCGTTTGATCGTGTCGGCGACTTGCTCGGGCGTTTCGACGACGTCGCTTGCGACATCGATCACGCCAACCATCACTTGCTTACCCTTGAGCAAGCTCATCAAATGCATCGGCACTTTTGAGTTTGCGCATTCAAGTGACACCATGTCGAGCCTGCTTTGCGCGATCGCGGGAAAGGTTTCTTCGTACTGCCGCCATTCGCCACCGAGCGTTTCCTTCCAATCAAGGTTCGCTTTGATGCCGTAGCCATAGCAAATGTGCACTGCCGTTTTGCAGGTTAAGCCTTCAATGCATTTGTGAAGCGCGTCGATCCCCCACTGCTTCACGTCATCCATGTACACGTTGAACGCGGGCTCGTCGAACTGAATGATGTCTACGCCATCGGCTTGCAACGCGCGCGCCTCCTTATTCAAGAGTTCGGCGAACGCGAAGGCAAGCTTCACCTTGTCGCCATAGTATTCGTCGGCCAGCGTATCGATGATTGTCATCGGGCCAGGCATGGTGAACTTGATTTTTTGCGTCGTTCGCGCACGAAGCAATCGCGCTTCGGTTTGATGCACGCGCCCCTTCAGGCGAATCGGGCCTTTCACCACAGGCACCATCGCTTCGTAGCGATTGTTGCGAATGCCCATCTTTACCTTGTGTTCGAAATCGATGCCTTCAACGAATTCGAGAAAGCCGTGCACAAAATGTTGCCGCGATTGCTCGCCATCGCCGATGATCGCAAGGCCCGCGTCTTCTTGCTCTTTCACCCAGAGCGTCGTGGCATCGTTTTTCGCTGCAACGAGATCATCGCCCGCTTGCTGCCATTGCGGCCAAAGCTTGTTGGTTTCAGACAGCCAAGCCGGTTTCGGCAGGCTGCCGCAAACGGCGGCGGGGAATAGTGTGTTCATGGCGTTTCGCAGATCGAGGTGTAAGCAAAGCTCGCGAGTGTATTGAGTTCGCTATTGCAAAAGGGGTGCGGTGAACTAATCCCGATACCTCGACGGTTACGGCGATTCGACGTAGCGCGCGCACTTCACCGACTCGCGCGTACCCAGCATGCGCGCGTGGTGCCGATGCATCGGGTGGCCCGAATCATTCTGCCGTGCTAATACAACAATTCTCATCTTCCCAGAATTTTATTGGGGCGATAAGGCGTAAAAACGTATTTACTTTTTTCAACAAAATAAGCCGCTAGCCCTGATAAAATCGAGCACCGACCCACTTTTATAAACCTATTCGATCAGCAGCAACAAACCCACCTTGCGCTCCTCCGCAAGCAACACGTTGTAAGTTCGGCACGCGGCGGACGAATCCATCAATTCAAACCCGATCCGCGCGTCAATCAGCGGGCGAAGCACATCGTGTTTCAGGAACACATGCTTGGCGCCCGTGCCAACGAGCACGATCTCTGCGTCAAGCGAGACGCCGCGCGAAATCATGTAGGCAGTCATCGGATGAGATGCATGCCAAACGCTCGCACGAGTGTTGAACGACACCGCAATCGATTCGCGGTATTCAAACGCGCCCACACTCACACACTTTCCATCGAACGCGGTGATCGCAAAATCGGAGGGGGATTCACGGACAAATTGAAGAGCCATTGCGCCATTTTCCAACATTGCCGAGTTGACGCGAACGGCAAGTAAACCGAGCGCTTTAGGCACTTGCTGCGCTGCGGTAAACTTAAGTTTGGTTCCCCCTTCGTCTGTCAGATTCGCTGCCGGATCGGGGAGGGAAAAAATTCAAGGAACCCCTCATGCAAACCGAGTTTTCGCGCATCAAGCGCCTCCCCCCTTACGTCTTCGCGATCACCTCCGAGCTCAAGATGAACGCTCGCCGGCGCGGCGAAGACATCATCGATTTCGGGATGGGCAATCCCGACGGCCCGACGCCAAAACACATCGTCGATAAGCTAGTTGAAACCGCGCAGCGCGGCGACACCCATGGCTACTCAGTTTCCAAAGGCATTCCGCGGTTGCGCAAAGCGATCTGCGGTTGGTATGCGCAGCGCTACGGCGCGTGGCTCGACCCGGATTCTGAAGCGATTGTCACCATAGGTTCCAAGGAAGGTCTCGCGCACTTGATGCTCGCGACGATGGATCGCGGCGACACCGCGTTGGTGCCCAATCCGAGCTACCCGATTCATATTTACGGCGCGATCATCGCGGGCGCTGATATTCGCAGCGTGAAGATGACGGATGACGTGGATTTCTTCGAAGAAGTTGAGCGCGCCATTCGCGAAAGTTTCCCGAAGCCGAAGATGTTGATTCTTGGCTTTCCGTCGAACCCGACTGCGAAGTGCGTGGATCTCGCGTTCTTCGAAAAAATCGTCGCACTCGCACGCGAGCACGGCATTTGGGTCGTTCACGATTTGGCCTATGCCGATCTTGGATTCGATGGCTACAAAGCGCCGTCGATCATGCAAGTGAAAGGCGCGAAAGACGTGGCCGTTGAGTTCTTCACGATGAGTAAAAGCTACAACATGGCAGGTTGGCGCGTTGGCTTTATGGTGGGCAACCAACAGCTTGTCAATGCACTTTCCCGCATCAAGGGCTATCACGATTACGGTACGTTCACGCCGATTCAGGTGGCGAGTATCGCAGCGCTCGAAGGCCCGCAAGATTGCGTGGAAGAAATTCGCCAAAAATACCAACACCGCCGCGATGTGATGGTGAAGGGCTTACACGAAGCGGGCTGGATGGTCGACAACCCGATCGCTTCGATGTACATCTGGGCAAAGATTCCCGATGCGTACAAAAAGATGGGGTCACTCGAATTCGCAAAGAAGTTGCTCGCCGACGCGAAAGTCAGTGTCTCGCCTGGCATCGGTTTCGGTCAGTATGGCGACACCCATGTGCGCTTTGCGCTCATCGAGAACGAAGCGCGGTCGCGACAAGCGGTACGCGGCATTAAAGATATGTTTAAGAAGGATGGGTTGCTCTAGCGCGATCCGCCCCCTCTCCCGCAGCGCGGGAGAGGGTTGGGGTGAGGGCGCATCGGAAGTTTTCTCTTTGCACGCGCATTGACCCCAACGTAACAGCTGATCATGCTTTCAATTGGCGAACGCACGATCCCCGCCCTCACCCTAGCCCTCACCCGCACTGCGGGAGAGGAACAAAAATATGAAACCACTCAACATCGCAATCCTAGGTCTCGGCACAGTCGGTGGCGGCACGTTTGACGTGCTCACGCGTAACGCCGAAGAAATTTCTCGTCGCGCGGGTCGTGCGATCAATATCGTCGCCGTCGGTGCGCGCTCGCCCGAGCGCGCGATTAAGCGCATGAGTGGCGCGACGATTCCAGTGATGTCGCTCGACGAAGCGGTGAACGCTGCGAACGTTGATGTGGTGGTAGAAACGTTGGGCGGCTACGAGCCTGCGAAAACGCTAATCCTCAAAGCAATTGCGAATGGCAAACACGTCGTGACCGCGAACAAAGCCTTGCTCGCGATGCACGGTGACGAGATATTCACCGCCGCTCGCGCGAAGGGTGTGATCGTAGCTTTTGAAGCCGCGGTCGCGGGTGGCATTCCGATCATCAAAACGCTGCGCGAATCGCTCGTTGCTAACCGCATCGAGTGGATCGCGGGGATCATCAACGGCACGACGAATTTCATCCTCTCCGAGATGCGAAGCAAAGGCCTCGCCTTCTCCGACGTGCTCAAAGCTGCTCAGGAAAAAGGGTACGCCGAAGCCGACCCAACGTTTGACATTGAAGGTATAGACGCGGCGCACAAAGCGTCCATCCTTGCGTCGCTCGCGTTCGGCATCCCGCTTTCGTTTGACAAAGCGCATGTCGAAGGCATCACCAAGATTGATGCGATCGACATTCGTTACGCCGAAGAGATGGGTTATCGAATCAAACTTTTGGGCATCGCGAGGCGTCGCCCAGATGGGATCGAACTTCGCGTTCACCCAACATTGATTCCGACGAAACGACTGATTGCCAATGTGGAAGGTGTGATGAACGCGGTCCTGGTGAAGGGCGACGCCGCAGGTGCGACGCTTTATTACGGTGCTGGCGCGGGTGCAAGCCCAACGGCCTCTTCCGTGATTGCCGATCTCGTGGATGTCGCGCGTTTGATTGATGCCGACGTTGCGCATCGCGTACCGTACCTCGCGTTTCATCACGACCGAATTGGCTCCGAGCCAGTGCTGCCGATCGATGAGGTGAAGACTTCGTATTACTTGCGTTTGCGCGTTGACGACAAGCCCGGTGTGCTCGCCGACATCACGCGGGTGCTTGCCGACAACCAAATCTCGATTGACGCACTTCTGCAGAAAGAACCTGAAGAAGGCGAAGCGCAGACTGACATCATTCTGCTCACGCATGAAACGATTGAGAAAAACATGAAACAAGCGATTGCATCCATCGAAGCGCAGACGAGTACGCGTGGGAAGATTGTGATGCTTCGTTTGGAAAATTTGGCTTAACTCAACACTGTCATCCCCGTCCCCGCCTTCGCGAGGATAGACCTTCGGGCGGGGACCCAGATCCCGAACCGTTCGACACAACGCCCGCAGCAACTCCATCACAATTTTCTCGGTCTGGGTCCCCGCCTTCGCGGGGATGACGGAAACAGCATGAAATACCTCTCTACCCGCGGCCATCCGGCAAAACAAACATTCAGTCAAGTTCTCCTCTCCGGCCTCGCCGAAGACGGCGGTTTGATGCTGCCGGAAACTTTGCCGAAAATCACCGAGGCTGAACTCACCTCATGGCGCACGCTTCCGTACCATGCACTCGCGTTCAACGTCATTTCGAAATTCGTCGATAACGACGATTTGCCGCATACCGATCTCGCGGCGATGACGAAATCTGCGTATACGAAAGAGGTGTTCGGCACGGATGAAATCACGCCGCTTACGTCGCTCGAAAAACTGCAGCCAGGCTTGCTGTTGCAGCATCTTTCCAACGGCCCGACGCTCGCATTCAAGGACATGGCGATGCAATTGCTTGGGCGCTTGTTTGAATACGAGCTCGCCCGTCAAAACAAAACTTTGAACATTCTTGGCGCAACGAGCGGCGACACCGGCAGCGCAGCGGAATACGCCATGCGCGGCCGTAAGGGCATTTCGGTTTACATGCTCTCGCCAGCGGGTCGCATGAGCGCATTTCAACGCGCCCAGATGTATTCGCTGCAAGACGCCAACATTCACAACATCGCTGTTGAAGGCGTGTTTGACGATTGCCAAGACATCGTGAAAGCGGTGTCGAATGATCTCAACTTCAAACGCAAGCACAACATCGGCACGGTCAATTCGATCAACTGGGGACGCATCGTTGCGCAAGTCGTTTACTACGTGCGCGGCTATCTCGCATCGACCACTTCGAATTCACAGAAGGTTTCGTTCGCCGTCCCATCCGGCAATTTCGGCAACATCCTCGCCGGGCACATCGCGCGCGAAATGGGTGTGCCGATTGATACGTTGATTCTCGCGACGAATGAAAACAACGTGCTCGCGGAATTTTTCACGACCGGTGTCTATCGCCCGCGAAAAAGCGCCGAAACGTATGAAACTTCGTCGCCGTCGATGGATATTTCGAAAGCCTCTAACTTCGAGCGCTTCGCATACCACTTGCTCGGTAACGATGGTGAGCGTGTTGCCGCGCTTTGGAAAGAAGTGGATCGCGGCGGCTCGTTCGATTTATCGAACACACCGGAATTCAAATCATTGCGTGAACGCTTCGGGTTCGTCGCCGGTACGAGCACTCACGCGAACCGCCTCAACACCATTCGCACGACGTACGAAAAGACTGGCACTCTGATTGACACCCACACTGCAGACGCGGTTCTAATTGGGCAGCAGCTTGCAAAAACAGGTATCCCGACTATTGCGCTTGAAACGGCTTTGCCCATCAAATTTGCGGCTACCGTTAAAGAGGCTGTTGGTTTCGAACCGCCGATGACTGACGCACAGAAGGCAATGATGGCCTTGCCGCAACAGGTCACGACAATCGGATTGGATGTTGCGCGCGTGAAGCAAATGATTGCCGGGTAGTGTGATCGCGCGTTAGCCCCCCCCCTGCAAGCGCCGGGCGAAATTGTGCTCTCCACAGGCAACGCAAAGCGCTCGTGCTCCCAGAGCAAATTTGCAAGCAGCTTGTCGCTCTCGTCCTTTGAAACGGAGGAAGCGAGAGCGACTCCTACAATGCGGTGATGCCCAATTCACTCGTCGTATCGCAACTCACCCATCGCTATCCGCCACGCGGGCGCGAACCCTCGCGTGACACGCTCCATGGTGTGTCGTTTACGGTTGAAGCGGGACGCGTAGGCTGCTTGCTGGGTCCATCGGGCTGCGGAAAAACGACCTTGCTCCGATGCGTTGCTGGCCTCGAACGGATTGGCGGTGGCTCGATTCGAATCGGTGAACGCGTCGTGGCCGACGGTCGCACGTACATCGATCCGGAATACCGCGGCGTTGGCGTCGTGTTCCAGGATTACGCCCTCTTTCCACACCTTAACGTGCGAGATAACGTTGGATTCGGTTTGGCGAAGCTCGCACGCGCTGAGCGCGACAAACGGGTGGATGAAGCGCTGAGTCTCGTGCACCTGCGCGACGCCGGCCACACCTATCCGCATGAGCTCTCGGGCGGCCAACAGCAGCGCGTTGCGCTGGCGCGCGCGCTCGTCGTGAAACCGCAGCTCGTGTTGTTTGACGAGCCCTTCTCGAACCTCGATATCGAGACTCGGCAACGGTTATCTGCCGAGGTACGCGCAACGCTCCTCGAAGCCAATGCAACTGCACTTTTGGTGACGCACGACCAATACGAAGCGTTCGCGCTCGCGGACGAAATCGGCGTGCTTCGCGATGGTGCGCTGGTGCAGTGGGACACCGCCTACAACCTGTATCACAAGCCAGCATCTCGCTTTATCGCGGATTTCGTAGGCGAAGGCGTGTTTCTGCCGGTCACCGTGATTGATGCGAACCACGTCGAAAGCGAAATCGGCGAGTTGAAGCTTTCAACACCCACCACTCGTAACGGCGGCGAGCGGATTGACTTACTTTTGCGCCCGGACGACGTCGTGCATGACGACGCGAGCCCCACCACGGCAAAGGTGTTGGCGCGCGCGTTTCGCGGCGCAGAATTCCTCTACACGCTCGAACTGCCGAGCGGGCGCAGCGTGTTGGCGCTTGTCCCTAGCCACCACAACCATCGTATTGGGGAAGCGATTGGCATTCGTGTCGAGCTTGACCACGTGGTGGCCTTTTAGCCTCCTGGCGGTCCCGGCATGGCGCTTTATCTCGTAAACCCTTGATTTTTGTCAGCGTCCGGTCAGCGGTGCCGGAGACAATGAACCCGTCTGTGTCGTTTGCAGCACAGTAAAAGGGGAGCGTTATGAAACTACGATTAGCTGCGTTGGTAATTGCGTCTGGATTGATTCTGAGCGCGTGTGGTGGCGGGAGCTATAGCCGAGGAATCTTCGAAGGGCGTGTTGCCGGTCAAACTGAAGATACGGTGATTGAAGCGGTCGGCAAACCCGATGTCGCTGAGACCGCGAATGACAAAGTGCACAAATTTGTCTACAAAGCGCGTACGTTTGATACCAATGCCAACGGTCAGAAAGACAGCGAAGCTGTCATCATTTTTGAGAAGAACACCGAAGGTAAATTCGTCGCAACGACGGTCGCTTTCTCGTAGTCTCGACGAGCCCACACACTGGGCTCAAGCTTTCTGGCAGCGCTACGCCTGCCTTGAGGTTGTCACGGCCACGAGACTCCTCTACAGCGTCTCAGACTCGCTCACCCAAACGCCGGCAGGCGCTACGTTCGCTTTCACGCGTAGCGCAGCTGCTACGCGATTCGCGCTCACTGCGCGATAGCGTCGAAGGCGGCCAGCGAGCATCGGGGAGAGTAACTTCGTGGCAATCACTCCGAGCCTTTCCCCAGGACGATGCTCTTTGCGGTCGCCATCCAAAAAAGAGGGTCGTACGAAGTGGATGCTCGGTAGCGAAATGCCCGTGATCTCCGCCTCCATCTCGCCCTTCACCCGGCTGTAGAACACTCTAGAGCGCGCGTCCGCCCCGAGCGCACTAACGACGCCAAGATGAAGCGCGCCGAGCTCGTGCACCGCGCGAGCAAAAGCAACCGCATACTCAAAATCTACGCGGCGAAATGCAGCTTCAGATTGCGCGAGCTTGATTGTGGTACCTAAGCAGCAAAACGCGTGAACTGGCGACGCGCTCGTTAGCCTTGACGTCAATTGACGAGCGAGCACAGACGGGGCATCGACCCATGTCTCAAAGTCGAGCGCGAGCGTTGTTACTCGCGCTAGTTTGAAATCGTACGGTTTACGCACAACGGCGATAACCGCTTTGTAATGAGCGTCATTGCACAGTTGGTTCACCAATTCGAGACCGGTTAATCCAGTGGCTCCAATGACGATAGCGGTTGCGTTCATTCGCTAGATTGTAGGTATGACCGCGTGAAACACCCTCGTAGCAGCGTCGTACTTTGCTTGCGGTTCGCGACCTAGCAATCCAGTGCGATTGCGAAAGCGGTGTTCTGCGAAGCATGGCAGCCCGCGACGCTTTGCCTCTCTCGGTGCACCTGCGCTCGGTCCGTTCACCCGACTCGCTGCGCTTTGAACCCAGATGCAAGCTGTGGCCTACAAAGAAGTCGCGATAGCCTCTCGATCCAGCCGATGAGCTAGTACCGCGTCGTAAGCTCTGTCAGCCATTGCGGTGAGAACGACAAAACCCATGCCTCAAACGATTTGTCTAGCCCGGTGAGAATCATGATTCCGAGCAGGATCATGATGCCGCCTAAAAGAAGCTTGCCTGCTTTCCCCGCGCTCAACATGCGTCCGCGAAGCTTCAACATCGTCGCGCGCGATACAGAGCCAAGAATGACAAGTGGCGTTCCCGCGCCCACTCCGAAGACGAGCATGAGAAGCGCGATCTGCGCCAGATCTGTTCCTTGCGATGCGAGCGTTGTTGCAGCCCCCAAGGTCGGACCTACACACGGCGTCCAAATGATGCCAAGCACGAGGCCAATGACGAATTGGCCTTTGAGCCCATCGATGCTTAGTTTCGAGAGAAATGAATCGCCCGCCGTCGAAAGCCCTGATGTCGCTGTTGCGAATCGCTCTTGCAACTGAGTTGACAAAAGCACCACACCGAACACCATGAGAATGATCGCAGCGATATAACGGAAGATGTCTTGGTCGATTCCCAGCGATGCCCCGACAGTGCCAATGGCCATGCCAACAACGGTGAACGAAATTGTGAGCCCAAGCGCGAGCGCGTAGGGGCCAAAGCGATGAGCGGTGATTGCCGTGGGGATCAGAATCGGCAGCAGCGGTAACACGCAGGGGGATAGTGTCGAGAGGATGCCAGCTAAATAGCCCAGCGAAAAGGTGCCGAAACCGAAGTCCATAGTGAGTCGGTATGAAATGATCAGAGGTGTACCGCTGAGACAAATTTGCGCAGTGGCGCGAACGCGTTGGGAATAGGCGCCGATGCAGGAAACTAGGCGGAGGGCTACGACGGATCGTCGCGCCCGCAGCTACGACTGCGACTGCCAATGGCGACAACTACATCGCTTTACCGAGGGTCGCAGCGATCTCTGCCTTCGAAGTCTGCCCGGTCGAGCGCGCGACTTCTTTGCCGCTCTTGAATACAACGAGCGTGCTTTGTTTCGATACTTTCATCTGCTTTTTAAGATCCGTATCTTTGTCGAAGTTCGCGGTTAACACGACATAGTTTTTGTAGGCAGGATCGGCGGCCAATGCTTTCAAAATTGGCGCTTGCGCCTTGCAAGTTGGGCACCAATCGGCGTAGAAATCGACAACCACTGATTTGCCAGCGGCAACCGCTTTGTCGAACTCAACTTGGCTATACGGCGTGGCGAATGCAACGCCCGCAACGAGTGCGAACACAGCAGCGGAGATAAATTTCAGAAGACGAATCATGGGTGTTTCCTTCAATGTCTTAGGAGAGGAGCGATTTCGCGTGATGCGCGTACCCACGATTCGCGCTGTCAGGACGATTGGTTACACCCGAAAAAGTCGGCTATTCACGTAAAAAGATATGAGCGTCTATCCGATGGCGCACTGTGAAATCATTGCCCGCGATCCGTTGAAGAAGTGCTTCGTGCTCGCGATCAAATTCTTCGAGCAAGTGGGGCGAAAGCGTAGCGCCCGTGCCTCTGCATGCGCGCATGCGACCGCGCCAGCTCTCGCGAGAGAACGGGATTGCTTCGTCGTACCAAAACATCGCCTGCAACGGCATGTATTGATCGAGTTCATAACAAACCGGCGGCACGATGCCATGCCAATCTTGGTAATTATCCCTTGACAGCAAGTAAGGATGTATGTACAGTAGAACCTATCGAGAGGCGCTACTATGAAATATCCCTTCCAAGACTTCAAGGCTGAATATCCGAACGACGATGCGTGTTTAGATCGCATCCTCGCGCTTCGTTACGGCGGCCGCCCCGCTTGCCCTAGTTGCGGCAAAGAATCAAAGCTGCACCGTGTCTCTGGTCGCCGCGCCTATGCTTGTCAGCACTGCGGGCATCATGTCTATCCGTGCGTTGGTACGCCATTCGAGAAGTCCAGCACGCCTTTAACGCTCTGGTTCCACGCGATGTACTTGATGACGGCTACGCGCAACGGCGTATCCGCCAAAGAACTAGAGCGCCAGTTAGGCGTGACCTACAAAACCGCTTGGCGTATCGGTCACGAACTGCGCAAGCTCATGGCGGACGGATTCAGCGCCCCTACCCCTGTAGAGCCGCTTAAAACCCATGTTGAAGTTGATGAAACCTACGTCGGCGGCAAGCGCAAAGGCAAGCGCGGACGTGGCGCAAAGAACAAAACTATCGTTGTCGGCGTACTAGAGCGCGGCGGCGACATCCGCCCAACCGTGGTTAAGGAAGCAAACTCTGCAACCCTTATCCCGCTCGTTCGCAAACACGTTGACGCTAACGCTATCGTCAGCACCGACGAATACAGCCCGTACCGCTCACTTCCTCGCTACGGCTACGCACATGGCACGGTTCGCCACGGTGCGCATGAGTACGTGAACGGCATTCACCACGTCAACAGCGTTGAAGGCTTCTGGTCAATCCTCAAGCGCGGCATTCGCAGCACGCATGTCCACGTCTCCCGTAAGTACCTACAAAACTACGCGAACGAGTTTGCGTTCCGTTACAACAACCGTAAGGCTGGCGGAAGGATGTTTGATGTGATGCTTGAAATGACAAGAAAGTGAGCCATTGATGAACGAAGCTAACAACTCTCAAACCGAGAAAATTGCTTATCTCGGGTTTACTGGACCAATCGAAGCTGGTGGCGTTACACGAATTGCTCAAACGCTAAACGCTGCGGTTGTGAATCACTATACCGCTGTGTATTTATGTCTTAACTCGCCGGGTGGTTATGTTGGCGACGGTATATACCTATACAACCATATTCGATCTCTGCCGATCAAAGTTGTCATTCACAATATTGGAAGTTGCAGCTCTATCGCAGTGGCTATTTTTGCAGCTGGCGAGGAACGCTATTGCTCGAAGCACTCAATGTTTATGATTCACCCAACCTCAATAGGCGGGTCTCATGACGGAATGGTTGCTGAGCGACTCAATTCATCCCTTCAAAGCGCTTTGGCCGATGACGAGCGCACGGAAAGCATTCTTAGGGAGCGGTTTTCCATCCCAAAGCGACTTTTGAGCGACAGGCGACGCAAAGACGTCCATATCAAGCCCGATGATGCTCTCAAGTTCGGGCTCGTGCATGGCGTGAGGGAGTTTCTTCTCCCACGGGGATGCGAAGTCGTTCAGATTTAGGCGTTTCTTATCCATTTATAAAACCTCAAAAACGATCCGCTACTCCAGCAGCCTGCAATATCTTGTTTGCCAAAAAGCGCGACTTGCAACCGTATGGAATCGTCTGCGGCAAATAACCTTCCTTAAACCAAATTTCGTGCGAACCTTTGCCGGGGCGCAGTAATGCCCACCCGTGACGGCTGAGAATTTTCTTTAACTGCGCCTCGTATCCGTTCATGCAGTCGCGAGACTGCCGTTTCTATACCGCCAATTAGTGAGCGGTTTCGTCACTGGCGGGCAGACTATCGACAACAACTCCGGAATTGCAGATTCGATCTCTTCAGCCAACGCATCAAGTGATTCAGATTCAAGAGCTAACCCAATAATTGGATTTGTGGCGATGTAAACGCCCGCCTCTTCATCTTTGCGCACTTCGACGGTAACCATGATTGGCGCGCCCAACTGTCCGAACAGCTTCCAAAACGGGAAACCTAATGGATATGTAAACATGATTACTTCACCTGCACCGCTCGTTTGAGCAACGCATCAAAATCTTCCTTGTGTGACTCGTTTGTTGGCGTCGTTTCCTTCGCCTTCGAGCCTTCGGGCGTCTTCTCGCCCATCGAACATAGAACGTTCGTTTCTTCTAATAGTTCACTCACGGCTGACCCTCCAGATGAATGAACGTCCGCGAGCGGCGGACGGCGCTTATACCATACTCACTGTCTCAAAATAATTATTTCTGAGACGTTGTGTTGTATTGTTACACGTTCTGTTGGATTCGTTGCGATGTTTTGCCTAGCAATTTCACTCAAATTGTGATCGTTGATTTATCAACAACAGCCCCAAAGCACTAGATAAAATCACAGACTTGTTTCTAAGGGATAATTACCCCAATCTTTGCCAGCCCACTCGGGATTGAACTTGAGGACGAGTTCCTCCGAAGCCTTTGCAATCGGATCTAGCCTCGCGAGCCAAGAAAAATGGGCAATCATCAGTAAACCGCCTGGCTTCAGCAAGCGCTTCACCTCGGCAACAGTTTTTTCCTGATCGAAATAGAGCCAGCATTGCATCGCGGTGATGCAGTCGAAGATAGCGTCGGGAAAAGGTTGCGACTCGCTGCTTGCGACATGAAAATCGCAGCTCAAATTCGCGTCTTGAGCGAGACGCCTCGCCTCTTCGATTTGTCCTTGCGCGATGTCGGTACCGCTCGAAATGCCCCCCTGCTTCGCGAATTCGCGCGCGAGCAAACCGGTGCCCGTGCCTAAATCGAGAATCCGCTGACCCGCAAGCCCTACGCCGAGCGCTTGCAAGCGGGAATAAAACGATTCGGGTGGGCCAGGACGATGTTTACCGTAGTCAGATGAGGTTTTGCCCCAATCGAAGCTTTTTCCGCCGTCGTGCGCAGGGATACCGTGCATGATTGCCGCCTTTGCTTGTCTATGAACCGCGATAGGCGAGAGCGTATCAACTCCCTTCGCGTACGCTCACTTCAATAAGGGCATCATGCAATAAAGGAATAATTTCGATAATAGTCTTTCTGCGCTCTTGCCCAAAGCTAGTCAGGAGAAAAGAAAAAATGGTGCTACGTTAACCGGCGTTCTGCGGTTACCTCTCAAACAAATGGATCAGCCAAGCCCCGTGCGACGGGCGCGGTTCTTCTCAAGTGCGGCGGCAAAACCCGCAACGCGTTCGCGCTCTTGGGCGACCACCGCTGGCGGCGCCTTGTCCGCGAACGCAGGGTTGCTCAGTTTGGCATACGCCTTCGCAATCTCCGCTTCCAGTCGTGCAATCTCTTTATCGAGTCTCGCGCGCTCTTGTACGGGATCAACCTTAATTTCCAGCATCAAACGGTATTCGCCCACGACTTGCACCGGCGCGTCAGCCTCCGGCAACGCAGAAACGATCTTTACCTCGGAGAGCTTTGCGAGCGTGGCAATGTACGGTGCAAATTCTTTAAGTGTTGCCTCGTCAGCAGCGCTCGCGAATTGCGCAATGAGTGGCACGCGTTCAGCTGGCGAAATCTTCATCTCAGAGCGCAACGTGCGCACCGAGGTGACGATCGATTTCAGGAGCGCCATCTTCGAGTTTGCGCCCGCGTCAATCACTTCGGGAACAACCGTTGGCCACTTCTGATTGCAAATGGTGGAACCGGGACCGGCTTTGCCAACGAGCGGTGCAACCGCTTGCCACAACTCTTCGGAAACGAACGGAATGATCGGATGCGCCAGGCGCAGCGCATTTTCGAGCTCGCGCACAAGCACGCCGCGCGTGGCTGCGAGAGAAGCCGCATCGCCGCGCTTCTCGGCTTCGGCGAGTTGCACTTTCGCGCATTCGAGATACCAATCACAATACTCGTCCCACACGAACTCGTACAGCGCCTTCGAGGCGAAGTCGAAGCGGAACGTGTCGAAGCCGTCGGTGATGTCTTTCTTTGCTTGCTGCAAACGACCGAGCAACCAACGATCGACAAACGTCAAGGTCTCAAGCGGCGCTTTCGCGTACGGCTCGGCTTGCTTGCCTTCGGTGTTCATCAATACGAAGCGCGTCGCATTCCACAGCTTGTTGCAGAAATTGCGATAGCCCTCGCAGCGGCTCAAATCGAAGTTGAGCGTGAGCGAAAACGTGAAAAGCGATGCGAAGGTGAACCGCACCGCATCCGCGCCGTACGCCGGAATGCCGGTCGGGAAATTCTTCCGAATGTATTTCTCCGCCTTCTCTTTGTGCGACGCAAGCATCAAGCCAGTCGTCGATTTCGCGACTAGCGGTTCAAGTTCAATGCCATCGAGCAGATCGATCGGATCGAGCACATTGCCCTTCGATTTGCTCATTTTGTTGCCTTCGGCGTCGCGCACCATCGGATTGATGATCACGTCTTTGAACGGCACTTGGTCGGTGAAATGCAAGGTCATCACGATCATGCGTGCGACCCAGAAAAAGATGATGTCGTTCCCCGTTACGAGCACATTGCTCGGCAGGTAAACCTTGTCTTTCGCGAAGCGCTGCGTGTCCGGCCAACCGAGTGTCGTGTGGCACACGAGCGCGGATGAGAACCACGTGTCGAGCACGTCTTCGTCGCGACGAAGTGATGAATTACCAATCGACGGATTCTTTGTGCGAACCTCTTCTTCGCTGCGACCGACGTAGACATTGCCCTTGTCGTCGTACCACGCAGGGATTTGATGTCCCCACCAGAGCTGACGTGAAATGCACCAGTCTTGAATGTTTTCGAGCCAGTGGTAATAGGTCGCGCTCCAGTGATCCGCGTGGAATTTCACCTCGCCGTTTTTCACTGCATCGAGCGCGCGACCGGCAAGCCCACCCTGATGCTTCGCCGTCGGCTTGCTCATGGCGACGAACCATTGATCGGTGAGCATCGGCTCGGTGATTTGGCCGGTGCGTTCGCACACGGGCACCATGCTCTTGTGCTTTACGGCCTTCTGCAAAAACTTCTGGGCTTCGAGATCTTTGAGCACCGCTTCGCGCGCGACGAACCGATCCAGCCCCTGGTACGCCTTCGGTCCGTTCTCATTCACCTTCGCGTCAAGCGTGAAAATTGTGATGAGCGGAATGTTGTGCCGCATGGCGCAGGCGTAGTCATTGAAGTCGTGCGCGCCGGTGATCTTCACGCAGCCTGAGCCGAACTCACGATCCACGAAATCGTCCGAAATGATCGGAATTTTGCGATCACACAAAGGCAGATCAACCATCTTGCCCAGCAGATGTTTGTAGCGCTCGTCTTCCGGATGCACCGCAAGCGCACCGTCGGCGAGCATCGTCTCGGGCCGCGTCGTTGCGATGTGCATACCCGCGATCAAATTGCCTTCGTGATCTTTTTGCGGACCGTCAGAAAACGGATAAAGGATGTGCCACATGTGGCCATCGCGCTCGACCGATTCAATTTCAAGATCGGAGACGGCCGATTGCAACACCGGATCCCAATGCACCAGCCGCTTGCCGCGATAGATCAAGCCTTCTTCAAAGAGCTTCACAAAGGTTTCGACCACGCCTTTCGACATGTGCGAATCCATCGTGAAATAGCCCTGATTGGTACCACTCGCGTCAGCAAAACCCCAGTTCGCTGAGGCGCCCAGGCGACGCATCTGGCGCGTGATCGTGGAGCCGGATTGTTCTTTCCAATTCCACACGCGCTTGGTGAATTCCTCACGTCCCAGGTCATGCCGCGTTTTGTTTTCCGCGCGCAGTTTTTGCTCAACAACGATTTGCGTGGCGATGCCTGCGTGATCCGTGCCGACCACCCAATTCGTGTTCTCACCTTTCATTCGGTGATAACGAATGAGCGTGTCCATCAGCGTTTGCTGAAACGCGTGCCCCATGTGCAGCACGCCCGTCACATTCGGCGGCGGCAGTTGAATCGTGTACGCGGCCTTCGCGCTATCGCCGCTTGGGACGAAATGTCCGCCCGACTCCCACACCGGATACCACTTCGATTCAATCGCTTTCGGTTCGAAAGACTTTGCGAGATTCGACAGTGCTGACTCTGGGGCTGACATGGCTAAGAACGGACGCTTACGCGAGGAGTTTGAACTCCCTTGATTGTATCCGTCGCGGTTTCAGCAAATAGACTCTAGGCTCTGTTTTTTAGGGGCCACACCAAGTTAATACTTAGCAACGCTTTTTTTAATAACCGCCAGCTAGCCCTGATGCCTTAGGGAGAAGAGCGCTGCGATTGTTGCCTACCGGGCGTCTCGACGTTTCGCTTGAATTTGCTCTCGCAACCGTGCAACTTCCGCCTCCACCGCGACGGTGACAACCGACTGAATTTGGTTTGAGGTTTCGTCCGCGACTTGCGCAGCGATGTCGAGAGAAACCTGCATGAGCGCGGGTTCCAACGCTTCGCGCAGACGTCGCTTGAGTTCGCCCGCCGCGTGCAGCTCCAACTGCTGCATGACTTGCGAATACACGGCGTGACCGAGCTCCTCTAGCTTCGTGGCAACCGCTTTATCGAACTGCTCGCGCGTATACGCCGCGGCTCGCTCAGCGTCGCTGCTGCGTGACGGTGTTGCTCGTGGGCCTGTCGGATATTCGTCATCAACGTCTTCATCGGCATCGTCCCCCAACACCGGATCAATTCGCGCCGAGATCGCCGCTTTTGAGGCAGCCCCGCGCTCACCCCCACGCGTCCCAGGATTTGGATTGGCCGCTGAAGGGCGCGTATCAATGGGATCGAAGTCAATACGATCAGTGAGACTTGGGATGTCTTCAATCGCCATCTTGCGCGCGCGCTCGTCTATCAGCTCAGTGAGAACCGGCAATTCGCCATGCGCTTTCCCGCCGCGCATCAATTGGTCGGCTTGCGCAAGGAGATCTTTCGCAGAGGACGTAGTCATGTCGCGATTATGCGCAAGCAACATCGATTACACAAACGAGACTGCGAAAACGCACCCAACGGTTTACAAATCAGGCGCGCTTGCTCAAGTCGGTGTGTTTGAGGGGGTAGCCGCGTGATTTATAGAACGCCCAACGCTCGCGCCCCGCCGTTGCAAGCGCGGTATCAACGCCCACCACCTCGAACACACGCTCGAACCGAGCGAAATACTTCGGCGGTTGCGCGCATAGGCTTATCAAAACGTCCGCTGGGCCATCGTGATCATTGGAATGATCGACAATGATCGGCGTCGCCTCGCGCAGCGGCGAGGCTAGCGCGCAATGTGGCACAAACGCGTCTTCGGGCGTCTCCCACAGCGCACGATCAAGAAGTGCGGTGGTCGCTTCGTCAGGCGTTGCGATACGCAAACGATGCCCTGACGCGTAAACCTTACGCGCCAAGCGATGGGTCGCTGCAATCGGATCAGCGATTCCGGTATAGAACTCGATAGAGGTCATGAATCCGTGGCTACTTCGTACGAGGATGGGCCGACTGGAAAACCGACACATGGGCTTGAAACGTGTTTGCGGCGAACCGCGCGAGCAGCAGGCGATCTGCCCGCCGATACGCGACGCGCGTCCCAGAGGACTCGCGCCGCACTTTCGACTACTCGTTCGCCATCACGTAATCCACCAAGGCGGCAACTGGACGCCCAGTTGCGCCTTTTTCTTTGCCCGAACCTTTGTAGGCGACGCCTGCGATATCCAAGTGCGCCCAGGGGTATTTTTTCGCGAACCGCCACAGGAAACATGCGGCCGTGATCGCACCGCCCTCGCGTCCAGCAACGTTGGCCATGTCTGCGAAGTTCGAATTAAGCGCTTCTTGATAATCCTCTTCGAGCGGCATGCGCCAAAAGCGATCATTCATCTTCTTGCCTGAAGCCAAGATGTCGTCCGCAAGCTTGTCGTTCGACGAGAAGAGCCCCGCGTTCACGCTCCCAAGCGCGACCACACATGCGCCAGTCAGCGTGGCGATGTCGATCACCGCTTTCGGCTTAAAGCGCTCGGCGTAGGTCAGCGCGTCGCACAGGATCAACCGGCCTTCCGCATCAGTATTGAGCACTTCAATGGTTTGCCCGCTCATGCTGGTGAACACATCGCCCGGCTTCGTTGCGCGACCGGACGGCATGTTTTCGCATGCTGCAACGATTCCAACAATATTTTGCTTTGGCTTGATCTCACCGACGGCGCGCATGACGCCAAACACGGTGCCAGCGCCGGACATATCCCACTTCATGTGATCCATTTCGGCGGCGGGTTTGAGCGAGATTCCACCCGTGTCAAAGGTGATGCCTTTGCCCACAAACACCGTCGGTGCCTCACCTTTTTTCCCGCCTGCGTACTCCATGACGATGAAACGTGGCGGCTCGTCGCTGCCGTTGGTCACCGACAGGAATGAGCCCATGCCGAGCTTCTCGATCTGTTTGCGATCCATGACGGTTACTTTTAGGCCATGGCTCTTACCGAGCTTTTTCGCCTCATCACCCAAGCGCGTCGGCGTGCAGTGATTGCCGGGAAGGTTGCCCAAATGCTTAGTGAACGCGATACCGGCAGCGGATGCGACAGCGACTTTGAGCGCTTTTGCCGCGTCTTTCGTGCCCTCAGGCATCCCAAAACGAACCCGCTTCAGCGACGGCTTTTCTGCCTTGGCTTTGCTTGCGGCCCCTTTGGTTTCATCAAATCGGTAGACGGCGTCAGTTGCGCCAAGCACCATTTGTGTCATCGCATCAACCGCGCCTTCGGAGAGCGCGAACACAGCGACTTCGCCCACGGAGTGCTCGTTAGCACAACTTGCGATCGCTTTGCCCGTTGCGCGCGCATCCTTTGCACTGAGGGCGGAGCTGGCACCCGCGCCGTAGACGTAGACGCGTGGCGCGCTCACGCCAGCGACGTTCAACAGCGGCAACACAGCCCCGACGCGGCAAGAGAACGACGCAGTTTTGAGCGCCGCAGAAAGCGCGCCCTTGCTGGCGCGGTCAAGCTCTTCGGCGGCCCAGGAGAGTTTTTGGCCCTCATGGACGGCCACAGCAACTGCATCCGTCTTAGTGTTGTGCGGATGCTCGGTGCGAAGCGAAAAATCGATCATGGCTAGGAGTTTCTTCGGGTAGGTAAACTTCGAAATTATCTCTTGATTACGGGCGCGGCGCGGTTATCCGTTTCGCTTCCACCGCGCATGATCTTCCGCCGAGCGCTAATTCGCGAATTAACCATCAACGCCGCCTACGTGTTTGTGGTCCTGGTTGCGATCCTGATGACTCAGTTCATTGTCCGCCTCATTGGACAGGCCTCCTCGGGGGCGCTGCCAACCGATGGACTGCTGCCGCTGGTGGGCTTTCGCCTTCTATCGCAGCTGGCGCCCCTGATTGTGATCGCGGTGTTTATCTCCACCCTCCTCACCCTCTCTCGCGGCTGGCGAGATAGCGAGACCCCCATCTGGATGAGCGCGGGCCAAAGCCTGCTTGCCTGGATTCGCCCCGTTCTTTCGTTCGCCATTCCTTTGCTTCTGATCGCAGCAACCCTCTCGCTCATGCTGTCGCCTTGGGCCGACAAGAAAACCGTCGAATTTCGGCGAATCCTCGACGCCCGCGATGACCTTGCAGTCCTCGCTCCGGGCCTATTTCAGGAACGGCGTCGAGATAAGCAAGTGTTTTTCATAGAGAGCACCGATCTCGTGCAAGGCAGCATCAAAAACGTATTTGTGTTCGCCGACGATCCAAACGGCGCGTGGATCACTCGGGCCAAAGAAGGCTTTGTTCAACAAGACGAACGCGGCGATCGCTTCGTGATCCTGGAGTCAGGTAAACGGGTGCGGCGCGCTGGCGCAAATGCAGCGCCAACCGAGTATGAGCTCGCACGCTTCGATCGCTACGGCGTGAGGATGAACGCGGCTGAGGTTCGTGACGACCCCTTAGAGGAGCGCGCTACCGACACCATGACACTGATCGAGCGAGCAACGCCTACGGCGCATGGGTGGGTGTTCTATCGACTCTCCATCCCCATCGCGGGCTTATTGTTAACGCTGCTCGCGATCCCGCTCGCCTATGTGAATCCGCGCATGGGTCGTTCGATGAATCTGATTCTGGCAATCCTCTTGCTGATGATCACACTTAACTTGCTCAATATCGTGCAGGCGAAGATCGGAACGCAGAGCATCGGGCTCATCTCGGCGCTACTTGTCTTTCATGGCGCGCTCGCATCTTCGGTGATCGTCTTCTATTACCGACGCTACCGAGGCGCAGTTGGGGTGTTTCCCGCACTCTTTAGTCGCCGCCAAGCAAAGGTCAGCCCTTGAAGACTCTCTCTCGATACATCGCGCGCGAGGTCGTCGCTGCTAGCGCATTAGTGCTTGTCGCGCTACTTCTACTGCTAATTTTCTATGATTTTCTGCAAGAGCTCGCGTC
Source organism: Betaproteobacteria bacterium (assembly GCA_013298765.1). GTDB lineage: Bacteria > Pseudomonadota > Gammaproteobacteria > Burkholderiales > Casimicrobiaceae > Casimicrobium. The sequence continues at coordinate 271,855 of JAAFJA010000001.1, forward strand.
GCTTCGCCAGCTAAATGCGGCACAGTTTTTTATTCTTGCGGCGGCCACCGTGCCGAGCTCGTTTTATGAGTTGGCTCCGATCGCGGCGTTAATCGGCACTTTGTTCGCGCTGGCTCAACTCGCAGGTAACAGCGAATACGCGGTGATGCGTACGTCAGGCATTTCGGCCCTTCAAATCGCAGGCGTTGTATGTGGCGTGGGCTTGGTGTTTGCCGGGATGGTGTTTGTCGTCGGCGAATACGTCGTACCACGCAGCGAACAGGTGGCGCAGCGTATTCGCGCGATCACCGGCGCACGCCCATTCATCGCTCGCGCCTTCCAATCCGGTTATTGGTTTAAAGATGGAAACACGTTTATCAATATCGCAAGCGTGCTCCCGGACGGCTCGCTGCGAAGTATTCGCGTGTTCGAGTACGCCAATGACGTTGACCTCGCGCGCACGGTAGTCGCCGAGCGTGCCGTGTTCCAAGGCGGGCAACAATGGCAGCTCGAGCGCGTGACCGAAACGCGTTTTGACGCGCAAGGCGTCAGCGCCGTGGTGAACGCAACTCAGCTTTGGAATACAGTACTCACTCCGAGCATGCTTTCCGTGCTGCAGCTCGCGCCCGAGAAGCTCTCACTCGACGGGTTAATCGAATACATCGGGCATTTGAGAGCCAATAACCAGGATTCGCGCCGCTTCGAATCCGCGATGTGGGGCAAGTTTTTCTACCCGCTCGCCACGTGCGTACTGATGTTGATCGCGATCCCGTTTGCGCAAATACAGCAGCGAGCGGGCGGCGTTGCCGGACGAATTTTCATAGGCATCCTGCTCGGCCTCGTTTTCATCATCTTTAACCGCTTGTTTTCTTACCTCTCGCTGCTCTATCAGTGGCCGCCACTGCTAGGCGCGGTCATGCCTTCGATGCTCTTTCTCACGGTCGCCGCGGCGATGACTTGGCGAATTGAGCGGCGCTGAGTGATTCAGCAAGCTTCTTCAAGCACAACCACATGGGTTTTGGGCTAGATACCCGAAAAGTGTTTTATCAATAGTCGGCTTATGGAACGGCTAGCCCCTGACGAAACGGGGATCAATCTATAAATATGTTCACTTGAAGCGCGAGTAATGACGCTGCAAGCGGGTGCTTGCGACGCGCGCGCAGACGTGGTGAGCCGCGAACCCGAGCACTAGATAACAAAAAAGCACCCGAAGGTGCTTTTTGCTTTGAACGACAGAATTTATTCCGCCGCTGCGACCGGAACGATGTTCGCAGTTTTGCGGCTTTTCGGGCCTTTCACTGTGAACTCAACGCGGCCTGTCATCGTCGCGTACAGCGTGTGATCTTTGCCCATGCCGACGTTAACGCCAGGGTGGATCACGGTGCCGCGCTGACGTGCAATGATGGTACCGGCGTTGATGAGTTCACCGCCGTACGATTTAACGCCTAAGCGTTTCGATTCGGAATCGCGACCGTTGCGTGTGGAGCCGCCGCCTTTTTTCTGTGCCATGGTGTGCTTACTCCTTTACTTGCGAACGCCACCAACGAGCTCTTCGGTGAGCTTGTCGAATGCCGCCCAGTCGCCTTTAGCAGCCAACGCGGCTTGCTCGGCCCAGGTCTCGGGTTTCGCCATGTTGAACTTGTTGCCGCCCTTTTCGAGCGATGCTTTCAACTGTTCAACGCTTGCTTTCGAGAGCGTTTCGAACGTACCGAAGCCATCGGCGCTCAAAAGCTCGGCGATTTTCGGGCCGATTCCTTCGATGATCTCGATATCGTCGCTGCCATCTTTTTTCTTGCCGCGCACTTTCGCTGACTTCTTCGCTGCGACTGCAGCAACGGCTGCGCCCGCAGCGGCGACAGCAACAGCACCGCTTACGGCAGGAGCATCGGCTTTTGCCACTTCAGTGCCATTCGCGCCGTAGATGGCCGAGATAAAGACCTCGGTGAAGTTTTGACGATGACCCTGCTGCTTTTTGTAGTGCTTACGACGACGCAACTTGAAGATGCGCACTTTGTCGCCACGACCGTGATCAATCACGGCTGCATCGACCTTAGCACCACTCACATAAGGCGCCCCCACCACCAAATCTGCGCCCGCGCCAACGGCGAGCACTTCATTGAACGTGACGGTTGCACCAACGTCTGCAGGTATCTGTTCTACCTTGAGTTTTTCGCCAGCTGCAACGCGATACTGCTTGCCGCCGGTTTTTATGACCGCATACATTGTTGATAACCCTTGAGTTTGGATAACTTTTCGCGCGCTGCAGAGCAGCAGAAAAATCGCGAAGAGCCCAAGATTATAGCGCCAAACGGGATTACCGCTCCCACCTTCAACCGACGGATTACTCCAGTTTTTCACGCGGGCGACACGCAGAGGATCGTCTTAAGCCGGAACACGAGTGCCCGCCCCCTAAAATCTTCGGTATGAGTGCCGTTGCCGCCCCCTCTGTTCAACATATCGTCGACGGTCTCGCCGCCGATTTGGGTTTACTCGACCAAAAACTACGGACAACGCTCGATTCCGACGTTGTGCTGATTCGCTCAATCGCAGACTATATCGTCAATGCGGGCGGAAAAAGACTTCGACCCATTCTTGTATTTCTGAGCTTTTACGCCCAAACGAACAAGGGCTCACGCGAAAACGCTGTTTCATTAGCAACGACAGTAGAGCTCATCCACACCGCTACCCTGCTTCACGACGATGTCGTTGATGAATCAGACATGCGCCGCGGGATGCCAACGGCAAACGCGGAATTCGGCAACGCCGCAAGCGTACTGGTGGGCGATTTTCTCTACAGTCGCGCATTTCAGGTCATGGTCTCAACGGGCAGCATGCGCGTGCTCGAAATCGTGTCGGAGGCTACCAACCGCATCGCCGAAGGCGAAGTGATGCAGCTGCTGGCGATCGGCAACCTTGAGCTCACCGAGCTTGACTACATGAATGTGATCGAGGCGAAAACGGCAAAACTCTTCGAGGCCGCCGGCGCGTTGGGTGCGATCGCTGCGGGCGCGGATCGCGCGCGTGAAACGATGATGGCGAACTACGCAAGACGTCTGGGCGTCGCCTTCCAAATCGCGGACGACGTGCTTGACTATCGTGGCAACGCTGAGGTGCTCGGAAAGTCGCTCGGCGACGATCTGGCAGAGGGCAAACTCACCCTTCCGATCATCCTCGCACTCAAGCGCGCGCCAGCTGCAGAGCGCGACTGGTTGCGCTCCATCATTCGCGATAACCGCGTTACTCACGAACACTCGCATCTGCCAAAAGTTCGCGCGCTGCTCGAATCATGCGGCGCACTTGACGCAAGCATGGCGATTGCAGAGAGCCATGCACACGCGGCGGCCCAGGAAATTTCCACGCTCCACGCAAGCGATGCAAAGCGCTGGATGCTGGAGCTCTGCGAATACTCGACGCAACGCAGCGTTTAGTCGCGAGCTTTATTGCGATCCCCGCGGCATTCAATGCCTGAATGCTGCGCCAACACTTTCGATTTCGGGTGAAACTTAGCCTCGTAGATCGCTACGCTCGAGACGTGGTGGCCAAGAGTTCGAATTCCCCAATCGCACCAAGCTCACCTAAGAAAAAGGCTCGCAAGCGAGCCTTTTTTTTCGAACGTTACGCGCCGCCTAACGCATCGTCATGCGCACGATCTGTCCGCCGTCGAGCGCGGCCCACAGCGCGCCATCCGGGCCTTGAATCAAACTGCGAATCCGCAGATCAGTCGGTAACTTTACAGTCGCAACGCGGCTGAGTTTTCCAGCGCTATCGAGCGAGAGCAGATCAAGTCGACGATCACGCATGAAGGAGACCGCAAGCGAGCCGCTCCACGCGCCCCACTGCGATCCATTCAAAAACTCCACGGGCCCCATCCCTTGGCTGCGCGCGTCGTTTTCCCAAACCGGCCGCATCGCTTGCGGGAAACGGGTGAAATCAGTCATCGGCATTGTTTTAGGGTCTCCGGCGTAGCCGCAATAGCCACTTTTCCAGCAGTCCAAGCCTGGACGATTGCGCGGGTCCCAGCCTGAATTGCCGCCGGCGACAAGCGCGTTCACTTCATCGGTGTGGTTCGGCCCATGCTCGCCGGTAAAGGCCTGGCCCGCGCCGCTTTGTCCGGCTGGGCGAAACGCGATGCCTTGAGGATTCCTGTGACCATAGGTGTAGATGCGCGCATCAAAGCCAGCCGGCGGCTTGTTATCAGGCGCGGCTTTACCTTCGCGATCCACTCGGATGACCTTGCCGCCAATTCGCTTAGGATCCTGTGGCAGCCCCGGATCGTGGTTGTCCCCGCTTGTAATCCAGAGATATCCATCAGGGCCAAAACGCAGCCGACCGCCGCTATGGGCGCCCGCGCTGCCCAAAATGCCCGCTTCTTTAAACGAGATGTCGTCCACGATATCTACGCGATCAGTCACACGCGCCCAGTCCTCACTCACACGCACGCGAATGACACGATTCGTTCGCGGTTCTTTTTTAAGGTCAGACGCGCTGAACACATACACGAAGCGCTGACCCTGGGCGAACGCGGGATCTACCGTAACGCCATGCACACCGCTTTGGCCTTGGCAGAAAAAATCCTTCGCGCTCAACACATAGTCGCGCGTATTTCCGATGAGCTTACGAACGGTTCCGTTGGCGAGCCGCACGGAGAGACCACGGCACTTTTCAGTGAAGAGCATCGCACCGCCGGGCGCGAACGCAACGTCCCACGGATCATCAAGATTGTTGACGACCGTGGATACGTCAAAGCTCGGTGCCGTCGGTGCAGCCGTTTGCGCATTGACTGCCATAGAAGAGGCAACGATGGGCAGCGCTGCGAGCGGCGCAATCGCGCTTAAAAGTCGGCGGCTCATTTGAGAGGATTTTTTGTTCATTTTTGTGAGGAGGAAGTAGGTACCGTGCTCGTTCTGACTCATGAATCCGCCAGCGAGTTCATGTCAGTCGAACACAGGCCCATCGCCGCTGATCGTATGCGTTGAGCTAGCTACAGCGCAATTTGACCAGTAACGGAGCGGCACTGCGCTCGGGAAATACCTTAGACACCCGTTAAACATCGTTCTTACCGAGCGCTTCCCAAGTTCTACTCACCCGTGCGTTGCGCTTCAACAATCCAACGCGCCGCCTTTTCCGCAATCATCAGAGTTGGGCTATTGGTGTTACCACTGGTAATCGTTGGCATCACACTCGCATCAACGACGCGTAGCCCCTGCACACCGTGAACGCGAAGCTTTGCATCCACGACAGCGGCTGGATCGGTAGAACGCCCCATCTTCGCGGTACCGACTGGATGAAAGATCGTCGTTGCGATATCGCCCGCGAGTCGGGCAAGCTCCTCGTCGCTCTGAAATTTGAGGCCGGGTTTGAACTCTTGCGGCGAATACTTCGCGAGCGCGGGTTGAGCTGCAATTCGACGCGCAACGCGTAGCGAATCGGCGGCAACTTGGCGATCTGCTTCCGTGCTCAAATAGTTGGGCGCAATCGCAGGCGGGATTTTGTAATCCGCGCTCACGATATTCACGCTGCCGCGGCTCGTCGGATTCAAATTGCACACGCTTGCCGTAAACGCAGGAAAGGCGTGTAGCGGTTGGCCAAATGCGGGCAGCGAGAGTGGCTGCACATGAAACTCAATATTTGCGTGCTCGAGCTCAGGCCGCGACTTGGTGAAGATGCCCAACTGCGATGGAGCCATGCTCATCGGCCCCGTGCGCGACAACGCGTATTCCATGGCAATCGCCGCTTTGCCCCACCATGAGTTGGCAAGCGTGTTCAAAGTTTTCGCGCCACTGACTTTGAATACGGCACGAATCTGAAGATGATCTTGCAGGTTCGCACCCACCCCTTGCAATTCGCGGGTGGTTTCAATGCCCTGTTTTTCAAGCAGGAAGCGCGGGCCGATGCCCGAGAGCTGCAGAAGCTGCGGTGTACCAATGGCACCCGCCGACAGAATCAATTCCCGCGATGCGCGAACAGTGAATGTGCCCGCCTTGCCGATCAATTCAGCCCCAATGCAATGCAAGCCCCGCTCAGCAGAGCGCGCGAAACGCAATCGGCGCACCTGCGTTGAAGTCATCACGGTGAGGTTTGGGCGCGACGCTATCGGCCGCAAAAACGCTTTGCTCGCGTTCCAACGCCAGCCCGCTTTCTGGTTCACCTCAAAATAGGCCACCCCCTCGTTGTCACCACGATTGAAGTCATCTGTTCGAGGAATCCCAGCCTCGACAGCGGCGTCGGCAAACGCGTCGAGGATGTCCCACCGAAGGCGCTGCTTTTCGATACGCCATTCGCCGTGCTTCCCATGAAACGTCTGGGCGAGACTGCCATTAGCGAGAGGTATCGAAGTTACGGAAGTATTTGATGCTTTCCCAGCACTAGAATGGCTTGAATCGTCTAAGCTGTAGTGACTTTCGTGTGCCATGAAATCAGGCAACACTTCCTGCCAGCGCCACGCTGATTCGCCCGTCGCTTCCGCCCAGGCATCGTAGTCGCGCGCCTGTCCGCGCATGTAAATCATGCCGTTAATGCTGGAGCAGCCGCCCAAAGTCTTGCCTCGCGGGTACAAGAGGCTGCGGCCATTGAGCCCCGCGTCTGGCTCAGTGCGATAGCGCCAGTCGGTACGCGGGTTATCGATGCAATAGAGATAACCGACGGGAATGTGAATCCAATGATAGTTGTCGCGTCCGCCCGCTTCGATGAGGAGCACGCGCTTTGTTGGATCAGCGCTCAAGCGATTGGCAAGCAGGCAACCCGCCGTGCCCGCACCTACGATCACATAATCAAAAGTTGGCTCGCTCATCGCTTGTCGCTCAATCAATCAATCCAGAGCCGAAACCTCGCGATGCAGCGCACTATTTCGCCACGGGCATAGTGAATTCCGCGCCCTTGCCAATTGAATCAGGCCAACGCTGCATGATGCTTTTCTGCTTTGTGTAGAAGCGAACGCCCTCTTCACCATAAGCATGCATGTCGCCGAAGAGACTGCGCTTCCAGCCGCCGAAGCCATGCCACGCCATAGGCACCGGAATTGGCACATTCACACCCACCATTCCCACCTGAATGCGGCGCGCGAATTCACGGGCCACGTTGCCATCACTCGTAAAGCACGACACACCGTTGGCAAACTCGTGTGCGTTGACGAGTTGAACGGCCTCATCGAAAGTATTCACGCGGACACAACAGAGAACAGGACCAAAGATTTCTTCGCGATAGATGCTCATCGTCGGCTTGACGTGGTCAAACAACGTACCGCCCAGATAAAAGCCCTGTTCATGGCCTTGCACGCTGATTGCGCGACCGTCAGCAACCAGCGTTGCGCCTTCGGCGATGCCCTTGTCGATGTAGCCTCGAATGCGCTCGCGAGCTTGTGCGGTCACGATTGGCCCCATTTCGCTTTCGCTCGACAAGCCGCTGCCTACGCGCAGTTTCGCAACGGCGGCGGCTAATTTTGGCATCACCTTTTCAGCCGCACTACCAACCAACACGGCCACGCTGATTGCCATGCAACGCTCACCGGCAGAGCCGTACGCCGCGCCCATCAACGCATCGACCGCCTTATCGATATCCGCATCGGGCATCACGATCAAATGGTTTTTGGCTCCACCCAACGCCTGCACACGCTTGCCGTGACGAGCGCCGGTTTCGTAGATGTAGTTCGCAACGGGCGTGCTGCCTACAAACGAAATCGCCTGCACATCGGGATGCACGAGCAGCGCATCAACCGCCTCCTTATCGCCCTGTACGACATTAAATACGCCTGGCGGAAAGCCTGCAGCGTGCATAAGCTCTGCAGTGAGGAGCGTGGGCGTCGGATCAATCGGCGAGGGCTTCAGTACAAACGTATTTCCGGCGGCGATCGCAACGGGAAACATCCATGCCGGCACCATCATCGGAAAGTTAAAGGGCGTGATTCCCGCGACAACGCCGAGTGGCTGCCGCATCGTCCAGTTATCGATGCCGGTCGAGACTTGCTCGGTGTAATCACCTTTAAGTAATTGCGGCATGCCGCAAGCGAACTCAATGACATCAATGGCGCGCTCAACCTCGCCTTGCGCATCGCTGAAGACTTTGCCGTGCTCAAGCGTGATTGCGCGCGCTAAGCGATCTTTGTTCTCGTTCACAAGCGCGAGAAAGCGGTTCATGAGGCGTGCGCGCTTGATCGGCGGCGTATCCGCCCAAAGCGGGAAAGTCGCCTTCGCGGCCCGAACCGCCGCATCGACATCGGCGGCAGCAGCGAGGGAAACCTGCCCGGTGACGTCGCCCGTGGCCGGATTGAAGACGGCTTGCTTGCGCGCGCTGGAGCCGGCAAAAGCTGTGCCGTTAACGTGATGCACGATGTTGGCGCCCGATTCAGCGATGGCGCGAGCCTCTTGGGTATTGACTGAGTTCATAACGAAACCTTATTGAGTGCCTGAAATTTACGCACTTTCAATCAAGATTTCCAATGAAATCCGCTCGACTTTGATATAAGAATCTCTTATGTCTAAAGCCTTGGATAGCCGCGCGCTACGCGCCTTTGTCACTGTCGCTCGTGAGGGCAACATCTCGCGCGCTGCCGAAAAGCTTCACCTGACCCAGCCAGCGGTGAGCCTACAAATCAAGCAGCTGAGCGAAACGCTAGGGCTCAATCTCTTCACACGAATGCCGAATGGCGTGATCCTCACGCGTGACGGCGCACAGCTGCTCGCACATGCCGAGCGCGCGCTTGATGCACAAGCCGATTTCTTACAAATGGCGGAAAGAATGCGCGGTGGCGTTCGCGGCAAACTGCGAATCGGCACCGTGCTTGATCCCGAATTCACGCGCTTAGGTGAATTTCTAAAACAGCTGGTGGCAATCGCGCCCGAAGTGTCGCCCGAGCTACGCCAAGGAATGAGCGGCGAGGTTCGCGAAGCCGTAATTCGCGGCGATCTAGACGTCGGCTATTACATCGATTCCGTGCAAGCCCGCGCGAGAGAAAAGCCTATGAACACTCTTCTGGCACATCGCGAATTGGGGAAGAATCTGTTGGCGCAGACACTTATTTCTTACACTTATCGAGTGATTGCCCCGTCAGGCTGGTCTCCACAAATTACTGGGCGAAACTGGAATGAGCTGGTTCGACTACCGTGGGTCATCACACCCGCCCACTCAGCGCATAGCCGATTGCTGAGCGATGCGCTCGCGCCGCTCGGCCTCTCGCTCAACGGCGTTGCGCAGGTCGATCAGGAAGCATCCATGTTGGCGCTCGTTCGGTCAGGCGTCGGCCTCAGTCTTGCGCGGGATTCGCTTGCAATTTCGGAGAGTCAAACGCATGGTTTGGCCATCGCAGATCGCGTTGCCTTAAATGCGGAGCTTTGCTTTATTTGCCAAGCAAAACATCGTGAGCGTGACATCGTTCGCGTGGCCTTCGAAGCGCTCGGCAGAGCATGGAAACACGGGACACAGTCGCGTTAGCGGTTCGGCCAATAAAAAAGGTGCCCGAAGGCACCTTTTTTTTCGTCAATGATCGACGCACTAGGCCACTGGCTTGAAATCGTAGCCGTTGCCAAGCTTCTCGATTTTTCCGAACGCTGGGAACGGGAAGTGGTAGCCACCCGCCATCATTTTTTCGTTCAAGATCATTTCGAACACTTTGCGGCGCGTAGCGCGTGCTGCGTCGGCATCCATATCAAACTGCACCGCCCAGTCTGGGTTACGAGCGAAGAGTTGCGGAATGTTGGTAAGGTCAGCGACATAGGCGAACTTTTCGCCTTTGCTCTGAACCGTGAAGAGCGTGTGGCCTGGCGTGTGACCGTAGGCCGCAACACTTGCTACACCGGGCGCGAGCTCGGCACCGGGTTGGAATTGCGCGATTTGTTCGGCGGTGAGCCCATTAAACACACGACGAACCGCGCCAAACGCGCCCTTCATCGCTTCCGGCGCAGCGTTCATGCGAGCATCATCCATCCAGAACGCGAATTCAGGGGCTGGCACATGAATCTTTGCCTTCGAGAACACCAACTGACCGGCTTTGTTGCGGATGCCGTTGATGTGATCGCCATGGAAGTGGCTGATCACAACATCGGTGATGTCATCTGCTTTGAGCCCGGCGGCATTCAGGTTCGCCATCAAGCGCCCAGTGGTGCCGGGGCCGTTATCAGCAAAACCGGTATCCATGAGCATGCGGCGATTGCCAGCGATCACCACGAACGCTGTAAACGGAATGTCGATGTACTCCGTTGGCAGGTTCTGTGATTTGAGCAGCGCTTGCACTTGATCGAGTGGCGCGTTTTTCACGAATTCAGCGGCGAGCGGACGGCGCAACACGCCGTCGTTGAGCGCGATGAGCTCCATATCGCCCAACTTTTGTTTGCGAAAACCCACTTGAACTACGCTCGGCGCACCAAAGTTCGGCGCATTTTGAGCAATCAGGGGGAAGAAAGAGGTAGCTGCATACGTGGCTGCGGCGGCGCTGCCACCAATCAGCAAATCGCGACGGGTAATCATGGGGGTACTCCTGGGGGAAACGGGGTTATGTCTAGGACAAACCATAGGATACACGAACAATGACAATGGCGTACCAGCGAAAACGTGTATCGCGAAACACAATCCCCACACCGTCGCAGGGATCGACGGCGGCCTTCCCCGAGTTTTCTACGTCGAACTTGGCGCGAGACCGTGCATCGAGGCGTAGCGAACTAAATCAACAACGCTTGCAGCACCGAGGCGCTTTTGGACGGCAATCTTATGAGTGCTCACCGTTTTCACGCTCAACGAAAACATGGTCGCGATTTCTGTGACCGAGCGACCCGCCACCAGATGCATGAAGATATCGTATTGGCGGTTAGACAGGGTCGTGTGCGGTTCCGTCTCTTGCATGCGGGCGCGCGACGGGGCCGGGCGGCGCAGAACATCGCGCACCACCTTGAGTACTTCCATCGGCTGCGTTTCTTTGGTGAGATAGGCGGCTGCACCGAGCGCGAGAGAACGCTCCTTATGAGAAGCCGGGTCATACGAAGAGACGATCACCACGCGAAGTCCGGGTTGTTCGTCCAAGACGCGCGAAAGCAGCCATAACCCACTACGGCCTGGCATCGATAAATCAAGCATGAGCACATCGAGTTTGTGCTTACGAAGCATTTCAATCGTGTTAACGCTGTCCACCGCTTCGGCCACGATCGAGAAACTTTCGTCCCCAGACAAAATGCCACGAAGTCCCGCCCGCACGATGGGATGGTCATCGGCGATACCGATTCTGATCACTATTATTCCTTCCACAAGTAGCGTCTTATGCGCTCTTCCACCCCGAACCACCGGGAATTTTGCCCTGCGAGACAAACGATTGCATCGATTAACAGCGAGTTTACGCTAAATCCGGATTACTCTGAAGCCGATTGAGCTCGGCCGTGCTCATGCAGAGTTCGACACACGCGCGGCAATCCAGGCACGAATCGCACGCGCTGTCTCCTCGGCGCAAAGGATTGCAGCCTCCTCAACAGCTTTTTTGGGTTCGGCCTGTTTTTTGTGGGGCAACGTGTCCAAAAAATGGGTTACTGCTATTGCGCCTAATTGGCTTGCTGCGCCTTTTAGAGAGTGGCTCGAGCGGATAATCTCCGGTGGATTATCCAAATACGCAGCGCTTACGCAGCGAGCAAGCTCGTTTGGCAGTGCGGTCGCGAAATCGTTGAGAAGCGCGTTCAAAAAAGGCGAAGAACTTTTCTCATCGATGTACGCCAACTGAGCGAGGATCGCCTCGTCGAGCACTTGGTTGTGTTCAATGGTCATAGGGGCGGCGTGATGGGTGGACTCGACAAGACAAGCATCGAGCGCGTTCTGTAGCGATTCAATCGTTGCGGGTTTCGATACATAGATCGCGTGGTCGGCGGCGGAAAGCTGCGCTGCGAACTCCGCTCGTGTGCTTGCACTCAGCACAATAAATCTTGGTACGGGCATCGACCTTTGTCGACATTCATCAGCGATTGCGCGAATGGCTTGCGCACCGGACATACCGGGCAAATTTAGATCCATCAGAACAACGTCGAATGGGTCGGTCGGGGTAGGGCTGTTGGCCACCGCTCGTGCCGTTGCGCGCGCCTCTGTAACAGCCATCTCGCCAGTCGTCACGCAGCTCACTCTGTGGTCAAGCGCAAGAAGCAGCTGGCGAATTAGCTGCAGGTTGACCGGATTGTCATCGACCAGCATGCACTTCAAGGATTTTGCGGGCGAGTATCTCGCGCCGCTCGAGGGCGTCGCGGGTCGTGCGGGCGTTGACTCCATACGCGCCACCTGCGCGAAAAAACTAAACCGTGAGCCCTGCGGCACAACGGGTGAATATTCAATCCGCCCGCCTAGCGATTTCACTAGAAGACCACAAATCACGAGCCCGAGCCCCCGCGCGCCCGAGTCGTCTCGCCGCGAATACGCCCGTGTGGCATCGAACAAAGTGGGCTGCAATGAAGCGGGTACGCCAGGCCCGTCGTCTGATACCTCAACGAGCAACGTATCAATCGCCGAGGTACCGAGCGAGGCCAAGGCGGTAACCCCTTCGGGCAGCGCTGCCATTCGAACGCTCACATTCACGTTGGCGCTCGGTGCGTGCTTGAACGCGTTTGCCAATAGATTCAAGACCACCTGACGAACGACACCCCCATCACCGTAGAGCAGCGTCGGCACACTCTCGCTTACACGGATGGTCACTCGTGAATCGGCAACATTCGCAGCGCTGCACGCAATTCGCACTGCGTCCGCGAGAAGCTCACGAATGTTGAGCGCCGCGAGCGCAATCTCAATGCGCCCGGAATCGATAAATCCCTGCGAGAGGATTTGATCCACGAGCGAAAGCAATGAGCGCGATGCCGCAGAAAGCGTCTCGGTATTGACTTCTGCGCGATCTGGATGGGTCGTGCGCAACAACTCTGCCTCGGCAATAATCGATTGCAGAGGCGTACGCAACTCATGGCTAAGCATTGAGATGAATCGCGCTTTATTGCGCGACTGCTCGGTAACCGTTTCATTGGCATCACGAAGCTCTCGCTCAAGCGCCTCACGGGCAGCGATTTGGCGCAGCAAATCAAAGTTTTTCTCTTCTAACTGCTGTGTTCTGCGATCGACCCGCTCTTCTAGCGTGGCGTTCAGCGCAGCCAGAGCGTCGTTTTGACTCCGAATAGTCGCCGCCGAGCGATTTAAGCTCGCAAACATTCCGCTAAACGCGCTACTCAAGATCGCCGTCTCTTGTAGTGTGGTCTCGGGTTCGATGAAGTCACTCCCCTCTACCGTAGAGAGGCGCGCCGCGTCGACGAGCGAATCAACATCGCGTGTCACACGGCTCACAATCCACAAACCGAGCTGAAGCGCTGCGGCCAGCGCACCAAACGTCACCAAAAACATCGCAACCGCGCTTTTTACGATGGGCGCGGTGAGATCGCGGCGCGGGATCGCTACCACCACATCCCAGCCAACGCCCTCAACGCCACTGACGCGGCGCACGGCCAGATCGATCGCGTCGCCATCCGAAGTCTTGGTCTTCGCAGCGAGCATCGAACGATCATTCGCCGACTCGCCACTTGCTTGCCTCCGTTGTAGCCACGATGCCGCAGCGCGCTCAACAGGGTCAAGCGATTCAGACGCGCGAATTCGTTGCTGTTCGGTGCCGCCAGACTTAAACGGCTCACCCGGCGTCGTGCTCGCAACAAGATAACCCTGTTCGTCGACGATAAAGGCAACGCCCGTCTCACTGACCGATACGCTTTTCATGAAGGCCGAAAGTCCGGCAAGTTCGACGTCGGCTGCTAGTACGCCAAGCAGCTCGCCCGTGGTCCCGTACAACGGCTGGCTGGCTGTTGTTACGAGCGCTTTGCTTGCAAACGACACATATACCGGAGTCCAGGTGAGCTTTTGAGCGCGAGCGGCCGCGGTGAACCAAGGTCGCTCAGTGACGTTGAAATTGCGCTGCTCGACTTCGATCAGTCGGGAGCGGTCCCCAGGGCGCGAGGCACTGTAGATGTGGCGTTTCTCACTAGGCGTCCGCTTAGTTCGTACCAATGCAGATGTTTGGCCACCGATTCGCCCGCGATCAACACCAACAAAAGCACCGGCAGCGGTACCGTAATAAAAGTAGCTTGAGGTTCGCGCGCCGTAGCCTAGCTCGAACAAGGTGCGCTCCACCTCGACCGGGTCTGCAAACATCGCGATCGTGGCGGCACTCACATATTGCGGGCTCGGCAATGTGGAGCGAAGGGCAATCGCCGCCTCTTCGAGTTGGTGGACTGAGGCCTGCTCAACTCGGCTGGAAACGTCAATGATGACGCGCTCCGAGAGGGTGTCAACAGCCTTGAGACCGGTGTAAAGCGATGTGCCAGCAATCAACAGCGCTGGCAGCAGGATAAGAGCGACGAATGGATAAGTGAGTAGCGTACGGAGACGGTACTGAGAGCGAGCGGTGTTTTTCACCCTGCAAATGTAGATTGCAAGCTTGTCATCTCGCCCACGGAATTATCTGAGTCGATCTCGCGGGCATAGAAATTTCTCAAAACAGAAGTATTTCGACCGCTTTTCGGGGCCAACAACAAGGCGGGGCAAGCACCGGATTGCAGGTGACGCGACTGACGCACACTCGGAAACAGCGGCAGCAAAGTGTAGTGAGGCCGAGCTAGAGGGCGCTGCTACTCAAAAAATGCCTTCACTTTATCGAAGAACCCCGCCTCTTTCGGACTTTGCTTCGATGAGTTTTTGGCGCGGATCTCTTCAAACTCACGAAGCAGCTCTTTTTGGCGCGACGTGATGTTCACCGGCGTTTCGACTTGTACGTGGCAATACAAATCGCCCGTAACTGATCCGCGGACTGGGCGGATACCCTTATTTTTCAGTCGAAAGACTTGCCCACTTTGCGTTTCGCCAGGCACTTTAAGCATGGCCTTGCCGTCAAGCGTTGGAATTTCAAGCTCTCCACCCAACGCAGCTGCAGCAAACGAAATCGGCATCTCACAATGCAAATCCGCGCCATCACGTTGGAACACGGCGTGCGGCTTGATCTGCACAACGACATAAAGATCACCCGCCGGGCCGCCATTGCTACCCGCCTCACCCTCGCTTGCCAGGCGAATCCGATCATCGGTGTCAACACCTGCTGGAATTTTTACTTCGAGCGTTTTCGCAGTTTTCTTCACACCCGCGCCATGACAGGCCTTACACGGATGTTTGATGATCTTGCCGGTGCCGCGGCATTGCGGACAAGTTTGCTGAACACTGAAAAAGCCTTGGGACATCCGAACCACGCCCGCGCCTTTACACGTGGGGCAAGTCTCCGGATCGTGCCCTTTTTCTGCGCCGGTGCCGTGGCACACGTCGCAGGTTTCCGTGGTCGGAATTCGCAGCTTGGTGGTGGTGCCGCGCGCGGCCTCTTCGAGTGTGATTTCGAGGTTGTAGCGAAGATCGGAGCCGCGAAACGGCGCATCCGCACGTTGACGACCGCCGCCGCGTCCGCCCCCGAAAATTTCGCCAAAAATATCGCCGAACGCATCGCCGAAGTTGCCACCGGCAAATCCGCCCGCGCCTGCACCCGCCGCTTGCGGATCAACACCCGCGTGGCCATATTGATCGTAAGCCGCACGCTTTTGCGGTTCCGAGAGGATTTCGTAGGCCTCTTTGGCCTCTTTGAACGACTCCTCTGCCGCTTTATCGCCCGGATTGCGATCCGGATGAAATTTCATTGCGAGCTTGCGATACGCCTTTTTGATGTCGTCTTCGGAAGCGGTCTTCTCGACGCCGAGCACTTTGTAGAAGTCTTTTTTTGCCATAGCGGGCCCGCGCCGTTGGGCGCAGGTCGATGAATCCATTTTGTTAGCGGGGGATTTGGGGATCAGATATCGGGTTTCAAGCGCGCGATTGAACCGAGCCCAAGAGCTAGCCGACACATCAGATGTCGTTGATCATGTTGCCGTCGCGTCTTACCTGAGGGGAGCATGTCTCGCGCCACCAAAAAACAAGACTTCCGGAGAATTCACATGACCAAATCACCGCTCGTTCAATATTTTTTCAAAATCGCGCTTGTGCTTCTTTTAACAGCGCCTTCAGCCGTATTTGCACAAAAGTCAATCTTACAGCTTTTTCTTTCACAGTCCGGTTCGCCGCTGGACTCTGCCCAAATAAGTGTATTTCAGGCCGGTCAAATGGTTGGCGTGTGTAACTACGCGACCGCGACCAAAGATTTCTATCTCACGCCGTCAATTCCAAACGTTCAGGCCAAACAGGCGCGTTGCAATTTCATGCTGGACGTCGGCAAGCCGGTGCTGCTGGTCCCGAATGCGAAAGTGCTGAACTGGTATTGCCCACCCAACGGTGCGGCGTGCCAAGACGATCCGACCTTCACGCCCGACTCGCAAAACCGAGTCGCAGTGCCGGTCATGCAAGGCGGTGCGGCAGCGCCAGGGGCCGTCACGCCCAAACCTCCGAAAATGGTTAACTTCCAGCTATTTCTCGCGCAGAAAAATGCCCCATTGAACGGCCTCAAGGCGTGGATCATGCAGGACGGCAAGCAAATCGGTACCTGCAACTACGCAAGCGCCACCAAAGGAAACTTTCCGTTGATTCGCCCCGCTGACGTGCACACCGACATGGCGTTTTGCAACTTCTCAATTGACACCAACCGCCCTGCACTCATTCTCTACGACGGTGGCACGTTGCTCGGCTGGCATTGCCCACCCGGCCAATTCGCGAACTGCCAGAACGACGCCACCATCGCCCCCGGTGAAGCACAGGGCGGCACCGTCATGGTCTTCAAAGGCGGCGAACCGCTCGTCAATCTCAAGCTATTCGTGAAATCGGGCGGCAACCTTGGCGCTGGAAACGAGCCTGCAGTCAAGCTCTATCACGGCTTCAAGGAATACGCGTGGTGTGGGCCGACCAGCGGCGGCGCGGTGATCAACGGCTATCGCATCTGCGAATACAAGCTGCCAAAAGGATCGTACGCCGTCGTACCGATGACCAACACGCAAACAGTCAAGCCGAGCTGCACCGCGCCCACACCATCAGGTAATTGCCTGAACACCTTAGCTTTCCAAATACAGAGCGATTCCTACCTGACCGCCGAGGTCACTAAAAAGTAGTTTCACGCGCTTTTCGACGCCTCACCGGCTTGCACTAGCGGTGAGGCGATCTCGTTGAGAGTGAAGTGCGGCGCGGGGTGAGCGTCGAGCCATGGCTCCCAGCGCCCCTGCATTTGCGCAATCACCTCTGCGGGCACGCCGTGACGACTTTCCCATTGCCCCAGACACTCCACCACGCAAACGCGCTTGATCGCGATCTGACAAGCGCCCACGATCGCGGCCATTTCCCACAGCCGCACGTGGGTGTTGGCAACGACGATTCGACGACCCGCTTGCAAGTGAGCTAATGCATCTCGCACGACGAGCGCGTGGGCATCGGCCACACGCGCAGGATCGAATCGATACACACTGTTGACGTAGAAATGATCGTCCGCTTCAAGATGCACGAAGCCATGTTCCGCCGCCAATCGCTGCGCGAACGTGCTCTTGCCGCTGCCGGGTAGGCCGCGCAGAATGACGCAGTCGAACGTGGAGATCTCATCAATCATCACAGCGATTTTAGGAGCGCTACCCAACTGACCATGGAGCGTGTGCTCGCCGGTTTGCGAATGGGCGAAAAAGCGAGTGCGTCTGCAAATTGAGTCTTCGCAGCGACCCGCGCGATTCGGTTGCCGACTCGTCCGCACATCGGCTTGAAGCGCAAAAAGCGCTGATCCTCACACCTCTAAAGATTTTTCGCGTTCACTTAACCCCGTCTAGCCACTGGCTTCGTTAAAGGGTGTATCGTCTTCTTTTGCATAGATACTGCTATGAACATGAATCGCACCTTGGCGGCACTCTTCGCGTTTGCCGTACTTCAATCCACTTCATTCGCTCAAAACGTAATGCCCACGCAGCCTATGGTCAACAAAGATGTGCTCTCGCTCGATGCCTCCGCTGCCGCCGAGGTCGTGCCAGATACCGCCTATGTCACGCTCGCGGCGGAAGCCTCCGGGCCAGATGCCGGCGCGATCACGCGTGAAGTGCAGCAAATCATCAACGCCGGGCTCGCGCAGGCCAAAGCCACCAAAGAGGTAGAAGCCCGAACCGCTGGCTTCAACACGCAGCAACGCTGGACCACCAAGGGCGCACGGGACGGCTGGACGGTGCGCGCAGAGATCATCATTAAAAGCAAAGATTTCGCCGTGCTCGGCACGCTCGCAGGCAAGCTCGCGCAGCAAAAACTGATGATCGCGAACACTGGCTTTGAGATGTCTCGCGCACAACGCGAACGCGAAGAAGCCGCGCTGATTGAGGCGGCAGTGAATGCGTTTAAGACAAAAGCAAGCGCCGCCGCCAAAGCATTTGGATTCTCAAGTTTCAGTCTGCGCGAAGTCAATCTGGGCTCAATTGGCGGTGATGTGCGCCCGATGCCGAAATTCGCGATGTCACGCGCGGTAGCTGTTGAATCGGCGGCGGAACCGATGTCCATCGAAGGCGGCAAATCAACGCTCACGCTCGCCGTCAGTGGAACCGTCGTTATGAGCAAATAAGCTGTGCGACGGCGCAGGCTTCACAAAATGTGGATTATTTCGCCTTAGCCCTATTGAATTGGGGCTAGCGCATGTTTTTTCTATTTGTTGTTTTTGCGATAACTCTCTGCTAGCCCCAAACAGTTAATGGCTTCATTCCCATAGGAGCAGATTAAACTCATATAGATGAGTTAGACCGTTTTGGCAGGCATTTGCGCAACAATGGCGCTAGTCACTTCTGAGAACGACCTGCCGTGCCCACACCGCTTACGCCCGCCGCCGACCGCCACTTTGCGATTGAAGATCGCAGCAAACAAGAAACGCATTACACGACGTGCTACATGTGCGCGTGTCGCTGCGGCATCAAGGTGACGACGGAGGAAAAAGACGGAACGCCGCACGTTCGTTTCATTCAAGGCAACAAAAATCATCTCGTGAACCAAGGCGTGCTCTGCGCAAAGGGCAGCGCCGGGATCATGAAGCAGTATTCGAAAGCGAAGCTGCAACATCCGATGATTCGCCGACCCGGTACCGAACGCGGCGAAGGCATTTTTGATCCGATCTCATGGGACGACGCGCTTGATTTGCTCACCAAGCGTCTCGCGCACATCCGCGCGACTGATCCGAAAAAGCTCGCGTTTTTCACCGGGCGCGATCAAATGCAGGCGCTCACCGGTTTGTGGGCGCAACAATTCGGCACACCGAACTGGGCGGCGCACGGCGGCTTTTGCTCCGTCAACATGGCTGCGGCCGGGCTCTATTCCATTGGCTACTCATTCTGGGAATTCGGCGCGCCGGATTGGGATCGCGCGAAATACTTCGTGCTCTGGGGTGTGGCCGAGGATCACTCGTCGAATCCCATCAAAATCGGTCTCGACAAACTCAAAACACGTGGCGCAAAGTTTGTTTCGGTGAACCCCGTGCGCACGGGCTACAGCGCGATTGCCGATGAATGGGTGCCGATTCGTCCGGGCACGGATGGCCTGCTCGCGCTCGCAGTCGTGCATGAACTGCTCAAGAAAGATTGGATTGATCACGAATACTTGACGAAATACACCAACGCGCCGTGGCTCGTGATCGATGCGCCGGGGACGTCGCAAGATGGATTGTTCTTGCGTGATGCGGAAGGCAACCCACTCGTTTTTGATCAGAACACTAGTTCTTTCTCGACGATGAAAAAAGGCGTAGCGCCTGCATTGGTTTGGAGTGGTTTCGCGGCATCGCCAGCTGTCATCCCCGCGGAGGCGGGGACCCAGTCCGAGCGCCCTGTCTGGGTTCCCGCCTCCGCGGGAATGACAACAGAAAACGTAAGCGTTCGAAGTGTGTTCTCACTGATTTTGGATCGCTACACCACTGACGACTACGCCCCCGAATCAGTCGCCGAACAATGCGGAGTCCCCGCCGAACAAATCAAACGCATGGCAGCCGAGATTGCGCACGTCGCGTTCAAGGAAACGATTGAGCTGCCTTGGGAATGGACCGACATTTACGGCAACAAGCACGACAAAGTCGTCGGACGCCCGGTCGCGTTTTACGCGATGCGTGGCATCAGCGCGCACGCCAACGGTTTTCAAACCTGTCGTGCGCTTCACTTAATTCAGATGCTCTTGGGCGCGCTCGATGGTCCTGGCAACTTCCGAAGCAAAGCGCCGTTCCCGCGCCCGATTCCGCCTGCGCAATTGCCGGAAAACGATCCAGGACTCATTAACGCGCCGAACACTGCGCTCTCGAAAACCCCGCTCGGCTTCCCGACTCGTCCTGAAGACTTAGCCATTGACGCCAACGGCAAACCGTTGCGCATCGACAAAGCCTATTCGTGGGAAGCGCCGATCGCATCGCACGGCATGATGCACGCCGTGATTAAAAACGCCGTCGACGGTGACCCGTACGAAATCGATACGCTGATTCTCTTCATGGCGAACATGGCGTGGAATAGCGCGATGAACACCGCGCAAACGCAGGACATGCTGCGCGCGAAGAAGGACGATGGTTCGCACAAAATTCCCTTCTTGGTGGTCGCGGATGCGTTCGATTCAGAAACCGTGCGCTTTGCCGATCTCGTGTTGCCAGACACCACGTACTTGGAGCGCTACGACGCGATCAGCTTCTTGGATCGTCCGATCAGCGAACCGGATGCTGCGGCAGATGCGATTCGGCATCCAATTCTGCCGTTGGACCGCGATGTACGGCCGTGGCAAGACGTGCTGGTCGATCTCGCCACGCGACTGAAATTCCCCGCGTTCATTAAGCCGGATGGTGAGAAAAAGTTTGCGGGTTACACCGATTTCATCGTGAACTACGAACGCGCACCAGGCATAGGATTCCTGGCAGGTTTTCGCGGCAAAGACGGAGAGAAACCGCTGCGCGGTGAACCCAACCCCGCGCAATGGAAGGCCTACATCGAAGCGCAAAGTTTCTTCGCGTATCACTGGCCAGAGAATCAACGCTGGATGCGCGCGGTCAATCGCGATTACTTGAACGCCGCGGCGGATGCGGGCTTTATTCCAAAAGCCGAACCGATCATCGCGCAGCTCTACAGCGAGCCGCTGCAAAAGTTTCGCCTCGCAGGCATTGGCACGTATGCAGGCGCGAAGCCGACGCGTGAGGTGGATAAGCAACGGCTCGCAGCTTACTTTGATCCGTTGCCAGTTTGGTACGAGTCGTCTCCCTCCCCTTCAAGGGGAGCGGACTTCACGGCTCCCTCCCCTTCAAGGGGAGGGCGGGGGTGGGGATGGGGTTCGGCGAATGGAACGGACGAGAACCCCATCCCCCTCCCAGCCTCCCCCTTGAAGGGGGAGGAGTTTGATTTGCACGCCATTACCCAGCGCCCCATGATGATGTACCACTCCTGGGACTCACAAAATGCGTGGCTGCGGCAAATCCTCGCACAGAACTACCTGTACGTGAACACGCAAACCGCCGCAAAGCTGGGGCTGCAAGACTTCGATTGGGTCTGGGTCGAATCGCCGAACGGAAAAATTCGTTGCCAAATGAAAACGATGGCGGGTGTCGAGGCGAACACGGTGTGGACGTGGAACGCCATCGGCAAAATGAGCGAAGCGTGGGGCTTGGAGAAAGACGCGTCGGAAGCGACCGTTGGCTTCCTGCTCAATCACCTGATTTCCGAGAGCGTGCGCGCCGACTCGGGCGAGCGACTGTCCAATAGCGATCCGATTACGGGTCAAGCCGCCTGGTACGACCTCAAAGTGAGAATTTACAAAGCGGAAGAAACAGGCGTTTGGCCGAAACTGGAGTTTGGGCGCGCGCGGTAGGCGCGGGCTTGACCGCTCTCGCACGAGGGCGCGGGCTCCACCGTACATACCTCCCCTTCAAAGGGAGGTCAGCGCGCAGCGCTGGGTGGGGATGGTGTGCCTCTGCCGGACGAGAGCGCAGTCAAGCCGCGCCGACATCCTGCATCCGCCGCGCGCAGCGATTCGTACCCCTCGTGTAACCAAACCTCCTACACTCGCGAATACGATGCCATGCCTCACGCGCTTACGATGACTCGCGATCTGCTCGCTTCGCGCTCGCTGCGTTGGGGCGTCGGCGCGTTTATCTTGATTGCCATCGCAATCTACGTACTCACTGACGCAAGACACGCGCTCACCCTCGAATCGATGCGCGAGGCACAGTCGTGGTTCATGCAAACCTACGCGCGCTCGCCGATTCTCGTGTCATGCTGCTTCTTCGCGCTATTCACTGCGCTCTCCGCGCTTTCGCTGCCGGGCGCGGCGGTGCTCATGTTGATTGCGGGTTCAAGCTTTGGCTTAGTGTGGGGCACACTGCTTTCCACGCTCGCCTCCGCGACTGGAGCGACACTTGCCATGCTGGCGACACGTTTTCTCTTCCGCGATTGGATCGACGCTCGCTACGGCGCGCGCCTCACCGAAATCAATCGCGGGATCGAGCGAAACGGCTTGTACTACCTCTTCTCCTTGCGCGTGGCGCCTGTGATTCCATACTTTGTGTTGAACTGGTTGAGTGGACTCACGGCGCTTCGCGTGTGGCCGTTTTTCGGGGTGAGTTTCATCGGTATGCTGCCCGGCACCGCGGTGTACGTGAACGCTGGAAACGAGTTCGCAAAAGTGGAATCATTGGCCGATGTGTTTAGTTGGCAAATCGGCGTCTCGATGTTGCTCATCGCCGTGACGCCGTTTCTGTTGAAATTCGCAATTGATAGGTACAGCGCCTTTGTGGCGTCTCGATCGTGACCAAAGCACACGCGGAAGAAGGCAACGCGCTTGCGCCAATCGCAGCACCGTTGGGATAACAAAGAAAATTACATGCAGGGTTCATCGCGAGAGCGCTCACTCGTTCTCTTTAATTACGACTGGGATCAACGCGAATTCGCGCGACTAGCGGATCGCTACCCGCATGACTCGCGCGGTTTTGATCTGTTCACGTTCCCGAGTAACGCGCAGCTCGCGTGGTTTGATATGGAGCGCTTCGTTAATCGTCTCGCGAAGCAAGCTGGGCGCAAAGGCTGGCGAGCCGTTACTTCAAACCACGAGCAATTCGGCGCACTCGCCGCCGCCCTCCTCGCCGAAAAAATGGGCTGGCCGGGCACGCCGGTTGAGGCCATTCTCACCTGTCAGCATAAGCTCTACGCGCGGCAGATCCTTGATCGCGTGAGCCCCGAAATCAACCTCGCCGCGAGCGCGCTCAATTGTGAATATGGTGATCCGATCCCCGACGGTCTCAGTTATCCCGCGTTCGTAAAGCCCGTGAAAGCGGCGTTTTCGGTGCTCGCGAGAACCGTGGCAAATCGTGAGGAGTTACACGCGCACACCCGCTTTGGCGCGTGGGAACTCTGGGTGATTCGGCATCTGGTGGAGCCGTTTGATCGCGTGATGCGGCAACGCCTGCCGAACGCGCCGACGGCGCATAAGATGATGCTTGAAGAGGTGTTCGCAGGCCGGCAATACAACCTCGACGGTTACGTGTGGAACGGCGAAGTGCATGTGATCGGCTGCGTCGATTCGATCATGTATCCCGGCACCCAAGGCTTCATGCGATTTGACTATCCATCGAAACTAGCACCATCGATCATCGCCCAATTTAAAAAGGGCGTCGAGCCATTTTTAAAAGAAATCAACTTTAACCACGGTTTATTCAACGTCGAATTCTTTGTTGGGGAAGAAGACCAAAGCATAAAGGTGATCGAATTCAATCCGCGCATGGCCTCGCAGTTCTCCGATCTCTACGCCCGTGTCGACGGCATTGATCTGCACGAATACGCCTTCGCACTCGCCCACGGCACCGATCCCGCAACGCTCCCTCGCAGCACACCAAAGTTTGGCGCGGCATCCAGCTTCGTCTATCGCTCGTTCGATGCGGCGCTGGGCGATCCATCCGAACCGAACGCAAAGGTTGCGATGCCAAGCGCGGAACAGCAAGCCCGGCTTCACAAAGAATTCCCCGACGCCCTGCTCTTCACCTTCCCCAAAGACAAATCGCAAATCGCCCGCGACTTCAAATGGCTCGGCAGCTATCGCTACGGCATCCTTCACTTGGGAGGGCGCGATGAGCATGATTTGCGTGAGCGGTGTGAGCGTGCGAGTGCGTTGCTCGGATGGCGTGTTCCGTACACCGATGGGCGCGGTGATGCGCTCGACGGGCCGGTGTTGGCAAACGCGTGACGCCTAGGAGCGTGCGTAGCACGCCGTAGTTTTGGCGAGCAAGCTCGCACCGTAAACTTCGGTTCGATGCTGGCTCCCGTCCCCCACCACCGCGTTGACGCAGAAGCCGATCAATTGATCGGCGGTGTTGTTCGCTATTCGCCGATCAAATCGTTGTGGTTCACGTCCATGCTAGCGGGATCGCTGATCGCCGCGACGCTCTTCTTTAGCTGGAGCGGCGTCACACTTTTCGTGGTGTCGACCGCGTTCGTCCTTCTTTTCGGCCACTCGCTCGGCAGCCATCGGAAATTCATTCACGACAGCTTTAGCTGCCCAAGGTGGCTCGAAAACGGCCTCGTGTACTGCGGCACGCTGGTGGGGCTTGCAGGCCCGATCGGATTGTTACGACAACACGAGCTTCGTGACTTCGCGCAGCGCCTGCCCGATTGCCATCCTTATTTGCGTCATGGCAGTGGTTTTGTGAAAGATGCCTGGCACCAGTTGCATTGCGAACTTCGGTTCAGCTCGCCACCACAGATCAACATTGAGCCGAGCCGTCAATCTCCCTTCTATCGATGGCTTGAAGCAACTTGGATGCTGCAACAGCTACCCATCGCCTGCATCTTCTTCGCGCTGGGCGGCTGGAGCTGGGTGCTCTGGGGCGTGTGCGCCCGCGTGACCGCGGCTGTATTTGGACATTGGTTAATCGGTTATCTTGCGCACAACCACGGCGCCATGAATCACCACGTTATGGGTGCGGCAGTACAAGGGCGCAATATTCGCTGGACATCGTTGATCACGATGGGCGAGAGCTGGCATAACAATCACCACGCTTATCCCGGCTCGGCGCGCCTCGGACTCCATCCCAGCGAATGGGATCCGGGTTGGTGGGTGCTTTGCATCCTCGCTCGTTTGGGATTGGTTCGCTACATCGTTCTGCCATCCGACTTGCCGCCACGCCCCGAGCTTCGCGCTCATCCACCACCCATCCGCGATTCCGTGCGGGGCTTCTTCTCTCTATGACACCAGACATCACACCTGAAACGGAATCAGAACTACGAAAGCGCCTCCCATTCGCGAAAGGCTGGCCCGTGCTCGCAGGGGCGCTCGTCGGCGTGCTGGTCCGGTTGGTATTTCTTGGAAAGCCTGGCGGCGCGTTTGCGCCGATGGGCACGGCGTTCGTTTTCTTTGTACCCCTCGCCGTGGGCGCAATCACGGTCTATCTCGCGGAGCGAACTACACGCCGTTCTGTGGGCTACTACATTGTGTCGGCGGCGCTCGCAAACGCGCTCTTTGTGTTCGGGACGCTCATCATTTTGATCGAAGGCCTCATTTGCGCCATCGTGATCGTCCCGGTGTTCGCAGTCTACGGAAGCTTCGGCGGACTCCTCATGGGCGCGATCTGCAGGATGACCAACTGGCCAAAGCAAGCCACGTACAGCTTCGCAGCACTTCCGCTATTACTGGGCGCGATCCCCACCACAGCGCTTGAAGACACCTCTATACGAAGCGTGTCCCGCAGCGTCGTCGTGGCCGCGCCACCAGCGCACGTGTGGCAGCAGCTCCTGAACGCGAAGGACATGCAGCGCGAAGAAATGGAGCGCGGCTGGATGTACCGTATCGGAGTGCCCACGCCCGAATTCGCGAGTACCCAAACCGTAAACGACGAGCTCGTGCGCGAAATTAAGATGGGCAAAAACATTCGCTTCGAGCAACACTCAAGCGATTGGGAACAAGATAAGCGCGTTCGCTGGACGTATCGCTTCGCTAACGATTCGTTTCCGAAAGGCGCGCTGGACGACCACGTGACGATTGGTGGGCGCTACTTTGACGTACTCGACACTACGTACACGCTCTCTCCAACGTCAGCAGGAACCGAACTTCGAACAAAAATGACATTTCGCGTGACGACGGAATTCAACTGGTACGCCAACCACGTAGGAGACGCACTCGTCGGAAATTTCGCGGAAGTGGCGTTGGACTTTTACAAAGCGCGCTCGGAGCGCTGATTGCGGGCATTCGTGTTCGCGCCCAACTCATATAGATGACTTAAACTGCGAGGGTTTTCTCTAAAACCTACCCGCATGCGCCTAGGCCTCGCCATTGATCTCGATACTTGCGTCGGTTGCCACGCCTGCGCGGTGGCTTGCAAAGAGTGGAATGGGGCGTCGCTCATGGGCGGTGCGCCGGATTACGACGCGCATGGCAAAGCGCCGAGTGGCGTTTGGTACAACCGGATTCGGCATTTTGAGATTGAGGGGGATCCGGCATTTTCGCCACATCGTTGCGGATCGACGGAACCCCATCCCCATCCTAACCTTCCCCTTGAAGGGGAAGGGACTCACGTTCCCCTCTCAAAAACCGTCAATGTCCCCATGAGCTGCATGCATTGCGAGGAAGCGCATTGTGTGACGGTGTGCCCAACCGGAGCGTCTTACAAGCGAGCGGAAGATGGCATCGTGCTCGTTGATCCGAATCGTTGCATGGGTTGCAACTACTGCGCGTGGGCTTGCCCATACGGTGCGCGGGAGCTCGATGAAAACGCGGGGGTGATGAAGAAGTGCACGCTCTGCGTGGATCGCATTTACGATCAACAGCTGCCCGAGGAAGAGCGGCAGCCCGCGTGCGTACTCGCATGCCCGACGCATGCGCGACACTTTGGCGACTATGACGATCCGCAATCGAAGGTGTCGCAGCTTGCAGCGCAACGCGGTCGACAATCGATGCTGGATGAGCTGGGATACAAGCCGACGAACGCGTATCTCTCACCGCGCGCGCCCGCTCAGGTGATGCCGAGCTTGCCGGTGCGATCGGGCTTGAGTGAGAAGGCGAAGGCATTTGTGAATAGGTTGATTCAGTTGTGAAGACGCGAGTTTTTAGTTTGATGCCCTGCAGTGTTCAGGCGACACGTCGCGTTTGGCAAAACGTGACACTGCCGCAATACCCACCATTCTTTTCGTATCTCGGCGCTTTTCCCTCACCCGCCCCTTCGTCAAGCTCACGGGCACCCTCTCCCACGCAGCGCCAGTTTCCCTCGCCCGCCCTTCGGGCACCCTCTCCCAGAGGGAGAGGGGAACAGCAATGAAGCCTGCACTTTCCGTCATCTTCTTCACCGTCTTCTCCGGCGCGGGGCTTGGCCTTTTGATTTGGACGCTGATTGCCTCCACGATGCCGCAGCACATTCGCATGGATGCCGCAACGTTTTACAAAGCAATCGGGATCGCGCTCGTGCTCACGACTGCGGGGCTGCTCTCTTCAACCCTGCATTTGGCGAATCGCAAGAACGCTGTTTACGCGCTCACACGCTGGAAAACGTCTTGGCTTTCGCGCGAAGGCGTGTTCGCCCTGCTTCTCTACCCATTGGTCGCGGCACATCTGTTCG
The DNA here is from genome assembly GCA_013298765.1 of Betaproteobacteria bacterium. Taxonomy (GTDB): domain Bacteria; phylum Pseudomonadota; class Gammaproteobacteria; order Burkholderiales; family Casimicrobiaceae; genus Casimicrobium. The sequence goes on from JAAFJA010000001.1 coordinate 299,339, forward strand.
TCATTCACTCCGGCTACGCGTCGCTTGCACCATTCACGATGCTGAAGGTGATCGCCTGCGCGCTTGCGATTTTGTTTTGTACCGGGATGATTTACGGCTGCTTGCCAACCGTGCCGCGTTGGAATACCTGGATGACGCCCGCGAAGTATGTGGTGTTCGGTTTGATGAGCGGGGCCGTGCTCTTCACCTCCGCGCTGTCGCTGCGCCCGGTGGAGGTAGGCCCGATTCGCACGCCGATGATGGCGCTCGTGTTTTTGGCGCTGGGCATCGTGCTCTACTTTGCCTACCTGCTTCGATACCCGCGCGCCCACACGATCGAGAGCGCGCTCGGCGTGAAGCAGGGCCGCGTGCGCATGCTAGATGTGGGGCATTCACACGGCACCTTCCTCACTCACGAATTCGGTTTTCAGCTCGCGCGGGACAAAGCGCATCTGTTGCGTTGGCTCTCGATTTTGTGGGCGTTTGTGATCCCGTTCGCTTTGCTTGCGTGGAGTCAATGGTATTGGGTTGCAACGGTATTCTGTATCGCGGGACTGCTCGTTGAGCGCTGGCTGTTTTTCGCGGAAGCGCAACATGTCGTGCGGCTTTATCACGGGCAGCGCGTCGTTTGATGCGTCGACAGCGGCTCTTTCCGTTTTTGGCCTGGCTGCCGGAGCTGCGGAATCCAGGCACGTTGCGCGCCGATGTGCTCGCCGGGCTCACCGGCGCGGTTGTTGTGTTGCCACAAGGCATTGCATTTGCAACACTCGCCGGTATGCCCGCGGAATACGGGCTCTACACAGCAATGGTTCCATGTATCGTCGCTGCACTTTTTGGAGCGTCTCGCCTAATGGTAACGGGGCCCGCGAATGCAATTTCGCTGACGGTATTCGCGATGCTTGCACCGCTCGCAACGCCCGAATCTGATCGTTTTGTCACCCTCGCCATCACCCTCGCTTTCATGGTGGGGCTCTGGCAGCTGCTGCTCGGGTTCGCGCGCGCGGGGCGACTCGCGGATTATGTGTCGCATACCGTGATCGTCGGCTTCACGGCCGGCGCGGCGGTTCTCATCATCAATTCACAAATCCGGAATTTCTTCGGCATCGACATTCCGCGCGGTTCAAACCTCTGGCAGACGGTGCAGCACGTGTTGCAAACGCAGCCACGCGTTGATTTCTTCGCGACCAGTACCGCGCTCATTACGATGATCGTTGCGCTCTTGTGGCGGCCGCTCAATCGCTTCGTTCCCGCGCTCTTGATTGCGATTATTGCGGGCGCAGTGTATGTCGCGATTTCGAAAATATTCGACCCAACCCTGACGACCAAAACAGTGGAGGCTCTGCCAGGCGCATTGCCGCCGCTTTCCGCGCCGAGCCTCGATCTCGAAACACTTAAATTGCTCTTGGTGCCATCCATCGCAATGACGCTGCTTGCACTCGCGGAAGCCGTCTCCATTGCACAGGCGCTCGCACGTAAGCGCCGCGAGGCGCTCAACGGCTCTCAAGAATTCATCGGTCAAGGTCTTGCCAACGTGGCCGGCTCGTTTTTCTCGTGCTATCCATCGAGCGGCTCTTTTAACCGCTCAGGCGTCAATATCAGCAGCGACGCACGCACGCCGTTTTCAGCGATCGCCGCATCGCTGTTTCTCATCGCGATCCTCTTTTTTGTATCGCCGCTCGCCAAGTATTTGCCCATCGCGGCGGTTGCCGCCGTGTTGTTCCTCGTAGCGTGGGGGCTCATTGATCGAAGAGAGATTGCAGAGCTGTTGAGACACAAATTTGAACGCATCACGCTTCTCTCCACGTTCATCGCAACGCTCGCGCTGCCTCTCGAATGGGCGGTGCTCCTAGGTATTGGTGTATCGCTCGTCGTGGGGCGATTTGCGCCGCGTGCAAAATAGCAGTCCCGCAAGCCGTTTGGGGTTGCGTCACCCTCCTGTCTCGTTTCTATGCCCGATCTCTACGCCGTGGTGGGAAATCCCATCGCTCAGAGCAAATCTCCCGTCATCCATCCGATGTTTGCAGAAGCATGCGGCCATCGAATCACCTACGAACGAATCGAATCGCCGCTCGGCCAATTTGCCGAAACGGTGAACGCGTTTCGCGCGCGTGGTGGCGCAGGGATCAACATCACAGCGCCCTTCAAGCTAGACGCGGTCGCCTATGCCACCGAAAAATCCACGGCCGCAAAAATCGCAGGCGCGGCCAACGCCATTAAGTTCGAGGGCGCGAATTCAGTGGCTGAAAATTTTGATGGCGTCGGCCTCGTGCGCGACATCGTTGCCAACCTGCGTACGCCGCTTCGCGGTAAACGGGTGCTTTTGCTTGGCGCGGGCGGCGCGACGCGCGGTGCACTTTCGCCGATTCTTGGTGAGCTCCCGAGCGAAGTTTGGATCGCCAATCGAGACGTAGCGAAGGCAGATGCGTTGGTCGCCGATGTCGTTGGCACCGCGAATTCCAATGTTCGAGCATGTGGCTATGAATCGCTCGGCGAAGGCGGTTTTGACGTGGTGCTCAACGCTACATCGTCTTCGCTCGCGCAAGCATTGCCGCCGATTGAAGCAAAACTTTTTGCTGGCTCTACGCTCGCCTACGACCTCACTTACGGAAAAGGTCTCACGCCCTTTCTGCGCTTAGCGAAAGAAAGCGGCGCAGCGCAGTGCGTCGACGGCGTTGGCATGTTGGTCGAACAGGCGGCAGAGGCGTTTTATTGGTGGCGCGGCGTGCGCCCTTCAACCTCACAGGCGATCACGCATTTGACTGTGCCGCTCAACTAGCGCGGCACACACGTTCACTCGCGCTCGCCTGCTGCCGAAATAGCAAACGAGCGCGAGATCCTCGCAAGCGCGCTAGCCCGCGCGAAGGCCCTTCACCATGGCATCGAACTCCGCCATCGAGAGCTTGCTGTCTTTGTCGAGGTCGTATTTGTCAAAACTCTTCGCTGCTTCGGGATCGAACTTATCAAGCTCAGTTTTTGAAATCGAGCCGTCGCTATCGGTATCAATCCGCTTGAAAAGCGCTTCAACACTTTGCGCTGCAGGCGGTGCGCCGCTCGCGGGCGGGGTAGTGGCGGCGGGCATTGCCGGTGCCGCGGGCTTCGCCGGCATCGGGGCGGGCTGCTGCGAAAAAGCCGTTGCGCAGAGGAAGCTCGCAGTAGTGGCGATGATCGGGAGGAGTCGTTTGCTGAGAGTTGCTTTCATGCTGTCCTTTCAAACAGTGTCACGGAGAACCCGTGCAGCAACTCATTGCAGTGATCGTGCCAAGGATTTCTCCACAGCGACGAAAGCCTTACTAATTAAGGGATGCAGCCAAGTTATCGCGTCTCAATACGGAGTCGCCACTTGGCGAAATTCGTGTGATTCCGTCGTCAATTCGGTACAAAAGAAGTTCCCAAAAATCCTCTACTTTCGTCACATTCGCCACATACGGTCAATCTAGGCGGATCGGTCTGCGTGTCGGATTGACGACAGCGCTACCCGGCTCAAAGATCGCAAGCAAGCGAGGACAACTGGCTTGCAGTCATCGTGCGGGCATCTTTTTTGTGTTGTAAAGCTACAGTCAGTAAAAACACTTTTCCACACGTAAAATTTCGCTTTTCCCACCTGTTTACCCAACTCAAAAAATTAATATGGATCACGCTCTTCTCGCCGCGACCGCTAAAGCAATGGTCGCCCCCGGTAAAGGCCTTCTTGCTGCTGACGAATCAGCGGGTACTTGCGCGAAGCGATTCGCGGCTGCCGGTGTCCCCGATTCCGAAGAAATGCGTCGCACGTATCGCGAGATGCTGTTCACCACGCCTGCGATGAAATCGAGCATTTCGGGCGTGATCCTGCACGACGAAACGCTGCGTCAGAATCATTCGAGCGGTAAGAGCTTTGCTGATTACCTGAACTCCATCGGCGTCATTCCTGGCATCAAGGTAGACGGTGGTACCCGCGATTTGGCGCTCGCGCCCGGTGAGCTGGTGACCGATGGTCTCGACGGCTTGCAAAAGCGCATGAAGGAATACTTCGCACTCGGCGCGCGATTCGCCAAATGGCGTTCAGTCATCACGATTGGTGAGTCGATCCCAACTGCACGCTGCATTTGGGCCAACGCACACGCGATGGCGCGCTACGCGGCGATCTGTCAGGAAGCGGGCATCGTGCCAATCGTTGAGCCGGAAGTGCTGCTCGATGGCGATCATTCGATTGACCGCTGTTTTGATGTGACCGAAGCCACGCTTCGCACGCTCTTCGCGCAGCTCGGCGATAACCGTGTCTGGCTTGAGGGCACAATACTCAAGGCGAGCATGGTGATCAGCGGAAAAGACGCAAAAAATCGCGCTGATCAAAAAACCGTGGGCGAGCGCACCGTCGAATGTTTGAAGCGCACGGTGCCTTCAGCATTGCCAGGCGTCGTGTTCCTTTCGGGCGGACAAAGCGACATCGATTCCGCCGCGCATTTGAACGAGATGAACAAGCTTTCGGGCAATCCATGGCCGCTCACGTTTAGCTACAGCCGCGCGCTGCATTTCACCGCACTCAAAGTGTGGCAAGGTAAGAAAGAAAATTACAAAGCGGCGCAAGCAGCCTTTGGACACCGCTGCAAAATGAACTCGCTCGCATCTAAGGGCAAATGGACGCCCGAAGCTGAAAAAGCGTAATCAAAAAGAAGCAATAAAAACGGCGCGAGAGCGCCGTTTTTATTGGGTAAGCGGGCATTCTCTATTTAATTTGACTAACCAATTTATTTCTCGCTTGCCTCGTTGAAACATTGAATTATCTGTAAGAGCTTTATTCATTGCGGCGTCGCCTCTCGGGCGCCGCGTCCAAGATGCCAAGACTCAGCGCCAACATCTCGATGCTGTTCACCGAAGTGCCGTTCCTTGAACGGATCGCGCTTGCTCGCGAAAGCGGGTTCGACGCTGTGGAGTGTTGGTTTCCCTACGATCACGAGCCTTCCGAAATCCGCCGCAGACTTGAGGCGCATCGAGTACGCCTGCTCGGCATCAACACGCCTCCTGGCGATCCCACACGCGGCGAATTTGGGTTTGCAGCACTCGCTGAACGCGAAGCCGATTTCGAGCGGAGTTTCAACAAAGCGCTTGAGTACGCGATCGCGCTAAATTGCCCGAATATTCATGTGCTCTCTGGCAGGCTCAATCCAAACGCGAACCGCGACCACGCGGACGATGTTTTCGCGGCCAATCTTTCACGTGCGGCTATTCGCGCAAAAGCAGCGGGGAAAACACTGCTCATCGAACCGCTCAATCCGGTTGATCGCCCGCATTATTTTCTCTCGCGGCAGGCGCATGCTTGCTCGCTCATCGAGCGAATTGACAGTGCACACGTGAAGATCATGTTTGACGTGTATCACGTGCAAATGACGGAGGGCAACATCGTCGCCAAGCTCCGCGAACACCTGCGCCACATCGGTCATATTCAAGTCGCCGATGTACCCGGACGCGGTGAACCCGGGACGGGCGAAATCAATTTCAAGTTCGTACTGAACGAGATTGATGCCTCCGGCTACGACGGTTGGGTCGGCTGCGAATACAAACCAGTCGACGACACTCGCGACGGATTAGCTTGGCGCGAAATGCTCTCAATGGCCGCTTCGTAGCCGACATCAACTCGCGCCTCCGAAACGCAATCAAAGAATTTTTGCGAGTATCTCGTCGATCACGATCGCTGTTCGCTCGCGATGCGTTTCCACACGAAATTGGGCCGTTTCCCGGTAGAGCGGATCACGCATCTCGTAGAGCGTGCGCAGTTTGCCAAGCGGATCGCTCGTCTTCAGAAGCGGGCGATCTTTGGTTCGCTTGACGCGTTCAAACGAGACTTCTGGCGCGGCGTGCAGATACACAACGATGGCTCGCTCGCGCAGGAGTACACGCGTGGTGTCGCGCAAGATCGAGCCACCGCCGGTGGATAGAACGATTTCTGCGCCTGGATCACAGAGCTGTGCCAATACTTGTGCTTCACGATCACGAAACGCCGCCTCGCCTTCGATTTCGAAAATCGTTGCAACGCTTACACCCGTTGTGGCTTCAAGTTCGTGATCAGAATCGACAAACGGTCGATTGAGACGTTTGGCGAGCAGCGTGCCAATCGTAGTTTTCCCCGCACCCATCGGCCCCACCAGCACCAAGGGTTTCGACACGATCGGAAATGGCGGTGCTGCCCGGGGCGGGTCTGCCGCAGCGGGGGAGCATCCGGTGTCGATGATCTCTGAACTCATGAGCCTGAATCCTACTGCACCTCGCAGAAAGCCCGCTGATCGAAAAACGGCAAATCAGGCGGTCAATACTTCAGCGTAGCCATTTTGCGACTCGCGCTTAGCGAACTTGCGGCTCGCACTTAGCGAACTTGCGGCTCGCACTTAGCGAACTTGCGGCTCGCACTTAGCGAACAATATCGCTCGTGGTGGGCTTGAGCACAGTGGGGACGAGGTTCAGCACACGCTCGACACGAGTGAAAACCTCAGCGCGCGAAAAGGGCTTTTTCATGAAATCGTTAGCGCCGATTCGTTGAACATAGAACTGTTCGGTCGCGCTTTCATTGCCGCTAATCATGATCACGGGGATGTGTGAAATCTCAGCGCTGCGTCGCATCCGGCGAAGCGCTTCAAAGCCGTTAATCCCCGGCAACACGATGTCCAGAAAAATCAGTTCAGGCAGCTCAACGCCTGCGAGTTCGATTCCGGATTCGCCGTCGTAGGCCTCATAGGTGGTGAAACCGTTCTCGCGCAGCATCTTGCGCAAAACCGTACACACCGTTTTCGAATCATCGATGATGAGCACCTTGGTGCCGGGACGCGCGTGCTTGCGCGGCTTCGCACGCCGCTCGGTAGGTGAGTCGGCGCGAAGTACCGCGGGTTCGTCCGCCTTTGGGCGGCGAAAAATGTCGAAAAGTCCCATAACCTCAAATCTAACTAGATTCCGCGCGCGCGTCGAGTTACTGCCATTCGTGATCCAGATGAGCCGATGCCGACTTGGCACCAACGAAGCGGGATAATACGTGCCATGATCCCAGACGATTTCATTCAACAGCTGCTCTCGCGAGTTGACATTGTCGAGGTGATTGATCGCCAAGTACCACTTAAAAAGGCCGGGGCAAACTATTCCGCCTGCTGCCCTTTCCACAAGGAGAAATCGCCCTCCTTCACCGTGAGCCCAACAAAACAGTTCTATCACTGCTTCGGCTGCGGCGCGCACGGCTCTGCGATCAAGTTTCTGATGGAGTATTCAGGAAAGTCTTTTCCTGACGCGGTTGAAGAACTCGCGCAAAACGTCGGGTTAACGGTGCCTCGCGATGAAACGAAGAAGGCCGACCCGATGGCCGGTCCGTTGTTTGATGCAATGGTGACCGCTGCGAATTTCTATAAGTCAAAGCTCAAAAGCGCGCCCATTGCGGTCGATTACTTCAAGAAACGCGGTGTTTCCGGCGAAATCGCAAAACGCTATCACCTCGGTTGGGCTACCTCAGATTGGCAAGGGCTATCAGAGGCATTTGATGACTATGTTGATAACGAACTTTTAGTCACAGGCGGCCTGGTTAAATTGGGGGATGGCGGACGAAGGTACGATACGTTTCGTGATCGTGTGATGTTCCCAATCCTCAACCAGCAAGGTGCTGTGATCGGCTTCGGCGGGCGCATTCTCGGCAGCAAAGATGACGGCCAAGGCCCGAAGTACCTGAACTCGCCCGAGACGCCGATCTTCTCGAAGGGTCGCGAACTCTACGGCTTATTTCAGGCGCAAGCCGCGATTCGAAAAGTCAATCGCGTGCTGGTGGTTGAAGGCTACATGGATGTCATTGCGCTCGCGCAGTTCGATGTGGAGTACGTGGTGGCAACGCTTGGCACGGCAACGACTGAAGCGCACACGCAGCGCTTGTTGCGACTCGCCGACGAAGTCGTTTTTTCCTTCGATGGCGATGCGGCTGGTCAGCGCGCCGCTTGGCGAGCGCTCGAAAATGCCCTGCCAGCGCTTCGCGATGGCAAACAAGTTCGCTTCCTCTTTTTGCCGCAAGAGCATGACCCGGATTCCTACATTCGTGAACACGGTCGTGAAGCGTTCGAGCAATTTATCGACTCAGCGCTGCCGCTTTCCCAGTATTGGCTGCGCGAACTAAATGTGCGACATCCAGGCGATAGCGCGGAAGCTAAAGCGGCGCGCGCATCCGCCGCGCGTGAACATTTGGAACTGGTCTCCGCACCCATGCTTCGCGAATCGCTCGCGAAGGCGCTCGAAGGCGATGTGAATATCGCCTCATACACGCTGTTGCCGCCCGTGAAGCAACGCGCTGCGCCGGAGCGAGCACACGAACAACCTGATTCTGGCTACGGCGGATTTGAATCGGGCTCACCCGTATTTGGCGGTTACCGAAGAGACGCGCGCACGTTCGGACGCAGGCCGCCGATGCCGCCGACTGCGCGCAACGACCCAGCGACGCAGCGAATCCTCGCGGCTTCGCGGCGCATGCTTGCTCGCCCCAAGCTCGCGATGCATCTTGTCGATCTACCTGTGCCTGATGCTGCGATATCACCGCGAGCGGTTCGGCTGCTTCATGCGGTGGTCAACGTTGCAATTCGTCTCCCCGACGAACCCAATCACGGCGCGGTCCTCGAGCAGTTCCGAGACAGCGAATTCGCAACCGACGTGGCACATCTGCTCACGCATCGCGATCACGAGCTTGACGCGGTACTGAGCGATGAGGAAATTGAGGCTGAATTGCGAGTTCTGCGTGAGAAACTCGAAAGCGGTAGTTTGTTTCCAAGAGCGCGCGCGATTGAGGTGCCATCGCATCTGGGCGGGGCGGGAATCCTCGCGCTTTCACCGCGACGCCGCGAGGCGCTGTCGGATAGCGCATTGGATGCTGCAACGAAACCCGCCGCAGAGGCGCAAATCGTAGGCCGAAGCGAGCAGCGCGCTCAAGGACAGAAGTACGCGGTCAGCCCACCGCCTCAGCCGGGAGGAAGCCTTGACGAAGACTCCTTTGATGACATCCCGTTCAACATAACCTCGAACTTCGCGCCGCCCCCCGACGAAGATCATCCACCGTTCTAGCTCGAAGCCTTCGCGCGTTCACACGCACGTTGCACGACAACTATGCCCTCACCCCTCATTTCCACCAGCGGACTCGCCGCACAACTTGCTGATCCGAAACTCATCGTTGTTGATACGCGTCACGATTTGGCAAACCCGCAGTGGGGGCGAGAATCGTATTCGACCGATCACATACCGGGCGCGATCTTCGTGTCAATGGATCACGATCTAGCCGCCGCAAAAAACGGCAAGAACGGTCGTCACCCGCTTCCAACACCCGAAGCATTCGCACGAACGCTCGGAGACAAAGGGATCGATCGCAACACGAAAGTGGTGATTTACGACCAAGGCAGCGCGATGTATGTTGGGCGCTTATGGTGGATGCTGCGCTGGATGGGGCACGATCAAGTCTACGTGTTGGATGGTGGTTATGCGCGGTGGACGCAAGAGGGACGCGCGGTTGATACTCACGTGCCCGCGCACGCACCATGCGAATACGCCAGCGCACCGCGAGAGTCGATGCGGGTGAGCATGATAGAGACCCGCCAAGCGATCACGGCGCCGCACATGCGAATCCTAGATGCGCGCGCCGCGGAGCGATTTCGTGGCGAGGTGGAGCCTATCGATCCGGTGGCTGGCCACATTCCTGGCGCAATTAATCGGCCGTTTACGCAAAACCTACGCGACGGCGTTTTCAAACCTGCTGCCGAACTACGCGCAGAGTTTGATGCACTTCTTGCAGGACGCGACCCACAACACCTGATCCATCAGTGCGGAAGTGGGGTTTCTGCGCTTTGCAACATGATCGCGATGGAACACGCGGGCCTGCCAGGCAGCCGACTCTACGCCGGCAGTTGGAGCGAGTGGTGTGCGCACGCGGAAAATCCCGTGGCACAAGGCTGAGAGAACAGCGTTGTAACGCGGACTAAACACCTCTACACAACGGCGCGTGCGCCCGTTAGACGAAGAAAAAATGGCTGAGAACAGCGCAAGCGAAGTATCACGGGCTCGTAGTGTTTGCGCCACGATCCTTCCTGATGACGAGCTGACCCAGCCCTAGCGCGAGCTCGGCGTAGTCGTGCCGGGTACAGGCCCCGCTTCGCTTCCGCGCAGTTCCGAGGTAGCAGAACCGACGCCTCGCGTTTGCTTCACGTCTGGGTTGGACCACGAGCCGCTGATCTCAAACTCTGACATCAGCAATCGCTCCACTGGATCGCGCGCAATCTTCTGGCCGAGCCACGCAGCAGCACCGATTGCAGGGTTGGCGGTCGCTAACCCAATGCCGATAGCAGTTGCAACAGAAATGCTTGGGAACACTCGCACCCGAAGCTGCGCGGTTTCGCGATCCAGTTCGGCGTCGCCGCGTATTTCGACGCGCGCGGCGGGACCGGCGATTTCAAAGTTTTCGGTCCGCGCTTTTCCTTTGCTGATCGCGACATCCGCGCCGATCGTGTCAAAGGCGTAGCCACGGCCAAACAGATCATCAAAGTTAAACGTTAGACGCCGTGGAATCGACTGCAGTGAAATGACACCCAGCAATTTGCCGATGCCTGGATCCATTTCGGTAAAGCGGCCCGAACTTGTTTTCAAGCTGATCTTTCCATCGAGCTTGTCATATCCGAACTCAGAAGGCGAGCCTGCCCAGGAGAGCTCACCACGGAGCTGCCCTTCGCCTCGCTCCACCCCCTTTGGCAAGCCGAAGCGCTGCATGAATTTGCCCGCGTCTTTCCAATCCAGGGCGACATCAACGGCGGTCTCGCCATTTCCGCGCTGGCCGCCCGCGCCAGTCGGCAGTAGCCAGCGCCCCTTCGCTTCAAGCGAGCCGTCGGCGCTACTCAGGCGAACGCGATCTATGCGCCACTCGTCGCGGCCAGGTTGTGCTGCTATTTCGAGCTTACCCAACTCGCGCCCCTCGCTCACGAAACTATCTGCCGTGAGGTCGAGTTTCGGCCAGCGCGCCGAGCTATTGGCGGACACGGCTGCTGGCGAGAGCGCAAGCGCCGCGGGAGCGAGCGCAAGGCGGTCCTTTTCAGTAATGGCGTTTGGTAGCGAAAAGCGTTGCAGCCTAACAACTAAAGCGCTCACCGCCCCATTTTCCTGGGAGGAGTCCACCGAAATCAATCCAGTTGCTTCCTTACTTCTTAGCGCTAATCGCCAGCGCCCCGCGTTCGGTTGCGCGCGTAAGCTCGCCTCATTCAAGACGTGGCCGAAAACGAGCGCGCGCTCGGCGCGAACGTTTACGTTTACAAAATCTGGCGAGCTCGATTCGTTTTGCAGCCCACCCAGATTCTTCGCGTTGCCGCTGCTCAACGCGGGCAAAAGGTCGAGCGCGGCGTCGGTGTCGAGCTTAGAGATCTCTCCACGCACCGAGTACCCGCGCACCGGGAGTTGCGTCTTCTGCGCCCCCAGATCGACGACGGCCCTTTCAACCACGCGCGGCGCACTACCTTGCGCTGGCGCGCGTTCGACCACGGCGTGCAGAAGTGACGGCAATTCAAACTCGAGCCGATCACGACCGTCGGCTTGCGTCGAGCGATTGAGCGTAAACGCGATCGGCTGCGCGACATCGCGTGGGCTACTACCCACTTGATAAATGCGATCAATTGGCAGCGTTTGCGGGCCGAGCGCGCCACTCAGCGAAATCGTGGGCGCAACTGAGCTGCTTCGCGTTGCGGCTTGTGCATCTAGCTTCCAATCCACCGAACCTCGCAACTGATCGAGCAGCGGATAGTCGTAGAGTTCGCGTACTTTTGAGAGGTCAGCTTTGCCGGACGCCGCTGTCTTGATGACCCCGTTCGCGTCCGTGGCAACGTCAATCGCTACGGGGCCACCGAGGGCGAGTCCGCGCAACTCGCGCGAGCTCACTGATCGATCAGTAAAGCGCAATCGTCCACTCACGGCATCAAGCGGCGGCACATCGCCGCCAAGTTCAACCCGGTTATTGTCAAAACTCACTTCACCATCGACCTTGACACGATCCGAGTGATAGATAGGAAAAGCAAGTGAGAGGGCGAGTCTCGCGGTGCCGCTGCCCTTCGCGCGCTCGGTAAATCCATCGAGCATGCGATTCACGGGTGTGGTTGCAATGAAGCGCAGAAAATTTTCAACGGAGCTTTGCGCCACGCCCTTTATCTCAACGCTTGCTTCGTTGGCCATCATGTCGGCGATCCGAACCTGCGTTGACGCCAATTGCGCGTTGGCAATCGTTGCGCGTTGCACTTCAGCGCTGAATGAGGAGCCCCGGAAGTTAAGGATTCCTTCGATGTTTTCCGCGCGCGGCCAACCATCGGCATAGTCGACAATGACGTCGCTCACCGGTGCACTCAGTTCGAATTTGCCATGCTTTCCGTCTGTGAATGGAAAATGCCAGAGCGCGCCCTCAACATTGAATGTGGCGTTGCTGATTCGGCCACCGTCGATGGCTTCACGCACCCACATTCGCGTTGCTTCACCCACCGCTTTTGGCAGGTAGCGATGCACTGCAAGTGCATCGGCCGAATCTAGTTTCCCCGTAATCTTTGCTACGCCAGGCCCGAGCTCGTCGTTTCGCCACGTCCCATTAAATGTCGCCCGTGCATCGGCGTTAGCGACAGATACCGCATCAATCGAGACCAGCCACGGCGAGAGAGCGCTCTTTGCCGTCGAGCCCGCTGCCTGTGATGGCGATGGATTGGTGATCGCCGTTGTCGGCTGAGGCTGCTCCCAACGCAGCGCACCGCCAACCACACCTAAGTTAAGCGGTTGAGCGAACCAATCACCAAAATCGAGTGTGAGCCCCTGCACGCTCGCCGAGTTTGATGGGACGGGTTTAGACGGCTCGCTCTTCTTGGTCATCCAGCGCTCAAACACCGTCGGCGCTACCTGCCCCGCGGGCTCAAACCGGAAACTACCCTTCTTTTCGGTCGTGCTCACCACACCTGTCAATCCGGTAACACCAGGCAGCGATCCACGCTGCCAGGCCACATCGTTGAGCTGTGCATTGATTTCAAAGCGAATGGGCGCAGCGTCAAGCTGCCAATTCGCGCGTAAGTTATTGATTTGCCCACGCGGTGAAGCGAGCAGTTTCTGACTGCTCAGTGCCTTCGGTAGCAGCGGCGCGAGCGAGGCTTGCAATACATCGATCCCCTTCAAATCAACGCTTGACGCGCGAAGTTCGCCCTTCTGCGTTTGCTTCGAATCAACGGCTAGCGCAAGTTCCATGCTGAAGGGGGCGAGCGCCGCGCGGTCAGCCGGCGTCACTTTGATATCGCTGAGTTTCCAGCGCTCGCTACGCTCGTTGGCGTTTCGCTTGACGAAGCGCTCAAACGCGTTGCCAACATTTTCATCGCGCCACTCAAGCCGTCCACTCACTTCAGTGAATGCAATCGGTGAATTCGCAGTAGAGGCTTCGGGAGCGGCCGCGCTTGCGGTTGCGCTACTTGGCGTCTTGGCTAACGCTGATCGCGCGTTTGCGTCGCTACGCAGTCGGAGCTGGGCGTCACGCAGCACCAAGTCGGTGGTCACCGACACCGCGCGCCCGTCGTCAAAATCGAACCAGGCACGAATCCCGCCCTCACCGCGCACTACATCCACCGGCAACGGCAAATACCTAGCCAGTTCGCCCACGTTTGCATAGTCCACACGCACGTACGCGCTGCCGTCCCATTCGTTGATTTTGCGCAAGTCTGAACCGCGAAACTCAGAGCGAAGTTCGAGCGGGGAGGCAATCGCAGTAGAAGGTACCGCGCGTAAGCCCATTCGATGTCGACTGCCATCGTTTTGAAGACGAATGTGCACATCGCGCAGGCGCAATGGCGGGAGGTTCCTCCACGCATCCTGCCATTCGATTTCTCCGCCCTCAATCTGCACATAGCGCTGACGGAGCAACCATTCAAGCATCGCAGGATCGCCGGGCTCAGTACTCGAAAGATCGACGTCAAAACCGGCGATACTCAGTCGATTCGCTTCGTCCCTGCGCACGACGACTCGCGGGGACCTCACGGTTAGGCTCGAAAGTCGCGGCTCGAACGCGAAGATTGATCGCCACGAAATCGTCGTCTCGACTTCTGGCAATTCCAGCAACGCACGCCCCTTAGCGTCGAGTACTTGCAGACGGGTCACCTTAAACTCGGGCGACCACCCGTTCCAGCCCGCCTCGAAAGAGCCAAGCGCGACACGTTGTTTAGTTAAACGCGAGAGCTCTTCCACAATTTGGGGCCGAAACGAATCGGCATTGGGAACGAGCCAGAAGCGTGTGAGCGCGATAACGCCCAAGAAAAGCGCAACCGTGGCGAGCGTCAGCCAAAAAAGTGTTCGTACACAGAAGGTCAGCGAGCGGCTGCCCAAAGAACGCTCAGCAGCGTCCACAACTGCTTCAACTCGCCCAACGAGCGAATGATCGGTTTCAGCGGCAATAATCGGGGGTTCGTTCGGCATTCGGGGCGTGCTACTCTATTTCGATTCTATCGATACCACTCTCAACCACTGTGACCGACTCAATATCGCTTGCGTTCCGATATTCGCGCTACGCGGATAAGCTCCGTCGTCGGGATCCAGAGACAGTTAGCCGCGTCCTCGAAAACCCGCAGTCACGGTTCCCCCTGACTGAGTGGCGAAAAGCGCTCGCGGCCTGCCCAAGCGAATCGCTTGATGCGAGCCTTCGCAAAATCCGGCGAGAAGCCATGCTGCGAAGCGTCGTGAGAGACATCTCGTTTGCCGCCGACCATACTGAACTCGTTTCCGACTTGTCCGAGTTCGCCGATCTGTGCGTAGAGGTGGCCCTCCAGGTGCAACTCGCGAAGTTAGGCGAAACGAGCGAAACGCTCGGGCAGCTCTCTGTGATTGGAATGGGAAAACTCGGCGGCTATGAGCTCAACGTGTCGTCTGACATCGACATTGTGTTCGTCTGCGACGAGCCAACGAGCGAGCAAATTGAGCGAATGAATCGAATCGCGAATGCGGTCACACGTTCACTTGATCGCGAAGTGGAGGGCGACTTTGTCTTTCGCGTTGACACCCGCTTGCGCCCGTACGGGAGCGCTGGCCCGATGGTGCCAACGCTTGATTTCCTTGAAACGTATTTCGTCACCCAAGGGCGGACCTGGGAGCGCTTAGCGTGGCTTCGCGCGCGGGTCGTCGCCGGTCCGCTCGCCGGCGCCGTGCAGTCGCTGGTGACCCCTTTTGTGTTTCGGCGCTACCTTGACTTCGATGCGATAGACGGCGTTCGCGATCTGCATCGCCAACTGCGTGCTGAAAAAACTGATCCGAACAACGTAAAGCTGGGGCGCGGCGGGATTCGCGAACTCGAGTTTGGCGTGCAGCTGCGCCAAATTCTGCGCGGCGGCCGAGACCCGCGCTTGCAAACCAAAAACACGCTCGATGCGCTTTCAGCATTTGCATCACTCGGCTATCTCAATTCGGGCGACGCAGAGCGAATGTCATCGCACTATCGGTACTTGCGCCGGGTGGAGCACATGCTGCAGTATCGCGATGATCTGCAAACGCAAACCCTTCCCCGCGACGACAGTGAGCTTGGCCCACTGGCAGAAGCGCTCGGTGAGTCAGACACTTCAAGCTTCGCGCAGCGGCTAAACGCAGTTCGTGAAGACGTGGCGCGCTTCTTCGATGAAACGCTTGGCGGCATGCAAAGCGCTCGGACCACGGTAGCGGGCATCAGCAATGCTGAGACAACCCCGCCCGCTGCGAACACAAACGACACATCGATTGGCTTTGCGAACTACGCGAACGCGGAGGAAATCGAGCGCTATCACCAAGCAACGCTCACCGGCGTGCGTGTACGTGCGCTCCCGGCTAACAGTCGCCAGCGGTTTGAAAGCCTCGCTGCGCGCGTGGTTCAGTTGGCGTTGCAAACATCGGCACCGCGTGATGCTCACGCGCGAACGCTCGATCTCTTAGTCGGCGTCGCGGGCAGGTCAAGTTATCTAGCACTGATGACCGAGCGCCCGGAAACGCTTCGTCGCGTGGTTGATCTTGCCGCATCGAGCGAATGGGCAACGCGCTATTTGATGTCGCACCCTCTCTTGCTCGATGAGCTAATCGATGCTCGCTCGCTCACCTCTGTTGTCGACTATGAAAATTGGCGCGTGGAGCTTACACGGGCACTTGCCGCTCAAGGCGAGGATACTGAAGCCGGGATGGATGCGCTGCGCCATTTTCAGCAGGCCGAAGTATTTCGCTTGCTGCTTAAAGACGTCGCAGGTTTGCTGCGCGTCGAATCGCTATCGGACCATCTCTCCGCCCTGGCTGATGTCTGTGTCGACGTTACGCTGCGCAAGCTTTTGGCGGCGGCGAAACTACCCAGTACAGCGACGCTCACTGTTATCGCGTATGGCAAGTGGGGAAGTAAAGAGCTCGGTTACGCGAGCGATCTCGATCTAATTTTTTTGATGCCAAACGACGCGACCGATTTTCGCGATCAGCTCACCCGCGTGGCACAACGGCTTCAAAACTGGCTCACCACGTTGACGCCTGCGGGTCGCGCTTATGAAATCGATGTGCGGCTTCGGCCCGACGGCGTGTCTGGGCTCCTGCTCTCAACAATCGACGCTTTTGCCACCTATCAGAGAGAAAAAGCGTGGACCTGGGAACATCAAGCGATCACGCGCGCACGCTTTGCAGCGGGCAACCGTGCGCTAGGCGCTGCGTTCGAGAAAATCCGGGATGACATCATCGCCCTGCCGCGCGACTGGCGGCAACTGCGGGGCGACATTTTGGAGATGCGCGAGCGGATCGCGCGGGAGCATCCTAACCGAGAGCGCGGCGAATTGTTCGACCTGAAACATGATCGCGGCGGCCTGGTCGATATGGAATTTGCGGTGCAAGCCCTTGTGCTGCGATACGGCGCTTCGCATCCAACGATGCGGCTCGATCATGGCAACATCGCGCTCGCCAAGCGTGCGGGCGAACTCGGGCTAATCGGAAGCGACGGTGATCGCATCGCAACCGCTGCCGCCGATGCCTATCGTGAGCTGCGTAAGATGCAACACGCAATACGACTGCGAGGTGCGGAAATGGCTCAAGTGATCGTGCAGGAAGCACAGCCACTTGCGGCCGCCGTCACTGAATTTTTCGAGCGAACGCTGGCCGAGAGTTCGTAGTAACAAATTAGCGTAGTGACCTATTTAAATAGGGCTAAGTAGCGTTTTTTGATTCAATAGACTTTGCCAATTTACTATTTCTAGCCCGCAACAAATAGAACTAATTTCTGTAGATTTTTCTCCTAAGAATCGACTCGTCTCACCCAAGCGATCAAACTCATTTTGCGTCGGCACATCCGATTCGCGAGCTAGGTCGTACCCCACTCATCGCCGCGCCCTTTTCCCCGTGCGCGGCGACCCTTCTTTTCTTTTCGATCACTTTTGGTGAGGAAATCTCATGTTCAGAATTCGTCCACACTCGTTCGCAGCACTCATTGTTGTTGGCTGCAGCACGGCATCATTTGCACAGCTGAGCTTCGACCACTCGACGCTTCCCGATGCGGTCAAGGTTCCGATGGGCAATCGCATCGCGCTTGAAACTGTTGGCGTTGGCGAGATCACCTACGAATGTCGCGACAAGAAAGAGGCGGCGGCGCAATTCGAATGGGCCTTTGTCGGCCCCGTCGCAGTGCTCAATGATCGTAGCGGCAAAGCCATTGGAAGCTACTACGGGCCACCCGCCACATGGAAATCAACCGATGGTTCGATGGTGACCGCGACGCAGCTCGCCATCGCGCCTGCAAGCGCAGGCAACATTCCGCTGCAGTTGGTTAAAGCCAATCCAGCAACGGGAAGCGGCATGATGACAGGGGTCACCTACATTCAGCGCGTCGCGACAAAGGGCGGCGTAGCACCAGCGATGACTTGTGATGCCTCAAGCAAAGGTAAGCGGGAAGTCGTGAAGTATCAGGCCGATTACATTCTCTACAAGCAAGGCCCTGTAGCGATCGCATCGCTCACACGTTCGCCGGATTCCGCGCGATAGGTTTCGTCGAGCGCTTGTTGCCGTCGCACGAACGACGAGCGTAGTGTTACGTGCTTGATGCGACTTAAATCCGCGTCTTTTCCGCAACACCACGCTAGCGAGCGATCCGCTCTGCGAGCTTGCCTGTTACCTCGAACCAAGAAGCGGTCGCATCCTCGCCCGCGTGCGCGAAAGCCTCGGCGAACATTTGTAATTGTTCGCCGGTCAACTTCGCTTCCAGGCTCGCGCCTTCGGCGGTGAGTTCAATTCGACGCACGCGTGCATCGTGCGCGGCCTTGCTCAGATCGATGAGCCCTTGCGTCTGCAACTGCTTGAGTGGCGTATTGAGCGCCTGCTTGGTCACATCAAGTACGGCTTGAAGCTCACCCACGCTCATGCCAGGTTGGCGCGCAACAAAAAAAAGAATTCGATGATGCACCCGCGTGAGCCCCCGCTTCGCGAGCATTCGATCTGGCTCTGCGATCACTGCGCGCAGCGCATAGTGCATCACCCGCCACGCGTCAATGAGGCGGCTGTGATCGTGCGTGTAAGCGTTTGTTTTTTCGGGGGTTTTGCGAGGCATAGGTCAAGCGACTTGACATTTATTTTGGCATAGCAAAGAATAGGTCAATGTGATTGACCTATCTCGGTCTCTCGCCACGCGTCCATCCGCGCGATCCGCTCAGGGAACGTTGATCCGTCCCCTAAAATCCCGCTGACGCCATACCCACGCGCACTCGACCACGAGCGTCAAGCGGGCTCACAAGGCACGTCAATAATTTGGAGAACACACTATGTCAATGGACGATCGCGACGGCAAGATTTGGATGGACGGCAAGATGGTGGAGTGGCGCGATGCCAAGATCCACGTGTTGAGCCACACGCTGCACTATGGTTGCGGCGCGTTTGAGGGCGTGCGTGCTTACAAGACGGATAAGGGTACAGCGATCTTTCGTCTCGAAGAGCACACCAAGCGTCTGTTTAACAGCGCGAAAATTTTGCGCATGAATATCCCGTTCTCTCTTGAAGAGGTGATGGAGGCGCAGAAAGCGGTTGTTCGCGAAAACAAACTCGAATCGGGTTATTTGCGACCACTCACTTGGATCGGCTCAGAGAAGCTGGGCGTCTCTCCGAAAGGCAACAAAATTCATTTGATGGTTGCGGCGTGGACTTGGGGTGCGTATCTCGGCGAAGAAGGCTTGCGTAAAGGCATTCGCGTGAAGACATCGAGCTATACCCGCCATCACGTGAATATCACCATGACGCAAGCGAAGGCGGTTTCGAATTACACCAATTCGATTCTCGCCAACATGGAAGTCACCGACGAGGGTTATGACGAAGCGATGCTGCTCGATAGCGCCGGTTTCGTCTCCGAAGGGGCGGGCGAAAACATTTTCGTGATCAAAGACGGCAAGATCTACACGCCTGATTTGTCGGCGGGTGCGCTCAACGGCATCACTCGAAATACGATTTTCCACATCGCCGCCGATCTGGGAATCGAAGTGATTCAGAAGCGTTTGACTCGCGATGAGCTCTACATCGCCGATGAACTCTTCTTCACCGGAACCGCCGCTGAAGTGACCCCGATCCGCGAATATGATCGCATTCAAATTGGCGCGGGCGAGCGAGGCCCAATCACCACGAAAATCCAGGCAGCATTCTTCGACATCGTGAACGGTCGCAATGCGAAATATGCGAGTTGGCTCGCCCACGTTTGATTCGATAATTCACCCATCATGAGCGCAAAACCGAAAAATCCAAAAGTGGACCCCAAGGCCCCTGTACACGTCACTGCGAGCGATCTGCACGGGCACGGCGTTGTCTTTTGTCCTAACCCGAAAATGCCGCTCTGGTCAGCGCACCCAAAGGTGTATCTGGATGTCGCAAAGACGGGTGAAGCGTCGTGTCCGTACTGCGGAACTCACTACGTCCTCAGCGGGCCGGTGCCTGCTGGGCACTAGCCTGCGGTGATTGCGCTTCGAATGTCGCATGCTCAACGATGACTCATAAGTCTTCCCAGGCGAGCAGCGCAATCGCCGTAGGTGCCGCGCAGGCGGGCCGTGTATCGAGCGCCACGCGTCTTTGCGTGGCGTTTTTGTTTGCGCTCGGCGCGTGTCCGTCGCTCTTGGCGCAGGATGCGCGGGCGACGGTAAGCGCCACGGCCGAACCCGCGCAACCCACCGAGGAAGTACCCTACGTGCAAACGCCGACGCACGTGGTGCATCGGATGTTGCAACTGGCCGATCTGAAGGCCGGAGAAAAGCTCTGGGATTTAGGCTCCGGCGATGGCAGGATCGTCATTGCGGCGGCCAAACGCGGCGCGCGCGCGAGTGGGTTTGAGATCGATCCGCGTCTAGTGACCGAAAGCGTCGAGAGCGCCAAACGAGCAGGCGTCACCTCACGTGCAAAGTTTTTCGAGCGAGACATTTTTACGCTTTATTTCTCGGGCGTTGACGTTGTTTCAATGTATCTCTTGCCTGAATACAACCTGAAGCTTCGCGGTCAACTTCTGGCGCAGTTAAGTCCCGGCGCGCGTATCGTTTCGCATGAATGGGATATGGGCGATTGGCTTCCAGATGAAATCCTGAACTATTGGTCGCCCGCTAAGCCACACGGCACGAAAAAAGATCATCGCGTGTATCTTTGGGTAGTGCCAGCGCGCGTGTCAGGTCGCTGGGAACTGATGTTCGATGGACGTGCAAACGTGCCCGCCCAGACCATCGAGCTCAATGTGAGTCAGCAATTTCAGCGAATCTCAGCGAGATCAAACGTAGGCGATGTGCCGTGGTCAGAGCTACGCGGCAATCAATTCAAGTTTGCTTGGCGTAACGGGGCCAATGCGCGCATACTCTCTGGCACGCTCATCAATCCAACCACGCTACGCGGCCCTGGATGGCGGGCAATACGCCGGGGCGATTAAGCTCATTGTTTCCTCACGCGCAAGTGCCATGCCCGCCAGGTCCGCTTGACTTCCGTTCCCCTCGCGCTATGCGAAGGTAGCGTGTTGAACCGAGAGCCGCCACCGTCCGACTCACGATTGTCAACCCAATTTCGGAGGCTTTATGAACGCTGCGACACGTCTTTCCCTCTCCTTCTTCGTTTTGCTCGGAGCGCTGTTCGCGCTCGCGAGCGCAGGCCAGGCGCAAGATGCGCGCGGCGCGAAAGATCACCCGATGCTTACGCGCTACCCCGATTCACGGATCGCGGAGTATTCAAAAAGCTTCAACTCGATTGAATTTACCGTCGCACGCGATGCCGCATCGGGCGGCGTGAAGCGGGAAAAAATCGAAGGCGACACCACCCGGCTGCACTACTTTCACAACAAGAAGGAAGGCCAGCCGAGCCCGTTGCAAGTGGTAAGGAACTACCAAAACGCCGTCAAATCAATTGGCGGGGAAGTGATTTGGGAGCGCATTGAGGAATACACCGCTGAGACGACGCTCCGCGTCACAACGGGCGGGAAAGAAGTGTGGGTCAAGGTGCTGGCCGACGTGTATTCGAGCCCCACATTTAGCTACCGACTTGACGTCGTAGAACGGGCAGCGATGCAGCAGGTGGTGAGCGCCAATAAGTTATTTGACGAGCTTAATAGCAAGGGCTTCATCACGCTCTACATCAATTTCGACACCAATAAATGGGATGTCAAGGCCGACGCCCAACCGACACTCGCCGAGGTGGCGAAAATGCTCAAAGCCAACCCGGCGCTACAAATCAGCGTTGAGGGCCACACAGATAATGTGGGCAGCGCAAGCGCCAACAAAACGCTCTCTGAAAATCGTGCAAGAAGCGTGATGAGCGCGTTAGTCAACCAGGGTATTGCCGCCGCGCGCCTGACGGCCAAAGGTTTCGGCCAAGAAAGTCCGATTGCAGACAATCGTGGGGATGAGGGCAGGGCGAAGAATCGCCGTGTGGAGCTGGTGAAACGGTAACAGATTGTTTATTGAAGTCCCTGTTCTACTGGGGCTAGGCATCAATAAAAAGTATCCACTTTCGTTTGTAAATACGCGAGCTAGCCCCTATCAAACAATCGAGTTATGTCCTAAGTTACTACCGCCGAAATCGCTCCACCAGGAACTCGATAAGCAATCGAAGCCGGAGCGGTGCACGGCGAGTCGATGGATAGATGATGGAAAACGGGCGCGACGCGCCCGCCGTCGTTTCCAGCACCTCGACTAAGCTGCCGTTGGCAAGCTCTGTCTCGACCAAGAAGCGATACGTGTGAGCGAGCCCAAATCCGCTTCGTGCGAGCGTGACTGGGGCGAGGATGTCTTCGTAGCATCGCGCGCCGCGCTCGGGCATGTAATCGACAAACTTGTCGCTCACGCGCAACGACCAAGCAACCGCCTGCCCGGTACTTGGCAAACAAAAACGAATGCAATCGTGCGAGTCGAGCTCGGCCACTGCTTTCGGCGTGCCGCGTTGCCGCAAATACGCAGGCGACGCCACGATCAACTGATCCACGTCTTCCAGCTTTCGCGCCACCATGCCTGAGTCAGGCGGCGTGCGTCCACGCACGGCGAGATCGAAGTTTTCTGCAATCAAGTCGACGTTTCGATTGCTCACATGCAAATCGAGATCCACCTTCGGATACTTCGCCCGAAATTCGCCCAACACGGGCAACACGCGAAAGTGACCATACGAGGTCGGAAGGCTCATGCGCACGAGCCCGCTGGGTTCAGACTGAGCGCCGCTCACGTCGCGCTCGGCCTGATCAAGAAGCGTGAGTGCCTGTCTGCACTGTTCAAAGTAGATGCGACCGGCCTCCGTAAGCTGCACCTGGCGCGTGGTGCGCGCCAAGAGCTGCACATTGAGCCGCGCTTCGAGCCGCTGAATGGCGCGGGTTACCGCAGCACGCGTCACGCCGACGGCTGACGCTGCCTGGGTAAAGCTGCCCAGCTCCGCGACCCGACAAAAGAATTCGACTTGGCTCAGGTTGAAATCGAGTTCAGATCTCATTTGTTTACCTTTGGTAAGCAGTCATTTGCTCGCTAGGCCATTTATCGCATCAATTCGCAACAATAACATGCGGTTTCCATCAACTACGAAGGAAACCTCCTCATGAAACTCTACTTTTCGGCCGGCGCGTGCTCCCAAGCGCCCCACATCGTCTTGCGTGAAATCAACGCAAACTTCGAACTCATCGCGGTCGACACCAGCAAGCACCGTTTCGCCAACGATCAGGACTTCTACGCCGTCAATGCCAAAGGCCAGGTACCCGTGCTCGAGCTGGACTCCGGTGAACACCTGACAGAAGGGCCAATCATTTCGCAATACCTAGCCGACCGCGCCAACGCGACAAGTTTGCTTCCCGCATCCGGCATCGCGCGCTATCGTGTCCTCGAATGGGCAAACTACATCACCTCCGAGCTGCACAAGTCCTACACGCCATTGTTCAACCCCGCGCTTGATGCGGCAGCGAAGACGGTGCTTCGCCAAGGCTTGCGCAAAAAGTATGAATGGGTGGACGCGCAACTTCCCGGCAAGCAGCATCTCACCGGGGATGCATTCACGATCGCGGACGCCTATCTCTTTGTGGTGACCAACTGGCGCCGGTTTGTCGATCTCGATCTCTCGGATCTCGCACACTTGAACGCATTCTTAAATCGCGTCGCCTCGCGTCCTGCGGTTGACGCCGCTGTCCGCGCAGAAAAACAAGTCCACTAATCCACTCGCGCGTTACGCAGCGACACGTTACGCGCCGAAACCTATCTCGCTATGCCCTACGTTCACATTCAAATCACCCGCGAAGAAGTCACCGCTGAGCAAAAGTCGGCACTCATTCGCGGCACCACCGAATTACTTGAGACCGTGCTCAACAAAAACCCTGCGACAACCTTCGTTCTCATTGAGGAAGTCGATCTCGATAATTGGGGAATCGCGGGACGTTCAGTCAGCGCGCTGCGGCGCGAGCAGATTGAAATTCGCGCCATTCAGACAGGAGAAAAGCAATGAACACCGACACCATGAGCGCCGAATTTGTGGCCGTAGCCGCCGCGCTCACAACCTACTTCGATGGCCTGCACCACAGCGACACGTCGCGCCTTCGCAACGTGTTTCATCCCGACGCAATCTACGTGTGCGCAACGGACGGCAAGCTACTGAAGCTATCAATGCAGGAGTACTTCCCGATCGTGGACAAACGTCCATCACCCGCGAGTCGGAATGATCCACGCACTGACCGAATTCTCGAAATTCAGTTTGCCGGACATGTCACCGCATTCGCTCGCGTCGAATGCTCAATCGCGCCCAAGTCGTTCATCGATTTCCTCACGCTGATCAAGCTCGATGGGAAATGGCAGATCATCTCGAAGGTGTTTCACTTCGAGCTTAATCAGGTTTCAACGCAGTAGTTTTACCTTTAACTATTCGCGTAACATCGTAATTTTCCGTGGGTGAGAGCTACTCAAGTCAATTTATTACTTAAGCACAAATATGAACGCTAGCCCTTATTAAACTTGGACAAACCCAACAGAGCTACACGTAGTTATTTGATAACGCGCCGAACCGTTCCGTGTGTCAGCGCCTCATCGGTGAGGATTTTGATGCGCTCGAGCTCAGGCATTTGATCTCGCCCGCCCACACTCGCCACGAACCCTGGCCCGGTAATTCCTACAAGCCCCGGCTCATGATCGCAGTAAATGCCCACGGTGGGTACGCCGAACGCTGCAGCGATATGCGAAAAACCGGTATCGAGCCCCACCACCGCCCGGGCTCGTGCGAGCAAAGCACTTGCTTCCTGCACGGAAAGGAACGGCGGAATCTCGCCGTCTGACTGCGCGGCAAGTTTTACGCAACGCGAGCCCTCTTCTTTGCTACCCCACAACCACACCACCTCCAAACCGCGGGAAGCGATGTGCTTGGCGAGCGCCACCCAGCGATCTTCGGGCCAGAGTTTTTCTGGTCGGCTTGCGCCCGGGATGAGCACGACAAACGGGCGCTGCGCTGGCCGGGTATGCGGTGGCAGCCAGGTTGGATCGGGCATACGGAGAGAAAAATCGGGCGCACCTTCAGGGCGATAACCCAGGTGCGCCGCCATCAAGAGTCGGGTTCGTTGCACCGCATGAAGCGCCTTATCGACAGTCGCAACCCGTTGATACCAAACAGAGGCAAACCCTTCACGCGCACTTTTCCAATCGTAGCCTGCGCGCAACCCGCGCGCCTGCCCGGCGAAAAATGCGCTTTTCACGAGTCCCTGCGCATCGATGATTAAATCGTAATAAGTGCTGCGCAACTCCGCGCGAGCACGTTTGATCGCGTCACGGGTGTCCGACTGAAATAGTTTTTTGCGCCACTTGCGCCAAGAAATGACGTGCACGCGCTGCACCGCGGGGTGCATTGCAGGCAGAGAGGCGAAAGCGGATTCCACCATCCAGTGAATCTCAACATCAGGCCGGTGCTTGGCGATATCCGAGATAGCGGGCATCGTGTGAACCACGTCGCCCATGGACGATGTTTTGACGATCAGTAACTTCAGAGCCGATTCCTCGATGAGCGCGGCGAACACGCCAGTAATTCTTGGCCTACAAACACGGCAAACACGCAACCCGGTTCACGAAGAATATACCGAGCTTTCGCGGTCTTGGTCATTTCTGCTTCGTTTCAGCCACCAAAACCGGGTTGAAGCGAGGGTCGTTATACATCTTGAACTGGCGATACACCTTGAAGTAAGCGCGTCCGGCTCTGCTATCCGCCAACAATTGGTCGAGGCATGCCGCCAAATCGTTACGCTGCTCCTCAAGGCGCATGAGTTTCAGCATCGAACTATCGCGATGCGCTTGATCGACATCGTCTCGCACGGTCTGCGCCCGCATTGCGCGAATTTTGAGCGCCATGATCGACATGCGATCAATCATGCTTCCCGCCGTCTCGCTATTGAGCCGCGCGCTGGCCGCCACCCGCGACAGCGGTTGATCGCTACGCGCACTCGCCGGATCGATCAGCCCCAATTGCAACAGTAAAAACTCGTCCACGCGCTCGGTAGCGTCGTTGCGCGCTTGGTTATAGCGGTCAATCGCGCGCTTATTCGCGGTAATTTCAGCATCACTTGCTTTGGTTCGTCGAGCCAGATCCTCCTCGTCCCAGAGCAAGCAATTATTGCGATGATTCTGGGCCACCCAGTACCAGACGAGCGTGTCGTCAATCGCGGGAAGCGAATTCGGCCAACCAGCGCTCGCGAAACATGCGTCGTGAAACGCAATCACTGTGCGCCCACCGGGAAATTGACTAAGATCGAAATTCATTAGGTACCAGAAAAATTGTGAAGTCGTCGTTCGCTCAAAACGCAAACGCCGAGCAAGGCTAAATCAATCCAAGTTAGCATCATAGCTGGCGCACGGGCCAACTTGTTCGCGCCGTTTAACACCAGAAACTCAGCGTGTTGACCCACGCATACCGCTTCGCGTGAATAACCAGCCTCGCTCCCCACTGATCGTCCGCCTGCGAAATTTTATTGGCGACGTCGTTCTTATGATCCCCGCGCTCGAGAAACTTGAGGCACGTGGCTACGAACTGCACTGCGTAGGGAAAGGCTGGGCGTCGAGTTTGCTTGAGGGGCACGGCTGGAAGGTCACGCCCTATCCAAAAGCATTTTCAGCGCGCGTCGAGACGCTAAAGCAACTGCGGCTTAGCGTTGCGCCCACAATCACGAACTCGAAAGCGATCAACGCAATCACTTTCGCCACCTCGTTCTCAAGCGCGATGGACATGCGTTTTGCCGGACTGCGCGCTTACGGCTACGCGGTGGAGGCCAGAAGCTTCCTGCTCGCGCGCTCCGCGCCCATTGTGTATGGCGAGCACGCGATGCACTCATACTGGCGGTTAGCGAGTGCTTTGCTTGGCGACGCCGAGCCGCCGCCGCCCGCAGTAGCGCTTAAGGTGAGTGATCGGGCAAAGCGCGAAGCAGCACTTGCGCTAGCCGATGCGAACGTGAGCAGCAATTACATCGTAGCGGTCCCGTTTGCAGGCGGCACGTTCGAGAAATTGGATAAGCGCTGGCCCCATTTCGCGACCTGGGTCGCACAATGCGCGCCCGGTTTGGGCCGGGACATCGTGCTCGCGCCAGGCCCGGATGAAATTGAATTGGCAAAGGCGCACTTTCCTGCAGCCAAACTCCTGCCAAACCTCTCGCTCGGCGCTTACGCCGCGCTCATGCAAAACGCAGCCCTGACTGTTTCGAATGACACCGGACCTGGCCACATGGCGGCATCGGTCGGCGGCAAGCTACTAAGCGTGCTCGGCCCCACCAAGCGCGAGCAATGGGGTGCGCTGGGCGAGCGTGTCAGCGTTGTTCAATCCTACCCAGAATGGCCCTCGGTTGAGCGTGTCAGCGCCGAAGTCAACCGTTTACTAGCTGGCACGTAGCCCGCAGCGAGCAAGCCTAGCCCCAGCGGATACCAGACGCCCTCAGTATTGATGTAGAGCGGAGAATCGAGCATCGAGTGGATCAGAAATGTGGCGAGCAACACGAACCCGACGGTGCGCTCCGCCGGATCGACGCGCAGCAGCACGTATGCAGCACACGCAATCCAGCCAATCAGTACCAACACGCCGATCAAACCGAGCTGTACGCCAAAGAAAAGGAACTGGTTGTGCGGGTTGTAGTGCCCTACCTCGCACCAGAGCGGCGTGCTGGCAACCCGGCAGTACTCGCGCGAGTAGCTTCCTGTGCCAAACCCAGCAATTGGGCGCTCAGAAATGAGCTGCAACGACTTTTGCGCGAATTCCACTCGCATGCCAATCGATGTTTTTTGCGTTCCATCGTGGGCCTGCGCCTCTTCGATGGCCGTGTGCATGCGCTCCTTGGGTGCGGCGCTGAAGAAGACGACTGAGGCAGCGGCTGCGGTGATCACGCCGAGCGCGTACCAACGTACTCGTCCCCTGAAAAGCAGGAGTGGAGGCAGGAAAAGTGCCACGAGCAGCGTGAGGTAGCCCGTACGCCCCGCAACGAAAAACAACACGTTCAAACCTGCAAGCGCGGCGATTACTACACCCGCTGCTGCGAGCTTCGTTTTGCCCACCGCGTATGCTCGGTACGCGAGCGCGAGGCAAGCGCCTGCAAACACCGACATCATGACGTTTTGCGTGATATGGTGTTTGAAAATGTAATGATCGCCAATCGCCGCCTCGCGCGTTGCGCGTGCGAGTGGAAACGCCCATACGCTGTGTAAATACGACAGCAAAAGTGTGATCGCCATCGAAAGAAGCCACGCTGCAATGGCGCGATTTCTCCATTGGCGCGGCACCGCGAGCACCACCGCGAACACAACGAGCAACACACGTGCGTGCTTCTCTGTGACACGAATTGCTTCGTCACGCTCGCCCGTACTCCAGAAAATCCCAACGATGAGAGCGCCAAGGAGCATGATCGAGGCAAGCGCGAAAGGATTGCGCCGAATTACACCCCAATGAGACCGAAATCCTCCAGCGCAAAAGAGCAATATCAACACCACCGCAGTGAGCACGTTACTGAGCGCACTTCCAAGCGGCACAGAGCCAGCCAGCGCCACGAGCGCCCAGCGCGCCCAGTCGAGCCGTGCAGGGTCAGCACGATCGAGATAGTCGCTTCGGATCATCGACACCGCAGAACAAACAGACTCGTACCCAATTGCCTCAACCGCGACAAAAAGTAAAAATTGATTGTAGAGACTCGCGCACAATCTCGCCGAAGGCCGACTCAGTATCGCAGCTTTCCGTAGAATTCGCTGAAGTTCATTCTGACCAGTCGCATGAAAAACCAGATCTCATTTGCCTCGGCGGAAGACTGCGCACGCGCGTTTTATGACGCGTTTGCGCGTCGAGAAATAGAAGCGATCATGGCCACTTGGTCAGAAGACGATGAAATCGTTTGTGGGCACCCAGGCGCCGCGCCACTCTATGGCTACGCTGCAATCCGCGCAGCGTGGGATGCGATATTTCGCAACAACGACGCGATGCGGGTTGAGGTGAAGGACGAGCACTGGCACATCACCGTCGGGATGGCGATTCAGTTTGCCATTGAATGGATCTATGTCGGCGATGAGGCTCAGCCGCGCGGCCCGGTATTTGCCACCAACACGTTTCTGCGCACACCACTCGGGTGGCGAATGCTGAGCCACACCGCCGCCCCCATCCAAGCAGGCCTACCCATGCGAGGCGGTCAAGAAGTCGTTCTGCACTAGGGCGCTGGCCGACGAGTGAGCAACGGCTAAAAAGTGGGCTGGCGCCACAATCACCCCACCCTGCGCGCCAGCCGCGCCTTTAGCCCCACGAAGCGAAAACACCCGCATCAACGCGCGTACTGAGTCATCCGCTCCACGTAACGGGCAATGGTGTCAATCTCGACGTTCACTCGATCACCCTCGCGCAACTCGCTGAAGTTGGTGACTTGATAGGTGTGCGGGATCACATTGATTTGAAAACGTGTTTTATCCGACGCGTCGGCTACTTCGTTGACTGTAAGGCTCACGCCATTGATCGTGATCGATCCTTTTTTCGCGATGAAGCGTCCGAGCGTGTTGGTCACCTCCACTTCGAGAAACCAACTCTCCGCGATATTTTTCCACTGCAACACAACGCCAGAGGTATCTACGTGACCAGTAACGAGATGCCCGCCCAATTTGTCGGCAAGCGTCATTGATTTTTCAAGATTTACCAATGAGCCAACGCTAAGTCCAGTCACAATCGAAAGCGAATGTGTCGAGACATCGCTTTTCAGCGTGCCTGGACCTTTTTCCACGATGGTGAGGCAGCACCCTGAATGAGCGATCGAATCGCCAATCGCCACATCGCTTAAATCCCAATCGCCGCATGCCACGGTGATCCGTTGCCCGCCGCCTTTGGGATCGTACGCCGTGCCCTGAATGGGCTCATGTGCGGTAACTCGGCCAAGGCCAGTGATGATTCCGGTAAACATAGTGCTTAGTCTTTGCGATAGATCAATCGAATATCGTCATCAAATCTCGCAATGTCATGAAGCGACAACGAGAGCGCGTCCGCGAGTTTCGGAGGCGACGGGATTGAGAACATTTCTCGCGCGTCGCTGCCGATCACTTTCGGAGCGAAATAAACCAACAGCTCGTCGACATGCCCCTGCTGCAACATGGGCCCAGTCAGTCGCGCGCCCGCTTCTAGATGCAGTTCGTTCACGCCGCGGCTCGCAATCTCTTTAAGTGCCGCTGATAAATCGATTTTTCCGTGCCCATCGGGAAAGGAGATGATTTCCACGTCGCTCGCCAGACCGACAGGCTTGCGCGCACCGCACACCACGAGCGCGCCGCCCGCAAGCGCTTTCGCACTTGCCTCAAGTTGACCGATATGATCGAACACAACTCGAAGCGGTTGGCGCAACGGTAGCGGCGTTTCAACGCCGCGCACCGTAAGCGCGGGATCGTCGTAGCGTACGGTGCCGCTACCCGTTGCGATCGCACAAGCACGCGCACGCCAGCGATGCCCATCCTGCCGCGCAGTCTCGCCAGTGATCCACTTTGATTCGCCGTTCGGCAAACCCGTGCGTCCGTCCAAGGACGCTGCAATCTTTGCCCGCACCCAAGGCTTGCCTTCGGTCATTCGCTTCACGAAACCGATGTTGAGTTCGTGCGCGTCGCGCTCAAAGAGCCCGACGCGCACGCGGATACCGGCTGTGCGCAGGCGCTCAAATCCGCGCCCGCCGACGATCGGATTCGGATCTTCCATTGCAGCGATCACCTGCTCGACACCCGATGCAATGAGGGCTTCAGTGCAAGGCGGTGTGCGCCCAAAGTGATTGCAAGGCTCGAGTGTTACGTAGGCGCTCGCGCCCTTGAGATCAACGCCCCGCGCGCGCGCTTGAGCGAGCGCATGCGCTTCGGCGTGCGGCTCGCCGGGGCGTTGCGTGAAACCTTCGGCCACGATGTTTCCATCGCGGACCAGCACACAGCCGACTCGCGGGTTCGGCGTTGCATGGTTCAACGCGCGCGCCGCGAGTTCTAACGCCCGGCGCATAAATCGTTCATCGTGTTCGCTAAACATCGCCCAAATCTTTTCCAGCCATCGTCTTCTTCGCTGGCTTCTTTGCGCTTTTGCTCGCGCTCGGCCGCTCGACCTCATGCAGCATCGATCGGAAATCCTCAACGTCCTGAAATGAACGATAGACGGAAGCAAAGCGAATGTAGGCCACCTTATCCAGCTTGTAGAGCTCAGCCATCACCATTTCGCCAATCGAGCGCGATGAAATCTCACGTTCACCGAGGCTATGAATGTTCGAAGTAATGCGCGCGATTGCTTGGTCAACAAACTCGGTTGGGACGAATCGCTTGTGTAGCGCTCGATTGAATCCGGTACGCAACTTTTCGGCGTTGTAATCGATGCGAGTACCGTTTGATTTCACTACTTGCGGCATGCGCATCTCAACCGTCTCAAACGTGGTGAAGCGTTTGTCACACGATAGACACTTCCGACGTCTTCGAATCGCATCTCCCGTTTCAGAGACACGCGAGTCGATCACTTGGGTATCGAGTGAGCCGCAGAATGGGCATTTCATCGGAAAAACTCAACTTTATCCACGCATTAGTGCGAAGAGTTTAGCGATTTGCTGCCGCGGGATTCGTCATAAGCTGCTCATGCAGTGTGGAGAGCACATAGACCACGCTCTGCAAACGTACCGCTTCGCGATTGCCCGCAAAGTGTTTGGTCATCGTGGTGACGCCTTGATCACTGGCAAAACCAAAGCAAACCATGCCTACGGGCTTTTCGCGGCTCCCACCCGTGGGTCCGGCAACGCCGGTAACCGCAAAGCTGTGGGTCGCCAGGCTTCGTGCCCGTGCGCCAGCGGCCATCTCGGCCGCGGTCTCCTCACTCACCGCGCCAAAGCGAGTCAGCGTTTCTTCCCGCACGCCGAGTGAATCCATCTTCGCATCGTTGCTGTAAGTCACCCAACCGCGATCAAACCATTGCGATGAACCGCTCACAGCAGTGATCGCACCTCCGACGAGCCCGCCGGTACAGCTCTCAGCGCCAGCAAAGACGGCCCCCTTCGCCAGCGCAATCTCAGCTAATCGAATCGCCCACGCATGCACAGTCGCGGCAGATGCGTCCATCTAAAACACCTTAATCCAGAGCGCGAAAAGCACCAAGACCAACCCGGCCGCGATGAGGTCATCCAGTAACACACCCCAAGCGCCACCAATATTGCGATCAGCCCAACCGACAGGGCCTGGCTTCGCGATGTCAAATATCCGAAACAGCACAAAGCCTACACATTGGAGCCAAAACGAGTAAGGAATCAGCGCTACGATCAGCGCCATAGCCACCACTTCGTCCGACACGATCGCGCCGTGATCCATTTTGTTGAGTGCCGTGCCCGTGACATGTATCGCTAAACCCCCCACTACCGTCACTATCGCGAGACCTGAAAAAAACCAGGCGTCGCCCGCGAACGGATATAGCCATCGAGCGAGCCACCAGCCGAGGAGCGCGCCGAACGTCCCAGGCGCGAATGGCGCGAGCCCGGAACCGAAACCAAGTGAGATCACATGCGCGGGATGCGAAAGCATGAACCGGAGGCTGGGCTGTAGCGCGGGCGTTGCTTGATCGATTGTTGTACTCATGCGAAATGATCCCAGCCGCTTAGCGGCGCGCCCATGGCATGCCCCGAGGCGTCAAGAACCCGTACACGCGAAACTGAATCTTCAGGTGAAACAGGCACCGCGCGCCCGATGCAATCGCCAGCCAACTCATGCGTTCGCAGAAGTGTTGCAACTTCTTCATGCCGCTGGCGAGGTACCGTGAATAGAAGCTCGTAGGCGTCACCGGTAGCGAGCAAGCAGTGCGTTGCCTGAGCGCTTAGCTTAGGATCGGTCAACATGGGTTTAAGCGTTGACGGGATTTGTGAAAAATCGATTTCGAAGGCGACGTCTGACGCTTGCGCCAAATGATTGGCCTCACTTAGTAGTCCGTCAGAGACGTCAATGCAACTGGTGGCTAGATTTTGTAGCGCTTGCCCGAGGCGAATGCGAGCGGTGGGCATTTCATAGGCATCAATTTGCTGGCGCGTTGCTTCGGCGGCGATCACGCCCGTCATGCAGTACAGCGCCCATCCGGCATCGCCCATGCTTCCACTGACCCACAGCTCATCGCCCGCGCGCGCGCCTGCGCGAGTCAAGGCCATGGCCCGCCCCGACACCACAGAAACTTCGCCGATCGCAGTCATGGAAAGTGACGTGTGACCGCGGGTGGTATTGCCTCCGATCAACTCGACCGAATGTGCATCGAGCGCACTCCAGAGCCCTTGTGCGAAGCGATCAACCCATGTCTCATCGATATGCGGGAGGGTGAGCGAGAGTGTCGCAAATCGTGGTGTTGCGCCCATCGCCGCGAGATCGCTTAAGTTCACGTGTGCCAGGCGCCGCCCGAGCTTCATGGGATCGAGCGTTGGCAAATAGTGGCGAGATTCGATCAACGTGTCGGTCGTGATCACGAATGCATGACCCTCGCGCGGGGCGACGACGGCCGCGTCATCGCCATTGCCAATGAGCGCGCTTGGCGTTGAGCGCGCAAAGTATTTCGCAATCAGCTCAAACTCAGTCATAGACACATAGGCAATTGAGCGCGGAAAAAACGGATACTTGTGTGAGATCGCATTTTCAAACGCTACCCAAACCTTATCGGGGCTAGCACCTATAAAACTGCAATTCGACTATATGTAAAACCGCCCGTTAGCCCTAATAAATAACTGGGCTCAAGGCTATCGATTATCGCGTGCGGCCACTAGAAAATTCCTCCGCTCGAAGCGTTGGCGCGAGCTTATCGAGCACACCGTTCACCCATTTGTGCCCATCGGTGCCGCCAAACGACTTCGCGAGCTCAACGGACTCATTGATCGCAACGCGGTACGGTACATCGATTCGATGCTGCAATTCCCAAGTACCCACGAGAATAATGGCGCGCTCTACGGGGCTCACTTCCGCAAATTTGCGATCAAGGTGCGGCTCGATCACCAACGCCATAGATTCCCAGGTGTCAGAGATGCCGCGCCACATCTCCCGGAAGAACTCTTTGTCGGTGCGCTTGAAATCTTCCTCGCCCTCAATCCGCAAGCGAATCGTTGCCGGGTCGTGGGCCGCCACGAAGTACTCGTAGAGCCCCTGCATCGCGAATTCCCTGGCCCAGCGGCGCGCCGATTTCGGCTTTGCCTTAGGTTTATCTTGTGTGTTTATTTCTTCGGTCATAAGTGCATTCGGTCAAAGCTCGCAATTAGCTTGCGGAGGAGCGGGCGAAGGATTCGCGGCGTTCAGTTTCAGATTAGCCGATGCCGAGAAAGCAGCTGGCATATCGGCGCAAAGCGGCCATGACAGCGGCAGAGTGTTCTACGCTCAATCACTCCTCGCCATAGGTGTTCAGCGCCCATTCTTGAATCAGCGCCATTTCGATGGCCGCCTGCGCCGCTTCAAAGCCTTTCTGTTCGGCCCGAATTTCCGCTTGCTCTTCGGTGAACGTGGTGAGCACGCCATTGCCGATTGCAACATCGAGATCAAGGCCAACCCGCGTGATGCCTGCCGCGGATTCGTTACAAACCACCTCAAAGTGGTACGTGTCGCCTTTGATCACACAACCCAGCGCGATCAGCGCATCAAAACTCTCAGTGGCCGCGAAGGTTTGTAGTGCAAGCGGGATCTCAAGCGCCCCGGGAACTGTGACCTCAGCGATATCGTCTGCCTCAACGCCCATCTCTTGCAGCGCTTTTTTTGCGCCGGTGAGCAATTTCTCGCAGATATCGCTATTGAAGCGGGCGACGACGATGCCGACGCGTAAGCCAGCGCCACGTAATTTCATGTTGGGTTGCAGAGCCATAAAAAAACTGTTGATTTAATCGGTTAACAAAGCGCCGCCTCACCACTCAAACGCGGATCAACAGCGCGGCGCAAAGGATGTTCGCCTAGTTTGCGGGCGATTCGTAGCCCGTTACTTCAAGATCGAAGCCCGTCATCGAAGGCATCCGTCTTGGTTTTGCAAGCACCTTCATTTTTCGAACGCCGAGCGCGCGAAGGATTTGTGCGCCGACGCCATACGTGCGCAAGTCCATCTTGTGTGCGTTGAGCGGCTTCGCGTTGAGCGCACGATCCTTGAGCGAAGCGGGCGATTCGCTTTCGTGCAACAACACCAGCACGCCGGCCTCGGCTTGCTGCAGTCGCGCGAGCGCTTTGCCAACGCTCCACGAGTGAACGTTGTTGTCAACATCGAGCGTGTCGATCACCGAGAGCGGCTGATGCACGCGCACGAGCGTTTCGCGTTCTGCCGCAGGCGCGCCCTTCACCAACGCCAAATGCGTTGCATCGGTCAGCTTCTCACGGAAAACCTTGAGCGTGAACTCACCTTGCGCAGTTTCAATCGCTCGCTCGCCAACGCATTCAACCAGGGCTTCGCGCTCTGATCGATAGTGAATCAAATCGGTGATCGCGCCGATTTTTAGGTTGTGTTCTTTAGCAAAGACCAGCAAATCAGGAAGACGCGCCATGGTGCCGTCGTCTTTCATGATCTCGCAGATCACGCTTGCTGGCGTAAGTCCGGCCATGCGTGGCAAATCGCAACCAGCCTCGGTGTGTCCAGCGCGCATGAGCACACCACCCGCTTGCGCAGCGATGGGAAAGATATGTCCGGGCTGAACAATGTCAGTCGGTTTAGCGTTAAATGCAATGGCCGCTTGCACAGTACGCGCTCGATCCGCAGCAGAGATACCCGTGGTCACGCCTTCTGCGGCCTCAATGGAAACTGTAAAGTTGGTTCCAGTGCCGGAGCGATTTTTAGACGTCATCGGCTGCAAGCCGAGCTGCTCACAACGCTCTTTGGTGAGCGTAAGACAAATCAAGCCTCGTCCAAACTTCGCCATGAAATTAATGGCTTCTGGCGTAACGAAATCGGCAGCGAGCACCAGATCGCCTTCGTTTTCGCGATCTTCCTCATCAATCAAAATCACCATCCGACCGGCTTTCAATTCGGCGATGATCTCGGGGACAGGCGAGAGCACAGTGGAATGCGCGCCCGCACTTGCGTCGTGTGACGCTTCAGCGGGTGACGCTGCCGTGGGTACTACTTTGAGGCTTGACATGATAAAGAGCGTGTTCTCTTAGAGAAGTCACTATTTTACCCTCGTGCATCTGCTTGTTTCTTCGTAAAAAGCGCTATTGGAGCGTGTAGTCGACGCGCGCGAGCTAGTCGCAGCCGAAACCCCCGCTGAATACCCAAAAGCGCGCACCGACTACCGCGATAGTTTGAGTCAGTTTTTTAGTGATGTCTCCCTACAATCCCTCCATGTCAGATCTGCTTATTTCCGAACAGAACGGTTATCGAACGCTTCACTTTGGCTCCGAGTGGGTGCAGGGCCGGATGCGCATTCGTAAGCCGGCCGAGCTCTCGCTTGCGTATGCGCAGGAGATGACCGCCGCACTTCTTTTTGCGCCACCCGCCGGCAACGTCTACGTCGCCGGGCTCGGAGTGGGGGCGCTTCCGCGCTGGGCGTTCGCACACTGGGGTGAAAGCCTCAAGCGAATGGATGTGGTTGAGCTGCGCGCAGATGTCATTTCGCTTGCGCAGCACAGTTTCCCGCTGCCGCTTGATGATCGGCGGCTGCGAATCGCGTGCGACGACGCGGCAGCGGCGATCCAAACAAAGGGCGAGAGCACTATTGATTGGATTTGGGTTGATTGCTATGACGGTCGCGGCCGAGTGGGCGCGCTGGAAAGCAGTGAGTTTTATGAGTCGTGCCACCGAGCCATGAAAAAGCGGGGGGTGCTGGTGGCCAACATGTGGAGCAATGTGCCGCGATATCGGCCCGGACTTAAGCGCTTGCAAAAAGTGTTTGGCGACAACATCGCGCTGTTGCCGTCAATCGAGACAGAAAACGTGATCATGATCGCGTCGAAATCCCCGCTCGTGAGCGGCGATCTCGCCACTGCATTGGCAAGCTCCGCGATGCGCGCCCACGCAAGAACGCTCACGCTGGAATACGACCTACCTTTTTCGAAATGGCTCTCGCGGATTACCGGGATAAAAAGCGCGGTTTAGCCCAGCATTTATTGGGGCTAAAAGAGTATTTTATTTTTTATCAAATTAACAAGTAAGGTTCGCTCAGCCCCGCTTTATAGTCACTCTCGCGATGATCAGAGTTCAGCGGCCGCGTAGCGTTCAAGCGCTGTTTCGCGCAAACTTGAAGTGTCGGCCTGGCGCGCTCGCGAGCAGCGCCTGGGTGTATTCATGCTGCGGCGACAGGAAAACGTCTCGTGTGAGCCCTTGCTCGACCACATGGCCGCGACTCATCACTAACACCCGATCACAGATCTGAGCCGCGACGCGCAAATCATGGGTGATAAACACGATGGCGAGCTTGAGCCGTGCTTGGATCTCTTCGAGCAGCGTTAGCACTTGCGCTTGAACGGATACATCCAGGGCCGACACCGCCTCGTCGCAAATGAGCACCTCCGGATCAAGCGCAAGTGCGCGGGCAATGGAAATGCGTTGCCGCTGCCCGCCCGAGAATTCGCTTGGGTAGCGAGACAGTACCTCCGGCGAGAGGCGCACTAGCGACATCAGCTCCTTCGCACGCCGCATTGCTGCATCTCTCGACACCCCAAAATTAAGCGGCCCTTCGATAATGGCCTCGCCCACCCGTTGACGCGGATCAAGCGAGCGATACGGGTCTTGAAACACGATCTGAATGCGCTTCCGAGCGAGCTTCAACTCGTCGGCGCTGCCAAGATGAAGCGCTTGTTCGCCAAGGGAAATCGTGCCCTTTGTCGGATCGATAAGCCGAGTGATACACCGCGCAACTGTGCTCTTTCCTGAACCCGATTCGCCCACGATGCCCACCGTTTCGCCCGGCCTCACATCGAAGCTCACCAAGTTTGCCGCACGCGTTTCGCGCCGCTTTTGAAACCAACCGCCGCTCAGATAGGTTTTGCAAAGCGATTCAACGCGCAATGCTGGTGGCCCCGCAAATTCGCTTGCACGCACGGGCGGTTCGATCGGCGGAACCGACGCGATGAGCATCTGCGTGTAAGGCTCGCGTGGCGCGCTCAGCACCGTTTGCGTATCACCTGTTTCAACTTGTTTACCCTGCTCCAATACGACCACGCGATCAGCAATCTCTGCGACCACGCCCATGTCGTGTGTGATGAACAGAACCGCCGTGCCACGCTCACGCTGAAGCGCCTTGATGAGCGAGAGCACCTCGGCTTGCGTGGTTACATCAAGCGCCGTCGTGGGCTCATCCGCAATCAGTAGTTTCGGCTCCAGGATCAGCGCCATCGCGATCATGATGCGCTGGCGCTGCCCGCCTGAGAGCTGATGCGGATAACTCGCGTAAATGCGTTCGGGCTCAGGCAATTTCACCGCCTCAAACATCGCGATCACTTTCGCGCGGCGCGCGTTTGCGGGCAGCGAAGTGTGCTGCGCTAAAAGCTCATCGAGCTGCTCGCCGCAGCTCATCACTGGATTTAACGCTGTCATCGGCTCCTGAAAAATCATCGCCATTTCAGTGCCGCGCTTGGCTCGCAAGTGCGCCGCATCAATCCCAGTCGCGCCGTTTAACGCAGTGCCATTCAACACAAGATCGCCGCCGCTCACACGTACGTTTCCTGGCAGCAAACCCATGATCGAAAACGCGATCACTGATTTACCCGAACCCGATTCACCCAACAAACATACGATCTCGCCCGCTCGTACATCGAAGCTGATGTGTTCAACCGCGTGTGATCGATCACTTCCGCTCGGCAGCGAAATCGCGAGATCGCGCACCGATAACACCGGCGTCGCAGCTGAGTGCTCCAACGGCGACTCAGGGCGGCTCATCGCTGCGCTCCACGTTTATTGAATTTAGGATCGAGTGTGTCGCGCAGGCCATCGCCAAGTAGATTCACGGCGAGCACAGTCAGCGTGAGAAAAATACCTGGGAACCACATGTTGTAGGGCGCCGAGGAAAACACCACGCGCGCCTCGGCCATGATGTTGCCCCAGGTCGGTATCTCGCTCGGTAAACCCAGGCCGAGAAAACTCAAGATTGCTTCGATCAGAATGGCAGACGCGCAAACATACGTGCCCTGCACAACCATCGGCGCAATCGAATTCGGCAGCACGTGCCTCAACAGAATCTTCCAAACAGGCGTGCCGACCGAGATCGCCGCCTCGATATACGGCTCTTCGCGGATGCTCAACACTAAGGAGCGCACCAAACGCGTGACGCGGGGGATCTCGGGGATCGCGATTGCGACGATCACAGTCGTAAGCGACGCACCTAGCGCCGCCACCAAGGCGATGGCGAGCAAGATTGCGGGGATGGACATCAAGCCGTCCATAAATCGCATGAGCACCGCGTCTACCCGTCGGAAATAGCCCGCAAGCAGGCCGAACAAGGTGCCAATCGCGAGCGCTACGACCGAAACAATCACCCCAACCAATAACGACACCCGAGCGCCATACAAAACTCGCGAGTAGATATCGCGACCGAACGAATCGGTACCCATGAGAAGAGTTCGCGGCGCTGTTTGATTATCAGGCCCTGTCCAGTCCACGGTAACGCCGGGCTTTTGGTTCATGTTCACCGCATCAAGCCAGGCCGGATCTGTGGTGCCAAGCCAGGGTGCGAGCAAGGCGATCACGGTCAGTACGATCAGCACCGTACTTCCGAAGCGAACGGCACCGTTTTTAAGCACGCGTCGTACGTTCGGGCTCACGGTAACACCTTAGCAGCGGCGAGCGCTCGGAAAGGTTTGTTGCAAAGAAGAAACATCCCCGCGCGCATCAGTAGCGAATCCTCGGATCGAGAAACACGTACGAGACATCAACGAGCAGATTAATCAGCACATAGAGCACGGAAAAAAACAAAATCACGCCTTGAATCACAGGAAAATCGCGCGCGAGTACCGCGTCGACCGTTAAGGTTCCAAGCCCTGGAATTGAAAACACGCTTTCCGTCACCACCACGCCGCCGATCAGCAGCGCAACGCCGATTCCGATCACGGTCACAATCGGTACTGCCGCATTGGCAAGCGCATGTTTTATCAACACGCGAGACTCGGGCAGGCCTTTTGCGCGAGCCGTGCGGACGTAGTCCTCCGTCAATGCTTCGGCAACGCTCGCGCGGGTCACGCGGGCGATCAGCGCGACATACACAATCGAGAGCGTAAGCGCGGGAAGTAACAAGTGCCGAATCCATTCACCGATTCCTGCTGAAAGCGGCTTGTAGCCTTGCACCGGGAACCAATCAATCCGTAAGGCAAAGAAATAGGCAAACAGGTAGCCAATCACGAATACCGGTATCGAGAAACCGAGCACGGAAAAACCCATCAGGGCGCGATCAAGCCAGCCGCCGTGCCGCCATGCGGCAAGCGTGCCCAGCGGGACGGCGATCAGCACCGTGATCACGATCGTGAGGAACGCGAGAGATAGGGTGGGGCCCACTCGCTCAGCGATGAGTGCGGTCACATCTTTCTTGAAGAAAAACGACTGACCGAGATCACCTGTCACCAAACCTTTTGCCCAAATCGCAAACTGCGCGAAGAAGCCGCGATCAAGCCCAAGCTCTGTGCGGATGCGCGCGATGTCTTCATTGGTAGCCATATTGCCTGCGATTACCGCGGCTGGATCGCCAGGCACCAATCGAATCAGCGCGAAAACGATGATCGCCACAATCAGCATCACCGGGATCGTGGCCAGAATTCGTTTCGCGAGGAATGCACCCATACGCGGGTTTTATCAAGAACTTACGCGGATTTCGCTTTCACGCGCGGCAAATGCATCGCAGTCGCTTCATTGACGATAATGCGATCTATGATTCCAGACACCATGAACGCAATCGATCATGGCGCGGGCGGCGACTTAAGCTGCTTGCGCATGATTACCACGCAGGTTCCAACTCCCGCACAGGACGAAGTGCTGATTCGAGTGATCGCAGCCGGCGTGAATCGCCCCGATGTGCTGCAACGCTCCGGCAAATACCCGCCTCCAACCGATGCCTCCCCCACAATGGGATTGGAAGTTGCAGGAGAGATCGTCGCCGTCGGGAATGACGTCACCCGCTGGAGGGTCGGGGATCGCGTGTGCGCGCTTACCCCTGGCGGTGGCTACGCGCAATACTGCGTAACACCTGCCGCACATTGCTTGCCGATCCCAAATTCGCTCTCGATGCTCGAAGCCGCGGCGCTTCCGGAAACGTTTTTCACTGTGTGGGCGAACGTATTTCAGCGCGCCCGTTTTGCTGCCGGCGAATCGATTTTGATTCACGGCGGCTCAAGCGGAATTGGCTCCACAGCGATCCAGCTTTGCCGCGCATTTGGTGCGTCGCAAATCATCGTCACCTGTGGCGATCAGTCAAAAATTGATTACGCCGTTAAGCTGGGTGCGAGCCAGGGAATCAATTACAAGACGGAAGATTTCGTTGAGCGCACCAAAGCGCTCACCGGCGGACGCGGCGTCGACGTCGTTCTTGATATGGTGGGTGCGCCGTATTTTCAGAAGAACTTGAATGTTTGCGCGCTTGAAGGGCGCATCGCGCAAGTGGCGTTTCAGCACGGCGTGCAAGCGGAATTAAACATGCAAGCGCTCATGATGAAGCGGCTGACATGGACGGGTTCTACGTTGCGTGCTCGACCTAAATTAGCGAAGGCTCAAATCGCCACATCACTCGAAACGGAGGTGTGGCCACGTTTTGAGCGTGAGCCGAACGCCCTTAGGCCACATCTCCACGCGAGGTTTTCGCTCGACGATGTCGCAAGCGCGCACCGTATGATGGAAGCAGGTGAGCATTTTGGAAAGATCGTGCTCACAGTGTCTAACGAGTAGTCGCCCCGTCGCGCCTTACACGCGAAACGGGCGGCCGAGTTGCGCGATGTTTGAGGCGCGGTGATCTGCGCCCAGGTTCCGCCCAAGTTCTCTGCCCTAACTCCCGGAGCGCACTTCCATTTGGCTCTGCTGGTAATTCTGCAGGCCAACTCGGTCGATGAGTTCGAGCTGCGTTTCGAGCCAATCAATGTGCTCTTCCTCGCTCGCCAAAATATCGTTGAGCAAGTCGCGTGAGCCGTAATCCTTCACCGTTTCGCAGTGCGCGATTGCCGCTTGAAGATCGGGATGCGCTTTCATCTCGAGCTTCAAATCGCATTCGAGCGCCTCTTTCAAATCCTCGCCAATCATCAATTTGCCGAGGTCTTGCAAATTCGGCAAGCCTTCCAGAAACAAGATGCGCTCGATCAATCGATCGGCATGCTTCATCTCATCAATGGATTCGTGATGCTCGTACGCGCCGAGCTTTTCTAAGCCCCAGTTCTTGAACATTTTGGCGTGCAAGAAATACTGATTAATCGCAACCAGTTCGTTGTAGAGAATCTTGTTGAGATGCTTAATGACGTCTTTATCGCCCTTCATGGGAACTCCTGCAACGAATAAATTTAGCGCTGAACATTAACCTACGCTCGTCACGCGGAGTCTTCACGCCGCCTGCGAAACACGCCACCTAGGTGCACTTCAAAAGCTTTATGCACGAATCCCAACGTTTAGTAAGGCTAGACGTTATTTTTCTGAAAATAGATTTCAGAATTTCTACAGCTCTAACCTACGCGGCTATTGGGGTAATCCGCCCGAGCTCGTCATCCAGAATCTCTCGCACACAGTCATGGCATTTGCCGCAACAAGTGGAGGCACCTGTCGCGCAGGCGATGTCCGCAGTCGAACTCGCGCCTTCGGCGACCGCGATTCGGATCGCTTTATCGTTGATGCCGTGGCAAATACAAACAATCATTTTGCGGTTGTATGGGCTTAGTACGACGTGACAGCTAAAACTATATCATGAATACGAACGATTCGCATTTGTTGTTTCTTGATCTGAATCAGTCATCACGCGAATTGCTTGGCACCCAACGCTTTAGCCTCCCCGCTTCGTATCCGATTGGCGGCAAACGTGCGACCTGCTTCATCCTGCACGTTCTTCGACGGCGGGCTCACGATCACGCGCACCAGCGGCACGCAATCGAGTGCGAGTGCCGACTGCCGATGCATTCGGTATCGCGAGACGTAACTTTCAACGCTTGACTTTGCGATCCGAACGTACGACCGCACACTTTGCACATGAAGCAATCCCTACCTGCCATCCTAGTTGCAACCGCGAGTTTGAGTGGTTGCTTCCCGTATGCGACGACGTATGTTCATTTGGACGCCGAGAACATCGAGCGAAAACATGAAATCTGCCGACAATACGGGGCACCCGCGATGGCAAGCTTCGAGTCAAACGGTGTGCGCTTCGAATTCAATCTCGACCCGAGCAAAGCGAATTACGACAAAGTCGCTGGTTTCACGATTGTTGCGGCGCAGAACGTAGTCTTGTCCATGCCAGATGATCGTGTGCGCGTCACAATCGAAGGGTTCGCGGAGGCAGTCATCGTACCCATTGTGAGCAAATCCGCAAAGCGCGGCCCGAACGGACAATTGGTTACGGAGATCACGCGTCCAGGCAATCAGCGCTATCGTTTCGACTTCGTAGGCTTACCGCCGCTTTCGTCGAGAGGAACCCTCGAGATGCCAGCGATTTACGCCGACGCAATCGCCCTCCCGTTGCCGAAATTGACATTTGAACGGCGTGGCTTCGTCGGTATCTTGCCGCTCAATTGCTAGGGTAGCGCTGAACAAGTTCGCTTGATGCAGCGCACAGCGGATTGCGATGAGAATACGCTTGGCGAGGCGATACACACCCGGGGCTTGTTCAGCGTGTTCCTAGATCGCGACATTAGGCATTTGGGTTTGAATCGCGCGCTCGTGAGATTCTGATTGCTGCCAGGAACCCGTCAAAAACGCCGTTGCCAACATACCAAGCCGTTCGTCGCGACTAGAGCGCGTCGCAAACACTAAAGAAGCACCTTGAACAAAGTCCGTACGCGGACTAGGGCCGCTTAATCAACGATGTTGCAATTACAATTTATGACCGCGACGCCCCGATTTAATCGGGATTACTGCCTATTTATTGCATCTGATTCTGCTCGCCTGCAATGCGCATGTGCGACGTAGCTCATTTCGAAAACGCAGCGCCAAACGGCCTCATGCGAATCCCCTCACGCAAATGTTTCCAAGGCAAATCAGCAGGATCGGCGGCCATCGGCCCCGGCGCTTTGGCCACGAGGATCGTCTCTGCGATTGGCGTGAAATCGGCGCGGAAATGCACCGAGC
The DNA here is from genome assembly GCA_013298765.1 of Betaproteobacteria bacterium. GTDB lineage: Bacteria > Pseudomonadota > Gammaproteobacteria > Burkholderiales > Casimicrobiaceae > Casimicrobium. The sequence goes on from JAAFJA010000001.1 coordinate 343,442, forward strand.
TTTTGTTCACCAAAATCGCCTGCTCGGTCGGCTCGATGCCGACATAGCGATACATCGCTTGATCCGCCATTTGCGTTTTGTAGGTCGCGACGACGACACGAACACCTTGGTATCGCAGGCATGCCGAGGGGCCAAGACGCAACTTCATGCCACGATAGAAAATTCCGGTCGCAGCGACGTTGCCATCTGAGATTGCTTCAACCGTCCACGGCAATTCAAGCGGCGAATCGCCAGGGATGCGGTTTTTCCCGCCCAACGCGAAATTGAGCGTATTCCCCACGCCTACTTCTTGCGCAGCCTTCGCGGCAGCACCGTCCACGATCAAGCCTGCCGCTGCACGCTCCGCTCTGCATTCGAGGAGCGCGCGAATCATGCCCATCGTGTCGCTATCGCCGCCAGCGCCTGGGTTGTCTTGGGTGTCGGCGATCACCACGGGACGCTTATTTGGGTTACTCGCGCCGCTACCTGCGGTTGCGATACGCTGCGCTTCGCGTACGGCGTCTAGCGCGGTGAGCACGCGCGCATCCCATTCGCCTTCCGCTGCAAGCACGCGCCGTTCAAGTTTTTCGACCGCTGCATTCGCTGCCGCTTCCGACGATCCATACGTCCAGACAACGGCCCCGCAGCCGTCGAAGTCGGCGGCGGGAAATCCGGGGGTGAACGACGCACTCACAATGTCCCGCGATTCAAGCGACGCTACTAGCTTGTAAATGTCGTTGCCGGGAAAAAGATCCGTGCACTGCGATGTGATCGGAATGATGTACGGTAGCCTGCGAAACGCGACATCCGGCGCGTTCATGCCATTGATGCGTTGCTTCAAATAAAACGCCGCACGCGCGCCGGTTTCCGACATGTCGATGTGGGGATACGTACGATAAGCGACCATCATTTCCGCATGCTTAAACATCGCTTCCGTCGTGTTCGAGTGCAGATCGAGGCTCACTGCAATCGGCGTCTTTGGCCCCACGATTTCGCGTACGCGCCGCAGGAGTTCACCTTCACCATCGCGATGCGAGTCAGTGACCATCGCGCCGTGCAAATCGAGATACACCATATCCGCATTTGCTTTACGGATACCCTCGCAAATCGCGCTCGCAATGCGTTCGAAGGCGTCATCGGTCACCTCGGCTGATGGGCTCGCTGCAGCCCACGCCGTCGGGATCAGCTCGTGCTTGTTCCCAATCTCGGCCATGAAGCCCGAGATCGGAATGTTTTGATCCTGGAAGCGATCAAAAATCTCAGTGCCGATGGAGACAGGCGGCCAGCCACCGCCTTGGACGAAACGTTCGTAGGTGGCTTTAGAAGGGGCGAAGGTGTTGGTTTCGTGCTGGAAACCACCGATAGCGATGCGCATAGGAATATCTTGTTGATCTCGGCTCTTGTCGAGCGATAGAGCTCGATGATATGTCAGCCATTCCGGAGCGCTTCGCGCGATTTCATGTCGCGCCAACGACGTCCATTCAGCATGACTCCGACCCACGTGTTTCGCACAAACAGGTGGTAGCTTCCCAGCGCGAGCGCGAGTGTCCCGGTAACGACAAGTGACCACTCAATGGCCCAGCCGCCGCTCCACTGCGAGCCTACAACTTGCAAGAACATCACGATTGGAAGATGCACGATGTATATCCAATACGAAGCGGCTGAGAGGTAGCGGATTGCCAGCGAAGATTGAGCTAGAAACCGAATCGCAAGCGACAAAAAGGCGAAACAGAGCGCCCACGCGGCTACGGCATACAAAAATGCGGATAGCGCCTTCTTCGCGTTTACAGCAGACAGCCCAATTAAAGCGGAGATTTCCGCGTGCGAGACACTAAGAAACACTGCAGTAACGCCAACTAAAAGTAGCGCCCAGGTATTGTTTCGAATCGCTCCGAGCGCGTCTCGATGCCGCTCGAGAGCGCCGCCAATCACGAACGCGAACCCATACGCAACCCATGCCGCAATATTTCCGTAGAGCGTCTTATCAGGCGTTGGAATCCCAAACCAATGCATCCACTTTGGATGCAGGTAGAGCGCGATCGCTAAGGGAACTGCCAACACAAGCGGGGCGTACCAGCGCGAAACTTGGGTTGCGACGAATTTAGCGGCGCTGCCCATAGGCCGGGAGAGCTTGAGCATGTAGACAAGCGTGCGAACCGTCACAAAAACGGTATAGAACAGGATCAACACCCAAAGAAACCACAAATGCGTCAGCGGAAAATCGTCCGGGCGAAACGTCGGTCCAGGCGGTGACTCCTTCGGGAGCTCACCCAACTTGAGCTTCACCATCCACACAATCGCGACAATGATTGCAGTGAGCACAATCGGCCAGAAAACGAGCAGCGGCACAGCGACACGTTTCCACCGATCAATCAAAAAAATGCGTGTTCCGAAGCGCTCGATCAGCGCACTGGCGAAGAATCCAGCCAGCACAAAGAAAACCAGCATTCGAAACGCGTGAATCACATAAAACACCAGCGCGGGGGCGACGCTCCGTGACTCGTCCATGATCGGCCAAGCCGACGGTCCTGGAATGTAGGCAAGCGCTGCGTGCAAGACGATGCCGAGGAGTAATGCAATGGCGCGCGCCGCGTCAAGCGCGTGTATTCGTTCGGCCCGAGCAAAGTTCGTTGCACTGTTATCAATCACGGATAGCCCCGTTCCTCATTAGTGGTGTGAGGCGATTGTTCTGTGCGCCTTCGGCCGACACAATAATGAGGCGACAAGCCCCATGCATCGGCTCGCGAAGTGCTTTTTTTGGCCGCGAGCGGATGTTTCAGCGCGCAGCGCAGCGCGTGCCCAGAAAAAAGCCGCCGTCGAAAACTCGAACGGCGGCAGCAGCGGAGGAAGGAGGTCTTGTTGTTTGTGGATTACAGCGCGGGCACTTGCTTTTCTGTTGTACGCGTTTCGAGGTAATACTGCACCGCTTGCTCGGGCTTCCTTGGCGTAACTTCGCCTTTTTCGTCAACGTTGCCCTCTTTGCGCCATGCGTCATAGCGTGCCTTCGCTTGAGCGCCGTACTTTTTGTAGATGAAGTAGCCAACCGCAGCGAGCACCCCCACGAACAACACAATCTTTGCAGCTTTCGCCCAAGAAACGATCCAGTGGATGCCCATGCCAAACGCGACCCATTTCACCCACCAATAGCCGCCGAACGTCATCCAGTTAATGAAGAAGCAGAGCCCGACGACAAAGATGAATTGAAACGGTGCCACCGCCGCTTCATAGAGCGTTTTTGCTGGACGAGTGACAAAACCGAGCGGATTCATGATGTTTCCCCGAAATAGTTCGTTGCGACATCGCAACGAAATGAATTCTGGTTTCGGAGAGATTGAAATGCGAGACGTGTGCGACAAATCGCGCATAAACGGCGCGAAACGCTTTGCAGTTTCGCGAAATGCGCGGACCGCTACTGCAGCGAATCGCGCAACAGCGAGAAATCACCACTACGACGGCACTCGAAATAGTGTTTCAACGTGGTGGACACGGTACGGAAGGCCAGCTCTTCCCAGGGAATCTCAGACTCCTGGAAGAGACGCACCTCGGTGCTCTCGGGCGTGGTCGCGAATTTAGGCTCTGCCAAATCGCCCAAGTACATCATGTGAACCTGACCAATCCGAGGCACCGAAATCACGGAAAGCAGGGGGCCAAGTTGGACCGTAGCCACCGCCTCTTCGTAGAGTTCGCGCTGCGCGCCCTCCTCCACTGATTCCTCGAGCTCCATAAAGCCCGCAGGCAATGTCCATTTCCCAAATCGCGGCTCGATTCCGCGTTTGCACAAGAGGATTCGGTCTTCAAATACCGGCACGACACCGCAAACGATCAGCGGGTTTTTGTAGTGCACCGTGCCGCAATCTGGGCAAACGTAGCGCACACGGTGGTCACCTTCGGGAACTGAGCGCGCTAAGTTACCGCTACCGCATTCAGAGCAAAACTTCATGCAACCTCAGCTACAGTGGCCTGTGGCAGCTTGATAAAGTGTTCGCGATAGTGCTTCAGCTCATCAATCGATTCGTAAACGTCGGCTAGGGCGGTGTGGCGAGTCTTCTTCTGAAACGATTTCTTCACCTCAGGTGCCCAGCGCGCCGCCAGTTCCTTCAGGGTGCTTACGTCGACGTTGCGATAGTGGAAGTAGTTATCGAGCTTCGGCATGTAGCGCTCCATAAAGCGCCGATCTTGATGCACGCTGTTGCCACAACAGGGGCTCACGCCTTTTGGAACATAGTGAGAGAGGAATTCGACCAAACGGTGTTCGGCCTCAGCCTCGTTCATGAGCGACGCTTTCACCTTCTCGATGAGGCCAGAGCGTCCGTGGGTGTTTTTGTTCCACTCATCCATCGCGTCGAGCACGCTGTCCGCCTGTTTGATAACAAACACGGGCCCCTCAGCCACGGTGTTGAGGTTTTTGTCCGTAACCACCACCGCGACCTCCAGAATTCGACATGAATCTGGATCGAGCCCCGACATTTCCATGTCCAGCCAAATGAGGTGCGATTGATCTTGTGACATACGGGGGATTTCGTCGAAAAACAGCTTAGAAAGTCGCGGGGCGGTGTTTGCGAGAAGTACAACCCTGCTTGACGCCGGGAGAAGGGCTCGCCGCCCGTTCAGTTTCTTCGTTATTCATTCAGTCGCGCCCAGATAGCCCGATACCAATCGAAAAATCGAAGAAAATGACAGCAAGTTGATTTTCACATAGTTTTTCATGGGCTCAACGGAGACTTTCACGCTGTTCGGAGGCTTGGTGCTTCTGGCGATCTTGCTTCAATACGCGATCGAGACCTATCTTCTGAGGCGGCATTTGCGCTACGTTGCTGCGCACCGTGGTGCCGTGCCAGCGCCGTTCGGCGACACCATCGCCCTCTCTGATCATCAACGCGCTGCAGACTACACGCTCGCTAAAGGCAGCTTTTCATACTTGGAAGCAACCGTCGGTGTGGTTGTGTCAATCGCGCTTCTTTTCTTTGGTCTGGCCTGGTTATGGGGTTTGACCGCAAGCGTCACAAGCGCGATTTGGATTCGTGAGCTTTTATTGATCGCATTCATGTCGATCATTACGGGCGTCATCAGCTTGCCGTTTAGCTACTACAGCACGTTTTCCATCGAGGAGCGTTTTGGATTCAACAAAACGACGCAGGTAACGTTTTGGACGGACCTCATCAAAGGGACGCTCGTATCTGCCGCGCTCTTGCTGCCACTCCTCGCGCTGGTGTTCTGGCTCATGCGGGCATCTGGCTCGCTGTGGTGGCTTTATGCATGGAGCCTTTTCATCGGGTTTCAACTTCTGATGCTCGCGATCTATCCCACCTTCATCGCGCCGATATTTAATAAGTTCACACCGCTTGCCAAGGAAGACACTAAGGCGGCTATTGAGGGGCTGATGAAGCGCACCGATTTCGAAAGCAACGGGCTCTACGTCATGGATGGCTCCAAGCGCTCTGCCCACGGTAACGCTTACTTCACTGGCTTTGGCAAAGCCAAACGGATCGTCTTTTTCGACACGCTACTAGAGAAACTCACCAACAGCGAGATCGTTGCGGTGCTTGCGCACGAGCTGGGCCATTTCAAGCGAAAACATATCGTGAAACGCATTGTGTTTATGGCGTTTGCAAGTCTCGCATTCTTTGCTGCGACCGCCTGGGCGATGCAGCAGCCCTGGCTCTACACTCCATTCGGTTTTGCGGCAGACACGGGCAAGACCGCGCCTGGTGTCGCCTTGATCCTATTTTCGATGGCATTACCGGCGCTTCTCTTCTGGCTCGGGCCTCTTGGCGCAGCGTATTCGCGTAAGCACGAGTTTGAGGCTGATGCGTACGCAGCTGCAGTCAGCGACAAGAGCGACCTGATTGTCGCGCTGACCAAGCTCTATCGCGACAATGCCAATACTTTGACGCCCGATCCGATGTATTCCGCCTATCATCACTCACATCCGCCTGCGATGATTCGGATCGCGCATTTGCAGGGGTTGCATACGTGAATCGCGCCTCTAAATCCGCTCCTTTGTGTCATTCCCGCGAAGGCGGGAACCCAGACCGATTAACAACTTGGCAACACCAAACCTAGATCACCCTGCCCGGAATGGGTCCCCGCCTTCGCGGGGATGACAACGGAAAACGAAAATGAACCTCATCGAACTCGCGGCCATAGCGCCTCGTCCACAACACGAAGAGAAAGCGTTCACCGCAACGCAGATTGCCGAACATCTCACGTCACTCCGCGGTTGGCAATTCGTTAACGGCAAAATCGTCAAGACGTTTTCGTTCAAGAATTACTACGAAACCATCGCGTTCGTAAACGTGTTAGCCGCAATTTCTCACGCCACCGATCACCATCCAGATTTATCGGTGCACTTCAACCGATGTGTCGTTGAGTTCAACACGCATGACGTGGAGCGCGGCAAAGGCGGCATTTCGATCAACGATTTCATTTGTGCGGCGCGGATTGAAGTCTTCCTAGCGCAAACGGCTGCAACTGCCTAAAAACCCCATCCCCAACGGGCACTCTGTGCCCACCTCCCCTCGAAAGGGAGGTTTCACGCGCGAGAATGATTTGGAACAAGCCCTAGTAATCGAAACGCAACGTCGTCACGCTACCGTGAAGCTTGATGATGGACGCCGACTGAAATGCGTGACCAAGGGCCGCCAGCTGCAAGCAGCGTGTGGCGATCTCGTGCAGATCACATTGACCAACGAACACGAAGGCGTGATCGAAAAGCTCGGCGAAAGAACCTCGCTTTTCTACCGATCCGACGAATTCAAAGAAAAATTGGTTGCAGCTAACGTCTCGCAGGTCGCGTGCATCGTCGCGCCCCTGCCCGCGTATTCCGACGAACTTCTCAACCGTTGGCTCGTTTGCGCACGTGCAAGCGGCGTGAAGGCGATCATTGGCTTGAACAAAATCGATCTGGTGGAAGCGGCAGCGACCGCGAACGCGCTTGCGCTGTATCGTGAGATGGGATTTGATGTGATCCCGTTCTCAGCAAAATTTAACTTTCAGCCGATGCGCGAGCGGCTGCTCGGCGAGAAAACGGTGCTGATCGGTCAATCGGGCATGGGCAAAAGCAAGTTGCTAAACGCGCTCGTCGGCGAAGAAGCGCAACACACCCAAGAGATTTCTCTAGCGCTCGACTCCGGAAAACACACGACGACGTTTACTCGTCTCTTTGAAATCGCCCCGGAGCCAAGCGCGACGCCAGACGGCAAAAGCTGGGTAATCGATTCGCCAGGCATGCAAGTATTTGGGCTTGCGCATTTTTCGCGCACGGAAATTGAGCGCTCGTTTCCAGACTTCGAACCCTATCTTGGCAAGTGCCGATTCCGCGATTGCAAACATCTGCACGAACCAAATTGTGCGCTGCGCGAAGCGGTCGCTGAGGGCAGAGCAAGCGCTGAACGGCTTTCCTACCTGCGCAAGTTCTGCTCAGAGACCGAAGCGGTGCCGCACTACGCAAGAAACTAACCAACTCGCACGCTATTAGCACTCATCCTTTGTAGCACTTATCCTTTTACCCCCTTTGCACCAAGGAAGAACTGACAAAATTGTTCTAACCATAGTGGCGAATATTGATGCTTAGCCCCCGGAATAATAAAGACCCTAAGACGATAGGCAATCAATCTGCCCGTTATCGCTTGGTACACTGAACCACTCGCAAGCGACCTCCATCATGTTGGCTATCACGCAAGCAAGCCGAACGTAAGACCTCGGCCCCGAGCATGCCTCAACGGGGAACTATTGCGCTGCGCTAGCGTCATACTTTTGGAAAGTCCCAGCGAAAGCCCACGAAGAAAGCATGTTCTCGGCCCCGTTGAAACGCATCATCAGCACGCTGCTCGCGATTTGTCTCGCGACGGCGAGCACGCTTGCGTCTGCGGGAAATCACGCGGACGTGCACGAGCACTCGCATGACGCGGTCGCGGCGGCTGTGCTGCATGATCACGATGCGGCGCCGCATAATCACGATCACGAAGTACTCGCTGATTGTGGCTTTGGCGAATGTGTGACCTGCCATTTGTTCTGCCACGCCTCGGCGCTTCTGCCAGGCATTTCGATTGCGCACGCCTCTCGCGCGATGCATACTGCGTTTCTTATGGCGGAAACGCCGCTTCCACCCGGTCTGATCGACCGCATTGAACGCCCCAACTGGTAATCCCCGGCGCAAAGCCTGAGGATTGCTCTCTCTTCCTGCTGAATAGCTCGACTTAGCTTCAGTGTGCTGCGCGAAAGCGCGGTCGTTGAGTCGCCGTCCTCGGCTTCATAGTCATTCGAATTGCGCGCGCGATGCGAGCGCAGTCTCCTTTCGATCGACACCGAGGAACGTATGGTTTTCGAAAAAATTTGTCGGCCTTGCGCTGCTCTGGCGCTCGCGCTTTCGTGCGCGACAGCGGCCCCTGCGCAGACTGCGACCGCCGCTGGCGACGTGAAGCGCTGGACGCTCACGGAACTCTTCTCGCGCGCATGGTCGGCACACCCCGCATCGGCGCTCGTCGCGGCAATCGATGCTGAAGCCGACGCAAAGCTTAAGCGCGCACAATCCTGGCTCGCCGCGCCGCCGTCGCTGGAGGCGGGTATTCGTACTGATGCGATCACTCGCTCGTCGCGACGCGAAGGTCTGCGCGAAGTCGAATTCGAAATCGCCGCGCCGATTGCGACATCCGCGCGACGTAGCCTTCAATCTGCGACTGCGACCGCAGACGCGCAAGCCCAGCGCGCAGCAATCAAAACACAGCAATTGAAACTCGCAGGCGAAATACGCGACGCCTATTGGAGCGCGCGCACGGCAGAAAGCGAAGCTCAACTCGCGCGCGACGAGGCAGCGCGAGCCCGTGCGCTTGCCGACGATTCGGCGCGTCGTACGCGCGCAGGTGAGTCCGCACGCGTCGACACTTTGCAAGCCGAGGCGAACGCGCAACAGGCCGCAAATGCACTGATCGAGGCGCAAGGGAAATTGGACGCCGCGCTCGCCACGCTGACGCAGCTCATCGGCGCGACACCGGGCGATCCCGCGGCTGCCACCGTCACAGCACTTGCCGATTCACGCGAACGCAGACCGCCCCCACGCAGCGCGGCGCGAACGCAGAGCGCGCTACCCGCATCCCATGCGACGCTCGCACAGGCGCGCGCGACGAGCGTGACTGCGCGTGCGAGGTTTGAAGAAGTCACCCGCCTTCCCAGTGAACCGCCGACGGCGAAATTCACACTCGCAAGCGAGCGCGCCAACGAAACCGGCAGCAAGCAGACAGCGCGCATCGGATTTTCGATTCCGTTCGATACCACGTTCCGTATTGGCAACTTCAATGCGGCTCGTTCGGCGCAAGCAGCGCGCGAACTTGCAGAAGCCGATGCCACAACGCTCAGCACCGAACGGGCCGTACTCGGCGAAATCCGCGCCGCCGAGATCGCACTCGTAACCGCCGAAGCGCGCGTCCCGCTCGCCAAGCGCCGTGCCGAACTCGCAAGCGAGGCTGCCGCGCTCTATGAGAAAGCCTATCGACTTGGCGAACTCGATCTACCGACGCGGCTACGTAGTGAAAGCGAACGCGCGCTCGCCGCACGCGACGCCGTGCGTGCCGAACTCGAAGTCGAACACGCTATTTCGCGCCTGCAACAAGCGCTTGGAAACTTGCCATGAATACACACCGCTTCATCCGCTATCTCGCACGCGCTACAGTCGTCGCTCTCGGCGCTTTTGTGCTCAGCCCACTCGCCGTGGCGGGGCCAGGTAATGACCACGATCATCCAGCACAAAAGTCGCAGAGTTCTGCGAGCCCGCGCTTTGAAACCCACACCGAGCTATTCGAATTAGTCGGCGTTTACGAGCGTGGGGGCTTGACGCTCTACGTTGACCGCTACAAAACGAATGAGACGGTTGCTACTGCGAAGGTGGAGTTCGACGTTGCCGGTACGAAGGGCATCGCCACCTCGCAACCCGACGCCACCTACCGAATCGAATCCGAAGCGCTCAAAGCAGCGAAAGGCACGGTTGCTCTAGCGTTCACCATCACGCAGGGCAATGAAGCCGATCTTCTAGCGGCAAACCTCACATTGCAAGACGCATCGCGAGTCGCTGGCGACGACCACGCTCACGACCCTACCCATTCGCACTTCCCTTTATCTGCTCTTATCTCTGTCGCCATAATTATGTTGGCGATTGGTGCGTTTTTAATATTTTTCGTAAAACGTCGTAAAGCGATATCAAGCCCAATTAAATTGGTCGATAGAGGATAAAGCCCCAATGAAACCACTCTTCTCTCACCGCGGTCTTTTCGCCTCAAACACAGCCTTCTCTGCAATCAGAGCATTTGCGATGGTGCTCGCGTTTTTCTCAGCGCCTGTCACTTACGCCCACGACGGCCACGATCACGGCGGCGCAGCGCCCACCGTGAGCGGCAACGCCCCGCAACGTCTGCCTGACGGTTCCGTGTTTCTGCCCAAGTCCTCGCAACGGCAACTCAATGTGCGCACCACGATGGTGGAGCAAACGGTATCGCGTCGTGCGATTGAATTGAACGCACGGGTCATCGCCGATCCCTCGGCGAGCGGCAAAGTACAACCGACCCAACCAGGCCGCCTCGAACCGGCGCGCGCAGGCGGCACGCTGCCCGCGTTAGGCGAACGCGTCGCCGCCGGACAAGTGCTCGCGGTCGTGCGGCCAAGCATCAGTGCGGTTGACCGTGCAACACAATCGGCGCAGACGGCGGAGTTCTCGAACAATTTGGAGCTTGCAAAGCGAAAACTTGCTCGGCTTGAGCAACTCGAAGGCACGGTCGCGCAGAAAGAAATCGACAGCGCACGGCTTGAGGTACAGAGCCTCACCGAGCGAAAAGCCATGGCGAGAAGCTCGTTTTCCGTCAGCGAAACACTGCGAGCTCCGGTTGCAGGCGTCATCTCTTCGGTCAACGCGGTCGCTGGACAAGTACTTGATGCGCGCGAGGTCGTCTTCGAGATCATCGATCCCACGCGCTTGCGCATCGAAGCGACTGCCTTCGATGCGGCGCTTCCCGCTCGCATCAAAGGCGCTGCAATGAAGAGTGGCGAGACAAGTTTCCTTTTGAACTATGTCGGGCACGGTAAAGCATTGCGCGACGGTGCGATACCCATTCAGTTCGCCGTGAAGCGCGATTCGAAAGAGCGCAACGCGCCGTTGCCGCTCGTGGTCGGCCAATCTGTCACCGTCTACGTTGCCACCGACGAAGAAATTAAAGGCATCCGCATGCCGACAAACGCCGTGGTTAAAGCGGCGAACAATCAGGCGATTGTGTGGAAACACGAAACCGCCGAGCGCTTCGTGAGCTTGCCGGTGACTACAACCGCGCTTGATGCCGATAGCGTAGTGGTCACGAGCGGCATCAATCCGGGCGCGCGCGTTGTGACCGATGGCGCGAGCTTCGTCAATCAAGTGAGATAGCGAACACAACATGTTTAACTATCTCGTCGAAGCAAGCCTCAAAAGTCGGCTTCTTGTGCTCGCGGGCGCGCTCGCGCTCTTGATCGCGGGCACGTTCACGCTACTGCGCACGCCCGTGGATGTATTCCCCGATCTTGATCGACCGACGGTGACAGTGATGACCGAAGCCGGCGGCATGGCCCCTGAAGAGGTTGAACAACTCATCACCATTCCGCTTGAAAGCACCTTAAACGGCATGTCGGGCGTCACCTCCGTTCGCTCACAATCGGGCGTGGGATTGTCGTTCGTGTATGTGCAGTTCGGCTTCGGCATCGATATCTATCGTGCACGCCAAAACGTGGCGGAGCGTTTGCAACTCGCGCGCGAACAGTTGCCGCCAAATGTGAATCCAGCGATGGGGCCGATCTCCTCGATCATGGGCGAGATCATGCTGGTGGCGATTCCGCTCGATCCCGCGAAAGTCAACCCGATGGCAGTGCGCGAGTATGCGGATTTCGTGTTGCGACCGCGACTACTCACGATCCCCGGCATCGCGCAAGTGATTCCAATCGGTGGCGAGGTACGCCAGTATCAAGTGCAGCCGAACACGGCAAAGATGGCCGCGCTCGGCGTCGATCTTGAGGCAGTTGAGAACGCCTTACGTGGCTTCTCTGCAAACACCGCAGGCGGCTTTCTCGAGCTCGGTGGCCGTGAGTACTTGATACGAAATGTCGGGCGCACGTCGCGACTTGAGGATCTGCGCCTGCTGCCGGTGAAGACATCGCAGGCAGGCGTCGGCCAATCGATCATGCTGCATCAAGTCGCTGACGTTCAGTTCGCGCCAGCGATCAAGCGCGGCGATGCAGGTTTCAATGGCAAGCCTGCGGTCATCCTTGGCATCCAAAAGCAACCGGGCACCGATACCGTCGCGCTGACGAAGAAAGTCGAACTCGCCTTCGCGGAGCTAGGCAAGACTCTGCCCACTGGTATCGAATCGCCGCGCACGACGATGCGACAAGCGAACTTCATCGAAACCTCCATTCGCAATCTGAACGGTAAGCTCGTCATTGCATCGATGCTGGTTGCAGTGATCCTCTATCTTTTTCTGGCGAATGTGCGCACGACTGTGATTTCGCTCACTGCGATTCCGCTTTCGATTGCGATCACTGCGCTCGTGTTTGCTTACTTCGGGCTATCGATCAACACCATGACGCTCGGCGGCTTGGCCATTGCCATCGGTGAGCTTGTGGACGATGCAGTGGTGGGTGTGGAAAACGTCTTGCGACGACTCAAGCTCGCCAAACAAGGCGGCGAAAAGTTTTCAGCAATCGACGTGATTCGAACGGCGACCCTCGAAGTGCGCTCGGCGATCGTGTATGCCACGATCATTATCGTACTCGTGTTCGTGCCACTCTTTGTGCTGCCAGGTTTGGAGGGGCGCCTATTCGTCCCGCTCGGCATTGCCTACATCGTCTCGATTCTCGCCTCGATGCTGGTATCGGTCACGGTAACGCCCGTGCTCGCGTACTACCTGCTGCCAACCATAAAACGGCTCGATCGTCCTGAACCAGCGCTTGTACGCGGTCTGAAAGCGGTCTACGAACGCGCGTTGGCGTGGGTGCTCGAACACGCGCAAACGGCGATTGCAATTTCATTCCTGCTTGCCGTACTCGCGGCCTCAGCAGTACCGTTCTTCGCTCGCACATTCTTGCCGCCGTTTAACGAAGGCTCGATGATGGTCGGTATTCGTTTGATGCCTGGCACCACGCTCGCAGAGTCGGTGACGATCGGGCAGCAAGCGGAGCGACTGCTCAAGCAAGTGCCAGAAGTTGAATACGCGGGTCGTCGTACGGGTCGCGCCGAGCTCGACGAGCATGCCGAAGGCGTGCATGTGAACGAAATCGATATTCGCATCAATCGCGATGTGAAACCGCAGCGAAGCATGGAGCAAATCCAGGCCGATGTTCGTCGCGTGCTGGAACCCTTGCCGGGCAACATTGCCATTGGGGGGCCGATATCGCATCGCATCGATCACATGCTGTCGGGCGTGAGCGCACAGATTGCAGTGAAGATCTTCGGGGATGATCTCGACACGCTTCGCAATCAGGCCGAAGCATTACGTCGCGAATTCGCGACGATCCCCGGCATGGCGGATTTGAACGTCGAGCGTCAAGTGTTGACGCCGCAAATTCGCATCGAAGTTGATTACCGGAAAGCTGCTCAATACGGCATCGCGCCGTCGAAGTTGCTCTCCGAATTGCAAACCCTCATCGAGGGCGAAAAGATTGCGCAAATCGTCGAAGGCGCGCGTCGCTTCGATCTGGTGTTGCGTCTGCCCGATTCCGCGCGCGGCCCGCAAGGCCTTGCCGGATTGCTGATCGATACGCCGAACGGGCGGGTGCCTCTTTCCTCGCTCGCCAACATTGTCGAATCCGACGGTCCGAACGAGGTGCGCCGCGATGACGGTCGCAGGCGAATCGTGATCTCCGCGAATGCGCAAGGCCGTGCGCTCTCTGATGTCGTCACCGACATTCGCAGCAAGATCGCGCAGTACAAATTGCCCGAGGGTTACTTCATCACAATCGGCGGTCAGTTCGAGGCGCAAGAAGAAGCCGCACGCATGATCGGCGGGCTCTCCATCATCTCGCTTGCGATGGTGTTCTTCGTGCTCTATTCACGCTACCGCAGCACGACGCTATCGCTGCTTATCATGGCCAATATTCCACTCGCCTTGGTGGGTAGCGTGTTCGGATTGTGGCTATCGGGGCAGCCGCTTTCGATTGCGGCGCTGATCGGTTTCATCACGCTGGCGGGCATTTCCGCGCGCAACGGGATTCTCAAGGTCAGCCACTATGTGAATCTATGCGCATTAGAGGGCGAAACCTTTGGCAAGCACATGATCTTGCGCGGCTCTCTCGACCGATTGACGCCGGTGCTCATGACCGCACTCGTCGCCGCATTCGCACTTGCGCCACTGCTATTTGAAGCCGATCAACCAGGCACCGAGATATTGCATCCAGTGGCAGTGGTGATCTTTTCAGGGCTTATCAGCGCAACCCTGCTCGACAGCTTCATTACCCCCGCGCTCGTATGGCGCTTCGGTCGCAAACCCATCGAACGGCTCGTCAGCGAAAAGCATGGCGAAGCGTTTTAGTTTCTATTCCGTTTAACCCCCGTCTGGAGCAATCATGGCAACCCGTCGAAACATTCTCTCTGCACTCATTACAACCGCTACGCTCGCTACCGCGCTCGCCGCAGTCACCGTGCACGCACACTCAGAACACGGCAAACCGCAGTACGGCGGCGTGGTCGGCGAAGCCGGCGTGTTTCAAGTCGAGCTTGTCTCGAAGCCCGACTCGCTCACGCTCTACGTCACCGATCACGGCAAAGCCATCTCCGTCAAAGGCGCGAGCGCAAACCTTACCTTGCTTTCGGGGACCACGAAAACCGAAGCAGCGCTGAAACCAAGCGACGACGGCACCAAGCTCGAAGCGAAAGGTCAGTTCAACGTGATCAAAGGAACGAAGGTGATCGCGATGGTGACGCTTGCAGGAAAATCGCCCGCGTCGGCACGTTTTGAGGTGAAGTGAGGCAGGGCGTTACGCGCGGCGAGGACGTTTGCAATCTGAATCGGCGCGCCCGGGATCCGTGGTTTTACGGAACAAGCTATCAGCTAATACCCTCTTTGCCCAAATAGATTCGGGCTAGGAGGCGTTATCTATAAAAATCGATAAATACGGTTTTCATGGATACGCCCTAATAATTTCGGCATTTGATCGCCAAACTAGAACAGGGAGAAATACTCGCTCTGCTCCCATTCCTGTCTTGCGTCACCAGCACTTTCGTAGCGCGCGATCTCGTGCGACTTGATCTGCGCGAAGTAGTGCACGAATGCTTCGCCAAAACCATCGCGAAGGACACGATCGCTCGCGAGCGCGTGGATCGCTTGTGTGAGCGAGGTTGGTAGCGCATCTTGATCGTTCGCTGCATATGGATTCGCCTCCATTGCAGGCAACGCAAGTTGTTGCTCGACTCCATCGAGTCCTGCATGAACCTGCGACGCGATGTAGAGATACGGGTTCGCCGTCGGTTCACCGAGACGATTTTCGATGCGGGCCGCGCGATCAGCAACACCATTCGCGACGACGCGAAACGCCGCGCCACGCGAGCCCCGCCCCCAGATCGCACGCTGCGGCGCCATCATGTTCGGTTGATAGCGCGCGTAACCATTGATCGTCGGTACCGCGAAAGCGCAGCTCGCCCGCGCATGCGCGAGCAGGCCCGCGAGCCACTGCGAACCGATCGATGAAAGCCCGCTGTCATCCCCTTGTTCATCGGAGCGCGCAAAGATGTTTGCACCCGTGCTCGCATCACACAACGACTGATGCAAATGCCACCCACTCGACACGATGTTGGGAAATTGCGGACGGCACATGAATGTCGCGTGATAGCCCGCGCGACGAAGCGCTTGTTTGATCGCGTTGCGAAAGAGCGCCATCGCATCTGCAGCTTCGAGCGCTTCCTGCACATCGAACACCACTTCCAATTGGCTCGGCCCCAACTCCACTTCGAGCGAACGAATCGGCAGGTCTAGCGCTTGCGCCGTTTGCAACACGATTCGAAGCGGCTCGTCACTCATATCCGCCCATTGCTCGCAGAGCACATTGTTTCCCGGATGAATCATCGTCACGCGTGGTGGCGGCGCAGGCCACGACGAATACTCTGGCGCGAGATTCATGTCATCAAGTTTGTAAATGTGAAACTCGACTTCGAGTCCACAGCGCATCCGGTACCCGCGCGACGCAAGCGCGGCGAGTGCACGTTGTAGCTGCCCGCGCGTGTCAAAGGGCAACACATTCCCGTTGTGATCACACGCCTGACACTGAATCCATGCCGTGCGTGGCGCCCACGGCAACACGCGAAACGTCGTCGGATCAGCGCGCATCAAAACGTCCGATGCGTTCGCAAACATGGAGAGCGCAGGATTAACGTCGACAAATTTACCGAAAGCGACAGGATCAAACGTAGGAAACGCAGTGCGCGCAGACGTATCCTTCAAGAGCAGCGTGCCGACCATCGGCAAACCGTTACGCATCGCGTCGATTGCATGCTTCGCAACCAAAGTCTTCCCACGAAACAAGCCGTGCTGATCGCAAAACGCGAATCGGACAAGCTCGATGTTGTCGGCTTTTAGGTGCCGTTCGATATCGTCGAACGTGGTGTCGGGTGTGGCGTTCATCGGCTTCCCTCTCCCTGGGGGAGAGGGATTGAGGGAGAGGGTGTTGGATCTTCCAAGCCGTTTCGATCAGCCCGCACCCCCTCCCCCGCCCTCCCCCCCGGGGGGAGGGCGCAAGGCCACTCGCACTGCGCTCGCCGCTTCGCGTCAAACTCGCGCCAATACGTCTCCCACGAATCCGCCGCGCAAATGCCATCGACCGTGATCGGTCCCGCAATGTTCGCGGCCTGCGACTCGCTCCACTGCATCGGCGCAGCGTCCCCCTTCTCAACCGAGTCAATCGCATTCGAAAGCTGTCGCCGGTAGGCGATGATGGCTTTATCCGTCGTGCCCAGATGTTCTTTCGTGCGATCCTGAATCTCGCCTTGGGATTCGACCGCCCATTGATCGTGAACGTTGATGTCGTGCCCCATGCCGGTGTACGTTTCATCACGTTGTTCGATCGGATCGAAACCGTAGTCGTTGTGCTTGCCAACGCGCGGGATGTAATCGGGCAAACTGTAGAGCTTCAAGCGCTGCTCGCGCATGAGTGCTTTGTCGAGTGGCTTACCAAAGCTCGTAAAGATTGCCACCCAGTACGTGTGCGTGTCGTCCGCGGGCAAATGCCACTGCGTAATTGTCGTATCGCTCGAAAGCGGAATCACAAAGGCCTGCGGAAACAGTTGATTGGTCACGCGCACATGCGTGAGCGTTTCGCTCAGGCGCCGTAGCGCGGTCAATCGCATTCCGTAGTCCGTTGCTTCGACCGAAATCTCGGGGCTTTCGAACTCGCGAAGCACACGCGTCATCGGCCAATCGCTGCCTGCGCTTGCGGCTCGAAACTGTTTGCCGTAACTCGCGCTTACATCTTCGTCTTCAAAAAAGCGATGCAGAAACGACGCATGCGCCGGATCGATGCCCACTTCCATCGCTTGCAACCAATTGCAATTCCAAAGACCTTTGAACGCGAAGGTATGCGTCTCTGGTGCGACGAAACAGTCGAGCGATGGAAAAGCGCTCGGCTCCACACTCTCTGGCGCAAGCCATGCCCAAATGACACCGCTCTTTTCTACGACCGGATAAGACAGCTGTTTGATTCCGTCACAAAGCCGAGACCCTTTCGGTTCGCCTGGCGTAGCAATGCATTGGCCGTCGGCACGAAATTGCCAGCCATGAAATGCGCAGCGAATGCCGCCGCCCTGCTCTGCGCTTTCCAATCGACCAAACGCCAGATCCGCACCGCGATGCGGGCACGCGCGATCAAGCAATACGAACTTGCTCGTTAGCGCATCGCGAAACAACACAAAGTCTTGCCCCAGCGCACGCACCACCTTTGCGGGCCGAGCAGCCATCCGAGCATCAAGCGTCGGATCGAACTCGGCGGCAATCGCAACGGGTTGCCAATAACGTCGCAGCAAACTCCCACATGGGGTTTGTGGACCGATACGTGTGAGTCGTTCGTTTTGGGCGGCACGCATAGCGCGCTAATGTACAGCCGTTCGGAGAAAGTGCGGTGAACGATCTCACACGGCGCAAACGCTTCACCTTGCGCTGATAACGTGTTATGAGTTCATCGGTTCGGAACAAAAGGTTGGCCGTATGCCTTCGCCGATCCAGGTCGCCGCCATCTCCACTGCACGCTTGATAGAAACGCTGCTCTCACGCCCCTTGAGCCAAGGCGCGTTGATCAAGCTGGGTATCGCATACCCTCGCCCAGGCATCAAAGGCTCATAACCGAGCCATTCAAAGAGATCACTCGCAATACCGTCAAACGTCGCGGGATCATAGTCATCGCGATGTTTGTATTCATAGGCGAGACCACGGAAATTGATCCGATCACTCAGGATGCCATCTGCGATAAGCTGATCCTCGACCCCACGAGCGTGTGCGAACTGGGAACGGTCGATGGCTTGAGCAAACTCGGCTTCATTCGGCATTGCTCCGGTCGTCGCAATGAAACTCCAGACGCGTAGCAGTACAGTTTCCGGATCTAGCTTGGTATCTTCGAACCGAACGGTCAAAACTGAAACGCCTGTTGATCGTGCGAAACAAACCCAAGTAGCGATGTCCATCGCGAAGGCATGTAGGCGGGGAAGGCCCCAGCGCGCGTCGAGTTCTTGAAGCCACTCGGCAAATTGGATCGTAAGGCCGCGCGAGGATTCACGCCGCCACTGCGAGTACAGTGCATCACGTGGATCGCGAACAAATGCAACAAGACGATCAGATGCCCTCCAGCCCCCCGGTAAATCGTGCGTGAAACGTGGTACGGGAGACGCGCGAAAGCAGAATTCTCGACCGTTCGTAAGCCCGGTAATGATTCGCGACCATGGACTGAACCGGTTTGAGTAGCGGTATTGGCGTTCCCCGATCGCAAGCCAATCTGAATCGATATCGACACCCCAGAATCGCCACAGCGGTACTTGCAACTCAAGCAAAGCGCTTGCGAGCCAACCTACACCACACGGCAGCTCCGGAGAAAACACATCGACCGTGTACCTCGAGAAGCCGGTGCGCGCCGGTTCACTCTGGAACGAGGGACCGCCGTAGCGCGGCATCGATAATTCAGGGTGCATAGTTGCGAAAGAATGTTTGGTCTACCCACCGGGTAGCGAGCGCCTGAAGCTCCATTAAACTGCCGGAATTGTTCACCCGAAGCGCTACTTCTTGCGGATAATCGGGAAGAATGCCCTCGCCGACGACATCGTCCAATGCCTTTCCGTAGAGCTGACGTCTTGCGCTCTCACGCAGCGCTGGAGGCGCCTCGACCATCACGGTGCGCAGGTTCAGAGACAACCGCGCGGCGCACGCGGTGTTCGCCGCATGGATTTCTCGCATAAGCGAGATGGTGGAGACGACGCATTGAGAGCCCTCGTTCGCATCGCGCCATGCGCGCTCTGAAATAGCTGTCGCAACCAAGAGGCGCGACTGACGATCATACCCCGCGTTCGGCATGACATCTCGCCTGAAAGTGTCTCCGTCAATTGTCGAAACAGACGTTCCTTGCAGGTGTAGGTGCTCGGCGACAAACCGTGCAAACGTGGATTTCCCGACCCCAGCGAGTCCGCAAACCCAAATAACGCCTCCACCGCAACCACTAACTCCAAACATGGGGCTCAATTCGTTCACTCAGAATTCGATTTGCGATCTCGACATCCGTTTGCGTGTCAAGTTCGACCCATTGTCCGGGTAGATCGATAACATCAATACGTACACCCGATGAAACTAGGCGTCGGAGTACGCGGGTAGTGTCATCAGAAATCAAATCGGTGTGCGGGTTGGTAAGTTCGAGGTGAAATCGCTGCCAGCCGGCCGCCGAAAACTTCAGCAAACCCATAAATTGGCCGTGAATCTGATCCAAGCTACACACGCGCTGACCAATATCGATTAGGTGCCCGTTCTCGCTGATGAAGCTCTCAGCGTCGGAAAGCGGGTCAGAGAAACGCATCGTCCAAAGACTACGCCATGCCGTATTGCTCGCTACCACGATATCGCCAGCATGTCGCACCAGGGACTCAAGATTCTGCGCCGAGGTCACGACATCACCGTAGTGTATGAGACCACCATTTTCCGCTAACTTGGGCGCTGCGCAGAGGTAGCTTGCCAACATACCGCTCCGATCCCATCGTTCATTCAACAGAACTGTCGCTCGGGTTGAAACGTACTGACGAAGAATCTCTACCCCGAACCCACCTACAACTACCGGATTCTCAAAACCCGCTGTAGCGAGCGCTGAGAGCGTGTGATCTATCGCGGCGCGACCACCTACTTCGATAAGGCACTTCGGGCGCTCGACTGTTAACTCTCCCAGTCGAGAGCCTCGACCTGCAGCGAGAACTACGGCGGGGAATAACTTCACTTTATGAACGCTCATTCAAACTGCTTTGCGGTAAATCCAGATTCGAGTTCGGTAAGGTATGCGGATATGCGGTTGGCCTGCAATCGCATCCCCGATGGCGCTTATGACCTCGGGCAAGCGCTCGCCAGCCTGATCAGCTAAGGTCGCATGCGACGACCATGCGGCCAACCAGTCTGCTGCGCTTGACTCATGCATGTGATCAAACGATAGCTCGGCGCGACGCGCAAACATACGGCTTTGACAAACGCTCGACGAAGGATCGTCGCGACGCGCGCCGTAGCGATATGACGGGACCAGCACGCGAATACGTCGTTCGACTTCCATTTGCAACGGGTCACCGAGATCCCGGTGATTCCATAACATGACCAGTTCGCCGGACGGTTTGAGTATTCTGTAAACCTCGTCAAGCGCTAGCTCTGGCGTGACGACATTAAACGATGACCCAAAAAATGCAGCGTCAAAGCAAGACGCGGCGAGGCCTGTGTTTTCTGCATGAGAGCGCACCCATGAAACGCGCGCGCCAGCCGCGGAAAGGTTCTCACGACCGCGTGCGAGCATTGCCTCATTGGGCTCGATCGCTGTTACGGTCAGCCCCGCCTTCGCGAGTAGCTTTGTGAGCTTTCCTGTACCCGCGCCGATATCGACTACGTCACTTACTCGCTGTAGAGGAATCGCCGCGAGTACCGATGCGACTGTTTGCTCCGCATAGTCGGCGCGCAAGTCGTAGCTTGCGGCACGTAGCGTGTAATCCCAGGTTGGCGAGTATGCGGTCATACGATTACCTCAAGAGACTGACTCTCAAAATTGATTAGCACAGAACGTGCTCCACAAATTTGCGAAAACATACTTATCCCGCAGCCAAGCAGACATGGAACGCGCGCCTGCGCACTCCTTATCGCCATATGCGAGTGAGGCCCGCCAAAACAAGTCACCATCGCACTTGGTTCAAAAGCAAATACCCAATCGAAACCGGGATCGGCCGAGTCAATCGCAACCACTTTTCCTCGTATCGCTGACGCGGCGTCAACAGTCTTATGCGAGTGCTTGACGTGCACAATTTCACCGCGGACGAGCCCGCGACCGCGAAACGTCGGTCGATCCCCGCCTTCGCAAAATGAAGTAAGGTCAGAGACTGAGCAGAGAATTCTAGGCATTAGGATTTCGTGCTCAGCGGCATAGATACGCATCGCTTCCGAGACTAGGCGTTCGGTCGCTATCTCATGTGAAGCGTCTAGCCGTAAAACGGTGGGCAGCGATAAGTACGACAGGTTTTCAGGTGTCAATTTTCGCCGCGTTGAAAGCGCCTGTATTTGCCCGAAGAGTCGGGATAGAGAGCGCCCCATCGCATCTTTCCAGAGTTCGCGATAAACAGCAGACCGCTGCGCCAACTGGAGAAACTTGGCGAGGCGACTGTGGTCGGCAAGTACGTGCGTTCGAACTATACGAGTCGACAACTTGTCGCCGAAACTAGCTAAAAACGAATGGTCTCGCGACGCCGTAAGGCGCGATGAACGTCCTTCGTCCCTGGAAGCAGCAAGAGCGGGGCTGGACACCTCGAACATTAATGGGCGGCGTGAGGCGTGTTCCAGATTCGGCGCTAAAGATTCAACTAGCACTGCGCAGCAATGCTGAAAATCGGCTAGCTCGTCCTCCGATAGGAGTCCAACGTTTCGTGCACTATGAAAAACCGCATGGGAGAAAAATGTAACGCGCGCACACTTCGCAAAGGGCAGAACAAGTTCGCGTCGGACACACTCTAAAACATCAGACAGCTGCGCAAACGAATCACACGTGTCGATACGACGATTGCACACCTCCTCGGCAAAGCGCACGGCATCGCTCGATAATTCCGTGAACTGCGCACAAAGGATGGATTGGGCGTGCTCATTCAATCGTTGCTCGAAAATTTTTGTAGCGTGCGAACCAAGACCCGCGCCGCGCAAAACGGATGTATTGTGTTCGTCAAACCTCAATGCGCCGGCATAGAGGTCAATTTCAACGCGGTCGTGCAAGGCGGCATCGGCCTTTAGTCGTTTGACGACAAAGTCGGCGTAGCGAACGCGATCGCACGTTGCGATGCGATTTGGAAGCAAGCTCAAGCAGCTCGCACGCAAATCAACATAAGGCCGACCAAGAATACGCGTGACCAGCGTTCCACGTAACGCTGGGTCGTAGCCGAGCGCCTCTCGCGCCTCCCACCAGCTTCGCCGACCAATCAAAACATCGAAGATGTCTGCCGCCAGCGGTCGTGGATGCGCACCGAGCAGCTCGAATGGATTCCAGTCGCTCATGCCCGAGTAAACCGTTGAGTAACGATCAAGCGCGATTTCGACTTCGCTCTTCGCATCATTCAATAGCGATTTGACTAATGCTGCAGTATCCGCTTCGACGAGCTGTTTGGATGGGACTGGTCTAACTTGCAGCAGGTGCATCCGTTCATCCTCATCGAACACCGCTTCGATCTCTAGACGAGTACAGGTGTGGCTTTCAAGCGCCGCGAGCACAGCTATCGCCGCACATACTGGCCTCGGCCATCCTTCCACATCGGGCGAGGTTGCTTCTGCCTTCGCGACTACATAACGCTCGACGTTTACCGTTCCAGCAGTGATCGCTGAAGAGCGAGCATCACGACAATAGGAAACCGAGGCGTATAGAGCGATATCGCGCGACCCGTGGGTGTGGGCGCCGACTACGCTCCCGACGGAATCTACCCAGAGTTGTGCAATCACGAGATTGTCATCGCAACCGTCGTTGTAGCTTCGAATGACCTGTTCGATCGCCGTTACAACAGATTCAACGTCAGATAAACGGACCGGGCCTACGCTCTCGTAACACCCGTGTTCGCTCGCAGCGATGCTATCTTCACCGTTTTTGCTACTTCTAAGAAATACCTGCGTTGCTGGGTTGAGAGTATTCCGTACGCGCGCTATCACATCGTTGCGGCGCAATTTAAACTCGCCCACGGAGAAGTAGCAGTAAGACGGTATCTCAGCGGGCAACGCTATCGCGCGCGCCCAATCTAGCCAGAGCGTTTTGCAATTCGGTAGCACTGGCTTACGCACGGCCGGCACAGGCTTTTGCAAACGCATCAAATAGTCGCGTACCTAGCAATCCGTTTTCAACACCCCACTCAGGATGCCACTGGACCCCCACCAGGAAAGACTGCTTCGACACGCTAGCTACCGCTTCAATGATTCCGTCTTCGCTTCTCGCCTCTTCTACCAATCCGTCAGCCACGACAAGAATTGATTGCTCGTGAATGGAATTCACGAAACCATCTTCGCGACCGAAGATCGCGGCGAGCTCCCCGCCAGGCAGGAGCTTAACTCGATGCGTGTAGCGGTTATGCAGAAACGGGTCACTGTGACGCGCGCAATGATCCGGAACGGGTGTGAGCGTTCCACCGTAGGCGACGTTGATGAGCTGACATCCACGGCATATGCCCAGCACTGGCTTACGTTGCCCAACAAAGCTCTTCAACAGCGCAGTTTCCATTCGGTCGCGAATCGGGTCATAACGCGAGTGCTCCGCGAACTCGCCAAGCTCGCCATTCTGCGAATACACATCGTTGCCGCCTTGCAGAACCAGACCATGCGCGAACTCAACCAACTGAGTAGTCTCTCTCTCAGACCTTTCATCGTCAATCGGAATGACCAAAGGGTTCGCCCCGGCTAGTCGTATTGATTCCAGCAACGCACTCGGTACGAGTTGACATTCGTGACGCGCGATCCCGCGAGCAATCTCGCTGCCTTGCTTTCTACGCGCGGCCACCAGTACCCAGGGGCGATTCTGCGTCAATTTCATCGTGGCAATCATTCGCTACCGTCGTGTATTGCGGACATGATGTGGAAATCATACCTCTCGCTCATCAACGACGAGTCATCGCCGACGGCACACAGAAGAGATTGGCTAGGAAGCGCTTCGTAGCTTAGGCGTGAGCAATAAAGAATCTAGGTCTTCTTGCTATAGCGAGTTTGAGCACGCGCCAAGAAGCCCACGTGCACTTCGTTTGCTCTTCCTCGGGCAGCTACCGGCGAGGCGGCAGGTGGACGCATTTGGGAAAGCTGGATCACACCCCCTCGAAGTAACAATCGCGCCGCCACGGTCAAGAAAAGCTGCGCTCTTGTAGCGACGTATCCCGCCCTAGTTTGCAGGTGCAAGATCGGTTTGGATCTTAGTCACGGTAGAACGTGCGAACAGTCGACTCACGCGTGGCTTCGCACTCGACGAGCGGAATACACTGCCTGCCAACTCAGGTGTGGCGATCTACTGAGCAAGCCCTCGTCCGCAGATATCAGTCTCATCTTCCGATCAACCCTCCGCTGAGCCCTTAGCGACGGAAGTCCGCGCTTAGGCGAATCGCTGCCCAACGAACCCGTGTAAGGTCTTACGCATTATTCGGCTAGCTCGCGAGGCACGCGCCATTCGCACACCCTTGCGGTAAGGGCCGTTCTCCGCCCCACTTCTCAACGCTGTGAGATCAGTTCGGCCAATGCATGAAGCATTTGCAGATCGCCGTAGGTCAGAAGACGCAGGGCTTCTCCGGCACGCTGAATCAACCGAGGTCGTAGCTAAACGTTCGCAACACTAACCGTCTTCGTATTCAGATAAGCCTCCAGCGCCTCCGGCCCACCTTCTGATCCGTAGCCGGAGTCCTTCACGCCACCGAACGGCATTTCGGGAACGGCCACTGCGGGCTGGTTGACCCAAAGCATGCCGACTTCGATGCCTTGCGAGAGCGTGTGCAGCGTTTTGAGCGATTTGGTGAAGGCGTACGACGCCAGACCGAATGAAAGGCGATTGGCTTCGGCGATCGCTTCTTCAATCGTATCGAAGCCGCGAACGCCTGCGATGGGGCCAAAGGGCTCATCGTTGAAGAGTGAGGCGTCAAGCGGTACGTCGGCGACGACGGTTGGGGTGAAAAAGTTGCCGCTGCTGCCGATGCGCTCGCCGCCCGTCGCAATCCTCGCGCCCTTTGCCTTCGCATCAGCGACGACTTTTTGCATTGCGTCGAGTCTGCGCGCGTTGGCGAGCGGGCCCATTTGAATGCCCTTTTCCATGCCGTCGCCGACCTTCAAGCCTTCGGAATACTTGACCAGTGCTTCGGTGAAATCGCCTTTGATTTTGTTGGCGACCAGGAAGCGGGTCGGCGCGATACAGACCTGTCCCGCGTTGCGGAACTTCGCGGCACCTGCGGACTTGACCGCGAGGGCGATGTCAGCGTCTTCGGCAACGATCACCGGTGCGTGGCCGCCCAATTCCATCGTTGCGCGCTTCATGTGTTGGCCCGCCATGCTCGCGAGCATTTTGCCGACGGGTGTGGAACCTGTGAACGTGATCTTGCGAACGGTTGGATGCGGGATCAGATAGCTCGAAATTTCAGCTGGGTTACCGAACACGAGTTGCACGACGCCCGAGGGCAGCCCCGCGTCCACAAATGCGCGAATCAATTCAGCGGGCGACGCCGGTGTTTCTTCTGGCGCTTTGACGATGATTGAGCAGCCCGTAGCAAGCGCGGCCGACACTTTGCGCACGACTTGGTTAATCGGGAAGTTCCACGGAGTGAACGCCGCGACGACTCCAACCGGCTCTTTCAACACCATCGCCGTTGTGTTCATGTTGCGCGGTGGAACGATGCGGCCGTAAACACGACGCGCCTCTTCGGCAAACCATTCGATGATCTGCGCACCCGAGAGCACTTCCACTTTGGATTCGGCGAGTGGCTTGCCCTGCTCGATCGTCATGTAGGTTGCGATCAGCTCTGCGCGTTCGCGAAGAATCGTTGCGGCCTTCCTCATGATGTCGGAGCGCTCAAGGGCGGTCATGTTGCGCCACGTTGCAAAACCCTTTTGCGCGGCAACGAGCGCGCGATCCAAGTCGTCCTTGGTCGAATGGGCAACGCGCCCAGCTTCGCTGCCAGTCGAAGGATTCACGACGGCGATTGATTTGCCGGACGCGGCATCGCACCAGACGTTGTCGATGAGGAGTTGCGTGTTTGGATAGGTGAGCGTTGCGGTCATGACGAGGCTTTGATGTTCGCAAGTGGACGCAGCCGGACGCAGCGTCAACGCTTGTCGATGAAAGTTTGAAAACGAGGCGCTAAGAATAGCGCGTTGCTGAGCGCGACGTTCGCGACGGATTCGATCAAGGTTTCAATGCGCAAATCGCCATCAGCCACGCTTCCTTCACGTCGGCGTCGCACAATGGAAAACAACTAAAACGTGCAATCAAAGTAATTCTTGGGCTTCGATTCGAAAATGCACGCTCTTGAAAATCTCAAAAAAACGCAGTGAGCCCGAGAAAAATCGGGCGATCACGTCTAGAGCTATCTTACGCTAGGATGCCTGCACAGCCTTCACGCAGATGGCGAGCAACGCACTTGGCAGCGCGCCGAGTACGAGAATGGCGAGGGCATTGGCTGACAAAAGGACCATCTCGCCGCGCGATGGCATCGCGAGCACACCCGGCTCGGCATCGGCGAAATACATCACCTTCACCACGCGCAGGTAGTAGAACGCGCCGACCAGCGAGGCGAGCACGGCAATCACGGCCAACCACACATAGTTGGCGTTCACGGCCGCCTCGATCACTGTGAGCTTTGCCCAGAATCCAAGCGTTGGCGGAATGCCCGCCAGCGAGAACATCGCGAGCAACATCAGAAACGCGAGCCACGGCGAGCGTGAGTTCAACCCCTTCAGGTTGTCGATGTTGTCGAACTCAACGCCGCGCGCTGAGAGCATCACCAAGATCCCCAGCGAAACTAGGCCAGTGATCGTGTAGGCGACTGCGTAAAAGAGCGCAGCGGAAAATCCTTCTTTCCCGCCGGCGACGATGCCGAGCAACAAAAAGCCCATGTTTGCAATTGCCGAGTACGCAAGCATCCGCTTGATATTCGTTTGCGCAATCGCAATGACGTTTCCGACAATCACCGAAAGGGTCGCGATTACCGCGAGGATCACCGACCAATCGGCGATAGCGGCGGCGAGTCCATCGTTAAACAAGCGATAGGCGAGCGCGAACGCGGCGACCTTGGGTGCGGTGCCGAGGAAAAGCGTAACCGCGGTGGGTGCGCCGTTGTAAACATCGGGCACCCACATGTGGAACGGCACGACACCGAGCTTGAACGCGACACCCGCTGCGATGAAGATCAAACCGAGCGCGATCGCTGTGCGATTACCTTTCGCGAGCGCGGCGCCGATTGTGTCGAGATCAAGCGAAGCAGTCGCGCCGTAAATGATCGACATACCGAACAGCAACAGGCCCGAGGCGAGCGCGCCGAGTACGAAATACTTCATCGCCGCTTCGGTCGCTATCTTGTCGTCACGCTTCAAAGCAACCAAGGCGTACATGGACAAGCTCAGCAGCTCGAGCCCCAAGTACGCCGTAAGCATGTTCGCAGCGGATGCCATCACGAGCATCCCGAGCGTTCCGAGGAGCACGAGCGTCACATATTCACCATTGGCGAGATCATGCTTTTTCAGATATCGCCACGAATAACCCATGGCAACGGCAGCCGACAACAGGATTGAGAGCTTGAGCACCGTCGCCACACCGTCGACTACGACCAAGTTCGAGAACGCGTACTGGGGCGCTGAGCCAATTGGCGTGCCGACTGCGTACACGTAGGCTGCGGTCCAAAGGAGTGCGGCAATGCCGCAGGTGAATGTGTAGAGCTTCTGATCGCGGCGCACGAACAAATCGACCACGAGGATCAAGCACGCGAGCGAGAGCAGAACAATTTCCGGGGAAACGAGGGTGAGGTCTTTCATGTTTTATTCGCCTCGTTACAGTTTCGATTTCGCGACATGCGCGATCAGCTCATTCACGCTCTGGTGCATGACTTCGGTGAATGGTGCGGGGTAGATACCCATCGCGAGTACGCAGACCGCGAGTGCAGCCAACATCCAAAACTCGCGCGGTTCAATATCCGTCAGTTGGCGGACGTTGTCGTTCGCGATCTCGCCGAAGATCACGCGCTTGTACATCCACAGCGAGTAGGCAGCGCCGAGGATCAAAGTCAGACCTGCGGCCGCGCCTACCCAGAACATGCCTTGTTTCACAGCCGCCAGCGTCACGGTAAATTCGCCGATGAAACCGGACGTGCCCGGCAGGCCAGCGTTTGCCATGGTGAAGAGCATCATGAACGCTGCGAATTTCGGCATCGTGTTCACCACGCCACCGTAGTCCGCAATGTTGCGAGTGTGCATGCGGTCGTACAGCACACCAACACACAGGAACATCGCACCCGAGATGAAGCCGTGCGAAATCATCTGCATAAGGCCACCTTCGATGCCGAGCGCGCTCGTCTGCGGCCCCACGAATAGGAAGAAGCCGAGCGTGACAAAACCCATGTGCGAAATCGACGAATACGCGATGAGTTTCTTCATGTCGGTTTGCACGAGCGCGACAAAACCGATGTAGACAATCGCGATCAGCGAAATCGCAATCACGAACGGCGAGAGATAGCGTGATGCATCGGGCACGATTGGCAGGATGAAGCGCAGGAAACCATATGCGCCGAGCTTCAACGTGATCGCTGCCAGCACCACCGAGCCGCCCGTCGGCGCTTCGACGTGCGCATCGGGCAACCAGGTATGCACTGGCCACATCGGCACCTTCACCGCAAAGGCAAGGAAAAACGCAACGAACAGCAGAATCTGCGGATTCATTGCGAGCGGCACTTTGTGGAACTGCGCGATTTCGAAGCTGCCGCCAGACACGTTGTAGAGATATAGCAACGCAACCAGCATTAAAAGCGAGCCAAGCAACGTGTAGAGGAAGAACTTCACCGCCGCGTAAACGCGATTCGGGCCACCCCACACGCCGATGATGAGATACATCGGGATCAGCATCGCTTCGAAAAAAACGTAGAAGAGCACGGCATCGGCAGCCGCGAACGCACCATTGATGAGCCCGGACATGATGAGAAACGCTGCGAAATACTGCGCTGGCTTCTCTTCGATCACTTTCCAACCGGCAACGACGACAAAGATCGTGATGAAGCTGTTCAAGATCACGAACCACATCGAGATGCCATCGACACCCAAGTGATAGTTGATGTTGTAGCGCTCGATCCAGCTCGCTTTCTCAACAAACTGGAGCGCAGCGGTTGACGTATCAAACCCTGTGTAGAGGGGAATCGTGACCAAAAATCCGGCAAGTGCAGCGAGCAACGCGATCCATCGAGTCGCGTTCGCGCCTTTGTCTTTCGCGGTGGTCATCACGGCGATACCGCCGATGATCGGGATCCAAATAGCTAGTGAGAGCAGCATGATGTGTCGTTCTTTTCCACTCTATCGCGTTAACGGAGTAACAGCCAAGTAAGGAAGGCGAGAATCCCCGCCATCATCACGAAGGCATAGTGATAGATGTAGCCTGTCTGCATATGGCGTAACAACCCTGCGAGCAAACCCACGCCGTTGGCCGATCCATTGACGATCGCTCCGTCGATCACGGCGCGATCGCCGAACTTAAATAAGTTTTCTCCAAGCTTGCGCGCACCGCCCGCGAAGAAGAATTCGTTGAAGCGATCAAAGTAGTATTTCTCTTCGAGCACTTTGACCACGCCACTGAACTGTTGGCGCAATTTCGCAGGCAACGCTGGGTTGACGATGTAGAGGTAATACGAAAGCGCAACGCCTGCCATCGCGAGCCAGAACGGCGCCGTCATGAAGCCGTGAACCGCCATCGAAATCCAGGAGTAGCCATGCTCACGCAGCGCGGCGAGTGTGTCGTTTGCGGCGGCAACGGTGATGATTTCTTTTCCGGTTGGGCCGACGGAGCCAAACCAATTTTTGATAATGGCTGGCTCAAACATAAACGCGCCAAGAATTGCGGACGGAATCGCGAGCAACACGAGAGGGAGCGTGACGACCCAAGGCGATTCGTGCGGTTTGCCGCTATGCCCATGACCGTGGTCGTCGTGATGATGGTCATCGTGCGGCGCCTCGTCAAAGCGCTCTTTCCCATGGAACACGAGGAAATACATACGGAACGAATAGAACGCGGTGACGAATACGCCCAGGACGACGGCGATGTAGGCGTAGGTCGAACCG
Organism: Betaproteobacteria bacterium; assembly: GCA_013298765.1. Lineage (GTDB taxonomy): Bacteria > Pseudomonadota > Gammaproteobacteria > Burkholderiales > Casimicrobiaceae > Casimicrobium. The sequence continues at coordinate 373,930 of JAAFJA010000001.1, forward strand.
AAAATCTTGCTGTGACTTGCGGCAACGATGATCGAGTCTTTCGAATAGAAGCCCGAAAGGAACGGGAAACCAATCAGCGCAAGCGAGCCGAGAAGTGATGTGATCCACGTGATCTTCATGTACTTCGCGACACCGCCCATGTAGCGAATGTCTTGGTTGTGGTGCATGCCAATAATCACCGAGCCCGCTCCTAAGAAGAGCAAGGCTTTGAAAAACGCGTGCGTTACTAGGTGGAACATTGCTGCGCTATACGCCGAAACACCGAGGGCGACAGTCATATAGCCGAGCTGCGAGAGCGTCGAATAGGCCACAACGCGCTTGATGTCGTATTGAATGATGCCGAGGAAGCCCATGAAGAGCGCCGTCGTTGCGCCGATGATGAGCACGAAGGACAACGCCGTGGTGGACATCTCAAACAGCGGAGACATACGTGACACCATGAAGATGCCTGCCGTCACCATCGTCGCTGCGTGAATCAGTGCAGAGATCGGAGTTGGGCCTTCCATCGAATCCGGTAGCCAAACGTGAAGCGGAACCTGCGCTGATTTACCCATTGCGCCGATGAAAAGCAGGATGCAGGTCGCAGTCATGAGCGACACGACGCCAAACGGCCCCATCAGGATCGCGATGTCTTTAAGCGCTGGCGCTTTCTCGAACACCGTTTTGTAATCAAGGCTTCCCGTGTACGCGAGCACGAGACCAATGCCGAGCAAGAAGCCCAAATCGCCTACGCGGTTCACGAGGAACGCTTTCATGTTGGCGAAGATTGCCGTTGGCTTTTTGTACCAGAAGCCAATCAGGAGATACGACACTAGCCCGACCGCTTCCCAACCGAAGAAGAGTTGCAAGAAGTTGTTGCTCATCACAAGCATCAACATCGAGAAGGTGAACAGCGAGATGTAGCTGAAGAAGCGTTGGTAGCCCGGATCTTCTTCCATGTAGCCGATGGTGTAGATATGCACCATGAGCGACACAGACGTCACCACCAACATCATCGTGACGGTGAGTTTGTCAATCAAAAAACCAACTTCGAAACGCACGCCCCCAGAGACCATCCAGGTGTAGAGCGGTCCGTTAAACGTATTTCCAGCAAGCACGTCGGCGAACACGACGCATGAAGCGATGAATGAAATCGCCACACCAAGAATCGTCACTGTGTGCGCGCCCTTGCGACCGATCTGTTTCCCAAACAAGCCCGCGAGGATGGCCCCTACCAATGGGGCGAAAGCAACGATGAGATAAGAGAGTTTCATGCGCTTACCCCTTCAGCTTTCCGATTTGGTTCACGTCAATCGAACCCACGTTACGGAAGAGCACGACGAGGATCGCGAGCCCGATCGCTGACTCAGCGGCGGCCACGGTCAGGATGAAGAACACGAAGACTTGCCCCGAGATATCACCGAGGTAGCTTGAGAACGCGATGAAGTTCAAGTTCACCGCGAGAAGCATGAGCTCAATGGTCATCAGCAAAATGATGACGTTGCGACGATTCAAGAAAATGCCTATCACGCTGATCGTGAACAGCAACGCGGCGACCGTCAGATATGAAGTAAGTGTTGGTTCGGGCAACATTATTGTTTGCCCCCTTCAGGAGCGGCCGTTTCAGCAGCAGTAGGCGTTTCAGCGTCGATCTTCAATACACGGAGGCGTTGTTCACGTTTCACAAGCACCTGCTCGCCCGGATTCTGGTATTTTGTTTCGCGGCGATCACGCAACGTGAGTGCGATCGCTGCAACGATTGCCACCAGCAAGAGCACACCCGCGATTTCCACCGCGTAGATGTACTTCGTGAACAGTTCGAGGCCGAGGGCTTTTGTATTGCTGCCGTCGACAACGATCGCGTTGGTGGTTCCGGTCGGGCCCGACTGGCCCTTGAAGGCAAGGCGCATAACCAGCACCATCTCAACGAGCACGGCGGCCCCGACCAAAAGCGCGACTGGCAAATGGCTCTTGAACTGCTTACGCAACTCTTCGAAATTCACGTCGAGCATCATCACAACGAAGAGAAAGAGCACCATCACAGCGCCCACGTACACGAGCACGAGCGCGATCGCGAGGAACTCCGCCTTCAAAAGCATCCAGAGCGCGGAAGCGGAGAAGAACGCGAGCACGAGGAACAGTGCGGCGTGCACAGGGTTTTTCACAGAGATCACGCGTGTTGCTGATAGCAACAAGATCCCCGAGAAAACGTAAAAGACGATGGTGGCTAAATCTGGCATGTTTGTTTTTGCATTGTGCGGCCCAGTTCGAACAAGAACTGGCCCCCGCCTGCGCTCCTAACCGATCATTCCGCAGCGTGCGGAACAAACGTTCAAAGTAGAGTGAAGATCACCGATAACGTGCGTCTACCGCGCGATCTGCGGCAATTTGCTTCTCATACCGGTCGCCCACAGCGAGCAGCATTTCTTTCGTGTAGTAAAGGTCGCCACGCTTTTCACCGTGATATTCCAGGTGACGCGTCTCGACGATGGAATCAACAGGACAGCTTTCTTCGCAGAAGCCGCAGAAGATGCACTTTGTGAGATCAATGTCGTAGCGCGTGGTGCGACGGGTGCCGTCTTCGCGAACGCCCGATTCAATCGTGATCGCCATTGCGGGGCATACGGCTTCGCAAAGCTTGCAAGCAATACAGCGCTCTTCGCCGTTTTCATAGCGGCGTAACGCGTGAAGCCCACGGAATCGCGGGCTTTGCGGCGTTTTTTCCTCAGGGAACTGCACGGTGATTTTGCGATGAAACATGTGGCGCCCGGTCAAGGCGAGCCCCTTCCACAGTTCATAGAGCAGGAAGCTCTGAAAGTAATGTTTCAGTGAAGCAACCATTTCAACCTCAATGGAACGCTGCGCCCCACGGTGTCTGCATGATCACCGCAAGGAACAAAATGAATACGAGCGTGACCGGAATGAACACTTTCCAGCCCAAGCGCATGATCTGGTCGTAGCGATAACGTGGGAACGATGCGCGGATCCAGAGAAAAAAGAACAAAACGACGAAGACTTTCAGCGCTAGCCAGAAGAATCCATCGCCAAACGGCGTCATGCCGAACACCTTGAGCTCATTGGTGATCGGGAACGGCGACAGCCATCCGCCCAAGAACAGCAAACTGGTCAACAGCGCGATCAGGATCATGTTCGCGTATTCAGCAAGGAAGAACACCGCGAACGTGACACCCGAATACTCCACATGGAAACCCGCAACGATTTCGGATTCGCCTTCGGCCACGTCAAACGGGTGACGGTTCGTTTCGGCGACACCAGAGATGAAATACACAACGAAGAGTGGCAACAGCGGAATGAAATACCACTGGTGCAAACCGCCCGATTGCGCGTTCACAATGGCCGCCAAATTCAAGCTGCCCGCAGCCATCAACACACCAACGAGCGCGAAACCCATCGCGATTTCGTACGAAACGATTTGGGCTGCAGAGCGAAGGCAGCCAAGAAACGCGTATTTCGAGTTTGATGCCCAACCGGCGAGGATTACGCCGTACACGCCGACGGAAGTCAGCGCGAGGATGTAGAGCAACCCGGCGTTGATGTCAGACAGCATCTTCTGATCGCCGAACGGCACCACGGCCCACGCGGCCAGCGCAGGACCGATGGCGAGCAACGGCGCGATATAGAAAAGCGCTTTGTTCGCGCCCGTCGGGATGATGATCTCTTTGAACAGGAGCTTCAACACATCGGCGAACGGTTGCAACCAGCCGTAACCCACGCGATTGGGGCCGATACGAACCTGCATCCAACCGATGACCTTGCGCTCCCAGAGTGTGAGGAAGGCGACGCAAAGCGTAATCGGAACCACGATCACGAGAATTTTCAAGAGCGTCCAAATCGCATAAGCGAGCGTCGGGTAGTTCGTACCCAGCCCCCACATCATCAATTGCTCGATTGGGTTCATACCGCGCTCACCTTGATTGCAGCGGTTGCCGCGCCAAGCGCGGACGACACTTCAGTGGCGAATGGCACACGCACCACGTTCGTCGCGACTGTTGAATCCACCGCGAGACTCGCGACTACAGCACTTCCGCCCTGCTCGACTCGCACCGACGCGCCGTGCGTGAGCCCCAGGCTCTTCGCAGTTTCCGCGTTCATACGCACACGCGCCTGCTTCGCGTAGGCGGAACGCTGCAGCGAGGTTGCACGGCGTACCAGCGGATCGGCGTGATAAATCGGCAGGTCAGCGACGCGTTCGAGCGTGTTGTCACTACCAACTCCGTTTGTGCTCACCGACGTCGGCTTCACGCCCAGCTGAGCGTCACTGAAGTTCGCGAGGGACGCTTTCTTCACGTCGTCACTTGAGTTAAACGTGCCGACGTTCGCGTGCAAGAGATCGCCGAGTACGCGCAGCACTTTCCAGCCAGGACGTGTTTCGCCGAGCGGTCGCACGACGCCCGTGAACGATTGCACGGTGCCGTCTTGCGAAACATAGGTTCCAGAGGTTTCAGTGAACGGCGCTACTGGGAGGATGATGTCGGCGTACTCTTTCATCGTTGCCGAGGCGAACGATGTCAGCGCGACCACTTTGTCGGCCGATTTGAGCGACGCGAGGGCTTGGCCACCCGCGGCGCTATCGGCTTCCGGTTCACAGCCGATCAACACGAATGCTTTGCTGCCCTTTGTGAGGGCAACATGTGCGCTCTTGCCATGTGACGATGGCGCCGCGCCCGCGACGTAAGCGCCCATCGCAGCAGCGGACGCTGAGAGACGCCCAACCGTGCCGCCAAGCATCGAAGCAATTGCTGAAGCGAGCGCTTCAATCTGCGAAGCCTCTGGGCTTGATTGCCCAAGGTCTCCGAGCAATACAGCGACATTTTTACCCGTAACAAGATTCGCAGCGATTTCTTCGCTGCCCTGAACAAACTGGGCGTTTACGCTTGGAGCTGTTTTCTCTAATCGCTTCGCGAGCGAGAGCGCGACGCCCGCAAGCGCATCGCGCAATTGCGATGGCTTCACGATGGCTTTTGCCGCGACCGGACAGAGCAAATCGTCATCGGTCGCATTCACCACGGCAAGCGTCGCACCTTTTTTGATGCGTTGACGAATACGGCTTGCGACGAGCGGTTGCTCCTGACGCAAGTTCGAACCGATCACGAGGAAGCGATCCACGCTCGCGAAGTCGGTGAACTTACGACCGAGCCACGGAATACCACCCGCTTTGTCAAGCGATTCGTCAGTCACGCGAAGGCGATGATCGATGCTGCCAGAACCGACCGCGCTAGCGACTTGCTTCGCGAGAAACGACTCTTCAAGCGTCGCGTGCGGTCCCACAAGGAACGACACTTCGTTGCCGCCATGTTGCTTCGCGTTCGTTGCGATCGCTTCGGCGGCAGCAGTGAGCGCATCTTGCCACGACGCCTGTTGCCACTCACCATCGACTTTCACCATCGGTGATGTCACACGATCGTCAGCATACAAACCTTCGTAGCTGAAACGGTCGCGATCAGAAATCCAGCACTCGTTCACCGCTTCGTTTTCGAGCGGCAGCACGCGCATCACACGATCGCCTTTCACTTGCACCTGCAGGTTTGCATTCAAACCGTCGTGCGGGCTCACGCTCTTCCTGCGTTGCAATTCCCAGGTGCGAGCGCTGTAGCGGAATGGCTTCGAAGTGAGCGCGCCAACGGGGCACACATCGATCATGTTGCCAGAGAGCTCGGAATCGACGCTCTTGCCGACGAACGAGAGAATCTCGGAATGCTCGCCACGGCCGCCCATGCCGAGCTCCATGATGCCAGCCACTTCCTGACCGAAGCGAACACAGCGCGTGCACTGAATGCAACGGCTCATTTCTTCTGCTGAGACGAGCGGGCCGATGTTCTTCACGAACACGACGCGCTTTTCTTCCTTGTAGCGCGATTCCGACTTACCGTAGCCGACCGCCAAATCTTGCAGCTGACATTCGCCGCCTTGATCGCAAATCGGGCAATCAAGCGGGTGGTTAATCAGCAGGAATTCCATCACCGATTGCTGCGCTTTTTTCGCGTAGTCGCTCGCGGTGAACACTTTCATGCCCTCGGTCACGGGTGTGGCGCAGGCGGGAAGCGGCTTCGGCGCTTTCTCAACTTGAACCAAACACATACGGCAGTTCGCCGCGATCGAGAGTTTCTTGTGATAGCAAAAATGAGGAACGTATGCGCCTACCTGCGTAGCCGCATCCATCACCGTTGAGCCCGGTGGAACCTGAACTGCTTTGCCGTCGATTTCTACGTTGATCATCGAGCGAACTCTTGAAATTCAAAACACTCTCGCGACTCGCGAGAAAAAACTTCGCCACAGATGCACACAGATGAACACAGATGACGCGCGTCGCCTATCGTGAAAAATCTGTGTTTATCTGTGTTCATCTGTGGCCAAAAAATTTAAACGTATGCCGGGACGAGACAACGCTTGTTGTCGATGTGATACTGGAATTCGTCGCGGTAATGCTTCACGAACGCGCGCACTGGCATCGCAGCAGCATCGCCCAACGCGCAAATTGTGCGGCCTTGAATGTTGTCAGCCACGCTATTCAGCATATCGAGGTCTTCCGCGCGACCTTGACCGTTTTCAATGCGGCTCACCATCCGCCAGAGCCAACCGGTGCCTTCGCGACAGGGCGTGCATTGACCGCAGGATTCTTCGTAATAGAAATAGGACAAGCGCAACAGCGACTTCACCATGCAGCGCGTCTCATCCATCACGATAACCGCGCCGGAACCCAACATTGATCCGGCTTTCGCGATCGAGTCGTAATCCATGTTGGTTTCCATCATCTGCGCGCCGGGGATGACGGGCATCGAGGAACCACCCGGGATGCAACCTTTCAGCTTGCGACCGCCACGCATACCGCCCGCGAGCTCGAGCAATTTTGCAAACGGCGTACCGAGCGGCACTTCATAGTTGCCGGGACGTTTGACGTCACCCGAGACCGAGAAGAGTTTCGTCCCGCCGTTATTCGGCAAACCCAAATTCAAGAACGATTCGCCGCCGTTACGAATGATCCACGGCACAGCCGCGAAGGTTTCGGTGTTATTGATCGTCGTGGGTTTGCCGTACAAACCAAAGCTCGCAGGGAATGGCGGTTTGAAGCGCGGTTGACCTTTTTTGCCTTCGAGCGATTCGAGCAGCGCCGTTTCTTCGCCGCAAATATAGGCGCCGAAACCGTGAAACGCGTGTAGCTGAAAATCGAAGCCTGAGCCGAGAATATTGTTGCCCAAGAAGCCCGCCGCACGCGCCTCCTCCAACGCCTCTTCAAACAATTCGTACGTCGAAAAAATTTCGCCGTGAATGTAGTTGTAGCCCACCGAAATGCCCATCGCGTAGGCGGCGATGGCCATGCCTTCGATGACCATATGTGGGTTGTAGCGAAGAATGTCGCGATCCTTGAACGTGCCTGGCTCGCCCTCGTCGCTATTGCACACGAGATACTTTTGCCCTGGGAACTGGCGCGGCATGAAGCTCCACTTGAGCCCGGTCGGGAAGCCTGCGCCGCCGCGACCGCGAAGCGCGGATTTCTTCACTTCCGCAATCACTTCGTCTTGCGGAATCTTATTTTCGAGAATTTTTCTCAGCGCTTCGTAGCCGCCGCGCTTCTGATACGCGCCAATGCGCCAATCGTTGGGATCGTCGATCTTCAGATCGGCGAAGATCGTGGGGTTGATGTGTGGACCGAAGTGCATAGCAATACTTCCTTTATGCCTTCAATGCGTCGATCATCTGATCGAATTTGTCAGGGGTAATCTTCACGCGCATGTCACGATCGTTCACGAGGAATACCGGTGCATCGCCGCAGGCGCCAAAGCATTCGCCCTCTTTCAACGTGAACTGACCATCAGCGGTCGTCTCGCCGTATTCGATGCCAAGTTTCTTCTTCGCGTGCTCCGCGCAAAGCGTCGAGCCCTGTAACTGGCACGGCAGATTCGTACAAATCGATAGCTTGTATTTGCCAACGGGCTTCAAGTTGTACATCGTGTAGAAGCTCGCAACCTCGTACACCGCAATCGGCGGCATGCCGAGATAGCCCGCGATTTCCTGCATCGTCTCCGATGAGAGCCAACCGTGTTCCTTCTGCGCAATCGTTAACGCCGCCATCACCGCCGACTGCTTCTGGTCAGCAGGAAACTTCGCGACTTCGCGATCAATTTTTTTTAATGCTTCTGTAGAGAGGCTCATCATCAATTACCTGTCGATCTCTCCGAACACGATGTCCTGCGTTCCAATGATGGCGACCACGTCGGCGATCATGTGGCCACGGCTCATTTCATCGAGCGCTGCGAGGTGCGCGAACCCTGGTGCGCGCAACTTCAAGCGGTAGGGTTTGTTTGCTCCGTCGGAGACGATGTATACGCCGAACTCGCCTTTCGGATGCTCCACCGCGGCGTACGCTTCGCCCGGCGGCACGTGCATCCCTTCGGTGAAGAGCTTGAAATGGTGAATCAGCTCTTCCATATTTTCCTTCATGTTTTCACGTGAAGGGGGGGCGACCTTGTGATTGTCTGAAATCACGGGGCCTGGATTCGCGCGCAACCAAGCGATGCACTGCTTGATGATTTTGTTCGATTCGCGCATCTCTTGGATGCGCACGAGGTAACGATCGTAGCAATCGCCATTGACGCCAACCGGAATGTCGAAGTCCATCTTGTCATAGACCTCATAGGGCTGCTTCTTGCGCAAGTCCCACGCAACACCCGAACCGCGAAGCATCGCGCCGGTGAAGCCGAGCGCCATCGCGCGCTCCGGCGTGACAACACCAATGCCAACCGTACGCTGCTTCCAAATACGGTTATCGGTGAGAAGCGTCTCGTATTCGTCGATGTACTTCGGGAAGCGATTCGAAAAATCTTCGATGAAATCAAGCAAAGAACCGCCACGGTTCTCGTTCATCTTTTTGATTGCGTTCGCGTTGTGAATCTTTGACGCGGTGTACTGCGGCATCGAATCGGGCAAATCGCGATACACGCCGCCCGGGCGATAGTACGCAGCGTGCATGCGCGCACCGGACACCGCTTCGTACATGTCGAAGAGGTCTTCGCGCTCACGGAAACAGTAGAGGAACACGGTCATCGCGCCCACGTCGAGCGCGTGGCATCCGAGCCAGAGTAAGTGATTCAAATTGCGTGTGATCTCATCGAACATCACGCGGATGTACTGCGCACGAAGCGGAACCTCAATGCCTGCGAGCTTTTCGATCGCCATGCAGTACGCATGCTCGTTCGCCATCATCGACACGTAGTCGAGACGATCCATGTACGGCAACGACTGCAAATACGTTTTCGACTCAGCGAGCTTTTCTGTTGCGCGATGCAAGAGGCCGATGTGTGGATCGGCGCGAATGATCGTTTCACCGTCGAGTTCGAGCACGAGGCGCAATACGCCGTGGGCCGCCGGATGCTGCGGTCCAAAATTCATCGTGTAATTACGAATCTCGGCCATTAGATCGCTCCCGTTTGCAAAACAACTGCGTTACTACCGAGAGAATGAATTTCGGCGAAGGCTAACTTGCAACGCAAGTTAAGTGAGCGCAGCGAACGGCCGGAGCCAAATTTCATTGTGTAGTTGCGGATTTCAGCCATGATTAACCTGCTTTATCCTGCATATGATTCTTCGCGAACCACACGCGGCACGTTCTCGCGCGGCTCAATCGTGACCGGCTGATACACGACTCGACGCTGCTCGGGGTCGTAGCGCATTTCAACGTAACCTGTGGTCGGAAAATCTTTGCGGAACGGATGACCGACAAAGCCGTAATCGGTAAGGATTCGGCGCAAATCTGGATGGCCCTCGAATACGATTCCGTAGAGATCGAATGCCTCGCGCTCGTACCAGTTGGCCGCGGGCCAGACATCGACGAGTGATGCGGCTACGGGAAACTCGTTGTGCTCGGCGAAGCAGCGGATTCGCACGCGCTGGTTCAAGCTTACAGACAGCAAATGACAAACAACGGAAAAACCCTGTTCTTTATGGGCGTGGCCTTCATAAGCAGAATAGTCAACCCCACATAAATCGATGAGCGACTCGAACCTGCATTCGGGATCATGACGAAGCGCTGTACATGCGGCGATCCAGTCGCTCGCCGCCACTTCCACGGTGAGCTCGTTGAGCGCGGTCGACAGATTCTTGATCTTGTCGCCGAGCGCCTTGGTGACGATTTCGTTGAGCATCAGCGCACCCACCCTTCCGAGCCAACGTTTTTCCCTCTCCCACTGGGAGAGGGACTGAGGGTGAGGGAAACGATCATGATCGTGGGAAATTGCGAAGCAACAAACATCATGATCGTTACGCCCTCGCAATCGTGTTGGTGCGGCGAATTTTGTTTTGCAACTGAATAATGCCGTAGATCAACGCTTCTGCGGTCGGTGGGCAGCCCGGCACGTAGACATCGACTGGAACAATGCGATCACAACCGCGAACGACGGAATAGCTGTAGTGGTAATAACCGCCGCCGTTCGCGCATGAGCCCATCGAGATCACCCAACGCGGCTCGGCCATTTGGTCGTACACCTTACGAAGCGCGGGTGCCATCTTGTTGCACAACGTTCCAGCCACGATCATCACGTCGGATTGACGCGGACTCGGCCGAAACACGATGCCGAAACGATCCAGATCGTAACGCGCCGCACCTGCGTGCATCATCTCCACTGCACAGCATGCAAGACCAAACGTCATCGGCCACATTGAGCCGTTTCGCGCCCAGTTGATGACGGTGTCGGCCGTGGTCGTTACGAACCCTTTTTCTAGTACGCCTTCGAGACTCATACTTCCATTCCTCTAGCGCGATGCTCTTTCGATAAATCAAAAAGAGCGCGAAGCCGCGACGCAGGCAGTGCGACTGCGCGACAAGTCGCGAGCGACAAAGTAATTTTTGGTTTAGCGAAAGAACTCATTCCCAGTCCAATGCGCCGCGCTTCCATTCGTAGATAAAACCTACGGTCAAGATGCCCAGAAACACCATCATTGCCCAGAAACCTGCACTCCACGCGCCTAGATCCATGAGTGCGACTGCCCAAGGGAAGAGGAACGCGATTTCCAAGTCAAACAAAATGAAAAGAATGGCGACGAGGTAATAGCGCACGTCGAACCGCATCCGCGCATCCTCAAACGCTTCGAAGCCGCACTCATACGGCGCGAGCTTTTTGTCGTCGGGCTTCGCCGGGGAGATGAGCCAACCTACTCCCATCAAAACGCCACCGAAGGCGAGCGCAACGATCATAAAGATCAGAATCGGGACGTAGGCTTCGAGTGTCATGACCGATGTAATTTCGTTTGCGACGCCGATTGAAGGCTTGTGCCATCAGCTCCCCCGGCGTGGGAAGCCAAAAAAAAGGCGGCGCACTGCTGCTCCGCCCTTTTTGTTGCATCCCCGTACTACGCGCGGATGCTTCTACTGTATGGTGCCGTCGGCGAGACTCGAACTCGCACAGCTTTCGCCACTACCCCCTCAAGATAGCGTGTCTACCAATTTCACCACGACGGCTAAAAAACTAATTACTTTGGAACGTCTTGCTTGGGCTCGGCAGGCGCTCCAGCAGCTGGCGCTTTATCTGGCGCAGCAGCATCTTTCTTCGCTGGCTCCGATGTTGTAACTCCCTGCATAACGCCGCCAGACGCACTCGGCGCTTTTGCGCCGTAGTACGTGAGAGCAACGCTCGTAGCGAAAAACACCGTCGCCGCAACAGCCGTAGACCGACTCAAAAAGTTAGCCGATCCCGCTGCGCCAAAAACACTACCCGCCGAACCGGTACCGAACGCGGCGCCCATGTCGGCCCCTTTTCCTTGCTGGAGCAGCACGAGAACGACGATTGAAACCGCCGTCAGCAGATGCACTGCAAGCATGAGGGAATGCAAAATTTCCATAGCCCGAAATTATATATCGAAACTACTTATCGTGTTTGCCCCGACAGAGAATTTCCACCACGATTTACGCGCTTTAGGATCTCGACTGCTGAGCCCAAAATCCTCAAGGACGCGAATTTCGGGGGGTTGGCGGCATCGCTCCGCCTGATACCCATCGGCGCAGAGCAAACGCTCAGATTACTGACGTAGCGATTGCGTGCCCGATTGCCGCACCAAGTCCGTCTGCGTTAAGCCGCCGCAATCGCCACAAAGTCAGCGGCCACGAGAGAAGCGCCGCCAATGAGGCCGCCATCAATGTTCGGTTGCGCAAACAACTCCGCTGCATTGCTTGGCTTTACGCTGCCTCCGTAAAGAATTGGGACATTCGCCGCTGCGGCTGAAATTTTTGCGAGTTCGCGCCGCAAAAACGCGTGCATCGCTTCGGCTTGCGCGGGTGTAGCCGTTTTGCCAGTGCCAATCGCCCACACGGGCTCATAGGCCAAGATCGCAAGCGCGGGGAATTTCGCCAATACCTCGGCACACGCCGCAAGTTGCGCGCAAACAACCGCTTCGGCGCGATCTTCCGCTCGTTCTGCCAAGCTTTCGCCCACACAGATGACGGGACGTATACCGACCATTGCAGCAGCATCTGCCTTTTTCGCCACATCCTCGTTGGACTCAGCGTTAAATAGGCGACGTTCTGAGTGGCCAACTATTGCAAACTTTGCCCCGAACTCTTGAAGCATTGAAGCAGAAATTTGCCCGGTGTATGCACCGTCAGCATTGGCGCTGACGTCCTGCGCGCCCCAAGCAATGGCGCTGCCAGCCAAGAGCGCAGACGCCTGAGCCAGATAGACGCTCGGCACACAAACGGCCAATTTCGCCCTTGTAGGCGCAGACGCTTTCAGCGCGTCTAACAGCGCTGCGTTTCGCGGCAATGTGCCGTTCATTTTCCAATTTCCAATGACCCACCGTTCGCGCATGACGCTTCCCCGAAATTGCAAACTCAAGATTTTGCGCGATGTTTACAAGTGGCTCCCACGCTCAGCCGGGAATAGTTCCGAAACGCTAGGTTCGTTTACGTTCACAATGTGGCGATTCGAATCACGATGGGTTACGCTTTGTCGGGCGTCAACGAGCGTCTTCTTGCGACGTTCTCACTCTGTCGGGCGCATTCTTCCGATTGCCCGACCTTACGAAAAGATTCACCCAAAAATAGGGAGGCTTTGTGGCCACACAATCTCAAACATGGCGTCGCGTACTGCTTGCGACCGCTGCTTTTGCAGCTTCGAGCGTCGCGCTGTCAGCCGAAATTCTGATTTACAGCGAGCGGGATTTCTACGGATCGTTCGCGCAGCTCTCGCGCTCTGAACCCTATCTAGCCATTGGCTCAGCCCGCTCTGTGCGCGTCGCCTCAGGTGTTTGGGAAGTTTGTACCGGCCAAAACTTTGCCGGAGAGTGTCGCAGACTCACGCCCGGAGATTATCGGGAGGTAGGCGGACGCGGCATTGACGCGATTCTTTCAGTGCGCGATGTCACCTACGGCACGCCTGCAGTCGGCTATGTCGCGCCGAAGTTGCAACTCTTCGAATCACGCCAATATCGCGGTCGCACACTCACTCTGGAGCAAAGCGCGGGCGATTTGGGCCGCGCGGGATTCAATGACCGCACGTCGTCGGCGATTGTGACCGGCGGCACATGGGAAATTTGCACCGACTTCAACTTCCGGGGCCGCTGTCAGGCGCTGCCTCCGGGCAACTACCCGGATTTGGGTTCGCAGCTCGAGAACCGCATTGTTTCCGCTCGCTCGCTCGCACCGGCTCAAAATTCCGCGCCACCCGCGCGGCCGCCCTCCGAGCCAGTCACCGCGGGGCCGGGGCCTGTAATAGCTGGTCCGATCGGCTCCTATGGAAACTCCACTTATCAGCCGCAGCCGTATGATCGCACCCGAGTCGAAGTGTTTACCGATCCGAATTTCACCGGCCAAGCGGTCACCCTCGATGGCGATATCCCGAATCTGCGCAACACTGGTTTCAATGATCGAATCCAATCGATGCGAGTATTCGGCGGAACCTGGGAGATGTGCGAGAACCGCGACTTTAGCGGCGTTTGCATGACATTCGGCCCTGGCGACTACCGCCGTTTGCCACCACAGCTTGATCGCGCGGTTTCCTCAATCCGCCAGATCACCCGCGAACCGGTGTGGAGTGGGCTCAATCCAAGCGGCGGCAACTACACGGTGTTTGATGCAAACGGGCCGCGTACGCGTCATCCGCTCTGGTTGTTTGAACATGCTGATTTTGGCGGCGCAACTCTGCGGGCAACGGGCGACGTGCCATCGCTGCGCGACTCCCAATTCAATGATCGCGCATCGGGCATGTTTATTAGCTGGGGCACTTGGCAGTTTTGCGAACACGATAACTACGGCGGGCGTTGTTTCACCGCAGGGCCGGGTCAATACGCTCAAATGCCACCGGGCATGAATGACTCGATTTCGTCTTTCCGTCGGCTTCGCTAAGCGGGATCAGGGTGCGACTCGTCTCTGGACAACGCATTGCGATCGTAGGGCTCTCTGCAAAGCCAGATCGACCCAGCTTTGACGTTGCCCGCACGATGCAGCGCTTCGGATTTGAAATTGTCCCAGTGAATCCCAATTTCGCTGGCAGTGAAATTCTTGGCGTTCGTTGTGTTGCAAGCGTCGCCGACATTGAAGGTGCAGTGGATGTCGTAGATTGCTTCAGAAAGAGCGAGGACATGCCAAGCGTCGCTCGCGAGATCGTTCGTATGTCGCCATTGCCGAGCGTGCTGTGGATGCAGCTCGGCGTGACGAGCGCTGAGGCGCGCGAGATCGCTCAAGCAGCGGGCATCGCAGTCGTCGAGGATCAGTGCATCAAGATCGCTTACATGAACCAACAATAGCGGGGTACGTATGCGCCCCGCGCTAGATCCAACTCCGATTCAAGAATTTATGGTTACTTCTTTCGTCAATAAACTCAATACCGCCTTCGCGTCCGCGGCGACAGGTAGGCGCTGCTCGAAGGGGTTGTCGTGCGGGCTTGCAACAGTTGCAGTCGTTGCAGCTCTCGGCTTGACCACCACAGTGTCAGCGCGCTCAAGCTGCCCGCTCGCCGAAAGCATCAGCGAACGGGACCTACCCAAGCAAGGACGAGACACGCTCGCCCTCATTCGCTCGGGCGGCCCGTTTCCGCATGACCGCGACGGGATTACGTTTCAGAACCGGGAGCGCATCCTGCCCCGTCAAGCGCGTGGTCACTACAAGGAATACACCGTTCGCACACCAGGGGTTAAGCACCGCGGCGCAAGGCGCATCGTGTGCGGCGGCGATCAGCGGGCGGCAAACGAATGTTTTTACACGGCCGATCATTACAAATCTTTTCAGTGCATCGCCACAAAATAATTGGGCTAACGAATGAAAAATCAAATAATTGACTTAGCCGCAGAAAAGCTTCTTGTCCTCGATTTATCTGGGAAACGCACCAAGAAGTCACTGATGGAAGCGATCGGTGAGCATTTCAAACTCCCGAAGCATTTCGGCCACAACTGGGACGCGCTCGCCGATTGTTTAATGGACGCTGATTGGGCCAAGGCGTCAGGCTACTCGATTGTGATTATCGATAGCGCCGCCGCGAAGAAACGCTTTGGCGAAGATTGGGACACGCTCATTGATCTCCTTGATGAAGCGAGTGAATGGTGGCAAGAGCGCGATAAGGCGTTTAACGTCGTGCTCGTATAGTGCCGCAATCGCACCCGCACGCTTATGAAGTACCCCGTTGAAGCCACTTAAAGTTCCTCGCTCTGTTCTGGTCGTTATCCATACGCCTGTGCTCGAAACGCTGCTCATTGAGCGGACACCGCCGCTTTGTTTCTGGCAATCGGTTACCGGTTCGCAAGACTTGAATGAGTCTTGGCGAGAAACCGCGATTCGTGAGGTTGCAGAGGAAGTGGGCATCGATGCCGACAAGCATGGCGTGCTCACGGATCTCAACTACGAAAACGTGTTCGCGATATATCCCGAATTTCGGCACCGCTATCCACCGGGAACGACGCACAATCGCGAGCGCTGTTTCGCGCTCTGCGTGAAGGACACATTCACCCCGTATCTCGCGCCCGATGAACACACGGCGTTTCAGTGGATGCCAATGCGAGAGGCGATGGGAGCTGTACGGTCGTGGAGCAACGTGGCGGCGTTTCGGCGCATCCTAGGGATGTAGGCGCGGACTTGGCCGCGCTACGAACACAGCAAATTTTCAGCGCGATTTGACCGCACTTCTTAGACATCGAATGCATTTGAGCGCGGTCAAGCTCGCGCCTACAGAATCACGCCATCGATATAGAGCCAATACCCAGCTTCGCGAACAAAGCGCGACCGTTCGTGCAAACGACTCGCGGCACCGCCGCCTTTCGGTTTGCTCCTAGCCACGAACTCGACGAAACCTTCGTCGTCAATGGCTCGCGGTGCATCCTTGATTTGAAGCCCGAGCCATTTATCCGCTGCATCGAAACGCGCTAACGTTTCTGAGCGTGTCGAGGCGTGCCACGTGTCTCGGACGTAATCGACGAGCCCCAACGCATACGCGCTGTAGCGCGAGCGCATGAGGGCTTCAGGTGTGGGCGCTTGCAAGTGTTGCGCGCCCGCGTGATAGCGCCCACAGCAGGCGTCGTAGCTCGCGCCCGCAGGCACACCACCGCAGGGGCAGACTACACGCGCAGCTTTTCTTTCAGCCACGCGCTGATCTCCGGTTTATCCGCAAACGGATCGGTCGGATTCTTTTGATCCACGATGTCGTGCATGCGCACCTCTACGCTCTTCAACGCTTGCGGATGCGAGTAGATGTAGAACTCACCCGCTTCCACCGCTTCAAACACGCGCTTGGCAACATCTGCGGCGGTGATCTTGCCGGAACTCACCGCTTTGTCACTCTGCATCTGCGCAACCATTTGCGAGAGCGTCGGCTTCGCATCATTCTTCAAATCCTCAGGGCGATTACGATGCGATTTCGAAATTCCGGTGGGCACGAAAAACGGGCAAAGCAGCGCCGCGGTCACTTGATCGCTCACCAATTTCAGATCGTGATACAGCGATTCAGTGAGCGAAACCACCGCGTGTTTCGAGACGTTGTACACGCCCATCGTCGGCGCGTTGAGCAAGCCTGCCATGGAGGCTGTGTTGATGTGGCAGCCGCGATAGTTAGGATCAGCCTTGGCCGCTTCGAGCATCATCGGCGTAAACGCGCGCACGCCGTGCACCACACCCATCACATTTACGCCCCACACCCAATTCCAATCCTTGAGCGTGTTCTCCCACACGAGGCCGCCGGAGCCGACGCCTGCGTTGTTGAATACCCAATGCGGTGCACCGAATTTCGCTTTCACGTCCGCCGCTAGCGCGTCCATCGCCTCTGCGTTTGACACGTCAACGCGCGCCGCGTGAACTTGCGCACCCAATGTGGCGATCTCGTCACGGGCCGCATCAAGCGCAGTCTGTTCAACATCGCACATCACGATGTTGTCGCCACGCGCCGCGCCGAGTCGCGCGAATTCAAGACCGAAACCGGAGGCTGCGCCGGTGATGACTAAGGTACGTTTCATTTTTAACTCCTACCCCTCTCCCTCTGGGAGAGGGTGCCCGCAGGGCGGGTGAGGGAAAAACATTTCAAACTTCTATACGCTCGGGAGAAGGTTTGGTTCCTCTCCCTTTGGGAGAGGTGGCTCGAAGTGCCGGTGAGGGAAGCGCCGCGTCGAAAATTTCCATGGACCGGCAAACAATTTCCCTCACCCGCGCTACGCGCGACCTCTCCCGGTGGGAGAGGTGACAAACGATCACTTCACCACTTTCGACGGATCCCGAAACACCGCACACAACTTATTCCCTAGCGGATCGCGCACGTAAGCGGCATAAAAATCAGGCGAATAGTGTTCGCGATACCCCGGCGCGCCTTCATCGCTGCCACCGTTGGCGAGCGCTGCTGCGTGAAACGCGTTCACAGCTTCCACGCTCGGCGCATCAAAGGCGAGCATCGCGCCATTGCCAACGCTCGCGGCGCGCTTATCGAATGGCGGTACGATCCAAAGTCCAGGCACTTTCGAATCGGCAAGTCCGTAAGCGAGTGCATCGTCGTACGAATAGCGGCAAACAATGTTGAGCGGCGCAAACACAGCATCGTAGAACGCCTTCGATGCCTTGATATCGTTTGAACCAAGCGTTGCGTAGGAATACATAAGTGCGTCTCCAAGATTTCATTTTTGGGAATGCAGTGCTAGGAGCACGGCGCGCAACAACCGGAGCGTACTTAACGTACGTGAGGATTGTGAGCACCGCGCAACAACGCAATGCGCCCCACAAATGGAATCTTAACCTCCCAAAATCGCCGACACACCGCCGTCGACTGCTATCCACTGCCCCGTGATGTGTTTGCCTGCGTCACTGGCAAAGAGCAGCGTGATGCCTTTCAAATCTTCATCGTCGCCGAGACGATTGAGCGGCGCAGCGCTCGCCATTTTTTCTTCGCCCACATGAGCGATGAGCCCGGCGGTCATCTTGCTTGGGAAGAAGCCAGGGCAGATTGCGTTTGCGCGAATGCCATAGGTGCCCCACTCGCTCGCCATCGCACGCGTGAGGTTGATGACGGCGGCTTTCGACGTGTTGTACGCGGCGGTCTTCATGTACGGCGGGTTCGCAGCGATACCGGCAATGGACGCAACGTTTATAACCGCGCCCGATTTGCGCGGAATGAAGCAGGCTTTGCCAATCGCTTGCGTGAGCACGAAAATGCCGCGCACGTTCAAGTTCATGATCTTGTCGTACGCCTCGACCGGATGATCTTCAAGCGGCGCACCCCAGCTGGCACCTGCGTTGTTCACGAGGATGTCGATCGGCCCACCTTCGAGCGCCGCTTTCGCAAGCCCCTGCGCGCCTTCGGTCGTGCCGCAATCGGCGGCAATCGCGCTCGCTTTGATGCCCGCAGCCGTCAGCTCTTTCACCGCCTCGTCGAGTTCGCTTTGCTTACGCGCAGAGATCACGACGCTCGCACCCGCTTCGCCGAGCGCATGCGCCATTTGCAGGCCGAGCCCACGTGAGCCGCCAGTGATGAGCGCGCGTTTGCCGGTGAGGTCGAAAAGCTTCGTTGTGTGACGTGCAGACATTTAATTAACTCCTTAACGCTACGCACCGTTTTATTGGGGCACGCTTGATAGAAACATTATTCTTGAAAACTATATGAAACTAATCTTAGCCCTAGCTCTTCTGAGAGATGACCACTAAAGCTAATCACGCAAAAAAACTGCTTACCATTGCCGCCTCATCGCACACCGCGAACATGATCGCGACGATTCCATTCGACAAATGAGGCGCCGAAGCGCGGCACACTCACTAGTCGTCTAATAAATCAAAATCCATGAGAGCGTTTCCATGGCTTTCGGATTAATGATTCGATTGTAGGCGCGGGCTTGACCGTGCTCAGGACAATGAACACCTCGAATAAAGCGAATTCGTAGGCTACGAAAGCGCGGTCAAGCCCGCGCCTACAACGCGTCAGCAGAAACATTCGCGCAAGTCATGTCACGCGATTTCACCGGCGCCAGCCATGCGTCAATCTTCGGCAATTCGTAACGGAAGAAATAGTCGCACGCGGCGAGTTTGCCTTCGCGGAATTTGCCCTCTCCCTCTGGGAGAGGCGGCGACAAACTTGTCGCACTGTGGTGCTCGGCGGAGGGCGGGTGAGGGAAATCGACGCCTGCGGTATGTCTTGAGTTCGCGATTCCCTCACCCGCGCTCCCGCGCGACCTCTCCCCAAGGGAGAGGTGAAGGCAAACATCCAACCAAACCCAAGCAATTACCACATGCCCAAACGCCTGCATATACGGCACAGCGTTCGCCAACGCCTCATTCGGATTGCCTGTTGACCACGCGGCTTTCGTGGCCGCGCCCACGCTCTGCAACGCGCGAGCGAGCGCGTGGGCGTGGTCAGCGAGCTCGGCGTTTTGCTGCCCGCTGGGCGCGTTCATCGCGCGTTGAATCGTCTCGTTGATCCTCGTCGCGAGCAAGGTAAGCCCCTTGCCGCCTTCCATCACCACTTTGCGGCCGAGCAAATCCATCGCTTGAATGCCGTGCGTGCCTTCGTGAATCATGTTCAAGCGGTTGTCGCGCCAGTATTGCTCCACCGGGAAGTCGCGCGTATAGCCGTAACCGCCATGAATCTGAATGGCGAGCGAATTCGCTTCCAAACAATTTTCACTCGGCCAACTTTTTGCGATCGGCGTTAACACCTCGAGCAAGAGCTTTGCTTCTGCCGCGCTCGCCTCGTCGCCCGTATGTGTTTCATCAACCAGCTTCGCACAATAGAGCAACAACGCTGTAGCCCCTTCGCAATACGACTTCTGTGCGAGCAACATACGTTTGATGTCGGCGTGTTCAATCAACGCAACGGGCGGCTTGGACGAATCTTTACCGTCGCCGCTGATCGGTCTTCCCTGCTTGCGATCCTTCGCATACTGCAACGACGCTTCATAGCCCGCCATACCCAGCATCGTCGCAGCGAGACCAATGCCAATGCGCGCCTCGTTCATCATGTGAAACATGCAGCGCAAGCCATCGCCCGGTTTGCCGACGAGATAACCCACCGCGCCTGCTTTACCGAACGGCTTGAACTTGCCTTCGCCGAAGTTAAGCAAGGTGTTCGGCGTACCGCGCCAGCCGAGCTTGTGATTCAAGCCGGCGAGGACGACGTCGTTGCGCGTTGTCCCCTCTCCCCCTGGGAGAGGGTGCCCGGAGGGCGGGTGAGGGAAAACAGCCTTGGACGTGTCAGCAGAGCTGGAATTTCCCTCACCCGCGCTGCGCGCGGCCTCTCCCGGCCCCTCACCCGTCTCCGAACTACGTTCGGTTCCACCCTCTCCCAGAGGGAGAGGGGTCGGCAGCCATTTGGGCACAATAAAAAGCGAAATCCCTCGCGTCCCAGGAATCAACTTCCCATCCGCATCTGGAATCTTCGCCAGCACCAAATGCACGATGTTCTCCGTCACATCATGCTCACCGCCCGAAATCCACATCTTGTTGCCGAACAGACGATAGCGCGGACCGAGCACATCGTCAGCCTCATCAAGCACCGCGCGTGTCGCAATGTCGGAAAGCGACGAACCCGCCTGTGGTTCAGACAAACACATCGTGCCCGCCCAGCGCCCAGCGAATTCGTTCTTCGCGAACACATCTTTCTGCGCCTGCGTGCCGTGCGCCATGATCGCGTTGGCGTTGCCGGTCGTGAGTAGTGCCCACGAAATGCTGATCGAAGCTTTACTGAAAAACATGTTCGCAGCCGCTTCGACGACATAGGGCAATTGCATGCCGCCCAAATCGTAATCCTGCGCCGCGGCCAACATGCCGGAATCCGCATACGCGCGCCACGCATCATGCGTCGCGCGCGGGAGGATCACGCGCAGCGTGCCGTCGGCATTCGTTTTGGTATGTGGCTCTTCGTAATCAACGGTGCGATTGAACGGCGCATATTTTTCATTCGCAATCGTCTCAGCCGTGTCGAGCACGGCGGAAAACGTATCGCTCGAATGATCCGCAAATCGCTCGCGCGAAGTCAGCGATTCGATCTTGAGCCAGTCGCGGAGGAGGAAGTCGACGGTGTTGCGCATATCAGTCCGATTGGGGCTCGTGCTCTTCCCCCGTTCGTGGTGATGCCTCGTCAAGCTCGGCACTAAAGGCCGCATCACCATTCACTTCCGTTCGTGGTGAGCCTGTCGAACCATGAACAACGCGAGAAGAGTAACTTTTCGAAAGCATTTTCAACTTCTCCCAATCGCGTGCGATCAAGGCTTCTTTCTTCGCACGCGACCATTTCTTTACTTGAAATTCAAACGCCAGCGCTTCTTGTCGCGTTAGTGAAGTGTCGGCATAGACAAGTTCCACTGGCAATCGTTTTGATACCCAACTATTGGCCTTCGGATCTTGATGCGCTGAAATTCTTGCTTCCAAATTGTCCGTGTGTCCTGTGTAGTAGGAGCCGTCGGCGCATTTGAGAATGTAGACGTAGAAGGACATGGTTCTTCAAATGCGTTCATGGTTCGACAAGCTCACCACGAACGGGTGAAAGCAAACACAACCAGACCTCAGAGCACTAAGAGCGAAATTTCTGTCGAATTAATTCACCTAGCCTTAAACACGCGAATAGCACTGTCGCCTCTACTGTTCCGACAATCCAAAGCGCTACTGTCGGCACAAGGGGATCGGTACTGAAGTGTTGAAGCAATACTGTCAGCAAGACTAAAACTTGAGGCACTAGCGGAAACAGAGAAAACGATTTGCTTCGTCCCGTCCGTTTGAAAGCTACAAATGAGTCGATCACAGTGCCCCAGTTCCCGAGACAAATGAGTCCGGCGAGTCCAAAAGTAAAGAGTGCGACTAGGTTCACGGTAACGCGAGTTCAACAAGTCGAGCGCTACACCACCTCAAATACTCCAGCCGCCCCCATCCCGCCACCAATACACATCGTCGCGCAAACGAGTTTCGCGCCGCGACGTTTGCCTTCGATCAACGCGTGACCAACGAGGCGTTGACCGCTCATGCCGTACGGATGACCGACCGCAATCGCGCCGCCGTTCACGTTCAATTTGTCCATCGGAATGCCGAGCTTGTCTGCGCAGTAGAGCACTTGCACGGCGAACGCTTCGTTCAATTCCCACAAATCAATGTCGGACACTTTGAGCCCCAAGCGCGCGAGCACTTTGGGAATCGCGAACACCGGGCCGATGCCCATTTCGTCGGGCTCGCACCCGGCAACCGCGAAGCCGCGGAAGATGCCGAGCGGTTTGAGGCCGCGCTTTTCTGCAACCGTTGCATTCATCACGACGCAGGCACCTGCGCCGTCGCTGAATTGCGAGGCGTTGCCCGCGGAGATCACGCCACCGGGGACGGCGGTGCGCAAGCCGCTGATGGCTTCGTACGTCGTGCCGTCGCGCAAACCTTCATCATGCTCAACGGTGATTTGTTTGGTCATCATGCCGAGCTTGGGATCGGCGACACCGGCGGTGACGGTGATCGGTGCGATTTCGTCAGCGAATTTGCCTGCGGCTTTTGCGGCGCAGGCTTTTTGTTGGCTCTCGGCGCCGAAGTGATCCATGCGCTCGCGCGAGATGTTGTAGCGCTTGGCGACGTTTTCCGCCGTCTGCATCATGTTCCAGTAAATCGTTGGCTTGTTTTTGTCGAGCCACGATTCTTTGAACATGTGCATGTTCATTTCCTGCTGTACGCACGAGATCGATTCAAGTCCGCCGGCGACGTACACATCGCCTTCGCCAGCGATGATGCGCTGCGCGGCCATCGCGATGGTTTGCAAGCCCGATGAGCAGAAACGGTTCACCGTAACGCCGCTGACAGTCACGGGAAGTCCAGCGCGCAATGCGGACTGGCGTGCGATGTTCCAGCCGTTCGCGCCTTCGGGATTGGCGCAGCCCATGATCACGTCTTCAACTTCGCCGCCTTCGATACCCGCGCGTTTCAACGCGTGTTCGATCACATGGCCGCCAAGCGTTGCGCCGTGGGTCATGTTCATCGCGCCCTTCCAGCTCTTGCAGAGGGGGGTTCTTGCGGTGCTTACGATTACTGCGTCGGTCATGATGCTCTCCAAATCTTTTTCGATCCCTCTCCCCCTGGGAGAGGTGGCACAGAGTGCCGGTGAGGGAAGTACGTTTTGCGCATGCGACGGTGGGTTTCCCTCACCCGCGCTCGCGCGCGACCTCTCCCAGCGGGAGAGGTACTACGAATCAACTAAAACTCTTACCTTCCGCAATCAATTTCTTGATCAGCGGCGCAGGCTCCCAGAACTTTGCATCATCCAGCGGGTTCTGCGCGAACTTTTTCATCATCTGCGCAACGGTGAACAAACCAAGTTCATTGGCGTAATTCATTGGGCCGCCACGATGCGGTGGGAAGCCGTAGCCGTAGATGTAGACGATGTCGATATCGCTTGCTTTGTTGGCGATACCCTCTTCCAAAATGTGCGCGGCCTCGTTCACAAGCGAGAGTACGAGGCGATGCACGATCTCATCGTCCGAAATCTTGCGCGGTGTAATGCCCAAGCTTTCGCGATGTTTGGCGATCATCGCTTCAACATCGGCATTCGGAATTGCGTCGCGCTTACCGGGCACGTAGTCGTACCAACCTTTACCGACCTTTTGACCGAATCGACCTTGCTCGCAGAGCAAATCCGCCGTTTTCGAATAACGCATGTTCGGTTTTTCGGTGTAGCGGCGCTTGCGAATCGCCCAACCGATGTCGTTGCCCGCGAGGTCACCCATACGGAATGGGCCCATCGCGAAACCGAATTTCTCAACTGCGCGATCGACTTGCTGCGGCGTGCAGCCTTCATCGAGCAGGAAGCCGCCTTGGCGACCGTATTGTTCGATCATGCGATTGCCGATGAAGCCGTCGCAAACACCGGAAATCACGGCGACTTTCTTGATCTTCTTTGCAACCGCCATCACGGTCGCGAGCACGTCTTTCGCTGTCTTTTCGCCGCGCACCACTTCGAGCAGCTTCATCACGTTTGCGGGCGAGAAGAAATGCATGCCGACCACGTCTTGCGGACGCTTGGTAAAGCTCGCAATCTTGTTCACGTCTAGCGTAGAGGTGTTTGACGCGAGGATCGCACCGGGTTTGGCCACGGCGTCAATCGCGTTGAATACTTTTTCTTTGACACCGATTTCTTCGAACACGGCTTCAATGATGAGATCGCAGTCTTTTAGATCGTCGTACGAGAGCGTCGAACTCAACAATCCCATACGCTGATCGAGCTTGTCTTGCTTCAGTTTGCCTTTTTTGACTTGCGATTCGTAGTTGCCACGAATCACACCAAAGCCTTTATCGATGGCCTCTTGCTTCATTTCAAGAATGACCACGGGCACGCCCGCGTTCAAGAAATTCATGCCGATGCCGCCGCCCATCGTGCCCGCGCCGATGATGCCGACTTTCTTAATCTCGCGGGGCTTCACATCGTCGCCGACGTCAGGAATTTTCGATGCGGCGCGCTCTGCAAAGAACAAGTGGCGCAACGATTTCGATTCAGGCGTGAACATCAAATTCACGAAGATTTCCCGCTCTGCGGCGATCGCATCGTCGAACTTCATCTTCGTTGCGTTTTGCACGGCATCTACGCACTTTGCAGGCGCAGGGAAATTTTTCGCCATCGCCTTCGCAGTGTTGCGCGCGAACTGGAAATAACCGTCGGCTTCGGGGTGCCCAACTTTCAGATCGCGCACGAGCGGCAGCGGACGCACATCAGCTTTCTCTTTCGCGAACGCGAGCGCGCCTTCAAGCAAATCGCCTTGCACGAGTTTGTCGAAGAGTTTTTGGCCCGGCGCCATCGCGAGCATGTCGCTCGGTACGGGTTCGCCGGAAACAATCATCGAAGTGGCTGCTTCCACGCCCAAGACGCGCGGCAAACGCACGGTGCCGCCAGCGCCGGGAATCAATCCGAGCTTCACTTCTGGCAACGCGATCTGCGCGCCGGGCGAAACAACGCGGTAGTGACAGCCGAGTGCTAACTCCAAGCCGCCGCCCATACAAACAGTGTGAATGGCGGCAATGACAGGCTTCGTGCTCATCTCCGTCATGCGAATGATCGAACCCAAATTCGGCTCGGCGAGCGCCTTCGGCGAACCGAACTCCTTAATATCAGCGCCGCCGGAAAAGGCTTTGCCCGCGCCTGTAACGATGATCGCCTTTACGCTTGGGTCTGCATTCGCCTTGTCGAGGCCTTCCGCGTATGCAGAGCGAACCGCGTGCGAAAGACCGTTAACCGGTGCATTGTCGAGCGTGAGTATTGCGATGCCGTCACGTAATTCATAGCGTGTTGTCATGGTTGGCTGCCTTCAATATCTTTTTCATTTCGACCCGCAGGCGAGCGCATCCCTTGGAGGAGTATCGCCGTTGAGTCCGGGAATAGCCTCGAAGTTTACGTCTACCAACAAACTCGTTAATGAGCTGCAACCAGCTTTGGAGTGTGCGCACCAAACACGCAAGACACTTGCGACCCCGTGCGCATGAAGCGCACACTTTTGCTGCATAGCCGCAAACCGAGAAGGCGGGGGAGAGCAAGTACTTTTGTAACGCGCAATAGCGCAAGCCCGCGCACGTGGGAAAGCACCCTTAGGCAATTCAGCGATCTAGCGCGCTATCGAACCATTCACCCGCGGGCATTTCGGAGCCTGAATACAAAGCGCACTTTGTGAAAACAATCTTGTGCTCACCGGCAAAACACCGCTGCAAAGTCCAGTTTTTGGACGAGGGACGGTGAGATCAAACCGCTGAATTAGGCAACGCTTGGCTTATCATCTGTGTTGTACGACTCAGGCAAGGGGTGTCTTCGAGGCGTACAGCACGGCCAGGCATAGCCCAGAAAACAATCTATCCCGCGCAAGCACCCACTGGCATGGACTTTCCCGAACTCGATCGGGCGATTGATCGATCTTCTCATGAGCGGTACACCTGCTCCACGAGCGTATTGCTATTGGTGGGCGAACACGCGCTGCCCGGAACAATTACTAATTTTTCGGCGACGGGCCTGCTCCTTCAAATGGATGCTCCTTTGGCGGATGACCTCATTTTGGTCGGGGCGGCCGCGACGATCTGTGGCGTTTCAATGGTAGACGCCAGTGTCGGCGAATCCGACGTAAACGATTCAACGGTGCCGCCCCCACTTGATGCGGTCGTGATTCATCTTGAAGCCAAGGCTGTCACGTTTTCGTTACCCAAATTGCCGGACGACTGGTGGAGCTTTCTCGGGCATCCGTTAGCGACGCGACAAGCCGAAAGTAATGTTGAAGTCGGTGCCGAAGTTCTGTCGTCTGAGGGCAACGATGAGGAGCGTGACGCCTACGCGCGCCTGCTCGACCGCTGCCGGGAAATATATCTCGACAGTCTTCGAGCGCTCACAAGCGAGCTCATCAGTCGTACGATTGAAAAACTAGGCGCTATCGAGGGGCAAAATAACTACCATGCCAAGCGAACTGAACTGGCTGAGGCGCGCCATACGCTTGGAAGCCTAGGCTCAATGCTGATTGAAAAGTGCGTTTCGCTCGGAGACGCGCGTTTCGGCTCCGACGCAGTTCGCGATGAGCGGGAATGGGCAGATGGTGTTCCGGACGCCGATCTCCGACTCATGGAGGCCGACGAGCTAGAAGACTATCTCGCAGTTAGTTCCAGCATCAAGAAGTGTACGGAGCTTCTCAGACTTGAGATTGAATTAATTGAGACCAAGCTAATCCGACTGACCAGTCGATCGGTACCGTTTGGAAAATCTGCCGTAGCCCCCGAATCAGTGCTTCGAGAAACTCGTAACGCGCTTGCTGGTGTCGGTATCAGTACGGCCGCGAACAGAACTCTCACGACCGAGCTTGATGCGGTAGCGCCTGAACACTGTCGTCAATTGCTCAATGCGCTTAGCCAAGTACTCTCGCCTGTGCCGACGGCACCGCGACTAGCGCAAATCGATGGAGTGCGATCACGGGCTGGATTGTTTGGTGGCGCTACAGCGCTGACAACTGCCGGCCGAATTTCGGATGCGGCCCACGATTGGCTCGACAGCTACCGTGGTGGAAGTTCCGCTGCGTCTCAGCCGGCACGATCACACCGCGCGCTGCGTGTACTTGAATCACTTTCGAAGATGGCGGCGCGCGAGGCACGCGCTGGGCAGCGAATTGCTCCAGAGTTGGTACCTCTAGATTCCCTTGCCCCAGCCTCAGTGGACGAGTTGATTGCCGCGATCAACGAACTACCAACGTCGCAGGGTAGTGTTTTTTCGTCGCTCCCGATTGACTCTTTACGTGAATCGCTGCGCGCGCCAACTTCCGCACAAATTGCCGCGCCACGGGAGCTCTCGCCCGAGCACGAAGGCGTGATTGAAACGAGCGGCGCACTTTTCCAGCGGGCAGGTACCACGCTGATTGCAAACAGCGACGTCGAAATACTGCTGAAGCGCCTGGAGCACACACTACTGAAACTTGCCCTGCGTGACGGTAAATTTCCGTCGTCGCCAGATCATCCCGGGCGGCAAGTCATCAATTTAATTGAGCAATACAACTTCGCCGCGGCCGACAATGGCCGCCTCTCAGATGCGAAGCTCCGTGGCAGCCTTGAGTCACTTGTGACCCGAGTATGTCAACAGGCAGATGATCACCCGGAAGTATTCTCGATCGTTCGCGAGAACCTCCGACAGGATGTTGATCAACTCAGGCGTGAGCGACGCGAGCGTGTTGATCGTACTGTCGAGGCGCTAGAAAGTCGTGATCGAGTGCGGGTTGCCCGCAACGCGGTTGATAATGCGCTCGCGCGTCGCCTGGCAGGACGGCGCTTGCCACGAGTGTTCCTTCGCTTGCTCGACGACGTCTGGCGTCAGTACTCAGTCATGATCGGCTTGCGATTTGGGTGCGAAAGCGAACCCTGGCGCAACTGTCTTGACCTGATTGAGCGAACGCTCGCAGTTGCCTCTAACGGGCTAGCCGAGCCAGCGACCGCTGCGCTGCGTGCCGAGTTGTTTCGGGAGCTCTCGGAGGTACTCGGTAGCGCTGTGAGCGACGTGCCGTTACGCGACTCCTTGACTCAGGAACTTCGGCGCCTTTTATTGGAGTCTGAGCCGAGCTTAGTTGGAGATTTTGTCGAGGCCCCGCAATCTCTAGGGCCACCGCAATCATCCACGCGCGATTCGCTTTCAGGAGTGACC
The DNA here is from genome assembly GCA_013298765.1 of Betaproteobacteria bacterium. GTDB lineage: Bacteria > Pseudomonadota > Gammaproteobacteria > Burkholderiales > Casimicrobiaceae > Casimicrobium. The sequence goes on from JAAFJA010000001.1 coordinate 402,480, forward strand.
ATCGGAAGCTGGTGGAGCCTCATCCGTGACGACATTGGAATTCCAATTCAACTCGTATGGACGAGCGAGGCGACTGGACGGCGCGGGCTCGTAAATCGCAGCGCGAGTAATCGACTCGAGTTAACTGTCGACGAGTTCAATGAGCAGCTAAAGCGCGGGCAGCTTCGAGCAATTGAGAGCCTCGACGTACCTTTACTTGATCGGTCTGAGACGAGCTTGCTGGATGAAGCCTACGCCGAAACGGTGCGTCGTACAGATATGGACACTGCGGCGGGCGTACTCAATCGTCGCGGTCTGTTGCGCATTCTGCGAGAGAAAAACACGCTCTCTGGCGAGGGCCAACACCACGTCTTAGTATTGATCGAGTTTGATCAGTTCCGCGCCGTAGCAGCCGCGTGCGGTGTGGACGCGACTGACGCCCTGGCTGCAGCACTAATAGCTAGTGCAGCACAACGTCTCCCCCTCGACAGTAAGTGCGGAATGTATCGGGAGGACGTGTTGGCTGTAGTTCTATTGGACCACGGGTTAGCCGCTTCCGAGCGGATCGCAGCCCAGCTCTGTGAGCGACTGGCAGACTTTCCTTACTCCTACAAGCAGCAGTCGTATCGGATCGGTATTTCCATTGGGCTCGTCGAATTCGTGCCGGGTAAAACTTCGGTTGAGGAGCTTTTGCGTCGCGCGGACACGGCTTGCCTCGCAGCCAAGACAAGCGGAAGAAATCGAGTTCGTGTCTATCACGCGAGCAACGAGGAAGTCCGAAACGAAGAATCGCTCATCCGCTGGGCGGGGCGCGTTGATTCGTTGTTCGCATCAGATCGGCTCTTCATCCGAGCACAAGCGGTGATGCCGATCAGTGCGGCGGCGGGCTTGCTCCCAGGCTACGAGCTCCTTCTCGGCGTTGAGCCGGAAGCTGGCGAGTCCATCTCACCTTACGAATTCGTGCTGGCGCTGCAGCGGCTTGGGCGGGCGCACGAGCTTGACCTATGGGTACTCGATCAAGCGTTTCGATGGATGCGCGACAACGCTGATGCGCTTTTAGGCATTGGTGGAATTGCAGTAAACCTGTCCGTCGCTTCACTCGCACACCCAGAAATTTCACACTACCTCCGCAGCGCGTTGCAGAACTTTAGGGGCCCCGCAGACAAACTTGTTTTGGAAATCACCGAAAGCGCGGCGATTCACAACTTCGACGCAGCCGAGGCCTTCATTCGGGACATGCGGCGCTTCGGAGTGCGCTTCTCGCTCGATGATTTCGGTAGCGGATATACGTCTTACGCACATCTGAAGCGACTGTCCGTAGACACGCTGAAGATTGACGGTAGCTACATTCGTGACATTGATCGAAGCAAGGGGCGCAGCGTCGCTGAGCGAGACATTGCCATCGTGCGGTCGATGGCAGACGTTGCACACACGCTGGGGATGAAGGTTGTCGCCGAGTGGGTGGAGTCAACCGAAATGCTTGACCAGCTGATAGAGCTCGGAATCGATTTCGCTCAAGGCTACGCGATTCACAAACCAGCTCGGCTTTCGGAAATAGTCGCACCAGCAACTAGCGCTCCGTAAACGGCTAGCTCGTGTCTCACCCACTAAACCTCTAGCCACTCTTTGCGCACGTTACTGTCCGATTTAAGCTCTGCTGGCGTGCCTTCGAAGACAATGCGTCGATCTCCCATCACGTAAACGCGGTCAGAGATCTGTAGAGCGATTGCTAATTTTTGCTCAATCAATACGACACAGATTCCACGACGCTTCAGCTCGCGCAGATACTCTGCCACAAGTTGAACGATGGCGGGCGCGAGCCCTTCAGTGGGCTCGTCGATCAAGATCAAATCAGGATCGCCCATTAAGGTGCGACAGAGGGTGAGCATTTGCTGCTCGCCGCCTGACAGTACACCCGCTTCGGTATGTTGCCGCTCTTTGAGTCGCGGAAACATTTTGTACATATCTTCAAACGACCAGCGGCTCTTGGCTTTAGTGCCTTTTTCGCCGAGCATCAGATTTTGATGTACGGTGAGCTTAGGAAAGATGTCGCGACTCTCTGGCACATAGCCAATGCCTAGATGAGCTACCTCATACGCTTTTAGGCCAGCGATATTCTTTCCGCGCCAAACGATCTCGCCCTTTGTGTCGACCATTCCCATGATCGCCTTGGCGAGCGTCGATCTACCTGCACCATTGCGCCCGAGGAGAGCAACGATTTCGCCTTCGCGAATGTTGACATTTACGCCTTGAAGGATGTGACTCTTTCCGTAAAACGCCTGAAGTTCTTTCGTTTCAAGCGCGACGTTCCCAGTGCTCATGCAAGTGCCCCTTGCGCGGCGGAATCCGCGCCCTCTGTTTCGAGTACCGCGCCCAAATACGCCTCTTTGACCTTGGGATCGGCGCGAACTTTGTCGGGCGTATCGAATGCGATCACCTCGCCGTAAACAAGTACCGCAATCCGATCTGCTAGCCCAAATACGACGCCCATGTCATGCTCCACAGTGAGGAGCGTCTTGCCGTCGGTGACTTTGCGAATCAATTCCACAAAGCGATCAGTCTCGGAGTGACTCATCCCAGCGGTCGGTTCATCCAGCAGGACAACATCGCCACCTCCAGCAATCGTGATGCCAATTTCCAGTGCTCGCTGCTCCGAGTAGGTAAGCGACATCGCAGCAACATCGCGCCGACGCTTCAATTCGATTGAGGCCATCAACGCCTCCATCCGATCGTTAAACGCTTCGAGCTTCGAGAGCGGCTTCCAGAACGAGTATTTCTGCCCGCTTGCGAAGAGGCCGGCGCAACGAAGATTTTCGAACACAGTGAGGCGCGGAAAAATATTGGTGATCTGAAAACTACGCGCAAGTCCGCGACGATTTATTTCGAACGGCCGCTTTCCGACGATGTCTTCGCCGTTGAGCTTGATAGAGCCGCTACTTGGTTCAAAACGTCCACTCACGAGGTTAAACAACGTGCTCTTACCCGCACCGTTAGGCCCAATGACCGCGACGCGTTCACCCTTCTTGACCGCGAGATTAACGCCGCGAATGATTTCCGTTTTGCCGAAAGACTTTTTGACGTTTGTAAGTTCGAGTGCGTATGTCATGAGAGTCCTTACACAATCGCCGCTTCGGCTTTTTTGATTGCCTCAGCAATGCGCTCTTCGCCAGAATCCCACACCGCTACGAATTTTCTTCGCCAGTACTCAAATCCTGCACTGCCCACCACGAGCACGGCGAAAGCAATCAGCCACGACGCAAGTGACTGACAGTTAAGCGGAATCCCGGCAACAGTGAGCGCTGCGCCGGACCCTTCGACAACCTTCAGCTGATACGCCATTTCGACGATTGCAGCGAATCCCCACAACGCGATGAGCCCAAAGAAGAACATTCCGGCATAGGGCCAACGCATTTTTCGCCACTCACCGTATTTCACCCGGCGCAAATTCAGCATGATGAGCGCGGAGAACCCACCCGGTGCGTACACCACCATAATGAGGAAAACGATGCCGACGTAGAGCTGCCATGCCTTGGTGTATTCCGAGAGCACGACCAGTGAGAACACGAGCAGCACCGAGCCGATGATGGGGCCGAAAAAGAACCCCACACCGCCTAAGAAAGTGAACAGCAAATACGATCCGCTGCGGACACCGTGCAATAAATCAGCTGTAGCAGCTTCCACGTTTATCGCGGTCAAGCCCCCAGCTATTCCGGCAAAGAAGCTCGAAGCCATTAACATGAGATATCGCACGAGTCGCGTGTCATAGCCGACGAATTCCGCGCGCTCAGCGTTATCGCGGACTGCGTTGGCAATGCGCCCCAACGGGGTCAACGTAAATGCATACATCGCTGCTGTACATACGAGCAGATAAATCGCAATCAGGTAGTACACCTGCAGCTGCGGGCCAAACGACAAACCGAGATTCACCCACATCTCTTTACCCGCGGTACGGTTCGAGTTAATGCCTGCTTCCCCGCCGAAAAACTCGGGGAACATCAACGCGCTCGCGAAAACAAGCTCGCCTATGCCAAGTGTGATCATTGCAAAGGGAGTACCGGATTTCCGGGTCGTGACGTAGCCGAGCAATGCGCCGAATGCGAGGCCTGCAAGGCCACCGACGAGGGGGATCATCCACATTGGAATCCACCAGCCGCCCACGATCTTGTTCATCGCATGAATCGCAACGAACGTACCCAGGCCGGTGTAAACCGCGTGTCCAAATGACAACATACCCGTCTGTCCGAGCAACATGTTGTAGCTCATGCAGGCGACGGCGGCGATGCCTGTTAAACACAGCAGCGTCATCGCGAAGCTTGAGGTGAAGAAGACAGGTAGCGTCAACAAAATGAACGCAAATGCGCTCCAAACGACAATGCGCACGCCATTGAGTGGCTTGAACTGGAGCGGTTTGAGGGCGCTATTCATCGCGAGTCCCCATAATGCCTTTCGGACGCACAACGAGCATCACGACGAGAAGTAAAAACGGAAGGATTGGCGCAACCTGCGAGAGCTTTAGCTTCCACAAGGGATAGCCAAACGTTTCAGGTGTAATCGTCATGCCGAGTGTCGTGAATGCACCGGCGAATGACCAGTCCAGGCCCACGGCAAAGGTCTGCATCAAACCAATCAAAATCGAAGCGATCAGGGCGCCCGCGAGCGAGCCCATCCCACCAACAACAATCACAACAAAGATGATGGCACCCACCGATTGCGCCATGCCGGGCTCCGTGATGAATGCATTGCCTCCGATGACGCCAGCGAGCCCCGCAAGCGCACATCCCCCCGCAAAAACCAGTGCGAAGACGCGTGGCACGTTGTGGCCCAGTGCCTCCGTCGTGTCGGGGTGTGTAAGCGCTGCCTGAATAACCAAGCCAATCCGCGTGCGCTTGATAACCCAGTAGAGCGCGACCAGCATCAGGACCGCAACGAGCATCATGAAGCCCCGGTAGGTCTGAAACGTGGAATCGAACACTTTGAATAGCGAACCGCTCATGGAGGCGGGAATTGGGTAGTCAACCGAGGTTCGGCCCCAGATCAGCTGCACGATTTCAAGAACCACGAAAGAAAGGCCAAACGTAACCAAGAGCTCTGGAACGTGACCGAACTTGTGTGTCTTGCGCAAAAGGAAGCGTTCGAAGAGTCCGCCCAAAACCGCTACAACAATAGGCGCGATGAGCAGTCCAACCCAAAAGTTACTCCACGCGGAAAACTGGTAAGCGACATAGGCCCCCAGCATGTAGAAGCTTGCATGCGCGAAGTTGAGCACTCCCATCATCGAGAAAATGAGAGTCAGCCCTGCGGAGAGCATAAAGAGAAGTAATCCGTAGCTCACTCCATTGAGTACGGACATGATGAAAAACTCCAAGTGGATCCCTCCTTCTGTGTCTACTGACAGCCTCAGGCGTGCCTTCGATTCTCGTACACGCCTTGATATCCGCCACGACGCTATCCGAGCCGGCAATGGCGTAGGACTAACGGACGTCGCTCTCCAAGCAAAAGCTAGCGCCTCACCAGCGTCCTGCCGCCAAAAGCGCTGAATCCTCGTTGACGCGAGCGCTACAAATTCGATCAACGTCCAAACAAAAAAGGCCCGGCGAACCGAGCCCTCTTCGTTCAGCAACTTGCCTTAGCCGAACGCCTAGCGCTTAGGCATTTTGCATGTGGTCGCCATGGTGTTTTGCTGCGGCATCAAATAACGAACCGTCTTGAAGCCATGACCAGTTCCTTCTTGATCGAACTTTACATCTTTACCGCCTGCTTTCGTCCACTGCGTGATGTACATCGCTTGCTGCAACGCACCATCCGAGGCGCGCATTTCGATGTCTTCGCCAGAGGCGCCTTTCATCTTCATGCCAGCCATGGCGCGCGCAACCGGCACCGCTTCAGTGGACTTCGCTTTCTCAACTGACGCTACCAGGAAGCGCACGGCGTTCACTGCTGCGACCGTGTAGAACTCTTCATTAAACTTTTGCTTAAAGCCGGTGTAGACGCTCTCGATCTCGTTTTGCGCAGTGTTTGGATGCCAGTACGAAACCATGCGTACACGATCCGCTCCTGCGGCGCCGATCGCCGTAGGTGTACCGATTACGCCCGCGTAGAACGTATAAAAGTTACCTTTGAAACCCGCGGCATTCGCAGCACGAATCAAAAGAACTAAATCAGGTCCCCAGTTACCGGTAACCACTGTGTCTGCGTTAGCAGCCATGATCTTTTGCACATAGGGGGCGAAGTCTTTCACCTGGCCCAGAGGATGCAATTCATTGCCGACAATTTTGATGTCGGGGCGCTTCTTGGCCAGCATGTCGGCTGTGAACTTCGCCACCTGCTGTCCGAACGAATAGTTCTGACCGATCACGTAGACATTCTTGATGTCTTTCTGATCTTTCATGTAGTTCGTAAGGCCCTCGATCTTCATGTCTACACCCGCGTCGAAGCGGAAATGCCAAGGCGAGCACTTGCTGTTCGTGAAGTCTGGATCAATCGCAGCGTAGTTAAGGAATACGACTTCCTTGCCTGGATTGCGCTCGTTGTGTTTGTTGATCGCATCGATCAAAACACCGGCGACGTTCGAGCCATTGCCCTGCGAGACGAAGCGAATGCCGTCATCAGTGGCTTTCTTCAGCAGCGCCAGCGCTTCTTGCGGCGAACCCTTTGAGTCAAGCGGAACGATTTCCACATTCACGCCACTGTTTGCGTTTTTACCGCTGAAGCGCTCAGCCGCGTACTGGAAGTGCTTCAGTTGGTTTTGACCGACGCCGCCGAATGGGCCAGATAAGCCCTCGATGAACGCGATCTTTACGTTTTGAGCGGAAGCGCCGCCCACCATTGCAATACCCGCGATCACGCCTACGGCGAGCGCCTTAACAGCAAACTTCAATCTAGCCTCCTTACCGACTTCCGGTTTGTTATCTCGATAGAACATCGAGCTATGCGCGGATTCTATGCCCGCAGATTTCGCTTAAACGCTCAGGAAAACGCTATGCCATATTGCAGCGCAACATCACCAACGTCGCGATACGTCGTTCACGCAAGCCGAAAGCCATAGAGCGCTGCGCACGTAGGATTGGCTCATGGAGCACGCAGCGTCGCGTGAGGTTCCCGATTTCCCTAGTCGATCGCGAGGCGCTGGGCAAACGTTGCAAGCTGCTCAAACGTGCGTTCCAGGTCTACAGCTTCCAGCAAATACGGATTGAAACTCTCACCACGACCACGGGGCAGATCGAGTCGGTGCGAGGCCATCAACTGCGAAAACCCCATACCCCACTCACCAAACCAGCGAACGTTCGTAGGCGCTGCGATCAGGAGTTCTACCCTGTGGTGGCGGCGATCTGTGGCGATCTTGGCAAAGATCTTCGATACCTCGGAGCGATCGCCTTCGAGGCACTGTAGAAAAAATTCGCCCGACCAGCAAAGCATGCCGCTCAATTCGTGCTGGACATTCCACGGCTGCGATACTTTCATGATCGCGTAGACGTCATCAATCGATAGCCCGGGCGCACAGGTGCTCACATAGACAAGTCGAATCACCCACAACTCCGTAAATCAAAGAAGCCAGCATAGCCTACTGAACACAATGCGCGCGTCGGCGGAAACGGTATCGACTTATTCCTATTCGGCTTCGTTGAAGCGCGCAGTTTGCCTCTCGTAACCCTCTAAAATCGAGGCCTAGACGCAATTTCGCGTGAGCTGACAACTTCCTACACCCGTGAACTCTCCAGCCTTTCCACCCGCCGCCGTCAACCTATTTTCTGCCGTTGAGATGGCACCAAAAGATCCGATTCTTGGTGTAAACGAAGCGTTCAACGCGGACCCGAATCCGAACAAAGTGAATCTTGGCGTCGGCGTCTACACCGATGAAGCAGGCAAGATCCCACTGCTTGAATGCGTGAAGCGTGCCGAATTTGCGATGGCGGAGAAAGCCGCGCCACGAGGTTACTTGCCGATTGACGGAATCGCCTCTTACGACAAAGCAACGCAATCTCTAGCGTTCGGCGCAGACTCGGAAATCGTGAAACATGGTCGCGCAGTGACCGCGCAGGCCCTGGGCGGTACCGGCGCACTCAAAATCGGCGCGGACCTGCTGAAGGCGGTTACCCCTAACAGCGCTGTCTACATTTCAGCGCCGAGCTGGGAAAACCACCGCGCACTTTTCACTGCAGCCGGTTTTGATGTCCGCGATTACGCGTATTACGACGCAAAGACACGATCGCTTGACTACTCCGGCCTTCTCGCATCGGTCAAGGCAATGCCAGCGGGCTCGATCATCGTGTTGCACGCGTGTTGCCACAACCCAACGGGCGTAGATCCGTCCATGACGCAATGGCGTGAAATCGCGGCTGCCGTTCGAGCCGGTGGCTTGGTTCCATTCCTCGACATGGCCTACCAAGGCTTCGGAGACGGCGTTGAAGCAGACGGCGCAGTGGTGAAGTTATTTGCCGAGACGCCAGGGCCGATTTTTGTGTCTTCCTCATTCTCGAAATCTTTCTCACTGTATGGCGAGCGGATCGGCGCGCTAACCATCGCTGCAGCAGACAAAGACGAGGCCGCTCGCGTGCTCTCTCAGCTCAAGCGGGTGATCCGCACCAATTACTCGAATCCGCCCACGCATGGAGCAGCGCTCGTGGCGGCAGCGCTTACCGATCCCGAGGCACGCGCGCTCTGGGAGAAGGAGTTAGGCGGAATGCGTGACCGCATTAAAGCGATGCGCCGAGCGCTGTACGACGCACTCAAGCAGTTCGCGCCCAGCGCCGATTTTGAAAATATCCTGACGCAGCGCGGCATGTTTTCGTACTCGGGCTTATCCAAAGACCAGGTGCATCGCCTGCGTGTTGAATTTGGCATTTATGCAGTCGACTCAGGTCGAATCTGTGTCGCCGCGCTCAACCAAAAAAATGTGCGCTACGTCGCCGAATCGATTGCTAAGGTTCTCTGATTGTGCAAGGCCGTCAACCGCACGGTAGCGCGGTCGGCGGCGTGGTTTACTTGGCAGACACACGCATCGGTTTGACCGATATAAAAAACACGCTATAATTTCTGTTCGTTGCGGGAGTAGCTCAGTTGGTAGAGCGCAACCTTGCCAAGGTTGAGGTCGCGAGTTCGAGACTCGTCTCCCGCTCCAAGTTTTTGGAAGAATACGGAACCGCAACGGTTCCGTTTTGTTTTGCGCAATTTATTTTGTGCAAGCCTGCCGCGATGTTGTTCGCGGCAACTCTGGCGGGTTAGCAAAGAGGTTATGCAGCGGATTGCAAATCCGTTTAGAACGGTTCGATTCCGTTACCCGCCTCCATCTCTTCTCCCCTCAAGTGACGCCCCCGTTGCTTTGTAGGCAACGTCAGGTTGCCTTTTGCTTGGCAAAAGCTGCGATCAAAGCAATTCGGCCCTGCTATCAACACGCTCACTATAGCGCCTATTACGCATGGGCTGAAGCGGATATCTCTTTAATAGCGAATTTGCTTAATTCTTCGGCTAACGCCCGTTGCGCAAGCGATTCGGGGCGCTTTGCTGCTGAAACAATGCTCAGCGTGCTTTCAATCGCGCGCCCCATGAGTGGTGTGGTGTCAAACTCGTCTGCGTGGCCGCTCGCTTTTACTGCCGCCAACGGCAACACGGCGTGGCCGAATCCGCCGCGAACCAATTCCAAAATCGCGGGAACCCCATCAATTTCGGCAACGATGTTCGCCACTCGTCCGAGATCGGCCAAAGCGCGATCCACACTCAAGCGAGTGGCGTGAGGGCGCGATGGCAAGATGAGCGGAACGCTCGATAGCTCGGAAAGACTAATCCGCTTGCGATTCAATCGCATGCCAATGGAAGACACCAACAATCTCGGCTCAACGCCAAGCGCTGTTGCCACAATCTCAGGCGCTGGCGAAACGTTGTACACAAGCGCACAATCAAGCGAGCCGCCGACAAGCCAATCCATCAAGTGCGACGAGAGCCCTTCCCGAATCGTCACACGTATTCCGGGGTGCATTTTTCTGAGCGAATTGAGCAGCGGCGCCGCTAACAATTTGCATAGGCTCGGCGGCAAACCCAAAGCAACCTTGCCCGCCACTTCGGTTGCTGTTCGCTGCATCAGATCGCGGGTGCGTTCACACTGGTGCAGGATCCCGAGCGCGTGCTCGTAGAGCGTTTTGCCGGGTTCGGTCAGCCGCACCCCTCGCCCGTGTCGGATGAACACGCTTACACCCAACTCAACCTCGAGCAGTCGAACCTGGCGGCTGAGCGCGGGCTGGGCGATCGCCAATGCATCAGCGGCGCGCGAAACACTGCCTAGCTCGGCAATTCGTACAAAGTATTGCAGTTGCTTGATGTCCATCAGCCCACCAATGAGCTAGCTAATTTTGCGATAGCTGATAGTAACAATATCGCCTTGCTAGATAGCCAGCTGGTTTAAACAATAGCGCCATGCAACGAGCAATCCCTTGTCTTTTCATGCGTGGCGGCACGTCTCGCGGACCGTTTTTCGCAGCAAGTGATTTGCCGGATGACGTTGCCGCGCGTGATCGAGTGTTGCTCGCGGTGATGGGCTCCCCTGATGCGCGACAAATTGATGGCCTAGGTGGCGCCGATCCCTTAACGAGCAAAGTAGGCATCGTCTCTCGCTCGTCACAGCCCGGCATTGATCTCGATTTCCTATTCGCGCAGGTGCTCGTTCACGAATCGCGCGTGGACACAACGCCGAATTGCGGCAACATGCTGGCAGCTGCGCTCCCGTTCGCGCTAGAAACCGGGCTCGTCATAGCAAGCAGCAACATTGCTCGCTTTCGCGTCCGCACAGTCAACACCGGCACGCTTGCCGACATCTCCGTCGCGATCAAGGACGGAAAGCCCATCTACGCAGGCTCTGCGAAGATTGATGGCGTCCCCGGTAGCGCATCTCCCGTAAACATCAGCTTTCTTGAGACCGAGGGCTCGGTCTGCGGCCGCTTGTTGCCAACACAGAAGCGAGTGAACCGCTTCGATGGTGTCGATGTGACCTGTGTCGATAACGGGATGCCAGTCGTGATTCTTCGCGCGGCTGATGTCGGCGTCACAGGCTACGAATCTCGCGACGTGCTGAACGCGAACTCCGAGCTCAAAGCCCGAATAGAGGCGATCCGCATTCAAGCAGGCGCGGCAATGGGCTTGGGCGACGTGAGCCAGAAAGTCGTACCGAAAGTCACGCTTGTTGCAGCGCCGCGGGCGGGCGGCAGCCTCTGCACGCGCACCTTCATCCCGCACGATTGCCACGCAAGCATTGGTGTGTTGGGTGCCGTCTCTGTCGCCACCGCCGCGGTGCTTGAGGGTACGGTAGCAGCGCAAGTCGCTACGCCGCTCGAAGGACATACGATGAACACTCGCGCGATTTCAGTCGAACACCCCACCGGTGAATTCACGGTGAACTTCACGCTGGACCCGCTCAACAGCAGCCGCGTTATTGCCGCCGAATTGCTTCGTACAGCGCGACTCATCATGCGTGGTGAAGTATTTGTCCCAGCCACACTCGGGAACGAAACCTATGGAGAGACTTCCCGATGATCATTGACTGTCACGGCCACTACACCACAGCGCCGAAAGCGCTCGAAGACTGGCGCAAACAACAGATAGCAGCGTACGACGCTAATCTGCAGCCGCATTTCGGCAGCGCGCTCAAAATTAGTGATGACGAGATACGCGATTCTGTCGAGCAAGCCCAGATAAAAATTCAGCGAGAGCGCGGTACCGATGTCACACTTTTCTCGCCGCGTGCGAGTTTCATGGCGCATCACATCGGCAATGCTCAGGTAAGCGAGCGTTGGGCGGCGATTTGCAACGAATTGATTCATCGCGTCGCAACGCTTTATCCGAAGAACTTCATCGGTACCTGCATGCTGCCGCAGTCGCCCGGCGTATCGCCCGCGAATTGCATCGCTGAGCTTCGTCGCTGCGTGAATGAATACGGATTCGTTGCCTGCAACCTAAATCCGGATCCTTCGGGCGGACATTGGCGCGAACCGCCGCTCACTGATCGGCATTGGTATCCGATTTACGAAGCAATGGTCGAGCTCGATGTGCCGGCGATGATTCACGTAAGCACGAGCTGCAACGCATGTTTTCACACCACGGGCGCGCACTACCTAAACGCTGACACAACCGCCTTCATGCAACTGATGACGGGCAACCTCTTTCGCGACTTCCCGACGCTCAAGTTCATCATTCCGCACGGCGGCGGCGCGGTGCCTTATCACTGGGGACGCTTTCGCGGCCTCGCGCAAGACATGAAGTTGCCCCCGCTCTCAGAACACGTATTGAACAACGTCTTTTTTGACACGTGTGTGTATCACCAGCCCGGCATGGATTTGTTGCTCAAGGTGATGCCTGTATCAAACATTTTGTTCGCCTCAGAAATGGTGGGCGCGGTGCGCGGGATCGATCCTGAAACAGGGCACTATTTCGACGACACGCGCCGCTACGTTGATGCCTTTCCGGGGCTCAATGCCGAACAAAAAGCAATGGTGTTTTCTGAGAACGCAAAGCGTGTGTTCCCACGTTTGAATAGTGTGCTCACCGCGCGAGGTTTGCAATGATCGAATACTTGAACCGCCTAGGCGTCGTGCTCACGGAGCCGCCGCGTGCAAGCGCCGATTCGGTAGCAGAGCTCGCGAAATATGGCGTCGCCACGATACACGAGGCGATGGGCCGTGTCGGTTTAATGCAGCCCTACATGCGACCGATCTATGCAGATGCGACGCTCGCAGGTGCAGCGGTCACAGTGCTCGCACAACCAGGTGACAACTGGATGCTTCACGTCGCTGTCGAGCAGCTGCGCGAGGGCGATGTGTTGGTGGTCGCCTGCACCACCGAATGCGTTGATGGCATGTTTGGCGATTTGCTCGCAACATCGCTTCGCGCGCGCGGCGCACGAGGGCTCGTGATCGATGCAGGCGTGCGTGATGTCGCAACGCTTACCGAAATGCGCTTCCCTGTGTTTGCAAAGGCTATCAACGCGAAGGGAACGGTGAAAGCCACGCTCGGATCGGTGAATGTGCCAGTCATCTGCGCAGGCGCGCTGGTAACGCCAGGCGACGCCGTGATTGCTGATTCTGATGGCGTGGTCGTGGTGCCGCGCGAGACAGTGGCAAGCGTCATCGAAAAGTGCAAAGCGCGCGAGGCGAACGAAACGTCGAAGCGTGCGCGGCTCGCGGCAGGCGAGCTCGGGCTTGATATGTACAACATGCGTCCCGCACTCAAAGCGGCGGGGCTTACTTATATCGCCGCAGGCGAGAAAGCGAACAAAGATGAACGTTGATGCCGCAAAAGCCGCAGAGATTGCCGCGCTCAAAACACCCAACGGAACACCGTTTGCCATTCAAAAGATTGGACATGTGGTGCTCAACGTCCGCGATGTTGAACGCTCCGCAAAGTTCTATGTGGAGACGTTGGGATTCGCGATTTCAGATGTCTACCCGGACACCATGGTGCCTGGCGGAATGGTCTTCATGCGCTTCTCGCCCGATCACCATGGCGTCGCACTCGTGGGCTCAGCCAAAGACGAATCGAAGCGCAGCGAAATGCATCACATGGCCTTCGGCGTAGCGACACTCGACGAAGTGTTTCGCGCTCGCGCCCACTTGGAAAAAGCAGGCGTGCCAATCGTCTACGAAGGACGCCGCCGCGCGGGCTGCCAAATCGCCGTCGAGTTTCTTGATCCCGATGGCCATCATCTTGAAATCTATTGGGGACTCGATCAAGTCGGTCATGGTGGCTACGTACGTCCGCCAAATGAATGGCGACAAACCAAAACGCTTGAAGCTGCGCTCGTCGATTTTCCGCCAGGACAGGACACCAGCCTATTCGATCAATCGCTCATACGGCGCTAAACATTCTTCCTCGCCACTGCAAAAACCCTTCGCTCAACGGGCCATACGTTTTCCGATGAAAGACACTCCATGACAATAACAGCCACCGACACACATCTCACCTCGACCGACGAATCGCGGGAAATTGAAGCAAGTAAGCGTGCCTTCATTCGCCGCGCGAGCGTGATCGGTGTAGGCGGACTCGCCACTTCGCTTCTTTCAGCGTGCGCGGGCGGCTCAGATAACCCCGCGTCTGCGACGCCAGTTGCGACCATTCCGCCAGCACCTGCCGCCTGCGTAAATGCCGTAACGCCCGCAGTGCCAGAAGGGCCTTACTACAAAGACGAAAAACTCAATCGCACCGATGTCCGCGAGGACCGTATCGGGATTCCGATCACCTACGTGTTCACTGTGCAAGACACGCAATGCCGCCCGATTAAGGATGCTGTTGTTGATATTTGGCAGTGTGACAAAGACGGGGTCTACTCAGATTTCGCCGCGCAAAACACACTTGGGCAAACGTGGCTTCGCGGCTTCCAGCTCACCGATGCGGCGGGACAGTGCCGCTTCACTGCGATTTTTCCGGGTTGGTACAACGGCCGTCTGACGCATCTACACGCGAAGCTCTTTGTTGGCGGCGTTCTCAAACAGACGACAAATTTCTTCTACCCAAAATCGGTTGAGACCGAGGCCTATCAAGACCCGCGCTACACCAAAGGGCAGAACCCCACGACCGTCGCAGCAGACATTGAATTGCGCGGCGACACAGCACGTTTCACCACACTCTCCATGAGCGTCGCCAAAGATCCCGCTGGTGGATACATCGCCACCTACACGCTCGGCTTCGTCGCCTAAGCCTCCCACTTCAAAGGACACACCCATGATGCTGCTTTCACGTACAACGCAATGCGCCGCGCTCATCTGTAGCACGCTCGCGATTTCTGCACCAAACGCGCAGGACTTCCCGACGAAGGCGGTGCGCATCACCACCCCATTTCCAGTTGGGAGCGGCCCTGAAGGCGTGCTGCGTTTGCTCGCAGATAGCTTGAGCAAGACCTGGGGGAAACCGGTCATCATTGAAAACAAGCCGGGTGCGAACGGCTTCATTGCGATCGATCAGGCAAAGCGTCAGGCCGCCGATGGACACGAACTGTTGCAAATGGATACCTCGCAAATGACAACGTATCAATCGCTATTCAAGAAACTGCCGTACGACATCAACAAAGACTTTGACGCGATCATTCCGCTGTTTCGCAATTACTTCATGGTTGCAGTTTCGAAAGACAGCCCCTACCAAAGCGTTCGCGACATCGTGGCCGACACGAAATCAAAGCCCACCAAAATCACTTACGGCTCTTGGTCGATTGGTAACCCGGTGCACATCGCTTCCTCAATGATTGAAGCGGAAACGGGTACCACGATGACGCATGTTCCGTACAAAGAAACAAGCCAACTCTATATTGGAGTGGCGAACCGCGAAGTCGATTGGGCCTTCGGCTCCGTTGCCACATCAGGCTCACTTGAGCGCGCGGGCAAACTGCGCTATATCGCAGTCAGCGCGCCGAAGCGCCTGCCTGAGTTGCCCAACGTGCCGACGGTTGCGGAATCGGGTGGGCCCGCTCAGTTTGACTACAGCGCGTGGACAGCGCTGGTTGCACCCAAAGGCGTTCCCACCGCAACGCTCGACAAGATTCATCGTGACGTGTCAGCCGCGCTTGCGGAGCCTGCGATGAAGGCTAAGTTTGCTGCGCTCTTCTACGAGGGATACCCACTTTCGCGCGCTGGGTTCAATGATTTGCTCGCGGTTGAAAGCAAACGAAATGCCGCAGTGGTCAAGCGGCTCAATGTGCAGCTCGATTAGTCGAGCTCGCCGGTAACGGTGTAGCGAATAAAATGACGGTTTGCGCGGCTTGGGTCAAGTTTGACCAAACCCGTACGCGCAACCGTCATTCGTTGCAACGCTTCAGCGTCTCGCACTTCGATAATCTGCTTCCGCCATGTACGCGCCAATCTAATTGGGCTAACGGCTTCTAAAGCTTGTTTTTCGAAACGTGTTAAATAAGCCGTCTAGCCTCAATTAAATGGGGACTTCACGACTGGGGCTGAATCCGCACATACTCCACTTCGTTCGATGTCAATCCCCACACCCTCAGACGCCGTATCTTCCGCCGTAAGCAAGCGCCGCACTTTCGCGATCATCTCCCACCCCGACGCGGGTAAGACGACGCTAACTGAGAAGCTCTTGCTGTTTTCGGGCGCGATTCACATTGCCGGTTCGGTGAAGGCGCGTAAAGCATCGCGCCACGCCACCTCCGACTGGATGGAGATTGAGAAGCAGCGCGGGATCTCGGTGGCGTCCTCGGTGATGCAGATGAACTACCGCGATTGCGTGATCAATCTGCTTGACACACCGGGTCACCGCGATTTCTCGGAAGATACTTATCGAGTGTTGACTGCGGTCGATTCTGCGCTGATGGTGATTGATGCCGCAAACGGCGTGGAAGCGCAAACGAAGCGCTTGATCGAGGTTTGCCGTCAACGCGACACGCCGATCATCACCTTCATCAACAAAATGGATCGCGAAGGCCGCGATCCGCTCACCTTGCTCGATGAAATCGAAACGGAACTTGGGATGCCGTGCGTGCCGATGGCTTGGCCCGTTGGTCAAGGCAAACAGTTCGCCGGAATCGTCAACTTGCGCAAGCAAAACATGCGCGTGTTCGAGGCGGGCGAAGACAAAGTCGGTGAGGTCGAAGACATTTCGCTCTCAGAATCCGATGCACTGAAATCGCGTTTCGGTGACGATTTCACGCACGCGCTTGACGGCATTGACCTCGTTTCCGGCGCAGCCCCCGCATTCAATCTCGAAGACTTTCTCGCGGCCAAGCAAACTCCTGTGTTCTTCGGCTCTGCGATTAACAATTTCGGCGTGCAAGAGGTGCTGGACGCACTCGTTGATCTTGCGCCCACACCGCATCCGCGCTCTTCGACCAATAGCGACGGCAGCCTCACCACAATCGCGCCTGAGAGCGAAGGCTTCTCCGGTGTCGTCTTCAAAGTGCAAGCCAATATGGACCCGATGCATCGTGATCGCATCGCCTTCGTACGCGTTTGCTCGGGCAAGTACGAAAGCGGGATGAAGTTAAAAGTACAGCGCACCGCCAAAGAAATGCGCCCCACCAGCGTGGTGACTTTCATGTCGCAAAAGCGCGAAGCGGTAGAAGAAGCCTACGCGGGCGACATCATTGGTTTCACCATTCACGGAGGGGTGCAACTCGGCGACACGATCACCGACACCACAATCACGAAACCGATGCAATACACGGGCTTACCGTTCTTCGCGCCCGAACTCTTCCAAACCATTGAACTCATGAACCCGATGAAGAGCAAGCAACTGCAAGCGGGTTTGCAAGAGCTGGGTGAAGAAGGTGCGATTCAGGTGTTCAAACCACAGCTCGGTTCGCTGATGCTTTTAGGTGCCGTCGGCCAACTCCAATTTGAAGTCGTGCAACATCGTTTGCAAACCGAATACAAAGCCGAGATTCGCCTAAAGCCCTGCCAATTCGTCGGCGCGCGCTGGGTCACCTCTGACGATCCGGTCGAGTTCAAAAAGTTTTGCGACTACAACGCAAGCAAACTCGCCACCGACGCGGCCGACACCCTCGCCTACATGCTCACCAGCGCCTACGACCTGCGCCTCACGCAAGAGCGCCATCCAAAAATCCAATTCCATCCACTGCGCGAGCATGCGGGGTTGAAGTTGGCGGCGGCGGCGTAGTGCAAAGCGTCGCACAGGCGACGCAAATCTGTAGGTAACGGCTTGGAGTCGCTTTTGTAGGCGACGGCTTGACGTCTCTCTTTCCGTGTGTCCATCGCTCACAAGCGCGGTCAAGCCCGCGCCTACAAGTGATCGTGGACATTATTCAGCGCGACCGGTGTCGTCACTTGCGTTACTGTAACTTCAGTAATATAGTTACAGCATGACGCGTCTCCTAATCCTCTGGCTTCTTTCGGAAACGCCGCTACACGGCTACCGAATCAAGCGCATCCTTGAGGATGAGGCTTACAGCTTTTGGTTCTCAGTTGAGTTCACCTCGATTTATTCGGCGCTGCGCACGCTAGTGAAACTCGAATACGTGGAAGAGACCGGACTCGAACAAGACGGCGCGCGCCCAGAACGCATGGGCTATCGCATCACGCGCGCGGGTCGCGCGCACTTGCGCGAGTTGATCGCGAAGACGTGGGATGCGACACCGCTATTGGGTGATCCGTTTTCAATGGCGATTGCGGGGAAAGCGGAACTTCCACCTGCGTCGCTCGAAACGCTCAAAGCGAATCGAATCGAAGCGCTCGAAGCACGCATCGCCGAATGCAAAACGCTACGCCGCGCCGCGCTCGACGAGGCGATGGTGGATCGCGCGCTCGCGATCATGAATGCGGAATTGAAATGGCTTAGGGATTGGCAACTGTAGGAAAGGAATAAATCATGAGCGAAGAAAAGAAACCCGACATTCAACTCACATCAAATGTCGTGATCGTGAACGAAAAGAACGAAGTGCTCCTTACTCGTTACGATCCAGACGATGAGCGCTGGTGGATTCCCGGTGCGTCACTCGAGACTTACGAGCATCCCGACGCTGCGGCCGCGCGAGCGCTCGCGGACGTTGGTCAGAGCGACAAACTCGCGGCGACAATGAAACACGTCGAATCATTTCGCGGGCGACGCGGGTGGCATGTGATGTTCAATTACATCGTCGCCACAAACTCAAACGCGATCACCGGCGATTCATGCTGGTTTCCGTTGACAGCACTACCGCCAACCGCGCACGGTGAATGGGAGCGCTCGGTGATCGCTACATGCTCGAAGTAGCTATTCGCAGCAATACAACAAAACGCGCTTAGTCCAACATTAATTGGGGCTTGACGCTACTTTTGCTTTGTATTGACAACGAGGTAAATTCCAGCCAATGTCACAATCATACCGGCGATAACGTTCCAGGTTAGTCGCTCATCGAACAAGAGCCACGCCATGAGCGCAGTCAGCGCGGGAACGATGTACATGGTACTCGTGAGCTTCGTGATTGAGCCGCTCCGTAGCAGGTAGAACATGAGCGAGATGCCCATGCCCGAGAGCACGAACACGCTCCAAATCATCGCGATGATCACATCGCTCGTCCAGCGTACGGAAAACGATTCGAACGCGAATGCAAACGGTAGCGTTGCGAGAAACGACGCTGCGAATTGAATCACCTGGCCGCTACGAAGGTCGAAGTGCGGCACAAAGCGCTTTTGGTAGATCACCCCGAGTGTATTGCCGACGAGCGCCATCACACACAAAAGCGTGGGGATCAGCAAAAAATTCGCTGTGAGAAGCTTCGAGGCGAGCACAATGACGACGCCGAAGAAGCCAATCACGATGCCGATCACCTGGCGTTTAGAAATCGCCTCATGCGTCAAGAAAAACAAACACGCGGTGAGAACGGGTTGAAGGTTCACAATCAACGCTGAGAGCCCGGCGGACAAACCCATACGAATCGCAACCCAAACGCCGCCCAAGTAAATCGCCTGAATCATCACGCCCGCAATTGCAATGTGAATTGCGTCTCGTGCGCTCGGCCACTTCGCGCGCGCAACGAGCGCGAGCACGAGCATGAGCACCACGACGCCCGCGTAGCGAAACACAAGAAACGAGAGCGCTTCTGCGTCTTTCGCTGCCAGTTTGGCAACAACGTAACCCGAGGCCCAAATGAAAATGAACGCCGGAATGGCAAGGCGAGACAGCGACGAAGATTGCATGGCTCAAGTTTAGCGAGCGCGCTATCCCAAGAGGCACGGTCCCCGCGACTCATCCACGGTGCCACGCCTTCGACTCTCTCGCTCTGCTCAACGATTGCGCGTCGTTTACTCCGACACACCACATGTTCGACGAACTTTTGAAACAAAAAAGCCCGCAAAAGCGGGCTTTTTTTGAGCCGGGGAATAAGCCCCAGTCTGAACGTACTGCGCCTAGGCGAAGCTACATACCCAGTTCTTTCTTAATCGCGATTTCGTCTTCCTCACGGAAGCGACGATTTCCACACTGTTCGCGCCATTCTTCAACGCGATTCTGGATTGGCTCGACGCGATCATTGAGCACCTTGCTGCGCTCATTAATCCCGCCGACTTTTGCGTTGAGCGCATCTACACGATCACGAAGCGCTTGTTGCGCCGAATTGAACTTAGCAACTTCTTCCTCGTGAACACGGTTGCGATCCACCAGCTTCAAACGCTCTGCCTCATACGCCGCACGATCCGGATCCGTTTTCGCGTTGGCAGCGATTGTTTTCAGCTCCTCCATGCGATTCACGATACCGTTTCGTTCGGCGCTGAGTGCGGCGGTACGAGTTCGGCTTTCGTCGTTGGCTTTTGCGATCGCAGCTTGCTCTGTCTTGATCGCGTCGTAATCCGCGGTGAACGCGGCTTGATCTTTCTTGAGCGCTGCCGCCTCGGCGTCATTGTTCTTGCGCGTTTGCAAGCAGGCACGAAGTTCATCCTTGGTCATCACGCGGTCGCGACGTGGCGGCGCCTCCTCAGTAGTGGCAGCTTTCGCGGGGACGGCCTTTTTCGCAGCAGCGGGCGGGGTTGCAGGCTTTTTTGTGGGGGCCGGTTGTTGCGCCGACACATGGGTTGCGGCAAGTACAGCCACTAGCGCGAAGGGGATGATCTTGAGCACTGTTTTCATAAGCAAGAATCGATTAGTCCGGTACGGCAATGGGTCAAAGCGCACAGAATTGCAGGGCCGGGAGTCGCTTGCGCGTGGATACAACGCGCAGAACGAAGAACTCACAAGCAACTGGCGGAGGGTCGGGGATTGTTCGGCATTCGCTCAACGCTCATGTCCTCACCCTTCACTTACGTTCAGGGCCGCCGTTTCCGGCGTCGTTTCGCGCTTCGCGCTACACCGAACCCCTTCGGGGTCTCATCCCCGAAGCGCTCTCCGACATTCCGTTCTACCAAAAATAACACTGGCGGAGGGTCGGGGATTCGAACCCCGGTTAGGCTATTAACCTAAACACGCTTTCCAGGCGTGCGACTTAAACCACTCATCCAACCCTCCGAGCGGAATCCGAGATTTTAGCCGAGTTTTGCTACCCATTTGCGGGCGGGTGCTTGCACTCGAATGCGTCGACGTACCCGCCTTTCAGCGCGCGGCACAATCGGGCACCGATTCGCGCGCAAGCGTGCTCCCACAAGGCAGTCCGGCTAGGGCTGAAGGAACCCATTTTGGCGATAGGTCACGACCAACGTGTCTCGCTCAGGATTCGGGCCCGACGCTTTGAACGGCGTGGTCGCGTGCACCACGCGGTTATCGTCAAGCAGCATCGCCGTCCAGGGCTCATGCAGCATGAATTCCGAGAGGAGCTTACCGTCGTTGTCGTAAATCGTAGTGACGGCCCCCTCGATGTCGCGACGCCCGAGCATGAGGAGCAACACGTAGTCAACGCCGTCGCGGTGCGCGCCCTCGGGCGTGGGTCGTCCCTCGCCGCTACGCGCGTCGATGCGAAACTGGTGGCTTTCCACGAACCAGCTGGCTGGCGGCGGTTCGGTCGCCTCGCGAAACACCGCACCGAACTGCGTGACCACTGTGCGATAAAGCGGGTTTGATGCGGTGGACGGTTTAACCTCTGCGAAGGTACGAAACACGCCGCCGTGAAGTTTGTTATAGGCCTTGGGTTGCCAATGCGGGCGGTACGGCTCGTCGATCCATCGCGGCGTGACGTTGTAATTCAATCGAAGCGACGCGTGACGGCGGAAGCGATACTTGCCGCCGTCCGCAAGAAATTCGTCAGTCGGAAGATCGTTCCAGCTCTCAAGAAGCTCAGCGCGCGCTAACGCATCCGTGTGCGCCATACTCAAGAGCGCGGACACATCGTCCGTCGATAGAATCGCAAAGCCATCCGCATGTAGTTTTTTCGCTACCCGTGCTACTTCGGATTTTGTCGACACCTCAACTGCGCTTCGCGCTTCCATCATGCCCACGTTACTCTCGGTGAATGTGAATCGAATCGCGCTTCTGCGCAACAGCCGCGATCACGGCTGGACGCCGGACCTATTCGCGCTTTCACGGCTGATTCTAGAGGCGGGTGCGCACGGCATCACTATTCATCCGCGCCCTGACGAGCGTCATATTCGCGCCAGTGACGTTTCACCGCTGGCAAAACTGGTTGCGGAGTTTCCCAACGCTGAGTTCAACATCGAAGGCAACCCAGAGCACAATTTACTTCCGCTCATCGCCGCCAATCGCCCGCAGCAAGCCACGTTCGTGCCCGACAGTACGACGCAGAAAACCTCCGATCACGGCTATTCGCCGGAGCACGCGAAGCGAATTTCACCTCTTATCGCGGAGGCAAAAAAGTCAGCGAAACGCGTCTCAATCTTCGTCGATGCCGATTTCGCATCGATTGACGCCGCGAAGGCCGCGGGCGCGGATCGAATCGAGCTCTACACCGAGCCGTTCGCTGAATCGCTGCACAACGGCACGTTCGAACAAACTCTCAAGCAGTTCGCCGATGCGGCGAAGCACGCTCGATCCATTGGCTTGGGCGTAAACGCTGGCCACGATCTGAATTTAGAAAATTTGCCGCCGTTCGTGCGCGCCGTGCAGCCCGATGAAGTCTCGATTGGACATGCACTGATTGCAGATGCTTTAACGTTTGGGATGGCTGAAACGGTGCAGCGTTATTCAGAGGCAGTGAAGTGGTAGTTGCTTTGACTTGTAGGAGCGGCTGCGCCGCGATCCTCACATCTAGGTGTGAGGACGTTACGCATGGTCACGCCACCAACAACAAGCACGTGTCTTCACAATACCAAGAGATCACGGCAAAGCCGCTCCTACAGGGTGAACCACGATGAGCCGCTTCGCTCTCACGGAATTAGGATCGTGAACCGCTTCGCTCTCACGATGGGCGACCCCGCGGGCGTCGGACCCGAGGTCATCGTAGACGCGCTTTGCTCGCTCGAAGAAGAACTCGCAAACGAAGTCGTTGTCTTCGGTGAGCGTGCGATTCTTGAGCGGGCTCAAGCGATGTGTGCACACCCACGCGCGAGGGCGCTGGGCCTCAACATCGTCGAAACGTCGAGCGGCACGAAGTTCGAGCCCGGCGTCGCGAGCGCGGCGAGCGGCCACGCAGCGATTGCCGCCATCGAAGCAGCAACACGCGCTTGCAGCGAAGGGGCGTATTCGGCGTTGATCACAGCGCCGATCAATAAGACGGCGCTCAAACTCGCAGGATCGCCCTTCCCCGGACACACTGAAATGCTCGCCGCACTTTGTGGTGTACCCCATGTTGCGATGATGTTCACGTCAGAGCGCTTGAATGTGATTCTGGTAACGATTCATCAATCACTGCGCGAGGCGATTGCGGGGATTTCGATTGAGAGCGTCACGCGGGCGATCAAGTTTGCTCACAACGCAAATCGCGAGCTAGGTTGCGCGGGCCGTTCGCCACGGATCGCCGTAGCAGGACTCAACCCCCACGCGAGCGAGGACGGATTGTTTGGCCACGAGGAAGCAGAATTCATTTCGCCAGCAATTGCCGCGTGCAGAACGACAGGAATCGACGTAAGCGGCCCTTACCCGCCGGACACGATTTTCATGCGGGCCGTTGACCGAGGCGATGGGGGCGAGTTCGACATCGTGGTGGCGATGACGCACGATCACGGCCTGATACCCGTCAAGCTCGATGGCATTGAACGCGCAGTGAACATCACACTTGGCCTGCCATTCCTGCGCGCGAGCGTTGATCACGGCACCGCGTATGACATCGCCTGGCAAGGCAAAGCCTCCAGCGAGAACTTGCAATACGTATTGCGCTGGGCGCGGCGAACCCTTCTGAGCTAGTGCGTCGATCGGCGCATATGCACTTTTTATATATTGCGTATTCCGTTTCGAAACGTTAGCAACAGAAGCACGCTGCCTAGCATGGCAGCATGTTTGAAGGCACTTCCCTCCTCCTGCTTCCAGCAATCGGTTTTCTGACCGGACTTGTGGTCGGGCTCACTGGCGTGGGTGGTGGTTCGTTGATGACACCCATGCTGATTGGCATTGTCGGTGTGCCACCCGCGATTGCTGTGGGCACTGACTTGCTGTTCGCGGCAATCACCAAGTCGTTTGGTGGATGGTCGCACTGGCGCTCGGGCCATGTGGTGAAGTCTCTTTTCTGGCGGCTCGTCGTAAGTAGCGTGATCGGAGCTTCGTGCTTCTTTGCTTGGCTTCACTTCGCAAAGCCCAATGTCGCGCAACTCAATCAAACCATTCGCGTCTCGCTCGGTGTCGCGGTTTTGGTTACTGCACTCGCCTTGATCATTCGACCTTGGCTCATGAAATGGCGCATGCGCTTTGCAAGCGAACATGCGAACGAAGGCGCAGCACCCGCAGCCATCGCAACGCTGACTCTTGGTTTCATCATCGGTGCACTTGTCGCTGTGTCTTCCATTGGCGCGGGGGCCATCGGCGTGACTGCATTGATGCTCTTATTTCCGTTGTTGCCGCTGAAGCAGATCGTCGGGACGGACGTCGCCTATGCCGTGCCGCTCACGTTCCTCGCTGGAGCTGCACACGCGGGGTTTGGCAATTTGAATATTTCTCTCTTGCTCGCACTTCTTGTCGGATCGATTCCGGGAATCTTACTTGGCGCAAAACTCTGTGTGCGGGTGCCAGAGGTTGCAACTCGCGGTCTGCTGATCTTGATGCTCACCCTCGCTGGCTGGAAACTCACCTATCATTGAACACGTATCAACTAGACACGATGAACGCGCCCATCACCTCCCCCATCGCTTGGTACCGGCGACCGCGCGCCACCCACGCGCCAATCGGCTTCGAGGCTCGCCTGAACGAATCGCTCGACGTGCTTCGCGAAGCGGGACAACACGCACCGTGCGTGTTTGCGCACAGCCTTTCCGCGGAAGACATGGTGATCTTTCATTTAATCGTCGAGCACGCGTTCCCGATTCAATCGTTTGCGCTTGATACCGGAAAACTGCCCGAAGCGACGCTCGACTTGTGGAGCCGCGCCGAGGCGATTTATTCGACCCGAATCGAGCGGGTGATGCCACGACAGACTTCAATCGACGTGTTGAACGCAATGAACGCAGACTCCGCACTCTACGAAAACAAAGAAGTGCGTTTGCGCTGCTGCGACACGCGAAAAACTGAACCGTTGCGCAGCGTGCTTGCCGGGAAACGATCTTGGGTCACCGGGCTCAGACGCGCGCAGAGTGCGGGGCGGGCGCAAGTGGCCTCCACTGAATACGACTCGACATTTCAGCTACAGAAGTTTAATCCACTTGCGAACTGGGCTGACGAGGATGTTTGGTACTTTACCGATAAACATAAAATTCCATTCAATGCCCTATACGAAAAGGGCTATGCAAGTATTGGCTGTGATCCCTGCACTCGCCCGATTCGCGAGAACGAGCATCCGCGCGCGGGGCGCTGGTGGTGGGAGCAGACCGATGCCAACGCGATTAAGAGCGAATGCGGCATCCATGTAGCTGCCAATTCGAATTCGACTCCAAAGGAAAACTAATGACCGCACGCGATGCTTTTCTTAGCTCCGAGTTCCGCGCGACCGATGCTCATCTGAACTGGCTCGAAGACGAAGCCATCAGCATCTTGCGCGAAGTGTTCGGCGCGTTCGAGCGACCGGCGATCCTCTGCTCCTGCGGCAAGGACTCGCTCGTAGTGCTTCATCTCGCGATGAAAGCGGCGGCACCGGGCAAGCTGCCTGTGCCAATCGTTCATATCGATACCGGTCACAACTTCCCGGAAGTCATCGCGTTTCGCGAAGCGCTAGTTGCCCGGCATGGCCTGAAATTGATCGTCGGCCACCTAGATGATTCGATTCGTCGCGGCACGATTCGGCTCGCGCATCCGCTTGAGAGTCGAAACCGACACCAAACTGTGACGTTACTCGAAACAATCGAAGCCAACCGTTTCGACGCCGTCGTCGGCGGCGCGCGTCGCGACGAAGAGAAGGCGCGCGCCAAGGAGCGCGTGTTCTCGCATCGCGATAGTTTTGGGCAATGGCAGCCGCGTGCGCAGCGCCCCGAGCTTTGGAATCTCTACAACACGCAACTTGCGCCGAACGAAAACTTCCGCGTGTTTCCGATCTCTAATTGGACTGAGCTCGACGTGTGGAATTACATCGCCCGCGAAAACATCGCGCTGCCTTCGATCTACTACACACACCGACGCGAAGTGGTGGAACGCAACGGTCTACTCGTTCCCGTGACCGACATCACGCCGCCCAAGGAAGACGAAACCGTCGTCAGCCGCGATGTTCGCTTCCGCACGGTGGGTGATATCTCTTGCACCTGCCCAGTCCCAAGTACGGCGGCGAACGCGCACGATATCGTGCTCGAAACCATCACGGCCACCAACAGCGAACGCGGCGCGACTCGCATGGATGATCGCGCCAATGACGCGGCGATGGAGCGACGGAAGAAAGAGGGCTACTTCTAGATCGTTTCCTCTCCCTCGAGGGGAGAGGATGTCGCGTCAGCGACAGGAGAGAGTGATGACTGGTTTACTAGCCACGGCAGATGACCTACCCCCCTCTCCCGCCCTTCGGGCACCCTCCCCCACGAGGGGGGAGGAGATTTTCGGACACGCATTTCTAAGTACCAATATGACTACCTCCTCCCGCCCCCTACGTTTCATCAGTTGCGGCTCCGTCGACGACGGCAAAAGCACGTTGATTGGTCGCCTGCTCTTCGATAGCAAATCGCTGATGATTGATCAGATCGACACGCTGTCTCGCGCGCGCGGCGCGCAGACGCGGGCGGGCGAGCTCGATCTTTCGTTGGTGACCGATGGCTTGGAAGCAGAGCGCGAGCAAGGCATCACCATCGACGTCGCCTATCGCTACTTCGCCACGCCAAAGCGCAAGTTCATCATTGCCGATGCGCCGGGGCACGAGCAATACACTCGAAACATGGTGACCGGCGCGTCGAAGAGCGATGTCGCGGTGATTCTGATTGACGTCACCAAGCTAGATTTTTCGGGTGACGCCGTTCAATTGCTCCCGCAGACGAAACGGCACTCCGCCATTGCCGGTTTGCTTGGCATCAAGCACATCGTGGTCGCGGTGAACAAGATGGATGCGATTGATTTTGATCGCGCGAAATTTGAGCGGGTCGTTGCTGCGTTTGCATTGATCGCCTCGTCGCTGCAACTCGCAGAATTCACTGCAGTGCCGATCTCTGCATTGAAGGGCGACGGTGTCGTGGCGCACACGACGAACACCGCGTGGTTCGAAGGCTCCTCGCTATTGGAAACGCTCGAAGCCATTGAACTTGATGCTTCATCCGAAGGCACCAGCAACGCGGTTGGCGACAACACAAGCGCGACACACATCGCCGTGCAATACGTCACCCGCGATGCGGAAGACGATCATCGTCGCTGGATCATGGGTGATGTGGCCGACGCATCCATTCAAGTGGGCGACAGCATTCGCGTGTTCCCGAGTGGCGCTCAAGCGCTCGTCACTGCGATCAACACACCGCGCGGACCGGCTAGCGTTGCGCAAGTGGGTGAAGCCGTTGCCATTGGCCTGGATCGGCAAGTGGACGTTGCACGTGGCGATTGGATCATTGCTGAGCGTCGTAGCGAAAACGCCAACGAAGTATCGGGAGCGAATCGCATCACCGCAACCCTTGCGTGGCTCGACAATGCGCCACTCACGACGGGGCGGCGACTACTCGCGCGGCACGGCACGCGCTGGCTACCGGCGCGCGTGTCGAAGGTGACCCGGCGTCTCGATCTGCAATCGGCTCACTGGATCGACGAGACAGAGAGTGCGGGCGGCACCGACGTCAACGCCAATGACATCGTGGAAGCAACCATCGAATTCGCGAGCGCACTTCCGATCACGGCGTACACGACAAGCGCGGCGCGTGGAGCGATCGTTTTGGTCGATCCTGGAACGCACGCAACCGCTGCGGCGGCGATGGTCAGATAGAAATAGCCTCATCGCGCTTCGCGCGTTTATATGAGGGCTAAAAGCTAACTTGTATAAATTGCATTTATAGCGATTTATAACCACTAGCCCTCGTTAAATCGTCGCACTGTCCGCATTGCCACTGTAAATGCGAGTCGATCCGCGCGAAGTGAAGCAAAGCGAATCGACTCTTCCGGCAGCGGCTAGTGACCGCCGAACGCGTAAGTTTTCACCGTCGCGTCGCCAATGGGAATACCGCCTGCAAACGCCGTGACGTTGAACACGCTATTGAGCGCGGCCGCCGCACCTGCATTGAACGTTACCTTCACACCCGGCACCGTAAGCTGGCCCCATCCGCGCGGCGCGGCGAGTGGCAAGGTGAGCGCGGGCAAGCGAAGATCGAACAGCGGAATGCGTGCAACAAAGTTGTCGTTCACAATCACTTTGCCCGTGAGCACAGGCGCCGCGCCGCTGGTATCAATGTTGAAATCGCGCAGCTCAACCGCAACGCCGGCACCTTTCAACAAGAGCCCGCCGCCGTGAGCGATCTCGCCCTTGGCCGTGCCGAAATCAAAGTCGCCGTCAACGACTGGAAATGACGCAACGCCGTTTCTAAGACGCGCATAGCCGAGCGCGCTTGGCGTCACCGAGAGCGATTGCAAAGCGCCGACGAAGATCGGATCAAGCTTCACCGACGTGTCGCCATAGCCCACAGGCAATGTGGGCGCTGCGAAGACAAAAGACGAAGCGATAGCAGCGGCAGCCGAAGCCGCAAGGATGCGAAGTTTCATAGTGAGGAGCCCTGAGAAAAGTATTGAAGAGGTACTACTTGAAGGTCCTCGATACAGGGTCGCGAATCGCATCGGCTTGCGGTATATGCCGCAGGGAGGAGGAGGAAATGCCGAGGTACGATTCGCGTGTCTCTACCCACGCGCGCGAGCTTTGTTTCGAACCCAACGCATGCCGCCGCTAGAGGACGACTGCATGCGCTGAATGTCGCCTTACGGCTGCGCGCTTATCTTTCTTGGGGAAACAAAGTTGCCGAATTACTTCGGCAGGATCACGGTGTCGATCACGTGGATCACGCCGTTCGACGCGGCAACGTCAGTCGCGGTAACAGTTGCGCCATCAATCATCACCTTGCCGTCTTTGGCCGCGATCGTCGCCGATGCACCGTTCACCGTTTTCACGGCACCTGGCTTCACATCTTTGGCCATCACTTTGCCCGACACCACGTGGTACGTGAGGATCGCTTTCAGCTTGGCTGGGTCTTTGAGCAAGCCCTCAACCGTTCCTGGAGGCAACTTCGCAAACGCTGCATCGGTCGGTGCGAATACTGTGAATGGGCCTTTTCCGTTCAGCGTATCGACCAAACCAGCTGCTTTCACAGCAGTGACAAGCGTCGAAAAGTCCTTGTTTTTAGACGCCACGCCGACGATCGTGTCAGCTGCATGCGCCGCCGACATTGCCACGAAGGCCAACCCAGTTGCAGCGATAATTTTTAATGATTTCAATGACATACAAACTCCATTTGTTGAACAAAACAGGAGTTTGCCGAATGCTTTCAGTAAACGGAGGAGGAGGAAAGCACCACGAGCAAACTGTTCCTATGACGGAATTTATACTCATTAGTTCAATATTTGTCTACTTGGTATTTTCCCTGACCGTGTCGTCTTTCAACGACGAACAGACAGCCGAGCGGCATGCGTCCCCAGTGGTTCGTGAACGCAGCAACACGAAAACTGCCGCGCGATCGCAGCACCGCGTGCTTGATTACGGGGCGCTTCTTTCGAGTTGCGCAACGCGAGCGCGCAGTCCGTTCACCCTGCGTGGATCGCGCTCGGTAGCGATGAACTTCTCAAGTGCGAGTAGTTGCGCCCTGCGCAGCGCATCCGGCGCAGCTACTTTTACGTCCGGCTCAACACCCACACCTTCCCAATTCGTCTTCGTGATCGCATTGATCGATCGCGCGTTCGTGATGAACAGCGTGAATAGCGGTGTGAGCTTGACGAACGCGCCCGGGTTTGCTGCACCTGTTGTTGTCTCACCAACGACGGTCGCGCGCTTCAAGTGTTTCAAGTTGTACGCGAGTTCCTCTGCGGCCGATACGCTGCCCTTCGATGTCAGCACGTAGACCGGCTTGGTGCCGCCAAAACGTTTGCCCGGCAGCCATTCGAGCGACCACGATTGCTCCATGCTTTCGTCTTCGCGCGAGTAAAACGTGCTCAACAGCGTGCGTTCGTTGAGCAGGTAGCTCGTGATCAACGCAACGGTATCCGAGAAGCCCCCCAAACTCTGCCGCAGATCGATGATCAGGGCATCGGTATTGGCGACGAAATTCATCGCCGCCGCGATGGTGTCACCCGCTGACGAAGGCGAATAGAACATCCGCACATCGATATAGCCAATGTTTCCCGGCAAACGTTCAACGCGCTCGAAACCAAAATTTCTCTGCTGCGCGTCTAGCTGCGCCGCTGCCGCTTGCGCTTCGGGAACCACTTGCCCTGGCAACGTCTGCATCGGCACCGCAATCGGATCGAACTGAAAGCGCAGGTGCGAATCCTTGGTCAGCGCAAACAAATCGTCCGCCAGCGCCTTTGCGAGCGCTTCACCATCGGTAAACGCGTCGTACGCCTTCGCTTTGAACTTCGCGTTAATTGCCTCGCCCACGCGCTTGGCCACGTCGGGAAACACATAGCGATTGTTTAACTCACGCACGGTCGCTGCGATCAAGTCTGCCTTGTCTGATGCCGATACGGGCGGGATATTCATCGGTGCACTGGGCGACGACGGCCCGGCTTGAGCCACACGCACCGTTGGCGTTGGCATCGACGCGGGCACTGCGGTAACTTGAGCCGCGCCCACACGCGGCGCAGGAAC
The DNA here is from genome assembly GCA_013298765.1 of Betaproteobacteria bacterium. Classification (GTDB taxonomy): domain Bacteria; phylum Pseudomonadota; class Gammaproteobacteria; order Burkholderiales; family Casimicrobiaceae; genus Casimicrobium. Next base: position 433,138 of record JAAFJA010000001.1, read on the forward strand.
GCTAGGCTGCGCGACTGCATGCGAGGACGCCGTTGCAGCGAGCGTTAACGCAAACGTGATTGCAACATGAGAATTCTTGAGTGCTAGCGTTGGTTTCATAGCCGAGTGAAGCAAGTGAACATCAGGAGTGATCGAAGAATGATTATCGAATGATGAACACTGCGTATTTCAGCTTTTTACGCTGTCAGATTGTCATTTTGGCAGCGATAATCTCAGTCATGGACAAAATCGACTTACGAATACTCGGTCTTTTGCAACGCGACGGCAGAACCAGCTACCGCGACCTAGGCGAAGCCGTGCATCTAAGCGCCAACGCCGCCGCCGAGCGTGTGCGCCGCATGCTTGCTGACGGCACGATTCGCAGCATCACGGCCCAGGTCAACCCCGCCAAACTCGGTCGCCCCCTTGAAGCGCAAATCGACGTAAAGCTGCGCCAAGGTGTAAGCGCCGCCGCGTTTGAAAAAGCGCTACAAGGCGTCGCTCAAATTCAAAGCGCAACACTACTAACCGGCTCGTTCGATTACGCCGTACGCGTCGCCTGCCGAGATCAAGACGACCTGATGACCGTCACCGAATACCTGCGCAACAAAGCTGGCGCGCAGGAAACTTATAGTCGGGTAATATTGCGTGAGATTAATATTGCTTGATGACTAGTACGTCCCACGGTTCGTTACATCTTGATTTAGCTAAAGAACTTCGCAATGGAAGGTTGCACGGTCCGAGCGAACGTAAGTTTGACCGCAAACAATGGATTGAAATGCTTTCGTCTGCAACTGATCACGACAATCGATCGTTGCTAGAAGCGGGGCTGGTTTTTGATGACATATTCGCTTCAATAAGAACGGCATCAAGAATTGATTCGCTCGGTATGAACGCGAACGAAGCAGTGTGCGCGATGATTGCGGTGACAAACTATGTATATGTTTCTATGCAAACCTCGGCACCGTATAAGTTGCGAGCAGAGAAACAAGCGACAGAGTTCTTGGTTCCACAGTTCCTCCAAAAAAAAATCAAGACCCCAAGTGGCGAGTCTTTTACTCCGGACGAACTGACGACTAGCGCTGGTGATGGAATGAAACATGTCTTGGGCGTTCTGTTGCGAGCGCAGCAGTCTATACATGAACCCGCAACGCCAACCAAATTCCAACTCACTGACGAGCAGTTTTGCAATGTTTGGACTGAAATAAACCTAGCGATTGTCTATCGGACGGCGGAGACGTATTGGCAGGATTGTTATGCAAACGGTTTTCGATTTCAGAGAATTGCGTCGGATGAGTTGTTGCTCTCGTCAAACAACCCGGCAGATGAACGAGCAAAGGTTTGCTCGGTGTTTCGAAGAACAAACAATGCGGCACAGCACATGCTAAAGCTGGCCGAGCTATGGGAGCACTCCCTCGACGCTAGACAGAGAAAGCGAGCTAGCGGACTCCCTGTCGTGCATAGGGTGGCTGGCGCTCGACTAATCGACCACATTGAAATCGGGTTTAATGCGGCGCGCATCAGTAAATCTGCACTCTCCGTAGTAAGTGAACTCTTTGTGGATAACGGTCCGATGCGAGTTTTCTTGGACGACCCGTTACCTAACTTTCAAGGGGTGACACTTAGGCAATTGATACATGCTAGGAGGATGCTCCAATCACTGTCCGAAGTACTCGTTGAGAATCTGGCGCGGCTGCCGAAGGATACCGCTTGTTTGGACGTAGTCCGCTTCGCACCCGCAATATCGGCTCCCGTCCTCGTTGCAATGATCGCAAAGGCGTTGCGCGTTTCCAAACACCAATCCGAAGCACTGTGTACGGCATTGACATTCAAAGGGGAACCGACAGGCGAGCTTTGGGCGCAGCCATTAATTAGACTAGGAGATGAGTATCAGCTCGTGATCACGTGCGCGCACACCGCGAGATTGGACAGATTGATTGACGTCTGGATGCGCTTAGGCGGATTCGCACTTTCAGATCGAGGAGCCTCCTTTGAAGAACACTGCCGAACACAGCTGAGAATGATCATTCAGGAGTCGCCGCTCGCTGCGAGCGCCATTATCACTAGCAACCGGTTTAACTTCTCACCGTCTAAAGCCGTCTTTGAAGAGATTGACATGATTTTGGCGATCGGATCCACGGTAGTAGTTTTCGAAGCGAAATGCACCATCTGTCCGGACGATGCGATCCAGTTCGCGAATCATCGAGAGACGATCGAAAGTGCCGCAAAACAGGCAAAGCGGAAACGCGATGTAGTCATTGCCCACAAGACAGCATTCATCGAGCGAATGAAGCAGACAGGCCATGATCTCCCGACGGATATAACGGTATTAGGTGCCGTGCTAGTAAGCAACGAGGCATATTCCGGTTACGCAATCGGAGATGTAGCGATCGTGGATTTATCTATCGTTGAGCAGTTTTTCGGTAACGAGTTAATTCACCTAGAACTGTCTCGGCGCGGAGAAACCTTACTTAGCAGCACCGAGAAAATCTACGCGAACTCAGATGCCGCACCATCCGTCTTGCCCGGCTATCTCTTACATCCCCCGCAGACTCGGGCGTACGATGAGGCGCTAGCAAAGCGCGCGGTAAGATTTCCACTCGTCACATCACACGGCGATGCGATTACATATGAAACTCATGAGGTGCAACTTAGTCTTGAGGGCGTGACTGCAAAATTTGACCTTCAACCGGCTCATTAATTGGGCATGCTTATCAGTGTTCGGATTGCGCGCAGTAATCGAGAGCTAACCAGCCAACTCTTTCAACATCGCCTCCCGCAAGATAGCATTTAGGCGAGTCTGATAGCCCTTGCCATCGGACTTGAGCCACATGAGCACATCGCTATCGACGCGTACCGTAGTCGACGCCTTCACCGGTTTGTAGAACGGGTTACGGACGGCTGCTTTCAGAAAGTCTTTCGGCAGCGGCGCGATATCGCTGTAATCAATCTCGGAATCGCGTTTAGCAAGAAGCGACGCGATCTCCGCCCTTTGCTTTGGCGATAGCTTCAATGGTTTCGCAGGATCGATACTTTGTTTAACGACTTTGTTCGGCATAGAGTTTCCTTTCCTTGCGATCCGCCTTTCGCGCAGAGACGATGCGAATCACCTCTTCGCCGCCCGTTTCGCGTACAGTGTGCGCAACGAGCACAATCAGTTCGCCTTGGATCGCCCCAATGGTTTGCCACCGGTGCTCGCCACCTTCAAAGCGATCCTGCAACGCAAGCGCGAAGGGGTCCGAAAACACAAAAGCCGCCGTCTCGAAACTCAAACCATGTTTTCGAATGTTTGCGGCGGCTTTGTCGGCATCCCATTCGAAGCGAATCGTCATGACGTAAATGTTACTACATTTTTGTCACTTCAACTTTGTATCTACGTGAGAAAAAACGATATTCGAACGCGTTTCGTCGACTCGCGGACGATTGAATTGTGATCGGCAGAGAAATCCGCTGTGTCCGCCCTTCCCCGCGCAAGCTAGTTGCACTGAAAGTAACTTCCCACTCTGACCGAATCGGTAGGTTGTTCGCCCTTTACCAGTTGAAGCTGCGAAAAGTCGCCGCTATCGATCATTTGCGTGAGTTGTCTGCGGTAGTTCTCAACGAGCTGCGCGGCGCTCGGTGAAAGCTCGTAATACGCTAGAAAGTCCTCGTAATTGTTGGTCGAACAACGTCCTTCGCGCGCGCACGCCGAGTGCACGGGCGTTACGCAATCGCCACCATATTGGCACGCAAGCAAGTTCGCCACATGATGCATCGCTGCTTGATCAACAAATGGGCCGTCGTTACCAATCCGAAAAGCACCGTTGCGATAAGTGTTGGAGAGCATCCCAACACCAGCACGAACCGCAGTCGGGTTGCGCGAGGCTATGGCCTGCCGAATCCGTTCGACCCGGGAATCGTTGATTTCCACAGCGCGGGCGTTGGGGAACTTAACCGGATCATTGGTTGCGTGGATCTCGCAGTTGAGCTCCCGCGCTAGTGCCGTCGGGTCTTTCAACTCTTGCGCGCGCGTAAACGCTTCCGCAATCTCCTTCTTGGTTGTTTCCAGATCACGAAGCGATCCGCACACGTCTGGATTGGCTAAATCCCAAGCGTTCGTACGAATTGGCGTGTCTGGATGATTCTGCGGCAGCGAGGCAACAAATTCGGCGCGCCGCTCCGCCCAGGTTTTCCGCGGCCTCGCATCCGTCTGATCTGTCTTCTTCGCGCAGCTACTGAGAAGCTGCGCGCGTATGTACTGCGCCTCACCATCGTTTGGCAATTGACTGACTTTTGCGATCAGCGCTGGAAAATCCTTGCGCGCAATGTAATCGGCCATGAGCGGCGAGACGTTCGCTGGCAACTGTCCACGCTGTGGTGTCGAACCACTCCCCGTCAGAGCAGGCTTCGCACTCATGCGCGGATCGATGTTTAGAACGGCCGACGGCGGCAACGCATCCGATTTCGCGGCGGAACTTTGTGGCGGTGAGGTTGCCTTCGATGCGACCACGGCGCTGCTTTGGTTTGCTGACCATTGCCGCCAGCCGAAAATGCCGACAACCACCAGAATGACGAGCGCCAGAACTTTCTTCACGCTTGTGCCCCGAACGAGTAATGACCCAATCATTCTGCCGCAGCAGAAAAAAAGTTCCTGGGCCATCGACGCCTGGCGGTCGGCGTATTGATGCGCCTCACGTCGAGCATCTGGCGATGTGACGGAAGCGGCGCATAACGCACCGCTCCTTTCGATCACGCAAACACAACGCTCCCGCCCTTCGCATCCACCCGAATCGTGGATTCGGGGGCGAACTTGCCGGATAGCAACTCCTTCGAGAGCGGATTCTCGATCGATTGCTGGATCGCGCGCTTCAATGGGCGTGCGCCGTAGACCGGATCGAAACCTTCTTCGCAGAGCAGGTCTAGCGCAGCATCGCTGATTTCGATTTTGAGATCGAGTTTCGCGAGGCGTTGTTCGAGGCGCTTCAATTGAATTTTTGCGATGCCTTTGATGTTGTCTCGGCCAAGCGCGTGGAAGACGACGATCTCGTCGATTCGGTTGATGAATTCAGGGCGAAAATGATCTTTCACTTCGGCCATCACAGCGATCTTTACGAGTTCGCTCGGCTCGTCAATCATCGATTGAATCTTCGATCCGCCGAGGTTACTCGTCATGATCATCACGGTGTTTTTGAAATCCACCGTGCGGCCTTGGCCATCGGTCATGCGGCCATCGTCAAGCGCTTGCAAAAGTACGTTGAATACGTCGGGATGCGCCTTTTCCACTTCGTCGAACAGAATCACGCTGTACGGTTTGCGCCGCACTTGTTCGGTGAGCTGTCCGCCTTCATCAAAGCCCACATAGCCCGGCGGCGCGCCGATCAAGCGCGCGACGGAGTGCTTTTCCATGTATTCGCTCATGTCGATGCGAATCAATGCGTCTTCGCTATCGAACATGAAGTTCGCGAGCGCTTTGGTGAGCTCGGTTTTGCCGACACCGGTTGGGCCTAAGAAAAGGAACGAACCGTACGGTTTGTTCGGATCAGCAAGCCCCGCACGCGAGCGACGGATCGCATCGGCCACGAGTTGCACCGCTTCGTCTTGACCGACCACACGCTTGTGGAGCGCATCTTCAATATGCAAGAGTTTTTCGCGCTCGCCCGTCATCATTTTGCTGACAGGAATACCGGTCGCGCGCGAGACAACCTCAGCGATTTCTTCGGCACCAACTTGTGTGCGTAACAGTTTCGGCTTTGCCGGTTTCCCATCGCCCTTCGTGGTTTCGGCTTCTTTGAGCTTACTTTCAAGGTCGGGCAACTTGCCGTACTGAATTTCCGACATCGCAGCGAAATCGCCGCGACGACGCGCTTCGTCCATTTCGAGTTTGAGCTTTTCGATTTGCTCTTTGATGCCTTGCGTGCCTTGCACCGCCGCTTTTTCGCCGCGAAGCACTTCTTCGAAGTCAGCATATTCGCGCTCTAACTTGAGAATCTCTTCCTCGATCAGCGCGAGACGCTTTTTCGACGCATCATCTTTCTCTTTTTTCACCGCTTCGCGCTCAATCTTCAACTGAATGATGCGGCGATCAAGCTTATCCATCACCTCGGGCTTGGAATCGATCTCCATCTTGATGCGGCTCGCAGCCTCATCGATCAAATCAATCGCCTTGTCCGGCAAGAAGCGATCGGTGATGTAGCGATGCGAAAGCTCAGCAGCGGCCACGATCGCCGGATCGGTGATGTCCACGCCGTGATGCACTTCATATTTCTCTTGCAGACCGCGCAAAATCGCAATCGTCGATTCGACGGAAGGCTCATCGACGAGCACTTTCTGGAAGCGGCGCTCAAGCGCTGCATCTTTCTCGATGTACTTACGATATTCGTCGAGCGTGGTCGCGCCGACGCAATGCAGCTCGCCGCGCGCGAGCGCAGGCTTCAACATATTGCCGGCATCCATCGCGCCTTCGGCTTTGCCTGCGCCGACCATGGTGTGCAGTTCATCAATAAAGACGATGGTTTGCCCCTCGTCTTTCGCAAGATCGTTCAGCACCGCTTTCAAACGTTCTTCGAATTCGCCGCGATACTTCGCGCCCGCGAGCATTGCTGCGAAATCAAGCGACAGCACGCGTTTATTCTTCAAACCTTCCGGCACTTCCGCATTCACGATGCGCTGCGCAAGCCCTTCCACAATCGCGGTTTTGCCGACGCCAGGTTCGCCAATCAACACGGGGTTGTTCTTGGTGCGACGTTGCAATACTTGAATCACACGACGAATCTCATCGTCCCGACCAATCACAGGATCGAGCTTGCCCGAACGCGCGCGCGCCGTAAGATCAACGGTGTATTTCTCAAGCGCCTGTCGTTGCCCTTCTGCTTCCTGCGAAGACACGCCCTCGCCACCGCGCACGGCCGCGATCGCCGCTTCAAGCGTCTTCGCGCTGGCACCAGCGTCCTTGAGAACACGTCCAGTCTCGCCTTTGTCGCTGGCGAGCACGAGCAGGAAAAGTTCAGAGGCGATGAATTGATCGCCGCGTTTGGTCGCTTCCTTGTCGGTGAGATTCAAGAGCGAATTCAAGTCGCGTCCAATCGAGATGCTGCCATCACCGCCTTGCTGGCGCGGCAATCGCTCAATGCTCGATTGCAAATCCTTCGTGAGCTTGCCGACGTTTATGCCCGCACGCTGCAGGAGCGATTTGGTGCCGCCGTCTTCTTGTTCGAGCAGCGCCATGAGCAAGTGTTGCGGCTCAATTTGGGTTGCATCAAGGCCGAGCGCGAGTGACTGCGCTTCAGCGAGAGCTTGTTGAAACTTGGTAGTGAGTTTGTCGAAGCGCATGCTGGACTCCCATGCATTTTGTTTGTTGTGTTACTAGCAATCTTGGGCAATGCCATCGAAATTCAATGGAACGCTCGTCTGATAGCGTTTGCGATGAATCAAAGATCTATCGAGTAACAGCCATACCCAGTATTTGACGTTTTTATTTGGGCTACGAACTCGTTAATGAGCATTGCAATACACATACTATTTCTCTTATAGCCCTTTCATTTACGTCTTTACATTGTCTTTTGCGTCAATACGTTGTAGGTCGTCTACGCGACGACGCACGCTCAAAGACACACAACCGCGTATGCTCCCAACGTCATTCGCAAGAGTGTTCGCGCTCAAATGAAAAACATGATTGAACATTTCACCGTCCGCCGCGACAACCCGTCGCAACATCGTTGGTCACAATCACTGCTTGGAGCGCTCGCCGAGGGTGAAGTGCTGCTTGCGATCGATTCGTTTTCGTTCACGGCCAACAACGTAACCTATGCGATGTTCGGCGAGAAGATGAAGTATTGGGAATTCTTTCCGACCGACGACCCCACATACGGCACGATTCCGGTGTGGGGCTTCGCCGATGTCGTCGCGTCGAACGTAGAAGGCATCTCAGTCGGCGAACGCTTCTACGGCTATTACCCGATGTCGACCCATCTCGTGGTGAAAGCCTCGCGCGTCTCTGCACATGGTTTCACAGACGCTGCGCCGCATCGCGCAGAGCTGCCGGTGATCTACAACCAGTACATCCGATCCAGCAGCGATTCCATGTATCGCAAAGATCGCGAAGGCGAAATTGCGATCTTGCGGCCGCTTTTCGCAACAAGCTTTCTGCTCGAAGATTTTCTGGCCGACAACAAATTTTTCGGCGCTACACAGGTATTGCTTTCCAGCGCCTCGAGTAAGACCGCATATGGCACCGCGGCGTGCCTCGCCCAGCGTGAGAATGGCCCCTCGGTCGTTGGATTAACTTCGAAGGCGAACGCTGAGTTCGTGCGCTCGCTTGGTTGTTACTCAAAGGTCGTCACTTACGAAGATCTCGCGACGCTCGACGCAAACGTACCCACAGTCTATTGCGACTTCGCGGGGAATGCCAAGCTTCGCGCAAAGATTCACACCCACTGCGGTGAAGCACTCAAATACAGTTGCAGCATTGGCGGCACCCACTGGGATCATTTGGGTGGCACGCGCGATCTGCCCGGGCCGCGCCCCACCCTCTTCTTCGCGCCATCGCAAGCAAAGAAACGTGTTGGTGAATGGGGGCCGGCGGGATTCCAGTCGCAGCTCACGAATGCGTGGGAGCGCTTCCTCTCAGACGCTTCGGCGACAAGCACACCTTGGTTGCACGTTGTAACGTCGAACGGTCGTGATGCGATCGCATCGACCGTGACTGCTGTGATCAAGGGTGGCGTTGATCCACGCGATGGGCACGTGTTGCGCTTCGCCTGAGGACTGAGAGAGCGGCCTAGTTAAAATTTGTAGGCCGCATCGCGCGGGTATGCACAACGGACGTAGGCTGGGTTGATAAAACCAGCTTTGACCGAAATGGAGTCGCCGGGTTTTTGAACGCGGCCAACTCGTTCGATGCGCACCGCGATCCTAAATAGTATTAATCAGATCCATGAGTACACCCCACATCCTCGACGAACTCGCCTGGCGCGGGTTGATTCATCAATCAACTGACCAGACCGAATTGCGCAACCATTTGAACGAGTCGCGCACGTTGTATTGCGGGTTTGATCCATCGGCTTCGAGCTTGCATGTGGGCAACCTGGTAGCGCTGATGACGCTGCGCCGGTTCCAGCGTTTTGGTCACAAGCCGCTGGCGCTGGTCGGCGGCGCGACCGGCATGATCGGCGATCCTTCTGGGAAAAGCGAAGAGCGCAACTTGCTTTCGAGAGAGCAGCTTGCTGAAAACGTCGCGGCGATCAAGAAACAAGTCGAGCGCTTTCTGGATTTCGGTGGCGCCAATCCCGCGCAGCTCGTGAACAACTACGATTGGACTGCGCCAGTTAGTTTTCTCGACTTTCTCCGCGATGTCGGCAAACACGTCACCATCAACACAATGATGGCGAAAGACTCGGTGCGATCGCGCATCGAGCGGCCGGATGCGGGCATTAGCTACACCGAATTTAGCTACATGCTGTTGCAGGCGTTCGACTTTGTTGAGCAATACAAACGTTTCAACTGCACGATGCAAATTGGTGGCAGCGATCAATGGGGCAACATCACGTCTGGTATTGATCTCGGTCGACGCATGGCAGGCGCGAGCCTGTTCGGCTTGACCATGCCACTGCTGCTAACGAGCGATGGCGCAAAAATGGGCAAGTCCGCCAAAGGAGCGCTCTGGCTCGACGGCAACCGCACCTCGCCGTACACGTTCTACCAATACTGGATCAACGTGGCTGACGCGGACGCAGGAAACTGTCTCCGCTTCCTAACCGAGCTCACTCGCGAAGAAATTGAAGCGCTCGACGAAAGCACCAAGAGCAAACCCGGTGAGCGCGCCTCGCAAAAAGCGCTTGCCCAGTGGCTCACCCGCTTCGTCCACGGCGACGCGGGATTAACCGCTGCCCAGAAAGCAACGGACATCTTCTTTGGCGCGGAGATTGATTCGCTCAGCGATTCGCAGTTGATTGAAATCTTCGCAGATGTGCCGAGCATCTCAGTTACAAAGTCAGAGTTCGATACGGGCATCAGCGTGGTGGACGCACTTACGCGCGCGGGCCTCTGCGCAAGCAAGGGCGACGCGAAACGCGCGCTCGCCGCAGGCGCTATTGCGCTCAACAACCGCAAGCTCGACGTTGACCGTGTGTTGACCAACACTGATCGCGCGTCGGAATCGGTTGTCGTTTTGCGGAATGGAAAGAAGCGTTACGCGTTGCTGCGGATCGAGTGACGGGTCGCGAAGCTGCAGATTGCGTCGTGCTTTTCAACTCGAACCAGTGCGTGTTAACGCGCCCTAGATTCGCTACGGCTTTGGGCTAGCCTGATTTGGTTGCTCGCGCGAGCGTTTTTGCGAACAATCCTTCGTTTCGCCGGAACCGTTAGGATCGATTTTCCGATCCGATCAAAGCCGACCTGATGAGCCTCACGAAGCCGAGCGCGTAACATGCTTCGGCTTCGCTTCGCAGAACCATAGGCTGTTTTCCTCGCACAACTAAAGACACGTAAACGATGCATCGGCTAATTGCTTTCGCGCTCGCAATCCTCTGCGCGCTTCCTTCATTCGCCCAAGAGAACACCTTCGCCGCACCGTCGAGTGCTGCAATTGGCCCGTCGCTTGATCAGTATGTTCGTACGCTGGCGCAATCTGTAATCCCCGTCTATCGCGACGATGATCGTGCGCGCTACCTAGGGTCGCTTTTTCGATTGCAGTCCGCTGCGGGCCAGTATCAAGCCTCGCGTGAGAGTATTGATGCGCTACGAAAGCTGCGAGGAGACGACACGAGTCAACCGCCGCTATTCCTTCAGTACGAAATTTACGCGCGCGCGAAGGAAGCGCAAGCCAGTCGAGCGCTCAGCTTCGAGAATGCCTGGCGTGAGGCGTTTTCGCAGCGCTTTGCCGAGCTCGCCAACGCCGCCGCATTGCGCGCTGAGTTCGGATTTACGGGGGGCGTACCGCGCATGCGGTCAGAGCTTGAGAGCGCGCTCACCAAAGCGCATGGGCAAACGCGTGTCTCCCTCGCTGATGCGCTACAGCTCGTGCGCGCGTGGCAGGTCTACAGCGCTTACTCCGAGTTTCAACCGCTGTTTAGATCTGCGTTGGCAGCGGACGACGCTCGCCGCTACGACGTAGAGCGCGATCGCTTAGTACGCACACCCGATGGAGCTCAAATCTCAACATTGGTGGTTCGCCCACGAAACGCAGCCACCTTACCCACGCTTTTCAGTTTCACCATTTACGCAAACGATGATTGGTCCTGGGGAGACGCCAAGGCAGCCGCAGCGCACGGCTATGCGGGCGTGGTTTCCTACACGCGTGGAAAGGGCCGCAGCCCAGACCCGATCATCCCGTTCGATCACGACGGTGCGGATGCCACTGCGGTGATCGATTGGATTGCGGCGCAACCGTGGAGCGATGGACGCGTTGGTATGTTCGGCGGCAGCTACGTCGGGTTCACGCAATGGGCCGCGCTTAAGCACATGCCGAAAGCGCTCAAAGCGATAGCACCTTCGGCGACGGTCGCGCCTGGCATCGACGTACCGAGGGAAGGCGGCGTCTTTCTGAACTTCATGTACCCGTGGCCGTTCTACGTCACGAATAACCGATCGCTCGATGACGACACGTACGGTCAACAGGCGCGTTGGTCGAAACTCAATCGCGATTGGTATGCGAGCGGCCGCGCTTACCGCGACCTTCCAATCATTGATGGCTCACCAAACCCTTTATTTAGAAGTTGGCTTCACCATCCTCGCTACGATAGGTATTGGCAGTCACTCATTCCGCAGGGCAAGGCGTTTGCGAACATCGATATTCCCGTGCTCGCAACGACGGGGTACTTCGACGGCGGACAAATCGGCGCACTCCACTATCTGCGCGAGCACCTCCGCCATCGCCCGAATGCAAACCATACCTTCGTGATCGGCCCTTACGAACACTTCACGATGCAGACAGGCGTGCCGCCTGTCGTTCAGGGGTATCAAGTTGATCCGGTCGCGCGCGTTGATCTTCAGGCGCTCCGACTCGCGTGGTTTGACCACGTGCTCAAGGGTGCACCAAAACCTGAGCTCCTCAAGGACCGTATCAATTGGCAAGTCATGGGCACAAATCGATGGCGACATGCGCCAACGATTGAGGCGATGAGTCCGAAGAAAGAGCGCTTCTTTCTCACGCCGGGCGCTACGTCTGTAACAAACATTCTTTCGCGTCAACCGGCGCCGCGCAAGTCTTCGAAGCAGCGTGTTGACTTCCGCGATCGCAGCGGTGCCGATTGGAAAGCCGCGGAGACAGTTCGCTACAACACACTCGATCCGCGCGCCGGACTTGTTTACGCGAGCGAGCCATTCGAGCGAGATGCAGAACTCTCGGGCGAGTTTTCCGGGCAACTCAACTTCACCATGAACAAGCGCGATGTTGATGTTGCGCTAACCGTGTATGAGCTCAACGCTCGCGGAGAGTATCTCGAGCTCGCGTGGTGGATTCAGCGCGCGAGTTATGGCAAAGACCGCAGCGTTCGCCAGCTGCTTCGTCCAGGCGTGCCGCACTTGCTCGCGATTAAAGACACGCGATTGCTCGGCCGAAAGTTTGACGCAGGCAGCCGAATTGTGGTGACCCTGGGCGTTATCAATCAGCCCGACAGGCAGCTCAACCTCGGCAGCGGTAAAGACCCGAGCGACGAAACCATTCGCGACGCCGGTGCGCCGCTCGTCATCACATGGCGTGGCGACAGCTTTCTCGATCTTCCGCTGCGCGAGGCGAGTACTCCGAAGCAATAGCGTTAGAGCGTTGTCGCGAACGCGAAGAAAATCGACGCGCCCAGACGCCTACACATAAAGCGGGCTTGTCCCAATTTAGCTAGGGCTATACGCGGTTTTTGCTGCATTTCAACTACAGTTTTCCTCGCGTCTAGCCCATTAAAATAATGGGCTATAGCCGATTATTTGTCAGGTAAACGTTACTTCACGCGCTTCCCCGGCAGGCGACGCCCCTTCTGAATCAGAATCACATCGGTCGCCTCGCCCGAGGCAGCGCGCGTGAACTCAAGCTGCGCGTCAATCACTTTGAGAAAAAACAATCGATCCGATTCGGCGAAGATTTCGTTTGCCGATTGACCGGTCGCTTGCGCCATCAGCCGACTACCCTCACGGCGAATCGTGATCGATAACTGCGGTGTCAATTGGTATTCGCCAACCACCGAATCAAGCTGCGCGTCACTCAATCGAATGGCGGTGCGCTCCTTCGGTGGTGTGCTTGAGATGCGCTGCGATGTCGACGCGGTGCCTTGCTGCGTGATCGTCATCGACACGACTTCACCACTCGCATTGCGATTGAAGCGGAGGGTCGATAACGTGTTCTCGATGAAGTATTCGCTCGCAGATGTTGGCTGAATCTGAAGCCTTGGGCGACCGGTTCGTTGCAGATACATCGTTTCACCGTCGCGCCTGATCGTGCGAGTTTCTTTCTCGTCAATCTTGTAGACGCCCACCACTTCGTCGAGCGTTTTGGCATCCAGCTTGACGGCCTTCATTTCGGGATACGGATCTCCGACTCCGATTGCAGCGAGTTTTTCCGCGAGTACGCTCGGAGGCACCGGAACCGCGTTGGAATTGGCAAGCACTGCGACGAATACTCGATCACCTGGCACTCGAATCACCTGAGAGAGAAATCCGTTGATTGCACCGCCATGCTCAGCGGATTCGCGTCCGCGCAGTTTGCCGATGTTCCAGCCGTAGCCATAGCTCGTTTTGTTGCCGTTAGTCAATGTGTATGGTGTAAACACACGCTTCCATGTTTCGGCTTTGAGCAGCCTTCCATTGGTCACCGCGTCGTCCCAGCGCGCGAGATCATCGATGGTCGATATCAGCGCACCGGCAGCGTAAGGCTGACTCATGTGCACGCTCGCACCAATTGGAATCACTTTGTCTTGCCGACGACCGTAGCCTTCGATGCGCTTCCCGCCGCCCGCGCGTTCAAAACCCTCGTAGGCAGAGTCCTTCATACCTAGCGGTATGAAAATCTGCTTTGCCAGAAATTCCGCATAGCTCATCCCGGATACCTGCTCCACGATCGCGCCGAGCAGAAAGTAGCCGGAGTTGTTGTAGCGATACTGACTGCCCGGTTTGAACTCAAGCGGATCGTTCTTGAAGGCTTCGATCATCTGCGCGACTGATCTGGCTTCTGCCATCGTCTGGCCGTACTCAGGCTTGTTTGTGTAGCTCGGAATACCGGAGGTATGCGTCAAGAGATGTTCGATCGTGATCTGTTCCGCAGGCGCCGGGTAATTGGATAAGCGTTTGGTAATGTCGTCGCGAACGCTCAACTTTCCTTGCTCTTCCAGCATCATGATCGCGACCGCAGTAAATTGCTTGGTCACGCTGCCGATCCGTAGAACTGCCTCGGGCGTCATCGCCGCTTGCTTCTCGACGTCGGCCAGGCCATAGGCTTTGCGCAGAAGCGTTTTGCCATCCTTCACGACGATGACCGTGGCACCGGGTTGATCCGGCTTGTAGTGCGACGCCGCTGCCGTGTCGAGCGATTGCGTGGACGATGCGCTGTTCGCGTGTGCGTGAGGCGCAAGACACAGTGTGACTGTGGCGAGTGAGGCAGCGACAAAGAATCGGAATGGCGTACGTAGACAGTTCATGGGCTAGCGTCAGAAAGAAACCCGCGAACGTTATCGCTCTAGCTCTATCTTGACGCGCGCGGTGCGACCACTCGTCAACAGCGCCGATGAATCGCGGGAGCTCCACTTCTACCCCGGCGCGCCATCGTCTCGATCTTTTGATCGGCTTTGAGCGCGTCCCCGCGCTCGGAGCGCCTCCCGTAGAAGGTACTCCACTTGCGCGTTAGCGCTCCTAAGCTCTTGCGCAGCCAGCCGCTCGATCTGCTCCCAGAGGATGGGGTCGATTCGAAGCGGAAAGCTTTTCTTGCCAGGGCTCGCCATGTATCGCTGGATGACCGTTAGAGTCGCTGGCCAACGCGGTTGGCGAGCATCGAAAACAAGCGATCGTGATCGTTGCTGCCAATCCTGAACGTCTTACCGTTTCGAAGCGTGATGCGCACACCGTCGGCACCACCTGCGGAATAAACCCAACCTTCTCTGGAGAACTTAACGCCAGAGCCGCCAACGCCGGTCACTTTGCATTTCTCCACCGCGACAATTTCAGTCAACGCCGCGTGCCAGCGCGGAAACCCAAGCCAGCCGTATTGCCAACGCAAGTAATCGCGGTCAATCGACACTACAAAACGCCCGAGCAATACGAGCACGCTCACGTCAACTACGGCCAACACCACCAGGCCGATGTTTCGTTGCGCGTCGCCGCTCGTCCAAACGATGAGGAACGACGCGGGGGCGACCAGCAACATGATCAACCAAAGCGCCTTGAACCACTGCGCGTTGCGATAGGTTACGGACGAGACAGATGCGGACGACATGGATACTCCTCGCGACTAGCTATAGAGCGTGCCCGTGTTCACAATCGGCTGCGTGTCTTTGTCGGAACAGAGAACGACGAGCAAGTTACTCACCATCGCAGCTTTGCGCTCATCATCCAGGTCAACGATTTTCTTTTCCGAGAGTCCTTTGAGTGCAGCTTCGACCATACTCACCGCGCCGTGCACAATCTTTTGGCGCGCGCTGATAATTGCTTCGGCTTGCTGACGACGCAACATGACTTGCGCGATTTCGGGCGCGTACGCAAGGTGGCTCAATTTTGCATCTTCAACAATCACGCCCGCATCGGCGAAGCGATCTTGCAATTCCGATTTCAAGGCGTTAACCACCGCAGCCCCCTGTCGCAAGGTAGGCTCACCCTCGGCCAAATCCTCTCCTTCGTCATAGGCGAACTGCGTTGCGACGTGCCTTAGCGCGGCTTCCGCTTGCACTTTCACGTAGTGCTCGTAGTCATCGACCTGAAAGAGCGCTTGCGCCGTGTCTTCCACCCGCCAGACGACGACCGCTGAGATCTCGACTGGGTTACCGCGCTTGTCGTTCACCTTGAGCGTGGGCGCGTTTAAATTGCGCTGACGCAGACTCAACTTGCGTTTCACGTAAAACGGATTCGCCCAGCGCAAGCCTTCGGCGCGGTCGGTGCCGACGTATTCGCCAAAGAGCGTAAGGATCGCCGATTCATTCGGTTGAAGCATGTAGAGCCCTGCGAGCACGAGTGCGCCAGTGATGATCAGCACGACCCGCATAGCGATACCCGCTGCGCCCCCAGCCAATGGCGCGAGAAAAAAGCTCAACAGCGGCGCGATCACGAGAACCGCGCCCAGCGCAGCCATCGCGTAACCATTCGCGGTCGTTGCGGTCTTTTCGCGGTATTGAATTGCGCCCGAAGCAGATTTGTTGGTAGCCATTTCGCATCCCTCTTTTCTTGTTTAAGAAAGAAATCAAAGTGATATCACTTTAGTTTCATGAAGAGCTCACCGCAATTAGTGAACGACGAATCGCGGCTTCCTGCGATGAAGCGCGGGTTTTATTCGAAAATGCAGCTATAGCGACTAATGAACGCTTTTCTCGGCGCTAAGCGAAAAATCACTCTGATTTCAATAATAAGCAAAAAAGTCATCGAGCCTTTGATAAGTAGTTCGCTCCACACTAGCGTTACTAGTAGTGCAGAGAACAAATAAGCATGAAACGAGTACGGCGCGTCAAGCAGCTCGCGACGACACAAATGCGCAACAAATCCTACGGCTTCGGCATGCGACTCAAATGCTCGTGCATGATTTGCCAGCGATCACCTTCGCGCACGAGCACACGCGTCCCGCGCCCCTGAATGCGAAAGCTCTTTCCTTGTGAGACGCCTTCCCAATTCCAGTTGTAGGTTGCCGCTGCGGAGTGCGTGTCTGTAGCGACGACGACAATGTCGCTCAAGAAGAACTTCTCTTCCTCAGGCGCTCCGCTTGAGGATGCCCACGTTTTTTCGAACGCAGCGCGAATCGCTCGGCGCCCAATGAAGTCGCCATCGTTGAAGCGAAAGATCGCGCGCTCGTGAACCATGTCGGAAACGAGATCGAAGTTTTTCTTTCGAGCGAGCGCTTCGAAATGATTGAGAAAGTCGATGACGGCTTGGTGGCTCATACGATAATTCTCCTTCGGGTTGACCTGCACTGTCGAGGGCGCTGCGCTTTGCGCAGGCAAGGACGAAGCAGCGCACACAGCGACGAGAAAAAGGGCGAAGCGTGCGGTAATCGTTTTCATCGCAGCGATTTTAGGGATGCGTTAAATGAAGCGCCGGGCAACGTGCACTGCTGACGATATCGCACAGCGCGTCGCACCAGAATCCGCCTCTGGGGCCGTCTAGTCAGTTTCTCTTTCGTTGAACTATGACCGCGATGACAGCCTATCGAATCAACACACCGATCATGCTTGTTAACGTCTCGCGAGATAGACCATCAACCGCTTCGATCAATTGGAATCCATCGCGCGTCACATCGAACACACCGTGATCGGTGTAGACGCGGGAGACACAGCCCACGCCCGTGATCGGGTAGCTGCACTGCTCCACGAGTTTGCACGCCCCTTCTTTGGTGAAGAGTTCCATCATCACCCAGGTTTGCTTTGCGCCGACGGCTAAGTCCATCGCGCCACCCACAGCGGGAATGTCGTCGGGATTGCCGGTGTGCCAATTCGCCAGATCGCCGTTGGCGGCCACCTGAAACGCGCCGAGTACCGCGATGTCCAGATGTCCGGCGCGCATCATCGCGAACGAATCGGCGCTGTGAAAATACGATCCACCGGGGAGCAGCGTCACGGGTTGTTTGCCCGCATTGATGAGATCAAAGTCTTCGCTGCCTTTTGCCGGCGCGGGCCCCATACCAAGCAAGCCATTTTCGCTCTGGAGGAACACCTCTTTTGTCGGCGACAGGTGATTCGCGACGAGCGTTGGCAATCCGATGCCAAGGTTGACGTACGCGCCTTCGGGAATGTCTTGAGCAACCCGGGCGGCCAATTGCTCGCGTGAGAGCTTCGCGTAGCTCATGATTTGATTCCTGACGCTGCCGTGGTGGAGCGGGCAATTTTCACTACGCGCTGAACAAAGATGCCGGGCGTCACGATCACTTCGGGATCCAGTTCGCCGAGTTCGACGACTTCGTGCACTGACGCAACCGTTGTCTTCGCAGCCATTGCCATCACTGGCCCAAAATTACGCGCAGCCATTCGATAGGTCAGGTTGCCCCAACAATCACCACGCTCAGCCTTCACGAGCGCGAAGTCGCCGTGAATCGGAGATTCGAGCACATACATTTGCCCGTTGATCTCGCGCACTTCTTTACCTTTCGCAAGCTCAGTGCCGTAGCCCACACGCGTAAAAAATCCGCCGATGCCGGCGCCCGCAGCGCGGATGCGCTCTGCGAGGTTGCCTTGCGGCACGAGCTCTAGCTCAACTTTACCCGCGCGGTAGAGACCATCGAAAACGTAGGAATCTGCCTGTCGCGGGAACGAGCAAATCACCTTTCGTACCCGTCCGGCCTTCAGCAATGCGGCAAGCCCAAACTCCGCGTTTCCCGCGTTGTTTGCGACGACGGTGAGGTTACTCGCACCTTGTGCAATCAACCCGTCGATCAATTCATTGGGCATGCCAGCGCCGCCAAAACCACCCACGAGAACGGTGGCACCATCCTTCACGTCGGCGAGCGACGCCTCAATTGATGGGGAAATTTTCGAGATCATTGCTGTGAGAAGTCTCCAAACGAAGAAGCGGCTGGTGAGCCGCTTCTTTTTATCGCAATTGGCGCGCGACGATGTTTATCGTTTCACCAGCGGCGGAAGCGTTGCGATGACGGTTTGCTTGCCGTCTCTGACTTCAACGAGGAAGCTCTCGCGGTCAATGTCACCGTTCGCATCGAAGCAGACATCCATCAGGATGCCAGGATTCGTCTTGGTGTTGAAGCACGAGTTGCGCAGTGCCGCCGCAACCGCCTTGCCATCCGTAGATTTAGCTTTTTCAACGGCGGCTTTGTAGGCATAAGCAGAGAAATAGCCCTTGAGGCCATTGTGATCGCTCTTCGTTTTGAATTCGCGTTCAAACTTCTGCGCGAATTGTTGAATCGCCGGAATCGGCGCATCAACGGTAAGGCCGACATGACCGCGTACGCCGTTCGCTGCGTTGCCGGCCAGCTCAATCACTTTCGCGCCCATGATCGTGGTTTCGCCCACGATCGGCTTGTCGAAGCCTTGCTTACGCAACTCGCGAAGCAAACGAGCTGACTCCTCTTCGTTCAAGTAGGCGAACAATGCGTCTGCATTGGCCTGCTTGGCGCGAAGCACTGCGCTTGAATAATCCACCTGGCCCGGATCGGTGGAGATGTCTGCTGCAACACGCACGTTGCGCGCACCCAGTTCCTTGACGATCGCGTCGCGTCCGCCTTTGCCGAAGTCGTTATTGATGAAAATCACCGCGACTGATTTGACCTTTAAATCGTTGGCGAGGTAGTTCGCAACCTTTGGCATGCCCATCGACTGACTAAACGACGAACGGAACAGAAACTGGTTTCCTTGCTGCGTGAGGTTTGCCGCCTCGCCGCCGGTGAAGTTGGGGATGCCCGCGCGCTGGCTCTCAGTCATCGAAACGAGGATGGAGCCTGAAAACACCGGCCCGAAAATCACGTCCGTCTTGTCATCGATCGATTTCACGGTCATTGCCTTGGCGACCGCGGGCTGGCTTTGCGTGTCCATCTCTGCGATCTCGACTTTGCGCCCCATGATGCCGCCGGCGGCATTGATCTCGTTGAACGCGAGACGTGCGCCGTTGCGATACATCGTTCCGGCAGTGGTGCCGCCACCAGAAAGCTCGACGATTTTTGCGGCTTTGATCGCCTGCGCGTTCACGACAGACGCGAGCGATACGCCCGCTACCAAGAGCGCGCTCGCGAGCAACGTTTTCGATACTGTTTTCATGATTCCTCCTTTGGAATTCGTTTGTGAGTAACGTAAGTAGAACAACGGAAACCTTCAGGCCGCTTTCGCGTGCCCACCCAAGAACAATCGATTTAGATTCGGATCGTTTAGCAATTCCGACGCCGGTTTGTCGAGCGCGAGTTGCCCCATTTCAAGCGCCAGGGCGCGATCCGAATACTTGAGCGCAGTGCGTACATTTTGCTCGACCATGATCACGCTTTTGCCTTGATCGGCGAGCTTGCGCAAGAGCTGCATCACGTCTTGCACAATGATAGGCGCCAGTCCAATCGATGGCTCGTCGATAAGCAATACCTCGGGGCGAACCAAGAGCGCACGACCCACTTCGAGTTGCTTTTGCTCGCCACCCGAAAGCGACGCGGCCCGTGAATTGATGCGCTCCCTTAGCCGCGGAAACAATTCCAACACTTCTTGTATTCGGACGTTTCTTTGAGGACTTGACAGGTGAAAAGCACCAAGCTCTAAATTATGTAAAACGCTCAGGGAGCCGAATAAGTTTCGGCCCTGCGGAACAAAAGCAATCCCTTCAGCGAGCAGGTCGCGCGGCGTCTTTCCATTGATCCGCTTCCCGTTCATCCGCACTTCGCCTGAGCGGGGCGTAAGCATGCCGAACAGAGTCTTGAGCACGGTAGATTTACCAGCACCGTTTGGACCAATCAACAGCGTGATCTCGCCTCGGCGCGCATCAAGCGTGAGCTCATTGAGAATCGTGAGGTGGGTGTAGCCCGCCACGACACGATCAAATTCGATGAAGGATTCGCCGCTCACGATCAGTTCCCCAAATACGCTTCAAGCACAGCGCGATTGCTTTGGATTTCCTCGGGTCGCCCCACCGCGAGCACCCGCCCTTCGACCATGCAAACGATACGGTGGCAAAGCTTCATCACAAAATCCATGTTGTGCTCAATGACGACAAAGCTCCCGCCTTGCCGTTGATTGAGTTGAACGAGCAAGTCACGCAGTCCGTCGACCAATGAAGGGTTAACACCTGCGCACGGCTCGTCGAGCAACACGAGCCGTGGCGCTGGCATGAACGCCATCGCGATGTCTACGAGCTTTTGCTGCCCGTAAGACAAACTGCCTGCGGGCAAGTCTGCAACGTGGCCGAGCCGAAAGAGCTCAATCATTTCATCAGCGCGCGCGCCCAGACCGTTATCCGACGGCGCGAACATACGGCCCCAGAAGCTGCCATGAAACTCTTGTGCCGCCACGATCAGATTGTCGCGAAGCGAGAGCTTCCCAAACACTTGCAAGTTTTGAAATGTGCGGCCGACGCCCAAACGCGAAAGCTCAAGCGGTGACTTCCCGGAAATGTCGACGCCTTCAAATTCGACGCGCCCCGAATCAGGCTTGATTTGTCCAAGAATCGAGTTGAAAAGCGTCGTCTTGCCACTCCCGTTGGGCCCAATCACGCCGAGAATTTCACCCGGCTCAACCGCGAAGCTCACGCCGTCGACCGCGCGAATTGCGCCGTAGGACTTCTTGATGTCGTTGACCTTCAGTATGCTCATACGGCCCCCGCGTTCGTCGCAGTCTTGTCGCTCGCTGTCTTCGCTTTGTGCAAGAGCCAACGTTCGCGTATAGACAGCAGCCCACCCGGCAACCAAATCATCATGGCTACCACTGCGAAACCAAAGATCGCGAGATACCAATCCTTCGCAAAGCGCAAGTATTCAGGAAGCAAGAGAGCGATCGCAGAGCCGAGCACGGGGCCATAGAACTTGCCCGAGCCGCCGACCACCACCATCATCAAGAATAAGAGCGACATCCCAAGCCCGAAAGGTGCGGGCTCGATAAAGTTCACGAGTGGTGCGAACAACGCCCCCGCGAGGCCAGCGTACGCAGCTCCGATGGCGAACGACATCAGCGTGTATGCAGTGATGTTTACCCCCGTACTTTCCGCGCGAATCGGGTTATCACGAAGTGCCGCGAACGCACGCCCCCACGGAGAGCGAAGCAAATACGCAAGAAGCGCCGCAGACACAACAGTGATTACGAGCGCCAGGTAATAAAACGCGAGATTGCCGTTAAATGAGAAGCCAAAAAGCTCTGGGCGCTTGATGTTTTGAATTCCGAACGTGCCGCCCGTTAGCCACTCTTCATTGCGAAAGAAAAGCATCAGCAGCAAATTGAACCCCAGCGTTGCGAAGCCTAAATAGTGCAACTGCACACGCAGCGCCGGGAACCCAATGAGTAGCCCCAACACGAAGCAAAGCGAAATGGCAACCGGTGTCGCGAGCCAAAAGCTCACGCCTGCTTTCATTAGGATCGCCACCGTGTATGCACCAACGCCCATGAATCCCGCGTGGCAAAGCGACTTAAGTCCCGCGTAACCCACGGTGAGATTGAGTCCGAGCGCGGCGATGATGTACACCAACCAAAGCGTGAGCAGATACAAGCCATACGTCTTGAGCAGACTTGGAGCAATCGCGAGCGCCGCCAGCCCAAGCGTCAGCAGTGCGAGATGTTGTTTGGAGAGCGTCATACTTTTCGCTCCGCAGGGGTGCCGAGCAGGCCGTCGGGTTTCACCAGAATGACCGCCAAAAAGAGAGCCAGCGCGACGCCATCTTTGTAGGACGGCGTGATGTACGCACCCACCAAGTTTTCAAGCACCCCGACAATCACGCCTCCCAGCAAAGCGCCTCTCGAGTTATTGAAGCCGCCAATGATTGCTGCGAAGAACGCCTTGAGCCCGATGTTGTCCCCCATATCAAACTTTGCGAGATAAGTGGGGGTGATCAGAAGCGCAGTCACGGTCACCAATATCGCGTTGATGGCGAAGGTGTAGAAAATCATTCGCTTCACGTTGATGCCAAGTGCTTCGGCAGAGAACGTGTTCTGCGCGACCGCCTGCATCGCTCGGCCTGTGAGCGTTTTATTCAGGAAAAGCTGTAGGCCGAGCACCATCAGGCCAGCAAACAAAAGCGCACCAACGTCGCTATACGAAATCGTGACGCCTGCCAGCTTGAACACTTCATCGCCAAACACGCTTGGAAATGGATGCGGCTCAGCACTGTAGCCCGCTTTGACAAAGGACTTAAGCCCGATGGATAGTCCGAGTGTTGCCACAACAATCGAGATCACACCGCTCGCCCGCATCGGATCAACAATGAAGCGCTTGAACGCCATCCCAAGCACGAGCACAGAAACGATCAGCGCGACCACGAACGCCGCCCAAAGCGGCAAGCCCATCGCCATTGCAATCAGCATCGAGAACGCGGGAAGCATCACGAACTCACCCTGCGCAAAGTTGATCGTTCCAGAGGCTTGCCAGAGAAGCGTAAAGCCAAGCGCGGCCATCGCGTAGATGGAGCCTGTGGCGATTCCGCTGATTAGGAGTTGAAGAAAATCGGTCATACCGCGCTCAGCGCTCCAGGAATAGTTGCATGGCGATAGTTAATTCGGCGGTCACGCGGCACACTTCGATGCGAGCTTTGCGCCGCGACCCATTTTGCGCTAACCCAAGCGCGCTCAGCGACGGCGCTCACTGGCATCTGCACATAGTCGTCGTTGAAAACCTCGAATGACCAATCGCCGCGATAGCCCGCGCGATCAATGATGCGAATCATGCGCGAAAGCATGTCACTGTGCACGCCCTCTCCCGGGAATACTCGCAGGTGGCGAGCGGTTTCAATCCTCTCTTCGGCACTCCGCACGGCATTCCACAAGAAGTCAGAGAGCTGAACAAATGCGATCTTGTCTCCGGGAATTTCCGCGAGCGCTTCGAAATCGGTGCCGTTTAGCGTGCAATTCGCAATCACATGGAACGAATCAATACACACACCAAGATTTCTGCAATTGGCGCGGCGAACTGCCTCCCACGAGAGCATGAAGTCGCTGACGTGTTTCCCCCAAGAAAGTGCTTCATAGCCTACTGCGATTCCGAGCGGCGTCGCTAGCAGGGCGACCTTTCGTAAATCAGCGGCAATACGATCTAGATCACCACTTGCATGCGATGACGTTGAAGAGCAAATGAGCAGTCGCTCCGCTTCAACGCGGTCGCAAATCTTGAGCATTTCTTTCACGGTGTCGACTTTGTAGCCATGCAGTGCGCCGGAGAGTCCTTCGTAGTCGCGCATCACTTGGATTGCATTAACTCGTAGTTTCGAGTGACACACTGCACGCGCTGCCGCACCGAGCCCTTGTGGATGCCCGACCAAGTCCTTAGCCCACAGCGTGATCTGCGAAAAGCCAGCGTCCCTCGCAGCATCAAGCTTACTTTCTAGCGACCCCGCAAGCGTAATCGTATCGAGCGAGAAGTCTTGCAAATTCACAGCACCCCCAGCGCGCGAAATTCGTCCGCAGTGGTGTTGGGCCAACCGAATCGCTCCATGTAAAGCGGCGCTTGCTCGAAGAGCATCTCTTTGCCCTTTTGAATTCTTAAGCCGCGAACTTCGGCAGCCTTCAATAGCTCGGTCATCTCAGTTTTCATACCGCAATCAGCAACGATCGCACTGGGCTTTGCAGCAGCAACGGAAAACGGCATCGCGTCGCCGGGCATCATGCCCAGTGGAGTTCCGTTTACGAGCAAGTCGAATTCACCGACTTCATAGTGATGAAGGCTTAGGACAAGCGCTGGGTAATGAGCCCGCAGCCGCTCTGCGAGTTGCTCAACCAAGTCATGATTCACATCCACGAGGCAGAGCGCCGCGATCCCGCGTTCTGCCAATGCTGCCGCGATCGCACACCCAACACCGCCGCAGCCAACAATGAGCGCACTACTTTGCTCGTATAGGAATCCGAACGGCAGAGCAGTGCGATCAAGCGCGCGCACAAAGCCCTCACCATCGATCAAATCCGCTACGACCGCGCCGTCGCCGTTTCGGTAAATCGCATTTGCTGCTCCGGCAACGCGCGCAATTCGAGTGGACACATCAGCCACGCCGACGCTTGCAGGCTTGTGAGGAATTGAGACACAGATGCCGCCCACGTTACTTGCACTCATCATGCTGCGCACGAATGCTGCGTATTCAGCAGGGGCAACGCGCATGGGCACGCAGACTGCATCGATCCCCTTTTGCGAAAAGTAGGCGTTGTATATGGCCGGTGCCTTGACCTGCTCAACTGGCCAACCGATCACCGGAAAAATGCGCGTAGTGCCTGAGATTGGAATCATGCATTCACCAAATGGCTGCGCACGAATTCGAAAGACGTACCGCCCAGATAGCAGACCGCACCCCGTTCGCTGGTGTGCACATGGTTCGCTTCCACGAAGCGGACACCGCGATTTGAGAGCGTTTGCACGAGTCCCGGAATGTCAGACGCACCAAAGCCGACACGCGTTAAACGTTCGCTCCAATCAATGTCGGCCGTTGATTCCGGCGGCTGAACCAGCTGCAGATAAAAGCGCGCACAAGGACTTTCCAACAAAACGCCCTTGGGCAATACGCCGAAGTATTCGCCCTCGGGCAGGATACGAAAATCAAGCAGCTCGCGATAGAAATCGCTCCACTCGGCAGCGCGGTCTGCGCCAATCGTTTGAACGACGCCAAAAAAATGCATGCCGCTGGCGGAGCTTGGTTCTCGGTTCACCCCAGGGATCGGCTTGAAGTCGACATCATAAATTTGAAATTCATCATAGCGGTCTACGAAGTAGATCGTGCTATTGCCCACGCCCGCGATCCCTGGAATATTTAACTCCATGGCCCCTGCGTGTGCATCAATTGGCCACGCGCCGCGATCGACACAGTGAGCGTATGCGGCAGCCGCATCTCGCACACGCAGCGCGAACGCGATGAGCTCAGTGCCCTCGATGCCGGCGTTTCGCGAAGCGTGCGAATTGACAATGATGTTCATGCCGCCTGAGCGGAAATGGACGATCTCGCGACTACGGTGCCGAGCAATCGCTTGAAAGCCTAGAGTTTCCAGGGCCGCACCGAACGCAGTGGGCTCGCTCGACGCGTATTCCACGTACTCGATGCCGTTAATACCCAACGGGTTCGCCTGTGGGGTCGCTTGCATGGGCGATGCGCTCCCAACTAACCTGCGCGGTGCGCGATGACACCGCGCTCGATTGCATTCAATTTGCTCTCCTTTTTTGTGGCCTTACTGAATACTCTGATACCGCCACCGTCCGTATATTTTGTGCGATAATCGCACATATGTTCGTATAAAGAACATCTTAGTGGGTTAAAACTGTGAAGTCAATCGGGCTCGACCGCTCAGCAGTTTCGATATTTGCCGAGACGAGTATCCAAGCAGTGCAACTGGACTAATTGACCACTGACGCGCTTGCCCAATGTCAATTGCAAGATTAGAGAAGGACTGACTACAACGTGAACGCGGACACAAAACCGAGCGACCTCATCGACGGTCTTAGGAAAGGGCTTGAGGTCATTCTCGCGTTTGATGATTCGTCGCCGCAGATGACTCAGAGTGAGCTCGCGCTGCGCATCGACTTAAGCCGCGCTGCGGCGCGCCGCTATCTGCTCACGCTTACTTCGCTTGGCTATATGGCCACCGATGGGAAGTATTTCTGGTTAACGCCCAAAGTCATGCAACTCGGGCGCAGTTTCACCTCGTCATCGCGCCTGCCGAGAACGATTCAGCCCGAGTTGCAAGCGCTCACGGAGCGCTGCGGCGAGTCGACCAACTTCGCAGTGCTCGAAGGCGTTGAAGCGGTTTATGTCTGTTGCGCCAACGCGAATCGCTTGCTTTCCACAGGCATTGAGCCGGGCACACGGCTGCCGGGCTACACGTCTACCGCGGGACGTCTGCTCGCCAGTTTTCTCGACGACCAAGCGCTCGATCAGTGGATCAACCAATCGGCACCACGCGCCCACACACAGGTGACAGTCACCGATCACGCGACACTGAAGCGCGAGATTTCGAAAATGCGCAAACAGGGGTATGGCATCACAGAGAGCCAGTTTGAACCGGGTTTGCGCGGGATCTCCGTGCCGCTACGAGACAGCGCAAACAATCTCATCGGAGCAATCAGCGTCTCGATGGCAGTGAGCGCAATGACGTCAAGTGCGGCCGTCAAAAAGCTTGTGCCGATGCTCAATCAAACGGCTGCGCGTCTGGCGCAAAAACTTTGAACAGCTTTGCCACTTAAAAACACGCTGAAATTGGGCTAGCGCGGGATTATTTTCATCACCACTAGCAGTAAAAACCTTAGCTTGCCCCGATTACATAGGTATTAAACGCAATCAGCCGGATGTTTTCCAGAACTCAGTGATTTGCTGAGTAAACGCATCGGGGCACTCCACTGCGCTGATGTGAGCGGCATCAAGCGTGGCGAGCTTCGCGCCCGGAATCGAGGCCGCAATGTCGTTGGAAAGTTGGGGGGGAGTTGCCTCGTCTCGCGCGCCAGCAATTACGAGGGCAGGGCAGCGAATGCGTTGATTGGTGCGAGAAAAATTGATTGCTGCCACGGCAGCGCAGCTGCGCGAATAGTCGGTCGCGTCATTAGCCAAAAGAATGGTCATGACTTTCGCGACTAGCGACGGGTTGGCCGCTCGAAATTCTTCGCCCAACCATCGTGCGAGCGCCATGTCGACCACCGATGACATACCTTTGCGCGCGACGGTATCGATTCGCGCACGCCAGAGCGCAATCGCGGCTTCATCGTATCGCATCGCACTGTTCGCAACCACGATACTTTTGACCAAGTGCGGATAACGGGCGGCAAGCCCCTGCGCCACCATTCCGCCCATCGACACGCCCACAAAATGAACCGGGCCGCCCCCTTTTGCGAACACATGGTTCAAGATCACTGAGGCAGCATCATCCACCAATGTGTCCATTGAAAATTCGCCGGTAGTGCGAACGGATTGACCTTGACCGCGGTGATCGTAGGTGACAGTTGCGTAATCACTGCCCAGCGCTGCGACCACGTCCGCCCACATCGATTGGTCATAGCCTAGTGCGTGCGAAAAAACGAGTGTGGGTCGATCCGCGCGAACGGCGCCGCGAACGGTCACCGCAAGCGGCGTTGTGGATTGGCCCAGCTCCTTGAGCACACTTCGAAGCGCGTGCATCGCGGTATTCGCTGCCGGTACACCGCAATACACCGCGCCCTGCATCACGAGCTCGCGAAGGTCATCCACAGTGAGTCGACTATTGTCGTTGCTCATGAGACCTGCTTTCGCGTGAAGCGAAAACTCTTCATAGCGCCCGAGCCCCAATGTCATCGCAAGCACGACGAGGCGCCGCGTTTTGTCATCAAACGCGCTGGCATGTTTGCGATCCCACACATCAAACCAAGCGTGCCGCGTGATGAAGGTTTGGAACTCCGCACTAAGCGCATCTGCTCCGCCCATAGATTGCGAAACCCAAGCATCACCCAAGATGCGCCGGCGATTCTCAAGACCCAGTTCAAACTCATTCATCATCAATCCAGCGCGCGCATTGCGGCAAGTTCGTTCAGGTTAGCGTCAACCACCCAGGCGGCGGCTGACGCAGCGCTGTCAACCGAAAACGCTTCAGCCAGCTCGCGTTCATCAATCACGCCAAAGCTCATCGGATCAGCGGCAAGCGCAATGCGCAATTCATGCGCGAGCGACGAATCATTTGCGATGGCTTTGCGGCTCGCCACCTGCACGAGCGCTTCGGCCTCGTTCTTCCCCAAGTCGCTCGCTAAGAGCTGACAGATCGCTTCGGTGAACACCAGTCCGCGCTGCGACTCGATGTTTGCACGCATGCGTGCAACATCCACTATCAACATGCTGCAGAAGTCACCCATCGCGTGCGCTGCGCCGTGCACAGTGACGCAGAGCCCCGCCCATTCGGCGAGTTCCGCCTGCCAATTCCCGAGGCCGCGCTCATGCTCTTGCGTCATCGCCGCAAGAATGCCCGCAACGCGCAGCGGCGCGCGCACACCGGACGCGATTGCGATCATGGCACCGACCGGATTTCGCTTGTGTGGCATTGCTGAGGAGCCGCCGCGCCCGTCTTCTGCCGACTCGCCCAACTCCCCGACCTCGCTTTGCATCATCAGCGCGATATCGCGAGCCATTTTGCTGAGGGAGCCAGAAAGTATTCCGAGCTCGGCGGAAATCCGAGCGATGCGGTCTCGCTGCGTGTGCCAAGGTGCGGGCGCTGAGGTAAGGCCCAGCCGCTCAGCCATCAAGCGTGATACCTCTACCCCTTGCTTCCCCATCAAGGCGCGCGTACCGACGGCACCGCCAAGCTGAATTCGAAGCGCATCTGATTTGAGCTCCCGCAATGCCCAGCGCGATCGCGCAATCGGCGCAAGCCAATTCGAACACTTCGCACCGAAGCTCGTTACCTGCGCCGCTTGCATGAGCGTGCGCGCGAGCACGGGTGTGCTTCGGTGTTCACGTGCGAGTTTGGCCACAGCGTAAACAACTCGACCCAGCTCGGCATCAAGCATTGCAAGCGACTTCTTCGTCGCAATCATCACCGCAGTATCAATCGCGTCCTGAGAGGTTGCACCGTAGTGAACATAGCGCGCGGCCTCTTTGTCGACAGTCGCGACTGCAGCACGCAATTGCTGCACCATGGGAATTGCAAGTGCGCCAGCGTGAGAGCTTTTGACAACGATAGCGTTGCAATCAAGTAGGGAGACTCTACAGTGCGCAGCGATTGCCGCCGCAGCCCCAGTCGGAATGAGCCCAACCTCGCTCTGCGCCCAGGCAAGCGACGCCTCGAAATCGAGCATACCTTGCACGATTGCTTCGCTGCTAAAGCAATCCAACGCCTCGGGCGTAGACAGGAAGTGCTCGAAAGGAAATTCAGTCACGCGCTACTCATACTCAAAGAACACGGTTTCACTCGGCCCCTGCAAACGCAAATCCCATTGATAGCGTGTTTCAGACTCTTTTATAGCGACCAATGTTGAACGTCGCGCGGCAGGCGCTGCGTCAAGCAAGCGATGACTCATCGTATGCGGAAAGACAGCCGTGAAATGCTGATTGAAGCATCCTCGCGCAAACACGCATACATGCGCTAAGGGAGCGCCAGGACTAGGGGTCGGTAAACGAAAAGTGAACTTGCCCGCTTCGTCCGTCGGCTGTCTGAGCAATCCGAAGCCATCGCGTCCGGTGGCACCGTCTGCCCAAAGCTCGACCATTGCATCGCTTACAGGTTGATCATTCCCATCAAGGACTCGCCCTACGAGTTCGACTGTACCCGCCCCTGGATCAAACGCCCAAGCCAGCGCATTGTGAAAGAAAGGGCCGATTGTTTGGCTGCTGGTCACATTCGACACCTCAAACCCCCATCGGCGTCGCACCGCGACCACGCAGCACGATATCAAACACGAAACCAAGCGACGTACCGCTCACCGTTTCATCGAGACTGAATCGGGAAATCAATCGCTCGCGAGCGGCGCCATCAGGAATTCCATTAAAGATTGGATCAAAGGGAAACAGCGGATCGTCTGGGAAATACATCTGTGTCACCAGGCGTTGCGCATACACGTTGCCAAACAGCGAAAAGTGGATGTGCGCCGGACGCCACGCGTTCTCATGATTGCCCCAAGGGTACGCACCTGGCTTGATGGTTTTGAAGCGATAGCGGCCATCGTGGTCGGTCATAAATTTTCCGTGCCCTAAGAAGTTCGGATCAAGCGGCGCTTCGTGGTTATCCTTTGAATGCGCATATCGACCCGCTGCATTGCACTGCCAGACTTCCACTAGGCTATCGCGGACGGGCGAACCATCTTCATCCAAGACACGACCAGCCACCGTGATCGCCTGGCCTTGCGGTTGGCTGCTGCCGTGCGCGGTGAGATCAGAATCGTTCGCGCGAAGTATTGCACGCGGTGCATCAACGCCTCGCGTCGCGACTAGTTCGTGCCGCACGAGAATCCTTGGCTCGCGCGGCCCGCGAAGGCCCGTAGATTTGTAGGGCGGGTGTATGTCGTTGGGACGCTCGCCGAGTCCTAGCGGGTGGAAACGCATCAAATTCCTCCTTTTGTAATCGTAGCGCTATTGAAGCGGCAACCCTACGTAGTTTTCTGCCAGTGAAGTGGACGCCGCAACTGATCCTACGAGGTAATCCAGTTCCGCCTCCTGGATCTTTTGACCGAACTCGCCAGATTCCGGAAACCGATGCATCAAAGATGTGAACCACCAGCTAAATCGTTCGGCTTTCCACACCCTCGAAAGGCAACGCGAAGAGTAATGCGCGATACCAGCTTCGCGCTTCTCAATGAAGTACTCGATCAAGGCCTCGCTTAGGTATTTCACATCTCCGGTGGCGAGATTTAACCCTTTCGCACCCGTCGGCGGCACGATATGCGCGGCGTCACCTGCAAGGAATAGCCGACCGAAGCGCATCGGTTCCGCCACAAAACTTCGCAGCGGTGCGACGCTTTTCTCGATACTCGGCCCCGTGACCAAACGCTCGCGCGCATGAGGATCGAGCCGCAATTTCAACTCGTCCCAAAATGCGTCGTCGCTCCATTTCTCAAGGGGTTCATCGACGGGACATTGGATGTAGTAGCGGCTGCGCGTTGCGCTGCGCATACTGCAAAGCGCAAATCCGCGTTCGGTGTTCGCATAGATCAATTCGTGTGATACAGGCGGGACGTCTGCCAGCACACCGAGCCAGCCGAAGGGGTAGACCTTTTCAAAAGTCTTGATCGCGCGCTGCGGAACACTTTGCCGCGACACGCCGTGATAACCGTCACATCCGGCAATGAATTCGCATTCGATCTCGGTCTCAACCCCGCCTCTGCGAAACGAAACTTTCGGGGATTCACCGTCGATGCCGTGAATGGCCACGTTCTGCGCTTCGTAATAGGTCGGTAACTGCTGCGCTTGACGCGCTTGCATGAGATCGCGCGTAACTTCGGTCTGCCCGTAAACGGTCACCACTTTTCCTCCGGTGAGTGCGCGCAGATCAATGCGATGACGCGTCCCTTTAAAGAGGAGATCGAAACCATCGTGAACCAGACCTTCGCGCTGCATCCGCTCGCCAACGCCTGCCTCAACCAGCAAATCGGTCGTCACCTGCTCAAGCACGCCTGCGCGAATGCGGCCCAACACGTAGTCAGCCGATTGCCGCTCAACGATCACATGGTCAATACCGGCTTTAGCGAGGAGCGCACCGAGCAACAATCCGGACGGACCCGCGCCCACAATACAAACTTGCGTCTTCATACCCCGGCATCTTGCAGCACGCTTTGCGCTAGATCAATCGACTCTTTCTATAATTGCGCGATTGAAAAACAAGTTGCGCGATCATCGCGCAAAAAAAAGATGCGCGACAACGTCGTTATTGCAACTTCTGACTACATCGAAGGCGCCGCGCGATCTTTGGCAGTCCTTGAGAGTTTTGACGTTCATCGCCAACGCTTAAACGCGACACAAACTGCGGAACGCACGGGGCTCACGCGCGCGGCAGCGCGTCGACACTTGCTCACGCTTTCGCATTTAGGGTATCTCGAGAGCGACGGTCAACATTATTGGCTCGCGCCGCGAGTACTACGGCTCGCGGGAAGCTATCTCGCATCAGCCCGACTGCCGCGTGCTGTTCGCCCCACACTCGCCGAGCTTTCGAGCGAACTTCGCGGAACGTTTTGCGTCGCTGTCCTCGACGGGCAAGAATCGGTGATCGTAGCAACGAGTGGAGAGCGCTGGGGGAGCGATGACAGCGCGCCATTTGGTGCGCATTTGGGTTCGCGGCTGCCTGCGTTTTGCACGTCAACGGGGCGCGTGATGCTTTCCGCGTTTGCGACGAGCGCATTGAAGACATGGCTGCAATCTTCTACGCCTGTGAAGCTCAGCGCAAAAACGACGACCCAGAAAAGTCAGATCGCCGCTCATATCGCAGCAGCACGGCGAGATGGGTTTTGCTACGCGAGCGAAGAGCACGAACTGGGCGTGCATGCGATTGCGGTCCCGCTCATCGACGCGGCGGGGCAGTGTGTCGGCGCGCTCAACGCGGTAGATTATTTGCAAACCACGTCTGCGGATCATCTTCTGAAAAAAGTGCTGCCACGGCTTCAGCGAGCATCCACCAAATTGCGGGCGATGCTTTGAGGATCAGGCTGCGGCGCCCAACTAAGCGACTGCGCGCTCAAGAAATGCAAGCAGCTGCGCGCTGGGCACCCGACGGTCTACATAAGCCTCACCGATCCGCTTGAGCAAAATAAGTGTGACAACCCCATCCTCATTTTTTTTGTCCCGCTGCATGTGAGCCAACAGTTTTTGCGCTGCGACTTTCGGAGCCTTGGTCGGTAGATTCAGGGATGTGAGTAGCCGCTCAATACGTGAAAGATCGATATCAGCCCTTTCCCCTTCATCCCTTGAGAATTGGGCTGCAAGCACGGTTCCAGCAGCTATCGCTTCGCCATGAAACCACGCGCCATAGCCCATTTCTGTCTCGATGGCATGCCCGAAGGTATGGCCGAGATTTAGCAATGCGCGAATGTCTTTTGTTTCGCGCTCATCCTGCTTCACGACATCCGCTTTGATCTTGCACGAATGCGCGATCACACGTGTTAGCACGTTCGTGTCGCGCGCGTTGAGCGCATCGACATTCGCTTCGAGCTCGGCGAAATGCTCTGCATCGAAAATGAGTGCGTGTTTCACCACTTCCGCGAGACCCGAGGCGTATTCACGCGGCGGCAGCGTCTTCAATGTATCGGTATCGGAGATCACGGCAAGCGGCTGATAAAACGCGCCGATCATGTTTTTGCCGAGCGGATGATTGATCGCCGTCTTGCCACCGACCGATGAATCCACTTGCGAAAGCAAAGTGGTCGGCACTTGGATGAACGGCACACCGCGCTGGTAGGTTGCCGCGGCGAAACCCGCGACATCACCAATCACACCGCCGCCGAGCGCGATGATGGTTGTTTTGCGATCACACGCAGCCGCGAGCATCGCGGTGTGAATCTTGTCTAATGAGGCAAACGTTTTGTGTTCTTCACCGTCGGGCAGGATGATTTCGAGAATCGTCTTTCCGAGCGATGCGACGGCGGTTTTTACCTGCGGCAAATACAGCGGCGCAACCGTTTCGTTGGTGACAATCGCGACGGTTTTTCCCGCGATGAACGGCGCATAGCTTTCAGCACGCGAAAGCAAGCCCGATCCGATGTTAATCGGGTAGCTACGATCAGCAAGAGAGACGGTGAGAGTTTGCATGGTTTGTTTCGTTCCCTCTGCCGCAGCGCAGGAGAGGGCGGTGGATTGGAGCGTAAGCTGAACTCTCCAGTCCGCCGCCGTCACCCCAACCCTCTCCCGCGCTGCGGGAGAGGGAGCGGAGCGCTAGTTTCTCGATTTGTCGACGAGCTTGTTCTTCGCAATCCAAGGCACGGAGGCCGTGGAAGAAACGCGAACAGTTTCGCGTTTCTAGGCCGACGCTTTTTTCGCATACTTGCGAAAAATGGATGATGCCGCGAGGTTGCGAAGTCCCAAGTTCGCGAGACGAATCACAGGTCTAGTTTCTCGACTTATCTACGAGCTTGTTCTTCGCAATCCAAGGCATCATCGCGCGAAGCTTCCCGCCCACCACTTCAATATCGTGCTCTGCCATGTTGCGACGACGTGCCGTCATCGATGGGTAACCCGTCCGACCTTCAAGGATGAACATCTTCGCGTAATCGCCGTTTTGAATGCGCTTTAGCGCATTTTTCATGGCCGCACGAGATTGCTCGTTAATGACTTCTGGCCCCGTTACATACTCGCCATATTCGGCATTGTTTGAGATCGAGTAATTCATGTTGGCGATGCCGCCTTCGTACATGAGATCGACAATCAGTTTCAGTTCGTGCAGACACTCGAAATACGCCATCTCCGGCGCGTAGCCTGCCTCGACGAGCGTTTCGAAACCCATCTTCACGAGCTCCACCGCACCGCCGCAGAGCACCGCTTGTTCACCGAAAAGATCGGTCTCGGTCTCTTCTTTGAAGTTGGTTTCGATGATGCCCGCTTTGCCGCCACCGTTGGCCGCCGCGTACGAAAGCGCGAGGTCGCGTGCCTTACCGCTCTTGTCTTGATGCACAGCGACCAGATGCGGAACACCGCCGCCTTGCGTGTACGTATTGCGCACGGTGTGGCCCGGCGCTTTCGGTGCGACCATCCACACATCGAGATCTTCACGTGGCACCACTTGGTTGTAATGCACATTGAAGCCGTGCGCGAAGGCGAGCGACGCGCCCTTCTTCATGTTCGGCGCGACGTTGTTGTTGTAGACCTCAGCGATTTGCTCGTCAGGCAACAGAATCATCACCACATCCGCGGCTTTCACTGCGTCGTTCACTTCCATCACGGTCAAGCCGGCTTTGCCAACTTTGTCCCACGATGCGCCGCCCTTGCGCAAACCGACGACAACTTTAACGCCGCTGTCGTTCAGGTTTTGCGCATGCGCGTGCCCTTGGCTGCCGTAGCCGATGATGGCGACCGTTTTGCCTTTGATGAGGCTCAAGTCGGTGTCTTTGTCGTAATAAACCTTCATGGTCTTCCTTTTCTTTGATTCAAAACTCTAGCAAACATTGGCTGACGAGTTCCATGTAAAGCTCCACGGATCGTCTGCGTTCCAATCGCTACCAACTTTGTGGTGCACAGAAACCAAAAAAGCGCCGACTTTGCTCCAGGGCGTCGCAAGCTCTTTTGCCTTGCTTTTTCTCGCTTCAGTAATCGCTGACTTTCGAATACTCATGAGGAGCAACCTCTCTGCAACTATTTCGGAATCTTCTAACTGTTTCGGACTAACGAGCAAGCACCAAATATGACCAATGCCAGCGTGCCCATCCAAGTAGTCGTTGTAATGCGCCTTTCTGTCGGAGATAAGCCGAACGCTCGTGATGTCGATGCGATCCTTCAGCAAATCGTCCGCAAGTACGAGGTCAAAAAACTTGCCTTTAACCTCAGCGTCAGTCGGTTGTGAAAAATGCGCGGTCTCGGGGGACGGAGGATGCGCTTTGTCGCATGCGACAAGCAAAAACAACCCTAAAACTAGCCACGATGAGCGCATTGGCGGCATTAAATCTTCAAAATCCGCTCGCCACGCCCAATGCCCGAGGCCCCCGTGCGCACCGTTTCCAAAATCACACCCGGCTCAATCGCGGCGATAAACGCATCAAGTTTATGACTATCGCCAGTTAGTTCGATGGTGTAGCTCTTATCGGTGACGTCCAGAATGCGGCCGCGGAAAATATCCGCCATTCGCTTCATTTCGTCGCGATCTTTGCCTGCGGCGCGGACTTTGACGAGCATCAGTTCGCGCTCGATGTGATTGCCATCGGTGAGATCAACAACCTTGACGACTTCGATCAGCTTGTTGAGCTGTTTGGTGATTTGTTCGATCACATCGTCACTGCCGTGCGTGACGATGGTCATGCGCGACATGGTCGTGTCTTCGGTGGTTGCCACTGAGAGCGAATCGATGTTGTAGCCACGTGCAGAGAACAAACCGACGACGCGCGAGAGCGCGCCTGCTTCGTTTTCTAGGAGGACGGAGAGGATGTGTCTCATTGCACACCTCCTGTTGTCATCCCCACGGAGGCGGGGACCCAGACCCTGCGCTCAAACGCAACAACCGACGATGCCAGCATTTCCCGGACTGGGTTCCCGCCTTCGCGGGAATGACAGATAAGCGCAAACGCTTTTGCAGAAGAAATCACGTTAAAGCTCCTCCGCCAAAATCATTTCGCTCAACCCTTTGCCGCCCGGAATCATCGGGAACACATTCTCGGTTTCGTCCGTAATGAAATCCATGAACACAAGTCGATCTTTGAGTTTGATCGCTTCACGCAGCGCGGCTTCAACATCGCCCGCTTTTTCGATCTTCATCCCAACGTGGCCGTACGCTTCGGCGAGTTTCACGAAGTCGGGCAGCGCATCCATGTAGCTCTCAGCGTAGCGATTGCCGTAGAAGAATTCCTGCCACTGCCGCACCATGCCGAGCGAGCGGTTGTTCAGGTTGATGATCTTCATCGGGATGTGATACTGCTTACACGTTGAGAGCTCTTGAATGCACATTTGCACGCTGCCCTCACCCGTAATGCAGGCAACCGTTGCGTCCGGGTTCGCGAGCTGCGCGCCCATCGCATAGGGAATGCCGACACCCATCGTGCCCAGGCCACCGGAATTGATCCATTTGCGCGGCTTGTCGAACGGGTAATACTGCGCGGCCCACATTTGATGTTGGCCCACATCGCTCGTAATGATTGCGTCGCCGCCAGTCGCATTCCACAGCGCTTGCACGACTGCTTGCGGCTTGATTTTTCCGTCCGCAGCAGCGGGTTTGAACGCGAGGCATTTTTTGCTCTGCCAATCTTTGACCGTCGTCCACCACGCTTTGAGCGATGCAACGTCGGGCCGCTTCTCGCCCTGCTCGATCATGCCGATCATTTCTTCGAGCACGTCTTTCACGTAGCCCACAATCGGCACATCCACTTTCACGCGCTTTGAAATCGATGACGGATCGATATCAATGTGAATAATTTTTCGACCTTCGCGGAAGAAGTGCCCCGGATTGCCAATCACGCGGTCATCGAAGCGCGCGCCGACAGCGAAGAGCACGTCGCACTCTTGCATGGCCATATTCGCCTCATACGTGCCGTGCATCCCAAGCATGCCGACGAATTGCGGATCGCTCGCAGGAAAACCGCCGAGGCCCATCAAAGTGTTCGTACACGGCGCGCCGAGCATGCGAACGAGTTTGGTGAGCTGTGGGGCCGCATCATTCAACACAACGCCGCCGCCCGAATAAATCATCGGGCGCTTGGCGTTCAGCAAAAGCTCAACTGCTTTTTTGATTTGACCGCTATGCCCTTTGATGGTCGGGTTATAGCTTCGCATCGTGATCGATTTTGGATACTCGAATGCACACGTGTGCTGGGTCACATCCTTCGGAATATCAACAAGTACGGGGCCGGGACGACCGGTCGTTGCGATGTAGAACGCTTTCTTCATCGTAACGGCGAGGTCTTTCACATCTTTCACGAGGAAATTGTGTTTCACGCAGGGGCGTGTGATGCCCACGGTGTCGCATTCCTGAAACGCGTCTTGGCCAATCGCATGCGTTGGCACCTGGCCGCTGATGATGACCATCGGAATTGAATCCATGTAGGCCGTCGCAATACCAGTGACTGCGTTGGTTAAGCCCGGGCCGGAGGTGACGAGCGCGACTCCGATCTTGGTGGACGAGCGCGAATACGCATCCGCCGCGTGAACAGCCGCTTGCTCGTGCCGAACCAGCACGTGCTTGAATTTGTCTTGTTTGAATATCTCGTCGTAGATATTGAGCACGGCGCCGCCGGGATAACCGAAAACGAAATCTACGTTTTCTTCCGCGATGCAGCGAACGACGATTTCCGCGCCAGTTAGCTTCTCTGCCATTTTCATCCTCAAGAGTTTGTTGATGCCTGAAGCTCGATGGGTGTTGAGCCTAGGCCCCTGAGGGCATTTCAATGCTGGGTAGTCACGGCCTCGCGCGCGCTTTGCACGAGCGAGGAAATCTTTGCTTTTGGCCGATTCCCCGCCCGCGTGCCCTCGACTGAAACAACTTGTTCAATCAAAGCGCCACGGTGTCCGAAGTTATGAATATATCCGATGATTGCTGCGACGCAAAAGAGCTGCAGCTCCCGCGTTGCGCGGGCCTCACTGGACCGAGCGTCTCTCCATTCTCATTAAGCTTTTCTAGCGTAGTCTTTTTTTATATGGGCTACACATGTTTTTTCTGATACTCACTATTCAGATAAAACTATCGCTGCCCCAATTAAGAATAGAATTTAAGAGAAATTTTTATAGAAGTTGCTGAGGCTGCCGTCCCGCCCCCACACACATCGGCATGAGGCACGCCGCTTCGGGTTAAGACCTCGAAGCCCTATCGCGAGGCGCCACCTCGGCGGAAACCCGTGCGCCGCTTTGACTGAGCCTCAGCTCGTAGCCGTAGGTTTCGAGGGTTCTGCGCACAATGGTCAGCCCAAAACCGCGAGCTGCATCAGCGGAATTCACCGAATCGAAGTTCATCGCGGTGCCGGGTTCGGTTTCGTTCTCGATCACCAGAGCGCATTCCTGCCCGAGACCGTCGCCATTCGCGCGAATCCAGATCGGCGCGCCGCGTTTACCGTGATGCAGCGCGTTGCCTACCAAATTCGCGAGGATGACGTGTACTGCTGCGGCAGACATCGGAAGCATCGCGTTTGCGTCAACGTCGAGCTGGAGATCGGCTGAGCGCAGCGTGAGCCAGTTCTCGTTGGCAACAATCCATGCTTCAAGCGCGGGCAAGATGAGCGTTGTGCTCGGCTGAAGCGAGCCCTCGTTTTCTCGAGCGAGCACCAGCAAACTCGAAACGCTTTGCTCCATCGCGTGAACAGACGCGCGCATGCTGGCAAGTGCGTTCGCGACGCTGGTATCGAGATGCGGCTCAGCTTGGAGCCGTTCGATCGTTAAGCCGAGCACAGTGAGCGGCGTGCGCAATTCGTGACTCGCATCACGCGTAAAGCGCTGCTCACGTTCGATAAATGCTCGGGTGCGCTCAGAGAGTGCCGAAAACGCATCTGCCAACGCAGCGAGCTCAGCCGAGCGCTTCGCTCCCGAAGCGTCGAGCGCGATCGGACGCTCTGGTGTCGCGTTCGAGATTTGCTTCGCCAGCGCTGCAATCGGTTCGCTCACGCGCCGCGCGAGCCAGCCCGCCAAAGCAAGCGATACGAGCGTCGCGCCTAAGCCCCAACCCGCGAGCCAGCGGAGCAGCTTTTCGCGGCGCGGGCGCACGACGAGCTCGCCACTCACTTCTGCCAACAACCAGGCTCGCGAAGTCTGTGGCGGGTTGACTTCATCAAACTGGGCCCGTATCGCAAGCAAGTGGTAGTGCCGCCCCGCTTCACCCGAAAACTCTCGCCGGTTGGGCGCTTCGATAAGGGCTTGACGTATTTCTACGGGTAGCGTTTCCACACGCTCGTGCACGCTGACGAACGCGCGCTGGGGTACGGCCCAGCGTCCGCTCTCGCTGTACTTCGCTTGCAAAAGTTTTGCTTCGTCGCGAAGCATGGCCTCCAAGAAGCGATCCTCTACGGTGTAGACAAACGCCATAGCAAGAAGTCCAAACATCGCGCTCACCACAAGCGTGAAAACCGCGAAAGCGAGCATCAATGATCGCCGTAGCGGCACACCGCGATTGCGCGGGCGGGGCCTAGCCATCATGACTCGTCCGATTCGAGCCGGAAGCCAACGCCGTGCACGGTCTTGAGCATCGGTGTCGCGAAGGGCTTATCTAGCGCTTGGCGCAGCTGATAGAGATGCGTGCGCAAAGGGTCAGATTCCGGCGCATTCTCAGGCCACAACCGACGCACTAGATCGCTGCGCGTTCGCGCTTTTGGATACGCATCCGCCAGCAGGCATAAAACGGCGAAGGCAGTGGGGGCGAGGCTGAGGCGAACGCCGTTGCGATGCGCCTCGCTCGCGCGCCGATCAATCGTAAGCGAGCCGATCGCCTGAACGTAGGCCTGCCCCAATTGCGCGCGGCGGGTGAGCGCTTGAATCCGTGCGAGTAGCTCTTCACTTGCAAACGGCTTTACTAAGTAGTCATCAGCACCCGCTTCGAAGCCGACGAGTTTTTCGCGCAACGTGTCGCGCGCAGTGAGCATGAGCACGGGAACGCGATGCGGCATCAGCGCACGAATCTTCGCACAGAGATCGGTACCATCGATATCGGGGAGCCCCAAATCAAGGAGCACGATATCCGGCGGCTCGGCGCGCGCGACTGCGAGCGCCAAGCGACCGTCGTTTGCTTCGTCCACATAGTGCCCAGCACGACGCAGCAGCGCCACGATTTGTGCGCGAAGTGTGTCGTGGTCTTCAACAACGAGGATTCGAAGTGGGCGCGGATTCAAGGCAAGTCCTAGCCCGGCAACGCTTCGAGCGCCTTTTTCGCG
Source organism: Betaproteobacteria bacterium (assembly GCA_013298765.1). GTDB lineage: Bacteria > Pseudomonadota > Gammaproteobacteria > Burkholderiales > Casimicrobiaceae > Casimicrobium. Next base: position 473,788 of record JAAFJA010000001.1, read on the forward strand.
TCTGCGAAGTCTGGCTTCTCAGTCACTAACGCTGTCAAAATTTCGCGCGCTGTTTTCACATTGCCTAACGCCACATGCGTGCGCGCCATGCCAAGACGGAAGCGCGGATGCGGCATGTGCGGCGCTGCCATTTCCATGATGGAAAGCGCCGCGCGTTTACCGGCCTCATCACTCGCCGCCTCTGCTTGGTAGTAGCCCAACATCGCAATCAAATCCGCTTTGTACTCTTTGGTATCGGCCGCAAGTATCGCGCGTACTTGATCTTTCTCTCCAGCCAACCAACGCTGCACAAGCCGCATGCTGCGTTCTTCTTTGAACACTGCACGCGGCGCTGGCGCGCGGCCCAGTGCGCGCACAATTGCTTCCGCTGTTTCCGAGGTAGAAAACGGGTTCTGGCCGGTAATTAGCATGCCATCGACAATGGTTTTCGGAAGCATGAGTGCCGCCTCTTCCCAAATCGCCCCCTGCTCGCGAAACTTGGTTTCGATGAGGAATGGATACTCTTTCACCCACTTCTTGCCAAAGGTCTTTTCTTCCTCATCGGTAAAGCCAGTGACCCGCTTTCCCGCAATCAACGGACGTCCGTCAGCACGGCGAACATTGGCGAACACAGCCGGGCCATGACATACGGCAGCAACGATGCCATCGCGATCAAATTGTGCGCCCAGAAGCGAGATGAGTGATGAATCCTTCGGTAAATCGAACATCGCACCTTTGCCGCCCATGACGAAGATCGCTTGATGTTCGCCGGGTTTCACGTCAGCAATGCGGCGGGTGTTTCTTAGCAAGGCCGTTGCGTGTTCATCGGCCAAAAGCGCTTGAATATGGTCGTCTTTCGGATTGAATTTGTCCGCCTCAACCAGGCCACCCGCGGGGCTTGCGACCTCAACGCGGATTCCGTTGGCGCGAAACACCAAATAGGCGAGCGCGTATTCATCCATCTCAAAGCCAGGTCGGGTTTCGCCGCCATTTCGCCCTTCGCTACTCACCACAATCAGCACTTTCGGCGCGTGCGTGCTTTGGTTTGCAGCGAGCGGTGTTTGTGGGGACCCGATGGGCGTCTTTACCGGCTGAGCAAACGTAGACGACGCAGCAAACACGCCTAGGGTGAGCGCGCCGCACGCGGCACTCAACAACGCGGTTTGACTAGCAAGTTTCATCAGACTCTCCATCATTTATTTCGATGAATGCGAGTCTAGGCAGCGATCTTCAAGAAAACTTCAACGCGATCTGGCTTGAGAAACGCCGAGCAAGTCTCTCGCGGTGAGTTAGGTAGCGCATTAGTGAGCGAGAGTAACTTTACTAGCTAATGCCATATTCAAATACGGCTAGCCGTTATTCAACGCTCAAGTATGTATCGTTACTTATTGGCTTCTATGCCCAATTAAATAGGGTTTATAGACGAATGGCTGCCGGTGATCGGGCGATGCAGAACGAACGCATCCCTGACGCGGGCTAGCGCTGCATCACACGCCGCGCACCGTAGCTCGCAACATCAACCAACGCGACAAGCAGCATCATGGCGATCAGGATTGAGCTCGTTTCTGGCATCTGAAACAAGCCCATGTGAAACGACAACATTTGCCCGAGGCCGCCGCCACCCACCACACCTAACACCGCTGCGGCGCGAATATTGTTTTCCCAACGATAGAGCGTGTAGCTCATGAGTTGCGGCAACACTTGCGGCAAGGTGGCATACAAAAACACGCGCCCTTCGCTCACGCCGCGTGCGCGTAACGCAAACGCCGCGTTTTGCGGCGCGTTTTCGATGGCCTCCGCAAAGAGCCGCCCTAGCACGCCAGCAGTGTGCAACCCGAGCGCAAGCGTTCCCGCGAACGGCCCGAGCCCCGCAGAAATCAACAAGAGCGCTGCCCACATGAGCTCCGGAATTGAACGTAGCGCGTTTAACAGCAAGCGCGTGACGCCGCGACCGCGCGCAGGATCGGCATCATGCGTTTTGCTTGCGGGCAGCGCGAGCAACAGACCGAGCGTGGCAGCGATCGCGGTGCCAACCAGCGACATCGCAAACGTTTCGAACGTTGCAACCCAAAGCTTTTTGAGAAACGTGGGATCCGCCGTCGGGCTCGTGAGCTCCAACAAAAACTTTCCCATACGAGCTGCCGAGTCAGCAGAGAAAATTTTTGCGAGTTGTAGATCAAGTGTCGCAAAGCTTGCCACTGTTAGGCAGAGCAAACCGAAAACAAACCAGCAGGCCCTACAGCGAGCGTCAAAGAGCCGCTTCGGAAGGCGATACGTTTCGTTGGCGGCAGATGGTGTTTTCGGCGTCATGCAAGCGCCTTTCGCAGCCACGCACTCGCAGAGTCCGCAATCCACACCAGCGCAATAAACACTAAAAGCATGGTGGCGACTTCCGCGCCCGCAAACATCTTCATTGAGGTATCCATTTGCTGCCCGAGGCCGCCTGCGCCGACGAACCCCAACACGGCCGAAGAGCGAATCGCGCATTCCCACCGATAGACCGTGTAGCTCGTAAGCTCGGCCGAATTCTGCGGAAGGAGGCCATAGAAAAACGCTTGCAATCGCCCGCTGCCGTTACGAAGGAGCGACGTTGTAGCGTGCGGCTCACCGCTCTCCAAAATTTCCGCGTACACCTTGCCAAGCATGCCGCCGTAGGTGAGTGCGATTGCAAGTACGCCCGCTGTGGGCCCAAGCCCCACGACGCGAACAAACACCAGCGCCCAAATCAGTTCCGGCACACTGCGAAGCAGAATGGCGATCGTGCGCGCTGCGTAGCGCACACTCGCGGGAAGCAAATTCATCCGACCTGTGAGGGCAGAAACTGAAAGTACGCGAATCGAGATGATCGCCAATGGCACGGCAATGAGAAACGCGATTGCGATGCCCGCGGTCGCAATCGCCACCGTGCGCCACGTCTCTTTGGCAACCATGGCAAGAAAGCCGGGTTCGACCTTCGGAGGAACGAAATCGCCGAGAAACTTAAGCGTCGGTTTGAGCGACGAAGGTTCAAACAATACCCAAGGCTTGAACTCTGTAGCCACCAGCATCGGCCACGCAATAGCGATTGCCGCAAGAAACCAGAATACGCGCCCCATCCACGCGGGATCACGCTGTGTCGCGAGCGTAGTGCCGCTGCCGGGCGAGTTTGTCATCGAGTTCGGCGTCATCCGCGCGCTCAGCAGCTCACCGACAGTGCATCACAGCGGGCGCTGCGGGCCGCGCCAATTCATCCGACATCGGCATCGGCGCGTTGAGCTCATCGAGTTTATTGGCATAGAGTGCGTGCAACATTTCACGCGTTACCTGCGTTGCCGGAAGATCAAACGCAAGCGCACCATCTTTCATCCCAATGATCCGAGGAAATGATGCAAGCGCGGTTTCGACTTGATGGAGCGTGCAGACAAGCGTCGCGCCGCGCTCTTTTGCCGCTTCAGTCAAACTAGCAATTGCTTGTTTTGAACGCGTAGGGTCGAGCGCCGAAAGTGGCTCATCCACCAAAAAAAGCGACGCATTACTCGCGAGCGCTCGGGCCAGCCCGACGCGCTGCCGCTCACCGCCAGAGAGCCGATCAACGCGATCAAACAACTTCTCCGCGATGTCAAAACGCGCAAGCGCCATTTCTGCACCAGGGATGTCGCTCGGGTAGAACAAGCTCTTTACGCTCGCAATAAAGCTCTGCTGCGGCAAACGCCCAGCGAGCACAGCAGTCACCACACGTTGTCGCGGCGGCAACGGCGGCGTTTGCGGCGCAAGAAACAATCGCCCGCGCAGCGCTTGAAGTTCGCGAGTGGGTAGCGACCACGGATCGCGTTCACCGAGATTTAAATGTCCTGCGCTCGGTTTCAGCGCGCACGCAATCACGTGCAGAAGCGTCGTTTTGCCAGAGCCAGACGCACCGATCACGGCGATTTGCTCGCCCTCTTTGATCGCAACCGAGACGTTACGGATCGCGGGAACGGAATCGGGCCTCGCGGCGGGATGCCGCGAATCGATTCCACTAAGCGCGATTTTCAAGGCGAGTTGAACCTATAGGTTTCTTTATTTCAACAGCCCAGCGCTGCGAGCAGCCGTCTCAAGGCCTTTGTAATTTTCGGCCTTGGTAGGCACGTACTTCGTTGCGCGGTTAAGCGTGAGGATTTCTTTTCCAGCGGGGTCATTCGGGCTGATGTCGAGAATCGCTTTGGTAACACGTTCGCGCATTGCGGCCGGCATGTCCGCATGAACAGACCAGTTGTAATTAAAGTAGCCCGGCGTGGTGTGGAATACGTTCACATCGGTTGTATCCACTTTTTTCTCGCTCACAAATTTGTTCCACACCGTAATGTCGAGCGCGGCCGCATCAACCTTTCCGGACACCACCGACGCAATGGTTGCATCATGTGCGCCAGAGTAAGCAACACGTTTGAAATCTTTATCCGGATCAATGTTTGCGGCGAGCAAGAAGCTGCGCGGCATCAGGTGACCTGATGTGCTCGACGCCGAACCGAACGACACTTGCTTGCCCTTCAAATCGTTCAATGATTTGATGCCCGAATTTGTTTTGGCGATGAACACCGATTGAAACTTCGTGTCTTCCTCGCGCTGCGCGATCGGGATGATCTTACCGCCCGAGCGAACATTGGCCTGAACGTGCGTGAAGCCGCCGAACCACACCAAATCGACTTGTTTGTTAACCAATGCCTCAACGGCAGCAGGGTAGTCTGTTACCGGAATGAATTCAACTTTGGTGCCAAGCTTTGATTCGAGGTACTTAACAATCGGGCCAAACTTGCGAACCTGCTCGGTTGCGGCCTCTTCGGGAATGGTGGTGACCTTGAAGGTTTGCGCGACAGCACCGGTCGCAAGAACTGCCGTGGTAGAGAGCGCAACCAAAAGCGCGCGGACTGAAAGATTCTTCATCGTGAATGCCTTTTTTGGAGGAAGCGAATAATGTTTGCGGAGCTTATCGCCAGATCGTTCTAATTCGAACAGGTAAATCCATAAGTTACAGCCGCACTAGCGACTCGCGCGGACTCGTTGCAAGGCGGAAAAAGAAAAAGGGTTAGCGGTTTTCACCTCTAACCCTTGTTCAAATGTGGCGCGGCTGGCAGGAATTGAACCCACGACCCCTTGGTTCGTAGCCAAGTACTCTAATCCAACTGAGCTACAGCCGCTGAGCCTCAAATTGTAGCTGGGTTTTCTCGTTCGTCAAAATGACACTGCACTACGCGCGCTGAAAACTGAGTTGGTAGCTTGCGGAATCGATGAGGAGCCGCGCTTGCGCTCCCATAGGCAGCGTGGTTTTTCGGGCGACGTGCCCAAACGGGAAGCCAGTTAACACGGGGCAGTTCGCCATTGAACGCAGCGTCTCGATCACTTCGGGCATGCTGTAGGGATAGCGAAGCGTCGGACTCGGTTCGCATTGCGTGAATTCGCCCAAAATAATGGCGCGTTGTCGATCAAGGATGCCCGCATGTTTGAGTTGCCAGAGCATTCGCTCTACGCGATAGGGCGATTCCGCGATGTCCTCGATGACCAAAATGCCATCGTCGATGCGTGGCATAAAGGGGGTGCCGACGAGATGAGAAATCATCGCGAGATTGGTGCCCCAAAGCGTGCCTGTAACGTCGGCTGCGGCTAACGCGATGTCGTTCTGACACGCGGGATAGGTATGTGAACCTGCGTGAAGCACATCGAAGAGTTCTCCTTCTACAAATGTCGCCACTTCAGGTTCGTTCGGAAAGAGGCCCGCCAGCACGGGTCCTGCATAGCTGACGTAGCGAGCTTGGGCGAGCGCCGCTAGTGAAAACGCTGTTACATCGCTAAACCCACAGAAGGTTTTTCCGCTCGCGGCGATAGCGGCCCAGTCAATGCGATGAAGAATGCGCGAAAGTCCATAGCCGCCGCGTGCAAAAAAGACGACTTCAGCGTCGCTCTCAAGCGTGTCACGCAGGGCCGCCAGACGCGATTCATCATCGCCCGCAAAGTAGCGCCATTCGGCCGTTGCCGCACCGGGAACGCTGACGACATGACCGCGCTCTCGTAGCGCACTCGCGCCGCGCTCCAATTGCGCCGGATCAACTGAACCTGAGAGCGCGAGCGCAGCGACGCGAAGTGGCCGATTGGTGGCGAGCAGGCGAGGGAATTTCATGATAGCCAAAGATTCGAAGTCAGTTTCTATTAGGGACTACAGCACATTACAGCTACAAAACAACTTTTACTTAATATCGCCGCGAGTCCAACTTAACGCGGGGCGAGCATTAATAAGCTGATGTCTGTGCGCTAACTCGAAACCGTGCTCATCTCGGCGAGCGCCTGCAGGCGATCCCCTGTTGCGCGCACGATTCGCCAATCGGGCAACACGGTCGCCCCCATTGCTTCATAAAACTTGATCGATGGCTCGTTCCAATCGAGCACGCTCCATTCAAAGCGACCACAGTTACGCTCAACGGCAATCTTCGCGAGGTGCACCAAAAGCGCTTTGCCGTAGCCTTTCCCACGATGCTCGGGCTTCACAAAGAGATCCTCAAGATACAAACCTTTGCGCCCGAGAAACGTGGAGAAGTTATGGAAGAAGAGCGCGAAACCGATGGGCTCACCCTCTTCCCGCGCGATCACACATTCAACGCGCGCTTGCGCACCGAACAATTCGCGCTCAAAGTCGGATTCTGTGCTGATCATCAGGTGTTCGAGCTTTTCGTACACCGCCAGTGCACGGATGAGCTCGACAATCGTGGAGAGATCGTCGCGGGTGGCGGGTTGAATGGTGAATGTCATCTTCGCATTCTAGGATTGCGAATGCCAACAACGTTGCAACGGTCTCACCCGCACGAGAACTTGGGTGTTCAGTCCAACAACAGCGCTATTGTTTGATTCCAAAACTGTGCTCGGCGCGTTCGGCCGCCTTCTGCTCGGTAATGAACTCAATCCCGGTCGCGGTCTCATGCCAAGCCAAAAGCCCGCTGCCGCGTCAGTCCAAAACAACGATGATTTTTTCGTCGGCTTTTAGGCGCAAAGCACAGCGCTAGCTGGACATCCCGAGCACTTGCAACGACTGGTCAGCGGAAAAGACGTGTTTCGAGGTTGCATCACGCGCGCAACACTGCGCTCGGCGTCTCAGCAATATCGGCGAGGTGCGCGCCGGAGATACGAAGAAGCTCATTGGGCTCGATCGCAAACATCGCTTGCGGCGTTCCGCCTGCGGGAAACACACGGTCAAACTGCAAAAGATCGCGATCAAAAAACACTTTTCCAGGCTTCGTATGCGCGAGTGGCGCAACACCGCCGATCACGAAACCCGTGTGCTCGCGCACAAAATCGGCATCCGCTTTACCCAGTTTTTCCCCGGCGAGCGTGGCGACTTTTTGGGTGTCGACCCGGTTTGCGCCGCTCGCGACCACGAGGATGGATGCTCCGCTACTTTCGCCCTTAAAAATCACGCTTTTTGCAATCTGCGCGACCCTACATTCGAGAACAATCGCTGCTTCGGCTGAGGTGCGGCAGGCCTGTGCATATTCGGTAATCAGCGCGCGACTGCCATGGGATTGCAGCGCCGCTTGTACGCGTGCGGCATTGGGGGAAAGTGTGCTCATCGGGGAATTTTATGGAAACGCGCAGGGGGGCAGCGAGCGGATGCAACGCGCGACGAACCGATTGCTGCGGCACCACTCGCATCGATCATGCGCCTCGGGGTGGCCTGTGCTTAACGCTCGCCCCTCGGCGACAGCCAGCGCGACACACCTGGGCGCGACGGCAAGCCGGGGCAAACGGGTTTAAGCAGACACGTTTTGCGCGGGAGCTTTCGCCGGCATTTTGAGCAGCGCGCAGACTTCTCGCCCAGGTTTCTTGCCCGCGACCGCGCGCGACTGGCGCGACTTATCGATCGGCTGGTCCGGGTTCAGATCAAAATGCGATTTGTCGAAGCGGTTTGCGCTCGGTGCGCGCTCTTCGCGTCCGCCATAACTTCGACGCGGCTCTTGCATCGGGGGGCGTACTTCACCCGTTTCGCGGGGGTCGCGGCGCGGGCCGTAGCGATCACCATAGCGTGAGAGATCGGGTATCGGCATCTCATCTAACTTCCGCTTGATGAGTTTTTCGATTTCGGCTAGCAACTTCCCGTCGTCTGGCGCAACAAATGAGATTGCCGTGCCACTTGCGCCCGCTCGGCCCGTACGACCAATCCGATGAACATAATCCTCAGCCACGAACGGCAACTCGTAATTCACGACTGTCGGCAGCTGATCGATATCGATTCCGCGCGCTGCGACGTCGGTGGCAACCAGGATACGAATCTCGCCGTTCTTAAAGCCATCGAGCGCCTTGATGCGCTCGTCTTGGGTTTTGTCGCCGTGGATTGCGCTCGTCGTAAACCCGTCGCGCTCAAGGGCACGTGCAAGCCGTGCGGTATCCAACTTGGAGCGACAGAAAACGAGCACCTGCTGCAGGTTTTGCGAATTGACAATGTGCCCAAGCAAGCGGCGCTTGTCATCGCCGTGAACCCGGTAAATCTGTTGCGCGACGTTGGCGGCTGATTCGTTACGCCTTGCCACTTCAATGAGCGTGGGCGACTTAAGCATGCGATCAGCAAGCTTTTTGATTTCTTCAGAAAACGTGGCTGAAAATAGCAAACTTTGACGTTGCTGCGGCAACATGCCGATGATGCGCACAATGTCTGGAATGAAGCCCATGTCGAGCATGCGATCAGCTTCATCGAGTACGAGCACTTCGACTTGATTGAGCGAGAGATTCTTTTGCTCGATGTGATCAAGCAATCGTCCCGGCGTCGCAACGAGCACTTCAACACCCGCACGCACCGCCGCTTTCTGCTCTTTGATATCAACGCCACCGTAAACCACGGTCGAGCGAAGCTTGGAATACTTCGCATAGGTTTCGATGTTTTCTTCGATCTGGATCGCAAGCTCACGCGTGGGCGCGAGAATCAAGGCTCGCACCGGGTGACGCGCTGGCGAAGGCGATGTGTTCGCATGTTTGATCATGCGATGCAAAATCGGTAAGGTAAACGCGGCAGTTTTGCCTGTCCCCGTTTGCGCACCGCCCATGACGTCGAGACCTGCCATAACAACAGGGATCGCCTGCGCTTGGATCGGCGTAGGGATTAAGTAGCCCTTTTCGAGCACCGCCCGCAAGATGGGTTCGGCGAGATTGAGCTGAGCGAAGGTCAGCGACTGTGGTGCACCAGATGAATCTTCCACTTCGGCGACATCTACGTTGGACGCCATCACTTCTGTCGGTTCCGTTGTCTCCAAACGTTCCGACGACTCACTGCGGTTTGCCGCGTTCATTCCCGCAGCTAGGTTTTGTTCTTCATGCATATTGCCTAAATTTTACGCGCAATCAGCGCAAACGCCCGGAAAAACGATGTTTCAGTACGAGGCTTGCTTCGCGAATATCAGCGAGATGAGACGCTTGATCGGGAATTCCGATCAACGCAAGCGGAATAAGTCATTCACGAAGTTGTTCTAGACAAATACATTACGTGTCTGCGATCAAGCGAGTTCGTTTGATTGTTGGGTTAACCACCAATTTTTAGGAGTGCAACATGAACTTGAAGGGCACCAAAACCCATCAAAACCTCAAAGACGCGTTTGCGGGCGAAAGCCAAGCGAACCGCCGCTACCTTTACTTCGCGAACAAAGCGGACGTTGAAGGTCAAAACGACGTGGCAGCACTGTTCCGCTCAACTGCTGAGGGCGAGACGGGTCACGCACACGGCCACCTGGACTACTTGGCGATGGTGGGCGATCCAGCAACGGGAATGCCAATTGGCGCAAGCCGCGACAACTTGAAGTCGGCGGTAGCAGGCGAGACCCACGAGTACACCGATATGTACCCAGGCATGGCGAAATCGGCGCGCGAAGAAGGTTTCGACGAAATCGCTGACTGGTTCGAGACCCTGGCTAAAGCGGAGCGTTCACACGCGAATCGCTTCGCTAAAGCGTTGGAAGCGCTGGCTGACTAACGTCGCTTCGCGCCCGTGAGCAGTGAGCGGTGAACAGTGAGCAATAAGCTCTCAGTTCACGCTCACTGTTCACTGCTCACCACTCACGGCTCACTCATCACTGCTCAACTAAGAAATCATGCGCGAAGGCAACCTAGAAGCCCCCACCCGCCACAAAATCGACTGGAAGAATCCAGAGTTTTGGAATGAGGATGCGCTCAACAAAGAGCTCGAGCGGGTCTACGACATCTGTCATGGCTGCCGCCGCTGCGTGAGCCTGTGCAATTCGTTTCCTACGTTGTTCGACCTCATCGACGAGTCGAAGACGATGGAGGTCGATGGCGTTGACAAGAAGGACTACATCAAGGTCGTAGACCAATGCTACCTCTGCGACGTCTGTTACATGACGAAATGTCCGTACACGCCGCCACATGAATGGAACGTGGATTTCCCGCATTTGATGCTTCGTGCGAAAGCCGTGAAGTACAAAAAAAGCGAAGTGGGTAAAGCCGAAAGATTTCTCGCGTCGACGGATGTGCACGGCAAATTTGCTGGCATTCCGATCGTCGTGCAAACGGTAAACGCGGTCAACAAAACGAAGTTTGCGCGCTCTCAAATGGAATCGATGCTCGGCGTCGATGAAAACGCGTGGCTTCCGGAACTCGCCACCAAGCGATTCCGCTCACAAGCGAAAAAGCTCGCCCCGACCGCAGCACCCGTGAAAAACGGGCAGCGTACGCCTGGCAAAGTTGCGATCTTCGCAACCTGTTACATCAATTACAACGAGCCCGGCATCGGTTTGGATTTGCTCAAAGTGCTCACGCATAACGAGATTCCGTACGAGATCGTTGAGAAAGAAAAATGCTGCGGCATGCCCAAGCTTGAATTGGGTGATCTCGATGGCGTCGCGGAAAACGCATCGTTTAATCTGCCGGTGCTCGCGAAGTACGCCCGCGAAGGCTACGCAATCCTCTCAGCGATTCCCTCTTGCACCTTGATGTTCAAGCAAGAGATTCCGCTTCTGCTTGATGACAACGCAGACGCGAAACTTGTTCAGGATGCGATGTGGGATCCGTTTGAATATCTGATTGCGCGCGAAAAAGACGGCTTGTTGAAGAAAGACTTTTCGTCTGAGCTCGGTAATGTGAGCTATCACATTCCGTGTCACTCACGTGTGCAAAACGTAGGCAAGAAAACCGAAGAAATGCTCAAACTCGTACCGGGTACGAATGTGAACACGGTTGAGCGTTGCTCTGGACACGCAGGCACTTACGGCGTGAAAAAGCTTCATCACAAAACCGCGATGAAGATTGGCAAACCCGTGTTCCGCGCGATGGCAGACAAATCGCCGAACTACATCTCATCGGACTGCCAGCTGTCTGGACACCATATTCAGCAGGGCATTCGCGAGGGCAACTTCGGCGACGCGAAACCTGAGTTGGCGCATCCAATATCGCTCATCAGAAAAGCGTATGGATTGTCATAGCAGGTGCGTTGTGGCGACGGCTTGACGTCGCTACTCGCCTAATCTCCATGTCAAGCGCGGTCAAGCCCGCGCCCCCATTCGACGTGTAGTCACAACACCCAATCTCTCCTCCTCGAACTCATCATGACCACTCTCAAACCCGCGGACCTCATGTCGCTTGAGGCGTATCACAAGTACATCAAGACAGCGAAACCTGAACTCATTGCGCACAAGCGCCTTCGCACCGTACATCTGGGCGAGCACATCACGCTCTTGTTCGAAGACGAGAAGACCATTCGCTATCAGATCCAAGAGATGCTTCGTATCGAGAAAATTTTCGACGAGGAAGGCATCCAGTCAGAGCTCGACGCTTACAACCCGTTGATCCCGAATGGGCGCAACTGGAAGGCAACGATGCTGATCGAGTACACCGACATCAATGAGCGCAAACGTGAGCTCGCGCGATTGATCGGCGTGGAAGACCGCGTTTATGTCGAAGTGGAAGGCCACAAGCGCAGTTACGCGATCGCAGACGAAGATCTGGACCGCGAGAACGACGAAAAAACCTCGTCTGTTCACTTCTTACGGTTCGAGTTCGACGCGGCGCAACGTGCCGCACTGCTCGCAGGCGGTGCCGCAACGATTGGCTGCGATCACACAAACTATCCAATGCACGGCGAAATCAAACCAGAGACGCTCGCGGATTTGGTGAAAGATATTCGCCTATAACAAACCGTCGCTAACCACTTCTGGATTAGGGAAAGCGGCTAAGAATACTTATTTCCAACATTGGTATTCATTGGCTGCTTGCCCTGATTCAATGAGGTCTAGCCGCCGAAAGGCACGATCCGACGAAAATCGCGGTTGCACCAGCGTTTTTTAAGCTCGACTCGCGCTTTGCACGCCCTTAATCTGGGTGACTTGGGCGAGCGCGCTTTTTAGCTGATCAATGCTTCGCACTTCGGCAGTGAACTTCATCTTCGCCATGTAATCTTTGGTGAGTGTGTTCACAGCCGTCACATTAATTTTTGCGCGCGCCAAGACATCTGAAATGTCCCGCAGAAGACCTTGGCGATCGCTCGCGATCACTTCGATTTGCACGCTGAACACATCGCTCGCAGCGGCATCGCCCCAATCGGCGGTAATGATTCGCCGCGGCTCGGTCGCCTCCATCCGAAGCACGTTGGCGCAATCAGCGCGGTGAATCGTGATGCCTTTAAGGCGTGTGACAAATCCCACGATCGGATCGGGTGGGACCGGTTTGCAGCATTTCGCAAGCCCCGTTGCGAGCTTGTCGACGCCGACAATCAGAATGCCGCCGCTTGACGACTTCGCTCGCGAACGCGAGGTGTGAATCTCGCTTTTCTCTTGCTCCGCAGCATCGTCTACGACGCCAGCGGCCTTGCGAATTGCGATGTCTAGATCGCGATTGTTAACCTCCGCGCGGCCCACCGCGGTGAAAAAATCGTCCACCGTTTTATAACCCGCCTCGTGCGCGAGTTTGTCAAGTGACAACGCGGTTTGTCCATGACGTTGCAAGTCCTTTTCAACGATCACACGGCCGTGAGCGAGCGTTTCTTGCAGCTCAAGCGCGTTGAAAAACTGCCGGACTTTACTTCGCGCGCGATGTGAGCGAACGTAGCCGTTTTCTGGATTAAGCCAATCGCGCGACGGCCCGCCCTCTTTCACGGCGATGATTTCGACCCGCTGCCCGTTTTTAAGCGGCGTGTTGAGCGGAACCATCGCGCCGTCGACCTTCGCACCGCGACAGCGATTGCCGAGCCCCGTGTGCACGGAGTACGCAAAGTCAATCGGCGTTGCATCTTTCGGCAAATCGATGATCTTGCCCTGCGGCGTGAGAACAAAAATCGTCTCTTCGAAGAGCGAGGACTTGAATCCCGCTAGCAATTCACCGGGCGAAGAAACCTCATCGCCCCAGGAAAGCAGCTGCCGAAGGCTCGCGATTTTTGCCGCGTAACCTGTGTCTTTCGCTGCGTTTCCGCCCTCTTTATAGTTCCAGTGCGCCGCAACGCCGAACTCGCTCGTTTGATGCATTTCTTGGGTGCGAATTTGCACCTCAAGCGCGCGGTCAAGTGGCCCCATCACCGCCGTGTGAAGCGAGCGATAGTTATTCGATTTGGGCTTAGCGATGTAATCATCGAACTCGCCTGGAATGGGCTGAAAGAGCGAGTGAACGATACCGAGCGCCGCGTAGCAATCCTTGAGTTCAGGCACGATCACCCGGATCGCGCGAATATCGTAGAGTTCCTCAATGTTGCAGCGCTTGCGCTTGAGTTTGGTGTAAATTGAAAAGATGTGTTTTGGCCGACCGCTGATATCGAGCACCTCGATGCCCGCGCTTTCCACGGCATCGCGAATGCGCGCCTTTGCCGTGTCGATATACGCCTCGCGCTCGATTCGAGTTTCATCCAGGTAGCGTGAAATTTTGTGAAATTGCTCCGGCTCAAGAAGGCGAAGCGATAGGTCTTCAAGCTCCCACTTGATACGCCAGACGCCAAGCCGATTTGCCAATGGCGCGAAGATGTCCCGCACATCGCGCGCCTCCGCTTGCGCGAGTTCTGAGCGCCGCGCATCGGTTGAGAGCGCCGCCGCGCGAAGCGACACCAATCGTTCAGCGAGCTTGATGAGCACGACGCGCACATCATCCACCATCGCCAAGAGCATTTTGCGCAAGGCTTCTGTCTGCTGTGCTGCATTTGCCGCATCCTTGGCGCTTTCTTTGTCGCGCTGTGGCGAGTCGCCGCGCGTGCGCGAGAGCTCCTGAATGCTTGCCATGCGCTGCACACCCGCCACGAGTTCGCAGACGGCAGCGCCAAACATTTCTTTGAGCTTAGTTTCAGTCGCAAGCTCGGCAGGCGCGGCAGACAGCCAAGCGGCAGCAACGCTGATCTCGTCAATCCGAAGATTTTCAATCAGCTCTGCCGTAGCACGCCCCCGCGCGAGCACTTGCTCATCGCAACTTGCGGCAAGCCAGGTTGACGCAGCTGACACTACGGCGTTTGCCGCCATCGGCAAGGCCTGATGCGTCTCGGGCGCGGCCGCCGCACTCTCGCTTTTTTGCTTTTTGCTCATGCTTTGATGCCGACAAATGCCGCCATTCGGCCAGTAAGGCGATCTCTTCGATGCGAGAAGTACCGTGCGGGTTCGCTAAACGTGCACGCGTGGGTGGCAGCGATCTTGGTGACTCCGATCGCCCGCAAACGCGTTGACGCAATGGAGCGAAGATCGCAAAGATACTTTCCTTCGATGGCAAGTGGCCGGAATGATGCGGCAATGAGGTCGCGTTCCGCTATCGGCGTGGCCTCTAAAAAAGCGGTTTTAACGTCGTCCCCCACTTCGAATCGGTCCTTACCGATACACGGTCCGAGCCACGCAACAATTTCCTCGGCAGCACAATCCATCGCCGAAACGGTGTTTTCCACAACCCCGGCTGCGAGGCCGCGCCATCCCGCGTGCGCGGCGGCGACTACACGCCCATTAACCGATGAGAAGAGTACCGGCAAGCAATCAGCGACTTTTACGCCACACACGAGTCCGGGCGTTCGCGAAACGATTGCGTCACCCTCAATCACCGTCCCACTCAGTGGTGCGTTTTCGGGCAGCGACTCCGCCAATTGCACCGCGTTGCCGTGCACCTGATAAACCCATCGGATCGCTAGGGGATCAATGCCAAGCGCGTTCGCAACTCTTGCTTCGTTCGCGGCGACTGAACTACGATTGTCTGGCGTCGAGTAGCCTAGGTTCAAGCTGTCGAATGGCGCGGTCGAAATCCCACCCACGCGTGTACTCATCGCTGCCAACACGTTTGCGGGCGCGTCCCATTGAGGAGCGTCAAGTAACGGTGCCACGATTAGCCGCGCACGTAAATCACTTCGACGCCGCTGTCATCGAAGTCGTCATCAAAATCGTCTTCAATATCAGGCTGGTTGTCTCTCTCGCGACGCAGCTCCGTCAACAAAAACTTCATATCGTTAGCTAAGGGCGCAACGAATCGTTTGATCTCGCCCGTGAGCGGGTGCGCGAGCGTCAAGCGCCAGGCGTGGAGCGCTTGCCGATCAAACAAGGTGTCGCCCCGCTTTCCATACGTAACATCGCCCACAATCGGATGGCGAACGCTCGCCATGTGTACGCGAATCTGATGCGTGCGCCCGGTCTCAAGCTTGCACTCCACCAAGCTGTAATGCTTGCCCTTCATGGCAGGTCCGCCAAAATTTTCGCGGGGCTTGTAATGGGTGACAGCCGCCTTGCCGCCGAAGGAAACGATCGCCATTTTTGTGCGCTCTTTGGGATGCCGCCCCATCGAATTGGATACGGTATTCGGCCGCTTTACCTCGCCATGCACGAGCGCCAGATACTCTCGCGATGCCGAGCGCGATTGAAGCTGCCGTACGAGTTTGGTTTGCGCCTCGGGGGTTTTTGCCACCATCATCACGCCGCTCGTATCCTTATCCAGCCGATGAACAATGCCAGCGCGCACCACGCCCGCCAGCGAAGGCGCGTGGTGCAAAAGCGCGTTGAGCAGAGTGCCATCGCGATTGCCAGCGCCCGGATGCACCACGAGCCCCGGCGGCTTGTTGATCACAAGCAAATGCTCATCTTCATAGATCACATCGATTGGAATGTCTTCGGCGAGCGCGCTCGTATGCACCTCACCGCTGGGAAAGCGGGTGTGAAGCGTCTCCCCGCCCACCAACTTAGTTTTTGGTGGTACGACTACACCATCGAGCGTGACGCGCCCCTCTTCAAGCCAGCCTTTCAGGCGCGAACGGGAGTGATCGGGGAAAAGTTGTGCAAGCGCAGCATCGATTCGCTGATCCGAGAGCGATTCGGGGATGAAAAGTGTTTGGAGCGTTTCGGTCGGCAAAGCGACAATGGGAGCGGGGTCCTGAGTCTTTTTGGCCTGCACGCGTTTACGCGGAGTTGCGGCAACGGCGGCTGGCTCAGGCGTCGGCGGAGGCTTCGTTGCCGTCTTCGCGCGAGTCGCTTTTTTCACGGCTGGAGGCGCTTTTGCCACGGCGGATAAGGGTTTGGCGGGCTTCGCAACCGAGCTCGCTGATACTTTAAGAGGTTTCTTCATGGCATTGGGAGCGTGAGGGCTCGTTTTTCGACGCGAATTCTCGCGCCTATAATCCTCGGGTTAGCCACACCGTCCACGGTCGGGAACTTCATGCGCGCTTGGTTGTTACTTCGAAACGCTTTCTTTTTGCTCGCTGCGAGCTCAGTTCTTGCTGGGTGCGGTTGGTTTGGCGACATGTTCACTCGCACCAACGATCCGGCGAAGATGACGGCAGACCAATTGTATCGGCAGGCCCGAGAGGCGCTCACTTCGGGCAATTACGCCGATGCGATTAAGCTCTACGAGAGCCTCGAATCGCGATTCCCCTACGGAATTCAAGCGCAGCAGGCCATTCTGGACAGCGCTTTCGCTCAGTACAAGCTGGGTGAGCGCGCGCAAAGTGTTGCCTCTGCGGATCGCTACCTGAAGCTCTATCCCCAAGGCGATGGCGCGGACTACGCGCTCTACATCAAAGGCCTTGCGAATTTCATCGAAGATCTCGGCCTGCTCTCGTTCATCGCGACACAAGACCTGGCTGAGCGCGATCAAAAAGCGGCCAGAGAGTCATACGCAACGTTTAAGCAGCTCGCGGAAAAATACCCAAGCTCGCGCTACCACACGGATGCGCTGCAACGCATGCGCTACTTGGTGAACGCGCTGTCGATGAACGAAGTGCACATCGCTCGCTATTACTTCAATCGCGGCGCCTATCAGGCCGCCATTGCGCGCGCGCAAAGCTCCATCACCAATTTCCCGAATACACCTGCCAACGAAGAGGCGTTACGCATCATCGTGCGCTCACAGCGCGCACTCGGAAACACGCAGCTCGCAACCGATGCCGAGCGAGTATTCCGCGCAACCTATCAAGCGCCGCTGGAGCCTTCGAAAGCGCCGTGGTGGAAGATTTGGTAGGAATACAGCAGTCGTCTTTCGCGCCCCATTGCATTGGGACTATGCGAGCATTTTGCCCCAGACTGGGACTCCATATTATTCGCTGCGAGCCCTCATAAAACCTGGCTTAAAACGAATTAGTTGGTAAATCTCGATTCTCGGCCCTCTGTCTCTACACATATCTACCCCCTCGACAACCCCACCGCCGATTGCCCCTGTGAACAGCGAAAAATGGATTGAAATTCAGGGTGGTCGCAAGCTCTCGGGCGGTCGCATCACGATTGCTGGTAGTTCGAATCAGGTCACCAAGTGCGTCATCGCGGCGATGCTGACCGATGAACCGGTGCTCATAAAAGGCGCGCCGGATGTTGATGAGCGCAAAATCGTCGAAAAGCTTTTCGAGTCTGTCGGTGGCGTTGTCCAAACGCTCGACGAACACACGCTGCGCCTGCTCCCCAAAACAATTGACCGATTCGAAGTGCCAACCGAAATCTGTCGGCGAAATCGCATTTCGATTCTCGCAGCCGGTCCGCTTCTGCATCGTTTTGGAAGAGCGCGGCTCTACGCTGCGCTTGGCGGCGACAAAATCGGCAAGCGCCCCGTGGACTTTCACATCAAAGGCCTCGTTGAGATGGGCGCCGAGGTGGAGCTGGTTGACGGCTGCTATGAAATGTCAGTCGGCGAGCAAGGCCTACACGGCGCACACCTGACGTTGCCCTTCCCGAGCGTGATGACGACAGAAAACCTCATCATTGCCGCCACGCGCGCCCGCGGGCGTACGATCATCGAAAACGCGGCGATTGAGCCCGAGGTGATCGAGCTCGTGAAAATGCTGCAAAAGATGGGCGCTGACATCATGGTGAGCGCTAATCGAACTTACATCATCAACGGCGTTGAGAAACTCAAAGGATGCGAACTGCGTTGCATGATTGATCGCAACCAAGCCGTATCTTTCGCGGCGGCAGCGCTCGCCACCGGCGGCGATGTTTTGCTTGAGAACGTGCCGCACGATCCGGTGTATTCCTTTTTGAATTACATCCAGCGCATGGGCGCTGAGTTTCGCGTGAACTCCGAGGGGGTATTCGTGAAGGCCCCCGAAGGCAAGCGGCTACGCGCGAGTCATATGGAGGTGGAGGTTCACCCCGGCTTCATGACCGATTGGCAACAGCCATTCATGGTGCTCTTCACGCAAGCCGATGGCACCAGTGTGCTCCACGAAACGATTTTTGAAGATCGCTTGGGCTACACCAAATTCTTAAATCAGATGGGCGCGAACATCACGCTCTTCACCTCGTGCTTAGGCGAAGCGCCCTGTCGATTCAAAAACAAGAATCACGCGCACTCGGCCATTATTCAAGGCCCGACGCCACTGAAGGGCGGCCGCTTCGTGTTGCCCACCGACATCCGCGCTGGCATGTGCTTGGTGATCGCGGGGCTCACCGCGAGCGGCGTCACGCAGCTTTCAAACATTCAAGAGCTTGAGCGCAAGTACGACAACATCGTACCTAAATTGCAAGCGATGGGCGCGGATATTTCTTTGATCGATCCGCGCACTTAACCTCGCCTTGGCGCGTATTTCGAACGTCGAGAGGCTCCGTTTTCGCGCGTACCCCTGCCGCTCGCTCGATCACGTCAAGAAATTGACATCGTTGTTTCACACAGCGGTCACATCGCAACCACAACATTGAGCCTCAATTTTTAAGCGAGGCGCGAGCATTTGCTCGCGGCGATGGTATGACTTCTTCGACGTTAATGAGTCGGGCGCTTCGCGCGCTCGCGACCGTGGCTCTTCTAGGCGCGAGTTCGTACACTGCGAGCGCCTTTGCGCAACTCACGGTGTATGTGGTGCGCCACGGGCAAACCGATTGGAATCGCGACGGGCGGATTCAGGGAGGCACCGACAACCCGCTCAACGCAACGGGCCGCGAGCAAGCGGCAACGCTCGCGCGGACCCTGGCGGACGTGAAACTCGACGCCGTCTACAGCAGCACACATCAGCGCGCTCGCCAAACGGCGGCTGTCTTCGAGGGGCGTGCGCCGATTGTTGGGTTTGATGAGCTTCGCGAGCGATTCTTCGGCAAATTCGAGGGCGCAAACGACAAAGACACGGCAATCGTTGGCGATTGGAACAAGCGACGTTTCAGTTGGACCGATGAGATGGAAGGCGGCGAAAGCTTAGAAAGCCAATCTCGCCGGGCCGAGGCTGCCGTAAAAATGATCCGTGAACGCCACCGCGATGGCGGCACCGTGGCAATTGTTGGGCACGGTGGCATCAATCCCCTCGTTGTTTCGCACCTCATGGGGATCGCACCGCTCGAGGGGGCGAGCGCGATCAACCAGGGCAATGATGAGATCTACCGGATAGAAATATCCAAAGCTGGCGTCGCATCGATTTGGAAGCTCATCCCGCGCACGAAGCTTAACGAACTCTAACCCTCCTCACGTAAGCGATCCCTATGAATATCCGCTCCGTATTCTTCGCGCTCGTCGCATTTGGCACGTGCGCGCCCCCCTTGACTACATTCGCGCAAACTGAGTTTCCTGCAGTGCTAGCTGGTCACGCACTAATTCCGGCACAAACTCTCATTGCGGCACCGAAAGACGCACCCGCGGACTTGCAGGTCAGCGGCAAGTTCACCACCGGACAGCGTGTTGACCGCGTAGGAAGCGTCGAGGGCAAATCGGCTGGCAGACCGACAGGTGTCTTCGTACCTTTCCGCGGCCAACCCGTTCAAGGCCACTCAGGAATCAAACGCATGAAGGATGGTAGCTATTGGGTTCTGACCGACAATGGATTCGGCTCGAAGGCGAATTCACCTGATTCGCAGCTCTACCTCAATCGCTACAGCATCGACTGGAAATCTGGAACGCTGAAGCGTCTCCAAACAATTTTTCTTCACGATTCAGACAAAAAAGTCCCGTTTCGCATCGTTCATGAGGGTACGACGAAGCGCTACCTGACTGGCGCGGACTTCGACACCGAAAGCTTTCAGATCGCAGGCGGCTCACTTTGGATCGGCGATGAACTCGGGCCCTGGCTCATCAAGGCCGATCTAAACGGGAAGGTTCTCGCTGTATTCGAAACAATCGTCGACGGCAAACCCGCTCGGTCCCCAGACCATCCTTCGATCAGCCCGCCTCCAGCGCCGAACGCTAGCGTCGACTTCAACGTGCGCCGCTCAAAGGGTTTTGAGGGCATGGCAGTCTCACCGGACGGATCCAAGCTCTACGCAATGCTCGAAGGGCCACTTTGGGATATTGGCAGTAAAGACTGGGAAAAAATTGACGGTCGTGAGTATTTGCGAGTGCTCGAATTTGACGTACTAAGCGAGAAATGGACGGGTAGACATTGGAAGTATGTCCTTGAAGCCAACGGCCTGTCGATAGGTGACTTCAACATGATCAATGGAACCACAGCACTAGTTGTCGAACGGGACAACGGTGAGGGCACACCAGACAAAGCCTGCCCCGCCAGCGAGCGGCGTGCAGACTGCTTTCACGACTTGCCACGTGTAAAGCGAGTCTACAAAGTCGAGATGACGGAAGCGAATGTGGGGGCGGCGGTGCGCAAGATTGGATACATCGATCTGCTAAACATCGCAGATCCGAGTAACCTCGCACGCAAAGCCAAAATCGAAGGAACGCTCAGTTTCCCGTTCTTCACCATCGAGAATGTTGACGTCGTGGATGCTGATCACATCATCGTTGGTAACGATAACAATTTACCATTTTCGTCGAGCCGAGATCCTAACCGCGCGGACGACAATGAGTTTGTGCTGCTACGGGTGCCAGAGTTGCTGCGCGCGAAGTAAGCGCACTCTTGAGGCTGCGCCCCCCCGGGAATGCGCAGCCGCGAAACCCTTCGCTGCGTGCGGCGAGAATGAGATTACTCGGCTAAATAGAAAAGAACTTCGCGACTTCGCTCCGATCACGAGTCCAGGGCATCTTTGGCAAGCTCGCGCGCAGCATTTTTCCGTAGCCTTTGGTCACTACGCGATCGTCGCAAATCACCAAAACGCCGCGATCGGTTTCAGAGCGGATCAATCGCCCAGCGCCCTGCTTCAACGAAATCGCAGCCTGCGGCACTTGCCAATCCATGAATGGCGAGCCGCCCGCTTCTTCGAGATGCTTCATCCGAGCGACCAACACAGGATCGTCCGGCGGCGCGAATGGCAATTTATCGATCACCACAAGCGAGAGCGCGTCGCCTTGCACATCGACGCCCTCCCAAAAGCTTTGCGAGCCAATCAGCACTGCGTTTCCTAGTTCGCGAAAGCGCCGCAAAAGCTCACTCTTTGGCGCGTCGTTTTGCGAAAGCACGGGGTAGTTCAGCCCGCGCTCCTTGAGTTTGTTGGGCAGTGCCTGCGCGCACTGTCGCATCGCGCGCAGGCTGGTGAAAAGAATGAATGCGCGGCCTTTTGATAGCTCAACGAGTTCGAGCGATTCCTCAATCACCGCGTTCGTATGTTCGGGTGAATTGGGTGGCGGAAACTGGTTTGGCACGTAAATCCGGCCCGCGTTTTCGTAGTCGAAGGGCGAGGCCCAACGCTTTGTCGTTGCTCGCTCAAGTCCGAGTTGGCGCACGAAAAGCGAAAAATCTTCGCCCGCTGCGAGGGTTGCACTCGTAAAAATCCATGCGCGCGCAGTGCCTTCGGTTTGCTTCTTGAACACTTCTGCCACCGATAGCGGCGTCGCGTGAAGCTGCCAACCAGTCGCCGAAACATCGGCCCACCGGATCAGATCGCCGCGCTTGTCATCACGCCAGTCCGAGAGCCGTCCCGCGATCAGCTCAGCGCGATCACTCAAGCCTGGAAACTCTTCGCTGCGCGATGCGTGCGGCTCAATCGCATCGGCCAATTCGCTCGCCGCGTCAATCAGCGTATCGAGTGCATCGCGAAATTCTCGTCGCTCAAACGCCTCCTCGCGCGTAACCTTACTTCCCGCCTGATCAAACGCCAATCGAACGCCCCGCGCGGCCATTCCCAGCGCTTGGGCTGACTCGACCAGCGCTGGCGCATCGCTTGCTTTTGAGCGCGCGATAAGTTCGCTATCGCGCGCGAGCTCCACGGCTTGCAACATGCTCGTTGACTCGCCAAAAAAGTTTGAAGCCACATCGGGCGCGCGATGCGCCTCGTCCACGATGACCGTGTTGCAAGCAGGCAAGAGCTCGCCCAAGCCATCATCCTTGAGCGCAATGTCAGCGAATAAGAGATGATGATTGACGACCACTATCTCAGCTTCGAGTGCCGCCTTGCGCGCTTTCATCACGAAGCATTCCTTGTAGTGCGCACAATCGCTGCCCATGCAGTTTTCGCGGGTGGAGGTAACAAGCGGCCAAACCGGCGAACTTTCGGGAACGGTATCGCAGTCCGCCTTGTCGCCGCTCACGCTGCGCTCCGCGAACGCGGCGATGCGTTGAACGTGCTGAATGTGCTCGCGCGCCGTGAATCGCCCTTCGCTTCGTGTGCGGTTTAGGTGGTAGTGGCATACGTAGTTGTTGCGCCCTTTGAGGAGCGCCGTCTCAACGGGTAGCTTCAGCGCCTCTCGCACGCGCGGCAGATCTCGCTCGAAGAGTTGATCTTGCAACGTTTTCGTACCCGTGGCGATGATGACTTTACCGCCCGACAAAAGCGCGGGGATGAGGTACGCAAAAGTCTTGCCTGTCCCCGTGCCAGCTTCCGCCACGAGCTGCGCGCGGTCACGTATCGCAGTTTCGATCGCCGTGGCGAGTTCGATCTGCTGCTGTCGTGAATGGAAGTTCGGAAGCGACTGCGCAAGCGGGCCGGATTCGCCGAAGATGTAGGGAAGGTCAGAGGGCGATGGATTCACCCCCTGATTTTATCGACAGGGGTCGCGGACGAGTTAGTGAACCTGTGCGATTGCTTGGGCGACCGGAAGCTTCCATCCCTTCGCAGGCGAATTCGAATAGTCAACCAGCTCAACCAATGCACGCAGCACGGACGTAGACGGATTTTTTCCGCCCACGTCAAAGCGGTCTTGCAAGTAATAAGGCGGAATCGATTGGTAATTCACGACTGCTCGAACTGATTTCACCGATTTTGCGAGTGCAGGGGGAATTCGATAGGTCACCATGTCGTTACCAGCGCCGTTGTAGTAACCAGGGCTTCCCGTCTGTGGCACCGCCACTGGTTTTGTCCAATCCGCATAAGGGCCATCGCCGCGCCAGCCTTTGGGCATCAAGCGATTGTCTTTGACTTGCTTCGCAAGCCCAAAAAAGCTTGTGGTGAGTAAGCCCTGCAAATCTTTGGTGCGAACTTCGTAGATCTGCACTTGTTTGTCCGATGAAATGATCCGCCAGTGAGGCTGCCATTCTTTTTTGCTGAACTCGGTCGCGAGCGTCTTGCCGGTCATGTCCTGGAGCACGCCACGGTTGTTGCTCGCGCCGGAGGCCCAAACGACCCGCCCCTGGGCATCAAATGCGGTGAACTCTATGTAGGCTCGACGAAATCCAACGCCTGACGGGAATTTGTGCCCCGCCTTGTTTACCACCTCGACATCTACCTCAAGCCCGTTAGCGCTACGTCGCTGAGATTTCACCGCAACGCTCGCGGTATCGCTTTGCATTTGCTTGGTTGTTTCTTGAATCGCCAGATCAAGTCGCGGCACAAATTGAAACGATGAGGTGTCGTAGTTCGGATCGCCTTGAGAAAGCCCCAGCTGCACGCCGAATTGCTTGAACATTTCGAGGACGAACACGTTGGCGCCCACAAACGTGTGGCGACCGAATTCCTTTCGATCACGAAGCGTGATGTCGGCAGCTGGAGCCGTATTCGGGAACGGCTTCCCGCTCGCATCGACGTAATTGTTGTCTTGAATATTGGCAATCTTCGTCGTGATGTTTGCGCCGTCAATCTTCCGCGGCATGTGGCAATCCTGACAGGTCTGCGGAACATCGCCCTGACGCGGCGGCGCTTTGGTCTGGAAACTGCTGTTCAGCCATTCAAGGTAAGTCGTTTGCTCATGCGACTTCTTCTGCTTGGAGAAGCTTTCGCGATCATATTTTTTGGTTCGATCAAGAATCTCGGTTTCAACCACATGGCACGAACCGCACATGGCTGGATCGTTGATCGCGCTTCCGTGCCTCGGCGTCATGTCCACCGAGTTCTTCATCGGAAAACTGACCACGTCTTTGTAAGGCCCGAACACCGTCTTTGGGTCACCCACTTTGAAGTTGCCGGTGAACGACTCCGGCGTACCCAGGCCATTTGGAAGCATGCGATGACACGCGAGGCATGACACACCATCGCGAGCAAGTGCGCCGTAGCTCGCCATCGGTCCGCTTGTAGCTAGAAAGTCTTGATGAGTGAATAAAGCGTTGGGTTTGTCGGTGCTCAGCTGGCGCTTTCCCATCACGCCGTGGCAGGTGTAACAAGTGTTATCGATCTCCTTGGCAACCGACGGATAGAGAAGCGTTTCCGACTCGCGCTGCGCTTGGAACACGGGATCACGCGCGGCAAGCCCCATCATCGAGGCACCCCACTCACCAAACGGCGAGAAGTTTTTAAGCGGCGTAGACGACCATTTCGAAGGCGGCAAGTTTTGCGGCCAGGTCATATTCGCCTGCACTTTGAACGCGAGGTTACTTGCGTCGTGACAACCCGCGCACACGTCGGAGGTGACAAAGCCAACCGAGCCGTGCGGCCCAACGATTACCTTGCTTTGAGATTGCGGTGGGATATAGGGCGGCACGAGCGGATCGTGTGCGGTCGCTGTCTGCGCGAGTGCTCTCGGGTCGCGCGCGAATAGCCGCGCGTGAAGCGAGCCGCCCATCAGGCCGTTTGCACTGGGTTTGCCCGTCGCTGAGAAGATTGGAGCGATATTGACCAGCGACGAAAACGTGAGTTCGCGCGTGCTCGCCGAGGCGTGGCAGCCCACGCAATTGGGATCAAAAAACTGGCCACCAAAACCGCCGTCGCCTCCGTTTTGCTTTTGCGGATCGACGTAGCCCCATAGCCAGCCATCATACGAAGCGTCGGTCTTTTTCACCATCACCGTCCAGCCGTTGATCGCTCCGGGCTTTCCGTTGTCATCGTTGTACATCTGCTTGATCACGAGGGCGCCGCTCGGGATCATCCCGTTCGGCCTTCCCGCTTTGAGCCAGGCGTACACGGAGGGCGCGTAATAGTTGAACACGAACCCATGCACGGACTTCACGCCACTTGGCGAGGGGCCGGACATCCGCGGCTCGGTATCGTGCGGCCAGTTGAGCAGTTGCGGACAACCGGCCCAAATGAAGTTGGCAACACCCTGCATGTTGGTCGCAGACAACGGTTGCGAGCAGATACTAGGTGTCGCGGACGTCGGCTGCGCTTGCGCGGCGGCGGGTTGGTTGATCAAAGCGAGCGTAAGAAGTAGCGCCACGACGATCGGGGCACCTTTCGGACTCATCCCAAAACGGAAGAACTTCGATTCCACGGCCGCTCCTCAACGGTAAACAAAAATTGCCTCGTCGCCGGCTCAATTCCCAAATCCCTGCGACCAGGCTGAATATCACCCTTACTAGGTGTCGGGTCAATCTTTGCCACCCTATCAAAAAGATGAGTTGCAAATTGCCGCGTCTACGGTTCGCCCGAAACGCAACCGCGATTTCGTGTACGGGAATAAAATAGGCGGTTCCCTTAAATCGATGCGAAATTCCCCGTGCTGAAGACTCTCTTCGGAGGCAATGCCAAATGGCAAAGCCCCAACGCCGACGACCGGCTGACTGCGGTGGCAGAACTTGCCGCCGATGATGCAAATCTGAAAACGCTCGCAACGAGCGACGCCGACCCGCGTGTTCGTGCAGCCGCAGTTGCGCGCATAGCCGACGCGGCCGTGCTCAAGCGGGCAATGGACGACGCAGATCCAAGCGTGCGCGAAGCCGCAGCGAAGGCGTGGGCAGTCACGCTCGGCGGCGTGGTTACTGCCGATCTTCCGCTGGCAGTCGTTGCCGCGGCAATCCGAGAAGATTCGCCGATTGAGGCGAAAGCGGTTGCCTCGAAACTTGCGAGCAGCGATTTGGCTGCGTGGCTCACCAGCAGCGCACCGCTTTCGCTCAAAGTTGACGCCGTAGGTGCAGCAACCGATGTCGCGCTTTTGGACAAATTGCATCACTTCTGGCGCGATCACGATAAGCGTCTCGGAAAGGCGTGTCACGAGAGAGTGCTCGCGCTGCAGTCCGGCGCGCAGGCCGCGCAAGAAGCGGACGTACTGCTCGCACAGATGGAGACATGGTCAGCCGCAGATGAAGTGCCGCTCACCAAGCTCATGGAAGCGCAGCGCTCGTGGGCTAAGCTCACGGTAGATGACGAGCGCAAATCGCGTTTTGAGAAGATGAACGCGGCGCTGCAGGCGAAGATGCAAAGCGAATCGCAATCGCGACGTTTGCACGAAGCGCTCGCCATGCAGATCGCAGGGCTCACGTTGAAGAGCAAACGTGTTGCAGAGCTAAACGCGGATGAATTGCGCGTCTTGGCGACAGAAGCGACAGCCGCGCAGAGCTCACCCGTACTCGATGCAGCACTCGCCCAGCAACTGCAGGGGGTGCATGCTGCGATTGCTGCCGAGCAGCAGCTTCGCGAAAGGAATACCGCAGGCGAAGAGCTTCTATCCGCTTTCCCACAGCATCCGGGGACAGGGCCGAAGAAAAAGCGCGAACCGAAAAAAGTCGAAACAGCGGCGACGTCCACGACTTCTGCGGATGAGCAAGCGATTGTTAATACTGAAACGGCGAGTGCGGAAGCGGCGATTAGCGCTGGCGAAGTAGCCGCATCGGAAGCGGTCGCCGAGGCAGCCGCGCCGAACATCGACGTACCCGCCGAAGCCGAGGCCACGGCCGTTCCAGCCGCAGCAGAGGCAAACCTCTCCGCAGAATCACAAGACGCGGGGGCGGCCGAGCCACAAGTTACAGCCGCTGCCGAACCTCAGGCAACGCCAGCCACTGAGCTCGAAAGCGCGCCGCCGCAGCCTAGCGCCAGCGATGCCGCGCTTGACGCCGAAATCGCAGCCCACGCAGCGAAAGTCGATGCTTACAAAGCGTCGCATGCAGAATGGAAGGCTAAGTGGGATTCATGGCTTGCAACCGTGGACGCTGCGACCAAAGAGCGCTTTGAGAAGCGCCTCACCGCGCTGGAAAAGCCAGCGAAAGAGGCGAAGCCTGAACGGCCAGAACGCGCGGCAACCGCGCGCGCCGACGACGCCGATCTCGCGAAAGCAAACGAAGCACTCACCAAACTCGCTGAGCTGATCGCGGCGGGCGACGTGCGTGGTTCGCGTGGCGCAGCCAGCGCGCTCTACAAAGCGTTCACGGCAAAGCGCTACCCCAAACCCGAGGAATCGCGTCTGCATGAGCTCGATGGCGAAGTAAAGCGCCTAGAGAGCTGGCTTAAGTGGAGCGATGGACAAGCGCGCGATGGCCTTTTCACACGCCTCGAAGCGCTGAAAGCCTCGCCGCTTCCGCCCGATGCGCTTGCGAAAGAAATTCGTTCGATTCAAGACGAATGGAAAGCGCTCGACAAGAAAAATGGCGGCGCGCCGAAGCCGAAGTGGGACAAATTCAACGCCCTCGCGAAAGAAGCCTACGCCCCTGCGAAAGCTCATTTCGACGCGCTACGTAAACAACGTGGTGAGAACGCCCAAGGTCGCGAAAAAGTGATCGCGGACATGCAGGCGCTTGCCGATGAAGCAAGCGCGCCGCTTGCCGAAGGCGAGAAGCGTGATTGGCTCGCGCTCGAAAAACGCAAACTCGATTTGTTTGATGCGTGGAAAAAAGCCGGCAGCGTTAACAATGCCGCGTGGAAAGCGCTCGACGACAAATTCGACGTGCCGCTCAAGCAACTCGATAACGCGCTCGATGCCGCTCGTGGGCCAGAGCTCGCGCGTCGCAAAAAGTTGATCGCACGCGCTGAAGAGCTTGCCAAGGCAACGCCATCGCGCGAAACCACCGAAGCCACGATCGCCATTCAGCGTCAATGGGCTGCTGAGCGAATTCCAGGCGTACCGCACTTGCGTCGTAAAGACGAACAAAAGTTGTGGGACGAATTCAAAAAGCACACCGATTCCGTATTCAAAGCACGTGACACCCAACGCGACGCGATGAAGGCGCAGTTCTCGGAAGCCACCAAAGCGCGCTTTGAAGTCATCGACGAAGTGAAAGCGTTGACGAACGGCGACGATGCCAAAGCGATTGAAGCCGCGATTGGTACCGCGCGCAACAAATGGCGCAACTTGCCGCTGGCGGATCGCGATAAGGGCCGTGACCTGGATCGCAAATTCGATGACGCGGTGATCGCTGCGCGCCGTCGTGCAACGATGCTCTCGCGTGGTAGCGTGATCGAAGCGATGAAAGCCACGCTCGAGAAGATCGCTGCGACCGACAGCGCCGATAAAACCGCGGCCGGTTTAGTGATCGACGCCGAACTGATCGCTGGCATCGACAGCCCCGCAGAAATCGCCACCGCTCGTCGTATGCAGCAGTTGAAGTGGCTCTCCGAGCGACGCCAATTGCCAACCGCACCCGATGCGAAGATTCAAGCGGTGCGTACGCTCCTCGGCGCGTTCAACGCCACCGGCGCGAAGATCACGCTCGGTGAGCGCGAGCGTTTGGTGCGGGCGATTGAGGCGGTGGGGGCGGCGTAGACGTCGCCTTCGTCCTCGGATGAATGACCACGCGGTGATTTTTGTGCGTGGCTTGCCAATCGTTTGATTTGACAATCCACGCACAAAGTTCTCGCGTAGGGTGAGATCCCATCGCACCTCGTGCAATACGCGCGAAGCGCATTTCCTCTCGCCAAATTCATTAGTATCAACTTGAGGCGCAATGAGATTGCGCCCTACGAAGGACATGGTGCGATAGGATCGCACCCTACCGATGCTGTTATTCCCCGGTTCCCTTTCTACTGATCGCGCGACGCTGAATGCGTTGTGCGAGAACTTGCCTTCGCACAGCGAGATTGCGACGTGGTTGCGTGCGTGCGAGGTTGACGCGGTTGAGGGGAGTTGGAGTGATTGGGAGCGAAAGCTACCCGCCACCGCCCTCACCCCTTCCCTCTCCCGCGCTGCGGGAGAGGGAGCTGCCATCGCCACCCCGCTCCACGCCGCCCTCGGTCTCACCGATCTCACGCTGCTCGATCCGTCGCAATTGCAACTAAGCGAAGCCGGTTCGCGCGCGTTGTGCGCAGCGTGCGACGCGCATGTGCGCGAGGATGGATTGCGATTGGAATACGTGTCCGCTTGCGAATGGCGAATCGTTACTGACCGCGACATCAAGGTGCTGGCCGAGCGCCCCGATTGGATCGTTGGTGAGGCGATGCGTCCGAATTTGCCGCGTGGCGACGATGGTCGACTCGTTGAACGTTGGATGAACGAGTTGCAGATGTTGCTCTTCAATCATCCGGTGAACGCGGCACGTGCGGAGCGACGATTGCCGCCCGTCAATGTGGTTTGGTTGTGGGGGTTTGACGGTTTGCAGAGCGCCGCGAGCGATCTCGTGGACGCGCGGATGTTGCATGCATTTCGCGCGGGCGACGTGGCGATGTGGCAGCGCGTGTGGGTTGAAATAGCAACAAGAGTCGTGTCTAGTGACTGCATAGTTATCGGTGATGCACAACCAAGATTGAAGTTAACGTTCGCTCGGTCGAAAAA
This sequence comes from Betaproteobacteria bacterium, assembly GCA_013298765.1. Classification (GTDB taxonomy): domain Bacteria; phylum Pseudomonadota; class Gammaproteobacteria; order Burkholderiales; family Casimicrobiaceae; genus Casimicrobium. The sequence continues at coordinate 503,779 of JAAFJA010000001.1, forward strand.
GCCGGGGCTGTTTTCCTGGTTTGCGAAGAAGCCGACGTTAGCGGAGGTGTTGATGCGGTTGCGAGAGAGAGCGTTCGATGCCTCTCCCTCTGGGAGCAGCCCGTAGTGCGCAGGACGCCGCTTGCGGCGGTCGCGAGCGTAGCGAGCGATGAAACGAAGTTTCACAGCGGTCGCCCGCAGGGCGGGTGAGGGAAATCTTCAATCAAGCTTGCCCGCTTGCAACGCGCCTTTCCCTCACCCAACGCTTCGCGTTGACCTCTCCCAGAGGGAGAGGAACAGGAGCGGCGTCCTCGCTAACATTTCCCCATGCCTTCCCCCACCCTCCACCGCCGCGCAGCCAACACCGAAGTAGCAGCATCGCTCGAAGCGCACGGCATCTCTCCCCTTTTTGCACGCCTCTACGCCTCGCGCGGTATCGTATCGACCGAAGACGCGAGCTTCAAACTCTCGCTCTTGCCTTCACCGAACTCAATGAAGGGCATCGACGCCGTCGTGGAGCGCTTGATTCTCGCGATCGAGAAGCAAGAGCAAATGCTGATCGTCGCCGACTATGATGCCGACGGCGCAACGGCCTGCGCGATCGGGCTGCGCGGCTTGCGGCGCATGGGCGCAAAGATTGGCTACATCGTGCCCAATCGCTTCGAATACGGCTATGGACTCACGCCCGAAATCGTCGATCTCGCGGCGAAAGAAAATCCGCGCGTGATCCTAACGGTAGACAACGGCATTGCAAGCGTCGATGGTGTCGCGCGTGCACGCGAGTTGGGGATCGACGTTGTCGTCACCGATCATCATTTGCCGGGCGACACGCTGCCCGACACGCCAACCATTGTGAATCCGAATCAACCGGGCTGCACCTTTCCGAGCAAAGCGCTCGCGGGTTGTGGCGTGATGTTTTATGTACTCCTCGCGTTGCGTGCGCGCCTGCGCGAGCGTGGCGTTTACTCGATTGAGCCGCAGCCCGACTTAAATGATCTCTTGTCGCTCGTGGCGCTGGGTACGGTGGCGGACGTCGTGCCGCTTGATGCGCTCAATCGTCGGCTGGTGGAAGCCGGGCTGCGTCGAATTCGCGATGGCAAAGCGCAGCCCGGAATCAACGCGCTGCTGGAAGTTGCAGCACGTAGCGCAAGTAAGGCCACAGCCTACGATTTCGGCTTCATTTTGGGTCCACGAATCAACGCGGCGGGGCGGCTCGACGATATTTCGCTCGGAATCGAATGCTTACTCACCGACGATGCAGCGCGCGCACTCGAAATCGCGGCTCAACTCGATCAGTTGAATCGCGAACGGCGCAGCATTGAAGCCGGCATGCGGGACGAAGCCGATCACATGATTCGCGCGGAAATCACGCCCGATCAACGTGCGATTGTGGTGATGGACAGTACCTGGCATCAGGGTGTCGTTGGCATCGTCGCTGGCCGCTTGCGGGAGACGTACCATCGCCCAAGCATCGTTTTCGCGCCGGGTGAAGGCACCGAACTCAAAGGCTCGGGGCGCTCAATTCCGGGCTTTCATCTGCGTGATGCGCTGGATCTCGTGTCAAAACGCCATCCGCAGTTAATGCGTAAGTTTGGCGGCCACGCAATGGCCGCGGGCGTGACGATTACGAACGCGAACTTCGCGCTCTTCGCCAAAGCGTTTGAAGCGGTCGCGAGTGAACTGCTAACGCCTGCGATGCTCGAACAGCGTGTTGAATCAGATGGCAGCTTTAACGCGGAGGATTTTGATTTCGAGACGGCTGCCGCGCTTCACAACCACGTGTGGGGACAAGCCTTCCCGCCGCCACTGTTTGATGATGAATTTACCGTGGTCGACGCGCGAATCGTCGCGCTCAAGCACACGAAGCTTCGATTGAAACGTGGCGCGCGATTCTTCGATGCCATCCGGTTTAACTGCACCGAAGCGCCACCCGGGCAACTGCGCGCCGCTTACAAACTATCGCTTTCCGAATGGCAAGGCGAGCAGCGCGTAGAGCTCATCATCGAGCACTGGTGGGATGCCGCCGAGCTTGCTTGATTTCCACACGCTGGACGTCTGCAAAGGGACGAACAATCAAGGCAGAACAAACTTCACTTTTTCCTATTCGCCCAAAATTTATTTGGGCAAGCGACCGATTAGCAGCTAAGTCAATAACCACTAAAACGTAGCTTTTGCCCCGATAAAACGAACGCTACGGCAGATTATTTTTTAGTAATCTAGCACAGCCCGACGACGCGGCTCGCTGCGCGGAATGAGATCGAGTTTCACATCGAGGAGCTGCGTTGAGGCGTTATCCAGCTTGATGCGTTGCGGCATGGCAGGTGTCATTTGCCCAGGAAACGCAACGCTCGGGTGCGTAACGTGAACCTCATACTCACCTGCGGGCAAATCTTGCACGATCGCTGAGCCGGTAGACGATGATTTCGAAAAGAATGGCGTATCCACCACGTAAATGTGGGCGCTCATCCAGTTATGAAGCAAACACTGGAGCGTAAGCATGCCCGGTTTGTCGAGCGTTACAGGCGTGGGCTCTTTGCGTGTGTAGATCTGGAATTCGAAGAGCTGCGGCCCGGAGAGCACTTTTACATGGTGATCGGCGCGATCCTTGTTTGGGAAACGCATTTGCGTGCCCTTCTGTACGATGCTCACAAAAGGCTCATACTTCATCTGAACCTGTTCCACTTGCGCTGAAGTGCCGGGTTTCACCACGGGAGCACTCCCGCCCACAGGGATCGCGTAAACCACTGCGTTGGGTACGCCGTTTCCGTTTCTGTCTTTGACTTGCGCAACGATGGTCGCCGCAGAGCTTTCGAAAGCGAGCGCTGCGGAGGCAATGAAGACCAGCGCGGTCGACACATTGCGAAACGGCAATCGTGAGGGAGAAGAATTTCGTTTCATGGTTCGGCTGAGTATTAAAAATGAATCGTTGACGGGGCGACGTACCGTCACTTTAGGCGAGGAATCCTCTCTTGTCACTCGAAAATGACGTTTTCCAACAAGTTTGCACGCCAAAACCACCCGGTTCGCGACGATTCCCGTTGCTATACGTTCTATGGGCGCTTCCGGTTTCACTCTTCGCGCTAAGTTTGCTGCCGCTCGCCTTGTACCGCGCGCACTGGCAGCTTCGTAATGGCGTACTCGAAGTTTCTGGGCCGGCACTCGCGTGGTTCTTAGGTGGGCCATGGTTTCGCGCGCTCGCTGGCGGCTCGGGGTTTGCAGCCGCAACCATCGGGCATGTCGTCGTCGCGCGTAACGCGCAAGCCTTGGATGATTGCCGAACCCACGAACATGCTCACGTACGCCAGTGTGAGCGCTGGGGGCCGCTCTTTCCCCTCGCGTATGTCGGCGCGGGGCTCCACGCGGCGTGGGCTGCGCGAAGCCTCGCGGCTTATTACCGCGACAACGCATTCGAAATCGAAGCACGCGCAGCTGAACGCGCGCACGGTTAAGGCGAAGGCGTGAGCCGCGAACTCAATTAAGCAGGGATCACTTCCCTAGAATCATGCGTCTCGCGCAGCAGTTTGCGCCGATGCGGCAAAAGGAAATTACGATGCCCGATAGCGTGAATGGCGACGAGGTTTTTGAGCTAGCGCCCGTCGCTCTTTTCTACTCAGATTTCAGCGGCCTCTACCGCGTTCTCGAAGGCTGGCGGCAAGCGGGTGTGGAAGATATCGAATCCTGGATTGCGGCTCACCCGGAGGCAATCGACGAATACTATGCACAGATTCGGATTCGCCGCGTCAATCGGCGCACACTGGCGCTCTTTCGCGCGAACTCGTTTGAGCACTTAATCTCTGCCGCTGCCACGATTTTTGCGCGCGAAGATCGGCTCGCACCCATCGCTGAAATCGCTGCATTCTGGCGCGGTGAGCGGGCGTTTCACGCGGACAATGTGAACCACACAGTCGACGGAAAACGACTGGAGATCCGCCTCGGCATTGAATTGCTCGCCGATGATCAAGCGCCGTGGGACCGTGCGCTCGTGTCAGTCGAAGATTTGACGGCAGAACGCGACGCGCAACGTCTGGCCTTTGTGAACGAGCGTTACGCACAAGGCCTCTTCGAATATTCACCCATTTCGCTCTGGGTCAATGACTTCAGCGAAATCAAGCGCATGCTCGACGCTTTGCGCGAACAGGGGATCGAAGACTTTCGTACCTTCATCAATGTCCATCCCGATTTCGTGCAGCAGTGTATGGGCGCGATTCGCACGCTCACCGTGAACACGCAGACGCTGCGCATGTTCGGAGCAACAACGAAGGAAGATTTGCTAGATCGACTCGGCGAAGTGTTTCGCGATGAAATGGCCGTCACATTCAGCGAACAGCTCACCGATTTGTGGAATCAGAAGCTCTTCCAGCAGCGCGAAATCGTGAACTATTCGCTCAAGGGCGACATGATTCATGCCCATATGCAATGGGCCGTATTGCCGGGCTACGAACAGAGCTGGGAGCGCGCGCTCGTTGCGCTTACCGACATTTCAGCGCGTAAAAAGGCGGAGGCTTATCTCGAATTTTTGGGCAAGTATGATGCGCTTACGAAGCTGCGTAATCGCTCTTACTTCGATGATGAAATCAATCGAATTGGCCGACGCGGCCCGTTCCCAACATCGGTCGTCGTGATCGATATTAACGGGCTGAAGCCGGTGAACGATCAACATGGTCATGCAGCGGGCGATGCGTTGATTCGACGCGCAGCGGAAGCGATCAAAAAAGCAGCGGGCGACGCAAGCGAACCCGCACGCACGGGCGGCGACGAATTCTCAGTGTTGCTTCCCGGAAAAGGCGAAAGCGCGGCGCGCGAATTTCTCGATTCGCTCACCCTCACCGTCGATTTAAATAACCAGTTCTACAGTGGCCCGAGACTTTCCGTCAGCGCGGGGTTTGGCGTTTGCAACAAAACGGGCGAACTCGAAGCCGCCATCCGCGACGCGGACCGCATGATGTACGAAACGAAGCGTGCGTTTTACGAAACGCGTGACTAGGGCCGCCGGGGGAAACGTCGTTCCAACTCTTTGCGGTTCGCCTCGCTTAGATTAGGGCAAGCGCTGCAATAAAACGGATATTGTTTCCGTCTATTTACGCCATATAGCCCACATTAAACATGGGCTAACACGTGAATTTTGTCTATCGATTTAGCTACCTCATACCCACGGATTGTCGTTCGGCCCACCTTCACGAAGTAGCGCACCGTTGCGATCCTCAAATCGCCAACCGTCGGCAGTCGTGTGCATCACGTTGCCGATCTCTTCATAGTGCGTGACGTCCTCTGCACGGCGTGAGCCAACAACAAAAAAAGAGCACGGCGCGTTTGATCGATTGGATACCGTGTGCGCCACCGCCGCCCCTGCGGGCCAAGCGGCCACATCGCCTGCGGTGAGCACCGAATCGACATCGTTTTCAGTCACCGTCACCTCGCCAGAAATGACCAAGAGCATTTCATCGGTCGATTCATGCCAGTGTTTCAATGATGATCGAGCGCCCGGTTCTAGCGTTTGCAACGACGCGCCGAACTGAGTGAGACCGCCCACATCGCTCACGCGCTGCGTATGAGCAGTTCCCCAACCGTCGCTCGACCGAGTTTCTTGGGTGAGGGATGAATTGCGAAGAATCATGGTGCGATTTCGTTGAGCCGGAAGCGTTCAGCGTTTAGCGGCAATTGGAGCGCATGTAGGCGCGTGGTGGGCGCGCTAGAGCTTACGCGCATGTGAATCGGTTCGCATAAATTGCAACTTACAGCCGATGCCAAACTTGCGCTAGACCGATCGCGTGCACGACACCAAAGCCCAGGCAAATGAGCGAGCTCCACACCCAAAACGGTGTGACCTTATCGAACGAGAGTAGAGCCATTGGCACGATTACCAATCCACGCAGCAAATAGATTGCCGTGATGATGATCAACGCGTAACGCAAGAGCGGCAAGCGTCCGATCACGCCTGCGCCTGAGAGCGCGTAAGCGGCCCAAGCGAACAAAACAACTGCGATTCCGAAAGTAATCACATCCTGCCAGCGCTCTCCGCGCTCAGCCGCCCGAGCAAACTGCTCACCCGCACCAAACAATCGATACCAGCTCGCACCCTTTACGATGACGCCAAGATGCGCTAACCCTGCGATGGCGCTAAGCGCTCCGCCAAGAATGAGAAAAATATTCGTATTCATCGAGTCTCAAGGTGCGAACGGTTGGGAAAAGTGCAGCGGAATGATGAGGCTCACTTCGTCCAAGGCACGATCTTTTCTTGCAACAACGCAGCTGCGGCCGCCGGGCGCAATACAACACGATGCGTGTGCGCCGTCCAGCGCGGATAGTTGTTTGCCATGTCGAAGCCGATGCTGTGTCCCCAACGGTGAAACACGAGAAGATACGGATCAAGCACCGTGTAGCGATCTTCGATCAGCCATGTCAGCCGGACGAGTCGCTCCTCGATGAGGGCAAATGCACTCGTCAGCGACTCTTTTCCAAGCGCGACGATGGCCGCATGCTGAGTCGGATCATCACTGAAAGACTGAGGCCGACGCACTTGCCGAATCGCGACCGAGTGAACCGTACCGGAGAGCCAGTTGAACCACTCAAGCGTACGAACCAAGCCTTCGCTGGTAGACGCGAGTAACTTGAACTCGGGTGCACTAAGCGCGAGATGTACGAGGATCGCAGGCGCCTCCGTGAGCACTGATTCGCCAGTCACCAACACGGGCACACGGCCTTTCGGGTTGAGCCGAAGATACTCGGGCGAGCGCGTCGTGCCGTCCGATGTGGACGCGAGTGCTAATTGGTAAGGCCATCCGAGTTCTTCGAGCACGATATGCGGCGCGAGTGAGCATGCGCCGGGGGAGAAGTACAGGGTCGGGGATGCTCGCTTGCGCGAGCCATCGGACGAATCAACCTGCTCGTGAACCAGTGATTTCATAACGCTTTTGTTCTAACCGCCGCGCCACAGAGGCTCAGACCGCGCAGCGCACATCGATCCAAAAACGCTACGTTATCACCCGCACGAAAACTTGGTGCACGCGTCAAGCGCAAGTTTTATTAAGGGTCACACTGAGCGCTGTATCACTCGTGCGGTGTACTACTTTTTGAGTGTTACGCTGCGCTTTGTTAACAAATAGCCGAGCGGCCCGAACGACCCGGCCACCAGTGTGAGCGCCATCCACGGCCAAATTGCACGCCCATTCGCGCGAGCATCACGCCACATCCAAATCGTCGCTAACCCGAGCGCGATCACCAAATCGGCGAACACTTGCATCGAAGCAGTGTTTGTAAACCCACTCGCGAAAATGCCCAAATAGCCGTGCTGCCAAACTGCGATCGCTGAGAGTGCGCCGAACAGAAGAAGTGTGACGATGATTAAGCTGCGTTGCATGACGATCCCTTTGGGAGAGTGAAAAATTTTGAATGCGCTTGCGCTAAGCGTTGGCTTGCGAGGGCGACAGCACGCTCGCTAAAGTGGCGACGACGAGCGCGGCAAGCGCGATCCAATCCGCGATGACCACTCGCCCGATCGCGGCATTGAAGCCCTCCGCGCTACCGGCGAAGTAAAGAAACGTGATCACGCTCACGAAACCCGCGAGGAGCGCGATGTTTTGGTAAGGCGGTTTGAATGCGGCAAAAAGAAGAAACGCGCCAAGCAGGCCGAATAACACAGCACGATGCCGCATCAAGATTTCGAGGTTTGGCTCGTCAATCCGAACTCCGTACAACGCCGAAAGGCGATCCCCGCCCAGCGCGCCCATCAGCGGAAGCAAATGAATCACGCCCACCACAATCAACATAGCGGTGACGACGTAGGGCGCGGACGCGAGCGCACGATCCATGGAGTGATCCGAGTGATGGCAACCCGCGCAGTATTGCCGTGCAGATGCTGCGGCGCAATTACGTGCAAGGTAATTGGATTGATCCACGAGTGTGATTCAATCAGCGCATGGTCGGCCGGGTCGAAACACTACAGAACACGTTGCAGCAGGCCCGCAAGGCTCGCCGCTTGAGCCAGCTCGAACTTTCGCTGCGGATGGGCGTTTCCCAGCGGCATGTGAGCTTCGTTGAGAGCGGACGCGCGAAACCGAGCCGCGCGCTGCTCATGGCGTGGTTGCACGAACTGGACGCGCCACTCGCATTACAAAACGCTGCGATGTTGCAAGCCGGTTACGCCCCAGCGTATAGCGCCGCATCGCTCGACGATCCCGCGCTCGCACAAGCGAAGAGCGCCCTCGTGCAACTCGTGGCCGCACACGACCCGATGCCCGCGATGATTCTGGACGCTGAATGGAACGTGCTGCACTTGAATCGCGGCGCACAATGGCTCGCAACAACATTGGTGCCGTGGCTCGCCGAAGCGGTAGCAGGAAGCGCATCAAGCGGCGAGGCCGCAAAGCCTCTCAACATGCTTGATCTAATGCTTCACCCAGACGGCATCTGTAAACGGATTGTGAATCTGCACGAAGTCGCACCGACGCTCCTCGCACATGTGCGACGCGACGCCGCCACGAACCCCGCGCTTGCCCCGAAAGCCGACGCCCTCGCAGCGATCATGAAAACTCGCCTCGGCACGAACGCAATAACAAACGCATGGACGCCACCCGCCGCGCCAGTCCTAACCAACCGCTTCGCCACCGAGCACGGCGAACTCGCTTTCTTCAGCCTCTTCACCACGTTTGGCACACCGCAAGACATCACGCTTGCGTCATTGCGGGTGGAGCATTTGTTTGCGGCGGATGAGGGCACGCGACGTGCAGTTCAGTCGTTAGCAACGACCGCAAGCGCGCAAGTAGCGGCGTGACTCGTTGGGTGGATTGAGGTACGAAACTCGGCAAACACGCGCAAACGCAGAAACTGGGGTTTGAAACTCAGACTGCTTCACTAAGTCAACATCAAATGGATTCTCTTTAACCACCCAATTAGTTCGTCGTTCGCATCTTGCTCCTTAAGTCGAGCTACTGTCATCTTCGAAGCAGCTTCACGATTAAGTCGATACTTTGCTCTGCCCACCTTCTTCGCGAATTTTTCCGAATCAGCTAGTACGTCCGTCCAAGGACTTCCACAATCCGCTGCCTCGTGGACTCCCCTAGCAACAATTTCCGGTACATCGCAAGTTTCAGTGAAGGCGACCTTGACGCCATCAATGCCATCCGCGATTGCGTCAGGATGCAGATAGTTTTCAAGCTCTCTTTTGCTGGTAAGTACTGCCCATGAACCATCGCCGCGAGCGTTTACGGAATCACAGGCAGACTGGTACTTGGGAGGCACAGCAACATCACGGTCGTAAATATGCACCTCTCGCAATTTAAGGTTTCGCAAATAGCGTTTCTCCACCCAATGCTTTAGCGATCCGCCGCCAAGAGGTATCAGGGCTACGCGGTCATCCGCAGCGAAATCTACAACATCGTTCGTCACACTCTTAACAATTGCGCTGAGTCTTTCGAAAAATTCGATGTCGTTCGTTCCCTCCACAAAAACCAACGCTTGAACCCTTCGATCCGGGAGCACACCAAGGTCAGTTGCAATCGCAATCAAGTCGCTGTCGGTGCAACGCGTCACCGAAGTGGTAGCGTCGCCGTTTTTGTAGACGTGACGGAGACTCTCGACGGGAAGTAAGCCCGCCAATCCTGGGGTGTGTGAAGTGGTCAGAACTTGCGTGTTACCGTCCATTGCCAGTTCGTTCAGCGCTTTAACAAGAAGCTTCTGGTTATCCGGGTGTTGGGACGTCTCTGGCTCTTCAATTGCATAAATGACGCTCAGCGAACCTTTCTCTGCGCGACGTCTCTCCGCCTCTGCTCTAAAAAAATTCAGCAGAATGAGGCGTCGAACACCGCTTCCCCGTTTATTAATCGGGATGTTGTTGTCACCCACTAACCCAAACTTGAATACGTCCCATTTGGGATCGGTCTTGAAAAAAGGCTTAAGCTCACTCGCCAGCCGAGCATCCATCTCGGTTAGCTTCGCAAGCGTCCTGTTTGCTACGTCCTCGGCGCGAACTCGCACTGCGTCCTCAATCTTCTTCAATTCAGTATCGAGTTCTTTTAGTACTTGCGAAATCGCAAACTTGAGTGGGTCTTGAACCTCGTCATCGCCATCCTGGCTTGCCCGATCTGAACGAAACAGGGCGTAAACGGGCAGTTTCGTCTTGATTTGATCCCAGACTTTTTTGGCGTCCTCCTTGTCTAGCGGAATCAAGAGTGTTTCAAAGGCGAGTGGTTGGCAAGCCACTCGAATCGCCTTGCGCATGCTGGCGTTAACCGTGAGATTTACGCTGGATTCGTCTAATGCAAGTTTCTTAACGCGAGCTTTCAACTCGCTATTTTTTAGCGTGAGCAGGTCATTTGCATCTGCGTTAGTAGGGTGTCGCGCAACGGCAAAAATCGACTCTTTGAGCGATTTTCCAGAGCAGTCCCACCGCTTAACTATCTCGAGCTCGTTGTTTTCATTGACGAGGTATTCCGCAGACAAAGTTGTCGTCGCAGCAGCATCAAGAACGATTTCTTCTGGCAGATTTGTGAAAGAACATGCGATAGAAATTACCGCGTCGCTGCTGCGGACGCATAAATCGCCCTGCTCCGGCTTTTGGTCGTTTAAGAAAATGTCGAGCGCATCTAAGATCGTAGACTTACCGACATCGTTTTTTCCGATAAGTACCGTGAGATCGTCAATCGCGACACGGGTTCGAGCAGCATAGCCTCTAAAGTTTTCGATAGTTAGCGCAGCGAGTTTCATATCTTTGCCTTTCAACTTCTTGTAGCCAACCGCTTTCCAAACCCACCCTCCCCACTCACCGCAATCACCAATCGCTGCGTAGCCCTCGTCGCTCCGACGTAGAACAATCTCGCCTCCTCGCGCTCATCCGCGCCCGCGTCGGGCATACGCCCTACGCCCATGAGGGCGACGACGGGGAATTCGAGGCCTTTGCTGGCGTGCATCGTCATGACCTTGATGCTGTCTGCGGTTGGGTCAAACTTTGTCGAGCTTTTCCGTAGGTGATGCGGCATGCGTGCGCGGGTGAGCGCGCCACCACATACGTCCATCTCGTCGTAGTGTCGACAGATCACCGCCATGTCACCCCACGCGTGGCCTTCCTGATGCGCTGCGTTTAAGAGCTCGGCAATCTTTGTGGCTTCTTCGCGCAGGCTAGGCAAACGAATGATGAGCGGGGCTTCGCCGTCGCGACCACAACTGATCGGGGTGACGAGTGGCACGCCATCGTCATCTTTTTCGTCGGCGGTGAGCAGATCGGCAGCAATCAAGTTCGCGATTTGAAGGATTTGCTTGGTGTTTCGGTAGTTGATTTTGAGAATCGTGGTGCGGCCTTGCGCTTGGATTCCGACGCTCTTGAAGCTGAACTGTTTGCTGCGGCTGCGCTCGTAAATGCTTTGTGCATCGTCGTAGAGAACGAGCAAGCTGTTGGTGGTTGGGTCCACCATCTGTGTGACGAGCTTTAACCACTCGGGTTTGAAGTCATGCCCTTCGTCGATCATGACGGCTTGATACTGGCCGCTCGGGATTTGTTTGCGGTCAACGGCGGTAATCACACGCCGCACCGCCTCTTCCATCTTCTCACCAACCTCCATCGACTGCGATGGGAATTCTTGGCCAAACGCTTTCAGTTGGTCGTAACACCACTTGTGGAAATTTACGACCACGACCTTATCGCTCAGCCCCTTCACTTCCATCGCATTCGCGAGCTTGGCGGCGAGTGGCTTGTTGTAGCAAAGGATTAGGATTGGTTTGCTCGCGGCCGTGTGCGCCTTCGCGAGATACTCCGCTCGATAGCCAAGAATCATAGTTTTGCCAGAGCCTGCAACGCCATGAATCACGCGATGCCCATCGCCCAAGCTGCGCGCGAGTTGCTCTTGTTGCAAATCCATCACACGCATGATGCTCGGCAAATCTGCCTCCGCCTCTGGCTCTGGCCCACTAAAGAGCGAGCCTTGCGTCGGCACACGAACCTCGGGAAACATGATCCAGCGCACACGATCCAGCTGCGGCAGCGACATCACGCTGCCGAACGAATGCGGGAACATATTCCACAGCCGTTGTTGGAATTCCTCAGCGTCGGCGGACTCCGTCATTTCGTCGGAGCAGATGACGTAGCCCGGCGCAATCGCATTTCGCAAACCAGAATCGTTGAATTGCTTGCGCGTAATCTTGGTAAGCACGACGCCGTGCCCCCATGCGAACAAAAGGCTCCCGCGATGTAGCCCCGCTGGCTGGATGAGTTGCGGGTCGCGCTTTAGCGCATCCACCACCTGTAGGGCGGAGTAACGAGCCTGTTGTAGTGGACTGTTAACCGCTTTCAGCAGGCCATCGACGATTATGTGCCATTGATCGCGGTCAGCTGATTGAATGATTTCTGGCCGCCAATCTTTTGTCTCCAACACCAGCAGCCCACGCCTTGGATGAAGGATTACGAAATCGGGTCGAGACTGCTTCGGCCCAACCGGCACGTCGTACCAAAGCAGGTAATCATCATCGAGCTTTTGTTCGAGCCGCTCCGCCAGCCGTCGCTCGCCCGAGGTCATGCGCGAGGCGCACGATCCAATCGCGGGAATGAGCGTTGCCATTAGCGCTCGCGATGCAATTCGGAAAACGGATTAAGCGTGATGACGATCATGTTGCCCCTCGCTGCAGTCATTGTTGACACCAATATACGCAGCGGCGAAAGCCTTGCAAGTCGCGTGATTCCTCCTATCAAAAGTGGGGATTGACGCGGCCACACTATTTAAAGTGGGAAGCTGAGAACAGGTTCTTAAATATCGTTAAGAGCGCTTTTAAACTGGGGGTAAAGCCCTAAAAGTAGAAATTTCCTGTACACACTAAAAAGCGTTGTTGCCCCAGTAAAAAAAGGCAAAAAGCAAAAGAGATGCTTTTGCTACCAAGAGCACAAGTGATGCGCTTCCGACGTCCATTGAGTTTTTGCATTGCCATCATCATTGACGGCGCGAAACACGTTTGGCGAGCGTGGTGCGTCGCGTCTGATCGCTGTGTATCAACGTTACGTTTGACTCATTTGACAGCCCACGCGCCGATGCCCTAAATTGCACTTGTTGGCTGCGCGTCACAATCAATCGCGATTGCTTCTCTCTATTTACGTTTTGAGGCGTTTGGTCACCAAATGCTTCAAACGAACGCAGCTTGAACGCAACGATAAAGTCACATCCTCACAATGAAGAAAATCCTCTTGATCGCATTTGTTCTCATCATCGGCTATTTGGGCGCGCGATATGTGGCCGGTTACAGCCTCGCCAAACAAATCGGCGCATGCGCGACAGAGGTTAAATCAGCCGAACGATTGAAGGCCGCGAAATCCGAGAGCGAGCGACGTGAAGTGACGCTGAGTGTGATCGATTGCACCGAAAAGAAACTCTCGTTCCCTGGCTCGATGATGTTCGACAAAGAGAAGATCATCGCGTCGCTCAATTGATGTAGCTCGCGAAGGAAATCGCCTCTTGCATTGAGCTGAGCCGCGCGACTTGACCCGCTCAAACGGTGCGCGAAGGTGTAGCGCGGTTACTCCGGCAACATTCCAATTGGAGCATGCTCCGTGGCTTCAACGGCGCTGATGGTCACAACGTCGCAGGCGTTCAATGCTTCGCCATTTTGGACGTGAACGAGTCCGTCGATTGCGGGCGCGTCAGCCCATGAGCGGGCGACGTCGATGTTGTCTTGCACGTCGTCGACGATCGCCTTGATTCGCTTGCGGAAATAGACTTTGAAAAAGCCTGACTTTTTTCAGAACTGCGCTGACCAAGTCGACTTGCAGCACGGCTAGGCTGGTACTCCTTGAGATCGCCGATGAGGCTGCCTGCGGTCGCGCCGGACGAAGCACGCTCACGTGAGCGCAGTAGCGAACTACGGCATCAACAAGGATAGATACGCCTCAACCTGCGAGGGGGTCCAAGATGTGCCAACGTCAATGCCGTTGAACAAACCCGTCGCGGCTCGAAGTCCCAGCATGTAGCGCACGATCAAAAGGCCATCGATTGTTAGATCAAATCGAGCGTCTGCGTTTACGTCAAGCGCTCCTCGGATCGTGACAAGATAACTGCCAATTTCCGCCGATGTTCGTGTAGCAGTGCCGTGCATTGCGCCTTGGGTAATGGCCTCACCCGTGAAACCAGCCAAGTAGCGAAGAATCATCGCTCCGTCGGTCGCGGGATCGACAACGGAGTCAGAGGCGCTGCTCGCATCAATATTGAGCGATGGGATCACTCGAATGTCCTTGCGAACTTCAACTGCCGCAGCGTAATTGACGTTACCCGCTTGATTAGCAGCGACGACGCAACGGCCGCCACCGATGTAGCTCAGCGAGTTACCGCTCAGGCTGCACGGGCCGGAAATTAACGTAAATGTCACCGGGTTACCGCTCGTACCACCCACTGCGCTGAGAGTTTGCGCGAGCGCGCCGAGCGCCACTGGCGATGTTGGGTTGAATCCCGTAATGTTTTGCGGAATGGGCTCAACAACGACGTTTGCAGTGACCTCGGGCGCTGCGGCGTAATTGGCATTGCGTGCTTGATTGGCCGCGACAACGCAGGTTCCCACCCCAAAATACGCGAGCACATTACCGCTTGAGAGCAAGCACGGTCCCGAGATTACCCTGAACGTCACCGGGATGCCGCTTGCACTACCCGTTGCGCTCAAGATCTGCGGCACAGCACCGAAGGCCACCGGCGAGACCGGAGCAAAATTCGTGATCGCTTGCGGAAGCAACAAAACCGCGTCACTTATCGCCTCTACCTCACTCGCGTTTAGTGCGCGGCTATAGATACGAACGTCGCCTAGCAGCCCTCCTAGAGGCGCGCCGGCGTTGGAGGCGTAACCCATTACCTTGAAGGGGCCAGTACCAGCGAAAGAAAGCGCAGTCTGCGCGACTGTGCTCACCAGTGCGCCGTTCAAGTACGCCCTAATGTTGCCCGCAGCCGAGTCGTACACGAACGTGTTGACCGTGGTTGTTCCAGCCAATGCGCCGCCCGGGATTAAGGTATCGGCAAGGCCCGTCCCCCGCAGAATCCAATTTGTAGATCCCGCCACCCCGTTTGTGAAGATGCGCAAACTCTGCGCAGTGAAATCACCCATCACGAAGTAGAGCGTCCCACTAGTAGATATTCCACGCGAAGCGAAGGAAATCGTCCAGGAACCGGACAAATTTGTCACCCAACCCGTGTTTAGATAATCCGTCGAAGCCGAGAGACCCGAACCCCGGAGCGCCGTGACGTTACCCAACGTTTCGTTCGGTTGATTTTGAGCAATACCGCCCAAGATGCTCGCGCTCGCTGTGCCCGGCGGTGGCGACGACGCGCGATTGGTAACGATCGTTCCGGTCTCATCGAATTTGTAATAAAGCA
Organism: Betaproteobacteria bacterium; assembly: GCA_013298765.1. Classification (GTDB taxonomy): domain Bacteria; phylum Pseudomonadota; class Gammaproteobacteria; order Burkholderiales; family Casimicrobiaceae; genus Casimicrobium. The sequence goes on from JAAFJA010000001.1 coordinate 519,087, forward strand.
ATTCAGGAACTGGCGGCGCAGCCCGCGCGCCTAGAGAAACGACGCCAACGCAAGCGGCAATCACGATACGAACACGGGTCGACCAGACGCCCACCCAGCTCTCGCGCTTGCGCCCATTGAACGACGTTCGTCTCTGGATAGAAGAATTGATCGTCATAGCCGCCCCCGTTGCTTCTAGCGCTCGGAGTCCCAGTGTATTTGAATCTTTGACTCGTACGGCCTAGACCGTACCTGGCTCTGCGCGTCGCTTATCGAACTGTAGCTAAAGCAGCATTCCAATCAAATCATGCTCCGTCGCTTCGACGACGTTCACTTTCACTACGTCGCCCACGTTGAGTTCATCGCCATTTTGAATGTGAACGAGACCGTCGATCTCGGGAGCATCTGCCCAAGAGCGGGCGACGGCAATGTTGTCTTGCACATCGTCAACGATTACTTCGATTTGCTTGCCGATCTTTGCGCGCAGGCGTGCTTCCGAGATTTCGGCTTGCACTTCCATGAAGCGCTCGCGGCGCTCTTCTTTGACTTCGTCGGGCAAGTGATCGGGCAAATCGTTCGCAGTTGCGCCGTCCACTGGCGAGTAAGCAAAGCAGCCGACGCGATCCAATTGGGCTTCGCGAAGGAAATCCAGGAGCTCTTCAAACTCAGCTTCGGTTTCGCCGGGGAAGCCAACGATGAACGTGGAGCGAATGGTGAGCTCGGGACATTCTTTGCGCCACGCTTGAATGCGCTCGATGTTTTTCTCGCCACTTGCGGGGCGTTTCATGAGCTTCAGAATGCGTGGCGAGGAATGCTGAAATGGCACGTCGAGATACGGCAACACGCGGCGCTTCGAATCAATCGTTGATTGCGCCATGAGCGGGATCACGTTGTCCACGCTCGGGTATGGGTACACGTAATGCATGCGCACCCATGCGCCGAGTTCGCCGAGCGAATCAGCGAGTTCGAGCATGCGCGTTTTGGTGGGTTTGCCGTTCACGAAATCGGTGCGGTATTTCACGTCCACGCCGTAAGCGGATGTGTCTTGCGAAATCACGAGCAACTCTTTCACGCCCGATTTCACGAGCGATTCCGCTTCGCGCATCACTTCACCAATCGGACGCGATACGAGATCGCCACGCATGGAAGGAATGATGCAGAAGCTGCAACGATGGTTGCAGCCTTCAGAGATTTTGAGATACGCGTAGTGTTTTGGTGTGAGCTTCACGCCGTGATCGGGCACGAGATCAATGAATTTGTTGTGCGGCTTTGGCAAGTGCAAATGCACTGCATCCATCACTTCATTCGGCGCGTGTGGGCCGGTGACGGCGAGCACTTTCGGATGCACGTTGCGAATGAAATCGCCGCCTTCTTTCGCGCCCAGGCAACCGGTCACGATCACTTTGCCATTTTCAGCGATGGCTTCGCCAATGGCGTCCAGCGATTCGGCGACGGCGTCATCAATGAAACCGCAGGTGTTCACGACAACCAAATCGGCATCTGAGTAATCGCCCACCGTGGCGTACCCCTCGGCCTTCAGGCGCGTGAGCACTTGTTCGCTATCGACCAAGGCCTTCGGACAACCGAGCGAAACGAAACCAACTTTAGGGGCAGACTGCGCGACGGACTTCATAAACTCGTAGCCCGGATGCTCGTCATCCGGGTTCCTCAAAAAAGTGATCGCATCGCGATCCTGAAAACAAAAAACCCGGATGCGAGCATCCGGGCTACGTAGCGTTGTGTGCGGCGTTACTTCTTCTCGAAGCCCGGGAAGCCAAAGCCTGGGAAGAACTGCTTGGTGCTTTCCTGCATCTTCTTTTGCATATCGATGAACATCTTGGTCGACTGTTCAAGATAGTTACCCATCGCGCCCTGCATCGCTGGCGCTTGCATTTGCACAAATTGCTGCCAGAACTCAGGGCCATAGTTGTTGGTATCGCCCGGGCCGAAGCTCGCACCCTGATCAGCCATTTTTTTCTGGAAATCCATAAAGGCGCGCACGTTCTGCTCAAACAATCCGCCGACTACGCCCTGCATTGCGCCGGCGTAGAAACGGATCATCTGCGCGAGCATGTCGTTGCTAAACATTGGCATCCCCGCAGCTTCTTCTTCGAGAATGATTTGCAGAAGGATTTGGCGGGTGAGCTCTTCATTGGTCTTCGCATCGCGCACCTGGAAGGGTGAGTTTTCGATCACCATCTGGCGCACATCAGCCAGGGTGATGTAGCCGCTCGTCTGAGTATCGTAGAGACGGCGGTTTGGATACTTTTTGATGATTCGAACTGCGCGCCCAGTGCTGCTGCGCGGTCCTGTCCCTGATTTGGTCGCCATGACGGCTCCTTTGATTGTGCAGTGCCAGATTTTAGTGGACAGTGTTGGCATCTGACGGCGCGACGTGGATGATTTGCGCTGCGCAAGTCGGCAACGTGAAAGCGCTCAATCTGAGGCTAGACTCTACATTTGTGCATTGCAGCAAAAAAGACTTGAAACGGGGCGCGATTGCCATTACTATTCGTTTTGTGCACTGCAGCAAAAGAGTTTCGATGGTTCGATTTACTCCCTCCTCCGCTCGCGGCGCCGCAAATACCAGGAGAAATGTATGTTGCCAGTTTTTGAACAAGTTGCTGAAATGAATCGCGCTTACCTCGCCAACGTGCTCAAGGGCATGGACAGCGCAGTAGCTTTTGGCACGAAGGCGTCGGCGTTCGGCGTTAAAGCCGCAAACGAATTTGCCGCCGCGTCAACTGCAGATTTGCACGCGCTCGCCGCAGTGAAAGCACCCCAAGATTTGGTGCCGCTTCGCGCAAAGCAGCTCGAAGAAAAAGCCGAATGGGCAGCGACCACGTCGCGTGCTGCACTCGACATGATCGCTACGGCGCAAACCGAAGCTTTCACGTTTGCAGAAGCACAAGCCGCTGACGCAGCGAAAGCATTCGTGACCAATTTGGACCGCATGTCGAAGGCTGCCCCTCAAGGCGTTCCAGGTGCTGACTACGCGGTTTCCGCAATGAAAGCCGCTGTCGAGACCTCGATGGCTGCATTCGAAACCGTTGCAAAAGCGACGAAAGAAGGCGTTGAGTACGCGGGTACGCAAGTAAAAGCTGCGACCAAATCGCCTGCGAAGCGCAAGTAAGTTCGCTTCCGGAGCGCGAGCGCTACGAGATCGGTGATTATCGATTTCAGAGCGCCGCGAGCCAAACAATAAAGCCTCGTCGCTGGTCAACAGCACGAGGTTTTTTTTCGCCTTCGCTCTTTGCGATTCGGCCGTGATCGGGACGGCTGCGCACCCTCAGCGCGCGCTGAGTGAGAGCGGCAGCGGGCCGCAATGGTTGAGCGCAGCGCGAAATGCACCGCGTCAGGGAAGCAATTGACCCATCAGCTTATTTGATAAATGCCCAATTAAATTGGGGCTAGATGGCTTTTTTCTAATTTTCGTTCACAAATATTTCCATCCGCTAGCCCCGGTTGCGTCTGGGCTAAATAGTCGAAGTAGAGCGCCTTCGATCCCTCGCTATCGCCCCACAAACGGATACATCGGATCGTGATATCCCGGCGTGCTGGGATGACCGCGCGGCACGAGTGAATCAGCGAGCGCTTCATCGTCCGCAGTCCACGCATAGTCGAGCGCGCCAAAGTAGCCGGTGAACTGTTCAAGCGATTTCGGGCCTGCGATGACGCTAGAAACGAATCGATTCGCGAGCACCCAAGCCGTCGCGAACTGCACCAAGGAAATGCCGCGTTTTTCGGCATGAGCTTTCAGTGTGTCCGCAATCACGAGCGATTCTTCGCGCCACTCGGTTTGCATAAAACGTCGATCGCTTCGCGCCGCACGGGAACCCTCCGGCGCGGCCGTTTGCGTCGAACCGGGGGCATATTTGCCGCTCAGCACCCCGCGCGCAATCGGCGAATACGGCACCACACCCAAGCCGTGATAGCCACACGCCGGAAGGATTTCCACTTCAGGTTGGCGGTTCAACAAGTTGTAATACGGCTGGCATGCAGCGGGCGCTGGCACGCCTTGGCGTCCACATTCCGCAACCACTTCTGCGATACGCCAGCCGCGAAAATTCGAAAGCGCGAAGTAGCGAATTTTTCCACTGCGAATCAAATCGCCCACCGCGCCAACCGTTTCTTCGACGCTGTCTTCTTCGAAATCGCGATGCAGGTAGAAAAGATCGATGTAGTCGGTATCAAGCCGCTTTAGCGACGCTTCACACGCTTGAATGACCCACTTGCGCGAATGCCGCCACATATTGGGCTGAGTCTCACTCATTTTGTTGCCGCACTTGGTAGCCAGCACCCAATCGTCGCGATCCGCCTTGATCGCGCGGCCTGTAATTTCTTCGCTCTTTCCGCCCGCATATACATCCGCAGTGTCGATGAAGTTCATGCCGTGCGCCCGCGCATGGCTCACGATCGAAAGCGATTCTTGTTCGCTCGTTTGATCGCCAAACATCATGGTGCCCAGGCAAAGGGCTGAAACGCGAAGATTAGTACGACCGAGCCGATTAAATTTCATAGTGATCCTTCGTTGAATGCTTAGATGGCAGATGCACAGCATCGCGAAGCAGGCCAATAAAGTAGCCGCCGATTTGCCTGAAGCCGATTGACGTGTAGCTGCGAATTGCTGGCGTGTTTTCATCGCCTGTGAAGAGAATCGCCGCGTCCGCACCTTCGCGCGATGCGATTGCGAGCGATCCCGCTACGCACGCCCGCGCGTAGCCGCGAGCACGTAACCTGTGCGGCGTCCAGACGCCACCAATTTGAACCAGCGGCAGATACACCGCATTAAACGCGCTTGCCGCCACGATCTCGCCGTCGAGATCAAGCACGAATTGGCGCGCGTCTTCATAGCGTCCATCGAGACTGCGAGCGGCATCCTCGCGCGCGAGACGCGCATCAGGCTCGTTCAGCGCTTCGATGTTGTAGGCCGTATAGAAATTGAGTAGCGCTTCATAGTCCGCCATTTGTGCGCGGCGCACTTTTGATGCGAGTGGCGGCGCATTCATTTCCGCGAGCGACAAGCGATACAAGCCCTCTTTCTCATGCAGTTGAAACTGTGAACGATTAAAACCGAGGGATTGAATGGCAGACTCGGAGCCGCGAAGCTCGCCCACCACCCCTTTGATGCTGCGCCCCGACGCAGCCACCGCGGCTCGGGTGAGCTCACCCGCAACTTCGACGTGATCGCCCAATTGCAGCATCACATTGCCGTTCCAATAGTGCGCCCCTACGGCAACCATCTCGTCCGCTTCAAATGCGCCGACGTACGCACCTTGATAAGCCTCGCTGCCATCGACGATCCCCGAACGCGCGAGGTTTGACAGCAAAAACATTGAGCTCTCGCAAAACCGACCCAGAAAGGCGATGACGCGCGGCGCATCGCTTGGGTGAAGCAGACGAATTTCAATCATCCCTACGAGTGTAGTCGTGCGTTGATTCAATTTCGCGCAACGCATGACGACGCAGATGGTGGTCGGGATTCGCGAGCGCGTGTGCGTGTGCGTGTGCATGTGCATGTGCGCTCAGGAGACTGAGGCGCTCGATCCCCCACGCGCAGGTGGGGTGCTCGGGTTGAGTATCTGAGAGGATTGACCGTCCTCCTAGGAATTTCACCCGCGTGTCGATAAACGACAAATCCCAACCCCGCGGGTGGCTTACATGCCCTGTTCGTCGTAAAACGCGAGCAGGGTATTTTTTTGGGCATACCTCCCTTTTTTGATAGGTGACTATGGAGGACGACCCGACCACAATAAGCGCTGGTCTCCCTTGACCACCCCGCGCCCGTATCCCTAGTACGGTCGCCTTAATGCCCCACTTCGAAGAGTCGGGGCATTTTTTTGCGCGTTCGCTTTGCTACTTTTCGCTTCTACTCCAGTTTGCAAGGGGGCTACAAGACTTAATAAAGCAAATTTGCGTTTTTACTTTATTAGTCGGTAGACCCAATTAAAAAGTATCGAAACGCAAACTGCTAGTCGAGCTGCACGCCAATCCGCTTGATCGTTGCGCCCCACTTTTTCATGTCGGCTTCGAGGATTGCTTTGAACGACGCCGTGCTGCCGCCACCGGGGGCCATGCCCGCTGCAACGATCCGGCTCTTCACATCGTCCGTTGCAAGCACAGCGCTTACGTCGGCGTTGATCTTTGCCACTACGTCCGCTGGCAGCGAACTTGGGCCGAAGAGCCCGTTCCAAGCAATCGCTTCGAACCCTTTCACGCCGCCTTCGTTAATGCTCGGCAATTCTTTGAGCGAATCAAACCGACCCAAACTGGTCACGGCGATCTGGCGGAGCTTTCCACTTTGCACCAGCCCCGCGATTCCGGAGGCCACGGCAAACAACACCTGCGTGTCACCCGCCGCCACCGATTGCGCTGCGGGCGGTGCACCGTTAAACGGAACGTGTACCGCTTCGAAGCCGCCTTCCGATTTGAGCAGCTCCATGGAAAGATGTGACGATGAGCCGTTGCCAACGCTCGCGTACGACAGCTTGCCTGGATTCGCCTTGGCGTACGCCACCAATTCCTGCACATTTTTCACCGGCAAATTGGCGTTCACCGCGAGCACGTTCGGCTGCGTCGTGGTGAGCACAATCGGCACAATATCTTTCACCGCGTCATAAGGCATTTTTTTGTAGAGAAATGGCGCAAACGCGGTGGGGCCAGGGAAGCCGATCACCAGGGTGTGGGCATCGGTCGCCTTTGCGGCAGTATCAACGCCAAGCATGCCGCCTGCGCCTGGCTTCGGCTCTACCAGTACGGGCTGGCCCCAGCGATCCTTGAGTTTGTCTGCCAAGAGACGCGCCACGATGTCGAGCGATGAGCCCGCTGGCGCCGGCACCACGATGCGAACGGGCTTCGTCGGCCACGTTTGCGCCACTGCAGCAGCGTTGAGCAAAAAAGAAGCGCCACCCAAGGCGGCGAGCAAACGCAAAGTTTTCATAGTCGATGAGTCTCTCAGTAAAGGAAAAAATACAGGGCGCGGTTTAGGCCTCGCGCGCACAAAGCAACCCTGTCGAAGCGCCGAATTACGCACGCTGATTCGCTACTTCCCCAGCTAACGTGAAGTTTGTTGAATTGTTTCGTACGAGATATCGGCGGCTCGCACTCGTTAAATAGCGGCCTTTGGATGCTAGCTTGCCACCCCCGCCCATGTGATCGGAGAAACGCGAATTCGCTGTGCTTACGGGCGGTCCTGCTCACGGGGGTCGTGCTCCTCCTCACCGAGCAGCTTCACATCCACATCCAGGATTGCCGCAGTGACGATCGCCATCGGCAGTGCAAACACTGCAATGCCGCAGGTTGCAATCACTCCAGCGAACACTTTACCCAACACCGTGACCGGATAAACGTCGCCGTAGCCGACTGTTGTCAATGTCATTACCGCCCACCAAAGCGACGCGGGAATGCTCGAAAACGCTTTCGGCTGAGCATCACGTTCAATGAAATACATCCCCGACGCGGCAAAGAAAATCATCAAGAGCATTGCCACCACAGCGATCACCAGCAATCGTTTTCGTGCGCGGATCGAAGCGCCAATAGCACGCAGCGGTCGCTCGTATCGCTTTAGGTGAAGTACACCCAACACCCGCACCACACGCACCATGCGCAAGAAGCGAAGGTCAAACGGTGCGAAATAGCTCAACAGCACCGCTAAATCGATGAGCGGGAGGAAGCGCAACGAAAACCGCAGACGCCCGCGCACCGGCGTGGCAAAGCGCGGCACCTCCACAATCGACCAAATGCGCGCCAAATATTCGAGCAAAAATACTGCGAAGAAAACCTTCTCCGCCACGCGAAGTGCCTCGTGCCAGCCCACTGGTAAATCGGGAACGGTATCAACGACGAGCGCGAGTACGCTCAGCAGAATGAATAGCGCCAACGCAAGGTTTATCCAGCGACCGACTTTGGAGCGCGAGTCTGGATAGTGAAGTACGCGTGCGGTTTTATGTCGAAGAGTCATCGTCGAGCGCTAGGACGGATTCACGGAACCGAGTGTGTCGAGTTTATGCAAAAGCAATGCGGGATCGGCAATCGAAAGGCGTTTGCGGACTCACGGATCAAAACGCAATCCGGCGCGCTCCCATGAAGGCTGGGCCGACAGGCCAAACGCAGCAACCGGCGTGATCACACCATAGCGTCGAGGCAGCGCTTTGCCGCCCGGCGCAGCGCTGCCGGCGAGCGCGAGCCCCGCCTCAGCGATCAGCATCGCGGTGGATTTGTAGCCCGGGTGGCCAGAAGCGGTCGCACGCGCAACCACGCTTGCGCCCGATGCGGCGCTCGCGCTCATGTGCAACGCGTAGCCTGAATCGTTGAGATGCTTCTCGCTGGGGCCCTGCCCGCTCGTCGGTCCGATCAAATCCAAGACTTGTCGCATGAGCGCGCGCCCGGTTTGGTCGAGCTTGCTGTTACGGCGACTTGAATTCACGACCGCGATAAACGCGCCGGAAATCACCCCCGCGAGGATTCGCTGCACCACCGATACCGGAAAAAAGCTCTTCATAAGCATCGCCTCGCGATAGCCGCAATCAGCTGCGAACGGCGTCGTTTTGCTCGACGCGAGCAAACTCATACTGCGATAAATCACGGGAGGATTCACAAACGGCGCAGGCACGGTCGGCGCGAGCCACGAACTTAGTGACTCGTCATAGCGCTCACGCAATTGGTACGGGTGCGCCACTCGTACGCGTTCCGCCAGACGCTCGTCGGCGACAAGAATCGCTGGATCGCTCAACATGTCGAGCGATCCAGCTTGATCTGGCTGCAGCATTGCTTTGATTGATGCCATCGTCCCGCCCGAGAGCACATCACGCGGACGAAACGCAGGCGGCCCGCGAAAACCCACATTCACTTCAACCTGAGTGGCGCGCTCTCCCGTTTCTTCGTAAAGCTTTTGCGCGACAAAAAGCGCCCCCAAATCAAACGGCAGCGCTTCGAAGCCAGACACCGGAACGATCTTCGCTTTCGAGGCGACCGCCTGGTCGTGGTAGCGATCAATCATCGAGCGCACCCAACCGATTTCACCGCTCAAATCAAGATAGTGCGTGCCGTGTTTCGCGGCACTTGCGATGAATAGCTCGCCGTGTTCGCTATAGGGCCCCGCGAGTTGAACGATGACACGGCTCGACGCCACCAGAGAATCAACGGCATCAGCATCAGACGCATCGGCCACCACAACGCTCGGCGCTACCCCAGCCGACTCACACAATGGCAATAGCGCATTGAGTTTGTCGCGGCTGCGACCAGCGATACCCCACTTAAATTTCGTGGGCACCCATTGCGCGAGATGCAGAAGCGTTTGCTTGCCAGTAAAGCCCGTCGCACCGAAAAGGATGAGGTCGAATTTCTTTTCGCCCATGAGTCCGCGCCTGACTAAGTTGAACTGCGCGCGAGCTTACACCTGAACTCTGCCCTTTTGCACGCGCCTCGCGATTGTCAGAGCGCGCTTGTACGCTTAAGCGATGTTCGCGCCAGTATCGACGTATTGCCTCCCCGGCGCGAGCCACACCTGGTGATGTCCCGCATTCGATGGAATCATGGGAAAACAATTCTCCTCACTGCGCACCCGTACATCCAAAAAGTACGGCCCCCTGGATTCGATGCAGCGAGCGAGCGCTGCATCGAGTGCCTCGCGCGCATCCACACGCGCCGCCTGCCACCCAAACGCCTGTGCCAGCAAAACGAAATCTGGAAGCGCTTCGGTGTACGACTGGCTGTAGCGCCCGCCGTGAATCAACTGTTGCCACTGGCGCACCATGCCCATGTAGCCGTTATTGCAAAGAATCACTTTAACGGGGGTGCGATGCTGGCTTGCGGTGGCGAGTTCTTGGATGTTCATGAGGATCGACGCATCGCCGCTCACGCACACGACGAGCCGGTCAGGATGCGCAATTTGTGCACCAATCGCAGCAGGCAGGCCGTAGCCCATCGTACCCGCGCCACCTGAGGTGAGCCAACGCCGGGGTCGCTCAAATCCAAGATGCTGCGCGGCCCACATTTGATGTTGCCCCACATCGGTTGCAACGATTGCGTCGCGCCCGTGCAGCAGGACGTTGAGTTGCCGCATGAGCGCTTGCGGCGCGATGACATCGTTTGAGTCCACGAAATCGAGCGATCGCGCCGCGCGCCACACGGCGATCTGCTGCCACCACTGCGTCAGCGGTGAAAGCAAATCGCGGCGGCGTAGAAGCGCAGCATTGAGCGCGCGCAGCACCTCACCGCAATCGCCCACGAGGCTCACCATAGCCGACACGAGTTTATTGATTGAGCTTGGATCAATGTCGATATGAAGCACTTTTGCATTCGGGCAAAAGCGATCCAACCGGCTGGTTACGCGATCATCGAACCTCGCCCCGACACAGACCACGAGATCGGCATGGTGCATGGCGAGGTTCGCTTCGAGCGTGCCATGCATTCCGAGCATCCCGAGCCAATTCGAGTGTGACGCGGGTAACGCCCCCAAGCCCATAAGCGTCAAGGTGCAAGGCGCGCTGGTCAGCTCGACAAGGCTTCGAAGCGCTCGACAAGCCGCGTCGCCAGAGTTGATGAGTCCGCCGCCGCCGTAAATGATGGGGCGCTTCGCCGCCGCGATAAGCGAGACCGCGCGTTCGAGCGACTGAGGTGTGACGCGGGAGCGCTGAAGGACTCTTTCTTCCTCAGTAATTAAACTAAGTGACGCAATCGCATTTTTTATCTGGGCTTTCGCCTCGTTATCATCAATTTCGCTTAATTGAATATCTTTGGGTACGTCCAGCAGCACTGGGCCCGGTCGTCCGTAATGTGCTTTCATAAATGCTTCGCAGACGAGCGGGATCAGCTCGTCCAACGTACGCACTTGCGCATTCCATTTCGTCACGGGTTTCGAGATTCCAAGGGCGTCGCATTCCTGAAACGCGTCGGTGCCGATCAGATGCGTGGCAACCTGCCCGCTGATGCACAGGATCGGCACCGAATCGCACTTCGCATCCAGCAAACCCGTGGTCGTGTTGCTCATGCCCGGACCGGACGTCACCAAAACGACACCCACTCGCCCGGTTGAGCGCGCGTAGCCCTCGGCGGCGTGCACGGCGGCTTGCTCATGGCGCACGAGCACATGGCGCAGGCGTGTTTCTTGGTGCAACGCATCGTAGAGCGGCAGCACCGCGCCGCCCGGATAGCCAAACACAGTATCGACACCGAGCAACACCAGCGCTTCGATGATCACGCGCGCCCCCGTGATCGACATCGGCGGATCTTGGGTGATCTCGCCGTCTACTGTGCCCACGCCGGGAAACACGTGCGCGTCGAGCGCTTCAATATTCGATTCTTTCATCACGAAACTATTTCATGAGGGCGACCGCAAAGGCTTCCGTTCTGGGCGTCAAAACACTGTGGCGCGGTAAACTTTTTCGTATATTGGTAATTCGTCGGTAAATCATGCCAGTAGATGCTTTGAACCTCGACCGCCTCGACTTAGCCATCTTGCGCGAACTCCAGCGCGACGCGCGCGCCAGCTTGAATGACATCAGCGCCAAAGTCGGGCTCACCGCGTCGCCTTGTTGGACTCGAATCAAGCGCATGGAGGAATCCGGCGTGATCGAGGGATACACCGTGCGGCTCAATCCGGAGAAGGTGGGCTATCGCGATATCGTGATCGTGCAGGTAACGCTCGACAGCCATTCAGACGAAGCGCTTGAGCGATTCGGTCGCGAGCTGGAGCTCATCCCCGAAGTACAGGAGGCGTTTTTAGTCTCTGGCGAGTACGACTATTACTTGCGCATCGCCGTCACCGACACGCGCGACTACGAACGCTTGTTGCGCGAAAAGCTCTACAAAATTCCGGGCATTCGCCACAGCAAATCAAGCATCGTGCTGCGCCAGCTCAAACGCGGCGAACTGCCGCTAAGCTCGCGCTAGCGAGGGGCCGCGCTCCTCGCAACGCTTGCCAGTGGCGATCAAAACGGCCCGCAAAGTAGCGGGGCGCATTTCAAACGGGACGCGCCTTGACCGGATGGACAAAAGCTTCTAACGTCCAACGCTTCGGTACATTAGGCCTAGACAATTTAGGCGTCAGGTCGCCGGAAAATAAGGCGCGAATCGAATGGCTCGATAAAGTCTCGCCGACTCGCACGCCACATATCTCACCAAAAAATGGGAACGAAAACATGAAGCAGTTTGCACGTACGCTCGCACTCACCTCGCTCGCTCTTGCCGTATCGGCCGCTTTCGCAGGCCCGCGTCAAACCGACCGCACGGAATCGGAAACAGGTCGCTTTTCGCCCTCTGAATTGCGCGCCAGCGTGAGCTCGACCAAGTCGTTGCATGTTGCGGGTGATCGGGTGAAAGTGACCGTCGAATTCTCGAATTCGTCACTCGCGCCCGCGCACGTTCCGGTGTGGTTGCTCGATTCGAGCGATCCAGATCGTTCGTTCCTGCGCGTTACCCGCGACGGCGAAGAGCTCGCCTACATGGGCGCGTTGGTCAAGCGCAAAGCGGCTCATTTGCAAGAAACGGCGGAGATTCAGCCCGGTCAATCAATCAGCGTCACGTATGACATTGATCGCGCGTATGACCTCTCAGAAGGCGGTAGCTACCAGATTAATTTCGTGGGCTCCGACAAGCATGTGATTGATGGCCACAGTTTTGATTCGCAGCCAGCCGGGCTCGCCGTCGAGGCTGACCCAGCACGCGCGATCATGATCGAACAATCCGAGTTCCAGCACAAACTCGGCACCAGCTCATACGCTGCAAGCTGCACCACCTCGCAGCGCTCTGCCATCGACACGGCACTCAGTAGCGCCGCCGCCTACGCTAGTAATGCGGTGAACTATCTCGCACAAACGCCTTCGTCAGCTCGCACCCGCTACGTGACCTGGTTTGGCACCGTCACGACCTCGCGTTGGAACACCGTCGCTAGCAATTTCGCCAACATCAAGAACACGTTCGATACGCAGAACATGTCGTTTGATTGCGGCTGCACGGAAGCGGGCACCTTTGCGTATGTCTACCCAACGCAGCCCTATAAGGTCTATCTCTGCGGCGCATTTTGGTCTGCGGCCAACACAGGAACCGATTCGCGTGCGGGCACGCTCGTACATGAAACCTCGCATTTCAATGTCGTAGCCGGCACAAACGACTATGCGTATGGTCAGACTGCGGCGAAAAAGCTCGCGACAACCAATCCGAAGCGCGCGATTCAGAACGCAGACAGCCACGAGTACTTCGCGGAAAATACACCATTCCAAAACTAACTTAGTGGCGAGGCGCTCGCTTTAATGGGGGTGAGCGCCTATTTCATTAATTTTGCTTTAATGGCATTAGATCGCCGCTAGCCCAAATGAATAGGCGTAAATATGCAAATAGTTGTTGGCTCATTTGCCTTGCTATTTGGGCAACGATGCAAGCCAGTGCGAGCTTTGCGATGAGCGCGAGCGCCACCCCGCGCTTGCTCAACGCCCTCCGCTGCGAGCTCGTGCTGCAGAGAAACGGTGCGCCCGGTGCGATGGCGCTACAACTGCAAAACACGGGCAGCGAGGCGATCACCCTGTTGCGCCGAAACACACCACTTGAGCCGATGCGAGCCAACTTCCTACGGGTCAGTAGAAACAAGCATCGCCTGCAGTATGTGGGGCCAGTTGTAAAGCGCGCCGCGCCAACGCTTGAGGAGTACGTCGTAATCGCTCCAGGCAGTTCGATGCTTCACGAATTTGATGCGTCGCAAGGCTACGACTTTTCGAAACCTGGCCGTTATCAGGTGTCCTGGAATGGCGAGCTGCTCGACGCGGCGCTTGGAAGCGCGGCACCTAACCCGCTCGACCCGAACGCGGCGCGAATCCTTTGCGCACCCATCACATTCGAGCGCTGATGCGTGGCATCGTTACCTGGTCTGAGCGGAGGTTAGTCGCTCGATCCAACACAATTGGCGCTCCCCAGACGCCGGACTGAGAAGCAGGTTCTCTCGCCGCAGCACGCCCCAAATAAAAAAGCCCTCTTGCGAGGGCGTTTTTATTTGGGGCGGCCGACGGGGTTGTCGCCGCTCGCGCGGCGTCGTTACGCGCTATCGCGCTCCACCGAACCCAAACTACGAAGCGGGTTCTCACCCCGCAGCACGCTCCAAATAAAAAAGCCCTCTTGCGAGGGCGTTTTTATTTGGGGCGGCCGACGGGGTTGTCGCCGCTCGCGCGGCGTCGTTACGCGCTATCGCGCTCCACCGAACCCAAACTACGAAGCGGGTTCTCACCCCGCAGCACGCTCCAAATAAAAAAGCCCTCTTGCGAGGGCGTTTTTATTTGGGGCGGCCGACGGGGTTCGAACCCGCGACAACTGGAATCACAATCCAGGACTCTACCGCTGAGCTACGGCCGCCACAGGAAAACATCTTTGATCCGCCTCTGAAAGGCGTCTGGCGCGCCCGACAGGACTCGAACCTGTTACCCCCGGCTTAGAAGGCCGGTGCTCTATCCAGATGAGCTACGGGCACTTGTGTTGCGTTTCGATCAGCACCGGCCGAAGCCGGGGTGATCTCTTCACAAACGGTCCAAGCACTTATCGAAGGGTATCGAAAGGTGAATGGTCGGGGCGGTGGGATTCGAACTCACGACCCTCTGCTCCCAAAGCAGATGCGCTAACCGGGCTGCGCTACGCCCCGAAGCTTTGAATTATAGCGTGATTTTTTTATCTTGCATTCAAACGCGTTTCATTAAGCATTCTTCCACCTGCGTCAAGCGCGCGAGAAAGACGTAAGCGCACCACGATCACCCACATCGCACGCGCTGCCACTACAAAAAATCTCTCACGCGAACTACGCGCTTGCTGCTCGATTTAGCGCTTAATTGCAGTTGCGCCGGCGGGGTACGAGACGCCGCCTTCACGTCTGAATCGGAAATCCACGCGCGCCTCTGAAGCAATGGTTTCTCCGTTGCAGCGCGCCGGGCGAAACGTCCAGTGCTGCACGGAGTTCTCCGCGGCCTTTGCGTAGAGATCATCGGTCGCAAGAAAATCTGCGACACCGAGATACTCGCCACTCGCGCCAATCTTTACCAGCAGCGCGGCCTCGCCAGTGAGTCCGCGAGCATCGTTGGGATAGTCGACGTCTTTCTTGTCAACCGGCGCGGGCGAATGCCATTCGCGGCAGTGCTCAGGCACGATCGGTTTCAAAATCTTTGCCGCTTTGGGGAAGATAGTTTCCGTGTTTGCGCTCGCCGTAGGGGCAAAGCATGCGCCCGCAGCAAACAAAGCGAGCGAAACGAGGGTTGCTGTTGAGCGGTGAATCGTGTGTGTCATAGCGTCTCCCACATTCAAAAGCCCCGGTAGCGCGATTATTCCAGGGTTCGCACAAGCGCGTGTTCAGCCTTTGTGCGTTCGCCCATATTAAGTCGGGGCTAGCGCCTATTTAACGCAAATATCGCTCTAACTTGGCTCACTGCAGCATGTGGAATTTCTCAGCGCGTTCAATTGCATGTGGCTCAGCGTGCTTTTCACGCGTCCCCCTGCGCTGCAGCGCGCGCTTCACCGCGAGACACGTCGACCGCGCGCAACACAAAGAGCCCGACGACAAAGAGCGAGCCGGTACAAAGCAATGCGAGCCGATGATTGTTTTGTGTAGCAAACGTGACGATGCCATAGAGCATCGGCCCGACGATGCCGGCTAAACGCACAACGACGCCCCAGAGCCCGTAAAACTCAGCCAATTGTGCTTTTGGACTCATCACACCCACGAGTGCGCGCCCGCCGGACTGGCTCGCGCCGAGGCACAAACCCGCCAAGTTCGCAGCGAACCAAAAACCAGTTTGCGTGTGCCACACGTAAGCAACGATCACCGTTGCAATCCACATGACAAGCGTGATCACAAGGGTCGGTTTGTGACCGATACGATCCTGGACGTAGCCAAAAACAAACGCGCCGACAGCGGCTGACACGTTCACCACGAGAAGTAACTTAATGGTGTCAGCCATCTTGAAACCCAGCGCTTGCTCGGCGTACACCGACGCGAGCGAAATCACCACGGCAAGGCCTGCTTGATAGGCAACGCCTGCGATAAAAAAGCGCTTGAGATCGGGAAACGATTGCAGCTGTGCGATAGATCGACTGAAAGTCTGCCAGCTCGATTCGCGCTCGATGTGCAAATTCGGCGTCGCTCGCTCACGTAAAAACAAAAAAGTCGGCACGCTCGCCAAAGCGTAGATCACCGCAGTGATCACCAGCGTCATCGGAATAAATTCCTGAGCCTTCGCGCCCGCTGCTTGCTGCGACGTCACCCACCACAAGCAGACTCCAAGCGTAATGAGCCCGCCAACATAGCCTAAGCTCCAGCCCCAGGCAGAAACCTTGGCGATGTCTTTACTGGTAGAAAGTTCGGGCAAGAAAGACGCCGTGAAATTCTCGCCCAACGCATAAAACACATTGCTCGCGATGAATACAACGCACGCGATCCAGACCCAATCATTGCCGCGCGCCGCCACGGGCGCGAGAAGGAGCGTGGTCAGCACACAGCCAATCGTTGAGATCAGCAGAAAGCGCTTTTTTGATGCATGACGGTCAGCGATGCGTCCGAGCACCGGGCCTAAGAACATCACAATCAAGTACGAAATTGCAAACACGGTCGTCCACAACAACGTTGCCCAGCTTGCGCCGCCAGCAATCACGCCCACAAAATAAGCGTTGAAAATCGCCGTGATAACAACGGTGGTGTAGCCCGAGTTGGCGAAGTCATACATTGACCACGACCAAAGTTCGCGCTTAGTCACTGGAATCGTGTTCATAGGTGATTTAGAGTTGCAACGTGGTGCGAGTTGTAGCACGCCCTTGCGACGCAATCATGGCGAGCGAAAGATATCGGCTGATGCGGCAGCATCCGCGTAATTCCTTTCACGCCTACTCACCGTATTGCCCCAGATCCATGCCTTCGGGCTTCTCGGATTTAAGCGCCTCGGCCGCAGCCTCCAGCCGCGCGGCGCTTTTCTGGAAACTATCCAGCGAAACACCTGAGGCAATTCGCCAGCTAGGAGGGCGAGCTTCGTTTAACGTGGCGCTCTGTGCGAACGTGCTTCGCGCATTAAAGCTACTCGTCCACTCAATCGCCAATACCGATCCCGCCACCACGAACGCAGCGATCCATGCGCTCGCCGCACGCGTACGCACGATTAGGCGCGCGTGCGCCCACACGAGCGCTCCTAGCACCGCCCAGACCACGATATTGCCGTATTGCCAAAGCGTTTTGAGATCGAAGGCGTAGGTCACTGAGTCAAACACAAACTCAACGATCACACTCACAATCATCCCGATGGCGGCGAGCGAGAGATGGGCAAGAAAGTGGGTCGATTTTCCGGTGAGCTTCGACACGATACCCCACGCGCCCGCCCACAGCGAAAGCATGCCGACCACGGCGAAGGCGGCGGTGACGTATTGCGACGTGCGCACGCCATCGATATCGATCAACCATGCTTGAAACGCACCGAGGCCGATAGCTCCTGCGAGCGCAACGAGAAGCGTCCAACCGCTGAGCCGACGAATGACATCCGAGCTCATGCGTCGATGTTGAGGCGCATAGTCACGCGTTCGAATTCGAATCCGCTCGCCAGCAAGCATGAACGCGAACTCGGGATCGACGATCCAGTCGCGGGTTGACCCCCCTGGTGCCCAGAACGCATTCGACGCGCGAACGCGCAGCCGGTTCGCTTCATCGCGCTCAACGACAACGCTTTGTACTGCGGCTTCGTCCGTGTCAATAATGTGGTCGCAACGATAGTGATTGCCAATCGTCACCGGCAAGGTGTCGAAACGAATCCGCTGGCTGACTTGCTCATGCTTGTCGAGGAGCTCAATGAAGAGCCCAGTATCGAGGGGCACACTCACAAGCTGCGGCTCATCACGAGCGCTGCTTGCTGGAGCCGTTGAGGCAGATGCGTCGACTGTGTGCGCGACGTCGTCTGGAATCAGCGCCATTTGGACACTTCCAGAAACGCGCGAATCAAGCGTTGTGCGTTGGCGAAGCTCACGCCTTTGGCATCGAGCGAACTCGAAAGCGATTCGACTTCACGATCTACCGAGTTGGCGCGGACGGTAACGTCGAACAACCCCTCAAATTCACGATGCGCACGGACACACACCGCTGCGCGATAGGAAATGCCTTGCGAATTGATGAATCGATCCTCACACAAGGCACGGGTGAGATAGCGAGTAGGCTTCGCACCCACCGCATCAGCCCCTTTTCCTTGCGCGGAAACCACACGCTGTTGCCAAGCGGCAAAACGCCACGCGCCGAGCTTTTCGCCGATGCGATAGGTGTGATCCCATGACACCGTTCCGGTGGTGAAATTGGAATCAACGAACAAGCTGGAACGCAACGCACAACTCGTCGATTCACTGCGATAGAGCTTCTCCGGCTTCGCGTTGGAGTTACCCCAACAACGCAAGAGCGAATCGTCCCCCACCGCCACTTCGGCGGGTCCGAGCGCTTGCCGCTTAAACGGTTTAGCCAATAGTGCGTCAACCATCACCGCTTGATGCATCATCAGTTGGGACGCAATCAACTTCTTGTCGGGCTCGGTGCTTCGCGAATCTGAAACAAGCGGCCGCACATACGTGAGGGGTACTAGAAGATTCGCGAGCTCACCGCCTGTTCCGGCGACGTTGACGCCGATCACACGCCCTGCTTCGTCGAGCGCGGGGCCACCGCTCATGCCGGGATTGAGCGCACCTGTGAAATGAATTTGTTCGTACAACCTGCGCTCTACGAGCCCGTTGTAGGTACCTTCAGAGATAGCAAAACCTAGATCAAGTGGGTTGCCCAGTGAATAAATTTTTTCACCTTGTCGCAGCGGCTCGCGCACGTCTCGCAACGAAAAATATGGCGCATTATTGATTCCCTCGAGACGAATCAACGCAAGATCGTGAACCACATCAAGATTAATGAGGGCAACTTCACCACGTTTGCCATCCACCCGAACAAACTCCGCGCGAAAGCGTTGCGGCTCAAGAACCAATTGCGAAATGACGTGATAGTTGGTGAGCGCGGTGCCGTTCGCGGCGATCAGGAAGCCCGAGCCGACGCTTGCCTGCGAGCCGCCCGCTCGCGTGAGAATTCGGATCTGCACTAGCTTGTCGCGCGCCGAATCAAACAAGCGCTGACCACTCGGGGAAGCAGGTGACAGCGCTGGCTGCGATGCGTTGCCTGGGTTCGCACTGGGGACCGCTGGCGCGCCGGCGGGATTCGCCGGTGCTACCTGTTGCGCAAAGGCGAACGCAGCGAGGCAGCCGAAAAAGGTCGCAGCAGATTTCGACAATTGTTGGCGAATTCGCCGCATCTTCACCGTCGTTCGCTCGCTGCCGCGCGTCTGAAAACAAAACTTCATGCTGACGTTTTATCCCAGAACTTCCGCCGCAGCCGGAAGCGGTCGGCTGTTAATTTTTGGCGGCCGCCCAGCGGCGGAGTTGCCGCGGTTGATCTCCACGCTGCGGATGAGGCGTGACGAAGAAAGTACGTCAGGCGCCGTTCAATCACGCCCACTCGCACTCCCGCCCGCGAACAATTCGCGCCTGTTACAGCGGTCAGACGCTTTCACCTTTAGGCGCCGCACCCCGGCTAAATTGGGCGAAGAAAACTTTATTGAAATAAATCGATAAAGTCAAATACGTGCTGCTAGCCCAATTTGAGAAAGGGTGAACGCTGAAAATTTGACGCCAAGAAACTCACGCCTTACTGCGAGCGATATTTCCCAGGTCGATCCCGCGTTGATGCAGCGAGAGCCCCGTTAACGGCTTCGTCACGCAACGCGGCGGAATTCAGCGCTGGATTTGCTTCAGTGCAATGGGCAGCCGGTCGCCGCTTGCATCTCTTCCCGTGTTACACCAGGGGCGAGCTCAGTGATAGAAAGCCCTGCATGCGTTACTTCGATCACGCCGAGATCGGTGATGATGAGATCAACCACGCCAACACCCGTGAGCGGCAGATTGCATTTCGACAGGATTTTGAGATCGGTGCTGCCGTCTTTTTTCTTTGCAACATGCTCCATCAGCACGACAACGCGGCCCACGCCTGCAACGAGATCCATCGCGCCGCCCATGCCTTTGACCATCTTGCCTGGAATCATCCAATTGGCAAGATCGCCCTTTTCACTCACCTGCATGGCACCCAAGATCGCGAGATTGATCTTGCCGCCGCGAATCATCCCGAAGCTATCGGCACTTGAGAAGATGGAAGAACCGGGCAACGTGGTGACGGTTTGTTTACCGGCGTTAATCAGATCGGGATCAACTTTATCTTCCGTGGGAAAAGGCCCAATGCCGAGCAACCCATTCTCGCTCTGCAGCCACACTTCCATGCCCTTCGGCACGTGGTTCGCAACTAACGTAGGCAAACCGATCCCGAGGTTCACGTAGAACCCGTCTTGCAATTCTTTTGCTGCGCGCGCAGCCATTTCATCACGATTCCAAGCCATGATTACGCCTCCGCTTTCGTTACTGTGCGCTGCTCAATTCGCTTTTCGGGCGAGGCATTCAACACGATTCTGTGCACAAAAATTCCGGGGAGATGAATCTGATCCGGGTCTAGCTCACCGGTCTCAACAATTTTTTCCACTTCGACAATGGTGATCTTGCCCGCCTGCGCGACGTTCGGATTGAAATTTCGCGCTGTCTTGCGAAACACGAGATTGCCCGACTTGTCAGCGATATACGCCTTCACCAATGAAACATCGGGCGTGAGCGAGCGCTCCATCACGTACTGCTCGCCATCGAATTCGCGAATCTCTTTGCCTTCCGCGACGACTGTACCAACGCCGGTTTTGGTGAAAAAAGCAGGGATACCCGCGCCACCCGCGCGAAGCTTTTCAGCGAGCGTGCCTTGCGGCGTGAAATCCAGCTCGAGTTCACCCGCAAGATACTGGCGCTCAAATTCTTTGTTTTCGCCTACATAACTGGAGATCATTTTTTTGATCTGGCGTGTGGCGAGCAATTTACCGAGCCCAAAACCATCAACGCCTGCATTGTTTGAAATCGCAGTGAGACCCGTGACGCCGCTGGCCTGCAACGCATCAATCAGCGCTTCTGGGATACCGCAAAGACCAAAGCCGCCCACGGCGACAAGTTGATCGTTTTTGACGATGCCGCTCAGTGCGGCCGTCGCAGAGGGAAAAACTTTGTTCACGTTGTTAACTCGCTTTCCAATTTTCTGTCGATTGTAATCAGCTCGCTTTCGATTTCGGCGAGCGCCGAATAGTTGATCAGCGTCACACTTATTTCATTGACGGCATGCTAGAAAGCCCTCTTGCGTGAGAACCTAGGAGAGCGTGAGTGCGCCACATTGAACGACATCGAAGCGACCGGGCAGGCTGGTTACGCGCATCTGTACTAGGCGCAAATGACGGCATTGTTTCAACTTCAAGTCTCATCATCGGGGTTGCCGCGTCTGGCGCGACGAGCGCAAGCATTGCGGTCGCAGGGTTCGCCGCGCTGGTAGCCGGTGCCATGTCGATGGCGGCTGGCGAGTATGTGTCGGTAAGCTCGCAAGCCGATACTGAGCGCTCCGATTTAACGCGCGAGGCAGATGAACTCAAATCCCAACCAGCGCACGAACTTGCCGAGCTCACCAACATCTACGTTCGGCGTGGGCTAGAGCCGACGCTTGCCGCTCAGGTCGCGGCGCAACTCACCGCGCATGATGCACTGGCAGCGCATGCGCGTGATGAACTGGGCATTTCAGACGCACTTAGCGCAAAGCCTTTGCAAGCAGCAGTCGCTTCAGCAGGCGCTTTCGCAATCGGTGCTGCGCTACCACTCGCGGCGCTGGCTGTGATCCCCACTGCGCAGCGTATTCTGATGCTCTCAGGCGCTACGTTGGTCTGCCTTGCGCTCCTCGGCTACGCGGCTGCGAAAACGGGTGGCTCATCAGTGAAAAAATCTGTCTTGCGCGTTACGTTCTGGGGTGCGATCGCCATGGCCGCCACCGCGCTCATCGGCAAACTCGTGGGCGTGAGCGTTTAGCGTCCGGTAAAAAGTAATGAGCTAACTCAGCAGCTCTGGGCGGCTGCGGAAATGTTCTAGCGCCTCAGGGTTCGCGAGCGCATCGATGTTTTTCGGATTTCGCCCGTGAACCACATCGCGAACGGCAAGCTCGACGATCTTATTGCTCTTAGTTCGCGGAATATCCGCTACCTGCACAATTTTCGCGGGCACATGGCGCGGCGTTGTGTTCTCTTTGATTCGCTCTTTGATTCGCTCAATAAGTGCAGCATCAAGGGTGAGCCCCTCTCGTAGCTTCACGAACAAGACAACGCGTGAGTCGCTATTAAAAATTTGGCCAATGGCGATCGATTCCACCACCTCGTCGACGGTCTCAACTTGCCGATAAATCTCGGCGGTTCCAATGCGCACACCACCGGGATTGAGCGTCGCATCGCTTCGACCGACGATCACCACGCCATCATGCGCTGTGATCTGACACCAATCGCCATGTGTCCACACGCCGGGAAAGCGCTCGAAGTAAGCGGCCCTAAACCGTGCGCCGTCGTCATCATTCACGAATCCCAAGGGCATCGATGGAAAGGCTTGACTACATACAAGCTCACCCATCCCATCTTCGCCGGGTGCAATGGATTCACCTGCGTCATCCCAAACGTCGACCGCCATCCCAAGCGCGCGGCATTGCATCTCGCCGCGACGTACCGGCAGCACTGGATTGCCAATGGCGAAGCAACTCATGATGTCTGTGCCCCCGGAAATCGACGCTAAATGCACATCAGGCTTTACGCACTGATACACGTAGTCAAAGCTCTCAGGCGAGAGCGGAGAGCCCGTGGAGTACACCGTTCTGAGCGCTGATAAATCATTCATGCTACGCGGTACGACGCCCAGCTTTTTGATCGCATCGATGTATTTCGCGCTCGCACCAAAATGCGTGCAGCGTTCGCGTTCGGCAAAGTCCCACAACACTCGTCCCCGATGGGCGAATGGCGAGCCATCAAAGAGCAAAATGGTTGCGCCCTGCGTGAGCCCGGCCACTAACCAATTCCACATGATCCATCCCGTGGTGGAAAAGTAGAACAGCCGATCGCCTTGCCTTAGATCGCCATGCAACGCGTGTTCTTTTTCGAGCTGCAGCAGCGTTCCGCCCGCGCCGTGGATGATCGCTTTCGGCTTCCCCGTGGTACCGCTGGAATAAACGACATAAAGCGGATAGTTGAACTCGAATCGCTCAAAGCTGGGCTCAAAGCGCTCACTGCCGATGAAATCATTCCAAGAAAGCGCCTTGACGCCCGGTCCGTGAACTATGCCTCCCGAGCGAGCGTCCGGCCCATTGGCCGGAACATTCACCACGTGGGTGAGGGTCGGCAATCCGGCAACTATATCCCCCACGCGCTCAACGGTGGAATGAAACTGGCCGTTGTAGGTGTAGCCGTTCGTCGCGAAAAGGATCTTGGGTGAAATTTGTGCGAATCGATCCAGCACGCCGGCCGCGCCGAAATCGGGCGACGTTGACGACCAGGTGGCGCCGATGCTCGTCGCGCCGAGCATCGCAACCACGGCCTCGGGCGTATTGGGCAACACGCTCGCGACCACATCGCCTTTACGTACACCCGCCGCCAGTAACGCACGCTGCATAGCGCCCACGTGAAGCCAGAGAGAGCGCCAAGTCACTGTGCGCCGTTCGATCTCACTCTCGAAGACGATGGCATCCTTATCGGCGAACGCCGGGCGCGAGGCGCAGCGAAGAACGTTCTCAGCAAAGTTCAATTGCCCGTCCGGGAACCAGCGCACACCCGGCATCTTGTGGCCATCAAGCGCGGTGCGCTCGCCAAGTTCGCCCACGCCACCGACGAACTTCCACACATCGCGCCAGAAGAAATCCTTGTTAGCGAGCGACCAGCGCCACAGACTGGTGTAGTCCGGAAAACTCTGCGCGTAGCGCTGCCGGAGCTGTTGCGTGAACTGCGTGATGCGCGCGTGCTCGACGCGTTCCGCGCTCGGTTGCCAGAGAATTTCAGCGTTCATGCGTCAGGTACTGGATGATTCATAGAAATAGATTAGCAGCTTTTATTCTTATTAAAACAGGGCGATCGCGGATAAATGCAATATGTAGAAAAACATATAAATCAATTCCTAGCCCAAATTAAACGTGCGCTTGATGAATTTTTCTGTACCCGTGAGAGTCAGTACGTACTGCCTGCGCGTTTCCACACCAGAACAATGGGCTCAACGCACGTTTTCCTCATTGCCCACGAACGGCACCGCTACTTTTTCGCCGCCGGTAACAAACGATTTTTAATTTCATCTGGCAGCGCCACCGATCGATTGGTCTCTCGACTCATCCAAAGCAGCTTGCAATCGCCCACCGCATGCAGCACGTCACCGACCCAAAGCTCATGCAGCGTTTGAACAACCTTTGAGCCGATGTCGCCCAGCGCAATCGTGACGCGCACTGTCGCTGGATAGGTAATTGCGCGAATGAACCGACACTCTGCGCCGACGAGATTCGGCACGATCGATACGCGATCCAGATGCGGCACATCGATACCAATCGTCTCAAACCACTCCAATCGACACTGCTCCATGTAGCGGAAGTAATTGGTGTTGTTGACATGTTGAAATGCATCGAGATCCCCCCAACGCACGGGAATCATCACTTCGTACATCACCGGGCCCGCATTCGGAAAATGCGGGCTAGGCGAGGTTGTGGTGAGCGCGGTGGTCACAGGCAGTTTGGAGCTTTCCATCGAGGTTTTGCCCTCTAAACACGTGAGATTCGCTAACTATAATCGGGCGATGGATGTTGCAGTCAGTAATACCGATGTGGCGGCGCTTGTACGCACGAACGCGCCGGATGAATCGTTGCGTTTTCTGCCAGTAGGCGAAGAAGCATGGGATTACTGCCGCGCTCTTTCACAAACGAACATGGAGCCGTATCTCGCCCGGCGCGGCCAACGTTGGTCTGGCGCAGGGTGGGATGAAAAAGCACCGTCACGCGAATTTTTCGAACTTTACTTCGCCCGCGAACGCGTTGGCTTCATTTCACTTTGGCGCGATAACGACATCGGCGGCGTGCACATCGGCGATATCCAACTTGAGCCACAAGCAAGAAATCGCGGCATCGGTCGCGCTGCAATCAGTCGCATCTTTGCGATAGCTCGGGCCCGCGGATTGCGCGAAGTCACGCTCAACGTATTTCGCGATAACCCTGCGATTCATTTGTATGAGCGAGCGGGCTTCAAGGTGATCGACGCGGGGTTCGACAAATTTAAGATGAGATACCTACTTTGACACGTTACGAATGCCGTGTGACTGGGTTCACTCGTCATTCGTCACCTGTCAAAAAAAGTTCAGCATGAGCAATAGCGTACGAGCCGACCGCGAAGCAATGGAATACGATGTCGTGATCGTTGGCGGAGGTCCATCTGGCCTTTCCGCCGCGATTCGATTGAAGCAACTCGCGAGCGAGAACAACAAAGAGATCAGCGTTTGCGTGCTTGAAAAAGGCGGCGAAATCGGCGCTCACATCTTGAGCGGCGCAGTCATTGATCCCACCGCGCTCAACGAATTGATTCCGGATTGGAAAGACAAAGGCGCGCCCATCCACACGCCCGTCACCGACGATCAATTCCTCATGCTCACAGAAACCGGATCACGACGGATTCCAAATTGGACGCTGCCAAAGTTGATGAACAACCACGGCAACTACATCGTCTCGCTGGGGCGTGTTTCGAAGTGGTTGGGTGAACAAGCCGAGGCCGCGGGTGTCGAAATCTATCCGGGCTTCGCAGCCTCCGAAGTGCTCTTCAATGAAAGCGGCGCAGTGATCGGCGTGGCGACGGGCGATGTCGGCATCGCCAAAGATGGCTCACAAAAAGGTGAGTTCCAGCCGGGCATGGAATTGCACGCAAAGTACACCCTCTTCGCCGAGGGCGTGCGCGGCTCGCTCTCGCAAGAGCTCATGAAAAAGTTCAATCTTCGTGACGGCGTTGACCCACAGAAGTACGGGATCGGCATCAAAGAGCTGTGGCAGATTGATCCGGCAAAACACAAGCCAGGGCTCGTCACCCACTCGCAAGGCTGGCCGCTCGATTCGAAAACAGGCGGCGGTTCATTCCTCTATCACCTCACTAACGAAAACAAAGATCCGTTGGTCGCCGTCGGCTTCGTGATCCATTTGAATTACGAGAACCCGTGGCTGTCGCCTTTCGACGAGTTTCAGCGATTCAAAACGCATCCGAGCATCAAGCCCACGTTTGAGGGCGGTAAGCGTTTGGCTTACGGCGCTCGGGCGATTAACGAAGGCGGATTGCAAAGCGTGCCAAAGCTCTCGTTCCCTGGTGGCGCGCTAATCGGCTGCAGCGCGGGATTCGTAAATCTGCCGCGCATCAAGGGCACACATAACGCGATGAAAACGGGGATGCTGGCCGCTGAAGCAGCGTTCGACGCGCTCAAAGCCGAGCGACAGCACGACGAATTGCACGCCTACAACGATGGTTGGAAAAAGAGCTGGGTGTATGACGATCTCTACAAAGTTCGAAACGTAAAGCCGGGGCTCAAGTGGGGCATGACGCTCGGCACGATTCATGGCGGCGTGCATATGTGGATGAACGATTTGGGGCTCGGCAAATTGGTGGGCTGGACGCTGCGACACGGGAAAGCCGATAACGAATCGCTTCTGCCTGCGGATCAAATGCCAAAGATTGCCTATCCGAAACCTGATGGCGTCATTTCATTCGATAAGCTCTCTTCGGTTTTCCTTTCAAATACCAATCACGAAGAAGACCAACCCTCGCATCTGCGCCTGCGCGACGTCACAATTCCGGTGAAGCACAACCTCGCTCGGTTTGCGGGGCCAGAAGGCCGCTATTGCCCTGCCGGCGTGTATGAGTACGTGGAAGACGAATCGCTCGGCGGCGGCGCAAAGCGATTGCAAATCAATGCGCAGAACTGTGTGCATTGCAAAACATGCGACATCAAGGATCCGCTGCAAAACATTCACTGGGTTACACCGGAAGGTGGCGGTGGCCCTGTGTATTCGGTGATGTGATCAGCAGTTCCTTCAAGTTACTGAACCGAAACAACCTTCGATGAACGATACCCGCCTCGCGCTCTATGATCAAACGATGAGAGCGAATGCGCATCCCGCCGGGCTGACTCATGAAATGTCCAGCTACGCGGGACGCTACACGAGCGCGAGCGGCAGCCTTCGCTACATTCTCTGGCATCACTTCCCGCGTGAACTGATTGATACGGTTGTTCACGAAGAGCTCGCTGCCTGCGCAGGTCGCGCTGATTCGCTGATGTGGAAGGTCTATGCGCACGACACACCGTCTACCGAACTCGCGGCTGCGTTAGTAGCGGAGGGATTCAATGAGCACGATCCTTCAAGCCTGATGATGCTGCGGGTGGATGACGCAATCCAACGCTTGGGAGACGCTGTTCCGAGTCCGCTGCGGGTTCGTCAATTGGATACCGCTACGTCGCTCGATGCCTATCAAGAGATTTGGGATTCCGTGTGGCCAGACGCGCCCAATGCTCGCTATGTGAACGACTATCGCACGCTGGCGGCAAAGGCGGATCCTGGCATCGCATTCTTCGCGGGATTTGCAGGCGATGAACCCGTTAGCTCCGGCTATCTCTTTCATCACCCGGGCGACGCCATCGTGTTGCTCTGCGGTGGTGCGACGAAAGCCGCGTGGCGCGGACACGGCGCTTACAAGTCGATGCTCGCGGCGCGCGCCCGCATAGCAAAGGCGCGTGGCGCGCAGTATCTGGCGGTTGAGGCGAGTCCAAAAAGCCAGCCGATCCTTGCACGGCTAGGGTTTGAAACGCTCTCCACGCTCGCGTTCTACGAGCAAGCGATTGGCGCTCCTCGCTGATTGTGGCGACCGAAAATCGGTGGGCACCGATGCCAGCCGCCGTCATCCGATAATTGAGCGATGTTTGATTTCTTCCTGAACCTCGGTTTAATTGCGACGCTTGGCAGTGTGGCGCTCTTTTTCTGGAAAAAGGACCCGCGCTTTGGCTACGCTGCCGCGATCTTGTTTATCGGACTCGCAGTCATCCATTTACTGCTCCTGTTCTTCGCGCCGAAGGATGACAACACCTTGCGCTCGTTTGCGCGCGTGTTTAGTGTGCTCTTCGATGTGCTTTGCATCGCGTGCGGCGCGATCATGTATCGCTTGGCCAAACAACGTGAAGACAGGATGTAGGGATATTTTCACCGCATATTGAACCGCGCAGGCTTTCCTTTCGACTTAATCAATGTGAATCATTCACATCTCTCTTGAAAGGAAATCCACATGAAAACTTCCCTCCTCCTCGCCGCATTGGTCTCAGTGGTCGCATTTCATGCGTCGGCTGCGCCACAAATCGCTGCCCAAACCGCAACTTTGAATGCCGCTGCAGCGCAGGCTCATCACATTGAGAACCTGAAAAAATATGGCGGTCCAAAAGCCAACCCAGGCGCTATTCAAGCCGGCGGCTTCGCAGGAAACGCAGCGCTGATGGACGACTATTGTGGAAATGGCATCAAGCCGATCCCAGGCGTCGGACCAGTTCCAGGCGGTGGCATTCGTAATGGTGCGCTCATGAACGAAGTCGAGCGCTGCGGCACTCGGGTGCCGGGACGAATCCCTGGAGCCGGTCCAGTTGGGCCACGCTAGAAAGGCAACTTTTCCGACTTAAACCCGATGAAATAGACGTTTCATCGGGTTTAACGCTTTGTCTTTATCAAAATTTTCAGCGCGCTGGAGCCACTCGAATTTGGCTTTTATTTGAATGTTTATCCCATACCGCCGTATCGCCCTAAGATAAACTGTGTGCCCAGTGTTTACCGACGTACCGCTTTGGACGTACTCATACTCCTCGGGCTGATTCTTCTGAACGGCCTCTTTGCCATGAGCGAAATCGCTCTGGTTTCCGCAAAAAAAGTTCGTCTTGAGCAAGCCGCCGCCGCCGGTGATCGCGGAGCCGCTACAGCGCTGCAGCTCCAATTCCAATCGACGCGGCTGCTATCCACCGTGCAAGTGGGTATTTCGCTGATCACGCTCGCGCAAGGCGCTTACGGTGACAGCACGTTTAGTGGCCCGCTTTCAAACTGGCTTGAACAATTCACGCTGATCGCTCCGTATGCAAAGGAAACGGCCGTCGCGATTGTTCTGCTCGGCATCAGTATCGTTTCGATCATTTTTGGCGAGCTGGTGCCAAAGCGGATCGGCATCCTGTACCCAGAGCGGATCGCGAAGGTGGTGTCGCGCCCCATGAAACTGGTAGAAAAAATTGCCTCACCCGTGGTGAAGCTCCTTTCGACCAGCACCGATTTCTTACTGCGACCATTCGGTAAACCTGAAATCGACGACTCACAAGTCACCGAAGAAGACATCAAGGGCCTCGTTCGGCAAGGCGCGAATGCGGGCGTCTTTGAAGCCGATGAATCCAAAATCGTGCAGCGGGTATTCAACCTAGATGACTACACCGTCGATCGCATCATGACGCCGCGTGCGGACATGGTCTACATCGATGTAAATGCCGAACAAAGCGCGATTGAAGAACTACTGAAGGAAAGCACCTTCACGGTGTATCCCGTTGTGCGTGACGATGTGTCGAACGTGATCGGCGTGATCGATTCGGGCGACCTTTTGGCTCACCAGCTCAAGAGCGGAAAGTTGATGCCGGAGCGGGTCCGCAAAGACGCGCATTTTGTGCCAGAAACAGTTACTGTGCTTGAAGTGCTCGCTACCTTCAAACGCACCCAAGCCTCGATGGCGTTCGTCGTCGATGAACACGGCGAAGTGCTCGGACTCGTCACGCTCAAGGATGTGCTTGAAACTATCGTGGGCGACCTGGGTGACGAAGATGAGCCGGCCAACTCAGACGCGACCAAGCGCGCCGACGGTAGCTGGTTAATCGACGGCGCAGCAACGCTTGATCGCTTCCGCGAAATCTTCCCAGCCGCGCCCGCGTTCCCGGGTGAAGCCGATGAACGCTATCGAACCCTTGGCGGATTTGTCATGGCCGAATTGGGACGTATCGCACAAGTGGGAGATCACGCGAGTCTTCAAGCCTATCGGTTCGAGGTGCTCGATATGGACGGCAAGCGCGTCGACAAACTCTTGGTTACGCCGCCGCATGAAGAATCTGGAATCTAGCGCGTCCCTCGCATCGCGATACGCTACTCACGCGTAAAGCCATCGCCGAACACACGTGTTAACCACGCTTCAAGTCATTTTGCCCGCTGCAATCATTGTGATTGCAGGTTTCATCGCGGGCAAGAAGGTGATGGATAGCGCAGGAATCAAGGCGCTTTCGGACCTTGTCTTTTTTCTGTTTCTCCCGTGCTTATTGTTTCGCGCGATGGCGACTTCGCAATTCGATACGTCCGACTTCAAGCTGTTAGCCGTGTATTTTTCAGTCACGGTGGTGTGGTTTTTTGCGATCGCGCTGTTTGCGAAAAACGTCTGGAAAGAAGCCGTGCCGGGAGCCGTGGTGCTCGGCATCACGGGCGTGTTTTCCAACACCGTGCAGCTCGGTGTGCCCATCCAGAAACTCGCGTTTGGAGATGCGGGATTAAAGCTCCAGCTATCAATCATCGCGCTGCACTCGCTGATCCTTATTACCACCGCTACCGTGTGGATTGAAGTGTGGCGTGCCAAGCGTGAAGTGGCCACGGAATCGCTGGGGCATACGATCGTGCACGTGGTGAAACAGTCGGTGATTCATCCTGTGATCTTGCCGATCCTCGTCGGTCTGACTTGGAACTTCGCAGGACTCCCGCTCCCGCAATGGATCGATCAACCGCTTGGATTTCTGTCGCAAGCCGCAGGCCCGATCATGCTCGTGTTGATGGGTGCGCAGCTCTCTAAGATGGCGCTCAAGGAAAATCTTCGCGCCGCGTTTACGTTCACGATCATCAAGAATTTCATGCACCCGCTGCTCGTTTTCGCGGCGTGCTACGCGGTAGGACTTTCGCCTCTCTACACTGCCGTCGCCGTTGTTTGCGCATCGCTTCCTACGGGCGTGAATGCCTTCATCTTCGCGCAGCGTTATCGCACGAATGAAGACATGGTTACCGCGGCCACCGCCGCGTCGAGCATCGCCGCGCTTTTCAGCGTGACACTCGCATTGGCGTTAGTTCCGAAGCCGTAGGACACAACGAGAGACGGCGCGGCGCGCCTGCCGTTCTAAACGACAAGCAAGCGACCACGCAAGGACTTCTGAACTCTGCCGTTCGTTTGAAGGCTGCGATCCCATCGTAACTCCTTTAAAGCGCGCACAACGTGCGCTCTGAGAAAGGATGCAAGCGGATCGAGTCCGACGATAATTGATCGGTTATGCGCGAAATCGCCAACCTTCCCGACGCTCTGCTCGCTCTCGGCGACTTTGCATTCATCGATGTTGAAACCACCGGTACCAAGCCGCTTGAAGATCGACTGACAGAGGTGGCGATCATTCGCTTCTCACGCGCACATCCCCCACGTGTGTGGCAATCACTCGTGAATCCTGGTGTGCCGATTCCATCGGAGATTCAAGCGCTCACAGGGATTACGAATAGTATGGTGCGCGATGCGCCTACGTTTTTCGATCTTCGTGACGAACTTCGGGGCCAACTTGAGGGCGCGTATTTCGTCGCTCACAACGCACGCTTCGACTACGGGTTTATCAAGAACGAATTTCGCCGCGCCGGCGAGCCATTTACGAGCGACGTGCTGTGCACAGTTCGGCTTTCACGCAAGCTCTATCCCGACGCATCTGGGCACGGTCTGGATGCAATCGTTGCGCGACACCGCTTGCAGGTTGAGAATCGACACCGCGCGCTCGGTGACACGCTTGCGACGGCTCAGTTCGTTCATCATGCGTGTGGCGAGCACGACGAGCAAAGCGTGGCTGCCGCCGCGAGATCGCTTCTAAAGATGCCGTCGCTTCCGGCGCACCTACCACCGGATGCGCTGGAAGCGCTGCCCGATTCTCCCGGCGTCTATTTGTTTTACGGCATCAACGATTTGCCTATCTACATTGGCAAAGCTAAGGCACTTCGCGAACGCGTGCGTGCTCACTTTTCGAGCGATCACATGTCGCCGAACGATGTGCGTCTTTCTCAAGAATTGCGGCGTATCGAATGGATGCCGACGGCGGGTGAATTCGGCGCGCTGCTGCTCGAATCACAACTCGTGAAGGAAAAACTGCCACTTCACAATGTGGCGCTGCGAAGGAAGCAGAAGATCGGTTTTCTTGTGCTCGGCGAAGATTCCGACGCGCCGCGTTGGGTGAGCGCGAGTGAGGAAGAACAAGAGCCCGCCGCACCGAGCGCTCTTCGGTTTGGCCCCTTTACCGACAAAGCGAGCGCACGAAAGTGGTTGATGTATGCAGGAAAAGCGCATGAACTTTGTGATCACGCTCTGGGCTTCTCGTCCCCAAGAATTAAGGGCGAGCGCTGCTTTTCGCGCCAAGTCGGGCGCTGTCATGGCGTTTGCGAAGGCGCAGAGGGCAGCGCCGATCATAGAGCACGGGTGCTGGATGCATTTGGAGCACTTGCATTCCCACCGTGGCCGTTCGAAGGACGCGCCATCTACGAAGAGCGCGATGTGGTGAACGATCGCGTTGACTTGATTGAGTTTGATCGCTGGTGCGCGCTCTCAGGCGGCGAGCCCATGCCGTTCGATGGCGACGTGTATCGCCTCCTCGTGCGCACTCTGGCGCGCCACCCCGAACGATTCAGCGGCAAGGCTGCGTTTAACCCAGACTTCCATTAGGGCGCGAAACGATGTCGAGGCGATTTGGGATGCAGTTTTCGCGGAATTTTTATCGGCGTATCGGGGATACGGCGACAAAAATGGCGCGGAAAATGCGCCCAAAGTGACCGACAGCGCTCGCGATTCCTAATGGAAAATCTGGGTTTAAGTCACCGGCGCAGGATTAAAGAGCGTGAGCGAGTTGGTCAGGTTCCACTGTTCCGCCCACGTCTTTTTGCGACCACTCGCGACGTCAAGCAAGTGGTGAAACATGTCCCAACCGAGTGACTCAATCGTCGCGTCGCCGTCGGCGATTCGCCCGGCGTTGATGTCGATCAGATCGTGCCAACGTTCGGCGAGCTCAGTGCGCGTGGCCACTTTCACCACCGGACAAGCCGCAAGCCCGTAAGGCGTTCCGCGGCCTGTCGTAAAGATGTGAAGATTCATTCCTGCTGCCAGCTGAAGCGTGCCGCAAATGAAATCGCTCGCCGGTGTTGCCGCATACAAGAGACCTTTGCTCGCCGCCTTTTCGCCGGGCGGCACCACGCCGCTGATAGCCATCGAACCCGATTTCACGATGGAGCCCATCGCTTTTTCGACGATGTTTGAGAGCCCGCCTTTCTTGTTGCCGGGCGTCGTGTTGGCGCTGCGATCCACGCTGCCACGAGCAAGATAGGCGTCATACCAAGCCATCTCGCGAATCATCGCCTGCGCGACTTCGGGCGTTGCGGCGCGCGCGGTGAGTTGTGCGATGCCATCGCGCACTTCGGTGACCTCAGAGAACATCACGGTTGCGCCCGCGCGCACTAGCAAATCGGTGCAGAAACCGACCGCCGGATTCGCGGTCACGCCGGAGAACGCATCACTCCCACCGCATTGCACGCCAACCACGAGCTCGCTCGCCGGAATGGTTTCCCGCTTGCGCGCGTTCAAGCGCGCAAGGTGGAGTTCCGCCTGACGCACGATCGAATCAATCATGCTCATGAAGCCCACGTGTGCACCGTCTTGCAAGCAAACCACATCCAGCGCTTCCGCCGCGTTTGCCGAACGTTCATCCCGAATCGGAATCGAGCCGGGTGGCAACAAGCGATCGGGCTGTAGCTTCTCGCAGCCCAGGCTCACCACCATCACCTCACCGCCGAAATTCGGATTCAAGCTGATGTTCTTGAGCGTTCGAATCGGGATCACAGCGTCTGGCGCATCAATCGCGACGCCGCAGCCGTAGCTGTGTTCCAAAGCCACGACGTCATCCACGTTCGGATATTTGGGCAACAACGTATCGCGAATGCGTTTCACCGCAAATTCAGTGACGCCCGACACACACTGCACAGTTTGCGTAATCGCCAAAATATTTCGCGTGCCGACGCTGCCATCGGGGTTGCGATAGCCCTCAAAAGTGAAGCCGGTGAGCGGCTCAACATTCGGCGCGGCTTGGGTGCAAATCGGCAAATCGTCGAGCGAGCGCGCTTCGGGCATACGAAGGAGCTGCTCGGTCACCCAGCGGCCGCGCGCGATCATTTCTTTTGCGAAACCAATAGTGACGTTGTAGCGCCTGATCGGCGCGTCTTTCGCGATATCAGTGAGTGCGACTTTGTGCCCCTGTGGCACGCCTTCAAGAAAGGTCAAGCCGCTCTCGAGCGTCGTTCCAGCGGGCAGGCCGCCTGCGTTTGCCACAATCGCCACGTTGTCCGCGGCGTTCATTGCGATGACAAACGGCTTCATCGGCGACGACCGACCCGCTTGATTAGATTCAACTCTTTTTTCCATCACACGATCATAGCGATTCCGCGCCCCCGTTCCACTTTCGACGTTTCGCGAGAGACCAGACTTCCTGCAACTGGCGAGAATGCTTGCACATAGTTCACCCAATCAGTCGCGCAGAGCAGGCGCTCGCGATTGGCAACCACAATTGTGTGCGCATAGCGCACCCAAGGAGGACTTCAATGAAACGTCAAATCGCTGCTTTTGCGTTCGGTGCGATTGCCAGCTTCGCTGCCTCGGCGTGGCCCGACAAGCCGATCACACTTTTGGTGCCCTTTCCGCCCGGTGGCTCCACCGATCAGATCGCGCGCACGCTCGCGGGCGGCATGGGCGCGCGGCTCGGTGGCGCAACCATCGTGGTTGACAACAAGGCCGGGGCCACCGGCACGATTGGCGCGCAGCAAGTTGCGAGATCTCCAGCCGACGGCTACACGATTTTTGTCTCTTCGCTCGGCCCATTCGTGATCGCACCGCACCTGATTAAGGTGAATTACGACGCGCTCAAAGACTTTGATCCGATCACGGTGGTCGTGCAAGCGCCAAACGTCTTGGTCGTTCCGGCGGCGCTGCCGCAGAAATCCCTCGCCGAGGTCATTGCGTTTCAAAAGGCGAACCCCGACAAGATGACCTTCGGCTCCTCGGGCAACGGCAGCAGCGATCACTTAACGGCGGAGCTTTTTTGGCAACAAACCGGCACCACGGGCGTTCACGTGCCGTACAAAGGCGGCGGCCCAGTGATGACCGATTTGCTCGGCGGCCAGGTCAACGCGTCGTGGATGAATATCAACACCGCGATGCCGCAAATCAAGGCAGGAAAACTGCGCGCACTCGCGATTACAAGCGCGAAGCGCTCGCCGCTCTTGCCCGATGTGCCCACGCTTGAAGAGAGTGGCGTGAAAGACGCGAACGTGTATTCATGGCAGGCAGTGGCCGCGCCGAAGGGGTTACCTGCAGACGTGAAGAAGCGCATCCATGACGCCATCGTTGCCACCATTCGCGATCCGCAAACGGCGAGCAAGCTCACCGACCTTGGGTTCGAGATCGTGCTCAATTCGCCCGAACAGTTTGCCGCGTTCCAGGCGAGCGAATTTGCGCGGTGGCAGAAATTGATCGTATCACGCAATATCAAGGCCGACTAAGGCGCTCTAACACGCGCTTGCATGAGCAGAGCGCGGCTCGCCGCCGCGCTCGCCAAGGTAGTCCGTCGCCAGAGTATGATTGTCGGCTTCACCGATTTTCTTCTCGCAATTGCGATCCTGTTTTTGTAGTTTTCTATGGCGTATCGCGGACTCAACGTACTAGGCACACCGATCAAAGACTGTAGCCTTGATCCTCTCACTGGATTCACCCGCAGCGGTTGTTGCGAAACCGGGCCGCAAGATGCGGGCTCACACACGGTGTGCGCAATCATGACGGCCGAGTTTTTGGCCTTTTCGAAGTCTCGCGGCAACGATCTTTCAACGCCAGTGCCGATGTACGCATTTCCCGGCCTCGAACCGGGTGATCGTTGGTGCCTTTGCGCCGCGCGCTGGCTAGAAGCGTACGGCGCAGGCTGCGCGCCGCAGGTGGTGCTTGAAGCAACTCACGAAAAGTCGCTCGATATCGTGCCGCTCGCGGCTCTCAAAGAGCACGCGGTGGCGTATTCTGGATAGCGTACACGGGGGCTTCGGCGGCCAGCGTGTTCACGCGCGTTGAGAGCGACGACGGCGAAGGTCAGCGCGCTTAAGGGGCATTCATCGTACGCGCGCTCGGCAGTGTTCGATTCATTGTCGCCTCCCGAAACACCGACGGCATCAAAAAGCATTGCACTTCCCACCTCAACGTCCTGAGCCGTTCGTACCTGATGCACTCGTCGACGAACGAGCCTGCTGAACACTGACTCGCAACGCAATGATCGCCTCAGCAGGTCGACGGCCTGTTCGCGCCGGTTAAGCTGATTTTGCGCAGCGGAATGAAAACTTTCGTCCTCACGAATATTGAATCGACGGGCGCGCGATGAGAATATGGCGGCTCAACTCGATAACGAACGAAGCAGAAACACCAGATGCGACCAACGAGTCTTATCGATTCCGTTTAACCCGTTGCTGCTAGAGCAAACTCGTAGCTCTCTCGATGCGAGGCAAAGTTGCACCACCGTCCTCAATTGCTGGGTGCGCCAGATTGCAAAGGTGCGTCACATGCAATCGCTGCCAACAGAGCGACACGACCTACCCGCACGTAATGCCGATCAACTCCACCAACAAGGACCTCCAGCCTTGAGCTTCACCACCAAAATCCGACCCTACGTTGATCACGAAGTTTCGCTTGCGCGCGAACGGCGACTCGCAGGGGATTTCGCATCGGAATTCATGCACCTCGAACGAGCGCACGTACTTGGGCAAACCTCGACCGTCGAACATCTTCGGACGCATTGCCTGATGCTTTCCTGGGGAATGCGCAATCGAAAGCCAAAAGAGATCATTGGGCAGATCACGCGCATTCTCGGCGCCGCTGTCGCCACGCCGATGGGTTGGGTTCCAATCGGCAACACGGGTGGCTCCAACATCAGCCCATTCAAACCGATGCCGATTCCCCAGGACTTGCAGGCAATCCTTGATTCCGTAGCCAGCGAGAAATGATTCACCGGCCGAACTGAGCGCTCCAGAGAACCAAGTCAAACCAGCCCTTTAGTTTCTTCGAGGAAAAGATAAGGGGTAGCCGGTTTGCGCCAACTCAACTACCGCACTCGACGAGCCCTTGCGCCACCCAGTCCGGCGAGCGCGGTCAGCAGCGCCAACAATGCCAGCGAATTCATCGTTGGCACGGCAGTCGCCGGAGTCGAAACCACAATCGCTGAGAACTGCGCGGTGACGTTTCGCCCCGCCGTCACATTGTTCAACACGCAGGTTGCGCCCACGCATGCACCGGAGAAGCCGTTGAACACGTAGCCAGGATTTGCAATGGCCGTGCACGTGGTTGATTGACCGTTGGGCACGGGGTTCGGTGTGCAGCTTACGTTGCCGACAGTGGGTGTGGGAAGCACTTGCACTGTGATGGGCCACGGCCCTACGCTTGCCACGCTGGTTTCGATCGCGCCGATATCGGCTTGACCGCCGATTACGCGCGGGAAGCCGCTGCCGCGCTGGTCAAACGAAAGAGAGAGCGGATTCGCACCTGCGTTAATTGCGGGACTTCCTGCGCCAGGCAGCATGCCGCGCGGGCAGCCAATCGAACTTCCGCTAAAGCCTGCGGGCGCAACGCAGCCGAGATCGGAGAGCGGGCCAAGCAACGGGTTCGCAGTCAGTGTTCCCGCTGGCACGGTGATGTTGAGCGCGCTTTGAATCAGGTTGTTGCTACCGAGCATCGTTGCGGTGCCGCTATTGCGATAGATGTCGAGCGTGCCTGATCCGTTCGCCGGGTTCTGCGAAACCGAATTCGCAACGATCGTGCTCGTCATTGAAAGCGTGCCGCCGTTATGCAGAATCGCGCCGCCCAATCCGGCAGAGCGATTGTTTGAGAAGGTGCTGTTGTTGATCGTGACCGCGTTGGTCATCAAAATCGCGCCGCCGTTGCCGGAATTGCTGCTGGAAATGCCTGCCGAGTTATTGTGGAAAGTGCTGTTCCTGATTTGATGCTCGGTCGCGGTAAAACCCAAGCGCAGTGCACCGCCGCCACGTAGCGCGAAGTTGCCGCTGAGCGAGCTTTGGTCAATCGAGACGGTATTGATCGCGTAGATCCCGCCGCCTTCGCCGAGTGAATCATTACCGCGAATTTCCGAATTCAAAATCTCGGTCAAGCCATCGGACGCGCAAATCGCCCCGCCATTTCCGCCGCTGCCGCTGCCCATGCCACTTGAGTCCTGCGCGCGATTGCCACCGACGTAGCTCGAAATAATTCGCAAGCGTGAAGTCACGTCGCCGCCCACGTAAACACCCCCGCCGCATCCGCCCGCGACAACTTGGTTGTCTGCCAAATCAGAGTTAGCCAGTTCAACCAGCCCAGTCGACCAAATGCCGCCGCCCGACGCGCCCGTACCGCGCACTTGGTTATTACGAATCGAGCTGTTTGATGCGGTGACACTCGCGGCTGCGATGCCGCCGCCGTTGCAACCGGTCGCGCAATTGGTAATGTTGTTTTCAACGGTTGCGTTCAGCAAGTTCACCGTGCCCAGCGAAAACACCCCGGCCCCGGCCGACGCCGAGGTCGTGAAACCGCCACGAATGGTTAAGCCCGAAAGCGTGAGCGTGCCGTTCCCGGTGTGGCTGATAACGCGAAACGCATTGGAAGAACCGGTGTTTCGCTCAACGATCACGTTGCCTTGAATCACCAAGTTATTCGTGCTGACGATGAGGCTATTGCCAGCGGCGTCGTTCAGCGTGATCGCCGTGACGGCGGGTGCAAACGTGATCAGATCGCCGCTGCCAAATGCGCCCCCTGTATTGGTGCACGCCCCTTGAAGCGACGCCGCATTCATACTCGCGACCGCAGCACGCAAACTGCAGTTTCCCGCGTGGATGGTGTCATCTGAACCGTTGACGACAATGGTTGCGGCGTGGGCGGATATCGTCGCAGTTGCAATCGCTACAAGCGCCGCGAGCGAAAGCGCGGCGCGTGAGAGCGTACGAAGGTAGCGTGTACCGGGTGCGTGCATGGTAATGGGCTCATCAAAGTCTCGGATACTCACCAGACGCAATGCGCCGCTAAAAACTCTCACTGATCAGAAAAGCAGTTTGTACGCGAGGGCTTGACATCGCTTGCGTCTCGAGAGATTTGTAGGCGACGACTTGGCGTCGCTATCGCTGTCGGAAGTGGAATGCCACAAGAGCGCGGTCAAGCCCGCGCCTACAGGGAGAGGGTTGTAGGCGACGACGTGGCGTCGCTTGGTTGGCGGAAGCGGGATGCCGCCTGAGCGCGGTCGAGCCCGCGCCTACCTCGAACGCGCTATCAACCCTAACTCCGCCCCGGTTCTCGCGAGATGTCTGCTCACTTCCGCTTGCGCGGCTGAGCCATGTCGCTCGCCGCTGGCGCGCTTACGTTGTCGTAGAAGATGCGCTGATCGATGCCGTCTGAGGATTGTCGGTACACCCGCCCATCGGTCGCGCTAATCCAGGTCTTCCATTGCGACGGTTTTGGCTCAAACGGCGTCGTGGCGTAACTGGTCCACACTTTCATCGGCTTACCATCGAGCGCGTCAACGCCCGTCATGCTGCAGCGCGATGTCGTTTTCTTCGCCATCGCAATGGCTTCCTTCAGATCTGGCATCGGCGTCGCACGCCATTTGCTGCCTGCGGCATCGGGCGAGCGCGTGTAAATCGTGTTGTTGATGTAGACCGCTTCGCTTTTCATCTCGTTGCCATCGAGTTTGATCGTTTGCTGTACGCGGTAAGGGCGATCGGGCTTGGGCGTAGTCGCATCGATATAGGCGGCGCAGCTCGCGTCTTGCGCGAGGACGGGCGCGGGCGTAAGCGTTGCGCCGAGGGCACAGGCAATAGTGAAGCGGATTGCGGTATTCACGGGGATTCCTTTCTCGTCAAACAGTTCGGATAGCATGGGGGAAACACTGCGCAAGTGTCACGCGATCATCGCATCCGCGCTTTGACATTGATTGCTGCATCGAAAATGCTCAACATAGCCCCGCTATGCCTCGCATTTGTCGATTTCGCACTCAACGCCAAACCGCGGCGCGCTACTTCGCGGAACTTGCTCACTGTTTCCCCAGACGAAATAGCGAGAAAAAACCTCTCAAGTGCCCGAAGCCCCTCCGGAAATCACTGAACTTTTGCAAGCTGCCCAGTCGGGCGGCGAATCCGCGCGCTCGTCTCTTTTCGAAGCGGTGTACCGGGAACTCAAAGCGCTGGCTCGCTCCAAAGTGTCGCGCGAATCAACCCTCACGCTTCTTTCGCCCACGAGTTTGGTGCACGAATCGTACGAACGGCTCTTCAAGTACGACGCCAAAAACGTCGAAAACCGTAAGCTCTTCTTTGGCTACGCAAGCAAAGTGATGCGCAGCGTGATCGTCGACTATGTGCGCGAGCGCGATGCGGAAAAGCGCGGCGGCGGTGCTCAGGGCGTCACGCTCGTCACAGAGCTTGCAGGTGAACGCGTAGATCACACGCGCGTGCTAGCCGTGAACGAAGCGATGCAGCAACTCAAAGAAATTGATCAGCGCTGCCACGACTTGGTCGAGCTACGCTACTTCGGCGGCTTTTCCGTTGAAGAATGCGCCGAAGCGCTCGGGATATCACTCGCTACCGCCGCGCGCGATTGGGAAAAAGCGCGGGCGTTTTTGGCTTATCGACTAGGTGATTGAGACTTGCGCTCTGCGCGCATGCCCTCGATTCGAGTACGTAGTTGCTCGGCATTAGCGAGTTCAACTGGATTGTTTTCAGCTTTTTTCCAACCTGCAATGGCTGCGGCTAGCGCGTCTAGTGACGCATCGAATTTGTTTTCGCGCGCGAGCATTCGTGCACGAACCTGCTGCACGAACTCCATCCCACGCGTCCCAATCACTATAGTTGGGGCGGTTGCATCAATCCGCGCAAAAAGCTGCCAAGCCTCGTCACGCCGTTCTTGGCGATGCAGAAACAACGCAAGCTCAGCCTGCGCTTCTTTGGTGAGAACGTGATCAGGATCTGTAGACTGGATCATCAATTCGATCGAACGCCGCATGTCTCGCTCTGCGTCAATCGGACGCTTGAGCGTGGCATACGCCTTGCCTCGCTCCAATAGCATGATCGAGAGATCGCCAATGTTGCTATCTTTCGAATTGCGCGCCTGTGCTCGCTCGAATGCTGCAATCGCTTCAGAATACTCGACCACAGCACGATCGAGCTGATTCGCATTGACAAGCGCGGTAGCGTAGCTCGCACGTGCCGCAGAAAAATCCGCCGAGCTGGACTTCGCTCGAATAAATTCCGCAATGGCAGCTTCGTAGCGCTTAACCACTTCTTCGCTCGTGTCTTTTCCTTCTTTCTCGCTAATCCGCGCCCAAGCAAACAGTCGGGACGCTGCGCGCTCGTCCCCGATTGCACCGGTTTCACCTCGCTCGTGTGCAGTCGCGTCTAGCGCCATGAGTTTGCGACGAGCATCGGCGTAAAGCCCACCGTAAAGATCACTCCAAAGGTCAAGCGATTGCGCCTCGTAAACGATGGGATGGAACTCACCATAGTGCGCCTTCGCCAGCGCGATTTGTTCGTTCAGCAATTCGGTGAATTGCCGCTCGTCGCCCAGCCTTCCATAAATCTCAACCATCGTACCGAGCATCGCAATCCGTACTTCGGGCTGATCGTGCAACTCTGTCTTGATACGTGCGCGTCCAGCATCAAGAATTTCTTTCGCCGTGAGTTTTGAGCGATCTACATTCGATGCAACTTTCGGATCGAGTACGGTGAAGAGCCCCGTAGTGAACTTGGCAATTTCTTTTGCCTTTGCGGCCTCAGTCTGCGCAATTTGCTCTTGCTTGCGGGCCTCAATGAGCTGCACGACCGCAAACACCAAACTCGCCACCACCGCGAGCGCTGCGGCAACGCCTGCACCGAAAGATCCGCGATGACGGCGCACGAATTTCGTGAAGCGATACCATGCGCTTGCGGGTCGTGCGCGCACTGGCTCGGAGGCGAGGAATCGTGCGACGTCGTCGTCGAACTCGCCCACGCTCGCATAGCGCTCCGCCGGTTCGCGCGAGGTCGCTTTACTTGCAATCGCGCGCAAATCATCGGGCACGTTCGCAAGCGATGTCTTCAACGCGACCGCGAGCGATGCATTCACCCATTCTTTCTTCGGATGCGTCCACTCGATTCGCTCGCCGCTTAACAATTCCACGAGCAAGGAGCCGAGCGCGAACACATCGGCGGACGTGCCCACGTTGTCATCCACGAATTGCTCGGGCGCGGCATAGCGCTCCGTCAAAGCGCGTCCCATCGAACGAGTCAGCCCTTCATCATCGCCCTCGTCATCTGCAAGCTTGGCAACGCCAAAATCCAAAAGCTTTACCTGGCCGCTGCGATCCACAAGCACGTTCGCGGGTTTGATATCGCGATGAAGCACGAGCTGCGAATGCGAATACGCCACCGCGCTTAATAGCTGGCGGAAAACGGCGAGCGTTTCCTCGCGAGTTTTGCCACGACAGAACGCAGTGATGTCCTCGCCGTCGATCAGCTCAATCACGAGGAAGCGCTGACCGTCTTCGGTGAGGCCGACGTCGTGCAGCCGCGCGATGTTCGGATGATTAAGTTTCGCGAGCAGTTCGCCTTCGCGAATAAAGCGCGCCCTCGCCTGCCGCGAAATCGCGAGCGATCCCAACAGTTTGATCGCCACGTTTTGCGAGACAAGCCCGTCGGACCGCTCACCGCGCCACACACTGCCCATGCCGCCCTGCGCAATCGGCTCAATCAAGCGATAGCGGCCGAGCGTTGCGCCGCGTACTGGTTCACTCAA
Organism: Betaproteobacteria bacterium; assembly: GCA_013298765.1. Taxonomy (GTDB): domain Bacteria; phylum Pseudomonadota; class Gammaproteobacteria; order Burkholderiales; family Casimicrobiaceae; genus Casimicrobium. Next base: position 561,914 of record JAAFJA010000001.1, read on the forward strand.
ACCCAGCACCGAGCTTGCCATCGAATTCGCCACCGATTCGAATTCGCGCGTCTCAGGTGCGTTCCGCATACGCGTGTTGCGCAGATACGCGAGCGCGGTGCGAATCGCCTCGGGTTCATCGCCCCCAACTTCGCCTTCGGCGCCGCCGTCGTAGAGTTCGAAAACACGCCGCCACTCTTCGGTGGTGAGCGTGGGGCGTGTGACGGGAGTCGTGGGGTGCGGTGAATTCATAACGGAGGTTCTTGCGCGACTGCCGCGCAGCGCGCTACTTTATCGTAGCGCCATTCGTTGGGCCGCCGGTAAGCGGATTCACGCCCGCAGGGCCGCGAACGATCAAATGGTCGATTGCGTACTCCGAGTTTGCGGCGCAGCGATCGGTGGGCATGTTGTCCCAATCAAATCCGAGTGGCGTTTTGGAGATACCGATGAAGCGAGAGCTGTTGCACGAACTCGCTTTGCTGCGCGGACCGTAGCGATTCACCGTGTCCCAACCGGGGGACACAACGAAGCTGCCGTCCGCGCCCACGCGCAGGAAGTTTGCTGAAGGCACGGTGCCGCGCACGTCGCAGTCTTCGGGTTTGCCAAGGCCATGCCGCTTGTTCGCATTCAAATCCGTCGCCGCCACGCGGATCAATTCAAAGCCACTCGCGAGCGCCACTTTGTAGCGATCACTCGGCGGCGCTTCGGTGCAGCCCAATAGCGCGGCCTGGTATCGGCGTGCAACGGCAAGACCTTTGATAAGCCCCGAGCCTTGCGGAATCAACTGCGGTGTGGGGTTGGGATAGTTTGATGTGAGCGCGCTACCCAGCCCATTCATCGCGAGCGTTTGCTCCGCGCGCGACGCGGTGAAACGAAAGCGCCAGCCCTGATGCGTCGCGCCGCCGATGCCCGATTGCGATGAGTTAATCGCCTCGCTCACGCCTCGCCCCGCTGGGTAAATCGTGATCGCTGCTTTGCCATCGTTGAGGCCCATGCTCGCGCCGACGCTGCCGTGGATTTCGTTATCGCTCCATTGCGAAACGCGAAACGGCAACTGCGCATTCGAATTCGACGAGGTCTGCACGAAAATCTCAACCCGCCCCGCGCCTGCGCCGAAGCCGCGCCCGCGAATGGTGAGCGACTCACCCGCCACGATGCCGCGCGAGCCGTCGCCCAAACCTGAAATTGCATTGCCCAAAACATTTGGCGCGACGGTCATCGCCTTCGCGGCGTCTTGAATCGGCGGGGCGGCGGGCGTCGCCGGAGGTGGCGTAATCGGTGGCGCAACGGGCGGCTTCATCGGAACGGCGGGCTGCACCGGGAATGCGGGACTTTTCGGCGCAGTCATCGTTTGGTTAACGCTTGCTGACACCGGTTGCTTGATGCTTTGCGCGTTGGCGCTCGACTGCGCGCTGCCCACTTTCAACGCATCGCTCGCGATGGCGGCGGAAGAAAGGCTCGCCAGAAGCGCGAGCGCGGCAATGTTCGGTAAAGCGGTCAACAAAGGCTTGAGTTTCACGGCGATTCTCCATTCAGAGGCATGACACGTTGCGAATTCCGATGCGGAAAATCGCGAGATGTCTGCCCAGACGAAGTGCGCGGTGAAAACCTTTCATGACATGGCGCGGCGAGCGCGGCTTAGTCAATGCTAATAGCCAAACGCTTGAACGCTATATTTAATTGGGGCTAGGCGAGATAACTACGAAATATTGCGTTTTTCAATTTACGCCTTTAGCCACAATAGAAATTGGGCTACCAGCCAAATCCTTTAAGCTCAATGCGCGTGACTCGCCCCGCAATGCACGTGCGCGCAATCCATCTCACCCGTTTCAATTTGAATCGTTGCGTGATCGATATCGAATCGCTCATGCAGCTCTTCGCTCACGCGCGCGAGCCACGCATCGCCCGGATGCCCCTTCGGGCACACCACATGCGCTGTGAGCGCGACTGCTTCGGTTGATAGCGCCCAGATGTGCAAATCATGAAGTTCGCTCACGCCGTCTTGCTCGGTGAAGAATTTTTCAATCGCCTTCGCATCGATATGCGCGGGCACGCCATCGAGCGACAAGCGCAGCGAATTCGAAAGCAAGCCCCAGGTGCCCCACGCAATCACCACCGCGATGGCAATGCTCACCACTGGATCAAGCCAGAACCACGCCGTAAAGCTCACCACCAGCGCGCTCACCACCACGCCCGCCGACACCGCCGCATCGGCCACCATGTGCAAATACGCGCCGCGCACATTGAGATCGGTTTGGCTGCCGCGCATGAAAAGCCACGCCGTGAACCCATTGATCGCAATGCCCACCGACGCAATCAACATCACTGGCGTCGTCGCGAAGGTATGCGGCGTTTGCAGCCGATCCGCCGCCTCCCACACGATCACCCCAACCGCCACCAAGAGCAACACCGCATTCGCCAGCGCCGCCAAAATCGAACTCCGCCCCAGACCATACGAATGCTTCGCGGAGGGCTGTTTGCGCGAAAGCCACACCGCAAACCACGCGAGCAACAAGCCAATCACATCCGAAAAATTGTGGCCCGCATCGGCGATCAACGCGAGCGAATTCAACCACCAGCCCGCAATCGCCTCCGCGATCGCATAGCTCACATTAAGCGCAATCCCAATCGCAAACGCGCGATCGTACGTCGCGGGCGCGTGCGAGTGAGCGTGCCCATGCGCATGCGCATGGGTGTCCGCGTGCGAACGGTCACCCGCCTTCTTGTGCGAATGCGCGTCGTGCGAGTGGTGGGTGTGATGGCCTTGCAATTGAGGAGTGCCGAGAGTGCGCGGTGCGAGGGCGTTAACGATAGCACTGTGGCTTCATGACCCCGTTCGTGGTGAGCCCGTCGAACCATGAACACACTTAAACCTCAGCGGTTCCTGGGCGTTCCGCGCGACAGCCTCATATCCAAACGCGTAGGGCGGATACCCGAAGGGGCTCCGCCAAACAACGTCGAGTCAACGAGAGAAATGTCGGATCCGCGAGCGATCCGAACTACGACCTTGTGGTACGCATGGCTCTGTATTTCTCGACCTAGCCTGCGGGCTTAATATCTAGAGCGGCGCAAAAACTCGATCGAAGTAGTTTCAGCTTTTCGTCTGAAACCTTCCCGGAGGTAATCGCCTTCAACATCTCGACCGGCTTACGATCTCCACGCTCTGGGACAGGTAGCCCTAGGAAGCTCTCGATACAAGACGGGAACATGAACGGAGAACTCAACGTGTGTACTGTCGCAGACGCGCAGACGAGATCATTGACAGCATTGTGAAATTCCGCCTCTTGACCATTCGCGTCGTCATCCAACATGATGCCGTGAGGAATTCCAAATGCTGATGCGAGCGCGATCAAGCGGTGAAAGTTGTACTTTCCAAGCACGTCAACCACACAAATTGTGTGGGCGCTCAAATCTGACCATTGATTTGCGAGTAGATAATTAAAGAGCGCCCGCTCCGTTGGCCCTTCGACAAATAAGATCTTGTTGGCAAAAAACAATTTCGAACGCTCGGCATCCAACCAAAGTTGGAACCTGAAACGTTCCTCCTGCGTCGCGATCTCAGCCGAAGGCGGGTTTGCAATCATCTTCCTCGCTCTTGCCTTCCTGTTTTCGTCGATCGCCGTGTTTGCGACGAACGCCGTCAACGCCGTAACTAGCGCCCCGCCGGACGTAAACAAATCCGCCAGCTTTGCGCGTTTTGGCTGGCAAATCCTTGTAATACCCAGCGTGCGCACAACACGAGCCACTTGACCAATTTGTTCCGCTGCTTTCCCCGCGAAAGTCGGCGAGTGTGTTGTCACGATCACTTGTTGCCCCGCCTCGGCACCGAGACGCCGAAGGTGGTACGCCATACTCTCTTGCTGATTTGGACGCAAGAACGCTTCGGGTTCCTCGAACAGTACGAGATTGAACGTTGGATTGAATTCTTTTTTGTCCGACTTTTTCGATTCTTTGAATGTCGGTGCTAACCTGATTAACTCGTAAATGACCGACCGCTGGAAGCCATGTCCGTACCGTTCGAGATCAAAAGCAATACTTCCCATCGAAGAATCAACGAAAGCAAACTGGATCAACGACTTTGTAATGTCCTCGGGAGCGATTGCGTTTACTGAGAGGTTTATCGATATTCCCCAGTTCAAGATTGCATCGTTTAACGGCGACGAAATCTCCGCCAAGAAACCATCTTTCTGCGTAGCCTCCGCGTTCAACTCTTCAAATGCTTTGGTGATTCTTTTGTAGGCATCACTACCAGACACTACTTTTTTCATCAAGAAGTTGAGCATGTTTCGAAGCGGAGACGGTCCGCTCATTTTCGTCTGCTCATTCGGCGTACTCAATGCTGGCACGTACAAGACTTGCCCCACCTTCGCCGTTCCTACATTCTTTGCCCCGTAGAAAAGCTCCTTGCTTAGTTGTCCATTTATGAATCCATAGATGTTGCTTTGGTCTTTCTGTACACGAGTCTTATCGTCGGATTTGAAGTAGCGGCGGACAACCAGAGCTCGATCAGTTGTGCCGGTTTTGTAGTCGTCGGCAAGCCCATCCCACTCATCCTCGTCGAGGACAAACTTTAATTGAACCCAAGACTCTGAGTCGCACGCGCCGACTTTTGGAAAGTCCTCCGCTGTCCATTTTGCATCGTCATAGAACGCCCTAAGGGCTCCGAGAAGATTGCTTTTGCCGGCGTTGTTCGCGCCAACTAACAACATGTAATAGTGCGCTTCAATTTCCGCATCAATGATTGAGCGAAAGTTGTGGATAGCGATTTCTATTAGTTTCATGGGTCTTTGAGAAGTGTAGAAAAGTGTGTCTCGCTGGTCGAAGCAGCCCTTCGCCGATCATTCCAGCACAACCTAGACGCCGCCCAGCTGCCCAACCTACGCGATCCCGCAAACTGTTGACGCACAGCCTCACACCAACCCCCGAATCACCGCCTCATCCGGCATCGTCGCCACATTCCACCGCACTAAAAGCACGCCCGCCGCTTCGGTCGCGCGTTGTTTCCTTGCGTCTTGCTCCGCTCGTGTCGCGGACTCGTGCGTTTTGTCGTCGAGTTCGATGGCGGCGACGACACTGCCGTCTTTTCTGCACACAACGAAGTCGTAACTCAATCGATTAACGCGGTTATTCCATTCGTAAAAATTGAATCCGCGCTTCACGCCGAGCACGCGTGAGCATTGCACTTGCGCGAGGACCATATGTTCCGGCAGCGCTTTAATGAGCCGCCAGTAGAGAACTTGTTCAGGTTGCGTGAGCGGCCTCTTTGCATAGAACGGCCACGGATTCGGTTCGCGCTTTCGGATTGCAAATTTCGCAATCACGAGGGCGAGGAGGAGACACAGGAAAACGCCGATGATGATCGGCCAAAGATGGGAAAGCTGCACGCTGTTTGTTGTTTGAAATCCGGTTTCGGATGTTCTAGCGTGAGCAAGCGACTCAAACAACTATCAAAATGGGGAGGTTTTTTGCGCGGGAAGCGCAAAGGCGCGCGGCACGCTCTTGGTCGTGCAGACTCATGCCACGAACGCGGGTGAGTGTGGGCGCTGCCGTAAGTTGCGTAGCGGCGTAGGGCCGGCAGCCCTCACCCCACCATTCGTTTGCGCAGCCCCACAAGCGGTGGGCACAGGGTGCCCACCCTTGTATTGTTCACCCGTCGTTTCGGAATTGCTCCCCGGATCGATAGAGTCGGTGGACGCCGTGCCCACCCTCGGTGCATCAACATCGTAATGTAGATCCTAGCGC
>JAAFJA010000010.1 GCA_013298765.1 Betaproteobacteria bacterium
TCGCGAACGCGCGCCGCGCCCACACCGACGAACATCTCAACGAAATCCGAACCGGAAATCGAGAAAAACGGCACCTTCGCCTCACCCGCAATCGCTTTGGCGAGTAAGGTCTTACCGGTACCCGGTGAGCCCACCATCAACACACCACGCGGAATGCGTCCGCCTAGCTTTTGGAATTTGCTTGGGTCTTTCAGGAAGTCGACGATCTCGGTCACCTCTTCCTTGGCCTCATCGCAGCCTGCGACATCGGCAAAAGTGATCGAGTTATTGTTTTCATCGAGCATCCGCGCGCGCGACTTGCCGAAACTGAACGCGCCGCCTTTGCCGCCGCCCTGCATCTGGCGCATCATGAAGATCCACGCGCCGATGAGAAGAAGAATCGGGCCGAACGAAAACAGGATGGTGGAGAGCAGTGACTGCCCTTCCTCAGGCCGGCCAGAAAATTTCACGTTGTACTTGATCAAATCATTGATCAGGTCTTTGTCATAACCACCGGGCACGTTGGTCGCCTTCATGCCATCTGCTGTTTTGTACACAACGCGCCGACCTTCGACATCGGCTTCAGTGATGCGCCCGCCGCGAAGCTCCTCAATGAACGTGGAGTAGGCCACCGCATCCGACTTTTTGCTCTTGTCGAATTGCTGCACGACCGTCAATACGACCAAGCCGATGACGAGCCAGATCGCAATGTTTTTCATCATGTTGTTCACGGATTAAGTTCTCCTGGAACGTGTCGTTGCTAAACACTGCAACTTGGCACTTCCTTAACCATAGGTGATTTTAAGGTGGTGCGCCTGTTTTCAAGGTCGGGTAGACGCCCACTGCGCACTTAACATTTAGACGTCATTTGGCGACAAAACCGATTACTGTCCCAGCTCGGGCGGCAATTCAACGCTCTGCCCGTCCGCTTAACAGCGCATTCGGTCTCGTAGAACCAAGCGATGACTCGCAGTGGACAAGTTCACTTAGCGTTTACTTTATATGGGCTAAGTTCAATGAATCAATAAAGTCGTTATCTGATCGCATCATCGGCTAGCCCTCATCCAATCGGTGAAGACGCGAGTTTTTTATTCCCACAATCGTCGTGACGTCGGATGAGTCCAATCTCACATTAGCGCAGCGGCGAGCGCGAATCTCGCTATTTCGGACCCGTCGCGAGCAAGAAAATCTCTGCGCTTCGGTCTCGTGATGCGTCCGGTTTGCGGGTGACCACGGACTTGAATTGTGTTTTCAGTTGGTTGAAAAACTCCTGATAACCCGGCCCTTGATAGGCCTTGGTTAGAAAACGCCCTTCTGGCGTCAGGTGCGCGAGCGCAAACTCCGCCGCCATTTCGCACAGACCGATTGAGCGGGGACCGTCGATCGCGGACACGCCGGTCATGTTTGGCAACATATCGCTCAACACGACGTCTACTTTGGCGCCCCCGAGCATCGACTCCAACTGCGCAAGCACCGCATCATCGCTAAAGTCGCCCTGCAAAAATTCAACGCCCGCCATACCTTGCATTTCGAGTAGGTCGATCGCGATCACGCGGCCCGCGTTTTTCGCCGCCCCCGCGTTCACCCGCTTCACCACCGCTTGACACCAACTGCCAGGGGCCGAGCCCAAATCCACCACCACCATGCCCGGGCGAAAGAGCTTGTCTTTGTTATCCACTTCGATCAGCTTGTAGACCGCGCGCGAGCGATAGCCCTCGGATTTGGCGCGCAGCACGTAGGGATCATTGACATGCTCGACGAGCCAGTCTTTATTTGATTTATGGCGCTTTTGGGAGGGGTTGAGCACGGTGCGCTATTTTTCTGCGGGAACGCAATTGAGTACGACCACCCATTTTTACGCATTCGCTCCACTGCGCTTCGCCTGAATGCGAGCTGTACGCGCGATAATTAGGGCAAACCACGAAAGCAATGACCATGACACTCTCCTCAAACCTCGCCTCGGGCGCGCGACGCGCATTGCGCGCAGCCGCCCACCACCTCGATCCGGTGGTGATGATTGGCGATAAAGGTCTGACTGCCCCTGTGCTCCACGAAATCGACGTTGCGCTGACCGCGCACGCGCTGATCAAAGTGCGCGTTGCCTCTGATGACCGCGCCGTGCGCGAAGCATTCATGGCAGAAATCTGCGAAAAGCTCGCCTGCGAAAGCGTTCAGCATCTTGGCAAACTGCTAGTGCTCTGGCGCAATCAGGATGATGGCAACGCAGAGCTCGACGCTGAAGTGGTAGTCGCCAATACGAAACCCGGCTCTCGTGCGCGTGGCCCGCGCGCCAAACTCCCGGCGAGTGCCGAGACTAAAGACAGCGGGTTTGTGCGCCCCACAGATCGCGATCCTCGCCCACGCGAAGGTGGCTACAACACGCGCGGTGCTGCGCGCGGCGGCGATCGCGGCGAAGCCCGCGCACCGCGAACGGGCGGCTATGCGCGCAGCGAAGGCGGTGGTGGCAGCGGCTATCAACGCGGCCCACGCAGCGGCGAGAGTCGCGCGCCGTATTCGGAAGGCCGCGGCGATGGCTACCCGCCTCGTAGCGCACCGCGCACTCGCGCGAGTTCGGGTGAACCAAGCAACGCAGCTCCCGCCGCCGGTCGCTTTCGTCGCAGCGACGATGCACCCGCGCCAGATACCCGCACACCGCGCGAAGGCTGGGCACCACGCGGACGACGCGGCGCTGATCGAAATCAAACAGGTGGCAGCGAGCGCGACAGCGGTGCGCGTGGATACGGAGCGGCTAGAACGCCTCGAGGCGATGATGCTCAAGGCAGCAGCGCCGGCGAGGGATTCAAAGGCCGAAGCCGTGCTCCCGCTGGGTCTGGCTACGCAGGTACGCGCACCGAGGGCGCACGCGGCTATGGTGGTGGCAGTGCAGCGCCAAGTAGTGGGCGCTGGGGCTCGCGTGAAGGTGCGGCCCCACGCGGGCGTGGCGCAAGTGGTGGCGCAAGTGGTGGCGCAGCTGCTGCGCCTAAGCCACGCGCACGGAGGCGACTCGGCTAACTCGCCGCGAATACCGAATCTGTGAAATTCTGCAAGCTGCATTGCGCAGACTGGTGCGGCGTTCACTCACATATTGTTTGCGACGGATCGCGCTAACCCGAACTTATTCCAAGTGAGGAAATCGCACAGCGAAGCTGCGCGTCTGGCGGCAGATTCACATCAATGGTGATCGCCGAGCTTGGTCGCTCAAGCGCATCGAACTGTGATTGCAGAAGCGCCTCGGGCATGTAGTGCGTCGTCTTGGCGCTCCGGTCACGGATGCGCGCGGCAATCGTTTGGAAATCGCCATCCAAAAAAATGAGCCGCGCATCGCGTACGCCGCGCAAAATCTCCGCGCGATAGCTCTCTTTGAGCGCCGAACAAGCAAGAATGATCGGTCGAACAGGATCGCTCCAGCCGCTCAAGCTCGACTCGTCGAGATGATTTTGAAGTAACCAATTCAGCCGCGCGAGCCACGGGAGACGATCCTCATCAGTGAGCGCGACGCCTGAGCGCATCTTCTCCACGCTCGCGGGCTCATGGAAGTCATCCGCGTCAAAAACTTTTCCGTCTAACGCCCGCGCTAATTGGCACGCCAAGGTCGTTTTTCCACTTCCTGATACTCCCATAACAATGATTGCTAGCCCAGAATAAATAAGGGCTGCATTCTTTGGGTTGTATGTGATTTCGAAGCTCACCGACGCGACGATTTTCGTTTCTTGACCGATCAAAGATTTGTTTTGCAGCCGCCCCTCGGAGCGCCGCAGCCTGCGTGACCGCACCGATTGCATGGCGATGATTGCTGCAATCCCACTTGCATGAATAATATTATCATCATATGATATCCACAAACAAATATCTTTAAGTAGCTTCGCGTGTCAATCAAAAACGTTCATGGAAATACGCTCGATCATCTGGGTTTGGAAGTACTCTCGGGTCGATACGCCATCGGCGCGAGCCTGCCGCCCGAGCCCATGCTCTGCACAGAGTTGGGCGTCTCGCGCACAGTAGTGCGGGAAGCGGTGAAGTCTCTCGTGGCCAAAGGCATCGTATCGACCGGCCCCAAGGTGGGAACCCGCGTTCTTCCCGAGGACCGGTGGAATTGGTTCGACCCTGACGTGATTACGTGGCAATCGCGAGTCGGACTCACGGCCGACTTCCTTCGCGATCTCCAAGAAATGCGTCGGATCGTCGAACCCGCCGCCATCCGCCTGGCTGCCGAGCGCGCAACCAAAGAAGATCTCGCCGACGCAGAAGCCGCATACGAAGGAATGCGACGCTCGATTGAGGAAGGCGGCGACTACGTCACCCACGATCTGCGATTTCATCAATCACTTCTACTCGCGAGCCGCAACCGCATGATGGTGCAGATGAGTAAAGCGCTTTCTGCGCTCTTGCGCACGAGCTTCGAAATCTCGACCAAGAGAAAAGATGGCCCGCGAAGCTCCTTGCCGCTGCATCGCGCCGTGCTCGATGCAGTCATCGCGCGCAATCCGGAACGCGCTGAGAAAGCAATTCTTCGCTTGATCGATGGCGCGCATGACGACATTGAAGAAATTTTGAATTCGCGCCGCAAGCTTCCGCGACTCGACCAACCTGCTCCGCAAATTCGTGTGGCATGACACCCTGCACGAAAGACAACACAACAAAGGAGGAGTCGTGCGAAGACTGATCGATTACTTTTTTAAGACGCTAGAGCTTTTGGTCGTGCTTTGCCTGCTCGCCATGGTCGCGATGGTATTTGGCAATGTACTAATGCGCTACTTGTTTAACTCCGGCATCCTCATCAGCGAAGAGCTCTCTCGCTATGCCTTCATTTGGCTCACGTATTTAGGCGCGATGATCGCGATGCGCGAAGGCGGTCATCTGGGCGTTGATACGCTGATCAAACATCTTCCGCTCTTCGGCAAGAAGTTCTGCTTTTTTCTGAGCGAAGCGCTGATGCTCTTTTGCAATGCGCTTTTCTTGTGGGGCACCTACAAGATGCACGATCTTCAAGTCACCAACATCTCTCCGGTGGCCGGTCTCAGCATGATTTGGATCTACGGTATCGGCTATGTGGTCGCCGTGGTGATGGGCGCCATCAATGTCTCCAAACTGTATGCGCTGTTTAGAGGAAAGCTCAGCGAGGCTGAACTGGTACAGGTGGTCGAGGCCGAAGGACTCAAAGAAGTCGAAGTCCATCTGGCCAGCCAACCGGATGCGGGGTCCAGCAAAGGAGCGCGAGCATGACCGTTGCAGTCTTCGTTTTCTCGCTCATGGGAGCGATGGCGCTCGGAATGCCAATTGCCTACGCGCTTCTGGTTTGCGGCGTGTGTCTGATGGCATACCTGACCGGCACGGGCGTGCTTAACGCGTTTGATGCACAAATTCTCGCGCAGCGATTCGTCGACGGTGCGGACAACTTTCCTCTGCTCGCAGTGCCATTTTTCCTGCTCGCAGGGGAATTCATGAACGCCGGCGGACTCTCCAAACGAATTGTCAATTTGGGCGTTGCATGGGTCGGACACTATCGTGGTGGCCTTGGCTACGTCGCCGTCATCTCTGCCATCATCATGGCTTCGCTTTCGGGCTCTGCGGTCGCAGATACGGCTGCGCTCGCCTCGATCCTAATTCCGATGATGCGGCAAGCGGGCTACGACGTGGGTCGCTCGAGCGGCTTGATCGCTGCAGGTGGCATCATCGCGCCTGTAATCCCGCCTTCAATCGGCTTCATCATTTTCGGGGTGGCCGGAAACGTATCCATCACCAAACTTTTCCTCGCGGGGATCGTGCCCGGCATCATGATGGGCATCGCGATCGGTATTGCATGGTGGTGGGTTGCCAAGCGTGAGAAGGTCCCACCCGCACCAAAAATGCCGCTGGTTGAGCGATTGAAAGTCAGCGCAAACAGTGTGTTCGCGATCGCGCTGCCAGTGATCATCATCGGCGGCATGAAGGCTGGGATGTTTACGCCGACCGAGGCAGCGGTGGTGGCCGCTGTCTACGCGTTTATCGTTGGCATGTTCATTTATCGAGAAATGAAGTGGTCGCAGATTTACGGCCTCTTCCTCGCAGCAGGAAAGACAACCGCAGTGGTCATGTTCCTGGTATCCGCCGCTATGGTGAGCGCGTGGCTCATTACAGTTGCAAATATTCCCTCTGAGATCGCCGACATGCTTGCGCCCTTCATGGATAACAAGATGCTCTTGATGTTCATGATGATGGTGTTGATCGTGATCGTCGGTACGGCGCTCGATTTTGCGCCCACCGTGTTGATCCTCACCCCCGTGCTGATGCCTGTGGTGCTCAAGGCGGGTATCGATCCGGTGTACTTCGGCGTTCTCTTCATCATGAATAACGCGATTGGTCTCATCACGCCGCCCGTCGGAACGGTGCTCAATGTGGTTTCTGGCGTCGCACGCATCACGATGGATCAGGCATTTCGTGGGGTGTTGCCGTTTTTGATTGCGCAGCTCATTGTGTTGTTTTTGTTGGTGCTGTTTCCACAATTGGTTATGGTGCCGCTGTCTTGGTGGATGCGCTGATTCAGGCTCCATCGTTCGTAGTTAGTTGTCGTACTGATTCAACAATCCAAGGAGGATGAAATGAAACTTAGGTTACTCACAGCGCTCGTCGCGACTTCGCTTCTGGCAACCACCACGGCGTTTGCGCAGTTCTCTGATCGCAATATCAAACTCTCGAATGGCGTGAACCAAGATCACCCGGTCGGCGCGGGTGTTGCCAAGATGCAAGAGGTGCTCAACGCGAAATCGGGTGGCAAACTCAAGCTCAATGCCTTCTGGGGCGGCTCCGCTGGCGGCGATCTCCAAGCGACGCAAGCGCTACGCGCGGGAACGCAAGAGATGGTGGTCACCTCGTCGTCGCCAATCGTCGGCATTGTGAAAGAACTCGGTGTGTTCGACCTGCCATTCTTGTTTGGTAACGAGCGCGAAGTTGATCAAGTACTCGATGGGCCCGCAGGACAGTTCTTCAATAAGAAGCTCGAAGAAGCAGGTCTCGTCAATCTCGCATACTGGGAAAACGGCTTTCGCAATCTCACCAACAGCAAAAAGCCGGTGAACAAGGTTGAAGATTTTGATGGCATCAAAGTCCGCGTGATGCAAAACAATATCTTCCTCGATACGTTCAAAACGCTTGGCACGAACGCAGTGCCTATGGCGTTCGGCGAAGTGTTCACAGCGCTTGAAACGAAAACGATTGACGGCCAAGAAAATCCGTTTGTCACGATCAACACGTCCAAGTTCTTCGAAGTCCAAAAGTTCCTGAGCGTGACTCGTCATGCGTACACGCCGTTTCTCGTGCTCTACAGTAAGAAACTGTGGGATCAGTTGAGCCCGGCAGAGCAAGCGGCGCTTCGCGAAGCAGCGCTTGAAGGCCAAAAAGTACAGCGCGCGACGATTCGCGCGAACGACGGAAAAGCGCTGGCTGATCTGAGAGCAAAGGGCATGCAGGTCAACGAGATCACCCCTGCAGAACAACGTCGTATGTTTGAAAAGGTAAAGCCTGTGTACGACAAGAACGCAGCAACGATTGGCGCCGACGCAATTAACGTCGTTGTAGATGCGTTGAAGAAAGCACGCGGCGGCTAATGCTACGCACTGAAGGCGTAGGCGAGTAGCCCCGCCGTTTACCGATTTCGCGCGCACGCCTAACGGCGGCGTGCGAATTGGTGCTTACAAAAGACCCATTAGGACGCGTCGCCTCGCGTGACGCGCGCGGTCCCTTTTTTCGATTCTGGGCGAATTTCAGCGGCTCGTCCCGCCCAAAACATTGGGGCAGCCAACCTCGCCTCGCCCCTGTACAGCTCGCAACTTCACTCAAAATAAAAAATTCCGTGAGGCAACATGTTTCCACTAAATCGATATTTGGTCGGGCTGTTCTGCACGCTCGCTAGCGCATGCATCGCCGCCCAGGCAAATAACCCGTCCTACTCTTCACGCGATTTTCGTGTTGGAATCGGCTTATCAGCGCAGCATCCGCAGGGGCGTGCCGTTCAGTTTTTTGCAGACAGATTGAGTGAGCGCACCAATGGGCGCTGGAAAGTTACGCTGCACGCATCCGGTTCTCTCGGCAACGATGTGTCGATGATCGGAGAGCTTCAAAAAGGCAAGCTCGATTTTTCGGTTCCGGATACATCCACACTCAGTCGCTTCGAGTCCGGCTTTAGTTTGATCAACTTGCCGTTCGAGTTCATGAGCGAAACTGACGCGGCTAGGTCGCTCGATGGCAAGTTTGGTCAGCAGTTGCTTCGTAGTCTCGAAGGGCACGGACTAGTCGGTTTGGGATATTGGGAGAATGGCTTTCGACATGTAACGAATAACCGTCGTGCGCTGCGCGCGGCGAGCGATTTCAAGGACCTCCGCGTACGCGTGATGCAGAATCCAGTTTTCATCGATGCCTTCGAAGGTCTCGGTGCGGTCACGGTACCTCTACCGTTCACGGAACTCTTCGCGGCGCTGAAGTCGCAAGGCGTCGATGCGCAGGAGAATCCACCTATCACCATCCTGAGCGAAAAGTTCTTCGAAGTGCAGCGCTACATGACTCTCACGCGCCATAGCTACAGCGCATGGGCGCTACTCGTGAGCAAACCCGTTTGGGATACGTTAACTGACCCCGAGCAAAGAACGCTGCGTGAAGTTGCGGCCGAGGCGACGCGATTCCAGAGAGAGCTCATTCGCAACGAGAGCCGAAACGCGATTGAGACCCTCAAAGCAAAGGGAATGGACATTCAAGAGCTATCGCGTGTCGAAGCCTCGCGTGTGCGAATGCTCGTAGGCGAGAGAATCGATGTGCACAAGAAAAAGATTGATCGGAAATGGCGCGACCTTCTCTACCTAGAACGGCTAAACGACGTGCTCACCGATTTGGCGCCGACTGGCGCTTCGGCCGCGAAATACGTACCCACGAATCCACCAAATTCGAGAAAACCCTGACGACCTGCAGCGAGCTCGCAAATGAAGATCACTCAACTTGAAACCCTTCGCCTCGGCGAGTTCCCCAATATTCTCTGGGTGCGCTTGCATACGGATGAAGGCGTAACGGGCCTCGGCGAAACCTTCATGGGCGCGGCAGCGGTAGAGGCCTATCTTCACGAATGGGTTGCGCCGAGAGTCATCGGCAAAAATCCCATCGATATCGAGGCGCGCAACAAAGAGATGCTCGGCTACTTAGGCTGGCGCGGTTCGGGTGTGGAGACTCGCGGCAACAGCGCAGTTGACATCGCCCTTTGGGACATTTTCGGCAAGGCAGCCAATATGCCGATTCACACGGCTATGGGGGGCAAATCGCGAGACTCGATCCGCATCTACAACACGTGCGCGGGCTATCAATACGTCCGCAACACGACAAACCAAAGCAGTAGCAACTGGGGCTTAGGCAATCGTGCGGGGCCTTATGAAGATTTGGAAGGCTTTCTGCATCACGCAGATGAACTCGCGCTTTCGCTCAAGAGCGATGGCATCACGGCGATGAAGATTTGGCCATTTGATACGGCAGCAGAGGCGAGCGACGGGCAATACATCTCAAACGCAGATCTTACGAAAGCCCTGGAACCGTTTGAAAAGATCCGGCGCGCTGTCGGCGACGACATGGACATCATGGTCGAATTTCATTCTCTGTGGCGCTTGCCGATGGCGCAAAAGATCGCACGCGCGCTGAAGCCTTACAAGACGTTTTGGCATGAAGACGTCATCCGAATGGATTCGCTTGATCTCCTAAAGCAATACGCCCCGCACACCGATGCGCTCATCTGCGCGAGCGAAACGCTTGCCTACAAGTGGGGCTTCAAGGATTTGCTGCAAACGGGCGTTGCGGGTGTAGCGATGCTCGATCTGTCGTGGTGTGGCGGACTGACCGAGGCGCGAAAGATTGCCGCGATGGCGGATGCGTGGCAATTGCCCGTTGCGCCGCACGACTGCACAGGCCCCGTGGTTTGGACTGCGAGCACGCATCTTTCTCTACACGCGCCGAACGCGCTAGTGCAGGAGAGTGTTCGCGCTTTTTATAGTGGCTGGTACAAAGAGCTTGTTACTGAGTTACCCCGCGTTGAACACGGCACGATTTCGCTGAACGATAAACCTGGTCTCGGTATCGAACTCTTGCCGGATCTGCATCTCCGCGCAGACGCGATTGTTCGCTTAAGTTGAGCGAGAGCCGCAAAGCTCCAGGCTCCTCGATATCGCAAGGCCGCGCAAGCGCTTCAATCAGACTGCTTACGCCTGCTTCTTCACCGCATGCCCACCAAACCCGGCGCGCATCTGCGCGAGAAGTTTTGCGGCATAGTCGCCCTTGCCCTGCGTTGCAAAACGTGTCGTGAGCGCAAGCGCCGTGACTGGCGCGGGCACGCCTAAATCAACCATCGCTTCCACCGCCCAGCGGCCCTCGCCCGAATCAGAAACATAGGGCGCAATCGAGGCAATTTCGTCGGGCTTCTTGAGCGCGTCCGCGGTGAGATCAAGCAACCACGAACGCACCACGGAGCCGCTGCGCCATGCGTTAGCGATGTCATCGATGGGCATCGCGAAATCTTTCTTGGCTTCCATAAGCGCAAAGCCTTCAGCGAGCGCCTGCATCATGCCGTACTCAATCCCGTTGTGAACCATCTTTGCGAAATGCCCAGCGCCAACCGCGCCCGCATGGACAATTCCTTCCGTCTTTGATGGAGCGAGCACTTCGAGATACGCTCGCATACGTTCATAGCTCTCGCCGCTCGCACCTGCCATCACGCAATATCCATTCTGCAAGCCCCAGACGCCGCCTGACACGCCGCAATCGGCGTAGTCAACCCCGGCCGCATTCGCTTTCTGCGCACGGCGCAGCGTGTCTTTGTAGTTGGCATTGCCACCATCAATCAGCAAATCCCCGTTGGCAAGCTCGGGCAATAGCGTATCAATCGTAGATTCTGTGATTGCGCCTGCAGGCAGCATCAGCCATACGATGCGCGAACCTGCGGGCATCGCTGCAAGCGCTGCCGCGTGAGACGAGACAGTCGTTGTGTTGCTTTCGGTCAAACTTGCACGGGCATCATCGCTTACATCAAATGCAGTCACCGAAACGCCGCCGCGAGCCCAGCGCCGCGCCATGTTCGCGCCCATGCGCCCGAGACCGAGAAGAATGATGTGCACGTGCGCGCTCCTTATTTATTTTTGGATTGCGCAATTTTAGGGAAACGATGAACGGCGCACACCTACATCGGCGGTGCCACGCGTTCTACTTCTTCAAGTGTGGTGGTTCCCATGGCAATTTTGTGCGCCCCAGACGCGCGAAGCGGTTTCATTCCGTCACGAAATGCTTGCGCGCGAAGATCGTCGATTGAGCTTCCAGCCAAAACAAGTTTGCGGAGCTCAGCCGAGAACAGCATCACTTCGTACAGGCCAACTCGACCTCGGTAACCGGTCATCCGACAGTCAAGGCAGCCCACATTGCGATACGTTTTAGTGGGCCGCGTCGCGCGGTAGGGTAAGGTGAGCGCTTGCCACGTATCCTCAGGAATCTCCTCGGCGTCGGTTTTGCATTTCGGGCAAAGTGTGCGCACCAATCGTTGCGCCATCACACCGAGCACGGTGGAGTTCACCAAATACGGCGGAACGCCCAAATCGATCAAGCGTGTAATCGCCGTGGGCGCATCGTTGGTGTGAAGTGTTGAGAGAACCAAATGCCCGGTGAGCGCCGCTTGAACTGCCATTTCGGCAGTCGCCAGATCGCGAATTTCGCCGACCATGATGATGTCAGGATCTTGGCGCATGAGCGTGCGCACACCTGAATCGAAGTTGACGCCGATATTGGTTTGCACCTGCATCTGATTAAACGACGGCTCCACCATTTCAATCGGGTCTTCGATCGTGCAAACATTAACTTCGGGTGTCGCGAGCGATTTGAGCGTTGAGTAAAGCGTTGTCGTTTTGCCGGACCCCGTTGGCCCGGTCACCAAAATAATGCCGTGCGGCTTCGCCGTCATGCTCTGCCAGCGAGCGAGATCGTCGTCGCTAAACCCTAAATCGCTGAAGTCTCGCATCAACACTTCGGGATCGAAAATCCGCATCACGATTTTCTCGCCAAACGCTGTGGGCATCGTTGCTACACGTAACTCAACTTCCGTACCTTCCGGCGATTTCGTTTTGATTCGACCATCTTGTGGCCGACGCTTCTCAACAATTTCCATGCGTGCGAGCAGCTTGATGCGGCTCGTCATCGCGGTGAGCACTGCGGGCGGGATCTGATAGGCCTGATGCAACACGCCATCGATACGGAAGCGCACAATGCCCTGATCGCGACGGGGCTCGACGTGAATGTCACTTGCACGTTGCTCAAATGCGTATTGCCAGAGCCAATCAACAATTCGCACGATATGGCGATCATTGGCGTCGGGCGTCCCCGAAATGCCCATTTGAACGAGCTGTTCAAACGAACTCACCGCGCTCTTATCGTCTTCCGCTTTCTCTTGCGCGCGGCGAACCGATTGCGCAAGTGAGAAAAATTCGGCGACATAGCGCTTTACGTCGAGCGGATTGGCGAGCACTAATTCCACGCGACGCCGCAAGAGGTTCGATATCTCTGGCACCCATGAGCGAACGAAGGGCTCACTCGTTGCGATCATCACCGTATCGTTTGAAACGGCGACTGGCAGGATGCGATAGCGCTGCGCATAGGTGGAGCTCATCACCGAGCCCACTGCAGAGAAGTCGACCTTGAGTGGATCGATATGCATATAAGGCACATCGATCCTAGCGGCCAACCACTCGGTTAAGGATTCGAGCGTGAGAATCCGTGCGGGCGGCTTTGCGCTCCGCCATTTCTGCTCTGCAATCAATACCAGCGGATGGTCATAGCTGCGGAAACGCGATGTACTGCGCAAATCATTGAGCGCAACAGGATCGACCAAGCCGCTTGTTTCCATCTCCTTCAGAATGAAATCGAGCGTGAGCGCGCGATCACCGCTTGCTATGCTGGTGGCACTCGACTTTAAATCGCTCGACGCGTTCGGAGACACTTTGGGAGGGGGAGTAACAACATCAGCCATGCCCTATTGTGCAACAGCCCGCCCGTGCGCGCTACATCGCCGCACCAGGCACGCATCGCTGCGACAGCATCGTCCGGCTCAAAACCGCAGATTACCCAGCACTCGCCACTGCCCACCCGCAACTTTCACGACTACACCCTCGCCCATCGAGGGCGAAACACCCGTGAGCGCGCTGATGTTGACTTGATGGGTGACCAACAGCCAGGTTTCATTGGCGGGAATTCGCTGCAAACGCGCGCGCACCTCACGCGTTTGCCGAGGCTCAGTCACGCGATCTTCAAAAAAGGAATTCAGCGCGGGAAACTCCACCACCTTTGAGGCGAATGCACTCGCGGTATCGCGGCAACGACACCACTGGCTGGTGAGCACTCGCGCAAAGCGTACAGTTTGCGATGCGAGTGCGTCGGAAATCTGCTTCGACTGTACGCGACCTTCGGGCGAAAGATTGCGCTGAGTTGCGCAATCACCGAGTTTGAAGTTGGCCGGGTCGCCGATACCCGGATCGGTTTGCGCGTGGCGCAACAGCAACACGTGACCGCCACCGCGAAGTGCATCCACCAATTGCGATTGCGTCGCCGCGAACGTGCCAGAACACATGAGCACAGCCGCGAGCGCGCCGCACCAGAACCGAAGTCGCATAATTCCAACCCATCCAACTACAGAGTCGATTTCCACGATGCTCGTCGACTGCGCAACATACGTCAATGGGGTTCGCCAGAAGCCCATTGAAATCGAACAGATCAGCGATTTTCTTGAGAGCAATCCGCCGCCGGGTTCTTTTGTATGGGTTGCGCTGTTTGAACCCGACGCGGCAACACTCGCCAAGATGCAGGAGGAGTTTGGGCTTCATGAGTTAGCGATTGAAGACACCAATCGCGGCTCTCAGCGCGCGAAACTTGAAGAGTACGGGAACACACTTTTTCTTGTGTTGCACACCGTAGAGCAAGTGGGCGAGGAATTCGTCGACGGCGAATTACACATCTACGCTTCCGACCGATTTGTACTCACAGTTCGCCACCGCGCACAAATGGATTTCAAGCGTGCACGTGCCGCGCTTGAAAAAGAGCCCGAGTTTATGGGGCTCGGCAGCGCAACCGCTGTACATGCGCTGATTGATGAGGTGGTGGATCGCCTCTTCCCGCTGCTCGAAAACCTTGAGGATCGCTTAGATGATGTTGAAGAAACTATCTTTGCGATGACCACCGATCGGCGCGCCGCAGCCGAGCGAATCTATGATCTGAAGCGCAATACCATCTGTTTGCGCCGCGCAGTGACGCCGTTAGTTGACGTATGTACTCGGCTGGTTACGCACAAACATCCGATGGTGAGCGACACCCTACGCCCGTATTTCCGCGACGTGCTCGATCACGTCATCCGCATCGACGACGCGTTGGATAACCTGCGCGAGCTAGAAAACTCTGCGGCGCAAACGAATCTCTCGCTCATCACGCTCGCCGAGTCGGAAGTCACCAAGCGCCTCGCAAGCTGGGGCGCGATTTTGATGGTACCGACCATCGTCGGTGCGATTTACGGAATGAATTTCGAACGCATGCCAGAGCTCAAGTGGGCGTTTGGCTATCCATTCGCGCTCGGCTTGATGCTCGTGGGCAGCGTCGGCCTGTGGGCGTTCTTTCGGCGGATCAAGTGGGTTTAGCAGTAGCTTCTATTGCTTAATCCCCACTTTATATGGGCTAGCATCATAAAAATAGTGTAACCGGAATTGCATTTACGTACGGTTTAGCCCCGATTCAATCAGAGCAAAAAGTTATATGCTGCTAAAATGCACCACTGGGTGAACACATCACACTGCCCGCGCAATTTGTCGGCTTGAAATAGACGATTCGCGTGTCAGGCGCGCCCGCAAACCCACTCGGGAAAAACACCCGTGCGCCTAGGTACACATTACCAAGCCCGCCCTCGGCATTGGCTTGATCAACGAGCTCGGTCAGCGTCGAGACATCGGCATTGAGCTTCCATGTGTACGTCGCCGCTTGTGATGTGTCTTTCACGTAAATGTTTCTCGCGCCATCACCAAACTGATACGACGTTCGAAACTTGAAGCCACTCGCGCCTTGCGCGTTCGCCTGCATAACGAAATCTGTGACGGGTACGTTTTGATCGGTTGCGCTCTGCAGCGCGTAGCTGTAGGTCGCGTCACCGGTTTCTTTCGCGTAGATCAGGTAAGTCGAAAGTCCAAATGCATAGGGAAGCACGAAGTAATAGCCTTCCGTGCCCTGTGCATTGGCTTGCGTGAGGAACGCTGCGCCCGTGCTTGGGCCCGCCAACACTCGGTACTGAAAACTGCGATTGCTGTTTTCGTCACGGACAAAGTATGTGCCGCTTAGCAGTACGCCGCCGAAGCGATAGCGCTCTGCGCCCTGCGCATTGAGAAGGCCGGTGAAGCTAGCAAGATCGGTGGGCGTATCAATGCTTCTGTACGTGTACACGCCTGGCGTGTCGTTGGCGTACAGATTCGCCTGCTGCACGCCAACGAAGATGGGGCTGAGATGTACAAACGCGCGCGCGCCCTGTTGGTTAGCTTGAGAAAGAAAGCTTGTGCGATCGGGGGTGTTGGCCCCCGATTCGTAGATCGGTGCGCGCGTAGCAATCGGAGCGACACAGCCGCTATCGATAAAAGCTTCAACTGCAGACAGCGTATTTCGACTTCCGCCACCCAGCGAAAGGCCCGCGACTAGCGAGCTGCCGCGATGGCCGCTCACATGACGAAGCACGATGAGGGCGTCAGTTGCATCCACTGCACCGTCGCCATTCATATCGAATGTGAGCCGAACTGAATCAAACGCTGCTCTAATTGCAACAGGGTCGCGTCCGGCGTACAACGTGTTGGCGACTAGCGCGGGGCCAGTAACGCCACGTGCGTAGCGTGCGAGCAAGACGCCCTCGTCAGTCGCGTTCCAGCCATTCACACGAAACATGCATGCAGCTGATGCTGAACTGGGTATTAACTGAAAAATGAAAGCAGCGATGACGGCGAGCAACCAGGAGGTGCATCGCCAATTAGATTGGATATTGTTCGTCATTCTCTCAACCGGGCGCGAGCGCCCGCGAGCTTTATAAGAAGCGTTGAGGGTAGTGCAAATTCACGAATGCTTAGCGCCGCTGCGGCGCGAATCTCTTAGCGCTGAGGCTCAAGCTCGCTGAGCCAATCGCTACATCTGTTTGAACAGGTGGGAGAACGGGCGAGACACCTTCAGTTGCTCGCTGTGGCCCTTTACTTTCACAGTCGCGTCGCCCCGAAAATCTCGGGTCACGCCAGCAATCGCACTCACATTCACGATGGTGCCGCGATGAATTTGCCAAAACTGGTTCATATCAACCTCGTCGAGCAATTCGCGCAGTGGCTTTCGAATGAGCGCCTCTTCCGTGGCCGTCACCACACGGGTGTACTTCTCATCTGAGTTAAAGAAGAGGACGTCTTTGATATCGATGAGCTTCAGCGTAGAGCCCAGCGATGCTTTGATCCATCGCAGCGGCTCAGCAACGGTCGCACCACCCGGTGCGCCTGTACGCATCTCGCGCTTTAGCTGAGAAATAAGCTGGGCCATGTTGTCGGGCAGCGTCGGCGCGTCGCGGTCGTCCGTTTCAATATGTTCCTTGAGCCGCTCAATTGTGGTGACGAGTCGATCTTCCTGGAGCGGCTTCAACAGGTAGTCAACAGCGCCGCGTTCAAACGCCGCGACCGCGTATTCGTGGTACGCAGTGACGAAGACGATATGTGTGCCTGGGCTCGTCTCGGCGATGGCGCTCGCGACTTCCAAGCCAGTCATCTCGGGCATGCGTATATCCAAGAAGCACATGCTTGGTTTTACTGCCGCAATCAAATTTGCGGCCGAACGCCCATCCTCCGCCTCGCCGACGACTTGGAGTTCAGGCCATAGTTTTTCGAGCTTCTTTTTGAGAAACTGCCGTAGCAAGGTTTCGTCTTCTGCAAGCACTGCAGTCAATGTCATTCCCATTCGCTCACCCACTTTCCGTCCATGTCTTTAAGTTGTCCTGTTGCGACCATCACGATATCCACAATCCACCAGATGCCTAAGCCGCCGAGTGTAAACAGCATTGCGAGCCCCGTGCCCACGCGCCCCACATAGAAGCGGTGGGCGCCAAACACGCCGAGCACAATCGCAAGCAAAAGCGCGATCCCACGCGACGCTTTCGAAACGGTCGGGTCGCTACGGCGATTGGCGAGCTGCGTCGCGCTGTAGCTGCGGCGATCATCGGCATCACGGCGCATGATGCGTCGCCCGTTCGAATCTCTGAAGTCGCGACTCAGAATCCATGCGATATCGAGCACCACCCACATCACGAGCGGCAGCAAGAAAATGGGCAGACCGCCCGACACGATTGAGAAAAATAGCAATGCGGCCTGTAGTGCGCCGGTGCGAAATCTCCCCACGTAAAACCGATGTACACCCAGCACACCGAGGAATACCGCCAAACTCGCAGTCACTTTCAGCGTGAAGGGTGACACATGTGCGCTCGATGCGCCCGCGCCCCCAGAATCGACAAAGCTTGCGGGTGAGTCTTTATCGCGCAAACGCACTATTCTGCGACCCTTGCCATCGCGGAATTCGCGCGTAGCGATCCACACCACGTCAAGGATCACCCAGATCACGAGCGGCACCAAAAACACCGGTAGCCCACCTGTGATGATTGAGAATAATCCGAGCGCCGCTTGCGCCAATGCACTTCGATGGCAACCCACGTAAAAGCGATGAACGCCGAGCCAACCCAAACATACCGCGAGTAACGTCGTGACTTGAATCGAAAACGGCGAACTGTCGGCTACTGATACTTCGCTGAACTCTTCCTCATCCAATGCATCGACGGATTCAGGCATGTGAAGCGGCACACGAATCAGCGCACGCACGCCAGTTGGCGCATTGGGCTCAACCACGAGTTCAGCATGAGATCCATAGAGCATTTTTAGGCGCTCGCGGGTATTCACGAGACCAACCCCCGTACCGCCGGTGTCAGCCGCGCCGAACCCTAAGCCGTCGTCCGCCACCATCACTTCCATCCGCTCGGGGTGATTCCCGCTAGCGTCGAGTTTTCGCACTTGTACGGCAATGGTGCCGCCCTCTTTCTTCGGTTCCAGGCCGTGTTTGATTGCGTTCTCAACGAGCGTGGCAATCATCGTTGGCGGTAGCGACACTTCATTGAGCTCTGCCGGCACGTTGATCAAATATTTGAGGCGCTCGCCCATTCGAATCTTCAAGAGATCGAGATACGCGCGCACCACGTCAATCTCGCGACCAAGCGTTGATTTGGTCTCTCGCATTGAAGGCATTGCCGCGCGCAGATACCCAATCAATCGATCAAGCATTGTGCTCGCTTGCGGCGGATCTATTTCCTGAAGCGCCTGTACGTGGGCGAGCGTGTTGAATAGAAAGTGCGGCTCCACCTGCGCGCGCATGAGCGTAAGGCGCGCCTCGGCAAGCTGTCGCGCGTGACTTTCGGTCCGTTCACGCGATTCGGCAATCACCGCGCGTTGCTCACCACGCGCAGCGCGGCCGGCAAACGAGCGTGCAATCAGCATGAAGAGGAAAAGCGCTGTGAGCACCAACGCAAGCGATCCAGCGATGATGAACTTGCGAACATCCCTGCTCACCGTATCGCGAATGGTCTGCGCGCTGGGCTCACCCGGTTGAAATCCGAGCGCGGTCACGGTGGTTGCCGTGGTCGAACTCGTGCAGTCATCACGCATCACGTCGCGACCAAAAATACGCAGGCCGGGTTTCACGGATTTACACTCGGTGCGCGTCATAACGGTTGACACCGGACCAACCATTCCAGGGGCACCGCTTTCCGATGAACTCGACGACTGCAGCGGACCAAGTGGTCTTAACGAATCTGGACCGGAGGGCTCAGCCGGTGCTAGCGGCTTATTTGGTACGGGTGCCGCTTTGGGAGGCTCGGGAGGGAGCGGTGGGGACGGGCGCTCACTATCTCGCGCCTTCGCGGCCTCTCGCTTGCTTTTCTCCGACTCGATGGCCAAGCGCTTTTGTTCGAGGTGTGCGCGCTCCGTTTCGAGACGCGTGCGCTCGTTCTCTACTGCAGCCAGCTCGGCTTCCTGCTCCGAACGTTGTTCTTCGAACGCCGCGATTGCTTCATTCAGCGACTCAATTTCTTCGCTGATTTCAGTGATCTTGACCGTCAACTCTGGGCGAAACGACGCCGTGCTTTGGGCGAGTTTGCTTGCTGTCTCGTTCAGGCGGCGCAATGCGTCGTCACGCTTGGTCCGTTGCGCTTCGATTTTTCGGGTGAGTTCGCCCAGCGTGCCTTCGAAGCGCTCACGCGCGATAGGTTTGGCAAGTTCGCGTTCAATTTCCGAAATTGCGTTGTCGATTTCCGCTACCTGTACATCACCCACTGCAAGGCTACGAGCAATCACCAAGCCGCCGCGTGCTCGCTCAAGCACTTCAAGCTGCATCGAGTTACGCAGCGCATCCTTGGCCGCTTGCGAACGGATGTTCTTCGCCATGCGGATCGAATCGAATGGCACCGCAAGCATGAACGTGCCCAAAATCACGATCATTCCGCCTGCCACCAAACGCCACCAGGGCGTCGTGCCGAATCCACGCCACACTCGGTTACCCCAGCTTTGTACGCGCTGACCCGCCGGCGTTGCGGCGACGGGCGGCGGAGCATGTGGAGGTAGTGGCGGAGGCTGCATCGGGGACGAGTGCGCGAAATCGCTCATGCAAACAATCATCTATTTTGACTGTTGCGGAGTATGCAAAGTGGACTAATCGTTGTCTCTAGCGAGGCGATAGCCCGCGGGGGATCGCGACGGCTCGCGGGAGCGTATGGATCTGGATAGAGTGACGCTGACGATTCGCGCGTGGGCGGGACTTAACCGCATTCAGCCAATTAGCCATCTCATTAGCCGCCAAACAATTCGGGGGCTATACGCTATTTTTCTTGGTTATAGGTATCCGAGAAAACAGGCACGTTGCCCGAAGAAAAACTGAATATCGTTTTCGAAGTCATTACTGAGCGCTAGTCGCGACCAGTACGTCCCGTGTAACGCCACGCTACTTCTTCCCCGGATTTGGCGAGAAAAACTCAATCTTGTTGGGCTTATTCCGCCAATCGTCCGCATCCGGCGGCGCGGCTTTCTTGCGCGAGATGTTCGGCCACAACGGCGCGTATTCTGCGTTTAGCTTCACCCACTTCTCGTCAATATCCGAATCCGGCTTGATCGCATCGACCGGGCATTCCGGTTCGCATACGCCGCAATCGATGCATTCGTCAGGATGAATGACGAGCATGTTCTCGCCTTCGTAAAAACAATCCACGGGACACACATCGACACAATCGGTGAATTTGCACTTGATGCAGCTGTCGTTGACGGCGTAGGTCATGATGGGAAACCAAAATCAGAAAGTAGGGGCAGACCAATTCGTCTGCGCGATGCGATATTTTGCCGCAATCTAGGGAAACGTTGACCAAGTCCGACGCGCGCTGCATTGCGCGGACTCATTCAGCGTTTGGCTGGTGTTTACGCCGCTCGCAGCAATAGCCGCATCTCAGCCGGGTACGCTTTGAAGCCGAGTCGTTCATAGATGCTGCGCGAATCCGCCGTGCAGGCAAGCGCGACCAACTGCACGCCGCACGCCCGCACATGATCGAGCACTTGCGCACAGAGCGCTGCACTCAAACCTTTGCGACGGTGTTCAGGCTCAGTAAACACATTGACCAGCCGCGCACGCATTGGCGAAGCTGAGCCTAGGGCCGGGCCGCCTTCGTAGTAAAGCACGCCTGCACCCGCGATCACCGTTTCGTTAATGCATGCGAAACGCGCGTGATAGAGGCCACGCTGCAGCGCGGACGCGGCCCACCCGCGATAGTTTTCACGATCCTGCGCTGTCGCGCGCCCCCAGCCATGCGCATGGTGCACGATGTGCGCCGCGTCGTCTAGGGTTGCGCTGCGAAAGGTTACTGAATCAAGCGGCAGCATCATTCATGATCAAACTGGCTTCGAGCGCGCGAGCAAACTATCTTGCTCGCGACACTCTTCCCATCAAGAAAAACTCATCGTTCGGACGCATGCTCGCAAAGTTAGCAATCCGATTGCTCATGCCGAAGAAGGCGGCGATCGAGCCAATGTCCCAAATGTCATCCTGGCTAAAACCGTGCGCGTGCAGGACTTCGAAATCGCTCGCTTCAATTTCGTTAGATTGCAACGCAACTTTGAGCGCGTAATCGAGCATGGCGCGTTGCTTTGGCGTGATCTCGGCCTTTCGATGATTGATCGCGACCTGATCCGCGATACGCGGATTCTTTGTGTAAACACGCAGAATCGCCCCGTGCGCCACAACGCAATAAAGACAATCGTTCGCGCCACTGGTAGCAACCACAATCATCTCGCGCTCTGCTTTGTTCAGAGCAACCGATTCCTTGAGCATCAACGCGTCGTGATACGCGAAAAACGCGCGGCATTCAGCGGGACGATGCGCGAGCGTAAGAAATACGTTGGGAATGAAACCGGCTTTTTCTTGTACCTCGAGCATGCGAGCGCGAATGTCATCGGGGATGTCTGCAAGCTCAGGCACCGGGAAGCGGGAGATAGTTTGGGTCATCTTAGACGGCCTAAAAACGACGACTACCGATCCTGAGCTTTGGGTGGCACATAGCCGCTTGCAATTTCAGCGCCGCCAGAAAAGAAATACTTCTCCATCTGTTCGGCGAGATACTTTCTGGCGCGCGGATCGGCGAGCCCGAGTCGATTCTCATTGATCAACATCGTTTGATGTTTGATCCACCCAGCCCATGCTTCTTTGCTCACACTCTCCCAAATCCGCTTACCGAGTTCGCCCGGATATGGCGCGAAATCAAGTCCTTCCGCTTCGCGACCGAGTTTGATGCATTGAACCATTCTTGACATGTGTTTCCTCTTTCAGTGTCAGGCGATACGCGGTCGATCAAAGCGACTTAACGTAGACCTGCGAATTGCGTTCGAAGTTGTAAAGCGCCTGCTTCTTTTCAGGCAAATCTGTGATCGTCGCGGGGCGAAATCCGCGCTCCAAGAACCAGTGGGCTGTTCGTGTGGTGAGCACGAAGAGCGTGTTGATGCCCTGCTCTTTCGCGGCGCGTTCAACCGCGCGCATCAGCCGTTCGCCATAGCCTTCACGGCGGTAGTCAGAGTTCACCGCCAAACACGCGAGCTCTGCTTTATTCGCTTCAGGGAACGGATAGAGCGCGGCACATCCGATTACCTGTCCGTCATGTTCGGCGAGGAAGAAACGATCAATCTCGCGTTCAAATGTGGCACGTGCGCGAGGCACCAAAATGCCCTGCTTTTCAAGCGGCTCGATGATTGATAGCAATGCACCGATATCGTCAATCGTCGCGGGGCGCAAATTATCCAAGCTATCCACGGAGATCATGGTGCCGATACCGTCGCGAGTGAAAAGCTCCTGCAAGATTGCGCCGTCTAACTTGCGACCAATCAAATGCGCTCGGGCGACGCCCTTTTGACAGGCGCGAACGGCCGCCTGAAGAAACAATTGCACATCCGAGGCTTGCGGCGCTTTACTTGCGATGTCACTCGCTTCACGGGTGTAGAGCGTGCTGATAATTTGGCCTTCAGCATCAAGCACGCCCGGTGTGTCGAGCAAAAAAATCAGCTTCTGTGCCTTGAGCGCGATTGCAGTTTGCGTTGCAACCTCTTCGACTGTTAAGTTGAAGGTGTCGCCCGACGTGGAGTACGCGAGCGTTGACATCAAGACGATATCGCCATCGACAAGGCAATCGTTGATCGCTTGAGCATGAATGCGGCGAACCTCACCGCTGTATTTCATATCGACCCCATCGACCACGCCAATGGGCTTGGCGACGACGAAGTTGCCGCTGGTGACGCGGTTGTGTATGGGGGCAACCGATGCGGTGCGAGGCGCCATCGAAAGCGCTGCTTCTACGCGCGCCTTTGCCCGCGCGGTCGCGCCAATGACGCTGCCAAGCTGATGCTCATCCGTTATTCGCACGCCCTTGTGATAGAGCGACTTCATGTCACGTTGCACGAGCAGTTTCTCGATCTGCGGGCGCGAGCCGTGAACGAGCACCAGGCGCACGCCGAGGCTCGCAAGCAAATTCAAATCGGCAATGAAATTCGGAAACGTGTCGTCGGCGATCACCTCGCCGCCGAATGCGACGACGAATGTTTTGCCGCGAAACGCGTGAATGTAGGGCGCGGATGCGCGGAATGAGGGAACGAATGCCGAAAGCTCAGAGACGGGGACGGCAGGCGCGGGGAGATTCGACATGGAACGATTCTATCGAGGCGCTACGCAGGAAAACTAAAGCCGAATCGCCGCAGGATTCAACACAAAGACTTTACTCATCAATCATAAGCTTCATGCAAATATTTCCATTTAAATTGGCGCTAGAAAGGAAAAAACTACTTTTTCGATATTCCTACTAAAACAGTGCTAGCCCTCGTTTATGCGTGAATTCGCGAATTCACCTTGTTTCCGCTCTCGCCGTGCTGTTGCTGCTTTCCGCTTCGCATCGTACATCCGTGAATCCGCAGTCTCCACCAGTTCGTCAAGCGTCGCGCCGTCTTCAGGATAGATCGCCACGCCAATCGAGGCCCCAACGGCCACATTCACCTCGCCAATAGTCATGCCCAGACTCAAGCGCTCACGCAGACGTTCGGCAAGCGCATCAATTGCCTCAACGGCCGCATTTCCGCGCACCATGATCACAAACTCATCGCCGCCGTAGCGAGCGAATAAATCTTTGTCGCGCAACCGCCGCCGGATGCGTTCGGCTGATTTTGCGAGCACCGCGTCGCCAACGGTGTGGCCATGACGATCATTCACTTTCTTGAATCGATCAAGATCGATGTAGACAACGGCGAGCCGCTCGTCGTCTGGAAGCGAATCTACCGCGTGCGTAAACTGGCGTGTAAACGCATCGCGATTCAATGCGCCGGTGAGTTTGTCAAACCAGAGCTGATCCTGGATCGCAGCCATCGAACTTGCGAGCGCGCCAAGCTCGTCCTCGCGATCAGGGATGGCGGTGATGGGGCCCTGCCCGGAAATGAGCCTTGCCGCTGCGCGCGACACGCTCGACACATCCTTGGCGACACGGTGCAACAACCAAGCCCCCAGCGCAATCGCAATCAACAGCGCGACTGCGCTCACCGCAAGATTTTCTGCCATGCCACGATAGACCGGTGCCATGTGATCCGCGCGGGGTGCGGCCACAATGAAGCGCCAATTGAGCCCGGCTTCGTCGCGGTAGTCGATTGAGGATAGATAAGCCGCCCCTAACGCGCTGTCAAACGCTAAGTGGCGTACCGCCGCGCCGCTCGTGGCGGCAGACGCGGCAGTCTGCTCAGGTAAGCGCGCGAGCGCAGCGTAGGCGTCGCGAACAAACGCCGACGAATGTTGCACGGCCATTTGGCGGTTCGATGCACTGGTCGCGCCTTGCGCGTCATCGATTGAAGAGGTGGCTACCAGCATGCCGTCTGGTTCGATCACAAACGCGACACCGTTCTCGCTGATTTTTAGTTCGCGCACAAATTTCGACAGCCTCGCCAAGGACATATCGGTGGCCGCAACGCCGCGTACGCTGCCGTCACTGCGCAGAATCGGCTTGGCAAGCGTAATGGTGAGCTCGCCACTGGAGAAATTCTTATAAAGGGGCGTCCATGTTTTCCGACCACGCTCGAGCGCAAGGCGATACCAGGGCCGCTCGTGCGGATTGAATGCCTCTTCACGCAACAGCTCGCCCCGCTTTTCAGGCGAGATTGCACGATAGACGCGGCGCGGTTCGTTGGGTTGCGCGCGCAGACGTACTTCCGAGCCGCCGGGGGCGCTTCGCTCAATGCCGACAAAACGGCCAGTCTCACTGCCGTAGTAAACGTAGCTATTCTGCTCGGGGAAGAGGCCTGATGCGATCCACAATCGCTTCTCCACATCGGTGATCAACACGGGCGAAAGCGCATTAAATTCAGCGCTGTCGGCCGCCAACTCCGCAGCGTCGGGCGAAACAACGTTCAATACGACCGATGAAGTCGCCAAATACTGCGTCGTCGCATGGGCAATGCGAGTGGCGACGTCTTCTAGCAAGCGCCGAGAAATATCTTCGGCACCGCGCACGCCCGCGGAGTAAGAGAGATAGGAGACCGTGCCCGCGACCGCCGTGACGAGCAGCACAAACGGCACCAGTAGCGTCGCCCGAAGTGATCGAAACGGAAGGTTCATCCTCGATAGCGCACCGAATGGTCGATGCGGCGTGTTTTATAGGGGGGGTAACAGTCAGCCTAGGGCAACACACATTATTCACGCCGAATCGCGTGTAAGAACACAAACCGCGGAACTTCCAGGATATTCGGATGGGCGGGGAGCAATCACGCAGCATTTTTTGGCTATCTATGTTTAACCCCTATTTAATTAGGTTTAAATAGCGTTTTTGTAAAATCTCTACAAATACATTATCCATGCTTCTGGCCCAATTAAATAGTCGATAAACGCATTTACTTGTTAGCGCTCAGAGGCGCCATGAACTCGCAAGGCGCAAGTGCTGCATGGGCATACATATGTGTCACTGATGACGGGCGGTGATGCCCATAAAATTCAGCGATGTTTGAACCGCAGTCCCCGTCTTCGCCTTCTCCGAGCGCTACGCTCCTCGACAAGCTCAATGAGCCGCAGCGCACCGCTGTCACGCTGCCGCACGTCTCCTCACTGGTGCTCGCGGGCGCGGGGTCTGGCAAAACCCGCGTATTGACGACACGGATCGCGTGGCTCTTATCAACCGCGCAAAGCTCGCCGCAGGGCATTTTGGCGGTAACGTTTACCAACAAGGCGGCGAAGGAAATGGTGACGCGTCTAGCGTCGATGATTCCACTGAATGTTCGCAACATGTGGATCGGCACCTTCCACGGCCTTTGTAACCGCTTCTTACGAATTCACTGGCGAGAAGCGGGCTTGCCACAAACGTTCACCATCATGGACACGCAAGACCAGGTTGCGTTGATAAAGCGAATCCTCAAAGCCGCCAATATCGACGACGAAAAATATCCCGCGAAGCAAATGGCGTGGTTCATCTCCTCGGCAAAAGAAGAAGGCATGCGCGCCAACGCCGTGGAATCTTTTGACGACTACACCCGCAAACAAGTGGAGATCTACCAGCTCTACGAGGCGACTTGTCAGCGTGAAGGCGTGGTGGATTTTTCAGAGTTGATGCTTCGCACGTATGAAGTGCTCGCCAACAATCAAGCGCTGCGTGAACACTACAACGCGCGATTTCGCCATATTCTGGTAGACGAGTTTCAAGACACGAATACGCTGCAATACAAATGGTTGCGCCTCATTGCAGGCCGTGAAACCGCAGTCTTTGCTGTTGGCGACGATGATCAATCGATCTACAGCTTTCGCGGCGCAAAGGTTGCAAATATGCAGCGCTTTGAACACGATTTCTCGCCCGCGAAGTTGATCAAGCTCGAACAAAATTACCGCAGCTTTGGCAACATCCTCGACGCGGCCAACGCACTCATTCGCAATAACAATGGCAGGCTGGGTAAAGAGCTCTGGACCGACCGCGGCCACGGCGAGGCCATTCGCGTGTTTCAGGGCTACAGCGACGGCGACGAAGCGGCCTATGTGATCGATAGCGTGAAGGCCGCTATCAGCGATGGCATTTCACTGGACGAGGTCGCGATCTTGTATCGATCAAATGCGCAGTCTCGGCTGTTTGAGCACGGTCTTTTCAACGCTGGCATTGCCTATCGCGTCTACGGTGGTCTCCGCTTCTTTGAGCGTGCTGAGATCAAACATGCGATGGCCTATTTGCGGCTTCTTAACAATCCCGATGATGACAACGCTTTCCTCCGCGTAGTGAATTTCCCCGCCCGCGGCATCGGCGCGAAGTCACTTGAAAACCTGCAAAACGTTGCGCGCCAGAGCGGCACAACGTTGTGGCAAGCCGCGTGTGGCGGGGGTGCAGGTGGGCGGGCTCAGGCAGCAATGGCGCAGTTCATCGGCATCGTTGAAAACATGCGTATTGCAACCAAAGGACTAGTTCTGCCAGAAATTGTGCGCCACCTGATCGAGGCAAGTGGACTCGTGGGCCACTACCGTCTCGACAAAGACGGTCAAGAGCGAGTCGAAAACTTGGAAGAATTAGTCAGCGCAGCGGACAGTTTTCTCCGTGAAACCGATGGCGTTATTCGCGTCGAAGATGAGACCGGTGCAACGAGCGAGATCGATGATCCGATCTCAGCGTTTCTCGCGCATGCCTCCCTTGAAGCGGGCGATACACAAGCCGCAGAAGGGCGAGCGGCGTTGCAAATGATGTCGGTTCACTCAGCCAAAGGCCTGGAGTTCGACTACGTTTTCATCACCGGGCTTGAGGAAGGTTTGTTCCCGCACGACAACTCGCTGAATGATGACGGTGGGCTCGAAGAAGAGCGACGGCTGATGTATGTTGCCGTGACGCGCGCGAAAAAGCGCCTGCACCTCACGCTCGCGCAGATGCGAATGCTGCATGGGCAAACGCGCTACAACGTGCCCTCGCGCTTTATCGACGAGTTACCGGCGACATTGCTGCAGTGGCTTTCAGCGAAGCCAAGAAATTTCTTGGATACTCCGATTGCCTCAGAGGCCATTCCGCGCTCAAACTGGAGCGCGAACTCACACAGCTTGCCGCGCGATCATGGCGGCTTTCGCGTGGGCCAACAGGTGCGCCACGCAAAGTTCGGCACTGGCGTGATTATTGGCGCAGAAGGCAGCGGCAAGAACACACAAGTAGAAGTGAATTTCGTGGATTTCGGCATCAAGCGGCTCGCGCTCGAATTCGCAAAATTGGAAGCCGCGTAGGCAGACGTGGCGCTCGCGCCGACCATTGCGGCGTGATGTCACCTCGAGATCGGGCTGACGTGTCTAAAAACCGCTCGCTATTCCTGCGGTGGGCGGCCTTCGTTAGCGGCCAATCGTTCGGTGCGATGAAACACTCGGCGATAGCTCACGTAGTCGCTAATCATGTAAATCGCTATCACCGGAACCACCGCGATCATAACGATGACGTTTTGTAGCGCGCCGCCAGACATCAGAAGCAGCGGCGCAACCGCCAATACGGTGATGAGGATGACCCCAAAAAGGGTGATCGAGAATACCGACACGGCTGCGATATTCTTTGTCCACGCGAAAAACGATTCTTTGAGCGCGGAAAACGGCCCCGCATCCGAGAACACAATCAAAGCGGGCGCGAACCAAAGCGCCGCGTTAATCGGCAGCATCACAAGCATCGTGAACATCATGAATTGCGCGAGCGTTTCAGGATCAATCTTCGCAGGCTGTTGCGCTGCTTGCGCCTCCATGAGCGATCGCAGATCTAACCCTGAGGCATAAGCCGCAACGGTGACGGCGATCAGAAGTCCAAACAAATAAAACAAGCCGAGCGGCAGCAACGCGCCCACGTTTGACCGGAAGCCCGCAAACAAGTGCTTCACTTCGGGCGTTTCGCCGCGCTCGTGATGCCACGCAGCGGCGAGAAAACCCACCGACAAGATCGGCTTCAGAAAAAACGCGAGCAACCCACCGGTCAACGCGCCGGTGATTTGCGTAATCAACGTGAAAAGCGCAGCGAGCGCGCAGTAGCGAAGCCACTGCAACCGGAACAAGCGAATCGAGAGCCGCACCCAATCGTAGCCATCGCGCGCCGGAACTGACGCGGCGGTGATCGGTGGTTTCTCGGAATTTGACTCAGTCACGTTGCGAGCTCCTCGGGCCAGTAATGCGGACGATCCACACGCGAGCGGAGCACCCGCTCAAAATGCGTGGGATCTTTCGGGGTGTTCAACTCCGCGCTTCGCGGAAAATGAAAATCATCGAGCCGCGATAGCCAAAAACGTAGTGCGCCAGCGCGAAGCATTGCAGGCCACACCGACTGCTCGTTCTCGGTAAGCGAACGCACGCCACAATAAGCAACGAGCATTGCCTTGAGGCGCACTGGATCGAGCTCACCCGCAGTGTCGATACACCAATCGTTCACGGTAATCGCCAGGTCGTACACAAACGCATCAATCGCGGCGAAACCAAAATCAATGATGCCACTCAATCGATCTTCGTCGAAAAGCACGTTGTCACAGAAAAGATCAGCGTGAATTGCGCCGCTCGGCACTCGTGTTTCGCGCCGCGTCCGCTGGAATGCCAGCTCGTCGTTGATCAAAGCGGCCTGCTCCGCGCTCACCACCTGCCGAACGCGCCGATAGGTGCTCAACATCCAGCCCGGGCCGCGCTTGTTGGTCATCCGTCCGCGAAAACTTGCGCTCGCGAGATGAAGTTTCGCGAGTTCTGAGCCCACGGCTCGGCAATCCGATTCGGTGGGCGACATGTGGGGTCGACCGCTCACCCGCTCAGTCAGAGATGCCGGTTTTCCGTTCAAAATGGAAAAAAGCCCGCCGCTACGGTCGGCAACGGGTGAAGGGACGGCTACGCCAGACTTTGCTAGATGCGCCGCAAGGTTTAAATAGAAAGGCAGATCCTCCGCAGGGATGCGCTCGTAGAGCGTGAGTACGAAGCGCCCCGTTGAGGTCGTCAAAAAATAGTTGGTGTTCTCGATGCCCTCGGAAATAGGCGTGAGCTCGAGCAATTCACCAACATTAAATCGAGGCAACCAGGCCTGAACGTCGCTTTCGGCAACGCGAGTAAAGACTGACATGAAACACTCAAACCAGCAGCGCAAGCGCGGTAGGACGCGCGGCCACAATCAAGAAAACATCGGTTGTTGTCATGCCCACGTTAACCGCCGATCTCTCGACCGCTAGTCACCGCAGCAAAACCTCAATCGATATTTTCCTGTGAAACCCCAAAACGAGCCTGGTGGCGATCAGAACCGAAAAATCTGCCACATGCTGGGGCTCACCCGCCGCTGACCATTGCTGGTCGCACGGTCATACCGACCCGCGCCTGGATCGGTAATGGTGTAGCCGCGCTCGCGAATGATCGCAAGTCGGCTCTCGATCCGTTCTTCGCGGCCATCGGCGGCTCCGGCCTCGTCAGCCTGTGCTTTGCCTCGCTCTTGCGCCACTAGGTCGCGATTAGATACCCGTGCGTTTTCACGATCAGGCGGCGGCGGGGCAAGCTCCGGCGCAGCGACGCGGGCCGACCGATCATCGCCAGCAAACGCTGCCTGCGACAGAAACGTACCCTGTGACGCGAGGAGGAGACAAACAAAAAGCTTTTTCACCGTGCCATTGTAAAGACCTCTGCCAAGCGGAGTCTGCGTTCACCTGATAAGCGCCGTGCGCAACGCTGCGGGAGCTCGTCGGACCAGGAAAGGATGAGTGAAAACTCTGGAGCGTGCTTAGGTAGGTGAGGATTTTTCACGCATTTTTGGCGAAGAATCACGAGCTTGCAGCCGTTGCGGAAAGCTCTTGTAACGTCGAAAAATACTGGGACATAGCGTTTCACACACGTTCACGAGTGGACTTTCGTATGCCTACCATGCACTGACCCGTATTTGACTAACCCTCGCAACCACCGTGTTCAATGGGCGATAGGGTTATAAATCAAGGCAACCGCCTCTGCAGCTATTCCCTCTTCTCGCCCAACGAAACCGAGCTTTTCAGTCGTTGTGGCTTTGACATTCACTGCGTCAACTGCGACCAGACAGTCTTCGGCGATGTGTTGGCGCATTGCCGCGATATGGGGCGCCATTTTGGGAGCCTGCGCCATGATTGTGGCGTCGATATTGCCGATGACGTAACGATTCGCACGCAACCGCTCAACCACACTGCGAAGGAGCACGCGTGAATCCGCGCCCTTGAAAGCCGGATCGGTATCCGGAAAATGCTTGCCGATGTCACCCAAGGCTGCGGCACCTAAGAGCGCGTCGCAAATCGCATGCAGCAGCACATCCGCATCTGAATGGCCGAGCAAACCTTTTCCATGAGCGATTTCTACCCCGCCAATGATGAGTTTGCGCCCTTCGACCAATTGATGCACGTCGAAGCCAGTGCCGATACGAAAGTTCATTCTTGAATTCTAGGCGCGCTCTGGCGAAGGAAAAACGCGGCGAGTGCGAGATCTTCTGGGTAAGTAATCTTCAAGTTACGCACCTCGCCTTGCACGAGCTTGGGTCGCAAGCCGAGCGCTTCGATGGCTTGCGACTCGTCGGTCACGTCAGGTGATGCAGAGAGCGCATGCACCAGCGTTTCGTATGGAAAGAGTTGGGGCGTTTGCGCGCGCCACAAGCCTTCACGCGGCACCGTCTCCAGATACTCGCCCTGCCGATCACTACGCTTAACGGTCTCGGCGATAGGTGTTGCTAGCAGCGCGCCGTCAGGCGAATCGCTTGCCACCTCAATGAGCCGCTCAATCGATTTGGCACTCACGCAAGGCCTCGCCGCATCATGCACAAGCACCTGGGCAGCACGCAGCACCTGTTGGCGAATCGCGGCAAGCGCTTGAGTCACCGTTTGGGCACGCGTTGAGCCCGCGCAGGAAAGCAGCTGCACTCGTTCAAGTTTTGCTCGATCAAGGATGCGAGGCGCGATCAGATCGTCAGCCTGCACCACAAGATAGATTTGCTCGATCCTTGAAACCGCGCTCAGTGCTCGAAGCGTGTGTTCGAGCACGCTCACGCCATCGATTTCGAGATACTGCTTTGGAAGGCTCGCCCCCATTCGGGCGCCGCTGCCGCCCGCTGGAATGATCGCCACGCAACCGAACCGGCTTTCACTCATCACGACACTCCGGTCAGCTCACCGAGGTGCGCTTGAGAAAAATCGATTCACCCACGCACTACGCCACCACTTTGATCGAGGGGAACTTCGCCGAATGATCTTCGCTTTTCTGCGCGATGAAAACAGCCGTTTTTCGGGCGATTTCCTTGTACGTTTTGGAAACCAACCCGTCGGGGTCGGCCACCACCGTGGGGCGCCCGCCATCGGCTTGTGCGCGAATGCGTCCATCCAGCGGCAGCCCGCCGAGGAAAGGCACGTTGTAATCGTTGCACATGGCCTTTGCGCCGCCCTCGCCGAAAATGGATTCGACGTGTCCACAGTTTGAACACACATGGGTGCTCATATTTTCAACAATGCCCACAATCGGAATGCCGACCTTTTCAAACATTTTGAGGCCTTTGCGTGCATCGATCACCGCAATTTCCTGCGGCGTCGTCACGATGACCGCTCCTGTGACGGGCACCTTTTGCGACAGAGTGAGTTGAATGTCACCCGTGCCCGGCGGCATGTCAATCACGAGGTAATCCAGATCGCGCCAGTTGGTGTCGGTGAGAAGCTGCTCCAGCGCCTGCGTCACCATAGGACCGCGCCAAACCATCGGCGTATCAGTATCGATCAAAAAGCCAATCGACATCGCCTGCAGGCCATGCGCTTCCATCGGTTCGAGGGTTTTGCCGTCTGCGCTTTCAGGACGTCCGCTGATGCCCAACATCACGGGCTGCGACGGGCCGTAAATATCCGCGTCAAGCAAGCCCACGTTCGCACCCTCCGCCGAAAGCGCGAGCGCGAGGTTCGCCGCGGTCGTGCTCTTTCCGACACCGCCCTTGCCGGAGGCCACAGCGATGATGTTTTTGATGCCGGGTTTGAGCTTCACGCCGCGCTGGACGGCATGCGACACAATGCGATGCCCCACCGTAACGCTCACTTTGCCAACGCCTGGCAGCGTGCGCAAGTGGGCGGCGACCACGTCGCGAAGCGCTTCGTATTGACTACGAGCGGGATAGCCGACCACGACCTCGACCAGCACATCGTCACCCGTCACTGAGACCGATTTGATCGATTTGTCTTTTACGAAGTCGCGCCCCGTGTTGGGATCGATACACGAGGCAAG
Organism: Betaproteobacteria bacterium; assembly: GCA_013298765.1. Lineage (GTDB taxonomy): Bacteria > Pseudomonadota > Gammaproteobacteria > Burkholderiales > Casimicrobiaceae > Casimicrobium. The sequence continues at coordinate 32,821 of JAAFJA010000010.1, forward strand.
ATGGGAGAGTACGTCTGATTGGTTCATAGCGCAGATTCTAGATGTGCCGCTCTTTGCTACTATCGAGCGTTTCCACTGATTCGAATGAAGGCCGTCGCGCCAGCGACGCGTCGGCCCTGTTTTTGTTATGAACTCCGCCACTGCCGCGCCCCGCAACATTTTCGTAACGACCGCGCTGCCCTATGCGAATGGGCGATTCCATGTCGGGCACATGATGGAATACATCCAGGCCGATATTTGGGTACGTTTCCAGCGGATGCAGGGACACAAGGTGCATTGGGTCTGCGCGGATGACACTCACGGCGCGCCGATCATGATTGCGGCCGAGAAGGCCGGCAAGACCCCGCAGGAATTCGTCGCCGAAATCGCCGCAACACGCAAGGAATACCACGACGGATTCCACCTTTCGTTCGATCATTGGTATTCAACCGACTCACCGGAAAACGTTGAGCTCGCGCAAGACATTTACCGCAAGCTCAAAGCAAACGGCTTCATTTCTACGAAGACAATCGAGCAGTTCTACGATCCAGTAAAGGGCATGTTCTTGCCTGATCGCTACATCAAAGGCGAATGCCCGAAGTGCGGCGAGAAAGATCAATACGGAGATTCCTGCGAGAACTGTGGTGCGGTCTATGCGCCCACCGATCTTAAAAATCCGTACTCAACGCTCTCCGGCGCGACGCCCGAGATGCGCTCATCGGAGCATTTCTTTTTCAAGCTCTCCGATCCAAAGTGCGTTGAGTTTTTGCGCGCTTGGACTACCGAAGCGGATCGTCATGGTGCGCCACGTTTGCAGAGCGAGATCATTGCCAAAAGCAAAGAATGGTTGGGCGAAGACGGCAAACTTGGCGATTGGGATATCTCGCGAGATGCGCCGTATTTCGGAATCCCGATCCCAGACGCGCCGGGCAAGTTCTTCTACGTTTGGCTGGATGCGCCTGTTGGCTACCTGGCGGCACTCAAAAACTATTTCGACTCCGGCAAAGCGAACGCGAATGGTGAGCCGCGTTCCTTTGCTGATTTCCTAGCCGATCCCGCAACAGAGCAAATCCATTTCATCGGCAAAGACATCGCGTACTTTCACGTACTCTTCTGGCCCGCGATGCTCAACTTCGCGGGCTACAAAGTGCCCGACAGCGTAAACGTGCACGGCTTCATCCAAATGGGTGGAGAAAAAATGAGCAAGAGCCGCGGCACCGGCGTGGACCCGCTCAAGTATCTGCAGCTCGGCATGAATCCAGAATGGCTGCGCTATTACATCGCGGCAAAGCTGAACGCAAACGTGGAGGACTTCGACTTCACCGCCGAAGATTTCATGGCGCGCGTGAATGCGGATTTGATCGGCAAATACGTAAACATCGCGAGCCGTTGCGCTGGATTCATCGCTAAGCGATTCGAGGGCAAGCTAGGTGGCGAAGCGGATGACGAAGCTCGCGCGTTGTTGCAATCCACCCGCGACGGCGGTGCCGAAGTGGCCGATCTCTACAACAAACGAGAGTTTGGCAAAGCGATCCGAAAAATAATGGAGCTGGCGGACGCAGCAAACCAATACGTTGATCGAAAGGCACCCTGGCTCTTAGCCAAAGACGACACGAAGGCGCACGAATTGCAAAGCGTGTGTAGCACCGCGCTCGGCTTGTTCCGTAGCCTCACTGTCATGCTCGCGCCCGTGATGCCGAAACTCGCCACCGATGTGTCGAGCTTGCTCAACGTAGAGGTTGACCGCTTCGCTGCGCTCAACGCCCCGCTTGCGCCAGGTCATACGATCAGGCCATACGCGCACTTAATGTCTCGCGTTGAAGAACGTCAGCTTGACGCGTTATTAGGACTAGATAAAGTAGTCGATCCCCACAAAGCTAAGGGCGAGAACGATAAAAATAAAAAAGACAATTCATCAAATAAATCCGCTTCAGCCCCAAGCAAGTCGGAAGTTTCCGGAAAAATGAGTACGTCTGAAAGCAGTGCTAACAATGCCTTCATCAGCATCGACGATTTCGTAAAGATCGATCTTCGTATCGCGAAAATCGTGAACGCCGAACACGTGGAAGGCAGCGATAAATTGCTGCGTCTTACCCTTGACGTAAACGAGAAGAACGAAGACGGCAGTGCGCGCCTTCGTAACGTCTTCTCTGGCATCAAAGCTGCGTATGCCCCAGAGGCGCTTGTCGGACAACTGACGGTGTTAGTTGCTAATCTTGCGCCACGAAAAATGAAGTTTGGTGTTTCCGAAGGCATGGTGCTTGCCGCGTCGTCAAAAGATGGCGACAATGCCAGCGGGTTGTACATCCTGAATCCTCACACTGGTGCTACGCCAGGAATGAAAGTCACGTGACGATGTTTGGCACGAAAAGAACGGTTTTTGAACAAGATAAATACAAAATTCTTCGCGCAAGCCTGCGCGATGCGCCCATTCTTTCCGCGCTAACGAAAGGTGATTGGTCCGAGCGGGTCGCGATTTCGCAGCGCCGAATCAAAGACAACCCCAATCAGATCGCTGACGACTTGCGCGTTGGCGGAGCGCTCGTGCTCTATCGCAGCAATCTGCCCGTGGCCGCGCTTTCCTACGTGCCGGCGAAAGACGGTAGCTGGGAGCTGCGCCGCCTCGGCGTGACCAAAACGTTCTCCGGGCGCGGTTTCACCACGCTCCTGCTCGATTCGCTAGAGAAGCTCGCGCGGAAAAGTTCTGTGAACTCGATCCGAATTCCGGTTGATACGTATTCACCGCAGTTCAAAGCCTATTTCGAGAAACTGGGCTTCAGCGTTGAATCTGAGCGCACCTTCGCAACGATCTTCGCCGGCGCGTTGCAACCGATCCGGATGCGAAAACATATCGGCTAGCGCAAGGTCCTCAAGCGACCCTTGGCATCGGGCTCGCTCACACTGCGACTAGATTTTGGCAATTTTCATCGCGCTGAATGTCTGAGCGCTCTCCTGCGCGAGCTAGTCCATTGGTAGGAGTTTGGCTACAAGGCGCTCGAGCGAGAACGACCTCGTTGTGGTGCTGTTGGCCAGCAGAATAACCGCCCAACCGCTCTGAGGGTAGCGCGCGTACATCGTCCTAAACCCCGCGAGCGATCCTCCATGACCGACGCGCAGCTGCCCATCGAAAGTGCCTACATTCCATCCGAGGCCATAGCCGAACGGTTCGTTTTCCAAGCGCCCGATTTGTCCGTCGGCTAGTCGCGTTGGCGTTGTGAGGGCAGTCATCGTTTTCGCGGAAACGATTTTCCCGTTGTAGAGCGCGTTCTCAAAGCGCGCGAGATCGGCCACCGTAGACAAAAATGCACCACTTGGCCTGAGCGCGACGTACTCTCTTTCATTCGAGTACTGTCCATCCTTCCACGAGTAGGACGCAGCTCTGCGCGGAACAAGATCGCGCACGCTCGTCGTTCGGGTGTCACGCATCCCTGCGACGTCGAACAGCTCGCGCTTTATGAAGTTGGGCCACGGCTCACCCGTGACTCGAGTGATCGTTTCGGCAAGGGCGAAGTAGCAGATATTGCAATACTGCATCTTCGTGCCGGTGGGGAAATCGAGCGCAACGCCGAACGTCGCTTCGATCAAATCAAAGTTGGCGATCTCGGCATTCTCATCAAACTTCGGCGACTCGCGCACGATGCCAGACGTATGATTGGTCAAGTGTGCGATGGTGATATCACGCCACAATTCGGGGGTGCCCGGCAGATACTTGGAGATCGGATCATTCCAAGAAAGCTTTCCTCGCTCGACCAGTCTTGCGATTGCAAGCGCGACGATGGGTTTGCTAACCGACGCAATAGCGAATACGGTTTCTGGCGTTGTAGGGATCTGATGCTCAAGATTCGCGACACCGTAGCCCTTGGCGTACACAAGCTCGCCCCGGCGAACGATGGCTAAGGCCAGACCGGGAATGTTTCGTGCCGCCATTTCTTTCTCGATCAATTGATCTATCGCAAGAAAGTCGACGGGATTCGACGTGGGGTTTAGCGCTTGCGCTGCGGCGCTGAACGCAACACTAGTACCAGCGAAAAAACAGAGGGCTACGATGACGTAACGAATCGATCTCGTATTGACTGTAGACAAATAAAGCACGCCAAAAAAGTCCCAAAATCAGTAAGCGGTGATTTATATGCCAGGAATAACTGCGCTGTGCGGTACATTCGTGAAGGCAATGGCCAAGCGTTTCTAAGCGATGGCTGACGCTAAACTCAAGTTGCAATGCTCAGTTTTCAACCGCGCCTCGTCTCAGAATTAGCGGATTACTCTTTCGAGAAATTCCGTAGCGATCTGCTCGCGGGCATCACGGTGGGAATCATCGCCATTCCGCTGGCGATGGCCTTCGCAATCGCGAGCGGGGTCTCTCCCGAGCAAGGGCTTATCACCGCAGTGATCGCCGGATTTGTCATCGCCGCGTTTGGCGGCACGCGACTTTGCGTAGGTGGGCCAACTGGCGCATTCATCGTCGTGCTCTATGCAATTAACGCGCGCTACGGCTTTGCGAATTTGGTGATCTGCACGATGATGGCCGGCGCCATCTTGGTTGCGCTTGGCGCGTTCAAACTCGGGGGCTTGATTCGGTTTATTCCGAACTCCGTAGTGATTGGTTTCACAAACGGTATCGCGGTGCTCATCGCGCTTTCGCAGGTGAAAGATTTATTGGGGCTTCCCATCGCCAACATGCCTGCGGAGTTTTTCGGCATCGTTCGGGTCATCGCTGAAACGCTTCGCGAGCTCCACTGGCCAAGCTTCGCCATGGCTGCCGCCGCACTCGCTTTTCTATTCATATGGCCGAAACGCTGGGCGCGACTGGTGCCGGCACCGTTCGTTTTGATCGTGCTCGCAACAAGTTTCATGCAGTTTGCGCCTTCAGGAATCGCGACGATTGGCTCTCGATTCGGCGAAATCTCTGCTTCATTTCCGTCGCCCGCGTGGCCAGACTTCGATCTATCGAGGCTTGGCGCGTTGATTCCGCCCGCAATCGCTATTGCGCTACTCGCGGCAATCGAGTCGCTGCTGTGCGCAGTCGTCACTGATAAGCAAACGCGGGATCACTCCGATCCGAACCAAGAACTCATCGGCCAAGGTCTAGCTAATTTGATTACGCCCCTCTTCGGTGGACTCGCAGCGACGAGCGCCATGGCGCGCACCAGCGCCAATGTGCGAAATGGCGCGCAAACACCAATGGCAGCCGTGATTCATGCTGGCATCGTGCTCGTGTTTTTACTGGTCGCCGCGCCTCTTGCAAAGCATGTGCCATTCCCCGCGCTCGCAGCGATTCTTGTATGGACCGCATACGGCATGATGGATTGGCGAGCATTCAGCGAGATGCGACGCTACACCCCGCTTCGCAACATTACGCTCGTGTCAACATTTGTGTTAACCGTACTCTTCAGCATTACGGTGGCGGTGGAAGTCGGAATGTTGTTGGCGGCGATTCTTTTGATCAAGCGACTTACCGAAGCAGCGCAGGTCGTTGCAATAACTGATCTCGCAAAGGATGCGGACGCGCCTTCGCTGCCGCTTCCGCCGAGCGTAGCGGCGCTACGTCTTCGCGGCGCACTTTTCTTCGGCGTACTAGACAAACTTGAGTCCGCCCTCCACGTGCCGAGCACGGCGCGCGTGGTGGTGGTCGATATGCTCGAAGTGATCTACATCGACACCAACGCGGCAGAGCTCATGCAGCAGTTTTTTCGTGATCAGCTCGCACTCGATCGTGAGGTCATCGTGTTTGGGCTTTCGCCCCAAGCAGAATCCCTCTTCCAACGTACTGGCTTCGCCGACGAGCTCGGGCGTGACCGCATCGTGAGCACACGGCGTCAGGCACTGGAGCTCGCGACCCTGCGCTCTCCACACTATGCGCAGGCCGAGCTTTTCGGGGCACGGTAGCCCGCGTGCGTAGGCAAAAGCAAGTGGAAGTATGTTCGCTCGCTCCGACTTCAAGGGCTTCTTGTACGCTTTTGTAGTGGCACTCAAAATCTGCGGGGTTGCCGCTTGAAAAACGTTTGATGCACTCGCACTTTCGATATACACGCGCCGCTTCTGGCGGTGAAATCGAAAGAGGAGACACAGACCATGACTGGATTGATTCGCTTTAGCCCGCTCACAGCTCGCGCTTTGAACGCAGTACCGTTGAGCGACTTTGATCGCGCCTTGGGATCATTTGCGTCACAGCTTTTCGGTGACGTACCGGGTAGTGATTTCGCGTTACGCGCCGATGTGGCTGAAACTGAAACGAGCTATATCGCGCGCTTCGATGTGCCAGGCGTTGCCAAAGAAAACATCGCAGTAACCGTGGAAGAAAAGCTTGTCAAAGTGGACGTAACGTTCGCAACCGCGACGGCTGAGGGCGAGAAACTGCTCCGCAGCGAACGGCTGGTGGGCGAGACCTCGCGCAGTTTCCGCTTCGCTAACGCGATTGATTCCGACGCAGCCACCGCGACGCACGAGCACGGCGTACTCACGCTGACGCTGCCGAAGAAAGTGCTCGCGGCCCAAAAGCGCCTCACAATCAACTAGCGGGGGGGGCTAGTCCGCCGAGCGGCGCTGCGAAGCGAGCGCAAAACCCCGAGAAAAAGGCCGACCTTGTGTCGGTCTTTTTTCTTTCTTCTTCGAAACATGTAGCCCGATTTAATTGGATCTAAGTGAAAAAATATATTATTTCGATTAATATGTTTTTATACGCGTAGCCCCTATTTAATAATCTTTTAGATAAAAATCTTGTCTTCGGTTTCTTTTTGACTATTCGGGTTAGACAAGGCGATTCAGCACTCGCTATTCCGTATCATGCGCGGGCAGTCCGTATGCGTTGCACGCTAATTGCTATAACAACGCAGGAGGGCTTCGAGCCAGCTTTGCTCTTGCTGGGCCAAGTTCGGCGACTGCCTCACAAGCGAGAGTTGCAGGCCCAGAAAATCGCAACCATTGAAAGATACGAGAGACTATGTCCATCGCCATGCATGCGATCAAGATGCCACCCGCGCATCACTACGATGAAATGCTCATTCCTTCCAGCGCGAGCGCGATTAGCACTCGGGATCACTACCGAAGCTATTTCCAGTGGCTGAATAACTCCCCCGAGCAGACTCTCACGCAACGCAGAGCGCAAGCGGACCTATTGTTTCGGCGCATCGGCATTACCTTCACGGTTTACGGCGAAGAAGGCGGCACCGAGCGATTGATTCCATCGGATGTGATCCCGCGCATGATCACGGCCGATGAGTGGGACTATCTCGAACGTGGGCTCACGCAGCGCGTGCACGCGATCAATCTCTTTCTCGCTGACATTTATCACGATCAAAAGATTCTGAAGGCGAACCTCATCCCGAGCGAACAAATCCTCGGCAACGCGCAGTTTCAGACGAAGATGATCGGCGTAAACGTGCCGCACAACGTGTATGTCTCCATTACCGGAGTCGATATCGTTCGCAACAATGACGGCAAGTATTACGTGCTCGAAGACAATCTTCGCGTGCCTTCAGGCGTGAGCTACATGCTCATGAACCGCAAGATGATGATGCGCCTCTTCCCAGAACTCTTCTTGCAGCAAAGTGTGCGCCCCGTGGAGCACTATCCTTCGCTGCTGCTGCAAACCTTGCGCGAAGCGAGCACGATCGATAACCCAACAGTCGCGCTCCTCACGCCCGGGCGATACAACAGCGCTTATTTCGAGCACACGTTCCTCGCGCAACAGATGGGCATTGAGCTTGTCGAAGGACAAGATCTTTTCGTGAAGGATGACTACGTTTACATGCGCACGACGACAGGCCCGCAGCGCGTCGACGTGATGTATCGCAGGCTCGACGATGTGTTCTTGGATCCGCTCGCGTTTCGCCCCGATTCCGCACTCGGCGTACCCGGTTTATTTGAGGCCTATCGCAAAGGAAACATCGTTATCTGCAATGCCATTGGTACGGGCGTTGCTGACGACAAATCGATTTATCCGTACGTGCCTGAGATGATTAAGTTCTATCTCGGAGAAGAGCCGATTCTCAACAACGTGCCTACCTATCAATGTAGGAAGCCCGACGAGCTGTCGTATGTGCTCGCAAACTTGAAAGACCTGGTGGTGAAAGAGGTTCATGGCGCTGGGGGTTATGGCATGTTGGTAGGCCCCGCGTCCACGGAGAGTGAACGCGAAACCTTTGCAACGGTGGTGAAGGCCAATCCGTCAAATTACATCGCGCAGCCCACGCTCGCACTTTCAAGTTGCCCGTGTTTCGTCGGTGCTGGCATCGCGCCGCGCCATATCGATTTGCGACCGTTCGTATTGACCGGTCGCGAGGTTCGTATGGTGCCAGGCGGGCTCACCCGCGTCGCGCTCAAGGAAGGTTCGCTCGTGGTGAATTCATCCCAGGGCGGCGGCACCAAAGACACCTGGGTGTTGGGAGCGTAGCCATGTTGAGTCGTGTTGCTTCCCATCTCTACTGGATGTCCCGCTACCTTGAGCGCGCTGAGAATATGGCGCGTATTCTGGATGTCACACAGTCGCTTGCCATGCTCGATCCTTCGGCGGATTCTGGCGGTGCGATGACTCCGATCGTGATCACGGAAACCGCGGAAGAGTTCGCGGCGACCGGATTGCCCGCGACCTACGCAAACGTGGTCGCGTTTTTGGCATGGGACCGATTTCACCCCTCGTCGATCCGCAACTGCATCGAATCGACCCGCGAGAATGCGCGCGCGGTACGCGGCTCGATTACAAGCGAGATGTGGGAGAACATCAACGATACGTGGATTGCCTTCCAAGAGACCGCCAGAAATACCGATCCTTTGATGACGGGCAACGATTTTTTCGAATGGGTGAAAGAGCGCTCTCACCTCTTCCGTGGCGTTACGTTCGCCACGGCGCTGCGCGATCAGCCCTATCACTTCACCCGCTTAGGCACGTTTTTGGAACGCGCCGACAACACGGCGCGCATCTTGAATGTGAAATACGCGCAAGAAGCGCCCGACGATTTTCAGGAACGCAGCGACGATCAAGCGGACTACTATCGCTTATCGGCGGTGCTTCGCTCTGTTTCCGCGCTAGAGGCATATCGCGATACCTACCGCGATACGATTGAGCCGCGTCGCGTCGCAGAAATCATGATCTTCGACGCGAAGTTGCCACGTTCGCTGCGCTTTTGCATGGACGAAACGACTCACGTGCTCGATCTTCTACCCAAGGATTCAGGTCGCATACCGCGCCGCATCGCCTCCGAAATCAATGCGCGTCTGCGCTACGGTACAGTGGATGAAGTCCTGAGCTACGGCCTTAAACGCTACATCGCAGACTTCCTGCACGACATGATGCGGCTTGGCGAAGCAGTCAACACGTCGTTCATGGATGGGCGCTAGCGAAGTGTTGGGTAATGGCTGAGCTTATTGGTCAGTTTGTCGAGCTTCATACTAGCGCTGAAGCGACCGTCCTGACCTACGCCGAGGTCCAACGACGACACCCCCGTCTGGAGAGATTCGCCTAGCGATTTCCTAAATACGCTACGCTCAATACTCGTGCGCTTCGAGCGCTCTTCGAGATTCTTGTGACTTCTACCGTAACTGCTGCGCCCACCTGGCGGTATATCGTGCTCCTCGCGCTGCTCTTAGGTGCGCAGCCAATTGCCACCGATCTCTACCTTCCCGCGCTTCCTGCGCTGAAATCCGAGCTCGGCAATCCAAGCCTCACTCTCACTGCGCTGCTGCTCGCGTTCGGTACGTCGCAGCTCGCCTGGGGGCCAATTTCGGATCGGTTTGGCCGTCGCCCGATCGCCCTCATCGGCGCGGCTGGTTATGCCATTGCATGTTTGGCTGCCGCGTTCGCGCAGTCGATGCCGATTCTGGTGGCCTGCCGCATGCTGCAGGGAGCTGCGATGGCGGCCCTGATCGTGGTCGCGCGTGCGAGCTCACGCGATCTCTTCTCGCCGCAAGAGGGCACAAAAATACTCAGTAAGGGCCTGTCTGGCCTGGGTGTTATCGCATTGGTGTCGCCGCTTGTTGGCGCGGCGCTTGCGGCGATTACGCCTTGGCGGGGCTCACTCGCAGCGATGGGAGTGTTTGGCGCGCTGGTTTTTGTATGGGTGGCTTGGAGTTTCACCGAATCACTTCCAGCAGAGCGCCGCAGTACAGGATTTGCGGTACCAGGTGCGACGCGAGCGATCCTCAGTAACGCGCGCTTTCGTGCGTGGACGTATGTCGTATCGACCACTTACGCCACGTTATTTTGCTTTCTGCTGGGTTCATCATTCGTGTACGGCGTGGCATTTAAGCTCGGCATCTTTGGCTCCGGGCTCGTACTCGCAGGAAATTGTGTGTTCTACATCCTCGGTACGGTCTGGTGTCGTCGAATGCTCGCTACACTTCCTCCGTATCGCGCAACGGCCCGCGCGTCTTGGTTTCAACTAGCTGGCGCAATCGTTACTTTGATACCTGCCATCCTCGTGGGGCCTTGGTTGCCTGCAATGCTTGCCGGACAGTTCCTCTTCTCGGTTGGGCATGGCGTCGTACAACCCTGCGCACAAGCAGGCGCCGTCGCCGATACGCCGAAAAACGCAGGACGTGCGGCTGCGCTTTCCGGCTTCGCCATGATGTGCGTTGCCTTCGTGGTGGGCCAGGTTATGTCACCCTTCCTGGGCACGAGCGCGTGGCCGCTCGTGGTATCGATCTCAATCGGCGCACCGATTTTGGCGCTACTCGCGCACACCTTACTCCGGCGGGCGCATGTGAGCTAACGCGCTACTGAAAGCGCATCTCAGCGCACGCGAATCACCCATGGCATTTCGATAACCTGCCAAGCGCGTTCGGTCAAGCTACGACAGATTCACAAAATCAGCGACGGCGTCAATCACTGCACGCTCACGCAAGATTCGGCGATGACCGAGCCCTGTGGTGGCAAACAATCGGGCGTTCTTACTTTCCGCGAGCCAGCGCTTTGCGCCAGAAAACACATTGATCGGATCAGCTTCATCGTGAACGATCAGGATGGGTGAGGCAATTTTTGGCCCTAGATGACTCGCGGCGTAGGCCTCCATCAGCGCAGCCTCCTTCGCCTCGATCCGCGATTGCATCCGCGCGCGCGTGCGTTCACTCAGCCCGAAAACCTGCGCAAACATCTTTGTGAAGTCACGTGGGCGATCAGGCGGCGCGAGGAGTACTAGCGGCGTAGCCGGTACGCCATGTGCGACTGCATACGCCGCCGCAGACGCGCCTAAGGAATGCGCGACCACGCCTTGAATGCGCACTCCACTCAGCGCGAGGCGCGTTGCCACATATTCGATTGCACGCGCGAACTGCGGCAGGCTACTGCGTAGACCTCTGCTTTTGCCGTGCGCGGGCGCTTCGATCACGACTGGCACCAAACCGCGCTCAGCAATCGCGCTTGCGAGCGCTTGCATCTGGGCCGCGCTTCCGCCCCAGCCATGGATCAGCAGAACGTGGGGACGATCTAGCTCCAAGCCATCGGTCAAGCCGTCACTACTAGCGCTCAGGCGGCGATAGAGAGTGAGACTCGCGCCTTCGAAAGGCAGCGATTGCACCGCCCAGCTTGGGTTCCACGCCTGGCCGCGCTGAAACCATTTTGGCGGTAGTGGCGTGAGAAAGAGCTGCTGGGCGAAACGTGCCGCGAGCTTCGGCGCGAAGACGTCGGTGGCTGAAAGTGCGGTGCGAAAAAATTTCACACCTGCGCTGCGTTCATAGAACTCAGCGGTGGCATGAAGGGAGGAGGAAGCGATCTCAGTCATTCGATTTTCCTTTTTTCGCACAATCGTGCGAAATATAATGACGAACAGTGGGCTGGCAGTAAAAGAAGTCTCTCGGGTATGCGCGCCCTATGCGTGCGCAGGCAGCGGTTCGCTATAGCTTCGGATCAGGCGTTGATAGCTTGCATGCGCGCGGTCTGGTGCGGTTTGGTCGCGCAAGAAACGCGAATCGTGAACACAACCGATCATCAGCGAATAGATGTCGCTGACCACATTCTCGACCGGCGTAGCGCTGGGCAGGTGACCTTCATGCATTGCCTGCAACACCGTCCGGCGAAGCGCAGCGCGCCAGCTCACGACGCCCTTGAGAAGGGTTTCTCGAAGCTCACCGTCCCGATCATCGAGTTCAAACGCGCCTGCGGTGTACAAACAACCGGAGTTGGCTTCAACGATCCGCGTGCGCTCAATCCATCGCCGCACGATCGCATTCAGACGTGACAGCCCACGCGGCGCCTGCATCGCAGGGACAAACACATCAGCAAGAAAACGCCGCTCAAATTCGGCGATCACGGCCTGCTGCAACGCTTCGCGCGAACCCACCCGCGAAAAAACCCCGCTCTTGGAAAGCCCGATTCGATCCGCAACCACTTGCAGCGAAATCGCTTCGAGCCCCTGCTCTGCCGCGAGATCCAATGCCGCACCAACAATCGCGGCGCGTGTCATCTCGCTTTTTGAGGTGCGCGCCTCAAGTGCTCTCGCACGAGTCGATGCTTGTGACGCAAGCGCTTCGGACGCGCGAGAGACGATACTGGATTTAGCGTTGGCCTGAGCACTCATGAATCACATTTTCGCACGATCGTCCGAAAATGCAAGCGGCACTGTATATTCCGTTTCAACCCCTGATTAACTTGGGCTAGCAACCATCAAAAGATAAAGCCGCTATTGTAAAAATCGCGCTTCTAGCCTCGTTATAGTGGGATATTCCGCGAACTTTCCGAACCTACTTTTTGCTGCGCCGAGACCACCAGACAGCGCCGACCGCAGCAACGATCAGAAGCAGTGCGATCGCTCGCGGATTCATCAGCTCATGTGCGATTGCATGAAACAAGTCATCAGGTTCATGGCCAGGATGCGCGTAAGTCGACGCGCTAAGCAAGCTCGCTGTAACGAAGACGCCAAGTTTCGACGCGCTCAAAAATCGTTGTTCAATATTCATTGCTCTATCCCAGCATGCCTTGATGTTTGATGAATGCGACGATCTCATCGACGCCTTTTCCGACTTTCAGATTGGAGAAGACAAAGGGTTTAGTGCCGCGCATTTTCTTCGCATCGTGGTCCATGACTTCAAGCGATGCGCCGACGTAGGGCGCGAGATCAATTTTGTTGATCACCAGGAGGTCGCTTTTCATAATGCCCGGGCCGCCTTTGCGCGGAATCTTCTCGCCCGCCGCAACGTCAATCACGTAGAGCGTGAGATCGGATAACTCGGGTGAGAACGTAGCCGCAAGGTTATCGCCGCCGCTCTCAACAAAGATGACGTCGAGATCGGGAAAGCGCTTGTTTAGCCGATCAACCGCTTCCAGGTTAATCGAAGCATCTTCGCGAATCGCCGTATGCGGGCAGCCACCCGTCTCGACGCCGATGATGCGCTCTGGTTCGAGCGCTTGATGATCAACAAGGAACTGGGCGTCTTCCTTCGTATAGATGTCATTGGTGACGGCTGCGATGTTGTGCGACTCGCGAAACCGCCGACACAGTTCAAGGGTCAGCGCAGTTTTCCCAGAGCCGACAGGGCCACCGATACCGACGCGCAACGGGCCGTGTTCATTCATGATCTAAAGAGCCTTGAGTATTGGGTTTCATGGTTCATCTGAGCAATGGCCAATAGCGGCGCGGCGCTGCACCAGGCCAATTCGGGCAAGTCAAGCGCAGTCTCCACGGAATCATTCACCGAATCACCCAGTGCGAAAAGCAATTTCTGTGCAGCGATTTGCCCCATCGGCAACGCTTTCGCAAGCACCATCACCTGATTCTCAGCAAAGCCAAACACGTAGGCGAGCAATCCATCGCGCGCGGACACACCGCTTGCACAGGAGGCGAGCGCCGCTGCGACCGGCGCGCACACACGCGTCAAAGCGCTAAGCATGTCCCTCTGACCGGCGCTGATCGGGGCAACTTCGCGACACCACGCTGCATAAGAAAATCCGACTTGAAGCGTTTCAGCGCGCGGCTCGCTCGATTCCCTCGATGCGATGAAGCGCTCGTTGATGTCACGGATCGATTTGTGATCTGCGGTTTGCCAAGCAAGGTAAGCTTTCGCCCACACTGGCGCTTCGTATTTCGCAAATATCAATCGCAGGTGATCTTCAATCCAGCGGCGCGCCGAGGGTGAATCAGTCACCGCGCCTGATTCAATAGCCCATTCGAGCCCCTGCGAGTAGCTGTATGCACCCACCGGCAATGCAGGGGACGCAAGCTGCAGCGCACGAGTGGAGAGCATCAGCGATCCTGGCTGCGCGGCGCGAGGCCATCGTGAATTCGGCCCCCGTGGCCTTGGTCATCATGCGAATGATGAACATGACTGTGGCCATACGCGCCGCTCTCCGGCTGAAACGCGCGTGTCACTGAGGTCACTCGCGCTCCCAAGCCTTCGACCATCGCCTTCAATACGTGATCCGGCAGCATCAGCAAATGATCATCATTCACCTGTAGCGGCACGTGGCGATTTCCAATGTGATATGCGATGCGGGCGAGTGCTGGCAAGCTGTCAGCGCGTACCTCATACAACGCCTCATCAGCCGCATGCACTTCGATCACACTACCGTCGTTCAAAAGTAGCTTGTCGCCGTGGCAGAGGAGCGTACCAACCTTTAACTGAACACCGATTTCGATCCCCCCGAGCGTAGTCGAGCGTAATCGCGATTTTTCTCGCTGATCGAAAGTTAGTTTTATGCTATCGCTACCCTTCATTTCTTTGGGCGCGCGTGATAGAGCTTGGAGCATGGTTAGAACAAGAAATACTTCTGTGTCATGGGCAATGATTTCGCGGCTTCACACTTCAAAAGCACGCCGTCGGCGCGCACTTCGTAAGTCTCAGGATCCACCTCCATTTGCGGCATGTAGCTATTGAGCTGCATGTGCTGCTTGCGAATCTTGCGAATGTTTTCTACTGCGACTACGCGTTTGTGGATGCCGTATCGCTTCGCCACGCCCGCATCGAGCGCTGCGTTTGAGACGAAGGTGAGCGACGAGCTCGCAACCGCCCCGCCGAAGGACGCGAACATTGGGCGGCCATGCACTGGCTGTGGCGTTGGGATCGACGCATTCGCATCACCCATGAGCGCCCATGCGATTTGTCCGCCTTTCAAAATCATCGAGGGCTTCACGCCAAAGAAAGCGGGGCGCCACAACACGATGTCGGCCCACTTACCTTCTTCGAGCGAGCCCACCTCATGCGAAACCCCATGCGCGATCGCCGGATTGATCGTGTACTTTGCGATGTAGCGAAGCGCGCGATGGTTGTCGTTGCGCGAGTTGGCTCGTGTTGCCTCTCCCTCTGGGAGCGGGGGAAGCCAGCCGCGCTGTACTTTCATTTTGTGCGCCGTTTGCCATGTGCGCGTAATCACCTCTCCGACGCGCCCCATCGCTTGCGAGTCAGAAGACATCATCGAAATCGCGCCAAGATCATGCAAGATATCTTCTGCGGCGATCGTCTCGCGACGAATACGCGATTCCGCAAACGCAAGATCTTCAGCAATCGCGGAGTCGAGGTGATGGCACACCATCAACATATCCAAATGCTCATCGACCGTGTTCACGGTATAGGGCATCGTGGGATTAGTCGACGAAGGCAAAAAGTTTTCAGTACCAATCACGCGCAGGATGTCTGGCGCATGTCCGCCGCCCGCGCCCTCAGTGTGGAATGCGCAAAGGCTGCGCCCTTTGGTGGCGGCAATGGTGTTTTCTACAAAGCCCGATTCGTTCAATGTGTCGGAGTGGATCGCGACCTGCACATCGTGCTTGTCGGCCACAGTTAAGCAGTTGTCGATCGCAGCCGGTGTGGTGCCCCAATCTTCGTGCAACTTGAGCCCGATCGCTCCGGCTTCGATTTGCTCGGCAATCGGGCCAGGCTTGGAAATATTTCCTTTACCAAAGAAGCCGAGGTTCATCGGAAATGCGTCCGCCGCGCGCAGCATTTCTCGCATGTGAAAGAGCCCCGGCGTTACCGTCGTGGCACTCGTGCCCGCTGCAGGCCCCGTGCCGCCGCCAATCATCGTGGTGATCCCACTCGCGAGCGCCTCTTCAATCTGCTGCGGGCAGATGAAATGAATGTGGCAATCAATGCCGCCCGCGGTCACGATCATGCCCTCGCCCGCGATCACCTCGGTCGCGCCACCGATGGGAACGGTGACGCCTGGCTGAACGTCAGGATTGCCACCTTTACCGATTTTCCAAACGCGGCCGTTCTTAAGCCCGATATCTGCTTTCAAAATTCCGAGCTTCGCGTCGACGATCAGCGCGTTGGTGATCACCGTATCAGCCACTTTCGCAGCGGGTAGCTGAGACTGCCCCATGCCATCGCGAATCACTTTGCCGCCGCCAAATTTCACCTCTTCACCGTAAGTCGTGAGATCGCGCTCAACTTCGATCAAGAGATCGGTATCGGCTAGGCGAACGCGATCGCCCACGGTCGGGCCGTACATCTCGGCGTAGGCTTTACGGCTGATGCGTGTCATTTGCGCGCGCCTTTCTTTGCTACCACCTTACCGGGTTTCTTTGCAACGGCGACCGTCTTCGATTTCGCTCGCTTGACCGCCGTGGCTTTCTTCGCATCAAGCGCGCCCATTACCTGCCCTCGAAAGCCAAAAACGATTCGAGCGCCAGCGAAGTCAACAAGCTCCACCGTGCGCGATTGCCCCGGCTCGAAGCGAACAGCGGTTCCCGCGGCGATATTGAGTCGCATACCGCGCGCCGCTTCACGCGTGAAGGCAAGCGCTTGATTGGTTTCGTAAAAATGGTAGTGCGAGCCCACTTGAATCGGCCGATCCCCGGTGTTTGCCACAGAGAGCATCTGCGTGCGGCGGCCGGCGTTCAGATCAACGTCGCCCGCCTCAGTAATGATTTCGCCTGGAGTCATAAATCTTGCGGCCTAGCCGCTCCTACATAGATTGCACAGGAAACTGCTCACGACACGCTCATCACTGAATTGGATGATGCACGGTGACTAGCTTTGTTCCATCAGGAAACGTAGCCTCGACTTGGATTTCGGGAATCATTTCAGGGACGCCCTCCATCACGTCTTCTTTGCTGAGCACTTTTGTGCCCTCGCTCATCAGTTGCGCAACCGTTTTTCCGTCGCGCGCACCTTCCAGAACGGCGGCAGTGATGAAAGCCATCGCTTCGGGATGATTCAACTTGAGCCCGCGCGCCTTGCGCCGTTCGGCAACCAGCGCGGCGGTGAAGATGAGAAGTTTGTCTTTTTCGCGGGGGCTTAAATCCATAGCGCTTTACTCACGTACTCCAAATGCGCGGCCGTTGGGGCTCAAGGCCAAACACGTCCAATCTTATCCGGCTCCACACGCAAATTAGCAATTCGCGTACCGACTCGGCATCGGCTCCGATCGCTTTCACTACAAAAAAGCCCGGCGCGGGGTTTGATGCGCCACTTCTAATTTCGGCACCAAGTGCCTCCCGAATCGCTGAAAGCAGCGCTTGGTCGCTTGCGCCGCGTGCGGCGTCGCTATGCCCGGCCGCGAGCCAGGCGGTGGCCGACACTGTTTGCCCGCCCCAACCGAGCGCTGAATCAAAAAGCGGGTCGGCCCCTATCCAGCGCGCTGTTTCCTGCCATAGCAACGCATCATCACGAATCACACGGATGTCTTGCGCAAACGAGCCTTGCCGAAAACGCTCATCGCGCGCGCGACGCCCAAAGCAGACCATTTCCCATCCGAAGAACTTGGCCTTAGCACCGAGATCGATCACGATGTTCTGTGTTGCCACTGCCCCGTCAAACACGATTGCTTCTTGGGGAAGCCACTCGAGTGCAGCGTCGCTTTCAACCCAGAGCCTAGTGTCTGCGCTCGCGCCGCTCGATGTGGACCGATACCACTTCTGCGCACCAGGCGTCGTCACCACTGCATGCGCCGCGCTTGCTACGCGAACATTCGCAACTAGCGCATCGCCCGCAACGATCCCTCCCGGTGGATGAACAATCACTGCGTGACAGTTGCTATCGCCCTCCGGGTAGAGCGGCTTCAGTAGCCGCAACGGACCTGAATGTGCGCGCTCGGTGATTCGTGTTGCACCTTGCGTCGCCTCGAATCGAAGTGCGAGTGCGGCGTGCCAACGCGAGCTGTGATCCGGCGTTGCGGTCACATCACTTTTCATCATGGTGTTCATGCAAGCCATTTTATGGAGCACGTCGATTTGACTCAGCGTAGCCAATTTGATGCGTGGAGCACCGTTTCGGCGCACAACTCTTGCCCCTGCACCAGATTGAAGTGTTCGCGCGCGCGCCGCTCTCACTTCGCACTTGTCCGATACAGCCAAACACGTGGCATGTGTTTTGCGATGCAGCAATTAGAAGATGTTGGTTCACGTTGTACGGGGCTACGGGCGCAGGTTTGGGATACGTTGCAAACCTGTGTTCGCGGCATTGTGTGTCGTTCCGTTTGTCGCGCACAGCAGCGCGAAATACCTGCGACGCACCGTATTTCGAAGTCCGTTGAACGTGGTTTCAATGTCTCTCACCGCTGCTTGAAAAACTGCGGTGAACCGCTTCTTCAACCACCTCAGGGGAGTCCTCGACATGACCAACTCGGTCCGCCGCCACACGCTTAAGGCACTCGCAGCCGCCAGCGCTGTTGCATTTGGCAGTTCATTCTCATCGCTCGCAGTTGCACAAGGCGCGCCCATCAAAGTCGGCGTGCTGCACTCGTTGTCAGGCACCATGGCCATTTCAGAAACCGTGTTGAAAGATGTCGCCTTGATGGCGATTGACGAGATCAACGCGAAAGGCGGCGTGCTCGGCCGCAAGCTCGAACCTGTGGTGGTTGATCCTGCATCGAATTGGCCGCTGTTCGCCGAAAAGGCACGACAACTCATTAGCGCAGACAAAGTGGCGGTGACCTTCGGTTGCTGGACGTCCGTGTCGCGCAAGTCAGTGTTGCCCGTATTTGAAGAGCTGAACGGTTTGCTCTTCTACCCGGTGCAATATGAGGGTGAAGAGCTTTCGAAAAACGTGTTCTACACGGGCGCGGCGCCTAACCAGCAAGCGATTCCCGCAGTGGAATACTTGATGAGCAAAGACGGTGGTTCGGCGAAGCGCTTCGTGTTGCTCGGCACGGACTACGTGTATCCACGCACAACGAACAAGATTCTGCGCTCATTCCTTAAGTCGAAAGGAATCGCTGATGCCGACATCATGGAAGAGTACACACCGTTCGGTCACAGCGATTACCAAACGATCATCGCAAAGATCAAGAAGTTCTCGTCCGAAGGCAAGAAAACGGCAGTGATCTCGACGATCAACGGCGATTCCAACGTACCGTTTTACAAAGAGCTCGGCAACCAAGGCTTGAAAGCGAAAGACGTTCCAGTCGTGGCCTTCTCGGTGGGCGAAGAAGAGCTTCGCGGCGTAGACACGAAGCCACTCGTCGGTCACCTCGCCGCGTGGAATTACTTCATGAGCTTGAAGAATCCTGCGAACGATGAGTTCACGAAGAAGTGGGCTGCCTACGCGAAAGCAAAGAATCTCCCAGGCCACAAAGACAAGCCGCTCACTAACGATCCGATGGAAGCTACCTACATTGGCATCTACATGTGGAAGCAAGCCGTTGAAAAAGCGAAATCGACCGACACCGATAAGGTGATCGCTGCGATGGCCGGGCAAACGTTCAAGGCACCATCTGGCTTCACTGCGAAGATGGATGAGCGCAATCATCACCTGCACAAGCCAGTCTTCATCGGCGAAATCAAGGCCGACGGTCAGTTCAATATTGTTTGGAAGACACCCGGCCCAGTTCGCGCCAATCCTTGGAGCCCGTTCATCCCAGGTAACGACAAGAAGAAAGACGTGCCGGACGGCAAGACGAAGATCTAGTCAGTCGGTTAGCGCACACTGCGATGGTTGGATTCGTTCGCGGATTCAACCTCAGCAGAGCGCACAAGGATTCGACAGGGTGCCATAACGCTGTTGCGCCCTGAGGATTCCTAAGCGCGTTGGCGACTTTGCTTGGCATCACAAGATTCGCAGCACGCTCGGTTCAAGCGCTCTTCCTTGCAAATCTTGGTTGCCCGTCTGCACTCAAAAGCTGTCATCAAGGAGATGGGATTCGGGCTTCTGCCACCCCATCTCTTTTTTTCTGAATATTCAGGTAACTTATGCGCTTACCGGACGTTTTTACTGGGGCTATACGATGTTTCTGTGCAACCTTATTTACACTCACTTTTGTCACTTCGCCTCAATTATCAAAGGCGCTCACGCCTGAAGCCGCTAAAGCAATTGCAGTTGGCGAAAACGATGATCGGCTTGCCGCGCTTGCCAAAGCCATCGCAGCGCCCAGCGATGGACTTGTTCGCCTCATTGACGCACTGCTCGACGATGCGGTGAAGGTTGCCGAGGGTCGCGTCTACATTGTGCGCGACGGGAAGGCGATTGACGCGGCGACCGGCGCGGAAACGACGCTTCCCCCCAACGCCGAAGACGTGGTCAACAACAACCGCGTGCGCGGCGAACTCGACACCGCGAGGGCGGCGTTCTCCTTGCTCTCGGAGGATCGAAACACCCGCGCAAAAGCGATCACTGAACTCAAAGATGAGGCCAATGAGGCCAAGCTCCCAATCATCGACCGGGCCATCGCAAAGGAAAGCGATGCCGAACTCAAATCTCGACTGCAACAACTTCGCGCGGCGATGTTGGTTGCCAGTAGCGACAAAGCGAAACGCTTGGAAGCAGTCGCAGCGCTCGCTTCAAGCGGCGAGCCCTCAGTTAAGTCGCTTCTACAGGAGCGTTTGCAACCGACAGGCGAAAGCGATCCTGAGGTCCGTGCCGCGCTCGCAAATGCAATCAAAGCAATTGACGCCAAGCTCGTCCGGGGCGAGCGTCTAGGCGTCATTTTTAGCGGGGCATCGCTCGGCTCGATTCTGCTTCTTGTCGCGCTTGGTCTCGCCATCACCTACGGCTTGATGGGTGTGATCAATATGGCGCATGGCGAGCTGATGATGATCGGCGCCTACACAACCTATGTCGTACAGAACTTGTTTCGCCAACACTTGCCGTCTGGATTCGATTACTACATTCTCGCGGCGATTCCTGTTGCGTTCACCGTGTCGGCGCTCGTCGGCGCGGTGCTCGAACGAACAGTGATTCGCTGGCTGTATGGACGACCGCTCGAAACGCTTCTCGCCACTTGGGGAATTTCGCTCGTGCTGATCCAATCGGTGCGAACCTTGTTCGGCGCGCAAAACGTTCCCGTTGAAAACCCAGCCTTTCTCTCTGGCGGTGTTGCAATCATGAGTAACCTCACGCTGCCTTACAACCGAATCGCGATCATCTTTTTTGCTTTTTTCGTGTTGCTCTTGGTTTACCTGCTGATCAACAAAACGCGTCTTGGGCTTTTTGTTCGCGGTGTCACCCAAAACCGGAGTATGGCTTCTTGCATGGGCGTGAACACCGCGCGCATCGATACGTACGCGTTCGCATTGGGCGCAGGGATCGCAGGGCTTGCGGGTTGCGCGCTTTCACAGGTAGGCAATGTGGGGCCCGACCTGGGCCAGAGCTATATCGTCGACTCGTTCCTGGTGGTCGTGCTCGGTGGCGTCGGCCAGCTTGCGGGGACCGTCTACGCTGCGCTGGGCTTAGGCGTGCTGAACAAATTGCTGGAGGGCTGGACGGGCGCGGTGCTCGCAAAGATTGCGGTCCTCGCATTTATCGTTGTCTTCATCCAGCGTCGGCCGCAGGGCATTTTCGCGCTCAAAGGAAGGAGCGCAGACTAATGACGATCAACACGTCCTCCACCCTGAGCCAAACTCGTAGCTTGCTCAGTCCGATGGTGCGCTGGGGGCTTCTGCTTTCACTTGCGTTTTTGTTTGGAGTCATTCCGTTTCTGCCAGATTTTTACGTGACGCTTATCGGCAAGATCATGTGCTTTGCGATCTGTGCGCTCGCCATGGATTTGATTTGGGGATACACCGGCATCCTTTCGCTCGGTCACGGCCTTTTCTTTGCGCTGGGTGGTTACGCAATGGGCATGTATCTCATGCGTCAAATTGGGCGCGACGGGGTCTACAAAAGTGATCTGCCCGATTTCATGGTGTTTCTCGACTGGAAGGAGCTGCCTTGGCATTGGACGGGGAGCGAGCACTTTCTTTGGGCACTGCTGCTGATGGTGGCAGCGCCCGGCGTACTCGCGTTCGTGTTTGGCTACTTTGCTTTTCGTTCGCGGATCAAAGGCGTTTACTTCTCGATCATCACGCAAGCGCTCACTTTTGCCGCAATGTTGCTCTTCTTCCGAAACGAAACGGGCTTCGGTGGCAACAACGGTTTCACCGACTTCAAACGTATCGTCGATATTCCAATAGCAACGCCCTCAATGCGGATATCGCTTTGCATCCTCAGCGGGCTCGTGCTGATCGCGTTCTATCTCATCGCCCGCTATCTCGTGCAAAGTAAGTACGGTCGAGTTTTGCAAGCCATCCGAGATGCTGAGTCACGCGTACTTTTCACCGGCTACAACACGCTTTGGTACAAGCTCTCGATTTGGACGATTTCGGCAATGATGTGCGGCGTCGCAGGTGCGCTCTATGTGCCACAAGTGGGGATCATCAACCCGAGCGAGATGAGCCCTGCTGCGAGCATTGAAATCGCAATTTGGGCCGCCGTGGGTGGTCGCGCCACCTTAATCGGGCCGATTCTCGGCGCATTCTTTGTGAACGGCGCAAAGAGCTGGTTCACCGTCGCCTTTCCCGAGTTTTGGTTGTATTTCCTCGGTGCACTGTTCATCCTGGTTACCCTATTTTTACCTCAGGGGATTATCGGGCTCATCCGAAAGCGGAGCCCCAAATCAGCCCCGAACATAGAGGGCAATGCGCCTACTCCCCCGGCTGCGGCTGCGGCCGCGAATGCGAATCAACACGCACAGGGGAGCCAAGCATGACGCCAGACCTTCTCGATGCCGGGGCAAAGCGGCTTGCAGAATACCGCGAGAAACATGGAGCCGAGGCAACCGCCCAATCCGGCGGTCAAGCCGCTAGCTTCGCGCGAGTCGTGCAATCCAACGTAGTGGATATAGCCTCGGGCGGCATTTTGTATGTCGATGAGGTGACCGTCTCGTTTGACGGATTTCGTGCGCTCAACAAACTATCACTAGACATTCGTGTGGGCGAGCTTCGCTGCATCATCGGCCCCAACGGCGCCGGCAAAACAACGATGATGGATGTGATTACCGGAAAAACCAAGCCCGACAGCGGTAAGGCGTTTTTCGGATCCAATATCGATTTGCTTCGGTTGCGTGAGAGTGAAATTGCTGAACGCGGCATCGGGCGTAAGTTTCAAAAGCCCACCGTGTTTGAACACTTAAGTGTGTTCGAAAACTTAGAACTCGCAGCCAAAACGGATCGGCGTGTACGCCGAACGATGTTCGCAAAACTCACCGCGAGCGAGCTCGATCAACTTCATTCAACGATGAAGCTCATTCAACTAGCGCAAGAAAGCGCGCGAGTCGCGGGCAATCTCTCACATGGCCAAAAGCAGTGGCTCGAGATTGGAATGCTGTTGATGCAAAAGCCACAACTCCTGCTGCTTGATGAGCCAGTCGCAGGGATGACGGATGAAGAAACCGAGCGCACCGCAGAGCTCTTCCTTTCATTGGAAGGCAAACATTCGCTTGTTGTCGTTGAACACGACATGAAATTTATTGGTGAGTTGGTGAACGGCGGACAGCGCGAGAAAAAGAAGATTGTCACCGTGCTGCACGAGGGCAGCGTGCTGGCTGAGGGCTCACTTGCAGATGTGCAAAGCAATGATCGTGTCATCGAAGTCTATCTAGGCCGCTAAGCATGCTCGAACTCAACAACGTCAATCAGTATTACGGTGGATCGCACATCTTGAGGGATGTATCGTTGACCGCTCAAATCGGCGAGATCACGGTAATCCTCGGCAGGAACGGCGTCGGCAAAACAACACTCTTGAAAAGCATTATGGGTGTAGTACCGATCAAGTCAGGCGCAATCCGCTTGGATGGTGCAGAGATCCATAACGACACCAGCTTCAACCGTGCGCGCCGAGGCATCGGGTTCGTGCCGCAAGGCCGGGAAATCTTCGGACGACTCACCGTGGAAGACAATTTGCTGATGGGGCTTTCCTACAAGCGCGCGGGTACCAAAATTCCCGCTGAACTCTTTGAATTGTTCCCCGTATTAAAGCAAATGCTCGGGCGACGCGGCGGCGATCTTTCGGGTGGACAGCAACAGCAACTTGCAATCGCCCGCGCGCTCGCCGCCAATCCGAAACTGCTCATCCTCGACGAGCCCACCGAAGGGATTCAGCCGAGCGTGATCAAAGATATTGGGCGAGTGCTGCGATTGCTTGCCGATCGTAAGACGATGGCCATCGTTTTAGTCGAGCAGTATTACGATTTTGCGGAGGCTCTTGCAGACCGCTACGTTGTAATGGAGCGCGGCGCTGTGATTCGCGCTGGTCTAGGTGCGGACATGCAGCGCGATGGTGTGCGTCAGCTGATGTCGATTTAGGGAAATGCCGAAGACGCCCCACGCGCGCATCGCATCGCCGGACTGATTCAGCGTTTCCTTCGTTGTTTTCGACGCTGATCCGGAATCAACGCAAATTACGCAGAATTTTGCAGGCGTGCGCCGAGCTGGGCCTACGCGCCGGGGCTCATGACTGTTTCAAAAAAATCAGCGCCTGCCAAAGCGAAACACTGCAAGCGCGAGCACGCCTGCGAGCAAGCCCCAAAATGCGCTCCCGATGCCGAAGAGCGAAAGCCCCGATGCGGTCACAAGAAACGTAATCATCGCCGGCTCGCGATCGGCTTCTTCCTTAAGCGCGGTCACTAAGCCGCCGCCAATGGTCATCACCAATGCAAGCCCTGCAACGGTGACGATCAACTCCTTCGGGAACGCAGCGAAGAGCGTACCGACAGCCGCACCAAAGATCCCCACGATGCAGTAGAGAACGCCGGTCGCAACCGCTGCGGTGTAGCGCTTCTCGGAGTCACGGTGTGCCTCGGGGCTCATCGCAATTGCGGCAGTGATCGCGGCTAAGTTAAGTGCGAATGCGCCAAATGGTGCGAGCGGTAGATTGATCACGCCGATGGTCGTGATCACGGGTGAGACTTTGGTGTCGTAGCCTGCAGCGCGCATCGCAGCCACTCCAGGCATGTTTTGCGAGGCCATGGTGACGATGAAAAGCGGAATAGCGAGCCCGATGATCGCGGACAGTGTGAACTGCGGCGTCGTCCACTCGGGCCTTGCAAGCGTGAGCGTGATGAGTTCGAGCTTGAGTGTTCCAGCGACTCCGGCCACGGCGACCCCCACGGCGAGGACACCCACCACCGCATAGCGGGGCCAGAATCGACGCCCCAAAAGATAGGCCGCAAGCATCGCGATCACCATCGCAGGCGCGGACTTTGCTGAGGCGAACGCCTCCAGCCCGAAGCGCAGCAACACGCCGGCAAACATGGCCGCAGCAATCGCGATGGGTATTCGATTCATGAGTCGTTCAAACGCGCCGGTGATGCCCGCCAAACAGATGAGCGCGGCACAAATGATGAACGCGCCGATTGCTTCCGGCATCGCGATACCGCTACTCGTAGCGATCAGCGCCGCTCCAGGCGTTGACCAAGCCGCGACCACGGGCTTCTTGAACATGAGCGACGGGATAATGCACGCGAGCCCCATGCCGATGCCCAATGCCCACATCCACGAGTTGATTTGCGATTGCGTAGCGCCGAGCTGCTGAGCGGCCTGAAACACAATCGCGCCGGTGCTCGTATAGCCAACGAGAACGACAACAAACGCTGCAACGACGGCGGGGAACGATAAATCGCGGAAAAAATTCATGAGATATGAGGCAATCGGCGGCGGTACGGTAGACCTAAAGACGTGTTAGATAATTCTGTAAAGCGCCAATTTAATCGGGCTTAGCACGACATTCATATAAATTTCATTTTTATATTTTTTGTTTTCTAGCCCCATTTAAATATGGGCTAGCTTGCTTAACCTATATGCATTGAATCGTCTCAAAGATGCGCGGTCAGAGCGAAGTAAACAACAATTGTGTCCGATGAAGTATTCGAAGCCTTGTTTCCGCGCCCTTTTCGCAACAACCGCGCTAGCTCTCACCATGAGCTGCGCGTTTGCAGGGCGTCAAATTGAAGAAAAGCTAGTGCCTTCGGTGCAGAGCACGCTCGCCTCAGCTATTGCGGATCGCGGTGCGCCCCGCCTGATCGGCGATCCACGGCTCACACAAACTTGGCTCGCCGAGATGTCAACCCGTCTTGCGCGGCGAATGCCTGATCCCGAAGCCCGCACGGAGTTTTTGATCACGGTGCAGTACGAAGCCAGCCGCGCGGGCCTCGATCCGCAACTGGTGCTCGCCGTGATCACGCATGAGAGCGCGTTTCGAAAGTACGCCATCAGCTCAGCCTCTGCGCGCGGTTACATGCAAGTGATGCCGTTTTGGGTGCGACTGATCGGCTCGCCCGAACATAATCTCTTTCATCTGCGAACGAACCTTCGCTACGGCTGCGTCATCCTTCGCCACTATCTCGACATCGAGAAGGGCGACACCGTGCGGGCGCTTGCACGCTACAACGGCTCACTCGGGCGTTTCGAGTACCCCAACGCCGTGCTTGGCTTTCTAGAGCGACAGTGGCGCTGGACCGCGCCGAAACTCCCTGAGATCGCGCCGGCCGACGCCGCCGCTAAAAAGCAGTGAACCGCCTGACTATAGAGCCCGACAAGCATCGCCCGAGCGCCTACGTCGGTCGCTTCGCCCCCTCGCCCACAGGTCCGCTTCACTTTGGTTCACTCATCGCAGCGCTCGCAAGCTACATCGATGCGCGCGCGATGGGTGGGACCTGGCTCCTGCGCATCGAAGACGTTGATCGTGAGCGATCTCGCCCGGAGCATGAAGAGGCGATTCGCCGTCAGCTCGCTGCATTCGCGCTGGAACACGATGGCGACGTGGTTCGTCAATCCGAGCGGATTGATCACTATCGCCACGCACTTGAGCGCTTGCGCGATCAGGGCTCCGTCTATCCCTGTGTCTGCTCGCGGCGACTCTTGGAGACGGCCCCTCGAAATCAGGAAGGCGAGGTGATCTACCCTGGCACCTGCCGCGCGCGAGCCGTGGATACGTTAGGCGGCCGACATTCGATTCGATTCAAATTGGCGAATTCGCCAACCCAAGACGAGGTGATCGAGGATCGGATCGAAGGCGTCATCACCCAAAACGTTGCCAAGGATGTGGGGGATTTCGTGCTCTTACGCGCCGATGGGGATGTCGCCTACCAACTCGCCGTCGTCGTAGACGACGAACTGCAAGGCATCACCGATGTCGTTCGCGGCGCAGACTTGCTGCTGAACACACCGCGCCAACGCATACTGCAACGCACGCTCGGTTTTCGGGATTTGCGCTACGCGCATGTGCCGATTGCGACCAACGAGCGGGGAGAAAAGCTTTCAAAGCAAACACGCGCCACGGCACTGCCCATGGATCACCACGGCGTGCTCGTAGCGCTGCGACGCGCCTGGGCGTTCCTTAACCAACCCACCTTAGAACAAGTCAGCTCCGCGCGTGACTTTCTGGATCAAGCGACGCAGCTCTGGGCGGTATCGCTCATCAAGAAACGCCCGGTGCACATCGGGAAAGAGCCCTTTGAATCGCTCGAAGCGGCCCAAAATTTATAATTCGGTTTAGTGATTGGCTCGTAACTCAGAGCCATATCGTCTGAAGAATCATCCGAGTAGTCTCTGCACCAGACGACACACTGTGGCGGCCTCGTGGCACCGCAGGAACGGAGTAAATCTTTCGGCGAACAGTTCGTACAACTAAGGAATCTTTGCAAAAGTTCACGGAACGCTTCGAAGGGCGGTTTGGATCATGTGAGTGCTCCAAGTCGACGATTCGAGATATGTCTGGCACGCTTGCGGCGCTTCCCACACAACAAGGCAGAGCATGACCACATTAGTCGTGGTACGTAAGGGCAACCATGTCGCGATCGCGGCGGACTCCCTCACCACTTTTGGCGACACCCGCCTCTCCGATCAATTCGATGCGTCATCAGAAAAGATGGTGCGTCACGGATCAACTGTAATTGCGCTGTGTGGAAGCGCGGCGCACCAACTCGTGTACGAAAATCTTTTCTCCACTGAGAAAGAGCTTAACTTCAACAGCAAGTCAGAGATCTTTGAAACATTTCGCAAGCTCCACACAAAGCTTAAGGATCAGCACTTCTTGAATCCAAAAGAAGAAGACGAAGACGCCTATGAAAGCTCGCACATTACGGCGTTAATCGCAAACCCAACGGGGATCTACGGAATCTATTCGATGCGTGAAGTCTTCGAATTCAAGAAATTCTGGGCGGCGGGTTCCGGCCGTGAATATGCGTTGGGCGCGATGAACACTTGCTACGATTCGCTCGATTCTGCTGAAGCCATCGCGCGCGTAGGAATCGAAGCGGGTTGCCTGTTTGACAAGAACTCGTCGCTCCCGCTGTCGGTGCTCACCGTTCCCCTTTCAAGTAGCGTTTAGCCATGGATCGCACCATCGCTGGATTCGACCAGCTCGCACGTTTTTGGCTTGAGCGCGCGCCAGCTCGCGGCGTAGTCGCGCGGCTGGATGAAAGTATCGAACGGGCGCTTCGGGATCACGACTACCCCCCCGCGGTAAAAACAATTCTTCGTCATCTGGCGGGGGCCGCAGTTTTGCTTGCGAGCAATTTGAAGCAGCCGGCAACGATTGTGCTTCAGGCGCAAGGTTCCGGGGATGTACCGCTTCTGTGTGTTGAGGCAACGCAGGCCCTTACTTTCCGCGCCTATGCAAACGTGCGCTCAGAGGCGAAAGTTGCTGACGACGCCACACTCGCAGACCTGGTTGAT
The DNA here is from genome assembly GCA_013298765.1 of Betaproteobacteria bacterium. GTDB lineage: Bacteria > Pseudomonadota > Gammaproteobacteria > Burkholderiales > Casimicrobiaceae > Casimicrobium. Next base: position 61,593 of record JAAFJA010000010.1, read on the forward strand.
CGCGGGGGCAAAGGGCGCTTTATTCTGACGATTGATCCCGATGTAGGGCAGATGTATCAGGGAATCGTTGCGATGGAGTACGCCACCGTCGCAGAGAATCTCCAGAGCTACTTGAGCAATTCGCAGCAAACCGATACCCGCGTGTGGTTACGTGAAGACGGCGAAGCGCTCGAGGCCTGTCTGTTGGAGCGCCTGCCGGATCACGCAACGGGCGACGACATGAAGGCTTGGGATCAGCTCGTGGCTGCGATGGACGGCACGTTCGAGCAACCTTTCATGCCGTTTCCTTACAGCGAGTGGCTAAATTTCACCTTCGCCAGCGACGATGTACGGCTTCACCCGGCCCAACCAGTCGCCTTCGCTTGCCCATGCTCGATGAGCCGCGTGCTCAACGCGCTAAAGCTGGTCGGTGCCGAAGAGCTTATGCCCCTTGCGCAAGAGCGCGGCAGTATCGATACGCGTTGCGAGTTTTGTGGCCAGAGCTACCAAGTCTCGCAAGCAAGCCTTATCGAGCTCTTCGCGAATTCGAGCGCCAGCACAGCGCCCGGCAGCCAAACGCTTCAGTAGCAAAGAATGTGTCATGGGCGAGGTAGCCGACAACGCTGTGCGAATTGATAAGTGGTTATGGGCCGCGCGCTTCTTCAAAACGCGCGGCCTTGCCGTTGATGCAATCGATGCAGGCCACGTGCGCCGTGCGGCAAGCGGCGGTATGCAAGGCGACCGCTTGAAGCCCGCCTACAACGTGCGCTTAGGTGATTCGTTTTCGATTCAGCGCGGAGATATGGAGCAAATCGTCTTCGTAGAAGCGCTCTCCGACCGCCGTGGCAACGCAACCGAGGCGGCGAAGCTCTATCGCGAGAGCTCGGAGAGTTTGCGCAGCCGCGAGGAAAAAGCACTAGCCCGAAAAGCAAGCGATGCGGCACAATCATGGCCCGTGCTGCGTGGGCGCCCCACGAAGCAAGATCGACGCTCACTCGCCCACTTCTTCGCGAAAAATTATCGCGATTCAACGGATCCCTAATGAGTCTTACTTTTACTGGCGAGCGATTCTTGACTGACTGCCAGGGCGAGATCGTCTACGAACACTGGCATCGCTACTTTCTTGCCTGTGAACAAGCGCGGGGCAAGCGAGTGCTTGATGTCGCGAGCGGTGAGGGTTACGGCTCACATCTTCTGGCGAGCGTCGCGGAAACGGTCGTAGGCGTTGATATTTCCGCTGAGGCCGTGGCTCACGCAAGCGTGAAGTACGGGAAAGAAAATCTGCAATACATCGCGGCGAGCTGTACCGAGATTCCGCTGCCTGATGCGAGTTTTGACTACATCGTTTCATTCGAGACGATCGAACACATCGATGAAGCGGCGCAAACGGCTTTCCTTCGCGAAGTGAATCGGCTACTTAAACCCGACGGCGTGTTTCTGATTTCGTCGCCGAATCGACCCGAGTACAGCGAGAAAAAGGGCTACCAGAACGAGTTCCACGTGAAGGAGCTGGATAAAGAAGAGCTTCATCTACAACTTAGCGCCTATTGGCCCGAATTAATATGGGCTGGGCAACGATTAGGCTTTTATTCGGTTATTTGGAATATTGATAGCGCACCCCAATTAGCTAGAGCGTATCCTGCCGCAGGAGCGGCGCTTTTTCCTGAACCTATGTACTTCATGGTCTATTGCGCGAAGTCCGCAGCAGCGCTCGCCGAGGTGCGATCCTCCATCACCTTGATCTCCGATTCGTCGAACGAGGTCTACGGCGCTTGGGCCCGCACCTACAGCCAAAATGTTCAGCTTCATGAACGTAACCAGCAGCTCGAACGCGAGATTGCCGCGCTGACTGTCCAAATGCGTAGCGAACCGGCATCGACCGAGTCCACCGCGCCAACACCCCTCGCCAGCGTGATCGCACCAGAGCCTTGGCTTGTGCGGTTAGCGAAACGATTGGCAGGCTAATCCTTGAGCGAATCCTCCAATCTGCCTACTGCACCCAGCTCAGCGATCACAGCGATCGCCGCACTCGGGCAGGAAATAGCGAAGTCGAAGCGCCCGCGAATCGCAATGGTCAGCCATGCGTGGGGAGGCGGCGTTGAAAGACATCTGCGCGATCTGCTGGATCTCGTTCACCCGCACTACGACGTGATCGTTTTGCGCGGCTTTCTTGATGGCGGTGTGGAAGTTGTATTTCATGGCGCAGAGCAGACCACGGAAGCGATTCGCGTGAGCGGCTTTGGCGCAGAGAGCGTCAATGAATGGATCAAAGCGATTCGCGCACTCTCCCTTGCCAGAGTCCACATCCATCACTTACATGGGTGGCCGGTCGAGGTTCTTCGCTTCGTCATAGAGCTCGATTGCCCGATCGACATCACGTTGCACGATTTTTTCTATCCGTGTCCGCAGTACCATTTCGCGGACGAGAACAATCGCTACTGTGGGCAACCTGATCTCTCGGGCTGCAACACATGCGTGCAAAAGCGGCCACATAGCTGGGGGCTTTCCGTTGAAGCTTGGCGGGCTGCAATGGCGGCGTTATTCGCTCGTGCTGATCGAATCATCGCGCCAACGCACGACACCGCTCTGCGTACCCGCGCCTACTTTCCGACCATCACGCCGCAAGTTCTCCCGCACCCCGAATATGAAATTCCAACGCCGCGCGTGCGTAAGGTTGCAATCCTCGGCGGCCTGTCCGCTATTAAGGGTTTGGCGATCGTCAATGAAACCGTGACATTGGCGCAGGCGCAACGTTCTGAATTGAGTTTCCGCCTGATCGGACACGCCTCCGATGCGCTCCCCGAGGGCATTACCCCGACCGGCACGTACGACGACGCCGACTTGCCGCGATTGATCGCCGAAGAGCGGCCCGATGTGATCTGGTTTCCGGCGCAGGTCCCAGAAACATTTAGCTACACCTTGAGTGTGGCCTGCTCGACCGGACTGCCCATCGTAGCGAGCGATTTCGCGAGCTTCCGCGAGCGATTGTCTAGCTATTCTGAATCTCGATTTGTCGACGCGCGAGCCAATGCGCAAAGCTGGCTTCAGGCACTCGAGCACTCCACCGACGGCCAGCGCTTTACTGGCTCAACCGCAGCTACGAATCTTCGCTCGAGCGATCCCAAGACCTACTTGGACGTCTATAGCGCGCCCTTGCGAAACAGCGAAACAAAGCCTGGCGCAACAACGGTCGACCCAATCGCGCTTACCACGTTGCTTAGCCATTCGCCAGCCCCAATACCTGCGCCAGAGTACGCAATCGCATCGCTATTTCGAATCGGTCGCTATGGCGGACACCGCACGTCGCTCGACGCTGTCGGACTACATCTTGCCGCACTTCCGGAGGGTGAGCGACAAATCGTCGGGCGCAGCGTCTACGACAAGCTCAACGCGTCGTGTGCCCCGCTTGAAAACGCTTACAAGCAACTTCGAACTGAGTTTGATGAACAGCACCGCACGCTTGATTCATTGTATGAACAACGCGTGACCCTGGTGGAGAGCCACGCGGCTGAAATCCGCGAATTTCAGGCGCGCGCCAACAATGCCGTTCGACACATTGACTATCTCGAATCTGAGCTTCGTCGAATCAAGCAGTCAAGGTCATGGCGCTTCACACGTCCCCTACGCTTCTCTGTTCGCGTTGCGCGGATTGTGCCGCGCGTTCTAAAGACGCTCACGCGGCTAGTCACCACAGACCGCGCGGTGTTGAGCAGAACTTTCACCGTGTTTCGTCGTGAGGGCCTACGCGGAACCATTGCGCGCTTGAGACGAGAGATACGAAAAACCACACGACCCGATGAGGGCGTTTTCGCAGCCGTCGATACTGCGATTGCGCCAGCGCTAGAGCCTCTAGCGTTCGCTCAAAGCGACGCGCCAAAACTCTCAATCGTGATACCGGTGTTCGAACATCACGCAACCACGTTTGCATGCCTCAAAAGCCTCGCAACACACTTTCCGCGCGTCGCAACAGAAATCATCGTCGCCGACGACGCCTCGCCAACGCCTGCGAAGGAAGCACTCTCGTTGGTGACGGGAATTCGGTTTGTGCGTCACGCCGAAAACCTTGGCTTCATTCGTAACGTTAATGCGGCGGTTGCCCAGGCGCGAGGTGAGTTTGTGCTCATTCTCAACAACGATACTTTGCTTACCAGCGGCGCCATTGACGCGCTATGGCAAACCTTTGGCGAGCATGAAAACGTCGGTATGGTGGGCGCGAAACTCCTCAACGCCGACGGCAGCTTACAAGAGGCGGGCGGGATTGTCTGGCAGGACGGAAGCGCGTGGAACTACGGTCGTGGCAACCATCCGCTCGACCCGCGCTTCAACTACGTGCGCGACGTAGATTATTGTTCCGGCGCAGCGCTTCTCCTACGCAAAGAGTTGTTCGAGGAACTTGGCGGCTTCGACGAACACTATTTACCTGCGTACTTCGAAGACACGGATCTCGCTTTTCGAATTCGTGCGCGAGGTCTTCGAGTCCTGTATCAACCTCACGCGGCTATTTATCACATTGAAGGGGTGTCGCATGGGAAGGACACTCAGACTGGGGTGAAGGCGTATCAGGTCGTCAACGAAAAGAAGTTTCGCGAGCGCTGGAGCAACACACTCAGCCTCCACCGTGCCAACGGAGTTGACCCAGCGCGCGAGGCGCATCGGAGTCGTAAAAAAACTGTTTTGATCATTGAAGCCTGTATGGTGACGCCCGATCAAGATTCAGGCTCACTGCGTTTGTTAAACCTTCTGCGACTTCTACGCGCTGAGGGACATCATGTAGTCTTCCTCGCCGAAAACCTCGAGGGTACGGCTCAGTATCGCTACCCGCTTGAATCGCTTGGCGTAGAAGTGCTGTTTGAAGCGTGGGCGGGGAGCGTGCGCGCGACCCTGCGTGAGCGTGGTCGCGAGTTTGATGTTGTCATGCTCTGTCGTCACTACGTCGCCTCGGCACACATCTACGACGTTCGCTACTACGCGCCGCAGGCTCGGATTGTTTTCGACACGGTCGATCTTCATTTCCTTCGCGAAGAACGCGAGGCTAAGTTAGCCAATGACGACGCCGCAGTCGCGCGCGCGGCAGAAACGCGCGCAGCGGAAATCGCGATGATCCATGCCTGCGACACAACGATTGTGGTTTCAGATGCTGAATATCGCTTGCTGCGCACCGTCACACCAAGCGCGCGGATCTATATCGCATCAAATGTTCACCAGCTCGAGCGAAACCGGCCAGGTTTTGACAAACGCAATGGTGCGCTCTTCGTCGGCGGATTTAGACACCCACCGAATATCGATGCGGTCATTTGGTATGTGGAAGAAGTGCTGCCACATGTCTTAGCGCTTGACCCGACGCTCGTTACAACGATTGTCGGTAGCAATATGCCCGAGCGGGTGGCATCGCTCGCACGACCTGGGCTGACCATTCTCGGTCACGTTCCTGACCTCCGACCTGTTTTGCAACAAGCACGCGTGTCGATTGCACCGCTTCGTTACGGCGCAGGCGTGAAAGGAAAAGTCAACGAAGCCATGAATTTTGGGATTCCCGTCGTTGCGACGGCCACCGCAGTCGAGGGTATGCACGTGACCCACGGACGGGAATGCCTCATTGCCGACGAGCCTCGTGAATTTGCGAGACACATCGTTGAACTACATCGCGACGCGGAGCTCTGGCAAAGACTTGCTGATGCCGGCGCAGCGTCTGTGGCCAAATACTTCAGTTTCGACGCGGTGCGGGTAAATTTCCTAGAGGCGCTGGGCCTGCCTGCAGATCAGAACACCGATAAAGACGCAGGTTAGCTGCTTTGACCTGGTCGATGCGAGCTCTCAGAGACCGAGACTGCGAGTGATCGCATCGCGACAAAAGACCTAAAATCTGGCCAAACCTGTCATTTTGAGCGCAAATGAGTCCTGAACAAACATTTCCCTCGGCCGCACGCCTGTTCCCCGAGCGCCTTAAATCCCCTTGGTGGATCGGACATATCCCTTTTGCCTTCGAATTGATTGGGAGAATGCAACCGCGAACGGTCGTTGAGCTGGGCACCTATAGCGGCTCTAGCTTCGCCGCGTTTTGTCAGGCGGTTGAGGCGAGCGGCGGCAACGGTCATGTCTACGGCGTCGATCTCTGGCAGGGCGATGTCCACATGGGCTCATTTGACGAAGAGCTCTACCAGGAAATGGCCGCGTTCACGTCAACACGTTACCCCAATATTTCTACGCTAATCCGTAAAGACTTCAACGAGGCGGCGGCATCGTTTGCTGAGGGATCAGTTGATCTGCTTCATATTGATGGAACGCATACGTTTGAGGCGGTGACCAACGATTTCGAAACGTGGCTACCAAAAATGTCAGATCGCGGTGTCGTACTTTTTCACGACATCAATGTCACTGAACAAAATGCAGGCCCAGCGGCGCTCAAGTTTGGAGTTCGCCGAGTGTTCGACTCGCTCAAAGCGAACTATGCCCATGCGGAATTCGATCATTGCTTCGGCCTCGGAGTGCTGGTAGTCGGTAACGCGCCAGACGCATCTGTAATGCGCTTGATTGACGAAGTTAAAGCTGATGCTGCAAAAGCATTTTTCGCCGAAAAAGGCGACGCGGTCTCGAAGCACTTCGAATCGCTAGGGATTGCACTTCCGCAGCACGGCAGTTACGGCGCTGAAAGCGAGAGCACCAGCTCATCGGTTACACCGCACGACGGACAATCTGCTCCAGTCGCTCAAAGCCATCGGTCACTTCTGCGTCGCGTGTTTGACCGGCTTCGCCGTATGGTGGCATAACGCTCGGATTGACTGTGAAAATCGGTCGTGCGCGTCGGGAAAGGTTTTCGGCGTTCGCGAGGAAAAGAAAATACAACGGGTAAGGGGGAGCTTCGCTTTGGCGAAGCGGGGTTGACTATGACTGCGTCTACATATCGCAATCGCGTAAAGCCGATTGCACTTTATTTCCCACAGTTCCATGCCATCCCCGAAAATGATGAGTGGTGGGGAAAGGGCTTTACCGATTGGAACAATGTGCGCTCTGCCAAACAGCAGTTTGCGGGCCACTACCAGCCGCGCGTCCCTGCTGGCGGAAATTACTATGACCAGTCAACGATTGAGACGATTCGTTGGCAGCAAGAGTTAGCGAAAAGCCACGGAATCTTCGGGTTTTGCCACTATCACTACTGGTTTTCAGGCAAGCAATTACTCGAAACGCCGACCAATGTGATGCTCGCCAACAGCGATCTCAACCTACCGTTTTGCCTTGCCTGGGCCAACGAGACCTGGTCGCGACGTTGGGACGGACTGGATCATCACATCTTGATCCAGCAAAAGCACGACCCGGATCCGGCGCAGTGGGACGCTCACTTCGAGTATCTGTTTCGCGCATGGAGCGATGATCGCGCCATCAAAATAGACGGAAAACCAGTTTTCTTAATCTACCGACCGCATCGTGTCGATGCAATCGGGCAAATGTTCGACCGCTGGCGCGAACTCGCCCACGCGCGCGGCTTGCCGGGGCTCTACTTCGTTGCCATCAAACAATACGAGTACCCAAACCCCGACGTGCTCGATCACTTCGATGCGACGATGCACTTCCAACCGTTCGAAGCGCTCTATTCGCCTGATTACCCGAACCCAGACCAACAAGCGGCGAGATCCAACCGACTGAAATCGGTATTGCGCCGACTCCCGGAACCGCTTTTAGACATTGGCCGCTCGCTCAAAGCGAAGTATTCATCGAAACTGGAGTTCTATGACTACGAATCGGTTTGGCAGCAAGCGTTGAAAGTTGAGCGTGACCGCCCGGAGCTCCCGTGTTTTGCGGGCGCTTTCATGGACTGGGACAATGCCGCGCGATACAAGGAGCGCGCACGGCTCTTCAAAGGGGCGTCGCCCGAGCGCTTCCGACACTATTTCCTTGAACTTGCGAAGCGCACCGCAGCGCGTCCCGCGCCTGAAAACCACATCTTTATCAACGCATGGAACGAGTGGTCAGAGGGCACTTACCTGGAACCCGATGAACGTTATGGCCTGGCCTACATTGAGGCCATTCGCGATGTGTTGCTTGAAGTGAACGGCACGATTTAGCGCACGCTCAGGGAGACGCAAAAGTGCACTCCCTAACAAAGTTTCATCACCACCCACTGCAGCGCGAGCGCTACTTGGTCATAAGCCACGAAGGTGATCGCCAGCACGAGCAAAGCGGCGCTCCAGAGCGCGATGCGAGTACCGGCTGATACGCGCGTCTCAACCCCTACGCTTCCTTCGCCTTGCGCGCCGCCTTCGATGTTCTCAGGTTCGTTCACGATGGCGATTTTAGGCGCGTGCGTGGAGAAGTCATTACGATTGAGACATGACCACGTTCGAACCCGTCTCACAGACCGCTGACCGCGATTCATGGCGCGCGCATCAAGATGCGTGGCGATGGCAGCTCCCTAAGCGCTTCAACCTTGCAGAGGCCTGCGTGTTCCGGTGGGCGAAAAACGAAGCGCATTCTTCAGTGATCGCAATCGTTGATGTGGACGAGACGGGAACCAATAGGTTTTTCGACTATAGCAAGTTATCTCATCAAGCACTAAACTTTTCGAACTTTCTGGAGCGAAGCGGCTACAAAGAAGGAGATCGCGTTGCGGTGTGTTTACCGCAGCGCGCTGAGACGGCGATCGCACTTCTGGGGGCCATCGCGCACGGCTGCGTTGCAGTACCGCTCACCGTGTTGTTCGGTCCAGATGCGCTCGAATACCGCTTGAAAAACGCAGAATGTAAAGCGATTGTTTGCGACTCGTCATCGCTCGCGAACGTGCTCGCAGTGCGAAAAAATCTACCAGAGCTGCGTCACATCATCGTATGCGGCGCAGACGGATTGTCCGACGCGCCGACCGACCTCGTCTCATTTGAATCAGCTACATCCGCCGCTTCACCTGGATACGCCATCGCAGACACGTTGGCGGACGACCCAGCGCTCATCATCTACACGAGTGGCACAACCGGTCCGCCGAAGGGCGCGCTCATTCCGCATCGCGCGATGTTCGGCAATATGTCGGGCTTTTTGTATTCACATAACCTTCGTCCCGATCCATCGAAGCCGCTCGAAGCCGTTGAGCCTTTCGTCTTCTGGTCGCCAGCGGATTGGGCGTGGACAGGCGGGCTTTGGGACGCGCTTCTACCCACGCTCTTCCTCGGTCAAACCATTGTCGGCACGCGAGGACGGTTCGACCCTATTCGATCCTTTGGGTTGATGGAACGTTACGGCGTCACGGCCACATTCTTGTTCCCGACCGCGCTCAAAATGATGATGAAAGCGGTCGCAAAGCCGCGCGACGAATACAAGCTGAAACTTCGCTCCATCATGAGCGCGGGAGAAGCCGTCGGCGATACCGTTTTCAAGTGGACACAAGAGGCGCTCGGCGTCACCACCAATGAAATGTTTGGCCAAACCGAACTCAACTACATCGTCGGTAACTCGCACGAGCTCTGGCCAGCAAAACCCGGCAGCATGGGACGTGGCTATCCCGGACATCGTGTCAGCGTGATCGACGAGGCGGGCAACGTGCTCCCAAGAAACTCCACGGGTGAAGTCGCGGTAAATCGTTACGACGCACACGGTGATCGCGACCCCGTGTTCTTTCTTGGTTATCTCAACAATCTCAGTGCAACGGCCGAGAAATACACAGGCGATTGGTGCCGCACTGGCGACATGGCGCGCATCGATTGCGACGGCTACCTTTGGTATGAGGGCCGCAGCGACGACGTGATCAAAAGTGCCGGATATCGAATTGGCCCCGCAGAGGTGGAAAGCTGTTTGATTCAACATCCCGCTGTTGCAATGGCCGCCGTGATCGGCAAATCTGATGCGGAGCGCGGATCGATCGTGAAAGCGTTCATCGTGCTCGCTGAATCATTCCAACCGCGTAATCCCGAATCGCTTCGTGCGCTTGAGGCCGAGCTCGCGCAGCACGTGCGTGGCAGACTCGCGCCTTACGAATACCCGAAACTTTTCGAATTCATCGATGCGCTTCCGATGACTACAACCGGAAAAATTCAAAGGAAAGTGCTGCGCGAGAGGGAGGCGAGATAGCGGCAAGCGCATCTTGCTTTACTTGCCCTCTCGGATAAGTTCACGTGTACCAAGCGCGCGAGTCGGGTTTAACGCATAGGCGAATACTGCATCGAGATTAATTGACTCGACGACAAAGCGCCGCGCTTAATGCGGCTTGTACAACCAACGGTACACATTGCGCGGCAATGCGGGGTAAGGAACCACAACGGTGTCGCAACCTGTGGGCGTAGCCTTTGCATCCACCGCGCCAGCGTGAATCAGCGGAACCTTGCGCAGCCACTGATCGCTATCAATGGCGCTGACATAGCGATAAATAGGATACGCGCTATCCGCCTGCGTCCAAAGATGCGGCGCGGGATCGCGCGGATCGGTCACTAGGCAGATCTTTGCCGCGTTCCTCAATGGCTGAATGGAAGTCGCTTGAAGGGATGCCGCGACGAATTGTGCAGATTGGCTACGCCGCTCCCACAGCATTGCTGCAGTCTCTTTCGAGTGAGCGTACAACTGCGTCGTAGCCAAGGCGATAACAAGTAGCAGGGCCCATCGTGTTTTCCGTGCTGCGAAGGACGCTTCAACAAGCACGGCGACGGCTCCGAAAGCGAACAGCAGCACTGGCGCGAAATAGTAGGCCGATCCAGCCACTGTGCGGCTCACCGGCGCGTACGCTAACGCCGCAACAAACATCAACCAAAGCGCGTAGCGCAGCGTGTTCCGCTGACTTGATCGCAAAGCGCCCACACCAACAATCAAAGCCAATGTCAACACGAGTATTAGCGCAGGCCATGCCCCTGCCCCGACGTCGACCAACACGCGCAGATTACCGAGCATGGTTCCGCCGCTCACATGCCCGCTCCAGCCGCTAGCAAACGTGTGCGCAGCCCAATAGCGCCAGGCGAACCACAACGAATACAGCAACATTGGCGCGCAGAGCGAAAGCATTTGATGAAGCCTTGCTCGTATCTCGCGTTCTGGCGCAACCCAACACAGCAATGACACTGCGATTGGATAGAACCAGTAAGCCTCTTTAGAGTTTAGCGCCGCAAAACAGGCGAGCAATTGCACGATAGACGCGAACGCAACGCTGGGTTTATTTGCTCGTAGGATTCGCGACGCGTGCAAGAGCCCCGCAAGCGTGACGCACATGCCGACGCGATCCAGAATCGTTGCTTGCCACGCAGCCGTTGCGAGCATCGGCACGCTCAACGCCCACAGCGAAGCGAAGCAAGCTGCAATAGAAGCACGCACGCCGAGCGCGATGAGTAGCGCGAAGAAAAAAATAACTGCGAGCGCTTGCGGAAACGATGCCACGGCATTGACGCAGCGCAGCTGATCCTCGCATATGAACTCCGCGACACCGGCCCACATGATCGAGAAGTTTCGCGAGTAGGTTGTTTCGCGAGCCAGTAAATTGTGGAGGTTTTGGGACCAAACTTCGGGCAGCTGAAAGAAAACGAGCCAATCCCGAAATTCGCTAAGTGGCAGCAAATCGATAAAGTAGAGCGGCAAAGCGAGTGCGCAAATGCCAGTCAAAATCACCGAAGCGAGCTGCAACGTAGTGGAATCGGTCGGTACGCGACTCGCGGAGCGCGTACTCACACGGTCACCTTCAAAAGTGCAGGTCGCTTGCGACGCTGCAGCGGGCGATCAATCAAATGCACGAAGAGCACCGACAAGGCTAACGCGAGCACGAGCGACACCGCGCAAAACGCGAACGAGCGCTCGGCGCCTAGCAGCACCATGAACACGCCGCCAGCGATCGTGTGGAGCAGATAGAGCGGGTAAGAGAGATCGCCGAGCCAGCGATCAAGGGTGGATTGCTTTTTGTCCGCGAGTGAGGCGACCAACCATGCGGAAAGTACTGTCGCAACATAGAGCCCCACTGTCCACGGCCACCAACCGAAGCGAAACCACACGAGCGAATTGGCAAGCCAAGCGCCGCTCGCAACAGCAACGAACGCAAACTTTCGCAGCGCGCCTCGGTAATGTGCCGCAAGCGCGCCAATTGCAAACGCGAATACGCATGGCCAAAATGTTGCGTATCGCTCGCCGAATGATTTCGGCTCAATGCCGTAGTAGCCGATCAGGACGACGCCAAGCAGAAGGAAAAGCCATGCGACCCAACGCCGCCATGCCATCAAGGGCATCAAGAGATAAAAGCCCACTTCGATACCCAGCGCATTCGCAACCGCAACCGGCATTGATTCTCTTCCGAATACCGGGAGCAGCGTCACCGGAAACAGCCAACCTTGCCAGCTATTGGGTAATCCGAATTCGGGATTGAGCGCCTTCAGGTCGACGCCGTTTTGCGTTGCCCAAACGATCACGATGATGCCTAGCAAACTCGCTGCGTAATACGCCGGAAAGATGCGCAGAAAGCGATTGAACGCGTAGGCTTTCAATCCGTGCGCGGTGAGACCGTACTTGTCGAGCAGGATGGCGCACATCAGAAAACCGCTGAGCGCGAAGAACCCCCACACCGCGTAGGCCGCAAAGCCGTGCGGCATACCCGCCCAAAGATGCGAAAGCGCTACAAAAAGCGCGAGCACAAAGCGGAAACCACCCAGTCCGAGACCGCGTATTTGGATGCCGAGCGAATTCGTCACAGCGCTTCGATTCTTTCGCCCAATCGTTTTGCGTACACCAGCTCCGCGAATTCGTCTCTAAGTCGAACGCTTTCGGCGACGGCTTGCTTCCACACGCGCACGCGCGTGCTCGTGTCGCGTCCGTAGCGCATGAAGTCGGCTCGATCTGGAATTTTTTGTGAGGGTAGTGTTGCAACCCAGTCGGGGTTCGGTGCGAGCACGATCACATCATCTAAAAAATGTGTAGATCGATGTCGCCACTTCAGTGATTTGTCGAGCCAGCCGGGAACAACGGCCTGTTGGAAATGGGGGTAGAGCACGACGCCGCCCTCGCCCTCGCAGCGCGGGCGGTAGTCGAGGTGAAGGTGGTAATCGGTGATGCCGCCATCCCAATAGGCGCCGCGCGGCGCTCCAAGAATGTCATGAACTGCGCGCAGTACAAACGGAATCGAGCAAGAGGCTTGAACCACACTCGCAAAGTTTTCCTCAGTCAGCCCATAGCGCCGGGTTCGGTAGTCATCCGTTGCAAAGGGAAGCGGCGCCGCTCGCGCGGAGAACACCGCGCGCTCAAGCCATGCACCCATCGCTTTTCGCGAGGCGACGTTTGCGAAGTAGGCACCGGCGTAGCCCAAGCCAGCGCGAAATTTGGTGTCTCGACGCATTAAGTGGCGACCACGCGAGGTAACGATATGAAGGCGGTAGCGTGGGTTCTGCAGCACTTCTTGCTCGCGCGCGCCGAAGGTGGCGGCGATACCCGCACCGAACTTCTCGCTGACGTGCTCCGGGGTGGGCCCTTTCTTCCCCGGCGGAATGTCGTACTCCTGGTGAATGTAGTCATGTTCGAGGCGTTCGAGCGCGGTCACAGGATCGTCAAGGCATGCGGCGGCCATTCGCCACGCGCCAATCGATGCACCGAGCAAGTCGATCGGCTCACTCGATTTCGACTGTGGCAGCCACTCACCGAACAAGAATCGATCAAGCGCGAGGAGCATCAAGCCCTTGGGGCCACCGGCGGCGGCGGGGATCACGCGGACATCGGAGGGCATCAGTCCACGTTCTCGCACGCGAGCGAGCGCTCTCGGCCCTGCATAGACTCGAAGCGCCTTCATCGCAAACTCCGCACGGAGAATGAACAACTAAATGACGTCTCACTCCATTTACTTGGGTCTAGTTCGATTTTTTTACACTTTTCGCTTTTTTGGCAAAAACTAGCTTCGCCCTTATTCAATTGGGGCTTACAGAGAAATGTTGAAAAAGAACGCGCTTGATCGTTTTGCTTTGAGGACACAAAACCTCTGAATAAAATTACAGTAGTTCACCATGAAATGCGGCTATCAATCGGTCGCGCTCTCGGCCCCTTAAACACCTCTTCCATGCTTCGTGCGCTCTACGTTGATTTCAACAGCTATTTTGCCTCGGTAGAGCAGCAATTGCGCCCCGAGCTGCGCGGTCGCCCCGTCGCAGTGGTGCCGATGCTCGCCGACTCGACCTGCGCGATAGCCGCGAGCATCGAAGCCAAGCGCTTTGGTGTAAAGACGCTGACCAACGTGGCTGATGCCAGGCGGATGTGTCCTGGAATTGAATTTGTGGTCTCTCGACCTGCGGTGTACGTGGAGTTTCACCACAAGGCGAAAGAAGTCGTAGAGAGCTGCGCACCGATTGCTGATGTGAACTCGATCGACGAGATGTGGATACGGTTGGGCGGGCGCGATCAGAATCGAGCAAACGCTGAGAAGCTAGCGCTTGAAATCAAATATCGACTCGCGCGGCAATTGGGCGAATGCATTACCTGCTCAATCGGCATCGCGCCGAACACCTTCCTCGCGAAGACCGCAAGCGACATGAAAAAGCCCGATGGTTTGGTGGTGATCGAGCTGCCAGATTTGCCCAACGCACTGCGTGAGGTAAAACTTGGAGGCTTCGTCGGCATCGGCAAAAAAATGCTCGCGCGCTTAAGCGATCACGGAATTTTGTGCACCGATGATTTGCTCGCAGCCCCGATGGACAAGCTTCGCGCAGCTTGGGCTGGCATCGAAGGTGAACGTTTTTGGCAAAAGCTTCGCGGCGACGACATCCAACAGCGCGAGACAAACACCTCTTCGATTTCGCACTCACATGTGCTCGCGCCGGAAGTTCGCACACATGAGAAGGCGCGCGCTATATTGTCTCGTCTCACCCAAAAAGCCTGCGTGCGGTTGCGTGAATCCGATTACGTCGCGCGCGATGTGAGCGTGGGCATTAAGCTGCGAGGTGGCGAGAAACTCAAAGCACACCGTAAGCTCGACGCGACTGACCGCTCGCAAACGATTTTGTCGACGGTGGGCGCGCTCTACGACGAAATACTGTTGGACCGAAACGCAAGAAATGGCGCGCCGATGCAAGTGGCGATGGCGCTGTCGGGTCTCACGCCACGCGAAGGACAATCGCTCGGACTTTTTGATCAACAACCCAATACCGAAAAGCTTGACCGCATTGTCGATGAGCTTAACGGCAAGTTCGGTAAAGGCACACTTTTTTGGGGTGGCGCATTCGGCTCGGAAAAGTCAGGTCGGATGGCTATCGCTTTCAACCACATTCCCGATCTTGCCGCTGAGGGCGATGATGAAAAACGCGTTCGCCGGAAGTAAAGCTAGCGTGATCTCCGCAACGCGCCCTTTTCAGTGGCTCGGATGACATCAATCACATCCGCGCCGACGAACTTCGCCACGAAATTGCGATGTAGCACGAGCCACACCACCACAGCAGTAACGGGCGGCATCATCAGCGTCGAAAACTGGTAGAGATAGGCGGTTGCTTCGAACTGCCATTGCGACCAATCGGTTTGCGCCATAACGGCGGGCGACGCGAGCACCATCTGCTTCATGCCAACAGCGAAGACGGCAGCCATTTGAAACGGCAGGAGCACAAGGAATCCATACCAAAGATAGCGCCAGCGAGCCGTGTCCCACGCGGCAAGCGTGAGAGTAGCGAGGAGCGCAGTTCCCCAAGTGTAGATACGCGCATCGACATCCGTAGTGAGAATTGCATCAGGGCGAAACGGCTGCCCCGCCATGCTGCCTGGCGTGAGCGAAGTGATGAGTTCGAATCCGGCGAGCGTCTGGTTGACCTGGGTCAGAAATTCCGGATAGCCCAGCGCCGCCATACCGGCGAGAAACCATCGGATCGGCCAGTGCAGCGCTGGCACCAAGAGATACCACGCGGCGAATACAAAAGGCATGAACGCCATGGCCCGAAAAAAGAACCCGCGGATTGTTGTGGGCGCAGCAAACAAACGTTTCATCGCGGGACGCTTCCCGCCGGAATTGAACGCTGGAGCAAGCCCCTAGCCGAAGAAAATGATGCGTTCATTTATGCGGGCTGCGCCTCTGCGTTGACTCCGCTCGATCCATTGCCGCCGCCCGAAGGCGGAGGAAGATCATTCTTTACCTGCTGCTTCGTCACGAAACGCAGCCAAATCATGAAGAAGATGAGCGCATCCAAAATAATGAGGGCGGGCCAAATGTGTAGATGCGCCCAATCAAACGCTGTCATGTTCCACTGACCGATGTAGAAAAGCGAAATGATTCGCACCACATTGAGTGCTTGAATCGCAACAAAGCCAATCGCAAGCCCCCAAAGCTTTTGCTTGATCGTTGAGGGGAACGCCAGCACGGCCGCAAGCAAGATGATGGTGGCTTCAATACCGTTGCAACCCGCCTCAATGCTCACCGCGAATCCATTTTTCGCGCTGCGCAGCACTTTGCCCGTTGCAACTGCAGATTCATCCACCAGTGCAACGAGTTGTGCGCAGAAATGCGCGAGCCCGTTCGTCCACGGCATCACAAAGTATTTTTGCGCCCAAGGGGTGAGTTCGAGTCCGAAAAGAACTGCGAGCAATACAAGAAAGAGGACTAGAAATCGGACCATGACAACGAATTCCGAAGCAAGGCGTTTAGTGAAAGCGTGATTATCGCCTGTCTTCGCGTGCCGCGGCTCGGGCCAATCCCCAATACAACGGCTCTGGCGAACCTAAAATACCCATATGAAAACCCGCTTCATCTCCTTAGTTCGACTGGCCACCTTCCTGGCGCTCATCGGTTCGCTCATCAATGTCTCACACGCGTTGAAGCCCGGCGAGCGAGTGATCGTTCTCAATTCTGGGGACGGCACCATTTCAATCATTGATCGCGCTACGCGCAAAGTGATGGAAACGCGGCCCGTAGGAAAAGAGCCGCATCATTTGGTGACCACGCTTGACGATAGCGAACTGGTGATCGCGAACGCAGCTTCAAATGATCTCGTGTTTCTTGATCCGCTTAGCGGCGAATTGAAGCGGCGACTCCCGCGCATTATCGATCCGTATCAATTGGGCTATTCGCCCGATGGCAAGTGGTTCGTCTCAGTAAGTTTGCGCCTAGATCGCGTTGATGTTTACGCGATGCCAAGTTACGAGCTGAAGGCACGGATTCCATTGGCCAAGACGCCAAGCCACGTTGCATTTAGTGCAGACTCAAAATTCGCCTACGTTACGTTGCAGGATTCAGACGAGCTCGCAGCGATTGACCTCGCCACGCAAAAGGAAACATGGCGAATCAAAATAGGCAAGACTCCCGCTGGCGTCTGGATGAGTCCGCAGGGCTTGCTCTTTGTGGGCATCATGGGGCGCGATCATATCGATGTGATTGATCCGACGAAGCGTGAAGTCATCAAGAAAATCGTCACCGGAAAAGGCGCGCACAACGTGTTTCCGATGGGCAACGGTGAGCATGTGCTGGTGAGCAATCGCGTCGATGGCACGATTGTTAAAGTCGATTACAAAAATTTATCCGTCGTTGGTAAGCCGATCAAGGTCGGCAGCGGCGTCGATTGCATGGAAGTGTCCGCCGATGGCAAAGAAGTGTGGGCGACAGTGCGCTGGGAGGCGCGCGTCGCGGTAATTGACATGACTGGTGCGAAACCAATTGAATACATTCCGGTGGGTCGATCCCCTCATGGTGTTTATTTCAAATCGCATGCGAAACGTGATCGATAGTCATTCGTCGCGTCTACGTGTGCGTGCACGTGCGCGCGTCGCGCTTGCGGGCGCACTCGCCTGCTGCGTCGCGTCCGTCGCCCCCGCGCAAACGAGCTGCAGCGCCGGAACGCTCTACCTCACCTTTGACACCGGTCACATGGAACCAGCAACACAGATTGCAGACATCCTTGCCAAACATCAGGTGAAGGCGACATTCTTTCTCGCCAATGAAAAAACTAAATCCGGCGGCTTCACGCTGGACGATCAACAAAAGCCGTTTTGGCAGCGCCTCGCTAAAGAAGGCCACGCGTTTGGATCACACACTTGGGATCATCATTACTTTCGAGGCGATGTCGGCGCAGATCGCGTGAGCTATATCCCGTGGGGGAAGCCCGCGAGCGCAGGGCGCACGCTCGACCGCGCAGGCGTCTGTGCGGAGCTGAAAAAATCTGAAGCGCGTTTTCGCGACATGGTGGGGCGCGACTATGACGGGCTCTGGCGCGCGCCTGGCGGCAAAACGACACCGCGCGTGCTCGACTTTGCGAAAAGCTGCGGCTACACGCATGTGCACTGGGCTGATGCGGGATTTTTGGGTGATGAATTGCCGAGTGAAACCTACCCCAACGAATCGCTGGTGAAGCGCGCTGTTGCAAATCTGCATGACGGCGACATCATCATGGCGCATCTAGGCATTTGGTCGCGCAAAGATCCGTATTGGCCGATGCTTGATCCGCTGATTACGCAACTCAAAGCGAAGGGATTTTGCTTCGCAACGTTGAAGGATGCGAAGTTGGGGAGCGGGATTAACCAGCGCGTCTCTCGGTAGCCTCGAGCGCGACGTGGTTTCACGAGGTAGGCCACGACTTGGCGTCGCTCCGGTTGTAGGCGACGACTTGGCGTCGCTCCGGTTGTAGGCGACGACTTGGCGTCGCTCGGGGATGAGGAAGCGCGGCCAAGTCCGCGCCTACAATCTGCACATGGAATTCGCGTTTCAAGGCTTTGAAAGCATCGTCGGCTGGCTCTTCGTAAATGCCGTGCAGCCGCTGCTCTTTTCGCTCGACCTGATGTCTTGGAGCGAGCGAGCATTCGATGCGACCGCGTTTTTCGTGGGCGGTGCGCTCTCGATTGTCGCAACCGCGCTCATTTGCTTGCCACTCGAACGCCTCGCACCCGCGCAGCACGTGAGCACGCGCACGAACGTGCGCACCGACATCGCCTACACGCTGGTGAACAAACTCGGTCTATTGCCACTCTTGTCGTTTGGCTTGTTGCTCGCTCTCTTTACACCGGTCGATGCGTGGTTGCGACTACATGGCTTCGCTCCGTTCTCGCTCGAAGACGTGGCCCCGATGCTCGCGGCGCTCCCACTGGTCAGTGTGCTGCTCTACGTGCTCGTGATCGACTTCTTCGAGTACTGGCGGCATCGCTTGCAACATCGAATTCACTGGTGGTGGCAACTCCATGCGCTTCACCACGCACAGCGCGACATGACGTTTTGGACGGATGACCGCAATCACATTCTTGATGAACTGATCGCCGCATTTTGGCTGGCAACCATCGCGCTCTTGATGGGTGTGCCGCCCGCACAGTTTCCATTGGTGATCTTCGCGACGAAGTTCATCGAATCACTTTCGCATGCGAATCTGCGATGGAATTTCGGGCCGCTCAAATACGTACTGGTGAGTCCGCAGTTTCATCGCGTGCATCACGCTATTGGGATTGGCCACGAAGGGGCACGCCAAGGCGTAAATTTTGCCGTGATGTTCTCGTTTTGGGATAAGCTTTTCGGTACGGCGGATTTCCGCGACGAATATCCGGCCACCGGAATTCGCGATCAAACCACAGGCCGCGATTACGGCATGACATTTTGGGAGACACAATGGCTCGGTTTCAAACGACTTTTCAATCGCGCGTAGTTCCTTTCGGCGTGCTGCTGGCGACGACGGTCGCGCTGTCAAGCTGCGCCTCGATGGTGGAAGATCAGAAGCGTGCTGCGCTGGATCGTAAGTGCCAAGAACGCGTGGTGCGGATGTTGAATACCGTGTCGCCCATTGTGAACGAAACCGATATTCCGAAAAAGTTTTGCGGCTGTTTTGCGAGCAAGGTTGATCTCGCAAAGATTGAGGGCGACATTGATGCCGTCAAAGAAATCGGCCTCAACCCCGAAACGCTCCGATTCGTGACCGAGCACATTCCAAACATTCGGACCTGCGCGAAAGAAACAGGGCTCTGGAAAGGCTTATAACCTTTTTACGCTAGCCCTGATTAATTGAGGGTTAGCAACTCGTTTTTTCTATCTTGATTTAACGTTAGAGCGTAAATCTGGCCCAATTGAGTTGGGCCTTCAATGAGAGATTTGTGCTAACTGCGAACCAGCGTAGTGAGATCTTTCGCTATGACGTCGGCGCCCGCTTCGTGACGAATCATCAATCGAATGCGTCCCTCTTTGTCAAAGGCGTACATCTGCGTGGAATGATCCACTAAGTAGGTGAATTCGTCTTTCACTTGCGCTTTTTGATAGATGATTTTCCAATCTTTAGCGACTGCCGCAGTCGCCTCTTCGCTGCCGTAGAGCGCTTTGAAATTGGGATTGAAGGCTGCGACGTACTTCGCAAGCTCTTCCGGCTTGTCGCGCTTTGGATCAACCGTCACGAACACCACTTCGACGCGCTTTGCGTCCTCAGGTGTCATTTTCGTGAGCGCCGTATTGAGCGTTGTCATCGTCGTCGGACAATAGTCCGGGCAAAACATGTAGCCGAAGAAAAAGACGGTGACTTTGCCCTTGAACGAGTCAAGCGTGCGCGGCTCCTTCGTTGCTGCATCGTTGAGCGATAGCGACTTCGCGAAGGACGCGCCCGTAATATCAGTCGCGTTGAACTTGAGCGCAGGTTTGTCGGACGAAGGCGAGCACGCAGCCAACAGAACGACGAGGCAGCTCACCAAAAAAATACGCACGTTTCTCACTCCAGCGGGGAACGGTAGGCTCCCCTGTTCCCGTCAATTGCGACACACACCAAATGCGGGCGAGCACAATGCGCTCGCCACACGACTTTGCTCAATCCTGCGAGCAGAAATGTTAGTGCTTGTGCCCCGAGTGATCATGCGCGCCTGGCTTCTCGGCAGTAACGGTAACTTTCACCTCGCCTGCCTTTTCAAACTTGAGTGTGAGCGGAAAGGTCGTGCCATCCTTGAGGCCGTCTTTCAAGCCAATCAACATGATGTGAAGGCCGCCCGGCTTCAATTCGAGTTTGCCGTTCGCTGGCACGTCGAGCGACTTGATTTCGCGCATTTTCATCACACCGGCTTCAGTGATCATCGTGTGAATCTGAATCTCACGCGCAACGTCGCCTGCGACGCCGACCAATTTGTCCGCGCTACCCTTGTTTTCGACACTGAAGAAGGCTGCGGAATTCTTCACAGCACCAGGGGTTGCGCGCGCCCAGGGATGCGCAATGGTGAGATTGCCCACCTTGACATCCGGGCCAGCGAACGCCGCAGCGCTGAGCGCGAGAGCGGATAAAACTGTGAGAACGTGTTTCATAGAATGTATTTCAGAGAATCAAAACAAAAAGGAAGCTGCCTGTATTTTTGCAGACGAACAAGGAAGAATTTCAGCGGCAGTCAATCAAGGCAGGAGCATGATTCCCGCCATCAAGGCCATCGATACGTTTTGGATTAACGTAGCCTTCGACATCGGCAATCGAAAAACGGTTCCGAGGCAGGCACATTCAAGCAACTGGCGCTTCCTGAGCGCGGTTAACACGCCTGCTGCGGAAATCAACATGAGCGCTAGTGCGATGGCGTTGGTGAGCATCGGGCTCCACCGGCTGAGGTACGCCACGCCGAGCGCAAGCTCGATGAACGGGTAGGCATAGGCGTAGGCATTTGAGCGAGCGGCGATCACGTCGTAGCCGCGAAACGCGTTTGCGAACGCTTTTACGTTCAGAAGTTTGAAAAAAGCGAAAACGAGGAAAAACCCGGCCATAAAGTCGCTCATCCACTCATGCCAGGCCCGACCAGGTAACCTCAAATGAATGAGGAGCGTCGCGCCTAAAAGGAAGGCAACGATCAGAACGAGCGGCTTATAGGTCGCGAACCAGCCTTCTGATTCATTGCCATAAAACATTGGGGCAAGCGAAGCATTTCCTTCCCAAGCGAGTTCATATTTTCCTGCACCGGCCGCCGCGATGCTTAAGACTTCCAGCGTTGCATCTTTATCAGGGTTGCGAAGCACTGCCCGTGGCGGCTCAAGCGTGACTTGAACTTGCTGCGCGAAGGGCGTGAGCGCGCGAGTGAGCCGGTTCACGCACGTTGCGCAACGCATGCCAGTAATCGTAAGGACTTTGTCCATCGCGACATTTTCTACGATCAGGCGATGGCCCTCTCCTTAAGCGCCCCCGCCAGCGCGCGCCACGCTCGAAAAATTGGCAGCGACACGGTCGTTGCACCGAGCCCTGTGTGAAGCGCGGGACGCTACTGAGTTTGTTCGACAAACACCGCGACGCTGCGGGCGGGAATTTCAAACCTTCCGAGGGAGGAATCAAAGCGCGCGCCGTCCCGAACGCGTTGGTCACCCGCGTCCGGGCGTGCCTGCACCGGATGCAGGCGAAGTTTGCTCGAAATCAGGCTCGCCTCGTCGATCCGTTGCGCAACCTTGTCCACATTGATCAGATAAACAATTCGCCTGAAATTAGCGCCGTCAAATCCGCGACCGTCGAGTTCAGCAGCGATGACGGTCGCCACTTGTTGCGGACCGACATTAAAGAAGCGAAGACGTCGCTTGATTTCATCCGCACTTCTTAAGCGAAAGAGCGTGGAACTCTGACGAATCGCGAGCAAGTCGCGTGTCACAGCCAAAGTCCACGCGATCTCCGCGGGTGTCGGTTTGATCTTTTCATTCAGCAAGCGCGGCGCGATGATCGGCCACTTCTCACCGTTGTCATCTTTACGCGGCAAGCCGCTCGCGAAGCCGTTGTCTTGCAGCGTCCAGTCAATCCGGTTAAACCAATCGCCAGAGTCGTAGCTATTCCGATCCATCGACTTGCTGCGAAGGATCTCGATGCCAGCGTGGTAATACGCGATTCCCTGAGAAAGAGCCGTGAGGCCAATGCCGAGCACCTGCGCGCGGGCGCGCTCCTCGCGCGTAGCCGTGAGCGGCATCTTGTACACGTTGAAATCAAAGAGCGTTTCGTTGTCGTGATTCTCGACGTAGTTCACCACCTCACCCGGTTGCGATACGTAGCCCGCAGGTGAGCTGTGGTACTTGATCTCATCAAGACGCTTCATCGAACCGTCAAACGTGGTCATCGTGTAATCACGAATCGAGCCTGCCATGCCAACTCGAATCATGTCAGCGGTTTGCATCAAGCGCTGTTTTGCGGCGTCGTCGATCACCGTTGCTGCGTTCGCTTCGTTCTGATCGTAAACAAGACCATTCAAATAGCCTTGGTTTCTCACGAGCCCCGTCGCATCGTCGCCATAGCCACCGCCACGCGCGGCGTCACGCATGCGATCCGTGAAGGTGGCGATGCCGGTGCCGTTCAAGGAAAGTTGCGAGGCCTGGACAAAACGCTTGCCGTTTTCGACCTCGCCAAAGTTCCAGCCTTCGCCTAAGAATTGAATTTCGCGACTCAAGGCTTTAGTGAGCCGTGCCTGCATCCGCTCCATCGCGGCGCGCGGTTGATGTCCCATCAAATCAAAGCGAAACGAGTCAATGCGATAGTGTTGTGCCCAGAGCAACACCGAATCGCTCATGAGTTTTTCCATCATGCGATGTTCTGTCGCCGTGTTGTCGCAACAGGTTGACGTTTCTACTTTTCCTTCGGCGTTCAAGCGATAGTAGTAGCCGGGAACGATGCGGTCGAGCACCGATTTCTCGTTCTGCCCCGATGCGCTCATGTGGTTGTAGACCACATCCATGCCGACACGAAGCCCGACTTCATTCAGCGCTTGCACCATTTCGCGAAACTCGCGGACGCGCACGCGGGCGTCGTCCGCATCGGTGGCGTAGCTGCCCTCTGGCGCGTTGAAGTGAAACGGATCGTAGCCCCAGTTAAAGCAATCGCGATCACGCACCTCGCTGATCGCCGCCTGTTGCGTTTCGCCCGCAGCGGTGCCGCTGATCTTCGGCGTTACACAACCGCGCTCGGGAACGGTTGCGATATCGAACACGGGCAGCAAGTGCACGTCGGTCATCCCCGCTTTTGACAGCGCTCTTAAGTGTTGCATGCCGCGCGATTTCTTTTGCGTAAACGCCGTGTATTTGCCACGCAGATTCACGGGAACCGTTGTGTCGCTCGCCGAAAAGTCACGCACATGCAGTTCGTAAATCGACATATCGACCGAGTGCTTCACCCGCGCTCGCGCACGGTGCGCAGCGGAGCTTCTATATCCGGAGCTTCGATCCCAGCCCTTCGGCTTCAATGCTGCATCATCGAGATTGAGCGCGGCGCTTCGCTTGGAATCCGCAGAAAGACTGATTGAGTAAGGATCCGTGACACGATTGCGAACCACACCGACGCCATTCACCCACACGTCTACCAGATACGTGTAGTACATCACTTGCTGCCGGGCGGTGGCTGAGACGACAGCCGACCATGCACCGGCCTGCTCATCGCGGAGCATCGAATGCGCAGCGCGCGCGCGCGAGTTCGGCGAATCGAAGACGCACACGTGAACGCGCTTAGCGGTCGGCGCCCAGAGTCGAAATGACACTTGATCACGTGAAATCGTCGCGCCGAGATCGCCCAGTCGTTCAGCACTCGCGAAGCGATCATCGAGGAGCCCCGGAAGCTGCACGGTGGTGGTATCGATGAGCTTGCCGTCACCGTCCTCTCGCACGATGATCGTTTGTCCGCGAAGCACCGCATCCATTTGCGCCACGTCGGCGGGTGTCACGTTGAGGAGGGCACCGCGCTCGAGGTACTTAAATCGTTCGGCAATCGCCGAAGGTAATTCACCGTTTCGTTGTGTGAGTTCGATGCGCTGATCGAAGCCTGTAACGCGTACACCCTTTTGTGCACTGAGCGCACCGTCTCGCGAGCTGTAGAGCGCGAAACGCGAATCGCCGGCCTCAACGCGCGGCCACTGGATGATCTCGGAAGACAACCAAATCGCACGCGCGTCGGTGATGGATTGCTTCGCGGATGCAAGCGTGGTCGCGTGGGTTGATGCGTTGCAGGCATCGATCGCAGACGATGTTGACGCAGCAAAGATCGTGTGGGCGAAGGTCAGCCCACAGAAGAAAATCAAATCGGTTCGGATTGCAAACATCTTCTCTCTTTGACGCGGATTGCGCTGATTACACAGATTACCGCTGATTTTCTCGGCAACAGATTTAGCGGCGTTCGCGCTGCTGCGAAACAATCGGAAGCAGTTCTATAACTGCATTTAAAAGACCTCTGCACAGCGTAGCGAGAGCCCGTCAGACGAGGAAAAAATGGGTGAAAACACCGGAGCGTAAGTAGGTACGTGAGGATTTTTCACGCATTTTTGACGAAGTATCACGGGCTCGTAGTAGTTGTGCAGAGGTCTTTTTGATACACATACTAAAAACATCAAGGAAAATCTGCGTGAATCTGTGTAATCAGCGCAATCTGCGTCAAAAACTCGGGGCGGCAACTACTTCAACATCTCAATCGGCGCCCGCCCACTCGCCGCCGAAATCAATCGCAACACGCGTCCGGATTCGGAACCCAGTTGCTCCCATGTGAAGCGCCATTTCCAATTGATGCCGCCGAGCGTCCCCGGATGATTCATGCGCGCTTCGTTATCAAGTCCCAACACGTCTTGCAGTGGGAACACTGCATATTGCGCGACTGAGTTGCTGGCGGCTCGAATGAGTGCCCAATGGAAATCATGCTCGCTACACGCGAGATAAGTGCAGGCAAAGTGTTTCTGTTGCGGTGGAGCGTTTCCAAACCAGCCGCGCGCGGTTTCATTGTCATGCGTGCCTGTGTACACGATGCAGTTTTGAGTGTAGTTGTGTGGCAAAAACTCGTGGGTGCCGTCGCCGCCGAAGGCGAATTGCAGGATCTTCATGCCTGGATAGCCAAGACTGTCGCGAAGCTCGATCACGTCCTCGGTGATCAATCCCAAATCCTCGGCGATGACAGGCAGTTTGCCGAGCGCACCTTCAATCGCATCGAAGAGCGCTTTGCCCGGCCCAGGGAGCCAGCGGCCCACTTTCGCTGTCGGGCTTGATGCGGGAATTTCGTAGTAGCCCGCGAAGCCGCGGAAATGATCGATGCGGAAAAGATCACAGAGCTGTAGTGCGCGCTTCACTCGCGCGATCCACCAGGCGTAGCCCTCTTCCTTCATGCGATCCCATCGATACAGCGGATTTCCCCAGCGCTGGCCGTCCGGGCCAAAGTCATCGGGCGGAACGCCGGCGATCACGGTGGGTAGACCGTCGGCGCCCAGGTAGTAGAGGTCCTGCCGCGCCCAACAGTCCACGCTGTTGTCAGCAATGAAGATCGGCAAATCGCCGACCAGCGCGACACCACGCTCGTTCGCGTATCGCTTGAGGGCCGCGCATTGCGTGTCAAAACACCATTGCACAAATTTCCAAAACTCGATGTCTGCGGCGTACTTTGTGCGCGCTGCGTTGAGTGCAGCGACATCGCGTTTCTTGAGCGCCGCGTCCCATTGCCACCACGGACGCCAATCGTTGGCCTGATGAAGCGCGGCAAAGAGCGCGTACTCATCAAGCCAATCGCGATGTTCTGCACACCAGTGTACAAACTGCGCGCGATCCTCTGATAAACCTCTCGCATCAAATCCTGATTTACTCAGGCGAAGCGCATTATTTCTATAGTTAATCACTTCACCGAAATCAATGCTCTTGCCCTGGCTGAATGTGGGCTTTAGGTCACTCTCTATTACCCATTGCTTCGCGATCAATGGCTCAAGCGCCACCATCAGCGGCGAACCGGCGAACGCGGAAACACTCTGGTACGGCGAATCGCCTGGACCGATGGGCGTCGTCGGCAGCCACTGCCAAAGCGTTTGCCCGCTCGCCTGCAACCAATCAACAAAACGATAAGCGTCGGGGCCAAGATCGCCGATGCCGTGAGGCCCGGGCAGTGAGGTCGGGTGCAGGAGAACGCCTGAGGCGCGGTTTGAAATCTTCATGGATTGGACTCAATACGAGCGAGCAGCAAACTTCTCGCCGGAACATCGATGTGAGAATGAAATCGTGAGGGAGTGAGCGCGCTCAAGGAAGAATCAAGCAGCTTGATCCATTCGCCAGGCATGCTCGGTCGCGGCACAACAAATGAGAGGGAAACGCTGCCCGGATTCATACACAGCAAGACGGCGCGATCCCCGGCATCGATCGTGAGCGAAAACGCCAAGTCGTGTCGATCGTGCCAACTCGATTCGTTAAGCTCGTCGCCCGACGCAGAAAGCCAGCGCAACTTGGGTGTATGCGAGTGATGGCCGAACCAGCGCGGCCAGCGCAACAGCGGTTCGTCTCGTCGTAGCGCAAAGAGCGTAGCCACATAGTTGAAGAGCGAGTCATCCGCCCGCCCCCAATCGTGCCAGGTGATTGCATTGTCCTGACAATATGGATTGTTATTGCCGTTTTGCGTGACGCCAATTTCGTCGCCCGCGCGGAGCATGGGCGTGCCTTGCGCGAAGGCGAGTGTGGCGAGCATGGCCCGCTTCACAGACGCGCGTGTTTCGTTGATCTGCGAATCGTCACTCGCACCTTCGACACCAAAATTGCACGAGGGCTCTTGATCGCGACCGTCGCGATTGTCTTCGCCGTTGGCAAGGTTGTGTTTCTCGTTGTAACTCACCATGTCGGAGAGGGTGAAACCGTCGTGCACGCTCACGTAATTCACTGACGCGGCAGGCAAGCGGTGTCGGTGATGGCGAAAGAGATGCGAGGACGCAGTGAGCCGTTGCGCGAGCTCGCCCCGCGTGGTGCCGCTGCCGAAGCGCTCACCCAACCAGAAGCGGCGCACGCCATCGCGAAACTTATCGTTCCAATCCCAGAAGCCCGCAGGGAAGTGGCCCACCTGATAGCCGTGTGGCCCAATGTCCCACGGCTCGGCAATCATGCGTGCTTTTGAAAGCACAGGATCTTGTGCGAGTGCGACGAAGAAAGGCGCATTGCGATCAAAGCCGTGCGGCGTGCGGCCGAGCACGGGCGCGAGATCAAATCGGAAGCCATCGACGCCCATCGTCTCCACCCAATAGCGCAAGCTGTCGAGCACGAATTGCGTCACGCGCGGGTGATGAACGTTGAGCGTGTTCCCGCAGCCGGTAAAGTTTTCGCAATGCGCGCGCGCATGAGGCTGCATGCGATACCAGCTCGGCTGATCCAGCCCGCGAAAGCTAAGACACGCGCCCTGTTCATCGCCCTCAGGCGTGTGGTTGTAAACCACATCGATCACCACTTCAAATCCATTCGCGTGGAGCGTATCGACCATGACACGAAACTCATGCACCGTCGCTGTCGGATCGTCGGGGGTCGCCGAGAGCGCTGGGTCAGGGGCGAAAAAACCAATCGTGTTGTAGCCCCAGTAATTGGATTTGCCCGCTGCGGCGAGGAACGGTTCGTCAAGATGATACTGAACCGGTAACAGCGACACCGTGGTGACACCCAAGCGCTTCAGATAGGCAATCGATGCCTCGTGCGCGAGAGCCGAGTACGTCCCTCGAATCGTCTCAGGAATTTGCGGATTGAGCTTCGAAAACCCCTTCACATGCATCTCGTAGAGCACGACTTCATCATCGCGCCGAAGCGGCGGTCGAGGCACGCTCGGCAACGGCTCCGCTACGCGCGCTTTGAGCGCGATCGCTGCGTTGTCATCGAAGTTACGCGCTGAGTGACGTGCGTCCCAGGTGTGGTTGCCAACGATTTCGCGCGCATAGGGATCAAGCAGCAGTTTGCTCGGATTGAAGCACTGCCCGGAATCGTGCAGATTGTTGGCATATGCTCGATAGCCATAGACCAGCCCCGGCCGCGCACCGCGCAAAAACCCGGCGAATACATCGTCGCCTGCGTTGTGAAGTGGGTAGCGGGTTTCGCCACGCTCGTCGAACACACAAAGCTCAATCTTGTCCGCGTGGTCCGACCAGATGGCGAAGTTCACGCCATCGTCGAATACCTGCGCACCGAATGCGGACGTGCGCGAGGATTCAAGTTGCAATTCGTTCACTGACGCACCAAGTAGATTGTCGATAGCGGTGGCACCGTGATCGAAATCGAATGCGTTTTCCCGTGGCTCGCGGGCTTCTTCGCAACCATCGGTGTCACACCGTTGGACACACCGCTCCCGCCGTACTTCGTGGCATCGGTGTTCAGCGCCTCGACCCACTGGCTCGACTCAGTCACACCAAGGCGGTAATCGTTACGTGGCACCGGTGTGAAATTGCACAGCGCAATCACTTCATTTCCCGCTTCGTCACGACGAAACCACGAGAGCACTGATTGATCGGCGTCATCCACCGCGATCCATTCGAAACCACTAGGATCGCAATCGAGCGCATGCATCGACGCGTGCGCCCGATAGAAGTTGTTGAGGTCGCGAATCAGCGCGACAACACCGGCGTGACGCGTCTCGCTTGCTTCATGCCACGGCAGTTCCCAATCGTGGTTCCACTCAGTAGACTGCGCAAACTCTTGTCCCATGAAAAGCAACTTCTTGCCCGGGTGCGCCCACATGTAGCCGTAGTAAGCGCGCAGGTTTGCGAAGCGCTGCCAATCGTCGCCCGGCATACGGCCGAGGATTGAGCCCTTGCCGTGCACCACTTCGTCATGCGAGAGCGGCAACACAAAATTCTCGGAAAACGCATAGACGAGCCCGAAAGTCATTTTGTGATGATGGTGTTTGCGATGAACGGGATCTTCCTTCATGTAGGAAAGCGTGTCGTTCATCCAGCCCATGTTCCATTTGAAATGAAAGCCGAGCCCGCCATCGTAGGTCGGTGCCGAGACTTTCGGGAACGACGTGGATTCTTCTGCAATCGTCATCGCGCCGGGGCACTCGGTGCCGACTACCTCGTTCATCCGCTTCAAGAGTGCAATGGCTTCGTAGTTCTCGCGGCCGCCATCTTTGTTTGGGATCCATTCGCCTGCATTGCGCGAATAGTCGCGATAGAGCATCGAAGCCACCGCATCCACACGTAAGCCGTCAATCGCAAAACGCTCCGTCCAGTAAAGCGCGCTGCCGACTAAAAAGTCGCGCACTTCGAAGCGTCCGAAGTTGTAGATCAGCGTGTTCCAGTCGCGATGAAACCCTTCGCGTGGATCAGCATGCTCATAGAGCGCCTCGCCGTTGAACTGTGCGAGCCCGAACGCATCGGTCGGGAAATGCGCCGGTACCCAATCGACGATGACGCCCAAGCCTTTTGAGTGACAGGCGTCGACGAATCGCTGCAGCGCGTCAGCCGAACCGAGTCGCGCGGTTGGCGCAAAAAGCCCTAACGTTTGATAGCCCCACGAACCATCGAACGGATGCTCGCTAATCGGCATCAGCTCAATATGCGTGAAGCCGAGGTCGGCGACGTAATCGGGCAGCGTTGCCGCAAGTTCGTCCCAATCATAAAAACGGCCGTCGGGATGACGCTTCCAGCTTGTCGCGTGAACTTCATAAATCGAAATCGCAGCATCGCGTTTGTTGCGTGCCGCACGATCTGCCGGTAACCGCCGCTTCGCGGGCATTGCGGCAACGATACTTGCATTGGCAGGGCGCATCTCGGCCGCGCGTGCGTAGGGATCAGCTTTTTGCGGCAATACCCGACCGTCAGCAGTGACGATTTGGAATTTGTAGCGATCTCCAAGCTTCGCGTTCGCGACCACGCCCGACCAGGTGCCCGAGTCGCCTTCGCAGAAGAGTTGTCCCTTAGCCGCGTCCCACGCGTTGAAGTCACCCACCACGCTGACGCTGCGCGCATTCGGCGCCCACACTGCAAAACGCACACCGCCTGTTTCCAAGGGGTGTGCGCCGAGGCGTTCGAAGGGGCGGAGTTCGGACATCGCTTTTCGCTATCTTGTACTTTGCTTAGTGTTTTTCTTCGACGCAGATTACGCTGATTCCGCAGATTAACGCTGATTTGGCAATGCGGTTAGGACTGTCGCGACAATTGTGATTCACTGCATGCGCAGGAAATCCAAGATGCCCGCACATTTGCCCCAAGTTTTCCAAACCACTTTCATCATCATCTGGGAGTCAAAAAATCTGCGTTAATCTGCGGAATCAGCGTAATCTGCGTCAAAAAAGGCGCCCGAAAAACGCCCTCACCCGCCCGTTCGGGCACCCTCTCCCGGAGGGAGAGGAAACTAAAGACGCGGCTTATCCCACACCTTCGCCACATACTCGTTGATCGTGCGATCGGTGCTGAAGAATCCCATGCCTGCGATGTTGCGAAGCGCTCGCTCCGCCCAAGCGCGCGGGTCGATGTAGAGTTCGTCGACTTTTGCTTGCGCTGCAACGTAGTCGGCGAAGTCGGCCATGAGCAAATACGGATCATGCTGGGTGAGCGATTGCACGATGTTTTTGTATCGATCCGGCTCGTCCCACGAGAATGCGCCGCTACCGATCGCGTCGATCACACTGGCGAGGGACTTGTTCTCTTCGATGTAGAGCTTCGGATCGTAGCCGACCGATTTGAGCGCCGCCACTTGCGGCGTGCGCAAGCCGAACACGAACATGTTTTCCACACCCATGTGTTCGGCCATTTCGATATTCGCGCCGTCCCACGTGCCAATCGTGAGCGCGCCGTTGAGCCCGAATTTCATGTTGCCAGTGCCTGAGGCCTCGGTGCCTGCTGTTGAAATCTGCTCAGAGAGATCGGCGGCGGGAATGATCATTTCCGCGAGACTCACGCTGTAATTCGGCAGGAACACGAGCTTCAGCTTGTCGCCGACGCGCGGGTCGCTGTTGATCACACGCGCCACATCGTGAATCAAACGAATAATGCTCTTTGCCATCACGTAAGCCGACGCCGCTTTACCCGCGATGATGACTGTGCGCGGCATCCATTTCGCCTGTGGACTCGCGATGATGGCTTGATAGCGCGCGATCACATGCAACACATTCAAGAGCTGGCGCTTGTATTCGTGAATGCGCTTCACTTGAACATCAAACAAGCTATCGACGTTAATCACGATACCAAGCTCGCGACGAATGTAATCGGCAAGTCGCACTTTGTTTTCGCGCTTCACCGCGAGGAACTTCGTGCCGAGCGCAACATCGCTCGCATGATCGCCGAGTCGCGAAAGCTGCGATAAATCGCGACGCCATTTTTGCCCGATGGTGTGATCGAGCAACGTCGAAAGTGACGGATTGGCTTGCTCTAGCCAACGACGTGGTGTGACGCCGTTGGTGACGTTCATGAAGCGATCAGGCCACAACGCAGCGAAATCAGCGAAGATCGTGTCGACCATCAATTGCGAATGCAGTGCAGAAACGCCGTTCACACGGGTCGATGCCACGATGGCAATATTGGCCATCCGAACGCGACGCTCGCCGCGTTCGTCAATCAGGGAGAGCGTTTGTAGACGTCTCGCGTCACCAGGGAATTTCGCGCGCACCTCATCCAAGAAGCGCTGGTTGATTTCGTAGACGAGTTCGAGGTGGCGCGGCAATAGCGCTTCCATCATGCGTACCGGCCAGGTCTCTAGCGCTTCGGGCATGAGGGTGTGATTGGTATAGCTCGTCGCTTCGCGCGTAATCTTCCACGCCGCGTCCCAAGACTGACCATGCTCGTCGAGCAACAGGCGCATCAACTCAATTGGCGCCAGCGCAGGGTGCGTGTCGTTCAAATGCACCACGTTCTTGCGGCCGAACGTGTCGACGCGGCCGTCTTCGCGCATGTGGCGCGCAAGCATGTCTTGCAGCGAAGCGCTCACCAAAAAGAATTCTTGTTTGAGGCGCAGCTCGCGCCCCGCATCCGTGCTGTCGTCGGGATAGAGCACCCAGTTGAGCGAATCGGCTTCGAGCAAATGCTTTCCAGCCGCAAGATGTTCGCCGCGACTAAACACCGCGTAGTCAATCGGGCGCGAAGCTTCAGCGTGCCATTGGCGCAGCGTTGAGACGCGCTCTGTGTTGTGACCCGGCACGATGAAATCGTACGCACGCGCATGCACGGTCGTCGCCGGCACCCAGCGGCGCGCGAGCGTTCCCGCACTCGCGGCTTCCACCGAGCCACCGAAGCTCACGTTGTATTGCAATTCGGGACGCAACTGCTCCCAGGCGCTGCCATCCTTTAGCCACTGATCCGGCACTTCGGTCTGGCGACCGCCTTCGATTCGTTGCGCAAACATGCCGAAACGGTAGCGAAGGCCGTAGCCGAATGACGGCAAACCCAACGTGGCGAACGAGTCCAAAAAGCACGCGGCGAGTCGGCCAAGACCACCATTACCCAGCGCCGCATCGGGTTCACGCTCAGCCACGTCGCTCGCTTCCTTGCGAACTTGCGGCGACACCTGTAGCGCTGCGAGCGCGTTGGTGAGTGCGCGCCCCATCAGAAATTCCATCGACAGATAATGAACGCGCCGAGCGGTTTCGCCGTTGCGTGCCGTTCCAGCGAAATAAGCTGCGTCTTCCGCCTGTGTTTTCGCCCAGCGCGCGTCGAGCACGCTGCGGCACGCTATGGAAAGCGCATTCAGGCTCGTTCTGCCGGATTTTTCGTCGACACTGCGCAACAGAGCTTCCTTCCGATGTTGTTCAAAAATAGCGACTTCCCCCGATTTGGTGGGGCTTTCAAGTACTGCTTTGTTAGTGGTAACAAGAGACATGAGCTTGGTTGCGAGTTGCGGACGCGGCGATTCTACGTGGATGTAGCGCCAGTTAGTAACAAAACTACGTCCACTCCGAATTTATCACTCAAAGCTGCACGATTTCTGTTGCTCTGCACCAATATTGCCTCGTAATAAAACTACTTTTTAACAAAAAAGACCTATATTTCGGGTAGCGGCTACGATGCCGCATCCAATCGCGCGAGCCGAGGAAGGGGTTGACGCGAAAGGCATTCAAGGAGGAGAGGATGGCGGGAGTCAAGCTCGCGAACGTTCAAAAGTCGTTCGCGGATGTCCGCGTATTGAAGGACATCAATCTAGAGATCAACGACGGCGAGTTCGTTGTATTTGTCGGCCCGTCCGGGTGCGGCAAGTCCACGCTCCTGCGCACCATTGCCGGGCTCGAAGAAATTACCGCTGGGACGCTTCACGTTGGCGACAAGCTCGTCAACGATGTGCCGCCCTCGGATCGCGGCATCGCGATGGTGTTTCAGTCCTACGCGCTTTATCCACACATGAATCTCTTCGACAACATGGCGTTTGGCTTGCAGCTCGCCAAGGTGCCGAAGGATGAGATTTCTCGGCTCGTTCACTCGGCGGCCAAAACGCTCAACATTGATCACTTGCTGGATCGCAAACCGAAAGCGCTCTCTGGCGGACAGCGTCAGCGCGTAGCCATCGGTCGCGCCATAGTGCGGAAACCGGAAGTCTTCCTCTTCGACGAACCGCTTTCGAACCTTGATGCCGAGCTTCGCGTGCGCATGCGCTACGAGTTCGCGAAGCTGCACGACGAACTCAAAACAACAATGATTTACGTGACACACGATCAGGTCGAAGCGATGACGCTCGCAGATCGAATTGTCGTTCTGCGCGATGGTCGAATCGAGCAAGTCGGTTCGCCGCAAGAGCTCTACGACCATCCCGCCAATGAATTTGTCGCGGGCTTTTTGGGTTCGCCGCGCATGAATTTCCTGGAAGGCACATTGGTATCGAATGCGAATGGCGCGGGATCGCTCAAACTGAAAAGTGGCGCTGAAATTCCAACGAATGGAAACACACCGGCCCAACTCACTAACGCACAGTGCAAATTGGGCTTGCGACCTGAAAACATCGCGATTGAAAATAACGCAAACAGCCTTCTAGCCCCAATTAAATTTGTCGAATCGCTTGGAAGCCAAACGCAGATTTACTGCGAGATTCCTGGCGCTTCCGAACTCCTCACCGTAGTCGCTCCGGGCAATACGAAGGTCAAGGCCGGAGACAGTTTGCCGCTTTCTTTCGCGGCGAAGGATTGTTATTGGTTCGATGCGGCGGGGAAGGCACTGCCGAGGGTGGCGGCGTGAGAGGCATCGCTACGCTCGCAGCAGAGGCCGGTGCGGCCAGTCGCGTTCGCCAGTTCCTGTCATCCCCGCGGAGGCGGGGACCCAGTCCGGGCATCACGTTCGAGACGCTCACCCATATCGGGGTCTGGGTTCCCGCCCGAAGGTTTATCCCCGCGCAGGCGGGGACGGGAATGACAGTGAGTGGAGTTCGGCGAGCACTGCGCTGTGCAACGGTGATCTCAGCACTGAGTTTCGGAGCGCTCACCCACGCCCAACAAAACCTCTCCCTCCTCGTCTGGATCAACGGCGACAAGGCGTACAACGGTTTGCAAAAGGTGGGCGACGCGTTTGAGAAAGCGACC
This sequence comes from Betaproteobacteria bacterium, assembly GCA_013298765.1. Lineage (GTDB taxonomy): Bacteria > Pseudomonadota > Gammaproteobacteria > Burkholderiales > Casimicrobiaceae > Casimicrobium. The sequence goes on from JAAFJA010000010.1 coordinate 96,614, forward strand.
GGCGTCAAGGTCATCGTGCAACATCCGGAAAGCGCGACGGACAAGTTTCAGCAAGCCGCTGGCGCAGGCAAAGGGCCGGACATTTTTTGCTGGGCACATGATCGCGCGGGCGAATGGGCGAAAGGTGGCTTGATCGTGCCGATTCGTCCCAGTCAGCGCGTGAAAGATGAGATCGAACCGGCTGCGTGGGATGCGTTTCGCTATCAGGGCAAGCTCTGGGGCTATCCCGTCGCGCTCGAAGCGATTGGCCTGATTTACAACAAAGCGCTGGTTCCCACGCCACCGGAATCGTTTGATGACGTGGTGAAGATTCACGAGCAATTGAAGCCTCGCGGCAAGAGCGCAATCCTGTGGGACTTCAACAAAACATTCTTCACCTGGCCAATCATTGCAGGGCCGGGCGGCTACGTGTTCGGCAAAAACGCGAAGGGAGATTTCGATCCAAAAGACATCGGCGTCAACACGCCCGGCGCCATTCGCGGCGGCGAAACGCTCAAAATGTTGATCGACAAAGGCGTGATGCCCAAAGGCGCGCGCTACGCCGAGATGGAAGCAGGATTCAATCAAGGCAATGTCGCCATGATGATCACCGGCCCGTGGGCGTGGGACAACATCAAGCGCAGCAAGATCGATTTCGGCCTTGCGCCGATCCCGTCGATTGATGGCAAGCCCGCGAAGCCTTTTGTCGGCGTGCTCGGTTGCATGATCGGTGCACCATCGAAAGTGAAAGACATCGCTCGCGAGTTCTTGGAAAACCACATGCTCAAGCCGGAGCACCTGAAAACGCTCAATGATGACGTGCCGATCGGCGCGCCCGCGAACAAGGCGTTCTATGCGCAACTCGCAAGCAACCCACTGATCGTCGCCACGATGGATAACGCTAAACGCGGCGCGCCGATTCCAAACATTCCCGAGACGGGCCGCTTCTGGTCGGCGATGGATGCGGCGATTGAAGCGATCACAAACGGTTTGCAGTCGCCGAAGGACGCGCTGAACGCCGCCGCAGCAAGGATGAAAGCGCAATGAGCGACGCGACCGTTTCTCCCACTTCGCTGTCGCTCGCTCGCGCTCGCGCGCAAACGCCCGGGCGACCGTGGCTCGCATGGATCGCTGCCGCGGTTGCCGCAGTCTTTGCGCTTTACTTCGTATTCAGCCTGTACGTCGCTGGACAAACGCTTTGGGCGCTCGGCGCGCTGATTCTCGTCGGCATCGGATTCGCAATCTATTTGACGAATTGGTCTGCCGCCGCGAAATACACATTCCCCGGCCTCACCGCGATCTTCATTTTCATCGCGCTGCCGCTCCTCTTCACGATGCAAATCGGGTTCACGAATTACTCGTCAAATCATTTGCTTTCGTTTGATCGGGCGACCGCGTATTTGTTGGAGCAGACTACGGCGGATGAGTCGAGTCTTCACGAGTTCTCTCTCCACAGACCATCCGATTCAATGCTCGTGGCCGTGTTGGTCAACCCCAAGACGAACGAGAAGTTCAGATCGGAGCTCATCTTGAACAGCTCCGGAACAAGTCCGATTCCCGTGGCAAGTACGCCTCATTCGCTGGGCGACGGCCTCTCCATTCGGGAACGAATCGCGATGCGTGACTACGTGCAGCGCTTGCAGTTCGCGTTACCCACCGGCGAAGTTCTCTCCTACGCGAGCCTCCGCGAATTCGCCAAAGTCACTCCGGTTTGGAAACAAAACGCAGACGGCTCACTCACGCGCGCTGAAGATGGAGCGGTTTACAAGCCGAATGACAAAACGGGCTTCTACGAAAACGAAGCAGGTGATCGCCTAACACCGGGCTACACGGTCAACGTTGGTTTCGCGAACTACGCGCGGATGGTGAGCGATGAAAACTTCCGTGGCCCGTTCATTTCCATCTTCCTTTGGACACTCACGTTCGCGCTCCTATCTGTGTTCTTCGTTACCGCCGTTGGCACGACGCTCGCAGTGGTGCTCAACTGGGAAGCACTCAAAGGCGCAACAATTTATCGCACGCTTTTGTTTTTGCCTTACGCAGTACCGGGCTTCATCTCGATCCTTGTCTTCAAAGGACTGTTCAATCAAAACTTTGGCGAGATCAATACGATTTTGAACGCGCTCTTCGGCATCAAACCCGCGTGGTTTGCCGATCCGTACCTCGCCAAAGTGATGCTCTTGATCGTGAACGTGTGGCTTGGCTTCCCGTACATCATGGTGCTTTGTACCGGGCTTATCAAATCGATTCCGGCCGACTTATACGAAGCCTCTGCCATTGCGGGCGCGGGGCCGCTCACGAATTTCTTCAAGATCACGCTACCACTGATCATCAAGCCGCTCGCGCCGCTCTTGGTGGGTGTGTTCGCATTCAACTTCAACAATTTCGTGTTGATCGCGCTCTTAACCGACGGTCGACCAGATTTCTTGAACACGAAAGTGCCAGCGGGAACGAACGATATCCTCGTGTCGTACACCTATCGCATTGCATTCAAAGATTCGGGCTCCGACTTTGGATTGGCCGCAGCTATTTCGACAGTCGTCTTCTTCATGGTCGCAGTCATGGCGCTCTTGCATTTGCGCATGATGAAGGCGAATCAGGAGAAGCGATGATGCGCCGATTATTTGCAGCAGGGCGTTCGCGTCGATCTTTCGGGGTTCCTCTCCCTCTGGGAGAGGTCAACGCGAAGCGTTGGGTGAGGGTTACAGCGGCTACAACCCTACGCTGCGAATCTCAACTAAGCGCTTCCCTCACCCGCGCGTACCGCGCGACCTCTCCCAGAGGGAGAGGAGAAAAACCAGCGGGAACTTGAAATGGCAATCGTCACCGGAAAGAAAAACCAATGGCGCGTGTGGGCCGCGCATGTGTTCTTGATCGCGCTCATCGCCGTTACGCTATTTCCTTTGCTTGCAGTGATCTCCATCTCGCTGCGACCGGGCAACTTCGCCACGGGTTCGTTGATCCCGACGGAGATTAGCTTTGAGCACTGGAAGCTCGCACTCGGGATGAGCTACATGGGCGCTGACGGCAAAGAGGTGCATCCGCCATTCCCCGTGCTGTTGTGGCTTTGGAATTCGATCAAGATTGCGACGATTTCCGCCGTTCTGATCGTTGCGCTTTCCACCACGGCGGCGTACGCGTTCGCACGACTCAAATTCAAATACAAGACGAGCTATCTCAACACGATGCTCTTGCTTGAAATGTTCCCGCGCGTGCTGGCGCTGGTTGCGATCTTCGCAATCTTCGAACGGCTGGGCGCACACTTTCCGTGGCTCGGCATTGAGACGCACCTGTCTGTGATCGTCGCCTACTTGGGCGGCGTCGCAACGCACATCTGGACCATCAAAGGTTACTTCGAAACAATCCCGCAAGAAATCGAAGAGAACGCCCGCGTCGATGGCGCGACGTTGTGGCAAACGTTCTATCGCGTACTTTTACCGATGGCAGTGCCGATCCTCATGGTCGTCTTTGTGCTCGCCTTCATTGGAACGATCATCGAATATCCAATTGCATCGATCTTGTTGCGCGAAGAACCCAACCTCACGCTCGCAGTCGGTTCGAAGTATTACTTGCAGGATCAAAAATTCCTGTGGGGCGATTTCGCGGCGGCGGCCGTACTCTCTGGTTTGCCAATCACGCTGGTGTTCTTGTTTGCGCAGAAGTGGATCGTCTCGGGGCTTACCTCGGGCGGCGTAAAGGGGTGATGGGCCGGCCGTGAGTTCTTTTGACGCTGATTACGCTGATTACGCTGATTGCGCAGATTTACGCAGATTGGTTGATTCCCCACAAAAGAAATCAGCGTTAATCCGCGTTAAATCTGCGAAATCTGCGTCAAATTGTTTTTCGTTGTTGCGCAGTGCGCTTGGCATAGCGCTTGCGACTAGCCTGGCAGGTTGTGCGTCACCGCCGCGTACTGAACCGACGAGTGGCTCGCCCGCGGTCGCGACAGCGTCGCCGAACTGCACTCCCAGCCCCTTCGGCAAACGCCCTCTTTTCCTTCGTGGTGCATTCAACAATTGGAATGCACTCGAAAACTTCCGCTTCACTTATCGCTGTGACGCGTTTGAACTCATCGCGACGATTCAAGGCGAGCACGCGTTCAAAGTGGGCGATGAGCAATGGTCCACCGATGCCGATTTCGGTGGCGCAGACAACATTCGAAGCGCGCAGCGCAAACTCGCGCTTCGAAGCGCTAACCTCATTCATACTTTCAACGGCACGCATCGCGTTCGCGTTTCGGTGCCCGACTACGTTATGACGATTGAAACCTGCCCATCGCCACCGCTCGGCGACAAAACACTCTACCTTCGCGGCACGATGAACAATTGGGGTGCGATGGATGACTTCGCGTTTACCTGGCGGTGCGACGCGTATTACCTGAACGTAAACCTTGCTGGCATTCAGGAATTCAAGCTGGCAGACGCACAATGGGGCGACGCATCATCGTTTGGCATCTCGCCCACGTCGAACGACGCGCTTCGCCTGCAAGGTACGCCACTCGCGCTCGCGCGTACGCAAGATGCGAGCGGCGCAGCCAACATTGGGTTCATGTTTAACGGTCCACAGACGCTCACGCTCGCTATCGAGAACGGCATCGCGAAGCTATCGGTTGAGCCGACCTCATTCGACGATCCATCGGCACAACCGATTACTGATCCGATCGCGCTCTCGATCAAATTCGATTCGCGGGATGCCAAGTTCAAAGCGCCGTTTGGCGCTGTCACTGTGAAGACTCAAGTCGATTATTCGCTCGCAAGCTTGCCAGGCATCGAGAGCGCAACGCTTGTGATCGAGAAGCGTCGCCTCGAAGGCAATCAAGAAGTCTTGGAATACACGCCGCTCGCCCGCGTGCCCATGCAGCGCACGGGTGACGCCTGGCGCGCGAGCCACATGTTCAACGAGATCGCGATTTACGGTTACTACTTTGAACTCGTGATCGGCGGCAAGACCTATATCTACGGTAACAATCGCGATAGCGTGTTTTGGACGCGTGAACGCGGCAGCGGCGGCATGGGTGAAATCGTTGAAAAGCCCGACAACGTGCGCGGCGTCCGTCGCTTTCGGCAGACGGTTTACGACGCGAATTTCAAAGTACCGGACTACGCGCCCGACATCGTTTACTACTACATCTTCCCAGATCGTTTCCGCAATGGAAACAAGGCGAACGATCCGAAACCGGGCATCGACAAATACCAGCGACACACCGTTGAGCTGCATAAAGGCTGGAACGAAAAGCCCTTCAAACCGAAATCGGGCGACGGATCGGACGACGTCTACAACAACGATTTCTTCGGTGGCGACCTAGCGGGCATTATTGAGAAGCTCGACTACATCAAAGGTCTTGGCGCGAATACGATCTACATGACGCCGATTTTCCGCGCGCCATCGAACCACAAGTACGACACCGCGGATTACAACGAGATCGATCCGTATTTTGGTAGCGAAGCGGACTTCGTTCGCCTCTGTGATGAAGCGAAGAAGCGCGGTATTCTCATCGTGCTCGATACCTCGCTCAATCACGTCGGCTCCGATTCGATCTACTTTGATCGTTACGGGAATTACGCGAGAACGCAAAAGCCGCCGCAAGGCGCGTTTGCGAACGACGCGATCAACCCGTCGTCGCCTTACGCAACGTGGTTCACGTTCGATTCGTCAAAACCGAATCCTGATCAACAGTTCAAAGGCTGGACGGGGATCAGCGATTTGCCGGAGCTAGACAAGTCCTCGCCCGCATTCCGCGCGTTTGCATATGGAAACCAAGATTCCGTGATGAAACGCTGGCTTGATCGAGGCGCCGGCGGTTGGCGCATGGATGTAGCGCCTTGGGTACCCGACGATTTCTGGCGCGAGTGGCGCGCTGCGATCAAGGCGCATCGGCCTGATGCAATCACAATTTCCGAAGCGTGGTTCGATTCCGCGAAATACTTCCTCGGCGACATGTTTGATTCGACGATGAACTACATCTTCAGAAACGCAGTGCAGGGGTACGCGATGGGCGGCGATGCGCGAAAGCTTTATGCGAATCTCGAACTCATTCGCGAGCAGTACCCACGCGAGGCGCAGTACGCGCTGATGAATTTGCTATCGAGCCACGATCAAGCGCGCGCCCTGCATCACTTTGGCTATCGCGATGAAACTTCTACTGCAGAAGCGATCACACTTGCGAAGCAACGGCTTCGACTCGCTGTGTTCTTTCAAATGGTTTTCCCAGGATCGCCTACGATTTACTACGGCGACGAAGTGGGCGTCACAGGCGGCGAAGACCCATACAACCGAGCGACGTATCCATGGGAAGACTTGGGCGGCAAGCCCGACAACGCGCTACTCGCGGAGTTCAAGCGCCTAACGAAACTGCGCAATGACCACCCGGTGCTGCGTCGCGGATCGCTCGATGCGCCGATTTATCTGGATCGCAACGTCGTCGTGTTGCTGCGAAAACACGCAGACGAGACCGCACTCATCGCGCTCAATAACGCTGATGTCGAAAAGAACATCACGCTGCCAGCAGGCTCGTTGAAGGCGGGGCAAGTGTGGCGTGATGCGTTGAGCGGTACGGTCTCAGATGCAAGTGAAACAGCACTCACGATCTCTATACCACCGACATTTGGCGTCGTACTGCTCAGTCAAAAGTAACTAGCAGCAATATCGCGGAAATCTAAGACTTGCTGGAGAAAGAAAAAATAAAGTCTATTTCTTAAGAATAGATTTTTCTAATGTCACACCCCAATCGCCAATTGCGCTTAACGACGATGCTATTTTGTCTCCATCAAGCAAGCGCAGACGCGTAAGTGACGCTTCGTCATCACGGTTTTCTCGCCCGAAGTCACTCGTAGCGCAAGCATTCAACCGGTTGCAACTTCGACGCTCTTCGCGCAGGATAGAAGCCGAAGAAAACGCCAATGAAGCCGCTAAAAAGTGTCGCGATGAGTATCGCGCGAACACCAACGGTGAGCTCAAACATTCCAGTCGCGTTGACCGCAGCGGCAAGGCCCATCGAAATCGCGATCCCTACGATCCCGCTCACGAGACAAATCGCAATCGCTTCAATCAGGAATTGCCACAGCACATCGCTGGGCCGAGCGCCAATCGCCATGCGAATGCCGATCTCGCGAGTGCGCTCCGTCACTGAAACAAGCATGATATTCATGATGCCGATCCCGCCAACAACAAGCGACACCGCGCCAATGAAGCCAAGCGCGAAGGCGAGCCCCTTGCCAATGGCTTCACCTTGCTTGGCGATTTCACCAAAGTTGACCACACGGAAATCGTCGGGATCATCAGCGCGAATTCGGTGCCGATCACGAAGCACCTCTTCGATATCACGCACCATTTCGTTCACGCCTTCAGCCGTCTTTGATTGCGCGACGATATAGGCCACGCTTCGTGGCGTCTGCATGCGCACAAGCGAGACGCGCGCCGTGGAAATTGGCACCAACACGATCTGGCCAACGTCGCCCATGTCGAAGCTCTGCCCCTCGTTGTCCAGCACACCGATCACCTGGAAGCTCTGATTGTCAATCCGAATAGACTGCCCAATCGGATCGTTTTTGTAGAAGAGTTCCTCTGCGATTTTTTTTCCGAGCACGGCAACCCGCGAAGCGCTCGTTACGTCAACCTCAGAAAGACCGATCCCCGCGCCTAAGCGCAAATTGCGGATCACAAACGTTGCCGACGTTGTCCCTTGCACTTGCGCGTTGGCGTTTGTGTTCCCGTACGCAATTTGCGAGAACGTGTTGAGCACCGGGACCGCGCCCGCGACTGAGCTCAAGCGATTGATCGCCTCAGCATCATCAATGGTGAGCGTTTGCGTCGTGCCCGTGCGCGCTCGCGCGCCTGGGCTCTTTCGCGTATCGGATTGCACCAGTATCAAGTTACTTCCGAGTACTGCGAGTTGCTTATCGATGAATTTCTTGATGCCATCACCAATAGCAAGCATGAGCACGACGCTCGCGATGCCAATAATGATGCCAAGCATTGTGAGCATGGTGCGAAGCGGATTCGCAAGCATCGCACGAAATGCTTCGGCGAAGATGTGACCGAATTTCATTCAGAAACCTCATTTGCAGGCATACCCAGTTCCTGCTCGCTTTGCTCACTTCGCATTTGCTGCAACCCAGTTGCGGCGGGCCCGTCGTAGAGCACCAAACCATCCTTAAGCCGTACCAAGCGGCTGGCGTACGCGGCGATATCGGGCTCATGGGTCACCAAAATGATGCTTTGCTTCGCCTCACGATTCAAGCGTGTGAGCAAGCTCATGATTTCGACGCTTGTTTTGGTGTCGAGGTTTCCCGTTGGCTCATCGGCGAGCACAAGCGGCGGATCCGCCACCAGCGCGCGAGCGATGGCGACCCGCTGCTGCTGTCCGCCCGAGAGCTGATTCGGCTGCCGCTGACCGTATTCGCCCAAGCCCACATTCTCAAGCTGCTGACTCGCACGCCGCCTAGCTTCAGCACGCGAAACGCCCGCGTAAATCAACGGTAGCGCAACGTTGTCTTGAATCGTCATGCGCTTCAAGAGATTGAAGCTTTGAAATACGAAGCCGATGGTTTTGTTGCGAAGAACCGCAAGCTGAGCCCGGGAAAGCGCACTTACCTGTTTTCCATCTAGAAGATAGTCACCCCCGCTCGGCGTATCCAGACAGCCGAGAATATTCATAAGCGTCGACTTACCGGAGCCCGACTGCCCCATGATCGCGACAAACTCCCCGCGCTGCATCGAGAAGTTAACGCCGTGCAGAACAGGCGTGGTCACCAAATTGGTGACGTAGCTCTTTTTTACGTCGATTACATCAATGAGTGCGCGTTGATTTCCGTCTTGCGTCCGTGTTGAATCCGTCAGCATAGTCAACTACTGCGATTTCGATGGATCGGGAATGAGCGAACGCGTGATGACTTTGTCGCCCGCCTTGAGCGGCCCTTTGACGATCTCGGTAAATTTCGAGTTAGCGACCCCGATCACTACTTCCAAGGGCACAGCTTCGTTCTCTTCCAGTTTGTAAACACGATACAGGCGCTCGCCAGATTTGGTGCGAAGGCCTAATTCGTCGGTGTTGTCTACATCTGCTGAAGGTGTGGCTTCCGCTGCTTTCTTTTCATCCTTACCAGCGGCTTTTGTTGTTTCGCCCTTCAGTCGCTTTTGCATTTGCTGCATAGCGACTTCGAGATCGCTTGGGCGGTATCTCAATGCGGCCGTTGGCACTCGCAAAACATCGGTCTTGTTTGATGTGATGATGCGAACCTGCGCAGTAAGCCCCGGTTTCAGCAACTCATCAGGATTGTCGACATCGATCACCACGTTGTAAGTCACAACGTTTTGTTGCACGTTGGCGGCAAGGCGAAATTGCCGCACCCGGCCTTCGAAGTCACGCTCAGGAAATGCATCCACCACGAAGCGCGCAGCTTGCCCTTCTTTGAGTTGCCCAACGTCAGCTTCTGATACGTTGGTATCAATCTGCATTTTCTTCAAGTCGCGTGCGATCTGAAACAAGTTAGGCGTTTGAAAACTTGCAGCGACTGTTTGCCCTAAGTCAGCAGTGCGTTTAATCACAACGCCGTCGATTGGCGCGCGAATGATGGCGTTATTCAGATCTGCTTTCGCACGATCAAGTTGTGCTTGATTGACCTGCAATTGCGCGCGCGCGGCGTCGAGCGCCTGGCGAGACTGATCGAGCGTTGCGGCTGAGAGAAAACCCTGTTGAACGAGTTTTTGGTTTCGCGCGTGGGTTGATTCAGAAAGCGTGAGCTGCGCCCGCGCGGCGCCGAGCGATGCGGTGGCCTGGTTAATCGAAGCTTGAATTAGGGTCGGCTCGATTTTCGCGAGCACTTGCCCACGCTTGACAGGCGAATTAAAGTCGACCAACACCTCGCTGATCGTGCCCGACACCTGCGTTCCAATGTTCACGAGTCCCACCGGATTGATCGTTCCAGTCGCGGTCACAAACTGAACGATTGATCCCCGATCAACGTCAGCCGTTCGGTACTTCGGCGTTTTATCTTTCGCGCCAGTGAACTTTCCTTCGAGTTGTTTCCCCGCGAAGAACAGCGCGGCAAACAAAACGACGAATCCAATCGCGAAGAGGCGACCTTTGGTGAAAACTTTCATGTTCAAGCGAATTCCGTGCGACAGACAGCATTCTGCACCGAACCCCAAATACTCCACCTCGTTTGCGACGAAGCGCAGGTAAGTGGCATGAAGTAGGCTTGAGCGACGATGCCTCGTAGAAGATGAGCGCCGATAAACGAAAAAGCCCGCGAGGCTGCAGCCGTCGCGGGCGGAATAGTGGAGAGACTATCTTGTTCTAGTGACCAAGGAGACGCCGGATCGCTCCGGCGCGGCCTTAGAACTTGTAGCTAGCACCCAACTGGTAGGTGCGACCGTACTTTGCGTACTCGAGCGGGCGATCCTTCGTGCCAGCGTACGTGCGATACGCTTCGTCGGTCAGGTTGTTGACCTGGAACACGATGCCCAAGCCCTTCAAGCTACCGCTTGTGAAGTTGTAGCCGACCTGCGCGTCGAATTGGCTCTCGCCAACCACGTAGCGCAGCGTGCGCGCACCGTTGAAGTTACCGATTTCACCGATGAAGTCAGAACGACGACGATGGTTGATCCGCGCTTCAAAGCCTGCTTTTTCGTAGTACGCAGTAATGTTGTAGTTGGTCTTCGAAAGGCCTGGAAGACCGATCTCGCCATCGCCCACGCTCGATGCGCTCTCAGGATCTTTGATCTTGATGTTGCTATCGTTGAAGCTCGCATTCACTTGAACGCCAAAGCCGTCAAGCGTTGGCGAAATCATGCGCAACGGAAGCGATGCAGCAAGCTCGATGCCTTGCAATTTGCCGCCTTTGCCGTTGAACGGTGCTTTGTATTCACCTAAATTCGTACGCGGAAGCGGCGGACGGGTGATGCCTTGAGTGAGTGCAGAGAAATCAAACGTGCGTGATTGCGTATAGATGTAGCTGCGCAAGTCTTTGTAGTAAGCGGCAGCCGCTACGTAAGCGCGGGTACCAAAATACTTTTCCCAAGACAGATCAAGCGCATTTGCACGCCACGGGTCTACGCGTGGATTTCCGCCCTCGCCGCCTGGAACGCCTTCGTTGCTGATGCCGAAATCAAGACCCGCGCGCATCTGATCGACACGCGGACGAGCGATTTGGCGAGCCGCAGCGAAGCGAATCGTGTGCTCGTTAGGAAGCTGGAACACCAAATTCAGAGATGGCAGAACATCGGTGTACGTGGTGCCATCGGAGTATGGACGCACTTCTTGGCCCGCAGGTCGCGAGCGGTCAAAGTATTGCGACGACGACGATTGATCGGTGTGCTGAAGCTGCAAACCAACGTTACCGCGCAGCACGGCTGAGCCGACTTGTCCGTCAAGCGTACCCTTGAGATAGCCCGTGGTGATCTTCTCGGTCACGCTCCAAGCCTTTGGAATCAAGTAGTCGAGATTATCGACCGGCTTAAACACCATGTAGCGAGCAACAGCGCCCGGCACGTTCCACGATGGGATCTTGCCAATGCCTGCAAATCCGAGATCAACCAGGCCATATTGGTATTCGGCACCAATCGGCGTTACACCCTGCGAACCCAAATTGATGCTGCCCTCGGGCTGACGCTTCACCTTTTCGCGGTCAGCGTAGTTCAAGCCCACTTCGATATCGCCGAGGTAGTTGCTGAGCATTGCTGGTGCAGCAAAGTTCGCGCTCAGTTTGAAGCTGGTGAGCTCATCTTTGACCGAAGGCGTCTTCCCATAGCCAGAACCGTAGATCGTGTTTGCGAGGAACAAACGCGCTGGATCTGAATAGTTCTGCGTTGGCTTAATTTGCGAGAAGCCGTCGCCGCGGAACGTGAGATTCAACACCTCGAACGGCGTGCTCGGTGGAAGCTGCGTGTTGTTTTCGAGGTTGATCTCTGAGCGCGTTGCTTTTGAATAGGCAACGTCCGCGTTCAGGCTAACGCCACCGAGTTTGAACTTGTTGTTCCAACCAAACGCGTCGATTTTGTCGTCGCGCGTGTTGTACATGCCGCGAACGAGTGGATATGTACCGGTGAGCGTTCCGCCAGTGAGCGTGCGGTTGCTGTTAACCGTTGGGGTCCACACACACGCAGGGTTGCAAGGGAAGTTGCCGTTGTACTGGGTGTTAACTTCCCACTGATTGGCGGTGTCCGTCGCCTTCGCTTGCGAGTGGAACAAATCGACAACGCTCGTCCACGATTTATTTGGCCGGAATTCGAGCGTCCCCATCAAGCCATCACGCTCGACTTCACCTGTACGACGGAGGGCCTTGATACCGTCGGTAGAGAAGGTGCCAGCGGGCAAACCAGGACGCGAGTCGGTTTTCCACGGCTCGTAGGTTCCAACTTGATTCTCTTGAATCGGAGATTGCTGGCGGGCGTAGCCAAGCGCAAAGCCGAAGCGGCGATCTGCCGATTGGTCGATGTAGCTCGCGCTTGCACGATAGCCGCCCGCGCTTGCGTCGGCTGCAGAGCCGAGCGAATTCTGTGTGCCGCGAACGTTGAACGAAACAACACGATTCGCGAAGTTCAACGGACGCACAGTTTGCATATCAAGCGTGCCAGAAAGGCCCTGACCGACGAGCCCTGCATCCGGTGTCTTGTAGACGAGCACGCTTGCAAGCAGCTCAGATGGATACTGATCGAACTCAACGCTGCGGTTATCACCCGTGCTCACGAGCTCGCGACCGTTGAGCAGGCTCGTTGCAAAATCAGGCGAAAGACCGCGAACGCTGATGACTTGAGCGCGGCCCGCGACACGTTGTGCGGCGACACCTGGCAAGCGGGCAATCGATTCTGCAATCGAGTTATCTGGCAGTTTGCCGATATCTTCCGCAGAGATCGATTCAACGATGTTGTCGGAATTCTTTTTCACCGAGATCGCATCTTCGATCCCTTTGCGAATACCTGTGACTTGAAGCGTTTCGAGCTTTTGCGGCTCGTCTTTCTTCGGCTCGTTAGCCTGCTGCGCGTAAGCGGCCATCGAACCACTCATCGCAACGACCGCGACAGCGACGGCAACACGAGATGCTTTGTACTTGAATAGATGCGCAGACGGATTGCCTGCGAGCGTGCGAGTTTCCAAGGTGCCTCCTTTAGCGTCCAAACCTTAGTCGTCTGGAAGTCCTACGCCCGTACCGTCGGTGTAGCCAAACGACTCATTCCGTAAGAAAACTAAATCACCAGTTGCGTTTTACGCGTGAGCACACTCACGGTGCACTGATGCCTAATTCAAGTGCGATGCTAGCCCACGAGGCGTGCAAGCCTGCCGCCAAGAGACAAGAATTTTGCGTGATCTGTAGTATTGTTACAACACAAATATCTGACACTCTATTGCGATGTTGCTGGTAAATGCTCGGGTTAAAAGGCTTGCGATTAAGCCCTCAATTTCGCATTGACTGATAGTTAAACTATTGATTTTCCAATAGATAAGCTCGTCAAGCTAAACGGTTAGCAAACAAAATGGGATTGTTTGGCGGTCACGGGCGTGCCGTCCGCGCTTCACTCAAACTACCTGTACAACACTCAGCACGAGACTCTTCTGACAAATCCTACTGCTCCCATACATCACGGAGATCACACAACTCAGCGATGTTCTGATATCGTGCGAAGTTGAGGAAAACTACATTGCCAGCGCTGTGGACGTGCTTGAAACAAATTCGAAACTAGTTACCCCTGACTTGCACCGCAATGGTGCAACCTTGGTGGGCGATATTGGTGGGACAAACGCTCGATTTGGGTGGTACGGGCGAGACGGCCACCAGATTACCCGGACCGCAACCTACGCGTGTCGCGACCACGATTCGATCGAAGATGCCATCGCGCTCTATCTGAACAGCATGAACGTTGATGCGCCCGCGCGGTTTGCGCTTGGCGTTGCTTCGCCGATTACAAGCGACGTTGTGAAGATGACCAACCACCACTGGGTAATCTCAGTGCCGGATTTGAAATCTAGGTTCCGCGTTGGCGACGGCGTGCTCATTAACGATTTTGTCGCGCTAGCCTCGGCAGTGCCTGCGCTGCGCGCGGAGCATCTGCGGCCGCTCGGGCCACGCATTAGTGGTACGCGCGCGCCGATTGGTGTGCTTGGGCCGGGCACAGGGCTCGGCGTCGCCTCACTCGTCCCGGTTGGAGAAAGCGACTACTTGCCCGTTGCGGGCGAGGGTGGGCACGTGACGCTTGCTGCGAGTACCGTTCGAGAGGCCGATGTTTTGGCGGCGCTACGTGAACAGTATGGTCACGCATCTGCGGAAAGAGCGGTCTCGGGCCCCGGGATTCAGGCGATCTACGAATCTTTATTATTAGTCGATAAACAAACAAAACCGCAGTTGAGCCCCGAACAAATTGGACGACTAGCGATAGAGCAGAAAGACCGTTATTGCGTTGAAGCGGTCGAATTGCTCACCTCATTCTTGGGTAACGTGGCGGGAAATTTAGCCCTGACGCTCGGTGCTTTTGGCGGAATCTTCATCGGCGGTGGCATCGTCGCCAAACTCGGCGCTGCCTTCGACGAACGGCTTTTTCGCGAGAAGTTTGAAGACAAAGGCCGATTCGCAAGCTACCTGCAGCGCATTCCAACCCAGCTGATTACGCACGAAGCACCAGCGCTTCTCGGCGCGGCGATCTATGCCGACCGCACATTCGGGCCAGCGCGCTAAAAAGCTCAAGCCATGCTTCGCTACCGATCAGCCCTCATCACGGGTGCGTCCCGCGGTCTAGGCAAGGCGCTCGCCCTCAACTTGGCTGCGCGCGGTGTATCGCTCGTTTTAGTGGCTCGGTCTGCGCCCGATCTCAACGCGCTTCGCGACACGGTTCGCGCGCAACATCCAAACCTCTCAGTAACAACCGCAGCTGCTGACCTGAGCGATCCCAGCGAGCGCGAAGACCTCCTTGATCAAATTGCAAACGGCACGCTCGCAGCTGAAGTACTGATTAACAATGCGGGCGCTGGAAGTTACAAGCCATTTCTTGAGAGCTCGCGCGAAGAGATCGAACAAACCATCGCGCTTAATACAACGGCACCGATGCTGCTCGCGCATGCGATGCTGCCATCGATGCAAAGGGCGCGTTGCGGATACATCATCAACATCGCGTCTGATCTAGCGCGGCGGCCGCTGGCAAAAATGGTGGCCTACGTCGCCGCAAAGCACGCGCTACTCGGGTTCTCGCATTCGCTGCTGCGCGAAGCAAAGCCGTTTGGCATCAAAGTAACCGCTGTCTTGCCGGGGATCATCGATTCCGCGTTTAACGGTAGCGTTGAAGGCAGCAAAGACGTCACCTGGGCGATGAAGCCCAATGAGCTTGCAGCGCAAATTTCGGCGCTGCTAGACACGCCCGAACATCTGCTCATCGATGAGCTTGCCGTGCATCCGATGCAGCAAGACTTCTGAGAGCTAGCGCGCATACACTCCGTCGTATGAGTGCGTTTGATTCCCCTCGCCTGCTAGCCGATATTGGCGCCACCTACGCGCGCTTTGCCATCGAACGTGCGCCACGTCAGTTCGATTCGATTGCATCACTCAGGATTGCGGACTATCCTGATCTCCACGCAACCGTTTCCGCCTATCTAGCGCAGCATCAACACGCTGGCGCAAAGCTGATCGAGCATGCCGCGATGGCCGTGGCTAACCCGGTCGACGGGGATTTCGTTCGCTTGACCAATGCGCCGTGGCAGTTTTCCATCGAGGCAGAGCGAACGAAGCTCGGCTTAAAGACGCTCGTGGTCGTGAACGATTTCACCGCGCTCGCCATGGCCGTGCCAGGCTTGCAGAGTGACGAGGTCCGCCAAGTGGGTGGCGGCGCTGTGAAAGACGGTAGCGTGATCGGCGTGATCGGCGCCGGTAGTGGTCTCGGCGTGTCTGGGGTGATTCCTGCCGAGCACGGCTGGGTGGCGCTCGGCACCGAGGGCGGTCACACTTCGTTTTCGCCGCGCAACGAACGCGAAGTGGCAATCCTTGAATACGCGTGGAATAAGTTTTCTCACGTCTCGTTCGAGCGAGTGCTCTCAGGGCGCGGCATCGAACTTGTTTACGCCGCGCTCGCCGCGCACAAAAAAGTCTCAGCCCCCGGAGAACCCGAAGCGCAGGAGATCGCGAAACGCGCGCTCGCGGGCAGCGATCCTCTGGCCGTCGAAACCATGGAGGCCTTCTGCGAAATCCTGGGAACCGCTGCCGCAAATCTGGCAGTAACACTTGGCGCTAAAGCCGGAATTTATGTGGGTGGCGCGATTGTTCCGCGATTAGGTGACTTTTTTGTAAATTCGCGCTTTCGCCAAAGATTTGAAGACAAAGGGAGGTTTAGCGATTATCTAAAAGACGTCCCTACCTTTGTGATTCACGCGGAGCAAGCTACCTTTCGCGGCGTTGCTGCGGTACTCGACGCGCAGCTCAAGAATTTGCAAGCAAGCGGCGATTCGGGCGTGCTCGCTCAGGTGCAGCGTGGACTAGAAAACTTCTCGCCCGCCGAACGTAAAGTTGCCGACTACATCCTTTCTCGCCCACGCGAATTCCTGAACCAACCGATCGCTCAAATCGCACAGCTCGCCAACGTCAGCCAGCCAACGGTGATCCGGTTCTGCCGCACCTTAGGCGCGGCAGGTTTGTCAGACCTGAAACTGCGGCTTGCGGCTGCAGTGACGGGAACGATTCCCGTGTCGCACGCACAAATCACCGACGACGACTCCACCGTCGAGCTCGGCGCAAAGGTGCTCTCGAACACCGCCTCAGCGATTTTGCGGCTGCGCGATCACATCAACCAATCCTCGGTTGATCAAGCGATCGATGCGCTCACCAAATCGAAACGCACCGAAATTTTCACGGGCGGTAACGACTTCACTGTCGCCGTCGACGCCCAGGCGAAGCTCTTGCGAGTAGGCGTCGCGTGCGGCTATTTGCCGCAAGAGTCGCAACAAGTGGTGGTTGCGCAGCTCCTCGAAGCTGGTAGCGTTGCCCTTGTTTTTGACGTCGATGGGCGCAGCAGTGAATTACGCGACATTGTTGAAATTCTTCGCGAGCGGAGCATCACCGTAATCGCGCTCACGCTAGGTCAAACCGGGCTCGCCCGCCGCGCCGATATCGCCATCGTGATCGATCACGTCGAAGACACGCAAACGCAGCTCCCAATGGTGAGCCGCATTCTTCACCTACTCGTCGTCGATATCCTCGCCGTCGGCCTCGCGATGCGCAAAGGCGCACAGGCCGATCTCAGCACGCCGAAAGACGCACCCACGTTGACGTTGATTACGTCGCACGGGTGAACTGAGACGGCGACCCTAGCAACAGCAGTCGCGCCGAGTCAATAAAGAAGAAACTTGAATGGCAGTAACACTTCCGCGCCTCTCAGCTTGTCGAGGAACCTGCAGTCGTCGCTACGGAGAGACTCGCTAAACCAGGCGACCGCCTCGAAACGCAATTCGGGCACCGAAATGTCCTTCACGCGCACGCCCCGAACTCCACCCTTCTCATCGATGAAAACGATGAGCGTGCCATTCAGCTCGTCGAGCCTGCGATCCATCATTTGCTTGGTGGGCGGTCTGCGCGGCGCGCAGTGTTCCGGCAGCTTGGATGGAATCGTCGGCGGCCCTTGCAGCAACTCCGCGCGCCGCTTCGCCTGCGGCGCGTAAAGCGTCGCGTCTGCCTGCTCATACCAGTAGCGCGCCATGATCGGATTTTTTCTCACGAGCACACCATCAACATACGCCTTAGCGAGATTTTGCTGACCAGCGGCAGAACCCGCATCCGCAGAACGCTCGAAAAGCAAGAAGGCTCGCGCGTTGTCTTGCGCGATTCCCTCCCCCGCGAGCAACATTGATGCAAATTCGTTAGCCGCGTCGCCATGGCCTTGTTCAGCGGCAAGCTCAAACCAACGCGCCGCCGCACTCGACTCTTTCGCGATGCCACGACCATTTCGAGCGGCAAGTCCCATCAGATACTGAGTGTTTTTGTCGCCCGCCTCAGCGCTCGGACGAGCGAGCTCGACCGCACGCGCATAGTCTTTCGCAAGATACGCACGCCAAGCCTCCTGCGTGCTCGCGTGCACGACCGCGCCGCACACGACCAACGCAAGCGCGGCGAAAACTCGAATAATGCGAAGAAAAAACGTCATAACGATAGCCCGCGTTTCGATGCGCGGAGTGTTTCAGAGTGAAACGAAATCGTCAACCGCCGTAGGGTGCGATCCTATCGCACCCAAATTGGTACGCAACACGTCGGTTTGGAGAAGTGCGCTTCGCACTTATGAGCACGAGGTGCGATGGGATCGCACCCTACTTCGTCAAAACAAATCTGAACGGAATACGAATGTGTTGCTGCATCAGACCGTCCGCAAAGCGGCACTGCTCGGCGCGTAACGATTTGCTAAATAGCGCCACCACGATGTAGCGAAAATCTTCGCTGTTCAAATCGGTGACCGTAACACCTCGCGGGCGAGAACGTTCGTCAAGATAAACCTCGATCGAGCCGGACAGAAGATCGATGCGCGCTTTATTCATCTCGCGAGTCGGTGGTGCAGATGGCTTGCACTCGGGCGGCAACTTGTTTGGCGCGGGCGTATTCGACGCGAGTCGGTCTTTCGTTTTCTCGCGCAGCTCGCGCCGATAGAGCGTCGCATCGGTTTGTTCATACCAATACAGCGCCTTCAAATTGTCTTTCGGAGTGCCCACGCCCTTTTCATACATTTGCCCGACGTTGCGCTGCGCAGCTGCCGAGCCACGTTCAGCAGCCATTCGAAAATATCCGAAAGCCTTAGCGTCGTCCCGCGCAACGCCTTCGCCACGGCTGTAGGTCGTTCCAAGATCGTTAAGCGCGTCTGCATGACCGCGCTCCGCCGCGAGCGTGAACCACTTTACCGCCGCCTCGTGACTTTGCTCGGCGCCGCGACCATGTTTCGCTGCGAGCCCGAGCAGGTATTGCGCGTCTTTGTTGCCTTCTTGCGCGGGCGTTTGCGCAAGTTGAACCGCACGAGCGTAGTCTTTCTCCGAGTAAGCACGCCACGCCTCGTCCGCGCTTGCGTGCGCGAGCGATCCACTGACCATGAACATCAGAGCGAAAACGATTCGGATCATGCGGACGGAAAGTGTCATGACGAAACTCAACGATTCAATTCGCGGAGTCTTTCAGAGAGAAGCGTGAGCGTCAACCACGGAGGGCGCGCGCACGCAGATCCAAGCCGTAGCCCGGATGCTCGCACCCGGGTTCCCGTCATCCGGCGAAGCCCGCTTCATCAGCCCAACGTTGCAATCGCTTCCGCAAGCTTCGAAGGATCACTCCCCCCCGCCATCGCCATGTCCGGCCGTCCGCCGCCTTTGCCGCCAACGACTGCCGCGGCTTTGCCGACGATGTCGCCCGCTTTGAATTTACCGACTAAATCTGCCGTGACGCCTGCGCAGAGGTTTACTTTGCCGTCCGCAGATTTCGCTCCGAGCAGGATTACGCCGCTGCCGAGTTTTTGTTTGAGTTGATCAACCATTTCGCGCAGCGCTTTTGCGTCTGCGCCGTCGATTTCGGCGGCGAGGAATTTCACGCCGTCTTTTTCGATGACTTTACTCATCAAATCGCCACCCGCAGCGGCAGCGAGTTTTGATTTCAACGCGGCGATTTCTTTTTCGAGCGCTTTCACGTTGTCTTGCATCTGCGCGATGCGCTTGGGCACATCGTGCCACTGCGATTTCGTTGCCGCAGCCGCTTCGAGCAAGGTGTCGTTCAAACGATTGACGTATTCGTATGCGTTGTCGCCGGTGATCGCTTCTACGCGACGGATACCTGCGGCCACACCACTCTCAGAAAGAATCTTAAAGAAGCCGATGTCGCCCGTGTGGCCAACGTGCGTGCCACCACAGAGTTCTTTCGACGAGCCAATCGAGAGCACGCGCACTTCGTCGCCGTACTTCTCACCGAAGAGCATCATCGCGCCACTGTTTTGTGCGTCGGCAATCGCCATCACTTCGGCTTTCGTGCCCGTGTTAGCGAGGATTTCTTCGTTCACATATTTTTCAACCGCGCGGATTTGCTCATCCGTCATCGGGCTCGGCTGCACGAAGTCGAAACGCGTTTTCTCGGCATCGACGAGCGAGCCCTTTTGTTGCACATGGTCGCCGAGCACGAGGCGGAGCGCCTTGTGCATGATGTGCGTGACCGAGTGGTTGCGCGCGGTGCGTGCGCGAGTGAGCGCATCGACTTTCGCAGCGACCACTTCACCCACTTTCAAATCACCTTGGATCACGCGCGAGTGATGCCCGAAGACATCAGCTTGAATCTTTTGCACGTCATCAACGTGTACGAGTAATTCGCACTCATCGCCTTCGTAAATCTGGCCCTTGTCGCCGACCTGGCCGCCGCTTTCCGCATAAAACGGCGTGCGATCCAACACGACAACGCCCGTGTCGCCCTTCGCGAGCGTGTCCACGGAAACGCCATCTTTGTAGAGCGCGAGAATCTTGGCATCATCGATGTGCAGCGTGTTGTAACCCTCGAAGTCGGTTTTCGCGCCGCTGTAGGCAAGCGCTGCTTCCATTTTGAATTTCGATGCGGCGCGCGCGGTCTCGCGCTGCTTTTCCATGGCGGCGTTGAAGCCCGCTTCGTCCACAGTCACGCCGCGCTCGCGACAGACATCCGCCGTTAAGTCGAGCGGGAAGCCAAAGGTGTCGTGCAGTTTGAATGCGAGATCACCATCGAACACCTTCGCACCGCCTGCAAGTGCGGTTTCCAGAATTTCCATTCCGTTCGCGAGTGTTTCGTAGAAGCGTGTTTCCTCCGCTTCAAGGATGTTTGCCACTTGCGATGCGCGCTCCGCGAGGATCGGATACGCCACACCCATCTCTTTCACGAGATCGGGAACGAGTTTGTAGAAGAACGGCGTTTTCTGTCCGAGTTTGTAGCCGTGGCGAATTGCGCGACGGGCAATGCGACGCAGCACGTATGCAGGGCCTGCGCCGCCTGGGATCGTGCCGTCAGCAATCAGGAAAGCGCAGGCTCGCACGTGGTCAGCGATCACTCGGAGTGAGGTGTGTGACAGGTCGCTCGTGTGCGTTTCGCGCGCAGCGGCTTTGATGAGATTGTCGAAAAGATCAATCTCGTAATTTGAATGCACGTGTTGAAGCACTGCTGCCAAACGCTCCAAGCCCATGCCGGTATCGACGCAAGGCTTCGGCAAACGGGGCATGTCGCCGTTCGGTTGGCGATCGAATTGCATGAACACGTTGTTCCAGATTTCGATGTAGCGATCGCCGTCTTGCTCGGGCGATCCCGGTGGGCCACCTGCGACCTCAGGGCCGTGGTCATAGAAAATTTCGGAACACGGACCGCACGGGCCGATATCGGCCATTTGCCAGAAGTTGTCAGAGGCGTAGCGCGCGCCCTTGTTGTCGCCAATGCGAACCACGCGCTCCGGCGGCAAGCCGATCACTTTCGTCCAGATATCGTAGGCCTCATCGTCCTCGAAATAGACGGTTGCCCAGAGCTTGTCTTTCGGCAGCTTGTAAACCTCGGTGAGCAATTCCCATGCGTATTTCAAAGCGTCTTCTTTGAAATAGTCGCCAAAGGAGAAGTTGCCGAGCATTTCGAAAAACGTGTGATGACGTGCGGTGAAGCCGACGTTTTCCAGATCATTGTGTTTTCCGCCCGCGCGCAAACAGCGCTGCGCAGAGGTTGCGCGCACGTAAGGGCGTTTGTCTTTGCCAACGAATACATCCTTGAACTGCACCATCCCGGAGTTGGTGAAATAAAGCGTCGGGTCATCCGCAGAAACAAGGAGCGACGAGGACGCCACACGCGTGTGCCCCTTCGATTCGAAGAACGACAAAAACTTTTCCCGGATTTCTGCGAGTTTCATGGTGTATTCAAATTGGCTGACAAACGCCGCGCATTCTGGAGCGCAGCATTGCCTCGCTTTGCGACATCGCAGGCGGATGTCTGCGTTGCGGTGGGCGTATGGGTTAAACAAGCAAACGCTGTGGCAGACGGTGCTCCACGATCATTTGCATCAACATAAAACGCGACCAAAGCCGCGTATTTCCTGATTTTACGGGGCAATTCGACGAAGCCGCTCGTACGCTCCAGGCTAACTTTGCATCGCCCGACCAGCGAGTTCACCAAGCATGGCTAAAACACGCTAGCCCTCATTTTATTGGGGCTAGGAGCAGATTTATTTCCTAACCGTAGGGTTACGCAACCTCCGCTCGCGCCGCCAATCGATGAGAAATTGGCTTTTTTCTTCGTTTCGTCGCATTGCGATGTGTTTCGCCGGAACTATTCGCTAACGTACGCTGAACAGAATTACTCCAACCACTGCACTTCACTGCAGCCAACATCCTTTTCTATGCTCAAGTCTTCGCCTCTTTCTCGCTCACACGCACTTCGCGCGAGCGTTCTTGCCGTTTCGGCTGCCATTGCCAGCACGCAAGTTGCCGCTCAAGCCAATAACGATACGCCCACGGAAACACCGAATGCGCAACGCCTTGAACGCGTTGAGCTGAGCGCCCGTCCGCAAACGACGGTCGAGCTTAGGCGTCAATCGACGGCAGCGAAGCAAATCTTTGGGGAAGAGGACATTCAGAAATTCGGCGACGTGAGTGTGGGCGATGTGCTGAAGCGCTTGCCTGGCGTGAGCTTAAGCGGTAGCGGTCCAGCGCTTCGCGGCCTGGGAAGCTATACGAAAATTCTCTTGAACGGTGATCCCGCACCGCCAAACTTCGATCTGAACAATCTGAATCCGTCGCAAGTGTTACGCATCGAAGTGGCCAAGGCCGCAACCGCCGATCAAACCGCAGAAGCCATCGGCGGCACGATCAACATTATTCTGAAAGAGCCGCCGCGCTCGCGCACGCTCGAAGCGCAAGCACGCGTGAGCTATCAATACGACAACCCCGCAGCGGGCTTGAATGTCACCTGGGGCGAGCGAGTTCAAGGCGGCGCATCGTTCAGTTTGCCGTTTTCGTATTTCGAGTGGAATAACTTCAACGCGGTGCAAACCACGACCACCGTCAGCAATCCGAACACGCCCGTTGCCATTGGTACGCGTACGAGTGGACAACATCCGTACGGACGCGGCTACAACTTCTCGCCAACGCTCAATTGGAAAATCAACGAAACGAGCACACTCAACACACAAGCCTTTATCAATCAGGGGCGCTGGCATTGGAGCGATACGGCCACAGAGCGGCGTGTCATCGCTGGTCAACCCGTGTTCTCAGATGATTTCCGCAACTTTGGTAATTGGCTCAACGTGAGACTCGGCACCACGTACACCAACAACTTCGATGGTGACCGCCGCCTAGAACTCAAGGCTAACGTTCAGTACAACGAGAACGATTTCACCGCACGCGCGTTTCGAAACGGCAAAGAACAACGACTCACGCTGGGCGAAAACAGAAACCCATCATTCACTCAAAGCGGCCAATATTCAACGCTCTTCGCAGAATCACATACCGTGACCGCGGGCTGGAATTTCGAATGGCGCGATTGGGTCGGAAAATCACGCACCACGGAATTGGGCGTGCCTTTGCTTCCGATCTTTGAAGGGCAAGACGTTGAAGCACGTGTTGCGCGCTACGCCCTCTTCATTCAAGACGAATGGGAAATGAGCAAACGACTTTCAGCATATGCCGGTATTCGCGGCGAACGTATTGAAACAAAGAGCAAAACAGTCGGTGAGAATTTCAGCGCAGAGCCCGCCACTGTGGTGACACCGATGTTTCATCTGAAATACAAACTGGATGAAAAAGGCCAGCACCTGTTCCGCAGCAGCCTGACGAGCACCTTCAAGGCACCGGAGCCAATGCAATTGCTCGCGCGCCCGCAGGTTTCCGCGCTCTACACCGATCTGACCAAACCGAACGACGCGCTCTCCTCTGATCGCATCGGCAACCCGCTTCTGAAGCCGGAGCTAGCGACAGGTTTTGATCTCGCATACGAGCGCTACTTTCCGGGTGGCGGCGTGGCGAGCGCCACTGTGTTCTATCGTCACGTCAAAGACTTGATCCGCAATCGCACCGCGCTTGAAACCGTTTCATGGGCGAACGTGCAACGCTATGTGTCGCGTCCGGTCAATTTCGATACGGCCAACACATTCGGCCTGGAACTTGAAGCGCGCGGACGCGCTGGCACGCTCTTGCCGTTCGCATTCGACGCGAAGACTCCGCTTGATCTACGCGCATCGCTCAATTTCTATGAGTCCCGCGTGAAAGGCGTGCCGGGTCCGGATAACCGACTGGATCGACAGCAGCCGTGGTCGGGAACGCTTGGGATCGATTACGTGTTGAGCGGCATCCTTCCGGCACCGATTCGCCTGGGTGGCAGCGTATCGTTCACACCGGGTTACCGAACCCAGCAAACAGCCGAACAAAGCATTGAATTCGCGCGGTCACGCACGATCGATTTGTACGCGAACATTCCGATCAGCCGCGCCATGTCAGTCCGCTTGGTCGCCAACAACGTTGCGCCGTTCGCGAGCGAGAACACGTCCGCCTACGCTAACCAAAGCTCGACGAATACGATCAGCAAACCTCGCACGTGGTATGGATTGATATTCAGCATCAAAGGCTAGCGACTTTCTGTGGAGAGCGCCCGAGACTTCACCTTGGAGGCGCTCCGCCGAGGCGCGGGCCAAAGAAATTTCGGGGAGCGGCTGAACGCCGCTTCTTTCAAACTGCTGTTTTGGGGTGAGCAGGTAAGCGCGCCCACGCGCGCTTAGTCGAAGTACCCCCTTCTCCTATCGACGTGAACGAAACACGCGATCAAGTGCGTCGAACCAGTGCGCGATAATGCCAACGTGGGCACTAACCCTGTTTCGTCAATTCCCCCAAGAACACCACCGTCCGAATCGCTGCCTCGCGATCTCTTCGTGATGGTGCTTTTGCTCATCGTTGCGCATACGGCGTTTAACGGCATTCGCGTCGCGACCTCGCTCGCAGCGATCAAGGCGGGCGGTGGCGCGCTGTGGGTTGGCATTCTCACGGCGATGTTCAACCTGATTCCGGCGTTTCTTGCGATCCGCGCAGGGCGGGCAGTGGATCGCCTGCCGTTACGCAAGATGCTCGTATTTGGCTGCGCGATGATGGTGGCGGGTGGCGCGCTGGCAGCGTTTGAGCCGATGCTGTGGGTGCTCGCTGTCGCAGCCTGTGGCTTGGGTGTGGGCTGGATGGTGATTGCCGCGGCGTCGCAGTACGCGATCGGCGTGTACGGAACGGGTTCGGAAGCGAAGCGCATCCGTGCGTTTTCAATGATGTCGATGGGCTTTTCGGTATCGAGCTTCCTCGGGCCGCTGATCGCAGGTTTCATGATCGATCACGCGAGCTTCCGCGCAGCGTTTGCCCTTCTTGCTGTCTTGCCGCTCATTGCTGGGCTTCTTTTCTACACACGTTGGTTCCTGAAGTTGCCATCGATCGAAAACAAGGTTCGTAATGCCCCGGCGGGGAAAGCAACAGAGCTTTTGCAAATCCCAATCGTGCGCAACACCTTGATGACCGGCGCTGTGATCACCATCGGCTGGGATCTCTATATCTTTCTTGTGCCGGTACTGGGCTCCCAGCTCGGATTAACGGCAACCCAAATCGGATCGGTGATGTCGCTCTTCGCGGTTGCAGTCTTTGTTGTTCGCTTCGCGATGCCGCGCTTGCAACGAGCTCTCGGCGGGCGCGGCGTGATCGTTGTCGCAATGATTGTTTCCGGTACTGCATTTCTTGCATTTGGCTTCGCTCACAATTACACGGCGATGCTGGTCTGCTCGTTTGTAATGGG
The DNA here is from genome assembly GCA_013298765.1 of Betaproteobacteria bacterium. Lineage (GTDB taxonomy): Bacteria > Pseudomonadota > Gammaproteobacteria > Burkholderiales > Casimicrobiaceae > Casimicrobium. The sequence goes on from JAAFJA010000010.1 coordinate 122,335, forward strand.
GCTCGGTTTAGGCTCAAGCCAGCCCATCGTGCTTTCCTTCTTGCACGCCGCCTCACCTCCGAATCGTGTTGGCGAAGTCAACGGCCTGCGCATGACCATGATTTCGACCAGCCAATGGACAATGCCGCTCGTCTTTGGCATCCTGTCGGCAAAAACCGGATTGCTGCCGCTGTTTTTGTTGGTCGGGAGCGGATTGCTTTCTGGAAGCTGGTTCGCGAAGAAGCGTCTGCCCAAGTAACGGGTCGGCATGTTGCATGCGTAGGCATCGTTCGTGGCGGCTCGCTATTCCATCAACGGATCGCAGCGCCTTCAGCGTTAAAACAGTGCATCTTTCCGTCCACGCAGGCGAGCCCCACGGTGTCGCCAGGCGAATATTGTTTGTTCGATCCGTGTAACTTTGCAGTCACCGGTTGATCAGCGCCATCGATCTCAAGATAGAGCACCGTTGCATCACCCAGATGCTCAATCATCGTCACGCTCGCGGCTAGTGTGTCTGGCGTGCCCGCTTCATGAAGCACCACGTCTTCCGGGCGAATGCCGATGGCGGCAATCGCGCTCGACGCAGGTTGTGCAATCGGCACAGGAATGGTCCCGGCGCTATGAATTTTCAATCGCCCTGCTTCGTTACCACTGGCCGCCAGTACGTTCATTTTCGGCGAGCCAATGAACTGCGCAACGAACCGATTTTCAGGTCGCTCGTAAAGCTCAAGAGGCGTGCCGACCTGCTCGATACGCCCACGGTTAAATACGGCGATACGCTGCCCGAGTGTCATCGCCTCTACCTGATCGTGAGTCACGTAGATCATGGTTGTGCCCAGTTGCTTGTGCAGCCGCGCAAGTTCGATTCGCATTTGAACGCGCAGCGCGGCATCCAAGTTCGACAGCGGTTCATCGAAGAGAAACACTTTTGGGTTACGCACGATCGCACGTCCGATGGCCACGCGTTGCCGCTGGCCGCCAGAAAGCGATTTGGGCTTGCTCGAAAGCATGTGATCGATTTGCAAAACTTTCGCAACGTCGTTCACCGCACGTTCGCGTTCGGCTTTTGCCACACCAGACATCTTGAGTCCGAAGCCCAAGTTTTCCGCAACGGTCATATGCGGGTAAAGCGCGTAGCTTTGAAATACCATCGCCGCGCCCCGCTCGCCTGGGTCGAGTTCATTCACGACCGAATCACCAAACGCGACCTCGCCCTCCGAAATCTCTTCAAGGCCGGCAATCATTCGAAGCAACGTGGTTTTTCCGCACCCAGACGGCCCCACAAAAACCATGAACTCGCCTGCGCGAATCTCAAGGTTCAAATCTCGAATCACGTAGTTGCGGCCGTCGTAAGACTTGCCAATTTTTTTCAGTGAGAGTGGTGTCATGATGAGTAGGGCGTGTTAACACTATTTTGGCGAGTGCGGCGGTTCAGGTTTCGATGCACGGTTAGGCGCGAAGGCCGCCGTGGTGCGAGCACCACAAGGACTTCGCAACAACACCGGGCGCGAAACCTGAACGCGCCCCGAAGGGTTACGAAAATGCGGCGTGTCTGCTTTGTCGCGTCGCGGGAACGGGGGAGCCACCCCGTTCTTCGCAACGCTTCGCACATCCATCGCCGCATTTTCGTAACGCATCTCGCCAAAATAGTGTTAGCACGCCCTAACCCTTTACCGCACCCGCCGTGAGTCCGTCGATCAATCGTCTTGAGTAGACGACGAAGAGCGCGAGTAGCGGCAGCACTGCAATGGCGGCACCAATCGAGAGCGCGCCCCAGGTGACGCCATTGGTGCCTTGCAGCGATCGCAACACAAGCGGCAGCGTGTAGACCTCTTGGTCGCGCAACACGAGTAGCGCTCCTACAAAGTTGTTGTAAGAACCAATAAACGTGATCAACGCGAGCGTGCCAAGCGCGGGGCCGATCAGCGGCAGGACCACTCGCAAAAAGATATCGAATTCGCCGCAAGCATCCATTCGAGCGGCATCAACCAGATCACGTGGCAGAACCGAACTGATGTACTGCCGCATCATGAAGATGCCCAATGCGCCGCAAGCGCCCGGAATGATCAGCGCTTTCGAACTGTTGATCCAACCGATCTGTTGCATCAAAAGAATAGTGGGGATCATGCTCACAAAACTCGGAAGCAAGAGCGTGGCTAGTATCAGACCAAAGAGCGTTTCGCGATACCGGAAATCGAGCATTGCGAAGGCGTACCCCGCGAGCGCACAGAAAAAAAGATTCAACGCTGTGGTGGCGGCTGCAATCGACAAACTCCACCCAATCGACTTCCAGAAGTTTGGCCGCATCGCCATGAGTTGCTTCAAGTTTTCCAGGAGGTGATCGCCGAACCAATACGGCGGCGGCACGCTCAAGATGTCGGCATTGGCATGCGTTGCGAATACAAACATGAAATAGAACGGCAGCAGCATGACAACGGCACCGGCGAACACGATCCCGTATGCGATCAGCTTGAGCGTGAACGCGCCCGCGGGGCGGCGTTTAGTCTTTCGGCTTGAGTACACGATTGTTCATCCAGGTAAGTAGCGCGACAAACATGAAGAGCAGCCACGCGACGGCGGAGGCCGTACCAAAGTCTCCGTCTGTCATTGCAACGCGCAGCATGTACATCGCCGAAGTCTCCGCGACTTGGCCGATGCCGCCTGTACCAGCCGTCAACACATAAGGCTCTTCGAAGAGTTGCAGATTGCCGATCAGCGTGAGCGTGACGGCAAAGAAAATCATCGGGCGAAGCTGCGGCAGCGTGATGTGCACGAACTGCCGCCACGGACTCGCGCCATCGACACGCGCTGCTTCATAGAGATCCTTGGGAATGGTTTGTAGCGCCGCAAGATAGAGAACCGTATTCCAGCCGACGTAGCGCCACCAGACGACGAAGGCGACGATCCACGGCGTCTTCTGTGGGCGCGCCCAGTCGACCGGCTCGGTGGGAAACATGAGCGAGAACGGGGCAAAGCCCGCTACTTCCCATTGTCCAATTCCAGTTAGAAGCGAATTGATCACGCCAAACTTCGCAGAAAACAACGCCTGAAACACCAAAACAATGGCGACGGTTTGGGTAATGAATGGAAGAAAGTAGATCGCGAGAATTCCGTTTCGGGCACGACGAAACTGCGTGTGAATGAATACGGCGAGCGGGATTGCAATTAGATGTTGCGGCAAACCGGCAACGACGCCAATCCATAGCGTGTTGTAAAGCGATCGCCAAAAGTCGCGCGAATAAACGTCTTGCCAAAACGCCTGGGTAAATACGGTACGAAAGTCGAGCCCTTCGAGTTCCAAGACGTAGAGATAGTTACCAAACCCTTCCCATTTCATCTGCGAGAGGGGGCTCACGCCATCCCACCGAAAGAGCGAGACGTACACCGAGAACAGTAGCGGGAAGAGCCCGAAGATCGCGAACAGGATGAAGAATGGGCTGACAAAAACGTAAGGGGCCCATTTTTTTGAGAGCCAGCGCTTGCGGGGGCGATTGCGTTCAGTGGGCTGCATCGTTCTACCTTCGAATTCGACGCGAAATCACGCGCTCAGCAGTGGCAAGCGCATCCTTGATGGGCTTATCGAGTTCGAGCACTTTCTCGAGTTCGGCCGCGATGACTTGTGCTGCAATTGGGTCGAGCCGATTCACCTCGGGTGCGGGAATTTGCTTCGCGGCTTCGCGCCATAGCAGACGTGCCTGCTGTCCGCCCAAATAGGCGACGGGTTGTTCAAAGAAAGAATCATTGCTCGCTTCGATGAGCGACGGATACGCATCAAGCCCCTGAAGCGCGGCGAGCTGCATGCCGCGATCGAGGGACAAATAGCGGATGAACTCCCAGGCCGCTTTCTTTCGCGCATCCGGTAGCTTTTTTGGAATGCCGTAGTAAGAGCCTCCCCACGATGCGTACACGCGATTGGGCAAGGGCGCGGCTCGCCACAGCCCGCGCGAATCGGGCGCGATGTAATTCGCGAGATGACCGGCGAGCCAAGCGCCGCTCATCTCAGTGGCAAACGTGCCGCGCTTGAACCCTTCGAACCATTCGGTGGTCCACGGTGCCATCTTGGCGTCGAGCCCTGCCACACGCGCCGCTTTGGCAAGTGCGAATGCACGCTCGAATCGAGGTGTGTTGACGAGCGGTCGATCATTGCTATCGAAGTAGATGCCCTCGCCCGATTTCACATTCGCGCGAATGTAGAGATCGCTCAAGGACGATGCGTTCGGTACGAGCGATGCGCCGGTGCGCGATTTGATTTGTTTTCCCGCATCGATGTAGCTTTCCCAGGACTCGATGAGCTGAGCTTCCGAGACACCGGCCTTATCGATGATGTCTTTTCGATAAAGCAGGGTGCCAGGGCCGATGTCGACGGGCATCGCGCCCAGACCACCGCCTCGCGGACTCGCTTGTGTCATGGTGAAGGCAAAGACTTTCTCGCGATACTGCAATGCGTTGTAGGGCGGTTGACTCAAATCCTCAAGCGCGCCCGAACCGATAAGGCGTCCAAGGTAGCCAACATCGATTGCTACCACGTCGGGTAGCGACACGCCCGTGGCAAGGCCAGTGGTGAGGCTGTTGTGATGATCACCAAAAGAGAGACTCGATAGGCGAACGGTAATGTCTGGACGAATCTTGCGATAACGCTCGATCGCAATTTTGATGCCTTCGTCGAGCGCGGGATACGAGGCCACGACGATCTCGTTAGCCGACTTGGCAAGCACCGATTGAGCCGCTTTCGTCTGCGCATCTTGCGAGCCACACGCACCAAGCAAAGCACAAGTTGCCACGAGCAATGCAATGAGACCGGTGCGTTGTGACATCCGGCGGTACGCGTTGCTTAATCGTCTCGGTTTCGGAGTTGCTTGATCGTAAGGCATATAGCCAACTAGCTAGGTCTCAATTTTAAATTGCGCTATTAACTGAATTTATATTTTCTCAACGTAACACTATTCGTCCTCTTACCCCCTACTGAATAAACGGTTTCAGTAAAAAGCTATTTATCGAATCTCGAACACCATAAGGACGCAACACGCAAAGAGAACACTATTTCACTGCATCTCGTGGGGCCGTCGAGGGGGATGTTGATTCACGCCAACATCCGCCACTAGTTTGTATATCGAACACCCCGTATGCGGGCGTTCATCCGTGCGAAAAAAACCCGCCGAGGGCGGGCAAAAATTGGAAGTCACTTTGGTGGGAGTGACTTCCTCAGGGGGGAGAGAGACCCCTAGAAGCTATAGCGCAAACGCAAACCGTATGTGCGCGGATCGTTCAGGAAGCGCAAGTTCAATCCTGCCGACGAGAGCGACTTGGTCGAAACTTGTTTATCCGTGGCGTTCGTCACGAAAGCTTCGGCACGAAGCTTGTTCCAGGTGTAGCCCACGCCCAGATTGAGCAGCGCATAGCCCTTTTGCTTGTCTGGGAAACCAGCCACCACTGCCGATTCCGCTCTTCCATTCACGTAGACCAGGCCACGATCGTTGTACTGGTTCAAGTAGTACGCGGAGCGATAGCTTAGGAGCACTTGCCAATCGAACTTGCCAGCGCCCAGCGCAAACTCGTGTTGCAAGCGCGCAGAAAGATTCACAGGCGACACCTGTGGCAATTTGTTGCCAGCAAGATTGATAAGTGTTGAGCGGCCGTTGTTCCCGTCAGCGTAGCTCTGCGTACGCGCATCCGCCACGATCCCTTGCTGGATTTTCGTGTTGAGGAGCGCAGCATTCAGATCAAGGCGTACATTGGAAGCCAGCTGGGTACGGAACTCTGCTTCGACACCGAGTACGCGAGACTTACCCACGTTGCGATTCACCAGCGAATAGCCGCCACAGCGCGAGGCATCCTGAGCATCGCGCGCAATACAGGCCAAATCTTGGAAGACTTGATCGGTGTAGTCATAGTAGAAACCTGTGAGGTTGAGTACCGAGCGTCGCGCAGACGGTCCGAATGCATTGCGCGTACCGATCTCGTAAGCGATCAGCTTTTCTGGCTTGTAGACCTCGGGGATTTCAGTTTCCGAGAACTTGTCATTGAAGCCACCGCTTTTGTGGCCGCTTGAGATCTTTGCGTAGATCATTTGATCGCGGTTGAAGTCGTGCTCAAAGCCAACCCGGAAATCTCCGTAGTTTGCTTTCGAGCTCCCTTCTTGTTGCCCAGGTATGCCCTTCACCGGATCGCCGTAGCTATAGCCACCTCCGGGGGGGCATTTCACTCGACCGTTGTCATCGATGTCGTTGCGCGCGAAGCACTCACCGCGCGCTTGGCGGATCAACGTGTCGCGTGCGCCGGGCGTTTGCACACTGTTGAGCAGGAACTGCACTTGTTGCTGGTAGTTGAGCCCTGTCACGTTGAAGCTCGAGCGGTTGAGGAGCGCCGGTACAAAGCCTTCGGTCCCGAGTCGCGTGCTGAAGCAGCAGTCCCCGCCTGCGGCGCCGAGCCCAAGCGCCCAATTACCGCCGATGCCGAACCGATACTTGCTTTCATCGGTGAAGCGCAAGCCGCCCAAGAGCCGCGTGTTCTTGGTCAGCGCGAATGTGCCGTCCAAATAAGCGGCTTTTGATTTCGCATTCACGATTGGCATCGTGAATTCGGTACCTGAGTAGAAAATCCCGCGATCACTCATCGAGAAAAACGCGACTTGCTGATCCTCTTCGTAGCCGAACAAACCCGCACTCCATTTGAGTCGCGCATTCTCATCGCTTGAGCTCAGACGAAGCTCGGCAATCGTGCTGTCAGAAACGGTCTGCCAGTATTGAGTGCTGAAGTTGTCGTACTGCACTGTTGAAAGGTCGCGCCCTTGAAACGCGACGCCATCAGTTCCTGAATTTCGTTGATAGAAATCCACCTTGCGCTTGCTGAGATTTAGCTCGGCAACCACAGGGCCCATGGTGTACTCAAACTTACCCATCACGCCCGAGGTCTTATTCGTTAGCTCACCCACGGCGCCTCGATAAACCACATTGCGCAAATCGACCTGTTCCGGCGAAAGTTTGCCGCCTACAAACGCGGAATGCGCATTCGCAGCAGGATAGCCTGTACCTGTTTCTTTGGCCGTATCGGCCACGATTGATACGCGAAGCGAATCGGTCGGATACCAGAGCGCGGAGAAACGTCCGGCATAGTTGTCTTCCTTGCCCGCTGGATCAAGCTTGCCGTAGACAGGATCGGTCGATGCGTTCTTGAATCCCGCATCTCGCTTGGCGAACATACCCGCAGCACGAAACGCCAGTGATTCGCCAACGGGCACGTTGAGTGCAGCCTCTGCGCCTGAACCACTACGGCTACTCGCCTCTGCTTGGGCGTATCCCTCAAAGCGCCCCAGCTTCGGAGCGGCTGGAATGATGTTGAGGGTACCGGCCATTGCATTGCGCCCATAGAGCGTACCCTGCGGCCCTTTGTTCACCTCGACGCGACTCAGATCATAGAAAAGCTGTCCCATCCCGCGAGGACGCGGCAAATAGACACCGTTGAAGTGTGATGCGGCTGCAGGATCACCCAGCTCTGTGTTGTTGGAGGAGCCGACACCTCGAATATAGACCTCGGCATTGCCTTCTTGAATCGCGATATTGCTGCCCACGATCACGTTAGACAGGTTACGGAATTCGGTGACGCCATCGCGCCTCAGTTGATCACCGCTAATCGCTTGAACGACACCCGAGACCTTTTGCTGCTCTTCATTGCGACGGTTCGAAGTGACGATTACTTTTTCTACCTGCTGCGCCTCCGTAGCCGCTGGCGCGCTTGCGGGCGGCGTTGTTTGCGCATGCACAAGCGAACTAATCGCACTCATCGCAACCAGAACCGGAACCGAGCTGTAAGCGGCCAATCGAGAACTCGACAGCGTGTACTTTTTCAGTTTCATCTATGCCTCCATTTGACGTTTGTTGAATTGGTGCCTGCTAAGTAAATTGATCGCTAAGCGACTCTCAGTTTTTATAGAGAGCAGCGTAGAGCGATTCGCGAAAGCGGTTACTCGCGGGGTCGAACACCCCGAATCCAGATGCGAGTTCCCAGTAAAACCACGGCATCCCTCGGCTGCGCATCGCGTCGCGCATGTATCGGCTGTATTCGATACGCGACGCTTCTGGCGCTTTGGAGTAAGCACCGAATTCGCCGATGAAGATTGGATAGTCGAATCGACGCGCTTCACGTACTGCGAGGTCAAGGGTTCGATCAATCAACTGTCGTTGCTGCGTGTCGCAGCATGTCGCGTTCGTCGCGGGTGTAGGCTTGACCCATTCGGCACCCTGATGCGTGAAAGCAAAGGGTTCATAGGTGTGAACCGTCAAAATCAGATTGGCATCCGGCGGCAAACGCAGATCAACCAGTTTGTCTGCCGCGTTGTAGTGCGTTGGCCCCACAACCACTGCACGAGTTGGATTACTTTGCCGGACCACGCGCAGGGCGCGTGAGAAGAGCTCGTTCCAACGCGTTTCTAGGCGGCCATGCGGCTCGTTATAGAGCTCGAAGATGAGCCGATCACTGCGGTTTGCGTAGCGCTCCGCGATTTGCTTCCACATCGACAGGAAACGTAGCTCGACAATCGCTGGATCAACTTCAAACTCACCAGGATCGAGCGCATCGCCATCAAGCTGACGATAGTGGTGCATATTGAGGATGACCACGGCGCCTCGCGAGAGGAGTCGATCAACGATGTAATCCACACGCGCGAAGAACGCCTTGTCGATGACTGCTTGCGCATCGCGCGACGCGTGATTGCTCCAGCGCACCGGCAAGCGAACGCTTTGCGTAAAACGCTCGTCGATCAGATCGATGAATCGATCTTCGGCGCGAACACCCCAGTCGCCTTCTTTCGGCGCCTCAAGCATGTTGCCAAAGTTGATTCCACGATCAAATTTTTGCGCGAGCGCGCGCACGGCGGGCGAGGCCACAGTAGTCGGGCCCGCATCCATCGGTGGAAAGCTATTCATTGAAAGTGCTTCGGGGGCTTGCGACGCAGCTGGATTTACACCAGCACACGCCGTCAGCAAGCTTGCACAAAGAACAATCAAAGACATCGCGACGCGTCGGGCGCACTGGTTGATTGGTGTGAGAGCGCGATTCATGCCGTGACCGCGATCTTTTGCGTGGCTGATAAGCGCTGCTTAGCCTCGATCAGTTCACGATACCAGTGCGCGCTCTCTTTTGGCGTTCGAGTCTGGGTCGGGTAATCGACGTGAACGAGCCCAAAACGCTTTGCGTAACCCGAATCCCACTCGTAGTTGTCCATGACGCTCCAGTACATATAACCACGGATATCAACGCCGCCTTGGCTCGCGCGGGCAAGCGATGCGAGATGGCCACGTACGTATTCGATACGCGCGGGATCACTGACAGAACCATCAACGAGCTGATCTGCGCAAGCCATTCCGTTCTCGCAGATATAGATCGGTGGCAAGCGATAGTTCTCACGATGATCAAGAAGCAGATCTCCTAGGCCGCTTGGATAGGTCTCCCACCCCATGTCATTCACGCCTAGCGCATTGGGCGCCGGCACAGGCGGCGTCGATGCGCTAGCCCAAAGCCTTGTGTAGTAATTGATACCCAAGAAGTCGATGGGCTCGCTGATGAGTTCCATGTCACCCACCTGCACATCGGGGTAATGCTGGATGCCGATTTCGTCGGGATAGCGCCCCAAGAGGATTGGATCCATGTACCAGCGCACGAACTTCGCATAGAGCAATCTCGCGAGCGCAACATCTTCCGCGCTCTCGGTAGCAGGCGATGCGGCCGACTGGTTGAGCACAATTCCAAGCGCTGCCTTCGGTGAAACGCTACGCATTGATTTCATAGCAAGCCCGTGTGAGAGCAGCAAATGATGCGAGACTTGCGTCGCCAATGCTGCATCCCGAAAACCGGGTGCGAACTTGCCGAGCTCATGGCCAAGCGTTGCCGTGCAGTAGGGTTCGTTGTGCGTCGCAAGTGTGACTAACCGGTCTCCGAGCCTGGTGGCGATCTCCTCGGCGTAGTCTGCAAATCGATGTGCTGTGTCGCGATTGGCCCAGCCCCCTTTGTCCTGAAGCGCCTGTGGCAAATCCCAGTGGTAGAGCGTGGCGTGGGGCTGGATCGATTTTTCGAGCAACCGGTCAACCAGTTGATCGTAGAAAGCAAGACCCATCGGATTCCAAGCGCCGGAACCGCTCGGCTGCACGCGCGACCAAGAGATAGAGAAGCGATAGGCCTCGAGCGCGAGCGATTGCATGAGATCCACGTCACTCTTCCAGCGACGATAGTGATCACACGCAACATCGCCAGTCTCGCCATTCACCGTCTTGCCGGGGGTATGTGAAAACGTGTCCCAAATACTCGGGCCACGACCGTCTGCCGAGGCCGAACCTTCGATTTGGTAGGCGGCGGCAGCCGCCCCCAATACGAAGCCATCGGCGAACGCGTCGCACAGCCCTAAGTCACTCTTGGAAAGCGCATACTGAGAAAACGTTTTCATATCTATTTAAAAAAATACCCTATCGCGGAAACTGGCTGCTGACCGCCCGATGTAGCTGCAAGATTTACCAATGAAACTCCGATTATTTGGCAGAAGTGACATTCAAGTGAGGCGCCTGAGCAACGACTCTAAAACACTCCAAAAATGCTGCAGTGCAAAATTTTGTGGTAACGTTTTCTCGAAGTATTTCATGACATTTTGCTGCTGTCAATCGCCGTTCAAGGGTGGAATCCAATCGACCACAGATTGCGCCGAAGCCCCGCGATTACTGGGACACGATAAGATTCAAGGATGGCAACGACATCAATGCAAACGACGGCACAGTCCCGCGCTTTCCGTCAAGTTAGCGTTTTGTCACCGACTGTCGCGATCCTGCAACATGTACCGAATCTAGCGCCCGAAGGCATGAAAACGTTCCCGTCTAGATCAATCGTCAAGCTTTGCAGTCGTCGCGCGGCGAATTACACTGAATTCGCCGATTCACTTTCGTGCTCACGCGCACACGGCTTTCATCTATGAGCACGCCAAATTCCGCCCCCACCGTCATAGATGTCGCGAAGCTCGCTGGCGTCTCAATCAGCACGGTGTCACGCATCCTGAATGGAAACTCGCGCGTCGCGAAGGAAAAACAGGAAGCCGTCACACGCGCGATCACGCAGCTGAACTTTGAACCTAATCTGTCCGCGCGTAGTCTTCGCGGTGGCGCGAGCAAACTGATCGGCGTGCTCACGCAGGAACTACAGAGCCCCTACTTCACCGCGGGCACGATTGGCATCGAAGATGGTCTCGCGAACACCGGATACGCGCCCGTGCTCATGCCGACTCACTGGAACGTCGATCAAGAGATAGAACGCGCTCGACTGTTGTTGGCTCGGAGAGTCGATGCGCTCATCATCCTCGGCGGCAATCTTAGCGACGAGCAGATCATCGAATTAGCAAAGAAGATTCCAGTAGCGGTGACTGACCGCAAACTGGATGCGCCAAATATCCATTCGTTCTACTTCGATCAACTAGAAGGTGGGCGTCTTGCTGTTAACCATCTCATCGAATTGGGACACCGCCGCATCGCCCATATCGCCGGGCCACCGACGCAGTCCGATTCCATTGAACGGCGCGAAGGCTATCTACGTGCACATCGCGATGCCAATCTGAGTATCGACCCCAAGCTCCTCGTTGATGGCAACTTTCTCGAAACGGGGGGCATGCGAGCCATGCTTGAGCTCTTGGAGCGAACCCGAGATTTCACTGCGGTGTTCTGCGCGAACGACCAAACGCTCATCGGCGCGCGACTCGCGCTCTACCGAAAGAATCTTCGCGTACCGGAAGATGTGTCGCTGGTAGGCTTTGATGATGTGCCGCAGCTCATGTATCTCACGCCGCCCGGGACCACGATTCGCCAACCCACACAAGAAATGGGCTTTGCTGCGGCGCGTGCTGTGTTGCGTGCGCTCGGTGCCGATGTGGAAGCGAAAACGCACCCGCCACTCTCACTCGTCATTCGCGAAACCACACGTGCACTAGCTTAATTGCACCCGCACCACTCGCAAGACCCCGCAGCGCTGCGATAGCATGCGGCGCAGAGTTTCAGCGCAATGAAAGAGTGATCGAGAAAATGCAAAGTCGGTGTTTTTGGGCCACAGGCGTCCCGGACTTCTATGAGAAGTATCACGATGAAGAATGGGGCGTGCCCTGTTTCGACGAACACAAGATGTTCGAGATGCTCATCCTTGAAGGCGCACAAGCGGGCTTGTCGTGGCAAACCGTGCTCGCTAAACGTGAAAACTATCGCAAAGCCTTTGACAACTTCGACGTTGAAAAAATCGCTCGCTACAAAGAGCCCAAGATCCAAAAGCTCTTACAAAACGAAGGCATCATCCGCAATCAATTGAAGATTCGCGCAGCAGTGACCAATGCCCAAGCGCTGCTCAAGTTGCGCGAAACAGCGAAGCGCTCCGAATCCGCGCTTACCGATTTCTTCTGGCAATACGTGAACGGCCGCCCTATTCAAACGAAGTTGAAGCGTAAAGAAGACATCAAAGCGACAACGCCCGAATCCGATGAGCTGTCGAAAGCGCTTAAAAAAGCCGGATTCAAATTCGTTGGCTCCACCATCGTGTATGCCCACATGCAGGCAGCAGGGCTCGTGAACGATCATTTGACGAGCTGCTTTCGCTTCGAAGCGGTGAAGGCGATGGGCGAGAAGCTGTAGGGTGCGATCCTATCGCACCACAAATTGATTCGAATCGTCGTTGATCGAAGAATTGCGCTTTGCGCGTATTCGCGCACGGTGCGATGGGATCGCACCCTACACATAAATAGGAAGTAAGTCATGGCAGATGAATCGAAAAGAACCGAAATGGCCGAATCAAAGATCGAAGCAAAAGACGTCATCTCGGTGACGAAACACGAGATCAAGATCAACGGCAAGTCACTCAAGTACACCGTGAGCTGCGGCACGGTGGTTTTGAAGGAAGAGCACGATAAAGATGGCGCGGCACTTGAGGCCAAGCCCCGCGCGTCGATGTTCTTTGTGGCCTACACGCTTGACGGCGTGAAGAATCCGCAAAAACGCCCGCTTACGTTCTCCTTCAACGGCGGACCAGGCTCAAGTTCGGTGTGGCTGCACTTGGGATTGCTTGGGCCGAAGCGCGTAAAGCTTGATCGCGACGGCAATGCGGGTGCACCGCCGTATGAGTTGATTGATAACGATCACAGTATCTTCGACAAAACCGATCTCGTGTTCATCGATCCGATTGGTACGGGTTACTCGCGCATGATTGCGGGAGAGAAAGTTGGCGAGTTTCACGATTACAAACGCGATCTGGAAAGCGTCGGCGAATTCATTCGGCTCTACACATCGCGCAATGAGCGTTGGGCAAGCCCGAAGTACATCGCGGGCGAGAGCTACGGTACGACTCGCGCATGCGGCCTCGCAGGCCTCTTGCAAGAGAAGCACGGCATGTACATGAACGGGCTCTTGCTGATTTCCTGCGCGCTTGATTTCCAAACGCTTCGCTTCGATCATGGCAATGATTTGCCGCCGGTCGTCTACTTGCCAACCTACGCCGCAACCGCTTGGTATCACAAGGCACTTCCACCTACGGAGCAGAAGCGCAAACTCGCAGACCTATTGAAGGAGGTTGAAACCTTCGCTGCGGGCGAATACAGCGCGGGGTTGTTTAAGGGCGCATCGCTCACTGCGGCAGAACGCGAATCGGTAATTGCTCAGCTCGTGCGCTTCACGGGGCTCTCGCGCGAATACATCGAAGCCACCAATCTCAGAATCAACATTCATCGGTTCTGTAAAGAGCTTCTGCGCGCACGCGGCGAAGTGGTGGGTCGCCTTGATAGTCGATTCAAAAACAAAGATCGCGATAGCGCAGGCGAGTTGGGCGAATTCGATCCTGCTCAAGCCAATTTGAAGGGCGCGTACAGCAGCGCGCTGAACGACTACGTGCAGCGCGATCTGAAGTTCAAGCACGATCTTCCCTACACCGTGTCATCGATGCTTTGGATGACCTGGGGTTGGAATGAATTCGCGAATAAATACGCAGCCGTGTCGGAGACGCTGCGTAAAGCCATGCGCATGAATCAGCACATGAAAGTCTATGTGGCCAACGGCTATTACGATCTCGCCACGCCGCACTTCGCGACCGACTACACGTTCAATCACTTAAATCTCGATGATTCGCGAATGAAAGACATCACCACGCACTACTACGAGGCGGGCCACATGATGTACATCCACGAGCCATCGCTCAAGGCGATGGCTAGCGACATGCGTAAATTCCTCACGCCGTAAGACATGGCGGAGCGAAAGCCGCTGCTGGATATAGCGTGAGCCTTGCAGCTGCAGTGGAGATACCCAAAACACCTGCAAAGCGTCGATGAAAAGTTACGGGCGTGGGGAAGCCGCGCAGCGGCATTGAATGAGCGCTGCGCGAGCAGCGCTCAGCTCTATTTCGCAGGAAACGACTTTCGTCAGAGGGCAGCAAGTGGGGGGTGAAGTTCGTCGCTTGACCCACGCCGTCTTCTTGTAAATCGCCTGCAAGCCAACGCGGGAATGCCGCCGCGACAAGCCATCACCGATTCGCGCGTCGAGTCGGAGCAAACGACCCGAGTTAACACCGCTGAGGTTGGCATCGTTTGACGGCGCGCTTTGCGCGCAAAGAATCGCTATCTACGGCGCGCGGGACGCCTCGCGTCCGCAAGTGTCGTGGCGAGTTCAGCCGCTGATGCCGCAATCGCTCGATCGAATGATGTAACCAATGCGTCGGCGAAATTTTTACCTGCGGCTGATTGCAAGAACGCGAGATATTGCTTTAGCTCCGCATCGCTCGCGCGGTCGTACGTGTTGGCATACACAATGATCATCACCTCTGCGATTGATTGCGTTAGCTTCTCGCGATCACGCATGGCCGAATCGCGAAGTTGCGCGTAACTCGGGATGTCTTTCGGCGCAGTGGCTGACGCTGCGGCGAGCGCCGCGCTCACAGCCATATTGATGCTTAAACCGGCAACGAATTCTGCCGCGCGTGACGCATCGATCAGCGTACGCAGTTGCGCCGATTGCTCCTTAGACATCATTTCAAGCAACGCTCTGCCGCGTTGAAGCGCGCTCGCGTGATCGGCTGAGCTCGCAGCGGCCTCAAGCGCGAGGATCTTGAGGCCAGCGGCGCTGTTGTACCAGTCACGAAGCGCGCTCGCGTCTGCGGAGGTTAATCGCTTGGCAACGGATTCAATCACAGTACTGCGCAGCTTCGCAGACGCAAAAGCGCCGTCGCCCACGTCTGCGAATTTACGAACCTCGTCGATCGTGACGGGTGCATCGCGTTGCTCACGCAGCGCCTGCTCAAAATTCGCACGGAATTGCGCGGGCAGCGCATCGATTTGCGGCAATGTGCCCGATTGTTGGAGTAGCTTCTCTGCCGCAGCTCGATCAATTTCTGCCATCGCAGGCAACATCACGAATGCGCCCGCAACGAACGCGAGACACTTGCCTAATCGATACAAACTACTCAGCCCGTGCATGATCATAAAAAGCGCTTTGTGCAACAGCTAACAATGCGCAATTTGACCATGGAACGAGTGCTGATCTTTCGCCGACGATCACTGCGTGCCGGAGAATCTAGTCAACACTTGCGCCTGAATCCTTCACCGCCTTCGCCCACTTTGGCATTTCCGCTTTGAGGAACGCGCCAAACGCTTCGCGACCTTGGTACGCGGGATCGGCGCCGCTATCGATCATGCGTTTGCTCATCGCCGGATCTTCGAGGATTGCCTTCAACGCGTTTGAAATTTTGTCGACGACAGCGGCCGGGGTGTTCGCAGGCGCAAGCAGGCCATAAAAACCGACTACTTCGAAATCTTTCACGCCCGCTTCAATGAGCGTTGGCGTGTCGGGTAGCGCGGGGTTACGCGTTCGGCTGGTGACAGCCAGCGCGCGGAGTTTGCCGCTCTTCGCATAGGTTGCAGCTTGCGGCACGCTCTCGGCCATCATTTGCACTTGTCCGCCGATCAGATCGTTGAAGGCGGGCGCTGATCCTTTGTAGGGCACGTGGGTAAGGCTGATTGAAGTGGCCTTCTCAAACATCTCCGGTACGAGATGCGAAATGCCGCCCGAGCCTGCCGAGCCGTAGTTCACTTTTCCTGGGTTTTTCTTTGCGTAGTCCACCAGTTCGGCAATCGACTTCGGCGCGAAGCTTGGGTTTACGACGATCGCGAGCGGTTGCATCGCCGTGCGCGCGACGGGCACGAAATCTTTGATCGTGTCGTACTGAATCTTTTTGTAGAGCGCCGGATTGATCACCATGGTGCCGGTGTTGGCAAGAAGCAGCGTGTGCCCGTCAGCCGCGGACTTCGCAACTTCTGCAGCGCCAATCGTGCCGCCCGCACCGGGCTTGTAGTCGATGATCACAGGCTGCCCAAGCGCTGTGCCGAGCTTATCGGCCCAAAGGCGACCGTGTTGATCGAGCGGTCCGCCGGCTGGAAAACCGATTACGATTTTGATGGGTTTTGTCGGAAAGGTTTGCGCTGACGGCGCACTAGGCATAAGAGCGGTGGCAAGCGTCGTCAAGGCAATACAACGCAGAACAGAGAGAGCTTTCATGGCGTGGGGCGCGAAGGGCGTTGAGATCGCGCATTGTGTCACCCATGCGCGTTACACCGCCGCGGCCGCCCCTCACGGATGAGACACGTTGAACGCACTGGGGTAATACGTTTCATCTGCTAGCCTCTATTTAAACGGGCCGAGAGCACTCAAAAGCAGTTTTTCAATTGCTTGCTATTTTTGAATTTCGGCCCATTAGAACTGACGCTAGAAATAAAGAGTTACCCAGATATTTCGGTCTTTAAAACGCTGACTATTTCGCGCCCAGTAGGCCCTGCCCGACTTCTTTTCCATTGACGGTGAGTTTGCCGTCTTTAAGCGCAATCTGCGACGAGACTTTACCCACCGCGCGCACAACGTAGCCTTGCTGTACGAGCTGAGAGATTTGTTCGTCCACCATCATTTTGGTTTGCTGCTCCATTTGCGTTTGCATGGTGGCGCGCTGCTCAGGGGGAAGTTGCGCGAGCGCCTCTGCCTGCCCCGCCATCATCCGTTTACCCGTCTGATCGACGAGCATACGAATGATCGAATCAGTGACTTCGATGTTGAACGACGCATCAAGCTTGGGCAACGCTGCCATCATCGACTTCGATTCTTCAGCCGTGACAGGCTTCAGGTACATCGATCCATTGATCTGCGCAAAGTCTTGCAGCGTGCCGACGCGAAAGCGATCAAGGTTGAATTTTGGTACGTGCCGCGAAAGCTCGGGCAGGTGCTTCTGGAAGGCGGCGAGCATGGCGTCGCTTGAGGCTTTTGCCGCTTCAGGCGTAGCGGACGTTGGATTCGCATTCTGCAGCGCTTTTGCAATCGCTTCGACGCTCGGAGCGTGTAGTTTGCTCAGCGAATAGTCATAGTCCAAGGCACCGAGATCGATACCGGCAATCTTGAGCGATGCGCCGTTGAATTTGCCAACACCCGAGAGCAGATTCGGCTCAGGCATGCTCGTATCAACGTTGTAGGTGATGCCGCGAATCGCTGCGGCGTTTTGACCCTTTGCATCTAGATCAAACGAATCAAAGGTTGCGGTTTGCTTACCGATGTAGACGCGCTCAGTTCCTGCGACTTTTGTCTGCGCGCCGGACGAACTAATTTTCCCCAGAGTAAGCTTGCCTTGAGGGTCTTCAACGCTTGCGCCCGCGATGCTGAGAACGTAGTCGAGCTTGTCGAAGCCCGAGGTGAAATTCATGCGTCCGTTCAGGCCTTGAAACGTCACGTTGGCAGAATCAAACTTGCCCGTGGCTGCAGGCGAGCTGATCGTGGTGACGCCCCCGCCACCCATTGCAATGGTGGTGAGCATCGATAGCGGTTCTTGTGCGCCCCAGAGTTTGGTGAGCTGCGCTTTCACTTCCGGCGGCCACACAATCGTGTGATTGATACGAGCGGCCGCTACCGTGTTGAAGCCTGGGAAGGGGCCATGCTCAATTTTGTTTTGGATCACGATATCGGGCCACGAGTTGCCAGGCAACGCGGGCAACGACGGGCGCAGCCGAAGCGTGTGCGTCGACGACATGAAGCCCTTGGAATACTCACTGGATGCCACCGAGAGGTAGGGAACAGCTTGCGTAATCGCCGCGCTGAATTGCTCCGCACTGGCTTGCGCGCGCTGACCGTAAAACCAGGTCGTAGCCGGCCACGCCACCACACCTGCCACTACCAAAACTGCAACTAGCTTTTTCATAGATTCCCGAATACTCTAACTTTTATGATGAATGATTTATTTTGCGTAAGGTGACGACTAACGTCTGCCTAAAAATTGACATCGACGCGTACTAGCGATCTATGGTCGCAATAAAAGCGCTCGAAACGCCACGAGCGCGCACTGGAATTGAATGCCACGTTCGCGCACGCCAACTTAGCTTTTTACCCTTGGCCGGTCGCTCTAAATCGTGGGCTGAAAATTATTCAGAGTTTCGTAGCGTTCGCTCCGACGAACGGCACGTCAGCGATGCGACCCGCTGACGACCCGCCGCAGCGATCAATCAAAGATTGACGAGATGAAACTACCGATTCCATCCGCGACTAAATCAACCACCCCGTCGCTCGCACCCGCGACCTCGCCGATTGAATCACCGATACCGCTGGCAACGTCACCACCCACTGAGCCCAGGCTTTCGATGGCACCCGAGGCGATTTCGCTGCCGCTCGAGGCGGCGTCGAAAAGACCATCTGCGTTCGCGCCAAACAAGGCGTCGGTGGCGGACGGGATTGCGTTTGAAGCCCCGCTCGAGCCGAGGAATTCTGCCGCTGTGCTGGCCGCAAAGTTCGATTCGCGCAGCGCGGCACCTGAACCGAAGAGCACATCCGTCGCTGTTGCAAGCGATGCGTCTGCTCCGCTTGCTTGACTGAGCGCGCCACTTGCAAGACCCCCGCTCTGCAGCGAATCCATCAAGCCACCCGGCACGTTCGTGAGGCCCGCGCCGGCAGCTCCGGCATCGGCGCGCGCGACGCCTGCGCCGAAACCGCCCAACGCGGGCGCCCCGCGTGAGAGCCCGCGCGTTGCGGCTCGTCCGAGCGCCCACAACAGATCGCTCGCAAGATCGGCCGCATAGAGCGTATCCCAGGTGTCCCAGCGTTCGCGATGACGCGGCGCATGGCCATATTCAATCCCTGGGCGATCGCTGGTAACGTGCTTTTGCCGCTCGCGCAGATAGTGATCGATTGCCTTTCGCGCAGCATCCCGATCAAACACTGAGATCGGCGCGCGGCAGTACGAACATGCATCGTGCTTTGTAAGATCAACCGGTGCGCCGCAGCCTGAGCACTGGACTTGTTTCACGGTAGCGCATAGCTTCGTGCGCTCCGATTGCGTGAGCTCACGGACAAATTGCTTCTCAGACAAAAAGTTATAGAACGTGGTGAGTCGACCGTGTCCATGACGACACGATTGATAAACGAAGCGAGTACCTTTTACGCGGTCATTCACGGTTTTCATGCCGTCGCCGCAGCTTAAGCAGCGCAGACCTTCGCCTAGCTTCGCCCCCGCGCTGCTAGCTGTGCCACCCCGCTGGTGAATAAGCTGAAAAAGCGACACTACGCCATCGGGTGAGAGTTGCGAGCTTTCCCACTGGTCGAACCAGATCGCATTGCAGTCCATGCAAACGTCGACATCGATCGTACGACCGTAATGCCCTGGCAAAACATAGAGTGACATGAGTGAAGCGCAATTGGTGCAGCGCTTGCTGGACGCCTTAGCTTCGAGTGGCGGAAATTGGGATGCGGACATACGTACTTGTTCTCTCCTTCAGTGAGAAGATTACAACGAATTCTCCCGCGATCAATCGTGTTCAGAGATAAAGCGCCGAGAGTCGCGACGAACAGACGCGACGAGCGACGAATTGTTAGACACCTGTTTAGAACACGGGTCGTCAAAGTTGCGACAATCGCGCACATTGTTTATCGGGATGCCGCTGCACATGTTTGGTTTATTTCGGCGAAAAAGCGCGACCAACCCGCTGAACGAGTCCCGCGAATCGTTTGATGTGACGAGCGCGCTGGAGCGGCGCGACGGCATACCCGTGTTGGCGCGCGCGGCGTGGGAACACGCTTTTAGCGACCTGGCGGATGACGTTGACACGGCCCTTGTGGCCGAACGGCTGACCGCGGCGGCGCGTTCGTGGCTTGTTGCCTTAAACGAGGAAGGGTTTGGGAAGCGCCTGCAATCGGGGGAATCGAGGCGCTTTATTTTGCTCGGCGACGTTTCGTCTCAACATGGCAAGCTCATTCTTGCGTTTGCGGAGAAGACGCTTGCAAGCTACGAACGGGATCTTGATGGCATTATGGCTTTTGGTCCGGCGTCCAAAATGCCAATCTTGGTCTTTTCGTCACACGATGACTACTATCGCTATGTCTCGGCGTATTTCCCCGACGGACATTTTGGGCTCTCCTCGGGCATGTTTCTCTCAAGCGGCATGGGCCACTTCGTACTCCCGGCCGAGGAGATGGCAATGCTCGAACCCGTCATTGCGCACGAATTGCTGCACGCGGTTGTTAAACATTTGCCGCTGCCGGCGTGGGTCAATGAAGGACTCGCATCGAATGCCGAGTTTCGATACGGCAACCGTTTTCAAGATTCACGCCACGCCAACGATCAGTTGCCACACCATCGCCGCTACTGGGATTCGGAAAAGCTGCAACGTTTTTGGGCGGGTTTTTCGTTTTTCAACGCGGATGAAGGGCAAGAGCTCTCCTACGATCTTGCGAGGCGATTGGTGCTTGGCCTGTCCCCCGATTGGCAGACGATGCGCGAATTTATTGTGAGCGCAGATCTCAGTGACGCTGGTCAATCCGCCGCGGAGCAAATTCTTGGCTACTCACTGGCAACGGCCGCCGAAGCGATCACCGGCGTGCAGGGTGCCACTCCGACACCGAAGCTTTGGGTGGATAGTCCGTTTGGCGGGGGCTATACGTGAACCACAACGCCGACTGTTTGTAAGAAGCGGCTAGAGCTTCAGGGCTCGCCGTCCCAGTAGTCGAGGCTCGTTTCCTTTCGCCCACGAATGCTGACCTTTGGAGCATACGCCGAGATCTTTTTTGAATCGGGGTACTCGCAAATTTCAGGCTCTTCCATCGTCGAGATGCTCAAGTATTTGAGAGGCGCGCTCGATGTGTTGATGATGTGGTGCGGATATTCGGAACCCGGCGGAATAAAGATCACATCGCCAGCGCGGATAGGCAGTCGCTCTCCCGCCACCCGCAGCGTACCCTCGCCTTCGAGAACGATAAACATTTCTTCCTGCGCGTGATGCAGGTGATACGGGCACCCCATCTTCCCAGGCGGAAGCGTATCCACACCGCAGCCGAGCTTTTTCGCGGCGGTACTCTTGGCGAGATTCGCCCCCACCGATTCGTACAGTGGTGCGCGAATAAAGGGCTCAAGCGTCACGTCGTTGAAGTTTCGGATGAGTTTTGCACGAAGCTCGTCAGCGGTAGCGGTCATGGCTGTGTCTCCTGCAGGCCGGGATTGAGAACTCGCACTACATCCGAGAGAGGGATACGCGTGAGCGGCTAGTGCGACTGCGCGGTTGAGCGCTTTTTGGAGACCTGCATGGCGCAAGCCGCATGTCATCCAGGCGCATGAGAATTTCAGTACGCCGATCACGCGCGATCTCTTGCCAATGCTTGTCTTCCAGCGCGCCGATGAGTGCGTAGAGCATGTTGACACTACGGGTGACTTTCATGCGATGGAGTGTCGCGTACACCTCGAACGGATCGCGTGCGCGTAAAGCCTCGGGCGACGTGATGCCTATCGCACTCAGCATATTCCAGCTCATCCGTCCAAGTCCTTTCATTACTGTCGCTCCGATGAATTGAATAAAGTTATTGATACTGCACGGCGATTTCGCGAAGCCCCGATTAAATATCGGTATCCTCTATTAGGCTAACTCCAGGCACAATTTTGAACGCGTCACTGAGGTGGAATCCTCGAGAGAGCAGGAATCGAATATGGCGTTGCCGCTCTTTATCGGACGTGGGCGATGCGCCAAATCGACGCTCCCAGAGGGCCCGCGCAATATCGCGGTCGTCCTGTTCGAGCGTCTCAAGCGCAACTTCCGCCACTTCCTTCTTTATGCCTACCTGAGCGAGCTTGTCTGCGATATAGCGCCTGCTGGCTTGTCCGCCCAAACGACGAACAAGTGCGTCGGCATAGCGCTCGTCGGACTGCCAACCCTGCGCGGCGAGTTGGTCGACGAGCAATTCGATGTCGTCTTTCGCAGCCCGATCGGAATCGCGATCATGCGACTCGGCGACGCGTCGCGCGTTGCGCGCTTTTGCCTGAGCGAGCTTGCGCATCAGCTCTTCACGTGAATGCTCGCGCGTGGTGAGCATGCGCAGCGCCTTGTTACGAAGCTTCTGCGCGGATTCTTTCGGCGTGATCGGCGGAGCACTTGGCGCTCGCGACGCAGCCCCACTGCGCCGACGATCGCTCGTGCGCGTCATTTCAGCCGCTGGCAAGTCGTCGTCTTTGCGCGTCATTACGCGATTATTCAGTGTTCGCGACAGATTCGCGAATCCCGGAAATGGAAGCGCGAGCTGCATGATTTCTTCCTTTCACACGATATCCACTGATTCGTTAGGAAATTGGCGTACAAAGTTCGACCAGTGTTCCATCTGGACACCAAACGTAAGACACCGTTTGCCCCCACGGCTTTGCCTCGGGTTTAGCGAGTTCGCGCGCGCCAGCAAACAGAGCACGAGCGTGCGCGGCAGGTACGTCCTCGGTGACGAGCGCCACGGCGACACCCAGCGGCTGTGGTGAAGCGTGAGCGGAGACATGTCCGTTTGGAAAGAAGGCTTCACCCATTTCAGCAGCAGCAAACGCAAGTGCAGTCGTACCCGTTTCCAGCTCGCCGTACGTGTTCGATTCGTGAATGAATCGTGTTGCGATGCCGAACGCATTGTTAAAGAATTCGAGCGACGCAGGAACGTCGGGGACGTAGACGATGGTGTAGCCGAATTTCATTGAAACGCTCTTTCACTTTGAAACTGCGGAACGACGAATCGACGCCCCAAGGCAGACCTCGCGCGGCTCACGCGCTTCGTTTGTGGCGCGGACTGGCGCACAATGCTGTGCGCCTTTTTTCACCCGCGCCCTGCTCCACTTCTCAGACAAGGAGCAATGAGCAAACACGTGCGCTGGCGCTGCGATTTATTCGTCGTCTGGCGAGCCTTCGTCTTTCGACACCTCGCCACCCACAACAATGCCAACCTTTTCGCGAATTTTGTTGTGAATCTCTTGTGCGAGTGCCGGGTTTTCGCGCAAATACTCGCGAGAGTTGTCGCGCCCTTGGCCAATCCGGTCACCTTGATAGCTGTACCACGCACCAGACTTCTCGATGAAGCCGTGCTCAACACCCATGTCAAGAATTTCGCCTTCAAGTGAAATGCCCTGCCCGTACATGATGTCGAAGAGCGCTTCTTTAAACGGTGGCGAAACTTTGTTTTTCACGACTTTCACGCGCGTTTCGTTGCCCACGACCTCTTCGCCCTTTTTGATCGCGCCGATGCGACGAATGTCAAGGCGAACCGACGCGTAGAACTTCAGCGCATTGCCGCCGGTCGTCGTTTCTGGGCTGCCGAACATCACGCCGATCTTCATACGGATTTGATTGATGAAGATCACGAGCGTATTGGTGCGCTTGATATTGCCTGTGAGCTTGCGCAACGCCTGGCTCATTAAGCGCGCTTGTAGGCCCGGCAATTGATCGCCCATTTCGCCTTCGATTTCCGCTTTCGGCACGAGCGCGGCGACTGAATCGATCACCACAATATCAACGCCGCCGGAACGCACGAGCATGTCTGCGATTTCAAGCCCCTGCTCGCCCGTATCTGGTTGCGAGATGAGCATGTCGCTCACGTTGACGCCAAGCTTTTGCGCATACACCGGATCAAGCGCGTTCTCAGCGTCGATGTAGGCGGCGACGCCTCCCAGCTTTTGAATTTGCGCGACAACGCTCAAACAGAGTGTTGTTTTGCCCGAGGATTCGGGGCCGTAGATTTCGACGACACGCCCGCGCGGCAAGCCACCGATACCAAGCGCGATATCGAGCCCGAGAGAGCCCGACGACACGGCTTGGATGTCGTGCTCGTGGTTTCCCTCGCCCATCTTCATGATGGAGCCTTTACCGAATTGCTTCTCGATTTGTGAGAGGGCCGCTGCCAGCGCTTTTTTGCGATCGTCCATGGGGAGATTAGTTGTCATAGTTGAGATTCAAGGTTGATTTTAGGATTCGCGACCGATGCGTCTGTGATGGAGACCAATCCTCACCTACGGTGCCTCATCGGCGCTAACCACGCTTGGCAAAGCGACTCAGCGATTCAGATACTTACCGATACTTGCTTTATGAACAGCACTGGATATAGAATCACTGTATGGAAGCGCAATGTACAGATATACAGTATTTCTGTCAAGCGCCTGTTAAAGATTTTTTTCGAGATGTCTATGCGCCCTCTTACCGCCCGCCAAGCCGAAATTCTTGCGTTGATCCAAGACTTCATGGAGCGATCTGGGTTTCCACCCACCCGCGCGGAGATCGCCGAAAAGCTCGGTTTTAAGTCGGCCAACGCAGCCGAAGAACACTTACGAGCACTCGAAAAGAAGGGAATCTTGGATATTCTTCCGGGCGCCTCCCGCGGCATCCAACTCAAGCAGGCCGGGCTTCCGGGGTTACCGCTTATTGGTCGTGTGGCCGCAGGGTCGCCGATCCTGGCCGAAGAAAATGTAAAGGCGCGCTACAAAATCGAAGCGTCGCTCTTTTCGCCAGCGGCTGATTACTTACTGAAAGTGAAAGGCGATTCGATGATCAACATCGGAATCATGGATGGCGATCTGCTTGCCGTGCACAAAACTGAAGACGCGCGAAGCGGTCAAGTCGTTGTCGCGCGGGTCAACAACGAGGTCACAGTGAAGCGCCTGAAACGTAAGGGCAATGCAATCGAGCTGCTCCCTGAAAACGACACGATGTCGCCCATTCCAGTTGATCCGACGACTGAAGATTTCGCCATCGAAGGTCTGGCGGTCGGCGTGATTCGATCCAGCGGCATTCACTAGCGATTTCTCGTGACGCCCTATTTAATTGGGCCGTACTCGGTTTTTTCTACTTTTCCGATTTAAAAACTAAATACTTGGCAGCGCCTGTCTAGTAATGTTTTTGAACAGATTCTTACTGGCTCAGGAGCCACTGGTCGTTATCGCCTCCGCGTCGATCTGTGAGCTGAGGGCTTTGGCGGGCAGTTAGCGAGCGTCGCTTCTGCGGACGCGTGCTGGCAAACATCGTTTGTGACCAGCATTCGCGCACACGTCTGAAATTTCGCCAGGATTTCTGATGGGCCTCGCGCGAAATCGCGCTGCTGATAGATCACCGGCGATATAGCGGCGCATTTAGCTCGATCGGAGAAACGTCGAGCTCCACATCGCGAACACTGTAATGAGCCCGTGATTTTTCGATGCGCAGAAATCCACGGGTATCTGCCCCTTTTCGAAAGACAAACTCAAATCCACGAGTGCGATCAGTATGGGCCGGTGACGGAAGTGCGAGCCCAACGACTTCGCTGAGCCGATTGTCCACGAGGTTGCAGAGAATTTCTATTAATAAGTTTTTTGCTAGAGCATCAGGATACCAGCGAGGTTCGTCGAATTCCGGATTGAAGTTGGGTTCAATGTGATTGAGCACCCTACCCTGCATTTTGAAAGGCGAAGCTGAAAAAGTTCGAGTAGCAAGATCGATTCGGTCCCCGCGTTCGAGATAGCTGATTCGCGCGCCTTTGATGTTGAAGCGAGCCAACTTCGGATCACGGGTTGCATTTGACGTGTCAATCACAACAACGCCGCTCGCACCGATCACCTCGGCGTCGCGTTTTGCGGTGACCACAAGTGCGGTGTTCTCGTCAACACCAATCCCGTAAGTCACATTTGCCGCTGCCATCGCAGGCACCATGCGCGCAAAGCGCCCGCGTGCAAGCACATGCTGATCGATAAAGACGCCCTCTCCAATGAAACCCAAGCCAGGCGCGATATCCTTACCCGGCTTGAGCCCTTCTTGCAGTACACGCAGCACATCCGGCGGCTCATAAAACATGGTGCGACTCATGATCGCCGCACCGGCGCTGGTGCCAGCGATCACGCCACCGCGCTCATAAACCTGATGAACCGCCGCGAGAAGCGCGGTCTGCTGGCCGTCTGGCCGCAACAGCGTTTGCGTGATGCGACTTTGATCACCGCCGTTGAAAAATACGCCGCCCGCGCGTTCGACCGCGCGAGCAATGTCAGGATCTTGCGCGTCTTTTTGAAATTCGCGCCCCGGTAGGCGTGGCGCGGCTGTGACAAAAAATGGCTTTGCGCCGTAGCGCTCCAATATCTCGATAGTTCGCTTCGCAGAGGATTCAGGACTTGCCGCAGCCGCCGCGATCACGGCGATTGACGCGCCTTTGCCGCCTGCTAACGAAACAATTCGTTTCCAGATTTCTTCCGTATCGGGGTGTACGGCCCCGCCCATAATGACCAACGAACCCTTCACTGAGTCTTTTCCTTGCGCGCTCGATGCGACTGAGACGATCAAGAAAATCGCCACAACTAGCCGCGTGCAGATTTGCTTCATTTCGCCTTTATATCCAATCAGTTTTCGCTGATCTTCGTCATCCCACTCGATAACGCGCTACGATCGATTGCGACCCACGTGTCCGGTCACAACCAAAGGTAGCGCGTCAGTGCGTGGGCAAGACTTTACTTAAACGAGTAGCTCACGCGCGAAAAAAAGTATCGGCCTCGCGGATCAGTGTGCGTGGGGTCATACGTTGCCAAAAAGTAGTAGGCCTGATTCGAGAACGGTGGCGGCGTGTTGGCAACATTGAGCACACCGGCATTCACCTTCAGCCTCTTGTTGACGCTCCATGAGCCCGTGAGATCCCAAAGCGAATACGCTTTCACTCGGCGCGCGGGCAGCAGCGCATCGGTCACCGGATCGTAGGTCGTATTCTGATCGGCGTATCCCGACGAATACTGGTTGGCGACGGTCACGTTGTAGGGTCCGTAGTCCCAGCCAAAGGACAAGCGGTGACGCCAACGCTGAATCACTTGGTCATTTAGAAAGCGTCCCAAGTTGCTCCGGTACGGCTCGAGCGGGCCGAACTGGCGGTCGTAGTCGAATACCAACGTGCCGCTGATGCCGGCGCTAAACCGGCCGTACGGCGTCGGTGCGCCACGCCAATCGGCTGCAAGATCAAGACCTGACGTTTTGAGGCGTCCTTGGTTTTCCTTTTGCAGAATGACGTTCGTTATGAAGCCGTCGCGATCACGTGTGATGTAGCGGCCGTTGTATTTCGCGGGGCTCTCAACAATGATTTGCTCGCCAAGCGTACTGATCACATCTTTCTTCGTAATGTTCCAATAATCGATTGTGAAGCTCCAGTTGCTGTTGGGCTCGAACACTGTACCCAACGAGAATTGCTCCGACTTCTCGGGTTTGAGTTTTGGGTTGCTTCTACGCTCAACCGGCCATTGATCGGTACAAAGATCAATGCTGTCTTCTTTGGCGACACATTGTGGATCGGTGAGGAAGCTTGACGCAACACCGTATGTCGTGGGCCGATTCAGATCGGCAAGTGATGGAGCGCGAAAGCCCGTGCCCGCCGAGCCTCGAATCACGAGCTGCGGCGATGCTTGAAATCGCAAACCGAGCTTTGGATTGAGCGTGTCGCCTGCGTCGCTGTATCGATCGTAGCGAACCGCGAGCTGCGCCTCTAGGGCCTTGGTGAACGGTGCGTTGAGCTCCGCAAAAGTAGACGTGACATCGCGGCGATCACGCGTGGCTTGCAAGCGGGTCGAGAGCCCAGTGCTGTCTCGATCACCGGCAATGTTGTTGCTGATCAATAGCGCCGACGGGTTGAAGCTTGTCGTTTCACGGCGATGCTCCGCACCGAACGCGAAGCCAAGGTCGCCGCCTGCGAGTTTCATCAGCGGTTTGGTTGCCTTGAAATCGAGTGACTCGCTCAAGCCCTTTGATTTGCGCGCCTCGTCGTTGATCTTGATCGAGTTGATTAAGTCAATGCCTGCTTGGCTTGAAGGGCCGAAAGGATTGATCGTGCCGTTGCGCACGCCTGCTTCGAATCGATCAAAGAGCACATAGCCGTCGACATACTTATCAGTCGCACGATTCTCTGATCGAGTGAGCGCTGCATCGTATTCCCAGCCGCCCACGGTGCCCGTTGCACCCAGCACAACCCGTTGGCCCTCGCTCGTCACCTCGTGAGTTCGATTACCCGCTTCTTTCATACGATAGCGAATGCCGCTAAATGTGGTCGGGAGTCCTGATGCCGACAGCACTGCGCGATAGCGCTCCGGCAACACGCTGATAGGAAGACTGCGAATGCGAACAGGGTTAGGACTCAAACGATAGGTCGATTCAGTCTCAGCCTGCATCAACTCGGCGAATACTTGATGGTCGGGGTTGATTTGAAAAGTGGCGCGGCCGATGAAGCTCGCTTTCAGTGACTCGGGGTAAATTTCTGTGTCTTGCATATAGTCGTAGCTACATGCGAGTGGGCCGCCCGGACCTTGCGGCGCATAAACCGTTGCGGGGGGATTACAGTTTGGAGAGCTCGGGTTGATTCGTGTACGCGTTGCGCCCGCCGGGAGCAGCCCTGCAGTGATGAGCGCATTGCGTTGCGCGCTGTTGATATCAATGTTTGCCGGGTAGGTATTGCTCGACATCAGCGCCGGTAGCGTGCTCGCGAGGGGGCGATCTCGTAAAAACTTGCGCTGTCCAGAGCGCAGCGCATCAAGCTGCTGGATGTCCAGAGAGCCGAATACGTTGAAGCGATCCTTGACTAGATCACCGAATCCGCCGGAGACGGTCAGCGTTCGTTTGCCAGCGCCGCCCTCGTCGGTTGCTCCCACCGATGCGCTCACATCCGCGCCTTGGTAGTCTTTGCGCGTGATGAAGTTAATCACGCCGCCGATCGCATCGGTGCCGTAGATCGCGGACGCGCCGTCTTTCAAGACTTCGACGCGCTGAATTGCACCCGCAGGGATGTTGTTCAGATCGACACCCGCGTTGTCGCCCGGTGATGCGAAATTCGCGAGGCGACGGCCGTTCAGCAGCACCAATGTACTCGACACGCCGATCCCTCGAAGATTTGCGCCGTTGAATCCGCGCTGGCCCGACGTGCCATCCGTAATACTCGCGCCGTCACTGAGTGGCGCGGTGTTAGAGGTGATGTTCTTGAGCAGCTCCGAGGCGGTGCTCACGCCCATCTTATCGATGTCTTCTTTTTTGATTACTTGCACCGGTAGTGCGGTCTCCGCATCGATTCGCTTAATCGACGAACCGGTGACTTCAACCCGCTCAAGCTTCTGGCTCTCGCTAGGCGCAGCCGTTTGAGCGAAGCTCACCGCTGCAGCGCTCGCTGCAACTGCAGCAAGCGCGATTCGCACCGCTCGCGTGCTCGACTTTAGTTCGAACAACTGTCGACCCATTCCCTGCTGCGCAATCATCGTTTCATCCCTGAGTGAAGTGTTGAGAAGCGGCCATCATGGCCAAGACAAATTCAAAAAATACTTTACAGAATCCGCCTAAATGCAATTTATTTTTCATTCTAGATCGAATGCAAATTTTTTTGCATGTGTTTGTTATGATGAAAATACTTTGGTTGTTGTCGGAATGCAACGTACGCACCAGAACGGAACGCGAACGTTGAGCGCTTCACTAGTCGCACGAAAAGAGAGCGTCAACGGAGCACTGGATAGGTACTTTCGAACGCGCCAGATGCGCCTGCGAATACCAAGCGAATCCGCGCAAAGCCTGCGGGCTGCTTGTGTGCCACTGGGGCAAATCGCAGAAAGTTTGTTAAACCGCGTCCCGCACGGGGGCACAAATAGACTAGGCGCGCTTAACGGCCTATTGAAGCTGGCCCGCCGCTGGCGCCGGTCTACTTAAGCGAGTTCGAAAGAAACGCGCGAAGACGCTCGCTCTGAGGATTGAGCAACACGTCGCTCGGCTTCCCGCGTTCTTCAACCACGCCCTTAGAGAGAAACATCACTTCAGAACTCACCTCGCGTGCGAAGCTCATTTCATGGGTCACCACGATCATGGTGCGGCCCTCGTCGGCTACCGCGCGCATCACACGTAGCACCTCCCCCACCAACTCCGGATCAAGCGCAGACGTAGGTTCGTCGAAGAGCATGACGTCGGGCTCCATCGCAAGGGCGCGGGCGATGGCAACCCGCTGTTGTTCTCCGCCCGACAAATGGGCGGGGAAGCCATCTTTTCGGTGATATACCCCGACCTTCTGAAGATAGTGCTGCGCCCGTTCGCGAGCGTCGGCAGCACTCATGCCCAGCACCACGGTGAGCCCTTCCATGACGTTGCGCTCCGCTGTCATGTGAGCCCACAAATTGAAGTGCTGGAAAACCATCGATATTTTTGATCGAAACGCACGCAATTCTTGGGGATCAATCGCCTTTAGACTGCCGTCGCTGTCGGTAGCTAACCGAAGTTCTCTTCCATTCAAATGGATACTTCCAGCGTTAGGTTGCTCCAGCAAATTCAGGCAACGAAGAAATGTGCTTTTGCCCGAGCCGCTAGACCCAATCAATGCGATCACGTCTCCGCGCTTTGCTTCAAGCGAAACATCGCGAAGAACCTCAGTTTGACCAAAGCGTTTGCTGATATTTGCAGCACGAAACAAGACGTCATTCATGTCATGGACTCAGAAGTTTTCCACTACGGATCGGCTCACGGCCCGCGATCTTCGCCAAGCGCTGACCAGCAATGGCATAGCGGCTACGTGTGCGCGCGAAAAGCACGCCATCAATCTCGGAGCTGAGCGCGAGCTCGCTTCGGGAAATCGGATCGACGAGGTGCGCCACAATCTCACCCTGATTGATCCAATCGCCAACCGCGCGCTCAAAGACGACAATCCCGGCTACGGGCGCTGCGAGCGGAAGCACACCGGCAAGGGGTGTCGCTGCCACTGCGGTCGGGATTGCGCTCGGATGATCCAATAAGATCGCGCCTTCAAGCGCCGCGAAACGCAAAATAGCATCGGCATCATGACGCGCGAGCGCCGTCGAAACATCCCCATCACCGCGCAATTCAACGGTCGTCGAGAAGCAGGATTGAGAGATAGGATACTCGGAGAAAATTCTCGCAAGCTCCAGCCAGGTGCGCGATACCGCCTCATCAAACGGGTGATCGCCAGACACCTCAGCGGTGAGCAGCGCTTTTGCACCGAGCGCCGCAGCGAGCGGCCCTGCGCGATGCGCGTGCGCAGTGCTCGTGTAGAGGTGAGTCACCGCTTCGCTGTCGCAGTGCAGGTCAAGTACGACATCAGCATCAACCGCGAGCGAAAGCAGTGTGCGACGTAATGCCGAGACTTCATCGCTGACGCAAAGCGTGCTCACGCTTTCAAGCAGCGCGACGCGGATAAGTTCACGGTTCTGCCCGGCATTGACAGTCAAGCGCCCACGTACGCGCTCAGCTACGGGCGCAATCAGTTCCGGGAAGTGACGATTGAAATTCGTACCATCGGCGAGTGAGAAGCGACCGAATGAACTTCCTTGAATGGATTGTGCGAGGCCAATCGGATTGGCAACCGGCACGACCACAATTTCGCCTACTACCTTCCCCTCTGCTTCGAGCGTTTCTAGGCGATTGCAAAGCTGTACAGCGGTCAACATTCCAGGAATTTCGTCAGCATGGAGGGCCGCCTGGATGTAGATTTTTGGCCCTACGGCTGCGCGACCAAACCGGAATACCTGAAGTGAGCGAGTCGTCCCGGAGGTTGAATACGGCAGTTCGATTTTTTCAATACGCATGGCTATTTCGCGATCACTGCGTCGGCAGGCGTCACGTCCGTTTGCGGACGCAAATGCTTTAACCAGCGGCGCTCGGCAAGTCTGAATATGCCGATCAAGGAGAAGGTCAAAACAAAGTAGAAAACGGCTACGGTGCCGAAGGCCTCTACCGTTGCGAGATGATTGGCGTAAACGTCACGAGCAACGCGGGTTAGATCAACGAGCGTTACCGTGCTAGCAATGGCTGTCGCGTGCATCATGCCAACGGCCTCATTCGAATACTGGGGCAGCGCCCGACGCAGCGCGCTCGGCAGCAGAATTCGGCGATACAAGTCGAAGTTCGACATGCCGAGGCTCTTCGCAGCCTCAATCTCCCCGTGCGGCGTTGCGCGCAGTGCCCCAGCGATGATTTCTGTGGTGTACGCGGTGGTGTTGATTGCAAACGCAAGCCACGCGCAAAACCATGCTTCGCGAAACAGATTCCATGCGACCGATTCTCGAATGAATTCGATTTGCGCGAAACCGTAATAAATGATGAAGAGTTGCACCAAAAGCGGTGTCCCTCTAATGACGTAGGTGTAGAGCCAAACGGGCTTTGCGAGCCATGGGTTGGGCGACACACGCGCGACCGCGAGCGGCACAGAAAGCAGTAAGCCGGACGCCAGCGAGATAGCGAGTAGCAGCAGCGTAACCTTGAGTCCCGCGAAAAAATCCGGCAATGAACCAACAACCACTGACCAATCAATCATTTGAATTCCGCCTTCCGCACGCCTAGGGAAAAGCGCTTTTCCACGCG
Organism: Betaproteobacteria bacterium; assembly: GCA_013298765.1. Taxonomy (GTDB): domain Bacteria; phylum Pseudomonadota; class Gammaproteobacteria; order Burkholderiales; family Casimicrobiaceae; genus Casimicrobium. The sequence goes on from JAAFJA010000010.1 coordinate 154,943, forward strand.
GCTCAAGAGCAAGATCGAAACCGTGGTAATGGCCAAATAGATCGCCGCAACTGCCAAGTAGAAGTCAAGCGGTTGTCGGGTTGCCGCTGCTGCAAGCCCAGCACGCTGCATCATGTCATCAAGGCCAATGATCGATACCAGCGCAGTCGCCTTGATCATGATGAGCCAGTTGTTGGTAAAGCCAGGAATTGCGTGGCGAATCATCTGCGGCAAGGTGATTCGCCTGAGCACTTGAACGCGACTCATGCCAACCGAGAGCGCGGCTTCCATTTGCCCCTTGGGAATGGCAAGAATTGCGCCCCGAAAGGTTTCGGTCATGTAAGCACCGAATACAAATCCAATCGTGAGCACACCGGCGGTGAAAGCGGGGACCTCGATGTACTCGCCGCCCGCTTTCATCACGAGATAGTTCAAGAGTGCTTGCCCACCGTAGAACACCATCAGCATGAGCGCGAGCTCGGGAATACCGCGGATCAACGTCGTGTACACATCAACGATCATCCGTGCAGCGCGCGAGTTTGAAAGTTTGGCTGCAGCCCCCGCGAGGCCAAAGACGCAGGCAATCGCCAACGATAGCACTGCCACTTGTAGCGAAGTGAGCAGCCCCTCAAGAATGGCGGGAAGATATCCGTGAAGTATCAATGGAAGCTCTTATGAGTGCGTGAGCTATGGTGATATCGGACTATGCGAGGAAGCGCGCCAAAGATAACCAAGCGTGAGTAAGGTTCTTTGAGCAATACGTGCGTAGCGAGTCGAACGAGTGGGGGAGCGTGATCGGCTAAACAGATGATTCACGCTCGGTAAGAGCAAAGAGTCCTATTGCCTCGTTTCCTTACTTCCTATTTGGCGAAACATCAAAATCGAAATACTTGTCCGCTAATTTTTTATAGGTGCCATTCGCCATGATCGCCTTGAGCGCACTGTTGATTTTGTCCCTCAACGCGTCGTCGCCTTTGCGAATAGCGATGCCGACGCCAGCACCAGCCCCAAGGTTCACCGCTGGCCCCACCTGCGCATAGCCTTTCCCCTCGGGTTTCTTAAGAAATGCCTCGCCCGAGACAACGCTCGACCCGAAGCCGATGTCGGCACGACCGGCAGTGAGTTCCATGTAGACATCGGTTTCCTTATTTACCAGTAGCGTTTCGCTACCCTTGTAGTTATCCGCCACGAACTTGGCGCGTGGGCTGTTGCGAATGACTGCGATTTTTTTACCCTTTAGCGATTCAGGAGTCGCGTCCTTGAACGCGCCGGCCTTGGCGACCCAGCGCGAAGGCACATCGTAGTACGGGTCAGAGAAATCAACCGCCTTCTTGCGCTCCTCGCTAATGGTCATCGACGCCACAATCGCGTCAAACTTTTTCACGTTAAGCGCTGGAATCATGCCATCCCATTCCTGCTTCACCAGCGTGCACTCAGCCTTCAGCTGCGCGCAGATCGCGTTCGCGATATCAATGTCGAAGCCAGAGAGATCGCCGCTGGGGGCGATTTGCGAGAAGGGCGGATAGTTCCCTTCTACACCGATGCGAATTTTTTTCCATTCGGGGGCTTGTGCGAGGGCCGTGACGCTAATCGCCGCGGCAGCAAAACAGAGAAGATGACGAGCGAGCGATTTCATACGGAATACCTCATTGGCTTCAAAAAGTTTCAGGCGCGGAGGAAACAAGGCCGCAGCGCTTGTGTGCAATATACAAGAATTTGCAATCTTTGTACATTTGAAAAAATATTTTCATAAACACAAAATTCGTGCGTCATCTTTTTGAGACGGTGCGCTAGCATGAATGCATCGAACCGCCTATCACCCAATAAACGTCTAGCACTCACCGACATGCCTGAAAAAGCAAAGAACTCGACCGATCTCGTTGCCGTCGGCACGCCGGAGCTTACCTTTGCGCGCTCGCCTTTGGGGCAACGTCTTCTCGATTTGCAGAATTCAGGCTCTCGTTCAAACCGCGCCATCGCGGAGTATTTGCTGCGCAATCCGCTTCGAATCCCCGCCATCGGAATTGAAGAACTTGCGTCACGCACAGGGGTGTCAGCAGCAACACTTTCGCGCTTCGCGCGCGCGGCAGGGTTCGATGGCTACGCTGAGTTGCGTGCGGCAGCGGCCGATTCCCTTCTAGGGATGCTTCAGCCTGTTGAGAAACTCCGCTCGTCGATTCAGTCAAGCGCCGGGAAATCGGGCGGTGCGAATGTTTTGGTGAGCGGGCTCGAAGCGAGTGTGAACAACGTGAGAAGTGCGGCCGAGAGTCTTGACCCAAAAGCGCTAACAACAATCGTGTCGCTTATCTCGCGCGCTAACGAGGTCTACACGCTCGGCTTCGGCTTATCCTCCCACCTTGCCTCAATCCTCGCCTTGGACTTACAGCCGTTCTGCGCACGCTTAACTAACGTGGTGGAGTTTGGCGGCACTGAAGTCGCGGCGGGCCGGTTGCTCAATATTGGTAAGCGCGATGTGTTGATCGTGCTCTCGTTCCCGCGCTATGCCACCGACGCAATCCGGCTCACGAGCTATGCGCGCACGCGCGGCGCGAAGATCGTAGCGATCACCGATTCGCCCGCATCTCCCTTGGCACAACTCGCGGATTACTTGCTTTTCGCACCAGCGAACCATCCGGTTCTATCGAGCGGACTTTCGGCAGCGCTAGTTGTCGTTGAAGCGCTCGTTTCTGCGCTGATGATTTCAAATCCAGATAACGTGAAACAGGCGAGCAAACTAACCGACGCCATCGCGGCGTATCTCGTGGATGGAACCGATACTCATTCGCGCAAAAGCTAGTTTAGCTTCAAGCGAGTATGCCCTGTTACGTAAGGGCTAGCAGCTCTTTTACATCATTTTTGCTTGCGCTCTACATTTGATGTCGGCCCAGAATTAGCGTGAACTTCAGCTCGAAAGCTTTCCTTAAACGAAATTAAGAATACCGTGAGCACGAAGTCCGTCGCTCACATCCGTTTGGCCTTTTACGTGGACGGTGCGCCAGCAACGTGACGCGGCAGCGGCCACGTTCGCGACGGAATCGTCAAGAAACAGTGTGCTTTCAGGCACTAACTGGTAGACGTCTTCAAGCGCGGCAAAGATCGCTGCGTTTGGTTTCGACAATCGCGCGCGTGCCGAGAAAATTCCGCCGTCAAACCGCCTTGTCCATTCAAACCGTCTCTCAAGAATGTCGGCGAATTCGCCGGGCATATTGGAGAGATAGAAGACGCGAAGCTTGGCACCACGATCTCGGGCATCGAAGAGCGCGCTCATCGCGGCAATCGACGACTCAAGCGGCGGCAAAACATGCGGTATGTTGCCAACGAAAGCGGCAAACTTCTCCTCGTCGCACCCGAGCTTCGGTGCAAGCGCGCGTGCAAGCTCCGATAAGTCGTAGTCCCCGTTGTCATACGCAATCCAATCGTCACTCACCATCGCGGCAGCAAACGAATGCGGGGTATGGTGCGCCGGGAGTTCATTTGCGAAATGCGTACTCGCCAACTGCGCAGGATTCCAGTCAAGCAACACATTGCCGAAATCGAAAACGATGTTCATGGGTTTTGAAAGATGTGGGGCAGGTTCGGTGCGATCCATTTAACAATGGCTCGCGATCAAAGGGAGACGCAAACGAGCGAAAGTCGTCCGCCTCGGTACATGGGACAACTTCTGACGCAACAAATTTGCGGCATGGCATCCCTGTATAGCTAGCGCACGATTGCAGTCGCGATGCCTGCGATTGACAAGATGGCGAGCACAGAGAGAACCGCTTTCCGAAATTGTGCCTCGCTGACAATGTGAAAGCCACGCGAACCTATCGCAATACCTAGAAGCAGCGGCAAAGCGAGCCACGCCGCGTTTGCAAAGGTCGCCTTCGACACCACGCCATGCCAACTCCCCCAAAAGAGCGAGTAAATAGCACTTCCAAAAAACAAAACGATGAGCGTCGCACGCAGCGGCTTGGCCGGGATCGATGCCGCGAACAGTATCGTTGAGGCCACCATACCCCCAAGCGACGACGCCCCCGCCATGAATCCGGCCACCAGCCCCGTGCTAAATCGAAGCGCAAACCCATCGGGCAACTTGGGTCGAGCATTTAGCAATAGACAAGCGGACGCAAAAAGCAGCGCGACGCAGCCTCCAATCCGAATCGCGTCTTGCGGCGCGTAAGCGAGGGCGAGTACGCCCATGGGCACCGAAATCGCGTAGCCCAACCCCATCGGCGTCAGCCACCGCCAATTCACATCACGCCAAACCGCTGGAATCATCCAAAGGCTTGCCAGCACTTCGAGCGCTTGTGCCGAAGGTATTAGCGTTTTCGGGGCCACGAAAAACGCCCCGCTCGCGACCAATACGGCAGACAAGCCAAACCCCGAGAATCCGCGCACGACACCAGCTGCAAACGCGCACACGGCCAAGGGCCACCAATCGATCCAACTCATAGACTCTACGTTAGCGGAATTTCCAGACTAGCGAGCGCCGCGAGACAGCTCGCGACTAAGGCGAGCCGCTTGCGGCGCTGAAGGGCTATTTCATCGCGCCGACGTTTCTGAGCTCCCGAGTGGGTCCTACACTTCAATCCTAGGAAAGCGCTGAATAAGTCTCTGCGATTCGTCGCGTGGCGGATTGGGATGAACTGAAGCGTTGGAACTTCGAGGCATAGCGGGGCTATGTTGAGAAATTTCAACGCTCCGGATCGCCCAAGCCCGCCGATGCCTGCCGTGTTTCGGCAAGTCTGCCTTCGGACGCGAGAGACTTATTCAGCGTTTCCCCAGAAACACATCGAACTAAGCAATATGGACGAAGAAGTCATCCTCCCCGGCATGAGCGAGCGCGAAATCTACATTCGCCGTCGCGTGAAGCGACTCGCAGAGTTTTATCGGCATCTGACGATGTATGTGATCATCATGTCGGTCATTTGGATCGGTAGTCTGGTCTTAATGAAAAAAGCGCCCGCCGCGTGGTGGCAGTGGTGGCAGATTTGGCCGACTGTGGGTTGGGGCCTCTCAGTCTTGGTGCACGGGTTGAGCGTCTTGCCAAGATACGGCTTCTTCTCTCTCGACTGGGAACAGAAAAAGGTTCGCGAATTGCTCGATAAAAATCCAGCCGACCGCTGATTGACAAGATCATGAGGTCTGCCATCAATCCGCTTGCCCCCTCGGCCGCAGAACGCCGAATTCGCGAACTTGTCATCCGTCGGCGCGTTGAGCGGCAGGCGGAATTTTTCCGGCATTTGCTTTTCTATCTCGTGGTTTGCGCGCTATTGTGGGCGATCAATCTTTGGCAAATTCGGGATATCGGATTTATGCGCACTGATCGCTGGTGGGCATTCATCGTCACCGCTGCGTGGGGTATCGGAGTTTTCACACATGGGCTATCGGTTGCGATGAGTCGCCTGCCAAAAGTACCCTTCCTGTCGCTTGATTGGGAAGAGAAAAAGGTCCGTGAACTCATGAAGCATGACGAAGAAGTAAACGCACGATGAACGCCGCCACCTCTTCTACACCGCTCACGAGCTACGACGTCGCGCTGCGCCGCGCGCGCAAGAAAGCGAAAGAAATTCGCGACTTCTACATGAACGTCGTGGCGTATTGCGTGGTGATCCCTGTACTTTGGCTTATCAACATTTTTTCGCCAGGCCCATGGTGGGCGCAGTGGGCAACAATCGGTTGGGGCTTGGGGCTCACGATCCACGGGCTCACCGTGTTCGCCGACGGCACGTTTTTCGGCACCGCTTGGGAAGAGAAAAAAATTGCAGAACTGATGGCCAACGAACAACTGAAAGTCGTTTCAGGTGAGAAGCAGCTCGTGCAAGCTCAGATGCGAATGCTGCAAGCGCAGATCGAGCCTCATTTCCTGTTCAACACACTCGCCAACATACAGAGTCTGATCGCAAAATCGCCCGATCGCGCCAATTTGATGATGGATAACTTCATTGCCTACTTGCGGCAATCCCTCACGGCGTCCCGTTCACAAGAGGGTACGGTGAAACAAGAAATTGATCTTGTGCGCCACTACCTCGAACTCATCAAGATTCGCATGGCGGAGCGACTCACGTTCGCAATTGATATCGACGCTTCGCTGGATCGCCATGCGCTGCCGCCAATGCTGCTGCAGCCCGTGGTTGAAAACGCCATCAAACACGGCCTTGAGCCGAAAGAGGACGGCGGCCACATCTCTATACATGCGCGAGGCTTAGGCGGCGGTTCGCAAATCCAATTTGTAATCGCTGACAACGGGCTTGGCTTCGGCGCGAATGCAGACAGCGCGGGTACTGGCGTCGGGCTCACTAATTTGCGTGAACGGCTCAAAGTGCTCTACGACGGCGCGGCATCCATGGAAATCACGGACGCCAGTCCAGGGACAAAAGTCTCAATCACGATCCCAGCAAAGCGATAACTGTCGACACCGCTTTTCACTGCTCACTACTTAGCTCCACAAATTCACTCCTTCAATCGGCCGCCATCATGCCCACTGCTCTCATCGCTGACGACGAACCCCTGCTTCGCGAACGCTTGCGCGAACTATTAAACAAATTGTGGCCAGATCTTGAGATTCTCACGGAGGCGAAAAACGGCAACGAAGCCGCGAAATTCATCGCCGAATACGCGCCCGAAATCGCCTTTCTCGACATCAAGATGCCGGGTCAAACCGGTATCGAGGTCGCGCAAGGCATCGAGACCAGCACCCGCGTTGTGTTTGTTACCGCATACGACGAATACGCAGTGCAAGCCTTCGAGCGTGAGGCTATCGATTACGTGATGAAACCGGTGAACGAAGCGCGCCTGGCACAAACGATTACGCGCGTTAAAAATGCGCTCGCCGCGAAAGAGAACCCACCCGAGATCGCCGCGCTACTCAGTTTGCTCTCGCAATCGCGAACAAGGGCGAATGCAACGCCCGAGGAGAAGAAATCCCCTCTTCGCTGGATTCGCGCAAGCCGCGGCGACACCACGTATCAAATCGCAGTCGACGAAGTACTCTTCTTCCACAGCGATGACAAGTACACGATTGTGAATACTCCGAGCGGCGAGCACGTGATCCGCATGGCCCTTTCTGAACTTCTTGAATCGCTCGATCAAGAGCAATACTGGCAAGTGCATCGCGGCACCGTCGTCAATGTGAACTACGTCACGTCAAGCAAACGCGATGGTGATGGACGCGTTACGCTCAACTTGCGCGGGTGGGATAAGCCAGTTGCGGTATCGCGGGCTTATTCGCACTTGTTTAAGCAGATGTAGGCCGGCTTGAGGGGCGAAACCCAGCATTGGCGGGACGAAGTAGAAGCTGGGTGTTGCAACCCAGCCTACGCGCTACTCGCGGCATCACGGTAGCGGTTCGGAGGCCGCAACGTTCGTCGTAGTCCGGATGCGGCTATCTCCAGATCTCCTCGCAGATCCAATGTGCAAGACGAGCCCCGGGAATGTCGTGTGACTTAGCGAGAAGCGGAGTGCATTCTTCAACCGCGACCTGCCGCGACACTCATACGATGCACACGCTCGCGAACTCATCGAGTGATACGCCTAGATTTGCTTAAAAGGTAACTTTGAAACGAAACATGGATCATCTCCAAAACTGAGAAGTCATGATCTTTCACCATTTATCGGGAAACCACCAGTTACGCTTTTTGTGTCGTGCTTAACGGTCGTCAAAGCACAGCATAGGCAACCGCGGCTCGTACCAATTTGAGTGCAATTAGATTGCGCCCTACGCCATCCTACGACTTCTCAAACACCGCCGCAAAAAAACCATCACACCCATCGCGATGCGGTAGCAACTGCGCAAACGGTTTCTCTGGATTCGGCGTTTCATCGCGAAGCGAAACCGGGACAATCGACCAGCCTTCATTGCTCGCAACGAAGTGCTCTGCGACTTTTTCATTTTCCTCGGAGAGCAAACTACACGTAGCGTAAACCAACCGTCCACCGGGTCGAACCAGTTTGGCGGCCTCGTTGAGAATACTCTTCTGAATCTCAACCAATTCTTTGACGCTCGTGGGAGACTGACGCCATTTGAGATCGGGGTTCCGCTTGAGTGTGCCCAAGCCTGAACACGGGGCGTCAACGAGCACTCGATCCACCTTACCCGCAAACTTTGCGAGTTTTGAATCATGTTCATTTTCAATGCGCATCGTCTGCACGTTGCTCGCGCCTGAGCGCGCGAGACGTGGCCCTAGGTTGTCGAGTCTGCGTTCGTTGTTATCAAGCGCGTAGAGGCGGCCCGTGCTCGCCATCATCGCCGCGAGCGCTAGCGTTTTTCCACCCGCACCCGCACAGAAATCGATCACGAATTCGCCGCGCTTTGCACCCACGAGTTTCGCGAGCAATTGCGAGCCTTCATCTTGCACTTCGATCACGCCGTTTTCGAAAAGCTCGTGCCGCGAGATATCAACGCGCCCTAGTTCAAGCTTTTGCAATCGAAGGCCGATATCGGAAAGCGGCGTTGCGCGGGCGCCATCAAAGCCTTCTTTTACTAAGCGCCGCAGTACATCGTCTCGCTTTGCCTTGAGCGTATTCACCCGCAGATCAAACGACGCAGGTTTCAAGAGTTCGTCCGCGAGCGCGATACGCTCATCGTTGCCATACTGCAAACCAAGGCGATCCCAGAGCCATGCGGGAAGTTCACGTTTTGGATGCGCGCCAATGGTTTCCTCGGTCTTCAGAAACTTGGTGTAGCGATCTGTTTCGCCGGTAGGGACGGTAACGCGACGACGAAACTGTCGAGCAAGCGCCGCAAGCGCGAGCGCGGTGAATTCGTCTTTCGGTTTGCCGCCGTCAAACGCAATGGTTTCAACTGTGAGCCGATGCCGCAACCACGCATAAAAACCCTCTGCCACGAGCGGCCGATCAAGCGAGCCGACTCGCTTTTCGCGCAAAACGTAGGTGAGCGTGCGATCAGCAGGGTAGTCAAATTTTGCGGTCGATTGAATTGCGAAGGCGAGCGCGGAGAGAGCAGAGGAACGGAGTTGCATAAAGCAATTCTAGACGCTTAAAAAAGGCGCTAGAGATTAATGACTACTCCGCAGAAAAATCAGTTTTATATGGGTGAGCTTGCAATAAGTATAAAACGCAAGAATGCAAATAAATTGACGCTAGCCCCCATAAATGTTGGCTTAAGCTCGAAAATTTTATCTCTACCAGCACTTCACACAATCAGAGCAATGAGCGCGACAAACCCGACAGCAATGATTGCGGCGAGAACGTAGAGAAACGATATGAGAAGCGCTTTGATGATCGTTTTAATCCAGCCGCCTCCATACACACGGCGCATCGCGACGGTCGCGTACACGGGGATCGCAAACGAGAGGATCGCGAGAAGCGTTTGGTGTGCGAGCGAGGCGAGAATCGCGAGCAACCAGAAGGTGTGTAAGTGCAGGGCGAAGACGATGTGAGAGCCGTACGTCATTCGTCTGCGCACATAAACGAGCTTGAGAAATACCGCAAAGAGCGGCACCAGCACAAACATCGCATAGGCCCAATACCGAACCATCCGCTCGGGCAGGGTTTCGACCAGATGTTTGAGGGCGTCTGCTGAGCCAAACTTCTGTTTCGCTCGAGCGCAGATCCATTCAGGCACCTTGTTGCACTGAATTTTGCCCTTCTCAAAGGTGATGTTGTTGTTATCACCAAACGAGATCACATTTCCTTTTTCGAATGCGGTAGGGTTAGCTTTCGCCTCGTTGTTGACCAAGCCTTGCATGCTTTGCCCCGCTAGGATGCCGAACACAAGAAACGAGATCACGCTGACGGTGAGGTACAAACGCAGCGGAAGTATGTAGGCGCGTTTTCGGCCTTCGAGATAGTCTTTTGTCAGCGCACCGGGCCGCGATATAAGTCGCCAAAGCGTCTGAATGAACGAGCCTTTGACGGCGATGTAGTTGCCGAAAAAGTGATGAACGAATTCGTTAAACGTAGGCGGCGCTCGGCTTGTTTCTTGCCCGCAAGCAGGGCAGAACTTCGCGTTAGGCAGCAAGCTTAAGTCGTATCCACAGTTGCGACACCCTAGTTCGCTTTTGTCTCTAACGCTGGGGGCTGCTTCGTTCGCTGGCGCGACGGGGGGCGCCTGAATTTCGCTCATGTCGCGTCGCGCTGGCTCGCCCAATCGCGCGCCAGCATGCCGTAGACGAACGAGTCGCGCACGTTGCCGCGATGGTCGCGGCGTTCGCCCCGAAGGTGCGCCTCGCGCGCAAAGCCGATGCGCTCGAAGAGCTTAGCGCTACGCGTATTGAGCGCGTCACAGCTACCCCAGACGCGATTAACTTTCATATGGTCAAACGCGAGGGTGCAGCAGAGAGAAACTGCCTCAGTTGCGATGCCCTGACCGCGCGCACTTTTGCGAAGATACCAACCGATTTCGAGCGATGGTACGGTCCAATCAAAGCCGTGGAATCCGCAGCCGCCTAAGAGTGTTTTTTCATCGAGCGAAAATACTCCCAGTATCAACGCGTCCCGCGTAATCCACTTCCCGGCCATCTCGCGCGCGTAGTTTTCTGAGTCTTCAACGCTTCGGTGGCGCTCCGGCCAAGCCATCCAGTACGAAAGATCAGCGAGGTCTTCGTTGACCGCTTCAAACTTCGCGCGCCCGTCGCCCGATCGGTAGGGGCGCAGAACGCACTGCTTGCCGAGGATTTTGGTGGGAAGCTGAAGAAGTCGGGGCTGAAGAATTGCGGGCATAAGTTGAGTTTAGAAGTGCGCGCCCATCACAGTCACGCGAGTTCACTGAGCGCATTGAATTCTCGGATGATTGGTGTCGCGAAAGTGTCTCTGCGGCCGAACAGAATGTGCTGGCGTGAGCAGCTTCGCCAATAAAGGCTAAGCTCGGGCAGGCGCCGCGTGTGAATACTTTGATGCACTCGCAGCGGGGCAGGCGAGATTGCCGAGCTAGCTCCGCAACTGCCGCGCGCTAAGCGGCCTCGCCCGTTCCTAAGCTTGCGCCGGCTTTCAGCGATGCTTCGATAAAGGCATCGAGATCACCATCGAGTACGGCCTGGGTGTTTCCGGTTTCGTGACTGGTTCGCAAATCCTTGATCCGAGACTGATCAAGCACATAGCTTCGGATTTGGTGCCCCCAGCCAATGTCTGTCTTCGTGTCTTCTAGTTTTTGCTGCGCTTCTTGCCGTTTTCGAAGCTCGAAATCGTAGAGACGAGCCCTAAGCCGCTTCCAAGCCACGTCGCGGTTGCTGTGTTGCGAGCGACCGTCTTGGCACTGCACGACAATACCCGTGGGAATGTGCGTCAAACGAACCGCTGAATCGGTTTTATTGATGTGCTGACCGCCTGCGCCACTGGCGCGAAACGTGTCAGTGCGCACGTCTGCGGGATTGATGTCGATCTCGATCGAATCATCCACTTCTGGATAGACGAATACAGATGCAAACGATGTGTGACGTTTCGCATTTGAATCAAATGGGCTCTTACGCACCAATCGGTGTACGCCTGTCTCAGTACGCAAATAGCCGTATGCGTAATCTCCAGAAATCTTCAGGGACGCAGACTTTATTCCAGCAACGTCGCCATCGGTGTAATCCTGCACCTCCACCGCAAAGCCGCGGCGCTCGCCGTAGCGGCTATACATCCGGAACAGCATCTGTGCCCAGTCCTGCGCCTCGGTGCCGCCCGAGCCAGCGTTGATATCAATAAAACAGTTTGAAGCATCCGCCTCGCCAGAAAACATTCTCTTGAATTCGAGGTCAGCAATCAGCGCCGACGCGCGGGAAATATCCGCTTTAATACTGTTTAGCGTCGCTTCATCCGCTTCGCTCGCAGCCATCTCCAGCAATTCAGCCGCGCCGCCAGTGTCTGCTTCCAGCGAATCAATGGCAGCGACGACGCCATCAAGCTCGCGTTTTTCGCGCCCGAGTTCACGTGCACGATCCGGTTTGTTCCAGACGTTCGGGTCTTCCAGCTCGGCGTTTACCTCCTCTACGCGTCGCTTTTTGCGGTCGTAGTCAAAGTAACCCCCGGAGTTCTGCAACCTTCGCGGAGGCGATAGAAATCGAAGTCTTAAGTTCTGAGATGAGTTCTTGCATGCTGGATCCGTATTCGTTCCTGCGATTTTAGGGAAACGCTGACGCCTCTTCGCGGTGCGCGTTTTGACTGATTGCAGATTGCGGCGGCAAGCTTGGTTTTTCACGCGCGCACCCGTGGACAAACCACGACGGATGAGTCGCTTCCAAACAATGACGATCTACGCCGCCACAAAGAAAAAGACCGGCACGAAGCCGGTCTTTTCATCACGAGATGCGTTGCTTATTTACGGCGACGCTGCGCTTTCATCCCCAGCCATCCCACAAGCATCATCAATGCGAGCAGGAACTTCAGGTCGAGTGTTGGTACTGGTTGCGGATCAACACTTTGAACTGCAGGTATCGTGATCGTCACAATGGCCGTATCGCAGACCGTTGGTGCGGCTTGTGCACAGATTTGGTATTCCACCGTGTAGACACCCGACGGCGTACCTGGAGGAACAACCAACTGGTTGCTCGGGTTAATCGAAGCCCCAGGAAGCGTCGTGTTAGCGCCAGGAACAATCACCGGTGCTGTTACGCCCGTTGCGCTCACGCTTGGGTTCGCGATCGTACCGAGTTGATCGTTTTGGAGCAGCGTGACAACGCCACCAATCGCGGACGGAAGCACTGCACTGTCATTGATGGCATCAATCACGATAGTGATCTGTCCGCTCGGCGAAACACCCTGAACGATGTTGTTCGATGGGTCTGAATCGTTCTGTGCGTTAGTGATACCAGTGAACTGGACCGTTTGTGGCGGAGTATCACTACCACCGAGCGTGCCTGGTGCCGTATAGCTGAACGTACAGGTGATCGCGTTACCCGTGCCTAGAACAGCAGGGTTACTTGGCGAACACGACAGCGCGTTCACCGTACCAACGCTCACCGACACAGAGCACGATGGCGAGAGCGCAAGGTTCGGCCCAAGGTTGGTACAGACCAGTTGCAATCCACTATACGTTTGACCTGGCGCGACCGAGATTGGAAGCGAGCCCGGACCAGACGTCGGGAAGGTTGCGCGCATATCAGCCGCACCTGCAGAGACGGTGATTGTGGCCACGGCGGTATCGCATGCTGCTGTCGGGTTGGTCGAGCAGATTTGATACGGCACGGTGTACACACCTGGCACCGCATTTGCCGGAACGTTCACCAAGCCTGTCGCTGGGTCAAGCGTGAGCGGCGTGCCGAGAGCGGGCGCGGTTGCTCCTGGCAGCTGCGCGATCGTGACGTTTCCAGCCATGCCTACGGTCGCGGAGGCCGGACCATTCGTGTCGTTGAGCAACAAGTTAACCACACCGCCGGAAGCGCCGATGTTGACCGTCTCATTGACAGCATCCACGATCGCAACCGTTTCGCTGTCTCCGTTGTTGGTCTGCAGCGGAGCTGGCTCGTTTGTCGCGCCTGTCGTGCTCGTCACCACAACACTGGTTGCAGCCACATCGCCCGGCGCGCCTGGATTACCTGGCGCAGTTACAGAAATCGGGCAAGTAATCGTTCCGCTCGGTGCGAGCGATGTCAGGGTGCTGCCCGCACTAGCCACGCACGCGCCGGTGATCACCGCCGTCGCACCAGGCACTGCCGTGGCAACCGTACACGTTGGGTTGGACGCCGTGAATGGCCCCGCGTTTGTACAGACTACTGAGCCATTCACCGTAGCGCCCGGTCCCATAGAGGCAGGAAGCCCGATGATTTGCGAAGTCATATCCGCGGAGGTATCGTCCACCGTAATAGTCACCGTTGCACGGTCGCAGGTAGCGACTGGCGTCGTTGCAGGCACGCTGCACAAATCGTAAACGACGGTGTACACCCCTGGAGTAGAACCGGCCGGTACGTTGATGATTCCCGTTGTTGGATCAAGGCTGAGCGCCGTACCACCCGCAGGTGCTGTGCTGCTGATTTGGGCGATGGTATTGCTGCCGCCTGAGCCAACTGTCGGAGCTGAAGATCCGTTTTGATCGTTGGTTAAAACGTTTACGGAGCCGCCAACGAGGGAGCCAAACGTGCCAGCGTCGTTAAGCGCATCAATGATCACCACGCTTGCAGAAGACGAGTTATTTGTCTGCTGCTGGGCGTTTTCATTGGTTGCACTCGTGCTACCGACCAGCGCGATCGTCGTCGCTGTGACTTCGCTCAGGGCGCCGGCATTCACAGGCGCTGTCACCGAGATCGGGCAACTAATCGTGTTGTTAGGCGCAACTGCGGACAACGGCACGGCTAGCGGCAGAGCTGGAGTACAGCTTCCAGAAATCACAACAGATGCGCCCGGCGTCGTCGTGCTCACGGTGCAGGTCGGGTTAGAAGCCGAACCCGGTCCGTTGTTAGTACACACGAGGTTACCGCTGACGGTTTGTCCAGGTGCAATTGACGGTGGCAAGCCCGTAATCGCAGACGTCATGTCCGCTGTCGTGTCGTTAACCGTGATCGTTGCAATCGCGCGATCACAAGCTGCCGAGACCGACTGCGAGCAAATCTCATACTCGACGGTGTAGCTGCCCGGTGCCGTCCCTGCCGGAACGTTGATCGCACCAGCGACGATTGTTGCGCCTGGAAGCGTCGTGTTCGCGCCAGGGACAATCGTAGGAGCGAGAATTCCGCCCATGCCGATTACTGGTGCGCTCACCGCGCTACCGAGACGATCATTCGCGAGAATGATCACCGTTCCGCCGGCTACTGAACCGACCGTCGCAGCGTCGTTTAGTGCATCAACGATTGCGAGAGCACCAGTGCTCGTGTTGTTGTTCGTGCTACCCGGCGACTCATTCGTTGCCGTCGTGTTTCCGTCGATGACAACAATCGTCGCGGGTTCATCCGCGCCGCCACGCACTCCAGGCGCTGTGATGCTCAACGAGCAGGTCAAGGTCCCACCCGGCAACAAGCTCGCCGCAGTGCTACCCACACTCGGCGTGCATACGCCAACACTTACAACCGCACCTGGTATTGCGGTCGTCGCGGTACAGGATACTGCAGTGGCCGCAATTGCACCGTTGTTAGTACACACAACCTCACCGGTCGCGGACTGTCCCGGGCCAATCAAGGCAGGCACCGTAACAGCACTTACGACATCAACCGTCGTGTTAGACACTGTAATCGTCGCAATCGCACGGTCACAAGCCAGAGGCGTTGTGTCGGGATCCGAGCAGATTTCGTATTCAACCGTGTACACACCTGGTGGCGTGCCTGCTGGAACGCGAATCTGGTTCGTCGCAGCGTCAATCGTGGCTGTAAGCAGTGTCGTGTTGGGTCCAACCACGATTGTCGGAGGCTTAATTCCGCTAGCTCCGACAGTGGGTCCCACTGTCGCGCCGAATTCGTCGTTCGGAAGAATCGCGACGAGGCCGCCAGCAACAGAGCCAACGCTTCCGGTGTCATTCAACGCGTCAATGATCGCAACACTGCCCGTAGTGCCGTTGTTGGCCGTGTTGTTGTCATTGGCCGCACCCGTCGTGCCGTTCACCCCAACGCTGGTCTGCGTGGTGTCCGTGCCACCGGCCGTACCCGGCATCGTCACCGTGATCGGACAGCTAATCGTGCCA
>JAAFJA010000011.1 GCA_013298765.1 Betaproteobacteria bacterium
AGCGTTGCTGATTTTCGTGAAGTCAAACCCTGCTGCGCCAGCGCCGATTTTCCCTGGTGACGGATTGGCGTCACGACCCAGGCGCGAGTCTTGTCTTGGATGAGTGCCTGAGTCTGAAATCACCGCGGCCGTGCAGCTCGTCGGGAATTGGTTGTTGGTATAGCAAGCGGTCGTGCCCGTATCGTTAAGCGCATTTACCTGAGGCAGAGCGAGCGCGGCAAGCGAGACAACAAGCCCCGGCGAGCACCGACGCATCCCATTGAGTAACCGTTTCATAGTGTGGTTGAGCTTGAGTTAATTCAACTCAAATTCTCTGCGGCGCAGTGGGCGTTCGCTAGCCGCCCAGAAGTACAGGTGAAGCTCTGCTCTCACGTTCGTTGAGTTCGAACCTGCGAGCGGCTCGCGTTTGGCCGCCCTAGCGATTTACCGAAACGCTCGAAACGCGAAATGCAGTTTGTTACACCCTTGGTTGGGCTTGTGAGTGCGATTTGATCAATCGTCGCCACCCGCCTAGTAGCAGCAGGAGCGCTAGAACCAGTGCCGTCGCGCGGTGAAGCGGCACATCGGCGATCTGCGATAAAAGCTGAGGCGCCAGCGACACGCGGCTCGGATTGTTTCCTGCCGTCGGCTGCGGACCGCCATTTGAATCGTTGGCTGCGCCCGATCCGGCCAGAATTTCCGTCAACCCGAATGGGAAGAGAAACTGTACAGTGCATGTCAAGACACCGCCTGGTGAAATCGGCGCTTGACTCACGCAATATCCACCGCGGTAGCCGGGCAATTGATCTCGGTTGGTGATTTCGCACGTCATGTTCGCGGCTGCGCTCGGTCCGTGATTAGTGCAGGTTGCCGTGCAGATCACTTGTTGCCCAGCGGTCGGTTGCAACGGATCGCAAAGGACGGTACTCGTCGTGTCGGTTAGTTGCAATTCACCAAATACGTTTCCGTTGCTGCCGCGTGCGGGGACGACTATCGAAATTGTGCTCGCCCCCGTTCCCGTGTCGCCTGACTGTGCGTAAGCGCCATCGCCGAGCAAGTTATAAAAATTGCGATAGCCTGCGGGCTGCGTCTCGGTGATCGTGCAGTTCGCGCCCACTGGGATACGGGTGAATTCGAAGCTCCCATCTGACGCGCTCTGCGCGGAAGCGTTTCCCATCGAAGAGGGAGCGCACGCAATCGATAGCGAAGTTGAAATTCCTGTATCGATATTCGGTCCGTCATCGGTTTGATTTAGTGGAACGCTTTGCTCGCTCAGCACACGACCGCGCACTACTGCGTGCACAGGATATTCAGCGAACAGGTAGCCGCTGCCGCGATCACCGGCACCTGTAACTAGATCGTTTTGTACCCGAATACCAGAGATGGTGTCGTTCGCACTGATGACTCCCGCTGGCTGAGCACTGCTAAGCACGCCTACGAATTCCTCGCGATCCAGGTAGTCAAGCGGTTGCTGCTCAAAAAGTTGATAGCCTGCGTTGTCTGACGATGGCAGGTTGCAGAAGAGATATTCACCCCGCGAAAGTGGGGGTACCGCGCTACAAGTCCGCGACAGGTTTGCCCCACCGTTAACGCTAATGCGATTTATCGTTGATGAAAGACCATCGGAGGCAGCAGTTTCAGCATTGAGTACATAGGTATTGCCGTGCGCATCACGACCCGACAAGCGCATTGTGACGCTTGGAATCCCAGTGTCTGCAGAGCTCGGCGTGTGCGAGTCATCATTGTCTGAAAACACCGCGCCGCGCAGCTCCGCCGAGGGCACTCGGATTGATGCACGAGGACTTTGCACGACGAGTGACTGGCCGAGCGCAGTGGCCGCAAAACTGAATTCGTAGGTGTCGCCCGCTCGGTTGCCATCAGTATCGATCGACAACGCAAATAGCTTGCTGGCGTTCGGGGCAAGGTTACGCGTGTCGTCGATACGAATGGCCGTCGTGCCAGCAGGAATCACGCCGGCACTGGCTGGCGTCCAGAGCGCACCGGACCCAGGGCAGGCGCCCGACCCATCCGGCAGACTACCTCCGTTGGATACGCAGTTCGGATTTCGATTGATAACCGTTGCGGCGCTCGTCGAGTAGTAAAGCGTGACGCCGTTTGCAATACCGCTGACCAGGCCGCTTGAGAATGCGCCGCTGAATGAGTTTGCGCTATTGATGAGATCGCCAACGCGCGGCAACGGGCTGATGAGCCGCAGCGCTGTAAACGTTGCATCGGTTGTATTTGCGACACCTAACTCCCATGTCGCGATGCCTCCGAGATCGATGAACGGCGTCGTCGCGGTGAGCGTGGTCAGCAGGCCTGGTGGCACGCGGGCGGTGATGTCAGCAACGTCGATACGATCTTCATTCGATGAGGGTAGCGGTGACGTGATAAGCGGCGATGGATCAAGCGCGTGCTCGACGGTTGCGGTTGTGTGCAAACTCACGCCGTTGCCTACGCCGAAACCAAGTCGCACCTGGTACGTCATCGGAGGCTGCTGCGCACCCGCGACGGGGCTCGAAAACTGCCACTCCAATACTTCTGCGGGCAGCCCAGTCTCCGGGTTGGTTGCGGCATAGGGTGCGCGGAACAGTGCCGGCGCCGCTGAACCGGCGATATAGCTTAGGCCGACTGGCAAGAAGCTCTTCACGACGAGCGGCATCGCTAAGGGAGATGGTTGCGTTTCGCCGCTGGTGAGCGTTGTGTTGATTGTGAACTCGGCTGTCTCGCCAAACGACAGTATCGAGATCGGTGCGCTAGCTCCCGTCGTCAGATTTCGAGATGCTGCAATCTTTATCGATGTGTCGACGCTTCTGACAATGGCGTGATCATTCTCGGCGTAAGTCCAGTTCGAACCGGATTCGAGCTGAAACGAGGTTCGGTTTGGCAGGCGCATTCCGGGCGAGCCTGCGATTACTTCATAGCTCCCGCGGAGGGCGAGCGTGACGAAGGGTGGCAAATTGGCAGCACGTACGCGAACGCGCTTAATTGCCGGGTAAATACCGCTGCCGGGTGGCGACTCAAGCGAAGTCGGCAACACCACGGTATTCAGACTTGCAACAACCGCTGGGGGAAGCGTTGCCGCGATCCAGTTTCCAGAGCTACATTCGGGTGCGGACGCCTGGCTGCGAGATTGTGTTCGATCCGGTTCGGTCGGCTGCCAGTCGATATTCGGAATTAAACCCTGATCTGTGCTTACTTCAATCGAAAGCCCCATAGACGCAAGCACATCCGGAGCGCTGTTGAGTCCACCAAGCTCTAGCAATAAAGCATGACCCGGCGGCATTTCTGCCGGATTCGCCAGAGGATCGAAGGGCACGCGAAGGCGTGTACGCGCGCTATCCCATTCGTCACAAAACGCAACGTTCGCCCGCGAGATGAACTCTCGATAGTTGTAGACAAACAATGATTGGAGATTTGCGCCAGGAAACGCGTAGCCATGACGACAGATCGGGTCGGTGCCGTCACGCAGGCAGGTCGCGCCCTGAAACGTATCAGTATCCGCTCGCGGATTTCGCCAGAGCTTGGCATAAGTCGCGCCAATTGAGTCCAGGGACGAATTCAAAAAATTATTGTTGTCATCATCGTAGGCTCCAATCGCGGCAAAGCCGTCGTTGATCGCCAATGCGTCGGGCTCGCTGACGCTGCCAAGTGTCATCCCTTGTAGCGCACCGCTGACAGGTTGACCGATATTGAAGCGAATACCGACCGAGCCGTCGCCCGTACCCCCAGAGCTCGGAGTCAGCACTCGATCAGCCGGATAAAAGATGACGACCAAGCCAACGAACACATAGCGGCGCGAGGTAGCTGTACCGTCCAGGTTTCGCGCGGCAAATGTGGGTGGCGCGAACGTGTTCGACGCTGGCTGAATAGCGATACCAATGTCGCCACCCGCCACGCTTTGCATGCAGTTCATCTGCCCGGAGTTGTGTGCGGCATCGGCGCTCGTTGATCCGGCCAATCCGATGGTTCCGTAAGGAAAGCGACGTGCGCTTAGCGAAACCGGCGGGCTCACGTTCACCGCCCAACCCGCGCCTAAGCGTGTGCCGTTGGGTACTGGATCATCGTTCCCATTAACGCCACATCCGACCAATTCGCCGAAGCCCGCAAGCGCGTCATTGTTTGCCAGTTGCATCCCTAGATTGATTGGTCCCGTCAAGTTCAACGGTGCGCCGCCACTGCCATCGCCGGGTAATGCAATCGCTACTGGAACTGTCACTACGTACCCTGATCGACCTGGCGCGCCACCGACAACGGTGGATATTGACGAGGCAAGCGCTACAGTGACCGCATCAGGGCCACGGGCAGATCGGTCGGTGAGATTCGTTGACGAGAAGCCGCCCATTTCAAGATCGAACTGCGGACGAGCCGACACCACATCACCGCACGGCGATAGCGTCTGCGTTGCATTTAGGCGTGAGACATTACAACTAAGCGCAAGCTCGGAAACTGAATCCTGGTAGCCAATCCGCTGCACCGCCCCGCTCGCCTGCTGATTGGCTGCTTCGATGCTGGCCTGCAGCCGGACCACTGTGCCGTCGGCGGTACCAAACTTTGGTCGCGCATAGAGGAGCGCGCTTCGTGCCACGCCTTGCGAGACGGTGCCCAATCGACAGTCCAAATTTGCGCCCACTTGAGTCGAGCCCGATAGACAGTAATCCGGTATCGGCGCATTGCCGAAAGCGGGATTCACTGGATTCGCGTACTCAAGCTCAGGCGGAAGCGTGAATCGAAGCCGCAGACCGTTCGCGTCTTGGTTAAGTACACGATAGCGGACTTCGTACGCGAGCAAATCGAGTGATCGGACTACGTGATTGATACCGCTCGAATCGTTTCCAGGCTCATCGTCAGCACTGAAGGAGCCCACTCCTGTGCGCGACTGAGTCGAAGCCGACGGCGCGACCACAATCATGTCAACACAGCTTCGACCAACTTCGGGGGTTGCGACGCACGCGGGTTGCTGGGCAGCCGCTACGCTCATGCCTATGGCGAACAGCAGCGCACTTGCCAACTCGGTGATTCTTCGAGTTCTTCGCCACCACGCAATCACAAAAAATGGATCGTACCTTCTCGACTCACACGCAATCAACCTGCTCATGAATAGCTTCGTTCAAAACTGCGCTTCGCAGCGCTTTCCCGAGCGCGCGGTGTGTTGCACTCGCCATGCTGCAACACCGAGTAGCAGCGTGAGAAGCACCAATAGCAACCCGTTCGGGCCAGGTATCGGAAGCGATTCGGTGACTGCGATGAAACCCACTCCAAGCACAAAATTGTTGTCGGGCCCGAGGTATGCGCCCGTTTGCGGATTACGTGGGCTCACGTCTAAGTCATTCGCACTCAGCGTCAGGGTGGTGACGTCGATTGCGGTTCGCACCCACACACCGACCGAGTCCATGCCCTTGGTGTAGCCCACGGTAACGCCTGATACAGGCACGGGCGTGCTCGAGCAACTCGGCGCAAGATTGCTCAGATCACCATAGCGACCGTCTAGCTGGAGCGTGGTTGCGCTGCTGGTAAGCGCAGGGGCACACACAGGAAACGTGGGTGCGCTCACCGTGGGCGGTGCGCCAGACTGCGGAGGGCGCGGCAGCGTGGAATCGCCAACATGAACCGATCCGATCCATCCTGGCGGCCCCGATAACACCACGCGCTCACCTTGATCAACGCCATCGATGAATATCCACGATCCGGCCAACAACCGACCGCCATTGAGTGCGCTGAAATCCCAGCTCACCGTTGCTGTCGTGCCGTCGCCCGCATCGAAGTAAATCGCAGCGCGGTCTGACGGTGTTGGTGTGCCGGGCGGCGCGCCTAGGACGTTATAGGCGGCAGCGAACGAGGCGGCCGCTGCGGCTGGTACGCCTCCGTTATAGCCGGGGGCACCATTCATGAACGTGACGCCTGCGACCGGCAAGTTGGGGGCGGCGTAGTAGCCGTCGTCATTCGCGCCGACGCTGAACCCGTTCCATGCGCCGACGCCACCACTCACGCTAAACGTAAGCGACGCGGGGCCGCCGCCGCGACCCGCCCCCGGAACCGAAGCAGTGAGCGTCTGCATGGTTGCCAGACTGCCACTCCCAACTGGAACTGCGCCGCTAAACGTTGCCCATGATGGGCTTGCCTCAACTGCGCCCATCGCGAATAGGTTACAGGCGACAAGCGCATACGCTCCGCGAAGCGTGACTCTGGCAATGCCGAGCATTTCTAGGCGGATTGAATTCTCGCGTCGGTTCATTTCGTCACCGCGGGGTTTGCATTGGGAAAGTGTTGCGGCAACAGGGTGCGAAGCGCATCAAACGTGGCTTGATTGGGTACGTTGATGCCCACGCGCTTGGTCGGTTTCATCGAGTGAAAATGAAACATGTACTGCATCAACGGGCCGTTCTGAAACACCTTTGCGTCGATCTTCACGACTTGTTCAGGGGCCACAAAAAACACGTGATGTAAGCGCTTTTGAACGCGATCAGCTTGCGCGAATACGGCGTAGCTGCCAGCGACAAACAGAAAGGCGATGCCAAGGCCAATCATCATGCCGCCGTTGATCTTCGGTGCAGCTAACACCGAATACACGGCAATAAGAAACACGACACCAAAAAACGCTGTGAAGATCAACCCCATCCAACGCAACGCACTGGTAGTGCGTCGGAAACAGGGCTCTAGTAATTCTTGAAGTGTGGGATTCACTGGATAACCTCCGCCTAGAACTTAGGAACCCGATTTGCGGGCAGCTGCTTCTGCGCGTTTGCGTGCGCGCTCCGCTGCGGCATCGGCACGTGCATCATCCCTCGCTTCCTTCGCGGCAGCACGTTCTTCATCGCGTTGTTTCTTTTGCTCGGCTCGCGCGTCGGATGCCGATTGTTGAGCGGCCGCTCGATCATCACGCGCTTGTTGCGCGTTGGCTGCGCTTGCTTCCGACGAGGCGCTCGCATTTTTAACGCTTGAAGTGGAGCCTGGCTGCACGCCGGTGTAGTCCACCTCAACCGTGAGGAACGGCTCCGCATCAATCGGGCTAGCGAGGTAGTAAACGGTGAGCACTTTGCCCGCCACCTTGTTCACGTCCTTCGCAAACGCGGGCACCTTAAGCGCGGGTGCCGGATCCGGGCTGTTGATCAAAATAATTCCGTCGGTACGATCAAATTCGGCGGCAGGCAGCGGCGGATTAAATTTGCTTTTGTACTTGCGCGAGATGCCGTATGCATCCTCATGCGGTTTGTTGATCCACGTAATCTCGAAGCGTGTCTCCACGCCAAGATAGTTGTCCATACGTACTTCTTGGCCATCGACTTTGCGGATCACTTTTCCATAGTTACCCGTCACCACTTTGCCAAAGTCGACGCCTGTCTCGCCGGGTTTTGACTTCCCCTGGTATAGCAACGCGAGTGCTTGCCCTGGCTTGATGCGATACACGCCTTTTGAGTTTGGAGCCACGGTGCCAGACGACAAAAAACCATCGTTTACTTTGATGGTGTTCACGCCTTTGACAACGTCAAAGTGGCCCACAGTGCCGCTGTAGACCTTGAACGGTGGCGGTGATTGTGCGAGCGTTGGCGCGGATGTAAGCATTGCCGCGGTGGCGATCGCAGAAGCCGCGGCGCACGCGCGGGAAGATAGGTAGGGTCTCATCATGATTCGCATCGTTGTTTTTTGGGAAGCTCGCCGCGAGGTACGCAGCGAAAACGATGCTAGAGACGGGCGCTATGCCGCGCTAGACGGCCAAACGGACAGGCAGACGCCGTTTGGGCGCAACCTGCGCTGGGGCCACACTTGATGATGACTCGGCGTCGCGCAGCTGTGGCTTTCGCTGACTGGTTCGATGTCGGTCAACTAACGACGACTGGCAGGTGCTATTCGCGCTGTCGTAGGGACCCTCGCGACATCTATGGAAATCTGTGGAAATCGCGCGCCGACGAGGAAACGAACGGACTATAACTATGGGCTAACAAGCCATATTTGAACAGGGCTTGCGCAGAGTAACTGTATTTTCAACATGTATTGAATAACCCGCTACCCCTATTTTTAGAGAGGCTGCAGGACCATAGCCCGTTAGAAAATCAACTCGGCTGTCATTTCAATGCCGCTTACCCGCTGCCTTCTTGCGCATGCGGTCCCATTTGCGGGCGAGTGATGCTTCTGGCGCAGGCTCCCACTTGTCTAGCAGTTCGAGTAGCCCCATTCGGTCGTTGCATGCGAGCACAATGTCTGCGCCAGCCTGTGTCGACGCTTCCGCCCGCGCGACGAGATCGCCCACGGCGTGGGCTGCAACCATCGATGTGTCATCGGTAAAGATCACCCCCCGAAAGTGCAGCTTGTGGCGCAAGACCTCTTGCAACCAATACGGCGAAAAACTTGCGAGCTGCGGATCGATGTTGGGGAACACGAGATGCGCGGCCATGATGCCGTCGACGCCAGCGGCAACTAGCTCGCGAAACGGAATCAGATCCGCCGCCTCTACTTCAGCAAAACTACGTGCGTCCTCGGGGCGCTCCCAGTGCGTGTCACCCTTCACAAAACCGTGACCCGGAAAGTGTTTGCCGACCGAGGCCATGCCCTCCGCGCGCAGGCCTTGCACGACGGCCGTGGCGAGCGCAGCGGCTGCACCAGGATCACGGTGGAACGCGCGATGCCCGATGACCGCCGACTCACCGTAATCCAAATCGAGTACGGGCGCAAACGAAAAATCGATTCCAACCTGCCCCAGTTCGTGCCCAATCGTGAAGCCAATTTCGAACGCGCGCGCGCGAGCAGAAGGCGGATGCGTTGTCCACAAATCACCGAGTGATCGCATCGCCGGAATCTCCGTGAAGCCAGCGCCGTGAAAGCGCTGCACACGTCCACCTTCGTGATCTACCGAGATCACCAGTTCGGGTGATCGCAGCGCTTTAATTTGACGCGAGAGTTCGATGAGCTGCGCTTTGTCCGTGAAATTTTTACCGAAGTAGACAACGCCTCCGACAAGTGGATGGCTTAAGACGTCTCGATCCTCAGCGCTCAGCTCAGGGCCGTCGATAGAAGTCATGATGGGGCCGAGCGGACGTTTGGCGGCGGAGCTGCGTGGCATGGCAAGCGATGTAATCGTTGATTTGCTTCGAATATAGAGCGTGGGAGGCCAGCGCTGTGAGCCTTCGTGTACGTGCGCGGCAGGGCGCAGCGTTTTCACGATACACCCAACGGCGACCAACGCGAATTGTGTGACGGCAGAGTTCGATCAAAAAGTCGACTTATCTACGTCTCGAACACCACAAATGCGATTGCGTACTCACGCTCGTCACTGATGCTCAAGTGCGTGCGTGCGATGCCGCGTTTTGTGAGCCACGCGTTGACTGCCGGGGCAAACTCAAAGCTCGGTTTACCCTCGGCATCGTTGACGATGCCAATAGCCTTCAACGCAAGCGGCGTGCGGATGCCGGTACCCGCTGCTTTACCAAAAGCTTCTTTCGCTGCCCAGCGCTTTGCGATCCACGCAGTGGGGTCGTTTGCCTCATTGAGCTGGGTGAGCTCGGCATCGCTCAGGATGCGTTGAGCGAACTGCGCGCCGTGCCGCTCAATCGTTTGGCGAATGCGCTCAATTGATACGACGTCGGTGCCGATGCCGTAGATCATGACGTACCGACCTCGATCGTGGAAAGCGGCGTCGTCAACGCACGTTTCAGTTTGCGTTGCGCAGCGGGCTTCGCGTCGAGCCGCTCGGAAAGCGTGTGTAGATCATGCATCACGTGCGACGATTTCAAGCTGCGACGTTCAAGATGAAATTGAATGATAGTACGCACGAAATCACGCGCTTCTGCGGCGAGCTTAACGTCTTCAAACACCCCTTTGTTGAGCGCGAGCAAGACACGGCCGCTCACCAGCGCTCCGCCGCCGCTTTGCACTGGCCCCGCGAGCGGATCGTAGCGGTAGAGCGTATCGGGTTGCAGTGCGAGGCCCGTTTTCACATCGCATTCGAGCTGCAAACCGTAACCTAGTTCGGCAAGCAATTGCGTTTCAAACTCGCGAAGAATTGCGCTGTGCTCTTCGCTCTCGGCAAGCGTCATCAACGTGGCCGCGTAGGATTCGAAGAGGAGCGGATGACTATCCTCGCGCGGCAGCAGCTTCATAACCAGCTCATTGAGGTAGAGGCCACACATGAGCGCGCGCCCCGTAAGCCAAGGCTGCCCGGGTACCCACGTGGCCTGCGTCATCGTTTTAACTTCGCCACGCCCGCTGAACACCACTTCGAGCGGCTGTAATGAGAGCAAGGCACCGCGCAGATTCGATCCAGGGCGCTTCGCCCCTTTTGCCACCATCGCCATGCGCCCATGCTCAAACGTGAACACGTCCACAATCAGGCTAGATTCTTTATAGGGGTAGGAATGGAGTATGAACGCACGCTGCGGGGGCGAGCGCTTTTGTTGCACGGTCATGGCAAAAAGGCGACGGTGTACGTGCTCGATCCCAACCTCGCGCGGTGCAATGAGCAGGGTGCGCGCCTATCGGCGATCGAAGGTAACTCATGAACAACCACGACGCCCTTATCGAGCGCTTTTCGGGGCGGGGTCATCATATTAAAACTTCTCGGAAAAATAAGATTTCCCCCGCTAGCCCCATTGAAACCTGCGGCTCAATTCCAAAGCTTATGTAATACCAAGCTCTCGCAACACGAGCGCACTCTCTGACCAGCCGCTCTTCACTTTCACGAAGAGCTCCAGATATACAGGTCCGCCGAAAAGTTTCTGCATATCGAGCCGCGCCTCGGTGCCGATGCGCTTCAAAGTTTCGCCTTTGCTGCCGATCAAAATCGGACGCTGGCTCTCCTTGTCGACCAAGATCGCTGCAAAAATTCGGCGCAAATTGCCTTCGGTTTCGAACTTTTCTATCATCACAGCGCTGCGATAGGGCAACTCGTCGCCTGTGAACCGAAACACCTTTTCGCGCACAATTTCGCTAGCAAGGAAGCGCTCCGACTTGTCGGTAAGATCGTCTGCGTCGTACATCGGTTCGCTGAGCGGGAGAAGCTTCTCAATCTCGCCCATCAACGCTTTGGTCTGCGTTCGCTTAGTAGCAGACACCGGGACAATAGAGGCGAAGGATCGCATCGCGGCGACTTCCGAAATCTTTTCCGCAAACGCCGCACGATCAAGCAGAGTGTCCACTTTGTTCGGAACCGCGATTACATTCACCGAGTGCTCTGCCAACGCGAGCCCCGCTAGGTCGGCCTCTACCAGGCGTGCCGCATCCCAAACCCAAAGCACGACATCAACCTCAGAGAGCACCTTTCGGACGCTCGCGTTCATCCGGCGATTCATTTCACCACCGTGCTTCGTCTGATAGCCAGGCGTATCCACAAACACGAATTGCGCGCTTTCGGTGGTGACAATGCCGCGCACAGGCAGTCGCGTAGTTTGCGCTTTGCGCGACGTAATCGCGACTTTTGCGCCCACCAACTCGTTGAGCAACGTTGACTTGCCCACATTGGGCCGACCAATCACCGCAATTTGTCCGCAACGGAAATCGCCCACCGGAGAATGAGCAGGATTTGAGTTCATTGCCCGAGCTTTGCGAGCACAGCGGAGGCGGCCATTTGCTCGGCCGCTCGGCGCGATGCGCCTTGCCCCAGCCCAGACTCACCGGCCGGATGAACGGTGCAACGAACCGTGAAGACTTGCGCATGCGCTTCGCCGTCGACCCGCTCAACCACATAGCTCGGCAGTGGCAAATGCTTCGACTGCATATGCTCTTGAAGCCGCGTTTTCGCATCTTTCCCACCCTCGCGAGGATTGACTGCGGCGATTCGCTGCACGTAAAGGCGATCAATTGTGTTTTGTGCGGCATCAAAGCCCGAGTCAAGCAAGATCGCGCCGAAAATAGCTTCTACTGCGTCGGCGAGCATCGACGGGCGTTCGCGCCCGCCGCTTTTTTCTTCGCCCTCACCGATGCGAATGTGATCGGAAACGTCGAGCCGTTGTGCGAGCGAGTGCAGCGCGGGCTGACTCACCAGATTCGCACGCATGCGAGAGAGTTGCCCTTCTGGCAGCTCCGGGAATTTCCGGAAGAGCGCAAGCGCAATCGAGCAGTTGAGCACGCCATCACCGATGAACTCAAGCCGTTCGTTATGCGGCGTGCCGTAGCTTCGATGAGTGAGCGCCTCTCGCAACAAACGAGGGTCACGAAAGGTGTAGCCGAGCGCGGTTTCTAAACTCAAAATCCGCGGCGCCTATTTATTGCCTGCGGCCGACGCTTCGAAATCAAAGAGCAGGCTTGTGTTCCCAGCGATGTGAACTTTTCGTGCGTAGCTGACCGATAAATTGATGCGGCCGTTGTCCTTAGAAATTTCAAGGTCCGTACCACGGACCGGCAAATCTTCGATCGCATTGCGGCGCTCATAGGAGCTTCGAATTGCATTGGGCGTCGCATCCACGGAAAACTCATTTGCCGTCGCCTGCAACACCTTTTTCAAGCTGAAATACTCGGTCCACGCTGGCACACAGCGAAAGGCCGTAAACATCACAAAACCGACGATCGCCGCCAAAATGATGAAGCCGAAGAGAGATAAACCTTTTTGCCTTTTCACGACGCCATTCCCAAAGCTGACAGCAGAATCATTGTATTCCGCTGAAAACGCGTTTGAAAGCGAAACTGGATACATCATCCCAGTTAAACCAAATAAAGAACGCTTTTCCACGTAAATGGCTGTCGGGCACAAATCCCCAGTACCGCCCATCAAGACTGTTGTCGCGGTTGTCGCCCATCGCCAAATAGTGACCGGGTGGGACCTTACATGTGAGCGCTCGTTCTTCGCTCAATGTCTCTCCCTCGGCAGTACACGTCGGGACGGGTGAGCCGGGGAAGCGCTGTCCAGGAATGAACGACGGCACTTGCGGAAGCTGGGCGATCGCGAATGTGCGTCCGTCAATGGTCTCGTTAAAACGCATCGTGGTGACGAAGGTGCCAAACTCGGAATAGCTGTAAGTACCGTCCGCCACCTGCGGCACATCTTTACCGTTGATTGACAACTTTTTGTCTTTGTAAACAACGGTATCTCCGGCAACGCCGATGATGCGCTTGATGTAGTCTTTGTCGGGTTCGTGTGGGGCTTTGAACACTGCAACGTCGCCACGTGCCGGCTCCCCAATCGCTAGCACCTTGGTGTCGAGCACAGGCAGGCGAATTCCGTAACTGAATTTATTTACGAGAATGAAATCGCCAGTCACGAGGCCTGGACGCATCGAACTCGAAGGGATGCGAAACGGCTCAGCGATGAACGAGCGAAGTAAAAAGACAACGAGCAGCACCCAAAAGATCGACGCGGGTACTTCGACCCCCCAATGCGCCAACTCCCCGGCGGGACGTTTCTTCGAAAGAAAGAACTTGTCCCATGCCCAAGACGCACCGCAAATGACCACCGCAAGAAATAAAAGTAGCGGGAAACTGATCGCGGGTACGCCCGACAGTACGCCGCGCCCGGCAATCACGACGAGCACGGCAAGAGCTAAAGCTGGCAAAAATTTCATCTGAGTGGACGCAACGTGGCGAATATTAGTTAAGTGAATTATCGGCGAGCTGCGCACACGCGATATCTACATGCGACAAACCGGTAGCCTTCGTGCGCCGACAGGGTCTCACCAGCCGCGAACAGCGAACAAGCGATCACTTGTCGCCGGTCTGGAGAATGGCGAGAAACGCTTCTTGCGGGATTTCAACGGAGCCGACCGATTTCATCCGCTTCTTGCCCTCTTTTTGTTTTTCTAGCAGCTTTTTCTTCCGCGTGATGTCGCCGCCATAACACTTCGCAAGCACGTCTTTGCGCATTGCCTTCACGTTTTCGCGAGCGACCACGTTGGCGCCAATGGCCGCTTGCACGGCAACGTCGAACATCTGGCGCGGGATGAGTTCGCGCATCTTGGCCGCGACTTGACGACCACGATATTGAGATTGAGCGCGGTGCACCATGCAAGAGAGGGCGTCAACTTTGTCGCCGTTGATAAGAATATCGAGCTTGACGACATCCGCAGCTTGGAATTCTTTAAATTCATAATCGAGCGAGGCATAACCGCGCGACACGCTCTTGAGTTTGTCAAAAAAATCCATGACCACTTCGGCCATCGGCATGTCGTAGGTGAGCATCACTTGCCGCCCTAGGTACTGCATGTTGCGCTGAGTGCCACGCTTTTCGTTGCACAGGGTCATAACTGAGCCCACGTACTCTTGCGGCATCAAAATCGTACTGGTGATAATCGGCTCGCGAATCTCTTCAATCTTTGAGAGATCGGGGAGCTTGGCGGGATTATCGACGTCGACAACGCTCCCGTCACGCAACAGCACCTGGTAGACCACTGTCGGAGCGGTGGTCACCAAATCCATGTCGTACTCTCGCTCAAGACGCTCCTGGATCACGTCCATGTGCAGAAGCCCGAGGAAGCCACAGCGGAAACCAAACCCTAGCGCCTGCGAAACTTCGGTTTCATAGTGCAGGGAAGCGTCGTTGAGTTTGAGTTTTTCAAGCGCGTCACGCAGCGCGTCATACTGGTTTGCTTCCACCGGATAGAGGCCAGCGAACACCTGCGGTTTGACCTCTTTGAATCCAGGTAGTGCCTCGGTCGCAGGCTTTTGCGCGAGCGTGATCGTATCGCCAACCTTTGCCGAATCAAGCTCTTTAATCCCGGCGATCACAAAGCCCACCTGCCCGGCGGAAAGCGACTCTTTTTGTGTGGAGCGCGGCGAAAACACGCCCACCTGTTCGCACAAGTGGTTGCGCCCAGTTGCCATGAACAACACTTTGTCTTTCGGGCGAATCGTGCCGTCCATGACGCGCACAAGCATCACCACGCCGACATAGTTGTCAAACCAACTATCGATGATGAGCGCTTTGAGGGGCGCTTCGGGATCACCCTTTGGCGGCGGTACTTTGGCGATGATCGCCTCAAGAATATCGTCAATGCCGACGCCAGTTTTTGCAGACGCGAGCACCGCGTCGGTTGCATCAACGCCGACCACATCCTCGATCTCTTGCTTGGCGTTGTCGGGGTCTGCGCTCGGCAAATCTATCTTGTTGAGCACTGGCACCACTTCGACGCCGAGCTCAATGGCCGTGTAGCAGTTCGCGACAGTCTGAGCTTCTACACCTTGAGAGGCGTCCACCACAAGAAGCGCGCCTTCACACGCGGAAAGTGAGCGAGACACTTCATAAGAAAAATCGACGTGACCCGGGGTATCAATGAGATTTAAGTTGTAGAGTTGACCATTTTTTGCTTTGTAATGCAGCGCGGCGGTTTGCGCCTTGATGGTGATCCCGCGCTCTTTTTCGAGATCCATCGAATCGAGCACCTGCTCGGACATCTCGCGATCGGACAGACCACCGCAACGCTGAATAAAGCGGTCAGCCAACGTGGACTTGCCATGGTCAATATGGGCAATAATCGAGAAGTTACGGATGTGCTGCATAAAAAAACGAAGAGCCGGTGTAGCCGGCTCTGCTTACGCACCGCGCAGAAAATCACGCGGCTAGGTCAGGAATCTCTTGATTTTAGCGGCTCGCTCCCGCTCGCCGCTAGCACCGCTTACTCTGGAACGCGCTCAGTGGCTAAGAAGTCCGTGTATTCAGTGCCTTGACGATCCGTGGCGCGCTTTACGCGGAAAGCAATGCTTTTCCCCTTTTCGGTCGCCTTCACTGCATCCACAAGTTGCTTCGCGGTTTCAACGTTGGTGCGTTTACCGCCAGTCGTGACCGAGGTGATGATGTCGCCCTCTGCGAGCGAAGAGATATTGGACTTCTCTTCAACCGATGCAACAACCACGCCGCCCTTTGCCACTTTCGCGCTACTGCGTTCTTTCTCGTTCAAAGAGCGAACGGTGAAGCCGAGACGCTCCTCTTTCGTTGTTTCCGGTTTAGCCGGTTCGCGACGAGGAGAGCTGCGCTCGGTAGACGATGCCGCGACTTCATCTTTGTACTCGTCGAGGGTTACGCTCAATTCAACCTGCTTACCCTCGCGCCAAACCACAACCTTCGCCGGTGTGCCGGGGCGAACAGCGGTAACGAAACGCGGCAAATCGCGCGAATCTTCGATGGCACGACCGTTAAATTGGAGCACGACGTCCTCTTCTTTTATGCCTGCCTTTTCGGCTGCAGAGCCTTTGGTGACCGAGGACACCACGGCACCCTGGGCTCTTGGCAGACCGAGCGCCTCAGCGAGCGCACGGGTGACCGCGCCAATCTGCACGCCCAACATGCCTCGCTTCACGCTGCCGCCCGCTTGAAGTTGGCCAACGACATCCATCGCGAGATCAATCGGGATTGCAAACGAAATGCCCTGGAAGCCGCCGCTCACGGTAGCGATCATCGAATTGACCGCGACCACTTCACCTTTAGAGTTAAAAAGCGGGCCGCCTGAGTTGCCGGGGTTCACCGCCGCATCGTGCTGGATATACGGGACGAGATCACCTGTGGAGCTCTGCGCCCGGCTTGCTCGGGCCTTGGCGCTGACAATTCCAGAAGTCAACGTATTCTCAAAACCGAGTGGCTGCCCAATTGCAGCGACCCATTCACCAATTTTCAATACGTCGGGATTACCGATTCGTACGGCGGGTAAGCCGGTTGCCTCAATTTTGATCACGGCAATGTCAGTCCGATTGTCGCTGCCGATAATCTTGGCTTTGAATTCACGGCGATCACTAAATTTCACGAGCACTTCGTCAGCATCTTCCACAACGTGGGCATTGGTGACGATAAAGCCATCGGAAGAGATTACAAACCCGGAGCCGCCGCCTTGACGTCGGAACTCACGCGGCGAGCGACCGCCGCCCCCGCCGAAGTAGCGACGGAAAAACTCTTCCATTTCCTCGCGGTCAGGCTGCGACTCGTTGCCGCCAGGCGCGTTGGCGCGTTGACGGTTACGACCTGGCGTTGAAGTCACGCTGATCGAGACTACCGACGGTGAGTTGCGCTCGTAGAGCGTGACGAAGTCGGGAAGTTCACGCGCAACCGACTGCGTCGGCCCGCCCGCCACGAAGGCGAGCGCGCTCACGCCAAGTAGCGCGGTCCAGAATGATCGTAGGGTGCTACCTTTTTGCATATCGTTATCCGGTCGAAATAGAAATTACAAACGTGTTATTTGCGGCCAAAACCTGAGGCAATCGCGCGCACGGCCGCAGGGCGAGCGTCACCAAAAGCAGTAATTGCGTGTTCGCCAATCTGGCGGGTGAACACCTGATGCGAACCTTGCACGCTTGGACCTTCGGTCACCGTTTGATTCGGTGGCATCGGCGAGGCGTAGACGGAGACTGAAGTAAGCCCATCAGAGTAGACGATTTGTGAGACGGGCTCGGTGCGGCCCGGCAGCGAACGCATAAAAGATTCGCTGACTTTGACGAAACCCGCGGGCAGCGTTCGCGCGGCCCAGCCCGTGTCAGTCCGCAAGAGCGAGTGAGGAAGCTTCCGATCCACTCGCCACTGTGCAATCTTGTTCGCGAGCGTCGGCTTCACCATTTCACGATCAATTTTTCCGCCGATTTGGATGTCGGTGAAGGTGATTTCTTCGATCGTATTGCCCTTTTCATCAATCACCCTGCCACGTAACCACAGCCCCGTTTTGAGTTCGGTCCAGAGTTTGTGCCAGAAGCGAAATTCATCGGTGGGCTCAAACATCCACACTTGCGCATCGTGCCCCGCCACCCGTTCAATCTCGAGCTTCTTGACATTGAAGTGTTGAGTGAGCGTGGCGAGCTGTCGTGGCAGGAGCGACGGGAATCCCTGCCGGCCCGTGCGCGATTCAATCCGCATCACGCGGTCTTCGGGCAAATAACAGGTCAACTCATCGTTTACGCGAACTACTTCGACGGGCGGGCCGTCGAGCGTAGTGATGCGCTCCATCTCAACGCCGTTCTCAAAGAGATGCACGATGCGCGAGGTTTCCGCAGAACCTCGCCGCTGGTACACGATTGTGCCCGTGTAGTTCAGCGTCGCCGCTGCATTAGCGGCCTGCCGGAGAATTGAAGACGCGGAGGCGTTACCCGGAAGCGGTGCCACCGCCGACTGGGCCAGTAGTTGCGAGCTAAAAATGCCACCCGCAATAAACGCGGGCAACAGAGATTTGGCGAAGCGAATTCGAGAGAAAACAAACATGTGGTTGGACTAAACCAAAATGTGGGACGAGACTAGCGCTGCCGCGAAAAAAGTTGCTTCCACGCCACGAATCATCATGGCACCACTTGCACCGCTACAGCAGGGCGAAGGTACTGACGCACCGAATACATACTGTTGGCATCCGCACTTTCTTGATGGGCGCGCAATAAAGCGTTGAAGTCGGGCGAAACAACGGGCGTTACCGCAACGGTGCCTGCCTGCAGGTTAGATCTGCCATCGGCAACGGCTGTCGACCCCTGATTCAATGAGGACACGCGCTCATTCGCACCTGTAGTCGAAAATTCTTGATAAGTAACCGTGCCGACGAATCCTACCGCCGCGATGGCTGCAGCTGTTGCCCAGGCGCGCCCGCCGCGTCCAATCTGTCTCATCGATGCAAGCAAGGTACGCTCACGGGCGACTTTAAGGGCAGGGGCGACGATCGTCGGCTCAGCAGCGATCGCTGCGCGGATTCGGTCTGCGCAACCCGCTCGCGTAGGCTCGAGCCCACGAATACAGTCACCGACGAAATGCAGTTCGGCCCAACAGTAGCGAACCTCGTCGCTTGCGAGCGTTTTCATCGCCAACTCAACCTCGTTCGGCGCGATATCACCATCCATCCATCGTGAGATCT
Source organism: Betaproteobacteria bacterium (assembly GCA_013298765.1). Lineage (GTDB taxonomy): Bacteria > Pseudomonadota > Gammaproteobacteria > Burkholderiales > Casimicrobiaceae > Casimicrobium. Next base: position 18,708 of record JAAFJA010000011.1, read on the forward strand.
GCTCGCGTGTGGCCAACGCCACTGCCTCGTGTGCAACCACTGAATCCATTATTTCCTGCCCAGTTTTCATTGCTACCATCTCCTGTCTTCCCTGGTTCCGAGCAATGGCCGCAACTCCGCAGCAATCGCTTCGCGTGCACGGAAAATGCGGCTTCGCACTGTTCCGATCGGGCAATCCATTGCCTCTGCAATTTCTTCGTAACTCAGGCCTTCGATTTCGCGCAAAGTCACCGCTGTGCGCAAATCCTCAGGCAGCGCTGCCATCGCGCGGTTCACTGTTTCCGCGATTTGTTTACTCGCGTATTCCGCATCGGGGGTGGCAACGTCGTGTAGACCTGTGTTGCGATCAAAAGATTCCGCGTCTTCGGTTTCATCGGTTTCGAGGAAGCTCGCGGGTACGATGCGGCGTCCGGGAGAGGCGAGATAGTTCTTCGCGCAATTGATCGCGATCCGGTAGATCCAGGTGTAGAAAGCCGCATCGCCCCGGAATGTAGGTAACGCGCGGTAGGCCTTGATAAAAGCTTCCTGGACCACATCGTCAACCTCGCCCGAATCCCGGACAAAGCGAGCCACCAAGCGCTGCACTTTGCGCTGATACTTGAGGACAAGTAAGTCGAAGGCGCGCTTATCGCCCGCCTGCGCCTTTTCAACGAGTTCTTGGTCGATTAGCCGATCACTCAACGGCAACTTCCCTCTTCTTCTTGGTTTCGGTTGCGATTATCGATAAGTCGACGTTGCGCAGCTTTATGACTCGCGGGCGAGCGGCGAAGTTCAATGCAGGTGAAGATGGGGCTCGATCCTCCCGACTTCAACTCCGCGAATTGATCGAATCGGCACTTGCGCCCATACTGCGAGTTCCTGGCGCGAGGCGTCATCGAGCATATCGAGCTGCTCTAGTGCGGCGCACACCGCAACCATGAGCGCCTTTTGGTTGCCGTCACTAACTTTGGCGGCGATTCCGATACCCCGGTGGTGGCTCGCGATTGTCTGCACGCCGTCCGCGCCGACCTTTGCGATCCAGTCGCCTCGCCCAGCGCGGGAGAGCGCTAGATCGTTACGTCCATCCCCAGAAACCATGTCGGGGTGCTTCGCCATCGCATTAAACAGGGTTGCTGGGGCATCCCCAAAGCGCGAATCCGTGGGTGACGTCAACCAGGCGAACGCGCGCGCCAAGCCTGCGAGCGGCACCGCATAGTTGGGTGCGCTACATCCATCAGTCCCCCAAGGCATCGAGGCCCCATCCCTCAGGCCGCAGCCGTAGGCCACCGCAGTGCGAATGTCGCGCTGCACGGGATGGTCGAATTCAAGGTAATTTTCTAGATCGGCGCCTAACAACGTTGCGTACAGAAGCATGCCCGAATGTTTCCCCGAGCAGTTGTGATAGAGCGAATTCCAGCGTCTGCCTTCCTCGGGCCGCTTATCGTTGGCTTGATACCAATAAGGCGCGTGACTCCCGCATTGAAGCGCCGCCTCACCCAGGCGCGCGCGCGCCAGCATCTCGCGGGCCGCCTCAGCATGCTTCTCTTCGCCGTTATGGCTCGCACAGAGGAGCGCGAGCTGCGGCGTGACCAGTCCGAGCTCAGCAAACCGCGGGTGAGAAACAAGCGGCAGCGCTTGCAGCGGCTTTAGCGCCGATCGCGTGAAAACGGGGGTTTCGACATCCCCCACGTGGGCGATCAGAGCGCCACTCCGGTCAACGACTGCTAACGAGCCGAAATGAACGTTTTCAACATTCCCGCCGCGAGTAGTCACCGCGAACGGCACGTGTTTTGGAAGACTTGGGTGTTGCCCGATGGGCGCAGAAGAGCTGAACGACATCAACGAATTTTCGCATGCGCGAGATGTTCAGTGATCTGGCTCAGGGCATCGCTTGATGCTCTGCAAGTTCACCGCGTGAGAGAAACCGAAGGCTAGCCGACGCGAACAGGCCAAGGGCGCTGAGCCGGTCGGATGCTTTCGAGCGCTCGACACATCTGCATTACGCCAAGATCGTCGAAACGCCGCCCGGCAACCTGAACGCCAATGGGCAGCCCTTCGGAGTGCGGCTCGGTGGAGTACCACCAATTGAGCGACGCTGCAGGCTGCTCACTCATGTTGTACGGCACCGTGAATGCAATGTGATCGAGCGCGCGCTCAGGATCGTTACCGGGGCAACAATACTGCGCTTCGTAGGCAGGCATTGGGGCCACTGGCGAAATCACAAAATCAAACGCGTGCGTGGCCTGAACGACCGCTTCGCGCATGGCCATGATGTCGTTGTAGAAACGCATTACCCGGCGCCCGGAAACGTTGGGCGCACGGTAGCTCGCCCAATGGCCAATAAACGGGAGAATCTTGCTGCGCTGCACGTCCGTCATCGCCGAAATCTCGTTGTGGCTACGCACTTCGAAAAATCCGCACATCGAATCAAGCTGCTGGGCGGTAATGAGCGGCTTGATCGTTTCGATAATGGCCCCTTGCTGCTCCAGCCGCTGCGCGCAGTCCCAGGTCGCGGCGGCAACGTCTCGTTGCACCGGCCACCCCGCACCTGCGTCAACGAAAACGCCGATACGTTTACCGCGAAGGTCAAATCGATCAAGCTGCGAGGCGTAGCTCAGTTCCTCAGGCGGCAAGTTCATGAAATCGCGATGCGCCGGGTCAGGCCGAGCAATGATGTCCATCAGCATTGCGGCATCACGCACCGTACGGGTCATCGGCCCCGCGACGCGCCCCATGAAGGGCGGATTTATCGGAACGCGTCCGAGCGACGGTTTCAGGGCAAAAAGCCCACAAAAACTGGCGGGTAGGCGCACAGAACCGCCGATATCAGTTCCAATATGAAGTGGGCCGTAGCCCGCAGCGGCAGCCGCTGCCGCGCCTGAGCTTGATCCGCCGGGATTTCGGTCAAGCTGCCACGGATTACGGGTCGTACCGTGGAAGCTCGACTGCCCGGATGTGAGCATTCCGAAGTCAGGCATCGTTGTTTTACCAACGATAACGAGCCCCGCTTCCAGTACTCGATCTACGACTGGCGAGTTCACAAACTTCGGCGCGATTGAATTCGCGGCGCTGCCGATCGGAGCCGGATCGCCTACTGAGTACAGATTTTCCTTGATCGTCACTGGCACGCCGTCGAGCGCGGACCGCGCACTTCGTTCTACGTGCCGCGACGCCGATCTAGATGCGGCATCGTTTGCCGAATCATCTTTGCGAAGGTAAACGGCGTTTAGCGATGGTTCTGCTTCATCCATTCGCCGAGCGACCGACGCAGCGACGTGCACAGGATTCAGTGCTCGGTTCGCGAATTGAACGGAGAGATCAGAGGCCTCTAGCCAGCAAAGCGTTTCCATAGCGCTAAGTGTATCGACGCGCCCGGGTTCTGCGTAGGTGCATTTGTTTCGCCCAACAAAAAGCCCGCGTAGTGCGGGCTTTTCGCTTTTCTCGCGCGACGGTTAGATCGCGCGATGAGTCAGCGTCAGTTACTTACGGCGACGCTGAACGATGCCGCCGATACCAGCCATGAGCAGGCCGAGCAATGCCAATCCAAACACGCCCATCGTTGGGATGGTTGGTGGTGGGCCGTCATCGTCTTGCACCACGACCGTAGCTGCGCCCTGTCCTGGAACGATCGCAGCACCGGCACCGACACTGTTGATCGTCAGCGTGAGCGAACGACCATTAGCAGGCACGGTGTCTTGCGCGGTTTGAACCGTAACGTTCAGTGGCGTTCCACAGGTCAAGTTCGCAGGCGATGCAGGCGTTACCGCACCGTCAGATCCCACAGTGTTCACTGTGTAGTTCACCGAGAACGTACCGCTGCCGGTACAGCTCAGCGTGAAGGATGCGAGCCCGCCTTCGGTGATCGATGCAGCCGTTGCCGCAACACTTACGCCGATTTCGTTATCGGTAATCGTGCCAGTCGCAGTTGCTGGCGAGCCCACGGTGTAGCCGCTGCCCGAAGCAACCGTCACTACAACGCTTACGTTACCGTCAAGAGCTGCGTTATCGATGCCGGTGTAGGTGCAGGTTGCTGTGGTTGCTGCAGCGAGGAACGAGATGGTCGAGCCACACGTGGTGCTGAATCGTGCGGTCGCAGCCGGTGCGGTGATATTGATGCCGGTTAGCGCAGCAGCGATTTGTCCAGCATTCCCAGTGCGGGTGAATGTGTACGTCAAAACGCCACCGTTCTCGCTTGCAGGGCTACCTGATACTGCAACACTGATCGATGGCGGACCATCATCATCAGTGATCGTACCGGTTGCTGTCGCTGGCGACCCAACTGTGTAGTTTGAGCCAGCAGTGACCGTAACCGTGGCAGTCACGCTTCCGTCGGTAGCGGCGTTGTCGAGACCAGTGACGGTACACGAAGCCGTTGCCTGATTCGCAGGGATGTTTACCGGCGAAGTACAGGTGGTGGAGTAGCGTCCGCTAGCTGCAGGCGGCGTGATCGTCACCGGTAGTGCGACGGTTTGGTTACCGCCGGCACGTGTGATCGTGTACGTCAGCACGCCACCAGCCTCAGTCGCAGAAGCAGGTGCTACCGCGATTGTTACCACTGCAGGCGTGTCGTTGTCTGCAACGTTGACAACTGCGGAGCTCACGGCACCCAGCGTTCCAACACCCGCTGCAGGCGCGGTCAGAGCGATACCACCCACGACAGCTCCCTGAACGGTCGCATCATCAGCGCGTGGAGTCACGGTGATAGTCTGCGTAGCGCCGCCACAAGCCGCGAAGCTCGATGGCGAAGCAGTCGTGGTGAAGTTACCAGCGGCGTTGGAGGTCGTGAACGCCAAGCTCACAGGCAGAGTCTGGTTAGACGCGAAAGCGCCCGTGCATGTGACAGTTGCATTAGCTGTGCCGCCGGCCTCAGTCACGTTGACTGGGGTGGAGATCGTGAAGACAGCCGTGGAAGGCGTAACGGTCAGATTGAGCGGAGCTTCACCTACGATATTACGCTCCGGCGCGCCGTTGGTGATGTCGTCTTCCCAACAAACCTCAGTTCCAGTGAAGCCAGCGGCCGTGGTGAAACTGATGGTGGCAAGATTCGAACCGCTATTCGGTGTCGGCCAAGTACCGCCAAAGTCGACCCAATTCAACGTGATGAACTGGTTAGCACCTGCGCAACTTGCGAGAGTGCCGGCGGTCGCCGCAGTGAAGGGCTGGCTTTGGCCGGGGGGATTGCCGTAAGTCACCGTACCAAGTGTTACTGCGGCACTATTGAAGTAAACCCGCAGATTCATCCCGGTGGAATCGGACGTGAAGCCAGAATATCCAAGCGTCAGCGTCGCGTTAGTGCTTGGTGCGACAGTAGAGGGAGCGAATGTTCCCGTGACTGTTTGCGCACTAGCACCGACGAGTGCGACTGCTGCAGTAATCCCGAATACCGCTCGTGTGAGGAACCGGCAACTGGAATGAAAAAGTTGTAGTTTCATTTTTTCTCTCTCAAACTTCTAAAAAGTAGTTCCGCATCGCGTGTTGACGTTTGCGCGGATCGCCGCAGCTGTCGTGATCGTCGCGCTGCCAGGGAGCGTAACCCCGTTTAACAATTGCGCGTCGGCGACACCAAGCATCAAGCGCACCAAAATAACGCCATCAACGAGCGCTTGCTGGGATGAGCTTCCGTCCACATCGTAGTTTCGAGCCGTAATGAAGGCCTTGACTGCGGATTCGGTGTTACGAGTTGCGGTCACTGGGAACGTGATTCCGGATGTGTACGCCGCCCCACTCACACCGAGCATCGCACGCACTAGCAATACGCCATCGATCAGAGCTTGGCGCGCGCCGCTACCATCTACGTCAAGATCACACTGCACTGGCGCTGCCGCCTGAACAGTGAAAGACTTATTCGTGAATCCTGGACTGGCACTTGCGTAGGAATAGTTACCTTCCGAATCAAGCGAAATCGCTGCGGTCGCACCTACAGTGGGGGAGCCCACCCAGGTCACAACAGCCTTGAATAGCTTTTGAGCCGATGCGCTTCCCGCGCCTGTATCAGTGTTTGCGGGCGTAATCGCTAGGCAACCATCTGGAGACGCAGGATCGGCTACGTCTGGCCAGCCTACTTGCCCGTTAGGCGTGCCGCTGGTGCGACGGATGCTGGTATCGATCCAGCCCATCACCCATTGCGACGTAGCACCATTAACTTGGCTCTGTGCAGGAGCAATACGACATTTCGTGTATTCCTCACTCACAACGACGTTCACTTTTGTGGCGTCGTACTTAAGCTTGAGCCCAAGGCCGCTCTCAGAGTTCGCCTGGTTGTCAGAGTAGACGCCGTAGAAGGTGTAGGAACCGTTCGAAGGAACCGGGACCGTGGTTGCATTTAGATCCGGCGTGCCGGTCACATTGACGCTTGGCGTTACCGTTTGCACCGCGAGCGCCGCACCAGACACGAAAAAGGCTACTCCAGCAACAGCGGATGCCGCTACTAGCCTCTTCATCGAAAACATAGACTTGTGCATAGGGATTCCCTCAGAATTCTTTGGCATGCTACACAACGATCATTAAAAAAAAAAGAAATATCTTCACTGGAAGCCAAGTTGGTGGCGTTTTCGTGCGACACGGGCGCCGTTTCTGACGCTCCGCTGGCGCGGCTGCACTGCGCGCCAGAGATTCCCACAAGGAACCTCTACCGCCCGCTCACCCCACTGACTACCAAGTTAACCGCGATCAACAAAACTTCACTACCCTATAAACGTATTTCGCCGACAAAACAGGACATTCGGCGATTCGCTCCTAGGCCCCCGACAGCTCACGACCGAATTCCGACTCTTCTGCAAAGAGCGCAAACCCGCGAAAAACAGCTCGTTCTTCATCAGTTCGCGCTAGCAAGAGGCATCGATATCACCCCCCATCGGGGAAACACACAAAAGCCATCAACGAAATGCGATTGTTTGATTATGCCAACGTCATTGCTCCGGCGCAATCTCCTGCGTTCCAACCTGGACTGCTCAACTCTTTGCCAGAAGCGCCATTTATTAGCGGGCAACGCCGAATAAACGTCGTCACTTGCTTTATCACTTTTACAGCGCCCGCCCCAATTAAATAGTGGGCTGGCATTTTATTTTGTTTAGGGGGCAAAGTTGGTACCGCAGTTCGCGTTGAGATTGGTGCGGGTTGCGCTCCATTGCGACTGGGTGATGCCGGAGCTCGCCACCGCGTTGACCTCAGAGAATCCAAGCATCGCGCGGAGCAACACCAAACCCTCCTTCGTCGCGCTCACCTGGTTGTCGCCGTCCATGTCGAGTTTGCAAGGAAGCGCTGCCGCAAGCACGGGCGATTCATACGCACCCATATCCACCGCCGCGCCGACGACTCGCGGGAAGCCTGCGCCGCGTTGATCGGTGGTGAGCGTGGTTGAGGCGCCTGAGTCGAGCGCGGGTGAGCCGGGGCGCAGCGCGAGCGTCATCATGGTGTTGCCGGTTGGTGTGAGCGGGCCGTTGTTAGTAAGGCTTTCGAATTTGGCATCAACGCCGCAAAGCACACCATTTGCGCCGCAGATACCGCCCGGCAACCCGTTTGACGATTCAAACAAGCTGTTTTGAATGGTGTAGGTGTAGCCCGAGCCGACGTTGAGAAACGCGGATGAGCCGTTACCGAATTGATAGCCACCCATGATCGAGTTCTTGATCGTCAAATTGAGCTGCGGCGTGCCGCTGCCAAAACCGCCATTGCCGAACGCGTTGTCGAGCGGGCCGTTTCTCGCGATGGTGACGTTTTCGAACGCGAGACTGATCGGCCCGGTAGTCGAATTGGCATTGATCCCCACCGTGCCACCACCAGCACTGGTGGTACTGGAATTCGCCGCGAACGTGGAATTTCTAACGCTAAATGTGCCTTCGCCAGACATGAAAAGGGTTGTAAATGCTTGAGCGCGGTTGTCGTAAAACGATGAATTTTCGATGATCGCCGTCCGCCCAGCGGCTCCAGCTGAAATGCTGATGCCGCCCTCGTTGCGAGCGACCCAGTTACCCTTTACCGTGACGCCGGTGACCGCCACTGCGTTGTTTCGAAGAAGCAGCATGTTTTGAAAACCACCGACGTTCACTGGATCGAGTCGATTGGCATACGTCCGATTCCCGGAAATAACCGAGTTGGTGAGCGAAAACGAATCGTTGTCAGAAACGATTGCCGCGCCCTGACCGCTCGACACGCCCGCTTGATCGCTGCCGTCAACTTGGTTCGATTCAACTAATAGGCCGCTGGCAACCACCGCACCGCTGCATGCGACCCGAAAGCCGCCGGACTGCGTTTGCGCGAGATTTCCGCGCACGATCAAATTCGTTAGCGTGACCGGGCGGCGCTGTGTGCCCGTACAGTTTCCGCTGACATCAAACGTGTCGGTGAGCACTTCAAAGCCACCGATCCGCGTGGTTTGAGCAACGTTTCCGGCGATAAACATGTCGGAAAGCGTGACGCTACCGCCAATCGTCTGGATCCCGAAACCTCCGCGTTCTTGGTCGGCGAAATTGCCCACAACACCGCCACCAGAAATATTGACGTTGCCGGATACGTTCGTTACCGCAAAGCCGCCAAAGCGCCCGGCCGACTCCGCTGCACTACCCGTTGCGGTGTTGCTATAGAAGCCCGTGTCCGTGATCGTCACCGACGTCGCGTTGGTAACAAACAGCGCGCCATAGCGTTCTGCGGAATTCAATGAGAACGAGCTATCGGTGATCGAAACTGCACCCACTTGGTTGGTCGTGCTCGCGCCTAGGGCTGCGAAACCCGCCTCTGTGCGCGTGGTTTTTGTGCCGCGAATTGCGCGGTTGCCCGTGGCTGTCACGCGCAGTAGTGTCACGTTCGGACGAACATAGGCCGGGCCTACGACTGAGGCATCTACGAACACAGCGAGCGCCCCCGCGAAGCCGCCGCTCGTGCTTGTGTTGACGCCGACACTTTCGCAACGATCAAACTTTACGTCGGTCAAAGTCAGGCTTTCTCTCGAAAACACGCATCCCGCAGAGTTGCCAACGACGCGCCCTTTTTCGAATGTGACCCGACTGATGCTCATCGGAATATCGGTGGTTCCGTCGCCGTCGCTCAACACCAGCAAGCGCTTAGTGGAATTCGATGGAAGGCTCGCGCCGCTAATCGAGAGCGTGCCGCTCGCGGGGCCGTTGATGTTTACGCCGCGAGATGCAATCAGCAAATAAGTTATGGTCGCTGGCTCGGCCGAAGGTGCCGCGCTCATGGATTGGTTTGCAACCTCAATGGTGCCCGTGAGCGGGATGTCGATCGTATCGACGCCGCTTCCTGCAGTGCATCCCCCGACGGCCGTGTCGATATTCGCTGCGGCAAGCGCCATGCGAAGTGTGCAACTCGTGCTCACGATCGGCGTGGTGAGCGCCACGTCCGAAAACGTCGCGCCACTGGCATTCACAAACACGTCGTCCGCCAACGAGTTCACAGTAATCGTCGCCGCTGGCACGACGGACGCTGCGAATGCGAAACCCATACAAAGCGTGTGTAACCCATACACACGCAACTTTTTTGCGTTCATCCTAGACCCCCCCGAGTTAGAAACCGAATTGTTAGGTTCTTTTACCCGGTTTGAACCGAAATCGCACTACCTGATTACGTGGGGCCCGGTATTCATGCGGCGAAAAAAAATGACGCACCGCAACATCGATGAGGTACGTTTTGCAGTGTTGCCTCACGCCTCGGCAACTCGATTTCTACCCGCCAGTTTCGCAGCGTAAAGCGCACGATCCGCTCGGCGCAGCAATTCGTCGAACGACGCATCGGACGCGCTGATCGTAGCGACGCCAATAGAGACTGTCACTGTTTCGAGAGGCTCACCGAGTGGTTGGGTCGCATCCGCGACAGCCGCACGCAATCGCTCGGCAGCCGCCTGCGCTTCGAGCGCATTCGCATCTTCAAACAGTGCGACAAATTCCTCGCCGCCCTGGCGGCCTACGAGCTGGGTGCCGCGTACATTCTCGTTGAGAATTCCAGCGACACGCGTAAGCACGAGATCTCCCGCGTCGTGTCCATACTTGTCATTGATGCGCTTAAAGTGGTCAATGTCGATCACGGCCACCGAAAGCGGTTGAGTCGTTTGCCGCGCTTTCTCAAAGAGCCGCGCGGCCTGCTCGGCAATGGTGCGTCGGTTAGCCAGCTTGGTGAGCGCGTCTGTCGTAGCGAGTAAATGCAATTCGCCACGAATCCGCTCGAAGCACAGCAGTGCAAACGCGGTCGTGCCAACGATCGGAAGCGCCGCAATCAATAGCGGCGACAATGCAGCAACCAAATTTCCGGTCACGGTGATCGATGCCGCGCTGGCACCAATGCTCGCGTAGTACACCACGCGCGCAATCACCAATACCGCGACTACAAGCAATAAACCGATCAAGAAGGCGCCCGCATAGGATCGCTCAGTGCGCCGATGCTGTACGAGCGCGTGGATCACAGCGAAGCTGTAAATCAAGTTCACGCCAGAGGCAATCAGCACCCGCACCGCCAGGTTGGGCATGAAAAAAGTGAACCAGATCAGCGCGACTAAACCTAGCGCGCCCGGAAGAAACACAGACCACGTCTCGCGGCGACCGACGTAGCGGCGAATTGATCGCGCGTAAAGCGCAAATCCGACAAAGATCAGCGCGTTAGCGATGGGCAAAACCCAGAGCGTCTGAGATGCGCCGCTGGCTGCGAAAAGAGCGAGCGCACCTGCAAGCAATAAGGTGCCGATCCGCCAGTCGGTCACGCTCGGTTTGAGATTCTCCGTAAGCGCGGGTCGCATGAAGCCTAGCACCGCGCCGTTGAGGAGGGTGAATCCCATAGCGATCAAAAAAGCGGTCGTGGCATCCAAAGGTCGTTGCTCCGAGCAATCGCAACGGTCGGCTTATATCTCAGCGCGTCGCGGGAGCGTTGCTTTTGCAAAACCCCTATCCCATGAACATCATAAAACAATAAGAACGGAACACTCGCGCCGATTAAACTGGGTCTAGACAATGATATCGCGCTATCTTGCTATTACTCCAAGTCGCTTTCTAGCCCATATTCAAAGGAGCCTAGACGAATATTTTCAATTGAAACGCGGGTTGGATGTGGCTAGATAGAACCACTCGTTGCCCGCCGCCGCGACGGCATTGGGGAAAACAATCCAGCCGTCTGCCTGTGCGAAGAGCTGCTCGCCGCTCTTCCGCGTTCCAATCAGTTCGCCTTTTGAGAGCGGATCGAAGCTCTTCCACGCTTTAGCAAATGTGTCGTCGACATGAGCCTTGTCGATCACCTGGTGGAGGCGAAGGCCTTCCATCTTCGTATTCGGGGTCGGATCGGGCGCGTCGATCAGCTGCAAGTGGGCCAACGCGTTGTGAATCGCTCGGTATCCAACCTCGGGCGCAACCGGGTCACTATGTTGGCCGCATTCAAGCGTAATGGCATAGCCGCCCTGCGAGCGCATGTATTCCGTGGTGCCAACGCCGTATTGCGGATCAAGATCACTCGATTCGATCTCGGACGGGCGCGTTGCACGGCGTCTCTCTACGCCCACCGCGTAGGTAGAAAGCCAGCCGTCCACGGCGCGGGAAACGCCAAGCCGCTGAATCAGCGCCATCTCTTCCCGTGCCCACTGAAATGGCTCGAGGACCCCTTGATTGTTTTCTGGGCCGAGGGTTGCGAATGCTTGCCCCTCAGCCTGGAACGAATGTAGATCGAGCAAGACATCGTGCGCTTTCAAAAGTGGACACAACCAGTTTGCGACATGATCTTCGAACTCTTTCGGAGAAGCCTCGGGGCGCAGACGACGATTCAAATTGCGATCACCGTTTCTCGTGTTCTGCGCGTACGCCTTTGGATTGGTGATTGGCACGAACGTGACAGTCCCACGCGTGAGCGAAAGTGCGCCCGATTCAAATTCCGCAAGGACGCGACGAATGGCAACGGTGCCGCACTTCTCGCTACCGTGCACTGCGCCAAGAACGATGAGCTTTTTGCCAGGATTGGGCGAGGCAAACGTGACAGATTGGAACTGGTGCATGTCGACGAAAAAGCAGTTGAAACGTAGTGCCCGGAATTGTAGGCGCGGGATTGACCGCGCTTTCCTACCAGACGAACACACGCAGCAAACAGCAAGGCGACCGGGGCAAGCTCGAAACCTGGGTCTACGCTGAGTCTACATACGAAACCGGCATTGGCAAGCGCTAACGATTGAGAGTACGCTTTTGCCTTTGATCGAATACTTGTCGAGGTTACCAATGAACGCCATCGCTGAAGCCAAACACTTGCACGAAGAGATCACCGCCGAGAGCATGCGTGCGCACTGGATGCCGTTCACGGCGAATCGGCAGTTCAAGTCAGCCCCGCGCCTGTTGGTTGCTGCCGAAGGCATGCATTACACATCGCACGACGGCAGAAAAATTCTTGACGGCATCGCTGGGCTTTGGTGCTGCAATGCGGGTCACGGCCGCAAACCGATCGTCGAGGCCATCCAAAAGCAGGCGGCTACGATGGATTTCGGCACGCCGTTCAACATGGGACATCCGCTCGGCTTCGAACTCGCAAACCGCGTGATCGAGATCTCGCCAAAGAACATGGGCCATGTGTTTTTCACCAACTCCGGCTCGGAGTCGGTCGATACCGCGCTCAAAATCGCAATCGCATATCAGCGCATGAAGGGCCAAGGCACGCGAACGCGTTTGATTGGTCGGGAACGCGGCTATCACGGCGTCAATTTTGGCGGCATTTCGGTGGGTGGCATCGTCGGCAATCGAAAGTTGTTCGGAACGCTACTCAGCGGCGTCGATCATTTGCCGCACACCCATCTACCGAAAGACAACGCGTTCTCAAAGGGCCAACCTGAGCACGGCGCTCATCTGGCCGATGAACTCGAGCGTTTGGTCGCGCTGCATGATGCGTCAACCATCGCCGCCGTCATCGTAGAGCCGATTGCGGGCTCCACGGGCGTATTGATTCCGCCAAAGAATTATTTGCAGCGCTTACGAGAGCTCTGCACGAAGCACGGCATCTTGCTGATCTTTGACGAAGTGATCACGGGCTTCGGGCGCACCGGCTCAGAGTTTGCGGCCCAACACTACAACGTGATGCCCGACATGATTGCCTGCGCGAAGGGCCTTACCAGCGGCACGGTGCCGATGGGTGCTGTGATCGCGACACCCGAGATTTACAACGCCTTCATGACTGGGCCTGAGCACATGATTGAGCTCACCCATGGCTACACCTATTCGGGCCATCCACTTGCCTGCGCGGCGGGTGTTGCAACGCTCAAGCTTTATCAAGACGAAGCGCTCTTTGAGCGCGCCGCGAGTCTTGCCCCGTATTGGGAAGCAGGCATCCACTCGCTCAAAGGCACCAAAAACGTAATCGACATTCGAAACACTGGCCTCATCGGCGCCATTGAGCTGCAACCGCGCGAAGGCGAGCCCGTGAAGCGTGCGTTCGAGGTTTTCCTAGAGTGCTACCGACGCGGACTTTTGGTGCGCACTACTGGCGACATCATCGCGCTGTCGCCGCCCTTCATCATTGAGAAATCGCACATCGATCAGATTTTTGAAACGCTACGCGACGTGATCTCGTCGACGCCTTAGCGAGCCCTCCCCCCCGCCAAGGGGCGCTTACATCCTTCTGGCCCGCGCTTGAGGCCTGGCTTTGACCACGCGTTGGACCGCCCAATTACATAGGGGCTACATCGCTTTTTCTAATATTAGCGACTGCATCGCTTATCCCCGTTTTGAGTATTTTTTCCTAGGATTAGAAGCTGATAACAGCCCCACGATCAATTGTTGTAGAACTAGGATTTTCCCCCGTAAAAATGTGTAAGTTTTCTGTAAGATCAGGCAACTCTTACTTGAATTGCCTCTCAGGCAAACTGGCCACCGATGATCTCCTCAACCACGGTGTTTCGCAAAACAGAACTCGGCAACACAGAGATTGCGACACGAAAGCTCGGGCTGCGCTCGGAATTGCGGCGACTTTTGATCATGGTCGATGGGCGCAACAACGTGGCGCGGCTCGCGGCGATTGCGCGTCCCGGAGAAGCCGAAGCACTTTTGTACGAATTGCTAGCGGCGGGTGTGATCGAGGCTGGCGATGGCAGCAGCGCAGTAGTCGCTCAATCAAGCAGCAGCAGCAACAGCAGCGACAGCGGCCCCGCGCCCACTGCCGAGCAATTCAAGGCGGCTCGGCAAGCGGGCGTTCGCCACCTTAACGACACGCTTGGCCCCGCCGCTGAGTCTTTCGCATTAAGACTTGAGCGCGCAAAAGACGCCCAAGAGCTCCGCGACGCAGTGACGCATGTGCGCACTTCGCTCGAACGGATGAACGGAGCCGCCGAAGCACAGCGCTTCCTGGATGCAGTTCGCACCGCTGCGGCGAAGTTCTAGCGCGTTCGTCCGTGAACGGGCGCCTCCGCCCCTCAGCGAAGGAAGGCGCTTTGCGGAAGCCGCGTGACACCGGTTTAAACCGCGGAAAATATCGCAACTCGATCATTGCCACGGAAGTTTCTGAATGCGAGATTTTGTCGCTGCGGTCATCGCTGTCTTGTCTGCGTTCATCGGTATTCGGAAAAAGGGAGCCGCAGTTCGCGACGGCTCACTGCGCCCTGCCCACATCATCGTGGCCGCACTAATCTGTGTTGCCACACTTGTCACTTGCATCATCTTCTTGGTGCGCAGCATCACCCCCTAGCCAGTGCCTGACTTAACCAGCGCCCAGCTCGCGGCGGACTCGCTGCGCAACGATCGAGTTCGCCCATCGCAGCTCGTCCTGAGTCGCAGGCGGCTTACGTTGAAAAATACCCGGCTCGTCGCATTCGTTCGCTCGAAGCGAAACGGCTGCGTTACGCTTCATCCAACGCTCTGAGCATCGCCAGTTAAGTCCGTGCAAATCGGCAAACCCTGGCCGCCCAAAGCTTTCGAACTTGATGATGATTCGGGGAAAGTTGTGAACCCATCTTTGTTGTATCGGCCGCCTAAGTGGCGGCGTCCGCTCGCGGGCATGTTGATGCTTTCAGCGCTCTTCGCGCTCAGCGCATGCGTTGAGGCACCTCGTACGCGCGCGGGCAGTGCGCTCGCGTTTGAGGATTGCCGCATTAAAAATCTCGACACGCAGGCGCGGTGCGCCACGCTTGAAGTCGCGGACGGTGCAAGCGCGTCGGGCGATAAGAAAGTAAAGATTCACGTTGCGTTCTTGCCCGCACTCACCCGCTTCCCCGAGAAAGATCCTGTGTTTTTCTTCGCGGGTGGCCCGGGTCAAGCGGCGAGCGATATCGGCGTATTGGTCAGCGCACTCTTCACCCTGCGCCGCAACCGCGACATCGTGCTGGTCGATCAGCGCGGCACCGGTCGCAGCAAAACACTTCAGTGCGACGCAAGCGGCCTTGAGCCAGAGAAGTTGCCGCCTGAGGTTCAACTCGCGCAGGCGCTGAACGCGACGGCCGAGCAAGTTCAGAAAGAGTGGCGGCGCTGCGTGGAAACGCTCAAAGGGAATCCGGCGACACACCGCACGGATGATTACATCGCAGACCTGGAAGCGGTGCGCAAAGCGATGGGCTACGAGAAGATCAACGTCTGGGGCGGGAGCTACGGCTCACGCGTTGCGCTTCGCTATATGAAGCTACATCCGACGTCGATCCGCAGCGCCGTGCTCGACGGCGTTGCGCCAACGAGTCTGCGTTTGCCGAACGACGCGTTAATCAATTCAGATGCGCAGTTGCGGCAGGTCGTGAGCGCGTGCGCTCAATCAGAGAACTGTGCTAAACAATTCCCAAATCTTGAGCGCGAGCTCACCGCTCTCTTGGTCACACTGCGCAGCTCGCCACGCAGTGTCAGCATCGCGCACCCAGCGACCGGCAAGACACTCGAGGCTCGGCTCACTGACATCTCGTTCGCGAGCACGCTCTGGCCCATGCTCTACATCCCCGAGACTTCACGGATGTTGCCTTTTGTCGTGTCGGAAGCCAGTCGTGGCAACTTCGCACCGTTTGCGGGGCTACTTAGCAGCGGAAGTGCGACGGCGGACGTGAGCGTTTCCGTAGCGCAACGCTTTGCCGTGATGTGTGCGGAAGATATGTCCGGCCAAACCCCAGCGTCGAACGAGCGATTTGGTGCGGTTGCCGCGAACTTTTTCGAGTTCTGCAAGGGGTTTCCGCATGGGCGAGTCAGCGCTGAATTTTTCGAACCCACCCAAAGCGATATCCCTACGCTTTTGCTGTCGGGATCGTTCGATCCCGTAACGCCGCCGAGCGCAGCCGAGTTAGCGGCGAAAACACTGACGCAGAAAAAGCATGTGGTGGTGGAAGGACTAGGTCATATCGTTTCGCCGAATGCGTGCGTTGCTCGGCTGATCCGGAAATTTGTGGAAGCAGGGGTAATCGCCGAGGCGAACGATGCCTGCGAGAGCGAACTGAAGTTGCCTCGTCCGTTGTTCTACGTCAGCGCAATGGAGGCAAAACCATGATTTCCGCCAATCAACTCACCAAGAAATTCGTTACAAAAGAGCGCAGCTCTGCCTTTACTTTACGGGGCAAGACGCGTGAAATAATAGCAGTCGATAGAGTTAGTTTTGAGGCAGAAGACGGCAAAATCACTGGCCTTCTCGGCCCTAATGGTGCCGGTAAGACAACCACGCTGCGCATGCTTTCGACGTTGCTCACCCCGGATTCGGGCAAAGCAATCATTGATGGCGCCGATCTCGCAACACAGAAAGTCGCGATTCGTCAAAAACTGGGGGTACTGGGCGACGCGAAAGGCATCTATTGGCGCTTAAGCCCTCGCGAAAACTTACTTTACTTCGCGAAGCTCCAAGGCATGAATCGCGCCGATGCGGAACGAAGAGCAACACAGCTCATCGACGAACTCGGCCTCGGCGCGCTTGCGGATCGGCCCACGCAAGGCTTCTCGCAAGGCGAGCGGATGAAAGTGGCCATCGCCCGCGCGCTCATCCACGATCCGCAAACTGTGCTGCTCGATGAGCCGACCAATGGCCTCGACATCATGTCTACTCGCAGCATGCGGGAGCTCATTCGCGGGTTGCGCGCGCAAGGCAAGTGCGTTTTGTTCTCGTCGCACATCATGCAGGAAGTCTCCGCGCTTTGTGATCGGGTGGTAATCATTGCCAAGGGTCGCGTGGTTTTCGACGGCACGCCACCTGAAGTGCTCTCACAAAGTGGCGCGAGCACACTTGAAGATGGTTTCGTCAGGCTGATTGGAAGCGATGAGGGGTTGTTCGCATGAGCGCGTTTTCATTGAGCCGAGCGTCGGTAGTCGCGCGCAAGGAGTGGGTTGATCTCCTGCGTGATCGGAAGAGCATTTTTTGGGCGCTGTTTGCAGTGGCAATCTCTGGGCCGCTCGTTTTGTGCATCCTGTATTTCGTTGCCAAATCGGTGAGTGAGCGAATCGATAAAACCACCGCGGCGATTGTGAACGTCGCCTTCGCGCCCGATCTTGTGCGGCATCTGGAGCGGCGCGGAATCAAGATCGATCCCGATCCTGCAGACTACCGCGACCGCGTGAAACGCGGCGAGCTTGACGCCGTGATCGTCATTGAGCCTGATTTTCAGCAAGCGATGGCAGAGGGACGGCCCGCAAAGATCACACTCGTCACCGAATCGTCGCGGGATCGCTCCGCGCCTATCGCAGCAAAACTGAGCCGAGAGATTGAGCGCTATGCCGCAAGGATCGGCTCCGAGCGCTTGATGTTGCGCGGCGTCTCGCCTGTAGTTGCTTCGCCCGTGCGCGTTGAAGAGCTCGATTTGTCTTCAGCCGAGCAACGCGGCGCACGTCTCTTGCAAGTGATGAGTTTTTACGCGCTCTTCGCGGGTTTGATGGGGGCCATTGCGGCAGCCCTGGATGTGACCGCGGGCGAGCGCGAACGACAAACACTTGAGCCGCTACTCACCACGCCCGTGACCGCGATGGAACTTGCGTTTGGCAAGTGGCTCGCGGTGAGCGCGGTGAACTTGCTCGCAGTCACCATATCGCTCACCGGTTTTCTGGTGGCTTTGCAGTTCGTGCCCCTCGCAAAACTTGGTATCCCGTTTAGCTTTGGCGTGCGAGAGTTTGCCGGATTCATGGCGGTGCTCGTGCCGTTTGCGTTCATGGTGCCAGCGGTACTCCTCGCTATTGGCGCGGCGGGCAAAACAGCGAAAGAAGCGCAAAGCTCGTTATCGATTGGCGCGTCGATGGTGGGGCTGTTGCCGATGATTAGTTTTTTGCGTCAAAGCCAGCCACCTTGGTGGGATGCGTTGGTTCCTGTCAACGGACAATATGCAACGCTCTCGAAGGTGTTGCGATCAGAGACGATTCCAACGCTTGATTGGGCGGCGATGTGGGTGATTCCAGCTGGCATCATTGTGATTGCCTTGTTCGGTTTTGCGCGCACCTTGGCGAACGAAAAGTTGCTGGCGGGCCGGTGATTCAAGGCACCCATTTCACTCGTTGAAGTGCTGCGCGCTGAGCGTGCCTAAATTAGACGCGGTTTGGCAAGTCGCTTGCAACGCTGCCGTCCACGAGCTCGATGATCCGATCACAACGCGCGGCAAGACGCGGATCGTGAGTGACAATCAGGAACGCTGTCCCGTAATCACGATTGAATTGACGAAGCAGTTTGAAGATTTCGTCTGATGACTTGGTGTCGAGATTGCCTGTGGGTTCGTCTGCCAACACAAGTGCGGGCTTGGCTGCGAGCGCTCGCGCAATCGCTACGCGCTGTTGCATCCCGCCTGACAGCTCGTTGGGTTTCTTGTTCATCGCAGCGGATAGTCCCACAGCAGTGAGCAAGGCCTCTCCGTTTTTTCGCGCGTCACCAGAAAAGCTGTCGCCCGTAATGAGCTGCGGCATGAGTACGTTTTCGAGCGCGGTAAACGCAGGCAATAGATGGTGAAACTGAAACACGAAGCCAAGGCGTGCCGCTCGCTGGCGAGTCAACGTCGCTTCGTCGCGGTAATCAATAGGTTGCCCGTCCAGCGCGATCTGGCCCGCGGTTGCAGGCTCAAGCAATCCGATGATGTTTAGCAGCGTGCTCTTGCCAGAACCCGATGGGCCAATAAGGGCTGCGAACTCTCCCACGGCGAGGTGAAGATTGATCCCGTGTAGCACTTCCACTTCAACCGGAGTGCCCAGGCCGTACGACTTTCGAATGCCCTGAAGAGAGAGAAGCGACTTTGCCATGCTCAACTACACCCGGATCGCTTGTGCGGGGTCAAGCCGCGCGGCGCGAAGCGCTGGTGCTACAGCGGCGAGCGTGCCGCCAATGGTTGCGAGCAGGCATGATGTGATCAACAGTTGCGGCTCCACCACAATGTCGAATAGCGGTTGACCCGCTGAATTTCGTACGAGCGATGTAAACGCGAGGACAAGCCCAGAGGCGAGCAATCCCCCTAGTACCGAGCCAATCAACCCGACTATGGCTCCCTGCAACAAAAACACCCGCGTCATCTGTCCGCGAGATGCCCCGATCGCGCGAAGAATGCCAATTTCCTTGCGCTTCTGCACCACGCTTACAACCAACACGCTCGCGATGCCGAGCAACACAACAATCGAAACGAAAACGCGAATCAGCGTCGTGCTGACGCTTTGCGCCTGCAGCGCGTTGAGCAACTGACTGTTGGTAGCCATCCAGCTCTCCACGTTGACGTTGCCAACGGATGCGAGTCGCAACGCCACCTTGTCGGCATCGAAGATCTCTCGAATTCGCAAATCGATATTGGTTACGCCGCCCGGGATCGACAGCAGATTCTGCGCGGTGCGAATCGGCAAATAGAGTGCGCGGCGATTCAAATCACGGCTGCCCAGATCGACAATACCGACAATCTGAAACTGATCACTCGCCGTCGGGGTAAGCACGCGAATACGATCATTCAGATCAACCCCCAAGTCCTTGGCGAGCTCAGTGCCAACGATGATTTCACCCGCGTTAAGCCGAAAGCTGCCGCGCACCAGTTTGTTATCGAGCTCAACAATGCGGTTGTACTGGGTCAGCTCCACCCCAAACACCACAATCGCACGATTGGCTTCGCCACGCACAGCGATGGCCGACCCAGATGCCATGGGCGACACCGCGATCACATCGGGATCGGCCGAGAGCGCGGGCATCAGACCTTGCCAGTTATCAATCGAGCGCAGTCGTTGTGCTTTTGGCTGGATCGTAGCCAAAGTTTCACTGTAAGGCAGCTGCGCCCGCACCGCCTCTTCGGGTGGCTTCACGACGATATGCGCCTGTGCCCCGAGCGTACGGTTGATCGTATTCGCCTGCAGGCCGAGAATCAGTGCGGAAATGTAGACAACGACAGCAACGCCCGTCATCACGCCACCAATAATGAGTACCGATTGGAAACGCCCCTCGCGCAAAAAGCGCAGGGCGACTGTTAGTTCAAATCCCATCGTCGGCGTACCGCTAACGGCCCACAGCCATGGGATTTTCGCCAACGCGACTCGCGCGCTTAGCGAGCACTTGTGGGCGTACGCGTTGTCCCGGCGTGATCGCGGCAGACACAATCACTTGCTGCCCCGCGGTAAGGCCCTCCAACACTTCGGCGCGCTGGGGCGTTCGGATTCCGAGCCGCACCGGCTGTTCAAGCGCACGCCCATCGCTCACGATCAGGACGAAATTCTTGCCATCGACTTCGCGCAACGCGTTCGCAGGCAAGGTGAGCGCGTTCGACTTCTGTGCGGTGACGACCTCGACCGAGACCGTCATGTCGTCACGCAAAAATGGGGGCGGTTCCTTTACAACAAGACGCGCTTCGACAGTACCGCGCGTCGCATCAGCGGCGGGTGAGAGATAGCTGAGCTGAGCGGAAAACGGTTTGTCGGGAAAGGCATCGGTCGATGCAACAGCGAGCATCCCCTCGCGCAACAGCGCTAAGTTTTTCTCATCGACCTGCGCAACAAGCCGCGTCTCGCCATCCGCTGCAAGCGCGAGCAACCGCCGCGCGGGCTGCACCACGTCGCCGATTTCAACACTGCGCAATACGATTCGCCCATCTGCTGGAGCAAGGATACGCATCTGCGCGAGCTTGGTCTGGGCAGTTTTGACCGCCGCGTCTGCCTCCTGAACTCGCGACTGCACCGAGACTGTTTCTGCACCACTCTGCGCATTTCCTGCAGACTGTGCTTGCGCTTGGGCCCACGCCGCCTGCGCGAGCGCGAGCGCGCGATCAGATTCTTGCAATCGTGCCTGACCAATGAAACCCTGAGCAAAAAGTGCACGCTGACGCTCTGCTTCGCGGCGCGCGAAGTCTAGGTTCGCCTCGGCTTGTCGGAGCGCTTGGCTGGCCACGGGTGTTGCCACCTCAGTCTGAGCACGCATACGCGCCTGTGCACTCGCGAGCGCCGCGCGCGCCTGAGCAAGCTGTGCGCGAAGCTCGTCCTCGTCAAGCTGGACGAGGAGCTGCCCAGCCTTTACGCGATCCCCTTCCCGCACGAGAACTCGCTCAACGCGGGCAGTCAAGGTTGAGGCGATTTCGGCCCGCGCAACCGACGACACCCGTGCGGAAAACACGAGCGTTTGTTTGACCGGCGCGTTCTCAACCGTCGCCACGTCAGCCGCAACGCCGCGCGTACGAATGAACACGGCTATCCCGACGCTCAGCAACGCGAGCGCACCGATCCAGAGCGCATTGCGAACCCAGGGCGATAGCTTAGAACTTGCAAACACTGCGACTCAACTCAAACAAAGGCAGACACCTCGAATGTAGTCCTAAGCTGGGCGATTTGGTGGCTGATCGTTCGAACGACCGATCAAATGCATGCGCGAAGTCAAACGGCAGGCAATAAAAACCCGTCCGACGACGGCGTTGGAGGATCTGTTGGCTCCCCCAGCTGGCTTCGAACCTGGCGCCTGCGGATTCACAATCCAACTGAAAGAAATCCATTCAATGGCAAAGAAATGCGTTAGACAAATGCGCAAACAATTTTTGCTCTATCGAGAACACACGCCGCAATTTCAGCAACAAGGCGATTCAACGTCGTGGGACAAGTTCGATACTCGCGAGACCCGTGCTTAAAGTGCAATGTTTTTTCTGACTAGTTCCGAGGTAGCGACGCGCGTTGCCTCCCGAGCGCCCACATCTGCAATACGAGCGCGCCGATACCTGCAAGTAGCGCGGCCAGTAACACCCACGGTCCAAGCCATGGAATACGCGCCAGTATCGAGATGATTAAGACGCCCGTGACGGCCGCAGCGACGCGCCAGATCAATGAATGGGTGTTGCCACTGCGAACACGCTTCATCGCCCAGTCACCCCACGCTATTCCCGTTGTGACGTATCCCACAATCAACAGCAGCAAATACAGAAGGAACGTCATAAGTCCTAGCGGCACTCCTATGATCGTGATCAGAAGTAGGATTCCTGCAATCGGCGTACACACCAGCGTCACGAAACCGATCAGCAAGCTCATGCGCGGACGATGGCGGAGGGTGTGCGAAACGCCAGCGGTAAATGTTGGTAGCACGATCGTCAATAGTGCCGCGACGAGTAGTAAGCCGATCGTCCAAATCCAACTCCCGCCACGGCCCATGTTGTGCTCAACGTTTTCCGGTACGGGCCACCCACCTGGCGCAGAAAACACCTCAACTCCGCCGTTGGTTTGCGCCGCTGGATCGCGCTTCAACGGCTCACGGCTTGAGTAACGAAAGTTTCCCGTAATTCTGGCGTTTGGACCAAGTTCCACTTGCCCAGATGTGGCCTCAACGTTTCCGAGCACGATCGCGTCGATCAACACCCGCCCGCCCACGGCCAGCACGTAGCCATTTACTTTCCCATTCAACTCGATTTCACCCCCCACTGCGGTGACATTACCAAGCACTTCCGAAATCGGACTGAATTCAATTCGACCACCTGCGACGCGAGCGTTACGTTTCACCGCATCATTGATCAACAAGTTCCCAACAGCCGCGTAAAGGCTTTGACCGATTGCCCTGCTCACCACCACGGTTCCACCTGTCAAAAGAGCGTCGCCTGCCACGGCTACCACCGTCTCAATTACGCCGCCAGCCGCGATCAGATCGCCACTAACGGCGCGGTTAATCACGACTTGCTTTCCCGCAGCAAACCGGTCCGTACCAAAATCGCGTTGTACCTCCTTCGTCGTATCAAATTTCTCTTGTGCCGACAGAGGGAGCACTACAACAAGGCACAACAAGCCGGCGATACGTCTCATACTTACTTTCATTCATTGGAGCGATGCGATCTCAAAGCGAACCGAGCAAGTCAGTTACGTCTACGAGAGCGTGCTCGGTGTGAGCTAGAAAGGTACGGCCTACCAGACGGCGAGTCTGTGCGTCACCGCACCTTGTACTTTTTGATCGTTCGGGACGAAGCGTGCAGATGGCGCCAGAAACTGAGTTGGTTCGTTTGAGACATCGCACCACCAATGTCGAATCTCATTAGTGGCGGACGCAAAGTGCGATAACGCACGGACAGGCTTGAGAGGCGTTGCTAGCCTGCGAGCGTTCTGGTTTTTGGATCGATACTGGGTTGCACGCCAAGCATGTCGACGTTCATTTCTTCCAATCAAGTTGGCTGGCGTCGCGCTTCGCTGCTTTCCTCAAACGAAGTTCACGTGTCTATGTCTCTTGAGCAAGAAGCACTCGCTGCCTGCTTCGTTTCACGCAGACCGACGCAGTCGCATTCGCATAGCGGAGCTGAGCAACTCACCGCGGTTGCGCCGCACACGTGCACGCGCAAGGCAAGCAAAGCGTCACCGACTGCACAGACTCAACGTTCGAAGCACTCGACAGCGATCTTGCGATGAATTCTCATTCCAGGCATTCGAATCAACCGCCGACGCCGAAAGAGAAAAAGGCGTTTATCGGTTTGGTAGTGGCGGCATCACTCGCCTTTGGGTGGATTCTGCAGCCGTTTTACGGCGCGGTGCTTTGGAGCGTAATCATTGCACTGTTGTTTGCCCCACTGCATCGGTGGTGTTTGCGAAAGTTCAAAGGAAAGCGTTCGGTTTCCGCACTAGTGACGCTTCTGATAGTCCTTTTCATCGTCATACTTCCACTGACGCTAGTCGCCACCGCAATGGCGCGCGAGGCTGCGGACGTCTACGACCAACTGCAGTCTGGCGAGCTCGACCCAACGCGTTACTTGAAGGGCATTTATGACGCGCTGCCGCCGTGGGTCACCACAACATTGGATCGTTTCGGTTTAAGTAACGTTGATTTGCTCCAACGTCGAATATCGGTCGCGCTAACGGATGGCACCAAATACGTTGCCACGCAGGCGTTTAGCTTGGGGCAAAGCACTGTTGAATTTGTCGCGAGCCTGTTTGTGACTACGTATCTTGCGTTTTTTCTGATTCGTGATGGTGCAGCCCTCTCGCGTACGTTCAGGAACGCGATCCCGTTGTGCGACACACACAAGAAAGAGCTATTCACCAAGTTCACCACCGTCATTCGCGCCGTCGTGAAAGGAAACATGCTCGTTGCGGGAATTCAAGGCGCACTTGGTGGCCTAGCGTTCTGGTTTCTGGGTGTAAAAGGTGCCCTGCTCTGGGCTGTACTGATGGCATTTCTCTCGCTGCTGCCGGCTGTTGGGGCCGGATTGGTATGGATACCCGTCGCGGCGTATCTTTTTTTGACTGGCTCTCACTGGCAAGCGATCGCACTCACTGCGTGGGGAATACTTGTCGTCGGACTCGTCGACAATCTTCTCAGACCCATACTGGTAGGCAACGAGACGCGGATGCCGGACTATTTAGTCATGATCGCAACGATCGGAGGTATCACCGTCTTCGGCATTAACGGCTTCGTACTAGGGCCGGCCATAGCTGCGATGTTTATCGCAACCTGGCACATCTATCTGGCCGATCACAATCGCCTTGAAACTTGAGGGATGCGAGCCGCAAGTTCGCGTGAACGGTGTCAAACGAGATCAAGCATTCACTTGCGGTAAAGCGGTTTTTTCTCCATCCACATTTCCGTCGACTCGTCCCACTCATGCGTGCGCATGTAGGCGATCGTTTCGGCGCGCACCTCTTCGCGTGTCATCGCGCTAACCTCCCTGGGCTTCGCACCCAAAGAAATCCATTTGCTATTGATGTTGTCATAGCGATTGTTACGCAAAAATTGGTCGCGCTCAGCCTTGACGCTCGCGCGCGACTTCACGCCTTCTGGCGGCGTCACTCCCGCATTCATGATCCACATCTCGTTGGCCGGATCCCAGCTATACATGCGCAAGAACTCATCGTGCGTCAGTTTCACTGTTGTCGAACTTACGCTAACCGTGCCTCTCGGCATTTGCGCAGTCGATAGCCCAATTGTCGAAGCAGCTGCGAGGACAAAAGCAAACTGTGCAATATTTGATCGTTTCATATTCAATTTTCCAGACGTAAAAGTCATTTGGTTTGGGGCTGTGTCTATTTCGCCACGCATCGACTACTCGACTGTGAAATACATTCAGTAGTTAACTCAGGCAGTATTTACGCGACAAGGCGAAACGCTTGTCGACGACTCGCGTCGCTCTCGATATGCAGAAGCCGGCGACGTCAGCTCGCGGCACGTGAACGAAGAGCATGCGGTCCATGCCGTTGGATTAGATGAACTGCGTACTCAGAGATCAGACTAGTTACTTGGAGTACTCGAAACAGTCGAATACCCTTTTAGGTCGGACAACACCGCATGATCGCCCATACCGATTGACTTCCCAGCGACAATCGATGCACCGACTGCGAGAAACCTCACCATTTTGCTTTTTGGCGCGTCCCAGTATTCCGCCAGATGCGGTTCGATACGAAGCAGCACTAGATTGACCGAATCCTTTCCATCAGGAAACCACGGTCGAGCGAACGCGGACCACAGCGACTCAATCTTTCCCCGATCATCGACCACGCGACCGGTACCCGAAATTGATACATAAGTTGCGTCGGATGCCTCGACGAAGCTCAAATTCATGGCGTCCAAGTGCTCGGTCTTTGCAGACGTCCTGTCAGTAAAGAACCAGATGGCACCGTCGGTGTCCATGAGTAACGGAGACATCGGCCGACTCGTCATGAGTCCGCTGTCGTGCGCTGTCGTCAACATCGCAACCGAAATGTCCTTAATTAGCTCAGCCAACTGGGTGAGCTTGGCGCTGCTCTGTATTTCTAGTTTCATACTGACCTGTCTACGTGAATGAGTACGAAGCATCGATCACCTGCCGAGCATTTCCCATCAGCGGAGAGCGTATGCGAACGTGAGCATCCGCCTACGCGAGGGTCCCCTGCCTAGACGTTCTCCCAAACGAATCGAGGAAGTTACGCAAGTCTCAGGGACAGCACTGTCTCATGCGTTACCCTTCCGCTCATATCAGCTTGTGTGATCTTCATCGCGTTGACCAGTTAGGGCAGTTATCTTCATCGTGCACAAGTACGAGCAAACGCCCCCGGCTGTAGACGCGAACTTGGCTGACGATGTCCAAGATTCTCTTTGACCAAGAATCCTATCTGCGTTTCGCACATTGATGTGCTCGCGCATTCACGCAGAGTTCATTTCAGTACGAAATGTCGTTTGCGTTAAGCTGCGATTGACATGAGCGCAGGCGAAGGAGCAAGCCAACCGAGCCCCCTCTTCGTTGCGGCGTAGCATTCGCAGGAGCGACGTTCCAGCTCGGTGCGATTGAGGACTTCAATGCGACCACGGTTATAGCGAATCGCTCCCACTGCCTGTAGTTTGAGCGCTGCCGCTGTGACTCCCTCACGCCGCACGCCAAGAAGATTCGCGATTGCCTCTTGCGTCATTTCGATGTCCTGGGCCGGAAGACGATCTAGGCTGCACAAAAGGCGTCGGCACAATTGCTGATCAATCGAATGATGCCGATTGCAGACTGCGCTCTGAGCGAATTGAGTCATCAATACGTGGATATATCGAAGGAAGATTTTGAGGATCGCACCGCCACAATCGCTTTCTTCTTTCACTACCCGTGATGGAAGTCGAAACGCTTGTCCCTCAGTTTGAACAACGGCCTGCGACAAAGACGGATCCGCCCCCATGAAAGCGGCAATACCAACCAAGCCATCTCTACCGACCACGGCAATTTCTGTGCAGTGACCATCACGCGTAGCGTGCTGCAGCGAAACAATCGCCGTTGTAGGAAAGAAAACATAGTCAGGTCGAATGCCTGTATCGCAGAGCATTTTTCCCCGTTGTAGCTGCACGATTTCTGCGCTCTTTGAAAATCGAAACCAATCCGCCTTCGGCAGTGACGCGAGCACGTCGTTAAGCTGTGGATCGAATCGGTAGTCGTATTGGCTGGCCATGGGCGCTCGCTCGGGATTTCAGACGCCCATGCTCCGTTCATTCTTCGGCTCGAACCATCAGCAAATGGTGAATATTGACGTCGGTTTTTTCCTACAGCAACGTTGCACGCACGCGTCGAGCAGAGTTGATCTGTGAACCGAGCCTGAGTCCATCGAACACGTAGTAGCTATCGGTGGGCGCACCGATCCGGGAGTGAACAAATCGCACCCACAACTAGAGCGGCCGTACATCGCCGCGGCTTTTTTCGCGCATCGTAAAACCGTCCTCGGCGTTGGCGAACGTCGCTGCGTCATCGATACCTCCACCTGAAGTTGCAACCGTATCAAATTCGCATTGCAGCTTTGCGACTCAAGTGTTTTTGTGCTGACGAGGAACCGCCTTGCCACCGGTTAATTGAACGCGCGTAATGCGTTCCTGTCCTACAGAGTCGTTGCGCGGAGAGGCCTACACTAAGTGACGATTGGGTTGTGCGTAACGCTGGTGTCTTTTGGAATGTTTATTGAATGATCAAAATTAGAGTGGGCATCGTTGATGATCATGGCATTGTGCGCAGTGGGCTACGCCAGTTTTTCGAGGAAGAATCGGACTTGGAAGTCGTCGGCGAAGCGGCCAGCGGCAGAGCCGCGATTGATCTCGTGCGTACAACCGAAATGGACGTACTTCTGATGGACATATCGATGCCCGGCCAAAGCGGAATCGATGCCATGGCGATGATTCGCGCGAAAGCGCCTGACCTTGCCATCATTATCCTGAGTGGGTATCCGGAAGAACACTACGCAATCGGTCTGATCCGACAGGGCGCGAGCGGTTATCTGAACAAGCAAGATGATCCAAGCGAAATCGTGAAAGCGATCCGCGTCGTCGCGCAAGGCCGACGCTACATCACTCCGACCGTTGCTGATTTGTTAGCGCAGCAACTAAACCGCCCAGACGCTGCACATCCACACGAACAACTCTCAGAGCGCGAATTTCAAGTGTTTCTTCGCCTGGCGAAGGGCGAAACGGTAGGCGATATCGCCGTCGCGCTGTCGCTGAGCGTGAAAACAGTCAGCACTTACCGGACGCGTATCATGGAGAAGATGGTGCTCTCGTCAAATAGCGACTTGACCTACTACGCGCTCAAGAGAACGCTGATCGACTGAGCCAGCCGAGGCGCGAAAGTGGGCACACGTAGCGCGAGCACCGTAAATTCGGCTCGACAGAGTTGCGCCGCCTTCGCGTAACAAGCATTTCGTCATCTGTTGACTTCTCGTAGCGCGGATCCCTGCCGCGGGATACACATTGCTCTGGCGCGCCAGCTAATTTTGTGCTTGCTAGCAAGATACATGTTCGTCACGTGCGCCGTGTGCTTGCAGGTGCAGACCACACTAGTTCCAGTGGCGCGCTATACGTATAAACGGACACACAAGATGTCATGCACATTTGTATGAGCGTCGGACGGACAACGGCGGCCACTTTCCCTTCGCGAAACAAAGTGACGCAATGAAATACGTCCTATCGACCTAGCGAGCTTAGTCGCTCACTGTCACCGTAGACCGACGATACCGATTCGGAGATCGTTCGTTGGTCATCGGCGTTGCTCGTCGCTCCTACGGTGCATTGTGTCGTTGCCCTACAGCACAAAGCTTGCGATACACATAGATTTGGACGACCCACTTGCAAGCGCTAGAAGCCAAGCGCTAGCGAAGTATCCAACAAAGGCTGTATGGCAACGAGAAGTCGCTCTTTAATCTCCGATATGTTGTTCGGAGTTCTTTGTTCTGGCGCCGCGATCAGCGCTTTTGGACAAACATCCTCGGCGCGCTGCGCCGACTCCGAGCGTGCGCTCAGTCCGATCACTCGGTACGAGGGCATTTATCGGTTTACGCTCGACAACGACGTTGTGGCCAAGCGCGATCAGGACTATACCAATGGGCTCAAAATCGCATGGTCTTCGCCCAACGTACGAAGTTTCGCCGACGACGAATGCTTGCCACAGGTGCTGCAATCGGTCGGCAAACTGTTCACGCGGGTGTATTCACCGACGTTCGAGCAAGGCAACGTCACCGTCACGCTCGGGCAAGCCATTTACACACCGCGAGACAAACTCGCGACCGAGTTGATCGTCGATGATCGACCGTACGCGGGCTGGACTTACCTCGGTTTTGGTTTCAACGCGCGCTCACAGTACAGGCTCGACGCTTACGAGATCAACCTGGGCGTTGTCGGCCCGTGGTCGCGAGCAAAGCAAGTGCAGGCAACGTTTCACCGTGCACGCGGGATCAATCTGCCGCAGGGCTGGAATAATCAGTTAGGTAATGAATTCGGCGCACAGGCGGTGTTTGAACGAAAGTACCGCACGGATTTCTTGGGCCGAAATCCTTACCAGTCGGGCTTCGGTGTGGATGTGATTCCGCATTGGGGCGCTTCGTTGGGCAATGTCGCGACGCATGCCAACGCCGGTCTTGAAGTGCGCATTGGTTGGGGCTTGCCCGACGATTTCGGCACCTCACCCATCCGTCCTGCCGGTGACAATTCCGCGCCTCGCTCGCGCGAAGGGCTCAGCCAGTTCACTCGCGTGATCGGGGCTCACCTATTTGTCTCGGTCGACGGTCGTGCGGTTGCACGTAATATTTTCTTAGACGGCAACACAATTCGCGACTCACACAGCGTCCGGAAAAAATGGGCCGTGGGAGACGCAGTGATCGGCGTTGCAGCGAATTTCGGTGCCTACAAAATTGGATTAGTGAGGGTGTTTCGAACGCGCGAATTCGAAGGACAAAAGTTCTCCCCGCGCTATGGCTCGATCACAATTTCAGGGCCGCTTTAAGCCGCAATACACTCAAGAGAAAAGTACCTAACTTACGATCAATAGGCTTGTTAAATAATGGCTTCATGGCAATAAATGTTACTTGTCGAATTCCATTATTTTTCTTGTTTAGCCCTATATAAATAGTCAATTTATCTCTTTCTTTAGTAGGAAGTCACGCCGCGCTCACCTCTCCGATTCGAAGTTAAACGCACACCCAAGTTGTCGAAAAACTCAACGCGTGTGGTCTTTGATCCCTACAAATGCGCCGCTTAGCACGTGCGCCACGCACCTGACAGTTCGCGTCTGAAGCCGCAGCGCTGCAATCCCGCACTTACGTTACGCGTTCTCCTACAGCAACTTCGAGCCGTCACCTACAGCGCTGCTAACAGGACGAACGTAGATTCACTCACTGAAGCTCGCACCTCTGTACCGATACGAAACAGAGGAATCGCGCAGCACATTTCGTCGTGGCTCCCTCCTCCCCACACGTCGAAGCCGAAATCGAAAGTCAAAGGAATACGAATGAATCACTACCTCCTAGTTCTCACCGTGGCGGCATCAATTGGTTTGGTTGCGTGCAACAAACCGAGCGTCGTCGCCGTCCCTGCACCTATGCCTGGTCCTGCTGGACCCGCTGGACCTGCCGGTAACCAAGGCAATCAGGGTAACGATGGCGCGAAAGGCGAAACTGGAAAAACTGGCGATAGCAGTACGGTCATCGTGGCGCCAGCGCAACCGACCACCACGCCTGCGACCACACCTGAGACCGCACCGAAACAATAAGCTTTTTCACTTACCGCACATTGGAGAAATCATGAGTCTAGGCTCCATACTGTTGATCGTTTTGATCTTGCTGTTAATCGGCGCGATTCCGAGCTGGCCGTATAGCAAGTCGTGGGGCTATGGCCCTAGCGGTGCGCTGGGCCTCGTCGTCGTTGTTCTGGTTGTACTCGTAGTGATGGGCCGCATATGATGCTGCGCTTGATGACGCGACTTGCGGCTGCGCAGAAATACTTTCTGCACAGCGTGTTTGCGTGTCTGGCGTTGCTTATGACAGTCGGGTGCAGCGAAACGGCAAAGTTCTCCGTGGCCGAAGGCAGCGGTACCCAGCCAAAAATACCGCCGCTAATGACGATGCTGTTACCCACCGTGAAGATCGCGCCTGCTAACCGCTGGCCAGCGGACGTGAAGCCGGTTGCCGCGCAGGGGTTGCAGGTCTCCGCTTTCGCGTTGGAGCCGACGCACGCAATGCTGTGGACCGACGCTAACGAGCGCGATGAACTTGGCGCGATCTCGTGCCGGACTGCTTAACATCGGTGCGAGAAAATACGTTCTACGTCAGTCCATTGACTTAACGCAAACCGCTATCTAAGGCTTGTGTGGCTCATCCCGATTCCGCAATCGCTGCTGCGTGTGCAGCACTGCTGTGCCTTGCAGCGTTTGAATGCGTCGCGGAGCCACGGCAAACGACGTCTCTCACTCAATTGCGGATGGACAGCGCGCGCGGCCCGCTCTCCTCTGCGCAAAGTGCTTCAATCCTCGAGAAACTCAATCGCGGCGCAGAAGATACTGACATTTTGGATCGCCACCTTGCAATCGAGCAGGCGATTGTTGGAAGTCCGCTCACCATCGGCAATCATGTCGCCCTACTGCAAGATGGCCCTGCAACCTATCGGTCAATGTTTGCTGCTATCACAGCCGCTCGCGATCACATCAATATGGAGACCTACATATTCGACGACGATGAGGTGGGTCAGCGATTCGCGCAAGCGTTGGTTGAGAAACAGAAGCAAGGCGTTCAGGTCAACTTGATTCGCGACAGCGCCGGCACGTTTAGCGTGCCGTCAGCGTTTTTTCAACCACTGATCGACAGCGGCATAAATGTTCTTGAATTCAATCCTCTTAACCCGTTGCAGACCCGCAAGTCGTGGGAAGTGAATCGACGCGATCACCGTAAGCTCTTGATCGTCGATGGAACTGTTGCTTATTTGGGCGGCATCAACATCAGCAGTGTCTACTCAGGCGGCTCCTTCGGCAGGACGCGTCGCGTGAAAAAGCCGGGCGCGCTTGAGTGGCGAGATACCGACATCGAGATCAGAGGTCCAGCCGTAGCCGAACTGCAAAAGCTCTTCATTGCAGCATGGAAGAGTCAAAATGGCGATGAACTCAGTCCGCGCGCTTACTTTCCACAACAGCAACACGCGGGTCGACAAGTCGTAAGAGCCATCGGTAGCTCACCGGACGAATCCATGAGTCGTGTCTTTGCAACTCTACTTTCGGCAATCGCACATTCCGAAAACAATATCAACATCACTAACGCATACTTCGCGCCCGATCCGCAACTGATGTCTGCGCTCACAGCCGCTGCGGTCAGAGGCGTTGACGTGAGATTGATCTTGCCCAGTCAAACCGACTCATGGCTTGTCTTCCATGCGGGACGCCACTACTACGAACCCCTACTCGTCGCCGGCGTGAAAATATTTGAACGTCGCGGCGTCATCCTTCATTCGAAAACCGCGCTGGTGGATGGTGTTTGGGCGACGGTAGGCTCGACCAACTTGGATTGGCGAAGCTTGGTGCACAACCACGAACTAAACGCAGTGATTTTAGGGACTGAGTTCGGGGGGCAGGTGCAAACAATGTTCGATAAAGACCTCAACGAGTCCGACGAAATCAAGTTAGCAGCATGGCGAAATCGGTCGCTGAAATACAAAATTCAAGAGCGATTCGCTCGCATCTGGCAATACTGGCTCTGATCCGAACAACGCCGTTCGCTGTCGGAGCTTAGCCTTGTTTGCCTATGCCGCAATGCGAGCTTCAACGATTGCCTTGAATCCCGCCCCAAGTTCGGGATGGCGCAACGCAAAATCCAGATTCGCTTCAAGATATCCCATCTTAGTCCCGCAGTCGTAACGCAGTGCATCCATGTTCACAGCCACCGCACCGTGGTCTGCGATTAATGCAGCGATTGCATCGGTCAGCTGTATTTCCCCGCCACGACCAGGTTTTACTCCGGCCAAGTAATCGAACATGACTGATGGAAACACATATCGCCCGAACGCAGCATACTGCGACGGTGCATCAACGTGCGTAGGTTTTTCTACGATGCCATGCAGCGACATGATCCCTTGCGCGTCGGTCTCAAGCACATCAACACAACCGTAGCGCTCGATCGCTTTTCCGAGCACATGTCCCACGCCTACCACAGCCTGCCCCGTGTGTTGATAGGCAGCAATCAGTTGTTGTGACGCATTCGGTGTGCCAGGTACGGTGTAGAGCAGTTCGTCGGCGAGTATGACTGCGAACGGCGAATCGCCGACTGCGGGTCGACCACATAGTACGGCGTGTCCGAGCCCCATTGCATCGCCCTGCCTAACGAAGATGAAATTCACACCATCGGGAATGACCGCGCGAAGCTGCTCAAGTTGAGTGGTTTCCGCTTTTTGCGATAGTTCCGCTTCAAGTTCATAAGCGCGATCAAAATAGTCTTCGATCGCTCGTTTGTTGCGACCCGTAATAAAAATCATATCGGTGATTCCCGCGACAGCTGCCTCTTCCACCGCATATTGAATCAGCGGTTTGTCGACGATGGGCAGCATCTCTTTCGGTGTAGATTTTGTAGTCGGCAGGAACCGAGTCCCAAAACCCGCGACCGGAAAAATTGCTTTCATGAGCTTCATCCTATTGATGAAACGATGCTATTGAAAGCGCGGTGACGGGTGTATGGGACAAAACGCATAGGCGCGTGGCACAGCGCCTACAAATGAAACCCGGATCAATAAGTTGTGAGGTGCATGGCTGCGTCCTACGCTCGTTGGGCGTGGCGTCTGGTTTTATTGGGTTGTCTAAAGCTTTAGTTTAGCGATACAAGTTTGATCGCCCGCCGGGTGACAATTCATTCAGGAGACATCATGTTTTATCCAAAAAAAATAGCGCTCGCAGCCGTCGGAGCGTTGTTAACCGCGACCCAAGTATCCGCTCAAGTCACATTTTTCGAGCACGACGGATTCGAGGGACAGTCATTCACTGTGTCGAGACCCATTCGAGACTTTTCGCGAATGGGATTCAATGATCGAGCCTCTTCGGTCGTGGTCGTCGGCGAACGTTGGGAAGTTTGCGACGATTCGGAGTTTGGCGGCCGATGCGCAGTCTTACGCGCCGGACGCTACCCGTCCTTGTCATCAATGGGTCTGAATGACCGTGTTTCATCGGCGCGTCAAATTCGTCGCAACGACAGGGTCAACAATGATCGATACGCGGAACCGAGTACGTACAACTACGAGTTCCAGCGTCGCGGCCTCGAACGTTTGTATCAGGCGGAGGTGAGCTCCGTCTGGGCTGTGATGGGACCTCGAGAAGAGTCATGTTGGATTGAGCGCGATCGATACGATCGAGATCGCAGCAATGGTACGGTGCCTGGTGCAATCTTTGGAGCGGTCATCGGCGGTATTTTGGGACATCAAATAGGCGGCGGTAGAGGCCAAGACATCGCAACGGCGGGCGGTGCAGTCGCTGGTGCTGCGATCGGAGCGAATGCGACGCGCAGCAACAACTACGGTAGCGACTACGGCCAAGATGTTCGACGTTGTGCGGAGACACCTACCTCTGGTGCGCCTCGCTACTGGGACGTGACGTACACATTTCGCAATGTCACGCATCGCGTTCAAATGAATACCCCTCCAGGCCGCACAGTGACAGTGAATGCGCAAGGCGAGCCACGATCATGAATTGTTAGGCGTCCCCGCGTAGAAGCCGACCGAGAGGTCGGCTTTTTTGCATTCAGTCGATGATTTTTCAGCACATCAAATCAAAGGAACGAAGAACGTCGCGTCGCCAACAATTGCTGTCCATTGCAACCGCTCGGTGCGTTGCAAGAGTTTTCCGGTCTCGAAATCACTCTGTTTCGTAATGTCATCTGCTTTCGTACGCAAGAAGATGAAATGCAGTGTTAACTCGCCTCGCTTAAGCGTAAGCGTTGCTCGAGGCCAATGTGATGGTAAACAGGGGGTGAAATACAACTCAGTCGCCGTCATCTTCATTCCGAAGATGGACTCAATCGCAGCACGGTGCATCCAACCGGCGGCACCGGTGTACCAACTCCATCCGCCCACGCCGACGTACGGGGGCTGAGTACAAACATCTCCCGCCATGACGTAGGGCTCAATGCCGTAGCGTCCACCCCACTTGGCGTTCTGGGCACGATGCGCGGCGCTCAAGTATGTGAAGTACTCGTAAACGCGGTCACTCAGCGCAACATCGTCTGGGCGCTCAACGGCGAGCTTCGCGACCGCCATGATCGCCCACACGCCTCCATGCGAATACTGGCCCCCGTTCTCACGCACGCCCGGTGGATAGGCCTGGATGTAGCCTGCACTGGGTTCCGCTTCATTCAAAGGCGTATCCAACAAGCGTATCAAACCCATGTCGGAGTCAACCAATTTTTCGTGGACCGCAGCCATTGCGGCGTGTTGCATTTCTATGGGCGCTGCGTCCGACAATACCGACCACGCCTGCGCGATAAGGTCGATCTGCGCCTCGGCGTTTAAGTGACTGCCAAGCGCGTCGCCATTGTCAAAGAATGCACGTTTAAACCAGTGACCGTCCCATCCTGCCCCTGTCAATGCAGATCGAAGTGCCGTCACCGCACGATTCCACTCGTCCGCACGCGCATCTTCGCCACGCGCGCGCGCCAATTCACAAAACCCTGGAATGATCTCGCATAAGAACCAACCAAGCCATACCGACTCCCCTCGCCCAAGATGTCCGACGCGATTCATTCCATCGTTCCAATCGCCACCGCCAATCAGGGGTAGCCCATGCACTCCAACCGGGAGGCTTCTATCGATAGTTCGCGCACAGTGTTCGAACACCGTCGTCTCGGTGTGGGTCACATTCGGCGCTTCATACACATCCTCCACATCAAGAGGAACCAACGGGGAATCGAGATACGGTACAAACTCGTCTAAGACCTTTACATCATTCGTCGCTTTCAGATAGTGAAGGCACGCAAATGGCAACCAGAGCAAGTCGTCCGAGAAATGCGTGCGCACGCCCGCACCGCTCGGCATATGCCACCAATGCTGTATGTCGCCTTCGACAAACTGACGCGACGAGCATAGGATTATTTGCTGACGAAGCCGCTCAGGTGCGGCCCACGTGAGTGCCATTGCGTCCTGCAATTGATCGCGAAAGCCGGTGGCTCCTCCGGCTTGATAGAAGCCTGCCTTCGCCCAGAGACGACAAGTGACCGCTTGATACAAGAACCACCGATTGACGAGAACGTTAAATAGCGGATCGGGCGTCGACACCGTCGTCGCGCTAAGAAGGCTATGCCACTGAGTGTCAATCTCTTGCTTGACCGCCGCGGTCGACTTGCGCGCGCAAGCGAACGCAAGCTCTCTCGCTGAATGAAGATCGTTTGCGTAGCCGATGGTGAACGTGGTCGTACTGCATTGGCCGGGTGCGATCAGTGCATGCACGGAAATCGCCGCACACGGATCTAATCGTTCGCCGCTCTGTTGCCGAAACCGATCAGGCATGATGAGTTGACCATTGTCGTCAAAGCACTCGCTGCGGTCACACGTCCAGTCTTGTTTCCGCGGCGAACTCACGCGATCATTTGAGGCGCTAACGACCGACAAAAATGCGGTGCCGCCGCCAAAGCCTGCGGATCGCTCATTCTGCGTTGCGAAGAGCGCAAGCATGCTCTGCATTTGATGCGACATAACAGCCGGTTCTGCTTCCTGAAACTCGTCGAAAACCTCGTGCTGAGCACACGTACTGATGGTGTTCCGGTCGGCGCGCGTTTGCCCCATCATCCATTCGACAAAGCCGATCAGCCGAATGTGCATAGGCGTATCGCTGTGATTGGTCAGTTCGACTCGCACGTGTTTTGCAGACGTTTGAGCCTCGACGATCCATGTCGCGCACACTTCTAGGTCGCCCAACCGATGCCGAATCACAGTAAAGCCTTGTCCGTGTGTCACGTTGTATGTGACAACAGGGCAAGTGCCGACGCAAGATGCCGAAACACTCCACAAGGTTCCTCGTCGAACGTCCTCTAATAGAAACCATTCGCCAGGCGGATCGGCAACCGCATCGTTTGACCACGCTGTAAGTTGGTTTAAGCGGCTGTTAATTGCCCAACTGAACCCACCTCCCGACTCCGACAATTGCGCCCCAAACAACGGGTTCGACAACACGTTGACCCACGGCTTTTTCGGCCGAATCATTGAATTCACATCAAAGGCGAATTCGCCTGACTTGGTCGCGAATTGCCCCTTGGATGCGATATGCGCGTCGGCCTCGTTCGCACGTTGCTGGCTAACTGGCCTATGCCTAGTCACCAGTGTTGATCGAACGCTACGTCGCCTTTCATGCGTTCTTTCGTACCACCCGTTCCAATCCTTAACCTGGTGCTGGAACGATCGACCGTCAGCGCGCAGAGTCACGCGTGCGAGCCGCTGTAACGTGCTCAACAACTCCGGGGAGACATCTTCAACACGAAGCACATGAAAGCCCGTCACAGAAATGTTTGCGTGGCGATCCGCGTCACTCGCCGCGAACCGCTCACGAAGTAAAGCGATCTCATTGTGTAGCGCCATCAGATAGGAAGTCGGCTCCGCATTCAAAATGATCAAGTCGCATTCGACACCTCCCCACGCCCAGAGACTCATTGCCTGTGAAACTGCGCGTATGAGGCCAACGCTATCCGTCGAGCTTGCAAGTACCAAGATAATCGGTCGATCGCCAGAAACTCCGACTCGCCAAAGCACGGATCGATCGCTCACTAGTGAATCTGCTTCAGCGACAGTCGCTCCCGCGACTGGCGGTCGTTGCATACTTTGCAAGAGCAACGTGGTCAGCGTCTGAATTGAAGCGAGTTTCTCCGGGCTGATACGCAACGCGCGCAGACGGATACCGCTCAATGTTGCGGACATCAGCGATGAGCGTTCGACCTGATTAGCTTGGCGGTACTTGTCGATCAATGCGCCAAGTGTGCTTGCATCGTTCGCTACAGCAGTTGCAAAGGTGATACGCGCCTTTGCCATTGGCGCAATCCGAACTGTGGCAGCCAAAACACACACCGGGTCAAGCCCCGTGTTAAGTACGCGATGTTTTGACGGGTAGAAGCTGCCAGGCTCGCCGCCATTCTCTAGCGTCGAATCCCAGTGTCGCGCCTGCAACACGTCCAAGTCTGCGTTTGGAGCCGCAACGTCCCCGTTTCGCGCCAACCAACGACTGCGATCGACTTGCCCCGATATTGAGACGATATTGCAGTCAGACTCGGCAACAAAATGTCCGAGATGGGCTCCCGGCTCGTCGGTCAGCCGTGGCTTTCGCTTAAAGACGATTGCCTGGCAATCACCTTGCCAACTTGCTTCGATGAACAAATTGGAGAAAGCGGGATGCGCTTCGTCGGCGCGAGGCGGCGCAAGCGTGATCTCGAAAGCAGATGCAATTTCAAAGTCTATTGCGTCATCCGTGGTGTTAGTGATCTCGACTTGTCTGAATTCGATGTCGTCCTCCGGGCTCACCCATGCCGTCATATGGGTACGCACGGCCGGCCAACTCGTGTCGAAGCAGACGCGATCTGCGTGGTAAGTGCACGAATAGACGGCCGCTGGATCCCCCGAAGGACGCAATGTGATTGAACGCAACGGCACGTTCGCAATTGCGTCAACCGCACTCTTCACATCGCGCTGCTCTGGTGATTTGACTTTAACCCACCGCGCATACAAAAAATGACCACGCATATCTCGCAGTGCGTCGTCGCGCGACCTTAGGATTCCTATTTGCCCCCAACTACTTGAGCCCGCACCGTTTGCGCGCAGCGTGACGCGATACCTACCGTTACTCAGTAGATGCGTCGGATTCAGTCCATCCGACACCGGCGGCACTTGTCGCAGCAAGCCCGGTGCTCTACGCGGTGTCGATTGCAATGCCGCGTCGGAAACTTCCCTGTGCAACAACGACAATTCGCGTGGCGCGCGCTCATGCAAAAGCGACGACACCGCTTCAATATACGCATTTGCAATCGCCCATCGCTGGACGACCCCGTCGAATAGAACGTTTGCAATGGCGACTAAGGTCATACCTTGATGATGGGCCATGTACGTACTGACGGGAGTGAACAACTGACTTTTGACTTGCTGCTCTTGTCGGGAAACAGAAAAATCAATTGCATCGATGAATCCATATTCACCGTGCGGTACCACGGCTTCTAGATCGCAGAAGTTTCGAATAGCATCATTTGGACACAGCTGCGCGGCCAGCGCGGTTGCGTAAGGTGCGATTACGAGTTCATTAGGCGGTGTACGCCTAAGTGCGAGCCCTGGAACGCCCTGGGGTGCGTATTGATAGACGAGCAACTCGTCCCTCGCCGCGTAAGCGGATTCAGAGATTCCCCACGGTACGTGATGACTGCGCCCGTACGCGACTTGCTCGTGAATCGCAGCCAGATTTGCGTCTGCCAGCACGCTGCCGTCGGGCTCCGCGAGCACTAATGTTGGCATCAGATATTCGAACATTGACCCCGACCAGGAGCGCAGTGCGGCGCGGGTACCAGTCGCAAAGAAGGGTCGCCCCAACGCCGCCCAGTGTTGCGCAGGTACATCGCCTTTTGCGATCGCCAATAAACTAGTCAGACGTGATTCCGAGGCTAGTAAGTCGTAATATCCTGAATCGAGTTGCTGTTCGGCGAGTCGAAAACCGATGTGAAAGAGACTGCGCTTTGTGTCATACAAGAAACGATAGTCAGCCTCCCACGCGAGCTCCTCCAAGTCTCGTGCAAGGTCGCGTAAGCGCTGAATCTGACGTGCTTGTGCAGCTGTCGATACGCCCGCTTCAAAATCACCAGAGATTCGCTCCTCAACGCACAAAGCAAACGCTGCGCATGACTGAGCTACAGTCAAGAGATGTCCACTAAGGTTGCCACTATCGACTGTCGACACATACATTGGATGGAGAGGTGCACACGTTAGCGTGTCATACCAGTTCAGAAAGTGTCCACGGTAGCGCTGCAGCCTTTTCAGAGTTCTCAAAGTTGCGTCCAACCGCGACAAAAGCTCGTCCGTCGATATCCAACCGAATTGTTTCGCACAGGCGCAACTCAATAGATAGAGTCCGATGTTGGTTGGCGAGGTTCGATGCGCGATCAAGTCGTGGGGGAGTGTCTGTAAATTGTCAGGGGGTAAGTGGTTGTCTTCCTCGCCGACCGTACGCTCGAAAAAGCGCCATGTGTCGCGAGCGAGCACGCGCAAGTAAGCATGATCATCTACGCTGATCTCGGCATGCTTACCGACAATCCCGCGGGAGCTAACTACCCATATCCAAACTGGCGCGAGTCCCCACATCGCGCACAAGACGATAGCGAGCAATAGACTAGAACGATCGAGAAGAACAATCGTAGGCAGAAGCGCAAGCGCGACCCATGTTGTGAAGACGTGCTTTCTGCCCAAAGATAAAAGCGACGTAGAAACTTGCGTCTGCGCGATTGCTGCCGTAGTCCATTGCAGCAAATTTCGACGAGAAACGAAGGTGCGGTAAAGGGCACGCATGATCGCGTCCGCGCTACGAAGCGCGTGCTGGAGAAGCATCGCCGTTAGCCAAACACCGCCCAGCAGGGCGCGAACGAGATCGGTGCTAGCCCGCGTTAAAAAGTATTGCTTTGAAACATCGTCTCGACTCGGTACAAACGCAGCGATTGCGCCCATGACAGGCCCAGCGCAAAACGCTGCGAAAGCAAAACCAAGCGCAACAATCGGAGCAGTGCCGACGCCAGCGATCGCCAGCACCACTATCACGAGCGAAGCGGGAGCGACGAGCGATCGACGCATGTTGTCAAAGAGCTTCCAGCGATTGACACCACCGAACCGAAAGCTTGAGGGCCTGAACAGCGACACGAGAAGGATCGGGAGGAGCTGCCAGTCGCCGCGTATCCATCGATGTACGCGCGATGCGGCTACATCCGCATGAAATGGTGCGTCTTCGATCAAGGTAATGTCGCTGAGAGCGGCGCAGCGTGCTAGTGCACCTTCGAGCAAATCGTGGCTTAGAACTTGTCCTTCTGGCAACCGCTTAGACAGTACCCTGTGCATCGCGCGAACGTTTAGCAATCCTTTACCGGTAAAACTGCCCTCCGCGAAAAAGTCTTGGTAGACCTCCGAGCTTGCTGAGCTGTAAGGATCAATCCCGCCCTGCCCCGCGAATAGCCAGTGGTACCCTGTCCGTTCACGTCGCGATGGTAGCGGTGTAGCAATTCTCGGCTGCAAAATGCCGTAGCCGCTCACCACTCTTGTACCGGTCGAATTCAATTCAGGCTGGTTCTGCGGGTGTGCGGCGACCCCCACCAAATCGCGCAACCGTCCCGGCGGCATCTCCGTATCACTGTCCAGGGTAACAACGTACTCGACGCCGAGCGTAATTCTCGAAAGCGCTCCCAGATCTAGAAAGTGTGGCGATGCGTCGGTACCACCTACGCTATTAGCAGCCTGCGCAATTGCGTCGATAAGCATCTCGAGCTTACCGCGTTTGCGCTCCCAGCCAATCCAGCGTTGCTCACTCTGACTGTACCGACGTTGTCGGTGTAGCAAAATGAATCGGGAGGGATTCTGACTTAAAGTGGCAGCGGCAACGTCAGCACGCGACGCTTCGGCGAGCTCATGTCTTTGGTTTAGCTCTTTAAGTTGTTCGATTGCGATCGATAGAACCGCCGCATCGTCTGCCTCGCATTTCTTCTCCGAGTCACGCCAATCGGTTAGCAGTGCAAATTGAACGTTGCACTCAGGATTCGCAAGATGATGAAGATAGAGCCTTCGTGTCAGCGTTCGAATCGACGTCTCGTCTGTCAGCATCGCTGGTATCGCGACCAATGTGCGGTGCTCCGCTGGTATTCCCTGTAGAAAAGCGAGGCGCGGCAATACGGTTGGCTGAGCCGATTCGCTTATCAAGCGACTAACAATAGCAACAGCGGTTTCCGATACAGGCAGAAAGAGCAGAATTAGCGACAGGATCGTCAACCATGCTCTGCCCGCCTCTGGTGCGAACGAAATTGCCCAGCTCGCAAGCATGTAGGTAGCAATCGATAGCACGACTACATAGATCGGAAAGAGCGCCTTACGCAACCACCTAGACCATGGCAGGCTGCGCCACGCCGGTATGCCAAGCGCAGCGTACAAGCCTGGTCGACCTTCCGCTTCAGTCCAATACGCAGGTATCGTACTCGCGGGATCAGTATCGAGTCGCGCCGACATCAATTTCAACAGCGCTTCCACAACTGCAATCTCGCTTTTTCCGCTGCGAGTCGCAATTCGCTCAATCTGATGTAACGTGCGATCCTGGGTTGTTGGATGTTCCGCTTTAAAAAGTGGCACGTCGAGCAGACGCTGAATCGCCGGATTTGTACGAATGACAATATCCATCCAGTTTGCGTCGCCTATCGCTCGAAGCGATGTCACGGCATTGCTGACAGTTAAGTTGTTTGCCGCCTGATCCGCAGGAAGTTGCACTAATACAGCTGCGGAGTCCGGCAGCATTTCATGCAACCACGAAACGTATTTCGACTGTCCCACAACCGACGTGGTCATCGTGCGCTGATCCTGAAATCGTTGCGCAATCTGCCCCAGAAAGTCTCGTCCTACACCTCGCGAGTTGAGGTGACGAAGCAAACGGTTCAGCGTGAAAATCGAATAGGTGTCAATGCGATCACAACATACGTTAGCAAGCTCTCGCGCAGCCTTGCTCGTCGCGATCCGTTCTGCCACACGTCGGAGGTTCTCTATCAGGACAACCCGTAACGTTGTTGGTAGCGCCCATAGCTCTCGAAGCTTGAGTTCGCGGGTTTCCTGATACGCGAGAAGAAAATTGACCAAACTTTCGACATTGAATGCGCTGTCGGTGTGAGCAACATACGCCCACGCGATCCCATACACCCTCGGCAGTCCGGATAGCGGCTCGTCCAGAAGTACCGGCAAACGGCGGTAGTAGTCGCGTGGCAAGCCTTCTCGAACCGCCGGAAGCTGTGCTTCGATGAGGTGGAAGTTGTCTAGTAACCATTCCGCGGCCGGGCTAATGTCATAGCCACCGACCGCCTGTTGTCCAATGTAGCGATGTGCTTCACGCAGCACGCGAATGTTGTCAAGAACGCGCGGAGAAAACGTCTCGAGTCGCTTGCGACTTACCTCGGCCCGATGCGTTAAGCCTAAGCTACGTCCGTGCTGCGCGAAACGCTGGGGACCGAAAATTTCCGAGCGGACTGGCGCTTCAAGCACGCCGCGGCCAATGTCCAGAGCGTCTAACAGCGCCTGAGGTGCGTCAGGAATCCAACGCCAAATCTCCGCATTCACCGTACGTTAAACGAAAACTATAGCGGCACCCGCAATCGTCGCGATGACGAATACGGTTGTTGCAAACCTAGAAGCAATGAAGCCGCGCAGCGCATAAAGCACAAGTGGCAGCTTCAATTGAGCGCGTCGAATGTCGCGACACACATCAAGATGCGCGGACAAACCCGTGGAATCGGGCTCTTCCGATGGCTCCCTAGCCGGCATCGACGCAGTACTCCAGCGAGGGAGTCGTAAGAGTTGGAGATGGTAGATCATGTTTGGTGCCTATCAACAAAAGTAACTAAACCACTCGAGACCGGTAGAAGCTTTCGATAGGAAGAGGCTATTGGGCGCCGTGTATAGCGTCAATCGGACAAAAGCCACTGCGATGTAGGCCATGTCCTACGGTATTTAGGCTCGCGTAGAAGTCGCGGAGCGAAGATGCTTTTGAAGCTTCACAAGATGATCACCTCCAATAAAAACCCGCAGTCAATGCGCGCAAAAACCGCGTTTGAACCTGTGGGCGCACACCTACGGGGAAATAGCATGTGCGCCGATATGAGGGATTGATGTGTTTGCTCAGAATCGCAGCTACCGTGCTATCTAGCTCACAACACTCCAGGATACCCATCATGAACTACCGCTTCCCACTTAGCTCCGTGTTTGCCGCCGCAATTCTTCCGGCGTTTTCGCTCACCTCTTTTGCGCTTGCCGCCACGACAATGACCAGCGCCGAGTACTCATCCGCCAAAGCAGTCATCGCGGCCGAGTACAAAACGCAAAAGGCAGCCTGTGCGTCACTCAGCGCAAATGCAAAAGATGTGTGCCTACAAGAAGCCAAGGGACGGGATCGCGACGACCTTGCAATGCTGTCGTACAAGCGCTCCGGCTCGGCTAGCGACGCACGAAAAGTCTCAGTGGCACGAGCGGATTCGATCTTTGCAGTTGCAAAGGAACGTTGCGACGACCTAGCAGGATCGGCAAAAACGCTATGTCGCTCGGAGGCAAAAGACAAGCACACCAGGGCGCTTGTCGACGCGAAACTCGTAAAAACTGTGAGCGACGCAACCACCAAAGCTATCGACGACAAACGCGATGCC
Source organism: Betaproteobacteria bacterium (assembly GCA_013298765.1). GTDB lineage: Bacteria > Pseudomonadota > Gammaproteobacteria > Burkholderiales > Casimicrobiaceae > Casimicrobium. Next base: position 63,104 of record JAAFJA010000011.1, read on the forward strand.
GACTACAAGTTGGCGAGTGACAAGTGCGAAGCGATGGCCGGTGAAGAAAAAGTGAATTGCAGTAACACCGCCAAAGTGCAGTACAACAAGTAGCCAACTCAGTCCACACTGGCTTTACACCGATCGAAGCCATACGATGTCTTGGGCAACGCCTCACGAGGTCGTAGGCCCTGTTCGAGAGAGCTTGCTTCGTCTCGCACCATTTGACGGCTACGGCCAGGTATTCTGGAACAGCGTAGCTTGCTGACGCCGGCTTGATGCGGTCATGCATAGAGCACGCTATCGAAATAGCAGATGTGTGTCGGCTCGCAACCTCAACGATTGCTCGTGCGGGTGAACATCTCCGCTCAATATGTTCGCTCTGCACTGCCGCGTTTCAGAACTATGGCGATGAGTGCGCGACACACCTCGCCACTCAACTACAAGAATGCGCAATCGCGTGTGAACGTTGCGCAGAAGCTTGCCGCGGCACGCTGTGCGACTGAGTATCAGCCGCAAAAATTGCCAACGCCTTGTACCGACGCAATCCATCTCTTGTGTTCAAGTACGAATATGAAATGAAATCAAAATCACCTGATACTCCAGTTCGAGCGGACTGATCCAAATGACAACGAGAAGACTTGGTCTGTACTGCGCATTGTTTTTCACGCTCGCCCTGCCTTCACGCAGACCACCCGGCGTGAACGAACCAATCAATCCACAAATGGTGCGTAAAAGTTCACCTGCTGCACGCGATGCTCAGATCGCGTCGACGATAAAGTTGAGCTACCCACTAGGAGAGTCATTGAGCAAGCCCCAGAATCCGTGCGCAAATGAGTCAACGAAATGCGCCGACTTGATACATAAATGAACGCGGGGCTGTTTAGATGATTAAATATCTCGCGGGCTACATGAGCACATTGGTCGTGCTGTTGGCTATTGACTTGATTTGGCTAGGCATAGTTGCTAAATCAGTCTACAGCAGAGGCATTGGCCACCTCATGGCAGAGCAGCCGAACTTAATGGCTGCGACCGTCTTTTACCTCGCATACGCATTTGGCTTGATGTACTTTGCCGTTGCGCCGCCAAGTGGCGCGCGTCTATGGAAGAACGCGCTCCTTGCTGCCGCAGTATTCGGCTTCGTCGCATATTGCACCTACGACTTAAGCAATTTGGCGACGCTCAAAAATTGGCCCATGAACATCGCAGTCATCGATATCCTTTGGGGCACAGTCCTAAGCACTGTTGCTGCGGCAACCGGAAAAATTGTGTTTGATTGGATGCCGTCTCATTGATCTGGACGCGGTTGCGAAAGGGCTAGCCTCAAGGGGCTAGCCCTTTCGTCCCTAGATCATTCACCAATATTGTGAAGGTGAACGCTACTTCTGTCTTTTAGCGAGGCAGATTCGAAAAACAAGTGCTTGATCGCTGGGTATCGAGAATGAATCGAAGTCTCGATTCGCTCGATTGCAGACGCCACGTCGTCCAAATTGAGGCTGCGCTGAAACCGAACGGCCGCCGTTAGCAACACATTGTTCGTTCCCATCTGCATGGTTAGCAACCGCCCCACGGCTTCGACGGCCGGCTCTGCACTGATCAACCGACGCAGTTCGGTGACTTGAACGTGATCGATGCTTTCGCCGACCAGTAGCGCGCCGCACTTGCGCGCCAGAACGAACGCGGCTGCGACCATAACGACTCCGATGAGTACTGATGCGGCCGGATCAATGTAAGGGTTGGTGAAGAAATGACTGAGGAACACGCCCAATGCGGCCACTGCGATTCCGACCAGCGCTGCGCAGTCTTCGACAAAAACCGTGAGTACCGACGCGTCGGAGCTCCGCTGCACGGCCTGCCAAAGCGATTCGTTTTCTCTCTTCGTTGACGAAATTGTGCGTTGCGATACCCACCAGCTATAGCCCTCAAAAATCGCGGCGACACCCAGCACGACGTAGTTCCAGAACGGGTCGGATAATGGCGTTGGATCCACAAGCCCGATTACGCCGTGATAGATCGAAACACCGCCGCCGAACGCGAAGAAGAGCAGTGCAACAATGAAAGCCCAAAAGTAGAGCGCCTTCCCATAGCCAAATGGATGCCATTCGTTCGCAGCGCGCTTACTTCGTCGTATCCCGAGCAGCAAAACGAGCTCATTGCCGGTATCTACAAGCGAGTGGAAGCCCTCCGCGAGCATCGCCGAGCTGCCAGTGACTACAGCCGCGACAAACTTTGCCACGGCGATGAGCGCATTGCAGCCAATCGCAACAATGATTACTCGTTGTGCGTCTGAAGGCGTCACTTAGAACGACGTTGCTTTTCGTTTGACGTTCGCATCAATGTCCAGACGAATCAGGTCGGCGGCTAGCTTCGTACAGGAACCAGGTACGTCGCTCTGTCTCGTCAATCCACAGTTCGATTAAGCTAGCGCTCGCGATGTCGTGATGCTCGTCACACACGCCATGCGTTTCTCTCAGACGCGTCACCAGCGATTTGTTGTCGTCACGCAATTCCGACAACATGTCTGACGGCTCGACAAAATCGGCATCGTTGTCCAGCACCCGCTGCGATCGTGCTATGTGTCCAATGGAGCGCAGCGTTGTTCCGCCTAGTTTTCGAATGCGCTCGGCGATCAGATCCGTCATCGCATACAGCTGCTCTGCTTGTTCGTCGAGCATCACGTGGTAGTCGCGAAAATGCGGACCACTCATGTGCCAATGAAAGTTCTTTGTCTTTAGGTACATCGCAAAGACGTCCGCCAAAATGCCGTTCATCGCGGCTGCGATGTCTTGCACACCTTTGCGGGCTAAGTCCGTGGGCGTTACAAGTGGCAGTTTCTGTCGGGCTTTTGGTGTTGCTTTGTATGCGGTTTCGGGAGGATTTTTCACTGCGTGTCATTCTTCGGAGTTGGGAATGACGGCGAGTCTGACGCGGTCCGAGCGCCCGCGTCTGTTCGGTATCGCTCACAACAGCGACATGTGCCGAACCCGATGACCACGCGTCATCGTCCTACTTTCATTGTGCGTCGTTGCCGATGTCTGAGCATGAGACAGCATAGGAAACTGTCTTCATTCCGACAAGCGCTCTACCACGTCTGCTTGACACTGTAATGCGAAATGCAGGCAAGGCACTGGCTCTCCGTCGGCAAGAAACAAACAAGGCTAACGTGAAGAAAACTTATTTCGGTGCCACAGCGCTCACTCTGATAGCGTGCGCGAGTCCAGGCGCACTCCTAGCGCAATCAAACAGTTACGCAAGCATGGGGGATCCGAGCTACCTCCCCTCGAGCTACATCGCCGCCGGTGCCACTGCGACGAATCCAGACGACAAATTCGGCTCTGACAAAACCGCTCACGGCTTTGGTCTACGCATTGGTATGCCGATTTACCGTATGTGGGATTTGCAGCTCGGCTCAAACTACAACCGCTACCACGACGGCGGGTTACGCTATCAGCAAAACACGCTAGGTGTGGATGCGCTTCTTTTGTTTTCCCGCTCACGCTTTCGCCCCTTTCTCATGGTGGGCGCAGGCGCTGAATACAATAAAGTTACCGCAGGGGGCGTAGATCGGCACCGTACCTCCCCTTATGTCAGTGGCGGCGCTGGCTTGCAGGCTTCGCTCAACGATCAATGGGGTATGCAAGCGGATTTTCGTCGTGCTCATAGCTATTTGAACGGCGACAGTTTTCCGTTTAAACGCGCCAACACGAACACTGTCTCTCTCGGCATTACGTACGCGTTGGGCAAACCGATGATCGCAGCAAGATCTGCGCGAGCACCAGACCCGGTCGTCTCTCCTCCAGCTCCACCTGCTCCATCCCCGCCAGCGGTTGCACCGGCACCGGCACCGGCACCGGCACCAGTTTCGCCACCGGCTGCTGCGCCACCTCCGCCACGCTTTGAAAAGTACACACTGTCTGCAACCGAGTTGTTCGCCTTCGATAGCGCTGTGTTGAACACGCCACAGGAGAGGTTGAATGAAATTTCGGACGCGTTGATTCGCAATCCGCAACTTGGCACCGTGACAATTACCGGTTACACAGACCGACTGGGTAGCGAAAAATACAACCTTGCACTGTCTCAACGACGCGCCGATGCGGTGAAAAACTTCATGACGAGTAAGGGCGTTGCGGCCAATCGATTGGCGGCGACCGGTAAAGGCGAGAGCAGTCCCGTGGTCACATGCAATGAGAAGAAGCGCGCAAACCTCATTGTCTGTTTGGAGCCCAATCGCCGCGTAGAAGTGGATCAAATCGTGATCGAGCGCCGCATCCCCTAGCGCTTGTGTCGATGAAGTTGTGAGCCTTTACCGTTCCTCGTTTCTCGTCTTGTGCGCTAGAAGCAATTTTTCCAAGGCGAGAGTCAGCTTCATCTTGCTGATTCTTTGCTGCAATGCTGAGCAGCTCTGCTCGATCAAACACCGTGCTGACAAACTTTTGACACCGGTCGATCCTTTCGCCGCAGGGATACCGTCCGGGAAAAGCTGACTTTGGCTGTGAGACGATGAAACGCGAAGCCTCGTCACTCGACTCGCGTTCTTCAATGAGTGCGACGAACACGACACAGTAGCTCACAGGGCGGCTTATTCACTTTTCCCCAACCCCAAAGAGCACAGCAATACGGCACAGAAAACGTTTGGTACGACCTAGTAAATCGCGGAATGTGGCGCGGCCTCTCTCATGGAGGCGCCAGCATGGAAGCATATGAACTGAATTCTGCAACGTCATGTTGCCAATTGTTTCGAAAGTAGGATATGTTGAAAGACAAAGTTGTAATTGTCACCGGTGCCTCATCAGGCATTGGACGTGAAGTGGCGCTGATATGCGCTCGCGAAGGCGCGAAAATTGTGGTCTCGGACATCAATGCGCTAACGGGCGAAGAAACTTCCGCGATGGTTCGATCATCAGGTGGCGACGCGAGTTTCATGATGGCAGACGTGGGAAAACCCGAGGACAGCAAAGCGTTGGTAGCGCACGCGATCGACCACTTCGGCCGCTTGGACATCGCGGTCAACAATGCAGGCATCGGTGGCGCAAGTGCAGCCACTGCGGATTACCCGCTAGAGAGCTGGGCACAAGTGATCAATATCAACTTATCCGGTGTTTTCTATGGCATGCAACAGCAAATCGCCGCGATGATGAAGTCTGGCGGCGGTGCAATCGTAAATGTTGCATCGGTGTTGGGTGCGGTCGCGTTTGCGAAATCGCCTGCGTACACCGCTGCAAAACATGGCGTAGTGGGTCTAACGCAGGCCGCGGCGCTCGAATACGGAGCGCACAAGATTCGAATCAACGCCGTCGGGCCGGGGTTCATTCGCACAGCGATGACCAGTAACTTGCAAAAAGACGCCGCAGTAAACGCGATGTTGGTCGCCGCGCATCCAATCGGGCGTCTAGGTCGTGCGGATGAAGTCGCCGAACTCATCGCCTGGCTCGCGTCCGATCGCGCGTCGTTCATCACTGGGTCTTATTACCCCGTTGACGGCGGATACTTGGCTCGCTAATGCATGTTCCGCGAGCGCTCTTCGCCGCGATAGCTGGACAGACGCTACTGCGCGCAGACCATCGCTCACGTAACTCCGTGGGCTTCAGCACGACGTACAACTTCAGGAATCCCGTTTTCTTTTAACATCAAGTCAGCAGAACAACGTTTCCTGGAGCGCCTGCGTGCGCCTTGGAACTACGTCGCTGGCGACCAAGGTCGCCCTCGCGGTTCGAACCGAAAATGCTGGGTCGCGAGCGGGACACACATTGCGCGCTAGCTCCCTCGGCATGGCGAAGTAGTTTCATCCGTCGAAGATCTTTCTCGCCCGTTCTTCTTACAAATCGCGATTTGTCTAACGCGTTAGACAAGAAAGTCAGTTTAAAAAATACAAAACGCCGCCCGAAGGTGGCGCTAAGTCTTTGATTCTGTTGGCTCTCCGACCTGGGCTCGAACCACGGATCTACGGATTAACAGTCTCGTGAAAAGTCTTGCGATTCAAGCATTTGAAAGGAAAACGTTGGGCAACGTCTAGAGCGGCATTGGCCACTAAGCACCGAAACGGACGCAAGCGACAAGCGCGTTGTCTAACGACCGGATTTGCGCGAGTAATCCTGGCTAGTCGCGTCGCAGTTCCTGATTCGGTAGGTTCGCGTTTCGCCTGCAATTCCAACAAACTCGTTGGTTCGCTCGCTATCATGGCTGGAGTTCACGCTGAGTCGCTGCTTCCATGGCGGCACAGCGTGGAAGTCCCGAAAGAAGCGTGGACGCTATGCGTGTCGTTGCCCCTTGGATCTGACTCTCTCGTTTGAAAACCGGATGCAAATGATCGAGCGGTGCTGACAGGATCGGCCACGCTTGAGAAAAAAGCGTTGCGAATAGGTAGCCCGCCCCTCCCGACCTCCCCACCAATCCAACTGCTAGGTTTTGTGGAAGGATACGCCCGTGCGGTCGCGTATAACCGGGAGAGAGGTTCACCGGGAAAGTCAATGCATCGTCGCAGTTCGACCGCCACCTGTCGCTCAAGCCGGGGAATATTCGGAGCTACTCAAGCTTGTGGTGACTTCTCCCAACGGACTATCTATCCTTGCGCAGAATGCCCACTGGCGCCGCACGATTACCCAGTTGAAAGAGGGAATAGACCGCGCCAGTCACAAACGTGGTGTCTTCCGAAAGGTAGAGCGGCGCCAAGTTTGCCGCTTCGGTTACGTCAACACGTGAGTACTCACCGCTGGTGATCGAGTTGTACAGGGACGCGCTCCCAAGTGTGACGCCGCTTGCAACCGGAGAATAGTCCGCATTTAGAGTAATCCCGCCAGCACCACTATCGGCATAGCCGTTCACCAGTCTTACCTTGGCACGGTTAGATTGTGTCGGAGCCCGATTGTTATCAGCCAGGAGCGTTGCACGTGCGTTCGCATTTTCGCCAAACGCAAGCAACGTATTGTCGGTACCCGCTTCGATGTTCGCGGAGATCTGCGCGAAGGACACGCCATTTGAGGTTAAAGAAAACGTAGTCGCGCCCCTTGGAATCAACACGTATGAAGAAATCGACGGACTTGCATTAGAGAGAATGCGCTCGGCCTGTGCCGTGTTCACAACTATCCGCTCGCCGCTTGTGCGTCCCGCGACTAAGCGAATTCGGGCGTTTTCGTTGTCGTGGCGTGTCGCGACTTCCGCTTGCTGAAATGTGATCGCGTTCACAAGCGTTCCTCCTGTGGTGGGTAGTAGAACAATCGTGTAGTTTCGCTTTTCCGATAGCGCAATGGGAGGAATTGCGATACGTAGATCCTCTTTATCACCGCTTGCGGTAAACCAGCTTCGATAGCTGCCTTTGTCGAGTTCGACCCAATTGGTTACGCTTCCGAAGCCAATCCCACTCGTCCGAGCGAGCAAGTCCCTGACGTTGGTCGCAGATGTCGAAGCGAAGAGATCGAGCGAACCGCTATCCGATGACGCGTTCAGTACGCGCAGTTTCGACTTGTCAGCGCCAGGTTCGCTCTCATTTTCTGAGTACTGATTCATACGCAAGCCGCCATCTGGGCCGTAGACCACGTAAATGTGTTTCGTTCCTTTACTTGGTGCCGCCGTGGTCTCATAGATCGCCGCCGTGCTGCCATGACGCGTTACCTTTAGCGTTTTAGACTCCGCCTTGAAGTCAAGGTAGCCGCTCACCGCGCCGTAAGCCACGTTCGAGTGTTTAAGTTGGTCGTCGAAGTAAACGTCTACAGGACCGTAGTCAAGAGAAGCGTTAAGCACGCGAACCTGCGCACCATCATCACCGCCCCCGCACCCGGCTAAAGCCAGCGCCAATAGAGCTATCAATAGAGTAAGAAACTGCTTTACGTTCATTAGGATCCGAAGGTTGTGTGGGTGCATGTAGTTGCGGGATGATCGTCATGGGACAGAATTGACGTTGAAAAAAGAACCCATGTAGACATCGACTCATAGATAACGAGAAACGAGAGTCGATACCTATAGCGGGGTGTTCAACGAACTATTATTTGAACGTCTCGACATTTCTACTTAGCTACGCGCATGTAACGGGTAAGATGTAACTGTTGCATACGCGTAACCAAGCACGTCGTCGGTTATGCCGCCTCCCGACACACGGTAACCTTTCGAAATGGAAACACCAGGAAGACACATCGATCCTACGGTTCCGCAGGAGTTCGCGACCTATCGCATCATTGTGGTGGACGACGACTCTGAGTTGCGCGCGTTGCTTTCAAGCTATCTTGCGAAAGCGGGGTTCGCTGTCAAAGCTGCGGCTGATGGCCAAACCCTCGACTTGTTACTTGCTGAGGGCGAGCCGGATTTAGTGGTTCTCGATCTGATGTTGCCCGGCGAAGATGGGCTGTCGATCTGCAAGCGCTTGCGAACCGAGAGCACCGTGCCCATCCTGATGCTTACGGCATCTGGAGAACCGATTGATCGAGTGGTTGGGATCGAAATTGGCGCCGACGACTACATGGCAAAGCCATTTCTGCCGCGTGAACTCCTTGCCCGCGTTCGCGCAATCATGCGCCGGACAAGCACGCGAATCCCACGCACGACGACGCGGATTCGCTATCAGTTCGCAGGCTGGGTGCTCGACGAGTATGACTGCTCGCTGCACTCGGGTACGCACGGTCGAGTCGAGTTGACTGGCGGCGAGTATCGCCTGTTACATGCGCTCGTCAGTACACCCGGCCGTGTCCTGAGCAGAGAGATGATTGCCAAGGCAATGCACGGACGTCCGATCGAGGCGTTCGATCGAAGTGTCGACGTGGCAATAAGTCGTATGCGCAAAAAGCTTGCCGGCGATGCGAACGGCCCGAATCTGATCCGCTCGGTACACGCCTTAGGCTATGTGTTCTCCGCGAAGGTCGAGGTCCTCACATAATGACGCTGTATTTCGTACCGCAAACGTCGTACAGTCGCTTGGTGCTGCCCAATTTCTAGGCAAGCTATTTGCGGCCACCTTGCGAGTCGTACTGCTCCAATTCGATCTCGACGCGAACGAAAATGATTCGCCCCCTGTATTGTGCCGCCATTCGAAAGGTAAAGCTCACGAATCACGCTACTCATTGGGTTGGAGGATTCGCATGACGTCGTTTATCGCTTCAACGTTGCTCTATGACCATCGTATGCCGCGCGTCCACGTCTCCTAATGGACGTCAGTGTTCGCGTCTCGGCATCGTACTCATAACGCGGGCAGAGCTCTCGGGACGCAACCTCTCTACAACACCAGTGAAATCTCCTCTCTCCCGGAGAGTCACAGCCTTTCGCGGCATTCGCGTGACGCCGATACTTCGAGATGCTTTCCCAGCGGAGTACTCGACGCTCAGTCGAACCGCACTGCGGCGGCTGGGCGTTAATCTAAGCTCGCCACGAACATGTAGCCAAAGTTTCGAATTGACTGAATGTGGCGCGGCTTTGAAGTGTCCGGCTCGATAATTCTTCGCAGACGCATGACAGCGACGTCGATTGTGCGTGGTAGCAGCGTGCTTCCTCGACCGTGGACCACTGTCAGCAATCGCTCTCTCGATAGGGCGACGTTCGGGTTTCTTGCAAACTCTGCGATCAATGCAAACTCCACCGTCGTCAATAGACGCTCGCTTCCATCGTCCGCAACTAGTCGACGTGCGCTAGGTTGAAACAGAAAGCCGCCGATTCTCGTGTCATCAATCGCTTGATTTGGAGCGCCTGGTACGAATGCAGTTCGGCGCAATATCGCACGAATACGAGCGAGCAATTCCCGTGGTGAGAAAGGCTTCCCGATGTAGTCGTCGGCGCCGATCTCGAGGCCGAAAACGCGATCAAATTCCTCGGTCCGAGCGGTCAGCAAAATGATCGGAATACGATCACCCTGCGAACGTAGGATCTGGCACGCTTCCAATCCGGAGGTGCCAGGGAGCCCCACATCGAGCAATATCAAATCGGGGCGACGGGTATGAATGCGACGCAATAGCTCATCCGCGCTCGAAAGCGCTGTGGTGGTCATTTCTTGCGCCGCGAGATATTCGCACACCATCTGCCGCATGGCAGGATCGTCCTCGACGACGAAGATATGAGTTTCCGTTGCTTCCATGAGATGAAAGCATAAATTAGTTCGGCAGATCGCAACTAATCGATCTAAACAAAAAAGTCGCTCTTCGATCCAACCACGGTGACGTCAAATAGTGGTTCGCACTGCAACGCCTTGAAATGGGGCGTGCGAATCGTCGCACTGTCCTGGGTTCTTCATTCGGATCGCGGCCAGACGAGCGAAATTCCAAAACGATTGCCAAGACCGCGTACGGTGCGCAGTTTTCCGTCGGTTTGTGCTGCAATCTGCGCCACGATTGCGAGGCCAAGACCACAGTGTCCCGTTGCTTTCCGATCCTGCGCAAGACGCGAAAACGGTTGTAGTGCTTCATTGAATTGAGCTTCGGTCATCCCAGCACCGTCGTCCCAAACCGTAAGGTGGATTTCCGTTACTGCTCGATTCTGGAACGAGTAAAGCCCTATCTCGACTGCGCCGCGCCCGTATTCGAGTGCGTTATCGATCAGATTAGTAAGCGCTCGTTGGATTGCAAGATCCGGCATAGCACTAGCGACACCGCTTGATCCGAACGACACCGGAAGACCCTGCATCTCATAAGAAGAGACGATGCGCGACACGACCTCGTCAAGCGGCCACGGCTCCCCAAATCCGACGTGACTCTCACTTTGAGCGTAGCCGATGAATTGTTTGACGATTCGCTCAAGCGCATCCAAGTCGCGATCAATGTCGACTAACGCTTGGGCGTCGCAAGACATCTCGGCACGAAACCGAAGGCGCGTGAGCGGCGTGCGCAGATCGTGACTGATACCCGCGAGCATTTGCTGTTTGCTGCGTTCGACCGCGACGTTGGATTCCACCAGTCGATTGAACGATGTAACAAGCTCGCGGATTTCGCTGCCTGCGCGAGGAGGCGTCGTAAGCGGATCGACTACACGCGTGCGCTGCGCCAGTTGCAAGGTAAGATTACGTAAGGGTTTGTTGACCAACGAAACACCGACTGCGGCGGCACCGATCACCGCGATCGCCACTAGCGCGAGCCATCCGACAACGCCACCAACAGCAACGAGGGTCGGGGAACTAGGTTCGTGCGCAATCTCCCATATCTCGCCTTGCACGTCGAAGCGAAACGAAATCGCAACTCCAATCGGCGAATCTGGCGCAACGCGCATCGAAACCCGAATGTCAGAACCGACCTGCGCCTGCAAGTCTTCGTTTAGTTTCGATGCCGGGAATCGCTGAGGTGTGATCTCTGGACCGTCCTCAAAAGAGGTTAGACGGTTTACTCGGTGGCGAATGTTTGACAATCGCGCCGCTAGCTGAGAACGCGTCTCTGGTGCCGCTGCTAGCAACAACGATCGCTCGTTCTTCACGGTCGACGCCATCACCGCCGCGAAGTCGGTCGCAAGCACCCGAATGAAGCTAGTCGTTACTAACACCTGTAGCACGAGCGATAGCACCGCCACCCCAAGCACCAACAACACAAGTCGAAAAATCAACGAGTCTTTGCCGAAATGTCGCCACTGTGATTTCAAAGATTACTTTCCAAAAAACTACGAATAATGATTACTGGTGAAGTCGCTGCCAAACTTTGATCTGTCGACTTACTTGCCAATCAATCGAGCAAATGCAATTTCGCCCACATTTTTTGCAACAGAATCGATCGTAACGAATGGGAACCGCGCAGTGTCGTCGACTGGAGATTCCGCACCACCTGCCACCAGCGTACCCTTGATTCGATCCACGTGAAAAATCATCGCGACTGGGCCGGCGACAGCGGCGACCAGCAAACGGCCCGCACCGCGATCCGAGATCGACTCGATACGAAATGTCGCCGTTTCGCTAGCCGACACTCGCGCGCCGGCGGCCCCAACCGCGTTCATGTAACTCTCGCCAATCCGCTTCACGATGTCCGGCGAGATCTTGCATTCTCCGCAATCGACTACGACCACAAGAGAGGGAACTTCAACCAACGAAAGCGACTTTTCTTTCGCGATTGCTGTGACCGAACTGGGCGGGTTAGTGCACCCAAACAGCATGAGTTGAACGGACAGCAGGCAGGCAAGCGTGACATTTTTCAATTGGTAGCTCCAGCAGGTGGATTGATGTGCGGTACCTGCGATTTCCTTCGTTGACCGGTAACAAGACGTTCAATTGAAGAAATGTACGTAGAGACCACTGGAACCACGATCAAGCTAAGCGCAGTGGACGCGATGAGTCCGCCGATCACGGCAATGGCCATCGGTTGTCGGAAGCTCGCGTCGCCTCCGTAACCTAGCGCCAGAGGCAACATACCGGCGACCATCGCAACGGTCGTCATCATGATCGGGCGCGCACGCTTCCGGCATGCGTCGAGTAGCGCGTCGATTTCGCTCAACCCATGCTCCCGCATTGCGATGAACGCGTAGTCGACGATCAAGATTGAATTTTTTGTGACCACGCCAAATAGCATCACTATGCCGATCAGTGCGGGTAAGCTCAATTCGCCGTTGAATGCGAGCAACGCGGCCAAAGCGCCGCCTACCGAGAGCGGTAGCGCTGAGAGATTGGTAAACGGCTGAAACCAGTTCTTATACAGTAGTACGAGCACACAGTACTTGCACAATACTCCGGTCAGCAGCGCAATCGCGAAACCTAGAAATAGATCTCGCATCACCTCTGCATCGCCCGATTCAAGCAGTCGAACCGAGGAAGGCATTGCCTTTACGGCGGGCAGCGCTTTCGCAGCCTCAAGCGCTGCGGAAAGTGGATAGCCACCCAAATCTGCGGTTAATGAAACGTTACGACTACGGTTGTATCGCGTGATTTGCGAAGCGCCGCTCTCGATCGTAATCTCAGCGACGCTATCAAGCGGTACGAGCCCTTCGCGCCCCGCAACGCGTAGCGAGGCGATACTGCGCGCATCCGCTCGCAACTCGTCGGGAAAACGAACGACGATATCGAGCTGACGTTGATCAAGGTTCAACTTTGCGAGCGCCGAGGTGAAGTCGCCACTGGTCGCTACGCGCAACGTCTCTCCAATGGCTTGTGTCGTGATGCCGCGCTCGGCGGCTCGTACCGGGTCTGGGCGAACAGTGATCTCGGGGCGCTCCAAACTCGCATTTGAAGTCACACCGGTTAAAAACGGCAACTCCCGCATTTGCTTGGCAATTTCTTCAGCGCTCGCCTTCAGCGCCATTACGTCTTGGCTGGTCAGTATCAGCTCTAGCTTCTCGCCTGGGCCGCCACCAGAGATCGACCAGCGAATCCCTGGGACCGATTGCAGCCGAGAGCGCAGCGAATTTTCAATCTCTTGCTGTGAAACCCGGCTGTTGCGGTCCGCAAGCACTACATTGAGTGACGCCTTTCGTACTTCACCAGCGCTGCCACGTCGCGGGTCGCCCGCGCCTTGCGCCGATCCCGCAGTGATGAATACGGCTTTCACGCCTAGGACCGAGGCGATTGTTTGCCGAGCGTCTTCAGCAACTGCCATCGTGGTGGAGAGCGGCGTTCCCGGCGGCAATTCGATGTCAACTGTACTTGTGCCCTTGTCGCTTGCGGGGATAAAACTCGTCGTCATCAAGGGCACCAGGGCCAATGAGCCAAAAAAGAGAGCGATTGCTGCGAGTATCGTCTTTACGCGATGGTGTAGACACCATGTCACCACTCGCAAGTACCACTGCATCGAGCGACCTTCTCGTGTATCGTGCGACTTGTTCTTTAGCAACCAAACGGCCATCAACGGTGTTGCCATCCGGGCGACGACGAGCGAAGCGATAACGGATATCACTACCGTCCAACCGAATTGCTTGAACACCAACCCCGGTGTGCCGCTCATGAAAGCGGTCGGAAGAAACACAACGACAAGTGCGGCGGTCGTTGCGAGCACAGCAAGCCAAATTTCATTGACGGCTTCCTCGGTGGCCTCTCTCACCGACTTCCCGTTCCTCATGTGCCGTGCAATGTTTTCCACCTCCACAATCGCGTCGTCTACCAAAACGCCAACGACAACCGCAAGCGCGAGCAGCGTGATCGTATTGAGCGTGTAGCCCATCCATGCCATGAACGCAAACGTCGGCAAAATCGAGAGAGGAAGGGCTGCGGCTCCGATAACTGTTGCACGCCAGTCGCGCAAATACCCCCAAATCACCAGCACGGCGAGCAATGCGCCCTCGAGCAGCATGTGCATCGAACCATTGAATTGCTCTTTCGTATGCTCGACATTGGTTTTTATGAGCTTAAATTCCAGTCCTGGATTCTCCTTCTCCAGATCGGCGAACTTGCTCGTGATCGCTTTTGCCATCGTGATCTCGTCAACACCCTTGTTGCGCGAAATCTGAAATCCGACGGCCCGTTTTCCATCAAGCGACGCGGCTTGCGTTCGCTCGGCGACTGTATCGCGTATCTCCGCAACTTGATCCAAGCGGACAGTTCGACCGTCCGCCAACGAGATCGACAGCGCACCGAGTTCTTCGGCTCGATTCACGGTTGCAATAGTGCGCATGCCTTGTTCGCTGCCACCGATTTGCCCACGCCCGCCCGAGGCATCTTGCTGGACGCGCTTCAACGCACGCGAGACATCAAGCACTGTAGCGCCGAGCGCGTTGAGCTTCGCTGGTGAGACATAGACTTGCGCTTCTCGCTGTACGCCGCCGATGCGCACGAATCGCCCAACGCCACTCACCGACAAGGCGGCTCGCGTAACCACGTCATCGGTAAACCATGAAAGACTCTCTTCGTCCAACTTATCGTGCGTCACTGCGTAGGTCAGCGTCGGGCCGCCTGGACCGAGCGTTACCTTGCTGATCTGTGGCTCTTGCATGTCGACCGGCAAATCGCCACGAACGCTGTCGACTGCATCTCTCACGTCAAGCAGCGCATCCGAGAGTGGCGTTCCGATCGCAAACTGCACCGTCATCGAAACGTCACCGTCGGTAATCGTCGTGTAGAGATGCTTCAGACCGCGCAACGTCGCGATCTTGTCTTCGACTTTGCGCGCAATTTCAGTTTCGAGCTGCGCAGGCGCCGCGCCGCTTAGTTTGAGCGATACGTTGACTCCCGGCATGTCTAAATCTGGGAAATCTTGTACGCCAAGTGTGTTGAAACCCCAAATGCCCGCCAGTGAAATCATTGAGAAGAACAGAATGACCGGGATCGGGTTTCGAATCGACCAGGTGGAGAGATTCATTGCTTCAGACTCCCGGCGTTCGAAACGCCCACGGTCGCTGCAACGACGATGCGATCACCATCGCTCAAAAATCCCGCGCCACGGACGACGATTCGCTGACCCACTGCAACGCCTTGAACAAGTTCAACGAGACCGTTCTGCCGACGGCCCGTCGTCACCGCCGCGCGTTTGACGCGCTCGCCCTCGACCGCGAAGACAAATGACTTACCGTCGCGAATCGCGACACTTTCTGCGGGTACCGTGATTGCTGCAGCGCTACCGGTCTGAATCGCTCCGTCTGCAAACATTGCCGGTTTTGCGCTGCCATTGTTTTTCACGTCGATGTGAACCAGTCCTAGACGTGTCGTCGCACTCAGCGTTGGTGCGGTCTGGCGGACTCGTCCTGTGAGTTTCGCGCCGTCGGGCAAGCGTATTTCCGCCGTCTGCCCGATCGCGATACGCGGCAATTCATTGGCCGTAACTTCCGCTCGCCATTCGAGTCGGTTTTGGCGAATCAGTCGAAACAGTTCGGTGCTCGCGCCGAACGCTTGGCCAAGTGTTGCATTCCTCGCGACAATCTGCCCCGAGTCGGGCGAGACGACTAATGTGTTCTCCAATTTAACGTTTGCCGCATCAACGCTCGCTTGCGCCACGGCCACTTGCGTACGCGAGGTTTCAGCTTGTGTCTCCGCTTGCAAGATGCTCTCTTCGCTGACCGCACCTGTCCCTCGCAGCGCGACCATGCGATCGCGATTGAGATTTGCCTGATTGGCCGAGGCGTTTGCCTGCGCGAGATTAGCCTGCGCTTGCGCCAGCTCCGCGCGCGCGGTGCGATCGTCGAATCGCGCGAGCGCCTCGCCTTTGCGCACGAGCTGCCCGATGTCTACATTGATCGCTATGAGTGGCAGGCCGTTGCTGCGCGAACTCACGATCGCTTCTTGCCAAGCAGCGATCTGTCCCGATGCGCGAATTGTTACCGGCCACAGCACTTCTTGCGCGGCGCTCGTAGTAACCGTCAGTGCTGCCTTCGGTGCCGTGACCGACGTACCCTGTGCATCGCCAACGAGCGGCGAAATAGCCAAAGAAAGCGCAGCTGCAATTGCGAGTGGATAAGCTTTGTTGTTCATAAGGAGCGTCGTGTTCCAGAGGGAAGCGTCTTGATGTCGAGTGCGTTGCCCGTTGCCTTGACTAGCGCAACCCAGTTTTGCGCAAGGTCGCGTTCGGCATCGATACGAGAGACGATGGCGTTGTTGTACGAGCGGCGCGCGTCTTCGAGTTCGAAAAGACTCATGCGACCGGCGCGATAGCTCGCTTCGCTGCCGACGAGAAGTTGCTTGGCAGCCGTCACTGCGTCTTTACTCAGTTGATCTCGCGCTTCGGCATTCGCGAGCGTCACCAAAGCATTCTCGATGTCTTGCGTGGTCGAGCGCAGCGTGCTTTCGAGTTGCGCGACTGCCTGTGCGTACCTTGCGCGCGTGGCGTGAACATTCGCATTCGCGGCACCGCCATCAAAGAGCGAGCCGGTCAATGAACCGCCGAGCGACCACGAATCGCTGTTCGTCGTGCGGCCAAGCGCGCGAATCCAGGATTGACTGAGCAAGGCGCTCAGGTTCAAGCTCGGATAACGCGCCGCCTCTGCACTACCGATGTCTTCGAAGGCCGCGTCGGCGCTGCGCAACGCTGCGCGCACGTTCGGGTGTAGCGGCAGGATGGCTGCCGGAACCGCGAGTTCGCCATTCGGCGGCGCGGCAAGGCGCCGCGCGTTTCCAATCCGCGAGTTCGCCGCGAAGACTGCGTCGAGTCGCGCGATCGACCAGCCGCTTAGCGTCACCAACGCATTCTTGAGCTGCACGCACTGCGCATCGGCGTTGGCGACTTGTGTTTCCGAATCAACCGCTGCGCTCTTTGCGCGCGCTGCATCTATCGGTGCCACTTGGCCAACAGTCTCACGCAATGCGGTTAAGCGTAGCGTCTCTTGACGCGAGCGGGCATCTTCCTTTCGCGCAGTGAGTTTTGCGTTACACGCTCGCAATGCGAATGCCGAGTCGACGACCTGCGCTACGAGCGTGAGCCGCGCGTTCTCCGCGTCGCTTTCACGCGCGGCAAGGCGTTGGTTTGCGGCTGCCGCATTGTGTCGAAGCCGACCGAAGAGATCGATTTCCCACGAAAGATTCATCGTCGCAGAAATACTCGTTTGCGAGCTAACGGTCGCCGATTGACTATTGCCGCGCTTGGCGCTCGCGTCTCCCGTCAGACGTGCGCCTCGATTGGCTTCCACTTCATCGGTCGTGGCGCGTGCCTCCTCGACGCGTGCAAGGGCGAGTGCGATGGTCGGCGAACGCGCTTCGGCGTCAGCGACGAGTTCGTTGAGCGTCGAGTCGTCGAAGACGTGTCACCATGCGCCCTTTTCCAAGACGCTCGAGATTGCGGGCGTCACGGATAACGCAACAGTGGTTGCGGATTTCGTATTCCAACTCACCTGTTCCACGTTGAGTTTCGTGCTCGCCGCTGGTTGCAATGCGCACCCAGACAAAAGGGCGAGGCCCGCGCACAACGAGTAAAACGCACACCGTTTGGCACTCTTACAACTCCCTTTACGATGCGAGGGTTCAAAAAAAATCAGAGGCGGTCTATTTACTTTAGTAACAATCATAAAAAATGCCGTTATGCCCCAACTTATTGGGCTAGTGCGAAAAGTGCTACTTGAACGAATCAAAGAAGTCTCTCGATGCCGCCGTGCAATAAATTGCCGCTGTGACGTGATAGTTGAGGTCGACAGAGTTCTGCCCACCTGAGCGCTCAAGCGCGCGCTTCGCGTTCGCAAAACCTGCGCGCTGAGCGGCGTAGCGTGTTTCGGTGCCGTCGCTCACTCCATCGATATCGAGCACATTGACGCGACCCGCCGGTAATGATGACCAGAAGCGCTGCATCGCTTGGGTGTTCACATCGAAGAACACCGTTGGGTCGGCGTTGCCGCCGCACATCAACATCGGACTGACCGGTTGCCAGTTACGCATGTCGTTGGTTTTCGCGGCAATCCGAAATGGATGCGCTGGCGACGCTGCAGCAGGCGCGCCAGGCTGTGGCGGCGAGCGCAACGCGCCATCGGGATTGGCAACGCTATCGCGCGCAATCGCCGCACGAAAGCTATTGCGTACGAGATTTGGCGTACCGAATCCTTGCTTCGAAATTCGATCGGTTGGTCTTTGCAGTAGGGTATCGAGTGCTGGGTCGCCGGTAACGGGTGCGGTGTCGTTAAACAGTGCTTTCTCGGGCAGTTTGCCCGAAGAGAACAGCTCTTCACTTGGCGAAGTGCTTGGCAGCAAAGTTTCGATGCCACTTGCGTAGCGATCTTCGTATACCTCGGTGCTTGCCAAGTAAAGATTGCTGTAGGTTGTTTGAAAGCTCGTTGTGAGCATCGGCATGAATAGCGTCGAACTAAAACCAACGCGTCCTTGCACGACCGAATCGAGAAACGCAGCCACCGCGTAGGGCCCCGACATGGGTGCGGAAGCCGTCAGCGACTGCCCAGCGGCTTGCATCGCACGATGAGTTGCCATTGCAACGTGACCACCTTGAGAGTAGCCGGATACAAATAGCTTTCCGCTGTCACTGATCGTGTTCGCTTGGATTTTCCCGAACGCTTTCCTTGATGCGGTCAACGCATCGACCATATCTTTCGCCGATTGCTCTGCGATGAGATACGGATGCGATGTGTTTCGCGACTTATCGTAGCCCACGTAGTTTGGCGCGACAACTACGTAGCCGCGTGCCACGTAGATGGCTGCGATGAGTAGACCTTCGCTGAACGCCGGGTTGTTCAAGTCGTCGATGTCCGAGAGGTCGTAGTCTTTGCCGAACGACGTGCCGTGGCCATAGAGAACGATCGGTCGCGCTCCAGTACACATCGACCCACTTCCGACTGGAACCATCATCGCACCCGATACTGCGACTGGCTTATTGAGTGCGTCGACCGTCCAGTATTCGATTTTGTGAACGTCGACACCACAGGATAGACTCCCTGCCGCTTCGCGAATGCTTTGTCCGTTGGCGAGCGATAGCAGCCGATCCAGCACGGCGGCGGACGCGAGAGACTGCGTTCGACGCGGGGGATTCTCGATTAAAGTGCCGCGCGCGCTCGCCGCGTCGGTAACCCGCGGGGTGTCTTCACCATCATCGCCGCCGCATGCACTAAGGATAGAGCAGCAAAGGGCCGCAGCCAAGAGCGCTTTTCGCGGCGCAGACAGTGCGCCCGCGCTTGTTGAATCCACGTTGCTCACCTCGCTCAAAAGCGATACGCAAACATGAGATTCGCTGAGGCGCTGTTCGCTTTCTTCGTGACCGGACTGTCTTTTGCGTCGCCTTGCAATGAGCGACCCGTTACCCCCAAGCTCATCGTTGCGTTGTTTGTGATCGAGTAGCCGTAGCCGACGTTGAGTGCGATATCGCGCAGACCCGCACTTGGCGAGTAGACGCTATAGCCGTTTGCGAGCGATTGACTGGCATTCACGCCGAAAAGGCTTTGCATCGATTCGCGATTTGCGTACGTGGCGCTTAGTCCCGCAAATAATCGATGGTTGCGATTCGCAAGCGGCATCGTCGCGCGCAAAGCAACGTCGGCGAGCAGACCATCGCGGTCGTTGCCGCTGCCGTAGCGAATCGAACTCGCAAGCGACAAACCCGGCGCGAAACGATAGCTGGCAAACGCACCGTACTCAGCGCGGGTCTTGATGTCGCCCATTCGGCGCAGCGCGTCCGCGTCGTCTTCATCGCGCCCCGGGCTTACGCCCACCATCACGCCCGCTGAGAAAGCCTCTGAGAGCGCAAGCCGATAGCCGACGCCACCAACACCCGCGAAAAAGCCGTTGCGCCAACGCGCGGAGATCAGCGGTAAGGCCGAGGTTTTGTACTTATCCGAACCCAGATACGCGGGGCGATACGCTGCACCGAGTCCCAATACGACTTCGACGTCTTTTGTCATCGGTGAGTCGGGCGGCGGTCCGCCGAAGTCCTGCGCGGTCACGAACGCAGAGGCACAAACGCTGAGCGTCGCACATGCGAGCGCGGGAAGGATGCGGGCTCTCATTGACAGTCTCCAACGCGCTGCGCTTCGATAATCTGCTTGAGCTTCATTGCACCGAACGGCGTTTTCATTTCGAACGACTGCGTCAAGTTAGCGCGATTCGCCTCAATCGTCGCGTAGCCGACCCCTTGCAACGCACCACGCGGCCCATCGCAAGTCGATTGCCACGACGAGGAACCTCCATCGCGTTTAAGGTCTTTGAGCGAACACTTTGGCCCACTTTTTGGCGGTCCACCATCACTCGCACTGATATCAAGAATCGCTTGTTCGAACCCGTTTGCGGTCTGCGCAGCGCTCAAGCAGGCTTTCTTCGTTGATTTGGTATCACCGGAAGGCGTACCTTGTATCGTGGTCGTCACGTCCCAGCTGCCGTGTTGCGGCGTTTGCGCTGCGAGCCGCGAAGCGCACATCATGCCTGCGCAAAGCGCGCCGATTACTCGACTAACCATCCTTGTCTCTCCAACACTGTTTCGACCGAACAAATGCTAGGGAGAAGTTGATGACTGGTGCGTGAGGGAAAGTGACGAAATGTGACTAGGGTTTATCTCGCTTCGCGCGAAACTTCTTGCGATGCCGCTCTGCTCTAGCGACCCGAGCGTTAAGGCTTGTCACATTTCGTAACGCATCGTGCAGGTAAGTCTCTTTGTCAATCTGGAAGCGGTCTCTGATTGAGTTTCTTCGAGTAAATGGCACTCTCCTGTTTTAGAGAAAAGGGGCGCATCGACCGACTTACAACCCGCTGGTTCAGCAATTTTTTCCGAAGCTTCCGTAAGTTCTTGGAAAATGGTGGACTTAAGTGAGCGCAAATACGGTGAAAAGGAGAATCACTGGCTTTATCAAGCGGGCCGTGATCGCTACGTCGTTGAAGAAGCTGTGCAGAAAGTACGGCTTTAGCGATGCGAGGTACGGGTCCAGCGCGGCCGCCTGGTCATAGAAAAGCCGCTCGCCCTTTTATGCAAAGGTCACCGGTCGCGATCTGGAAACTCGGTGCGGTGTTAAACGGGTAGCGCTTGTCATGCAGAGCGCGAACGCTCGTTACGACGAAAGCGCAACGATTGACTCGCAGGGCCAGAGCTGCTCGCTGCAGGTCGGCAAAGCGACGAAGTGTTTGCTGCGAGCTTTCTGTGCAATTCGCGATTTTTGTCTAACGCGTTAGACAAAAAAGTCGGTTTAAAAAAACAAAACGCCACCCGAAGGTGGCGCTAAGTCTTTGATTCTGTTGGCTCCCCGACCTGGGCTCGAACCAGGGACCTACGGATTAACAGTCCGGCGCTCTACCGACTGAGCTATCGGGGAACAGAGCCTGAGATTATAGCCACAAAATTGATTTCTGCACAATCGTTGCAGAGCTAATCGAAAAGTGGAGCGAAGTACGAGCACCGAGGCTGTAACGCCGCCTCAATAAGGGCAACGCTCCCTTATTCGCCTTTACCGGCATTAGCGGATTCCGTTTTTTCTGCCCTCGTCATATAAGGCATTGCGAGACGGAGGTAGTAGAACATTGACCAGAGCGTGAGGATGGCCGCCACAAACAACGCGATCTGTCCCAGCATTTGCGTAGAAATGAACGGGAAGATGGGCTCCCAAAGCAAGAGCGCAATAATCGCCGTGAGTTGGGCCGTCGTTTTGAACTTGCCAAGGGTGTTCACCGCGAGTGATTTTGATTGGCCAATCCGGGCCATCCATTCGCGCAGCGCCGAGATGGCAATTTCGCGGCCGATGATGATGTAGGCGAGGATCGGATCGGCGCGCTTCATTTCCACCAGAATCACGAGCGCCGCCGCCACCATCAACTTATCGGCCACCGGGTCAAGAAACGCGCCGAATGAAGTCGTCTGACCAAGCCTGCGCGCGAGATAGCCATCGAGCCAGTCGGTGATCGCTGCGGCAGCGAAGATGATCGCACCGGTCCAGTTCTGAGTCGCGGGCGACATCCATTCGTGTGGCAAATAAAACACCCCGACGAACGCAGGAATCGCGGCGATGCGAATCCAAGTGAGAAGAATTGGGATGTTGATCGGCATGCGTGAATTGTTGCACGTGGCTCGCTCGCGAGGCACTTTCACGAGCGTCGGCGTTTTCTTAAGGAAACGCTGAATTAGTCCGCGTGATGCAGCGCGCGGCGGATTGGGAGGAGCTGAAACCTCAAAATTCTGAGGCATAGCGGGGCTATGTTGAAGAATTTTGAGGTTTCAGATCGCCCAAGTCCGACGATGCCCCGCTGTGCATCAGCAAGATTGCCTCCGGCGCGTGGGACTTGTTCAGCGTTTCCTTAAACCTTCAGGTCGAGCTCGGTGGGTGAGATCCATTTCCTTGCGAATGGGAACGGCTTCGTGCGCAGCGCCTCGATCATTGCGCTGATGTCGCTGCCGTGAACGAGAAGTTCGAGATTCACATCGCGCACCAAGCCAGTACGCACCGAGTGCTCAAGCCAACGGATCAAGTGGTCGTAGTAACCGTTCACATTGAGCAGACCACAGAGCTTGCGGTGGTAGCCGATCTGGCTCCAGGTCAGCGCTTCGAAAAGCTCGTCCATCGTACCGAAGCCGCCTGGCAATGCAATCACCGCATCGGCGAGCCCGAGCATCATCGCCTTTCGAGAGTGCATATCGGGCACGACGTGCAGGTCGGTCAAGTGGCGATGCTCGACTTCGAGTGCTTTGAGCGCTTCTGGAATCACACCGATCACCTCGCCGCCTGCGTCGAGCGCGGCGTTCGCGACCACGCCCATGAGGCCGACCCCGCCACCGCCATACACAACGCCGATGCCCTGCTGTGCGAGCACGGTACCGAGCTCAACTGCAGCGGCTTTGAATGCGGGAT
Organism: Betaproteobacteria bacterium; assembly: GCA_013298765.1. Lineage (GTDB taxonomy): Bacteria > Pseudomonadota > Gammaproteobacteria > Burkholderiales > Casimicrobiaceae > Casimicrobium. Next base: position 86,138 of record JAAFJA010000011.1, read on the forward strand.
CGTTGCCCAGATTGGCGCCACAGTACACAACGATGCGGCGAATGGAATGAGAGGCGCTTTCGGTAGTCATCGCTTGATTGTATGAACCGACCGCATCGATCGCGCAACCATATAGCAATTTCGGCGAACGGCTTATTTTATAGGGGCTCCATAGCTTTCATATTCAAATACAATACTTATCGAATATGACCGTTAGCCCTTGATCTTTCGGCATTTAGAAAAACATCTCTAAATTTCGACTCGTCCCCTGTTCCCAGTTGCTACGGCGGATCGACGCGACGAAATAGGGTCGCGCGTCCGCGGTTTGCACGTACCAACAGGCCCGACTGCGCAAGGAGCGCGAGGTGCTTCGACGCTGTTGCCGGGCTCACTGCACAGATCGACGCGTAAGTGCTTTTCTTGATGGTGTCGGAACGTGCCAGATGTTTGGCTAAGTCTGCGAGTTTCGACTGCGGAACGATGCCCTTGGACTCATCGGCCCAGCGTTTCACTAACGCTTCCTCAAGCGAGAGAGAACGCTGAAATGCTTGCGCGAGTTCTCGCAGCTGCGAGCTAATGGCCTCACTCTCAGGTTTGCCGTAAGAAAGTCGAAGCGCGCGTTCGCGCTCCTTCACGGCGATGCCAAGATACTCACGTGCCACCGCGAGATGTGCAAGCGCCCGCCGCTCGTCGCTCTCGCACGATTCAATTTGTTTCCGATACTCGGCGATTCGACTTAATTCATCGAAGTGTGCGGCCAGCTCGCCTGGCAACAGCCGGTCATAGACCAAATGCTCGCGCAGTCCTAGCACGGTGCTCTTCAGATTTCTCGCCGCCACGGCTGCGGCCTTGTCTCCCAGCTGAAGCCAAATCTCGAGCGATGTTTTCGCATGAGCATCAGCGAAGTGTTCATCGATAGCTTCGCTATTGAGCATAAAGCGTCGATAGAGTGCCTCCGCGATGTTGAAGTGCGCTCGCCCCGCAACTTGTTGCAAGCTCGCCCGCGACGCAAGGGCGAGCGCGGCGCGATACGCCTCAGTCGCATCGTCGAGTCGATCACTCCAGAAGTACGCCACGCCGAGGTTTAACTTCGTGGCGGCGAGCGTATGCGCATCAATTCCGCCCGCGGGTTCGTTGATCACGCGCGCGGCGTAACGCTCCGCGAGTTGGATCTCACGCAATTCCCCGTAGAGCAAGACCAAAGTAGCGCAGACGCGGTTTGCCTGCGCCACATTGCCGAGCCTCTCGTAGTATTGCAAGGCACGCAAGTTAGCATCCACAGCGGTACTACGATGCCCACTTCGCCGCGCCAGTTCAGCGCGCGCTTGAGCCAAACTCGCAAGCGCCGCGACATCAATGTCCGAGCGATCTGCCCGCTCTTCGCAACCGGAAACGATATGAGCAGCAGTGGGATCATTGCGCTGGATGTAGAGCCAAGCCAGCCGAATCGAGTGGGTCACGCGCTCCGATTCAAGGGCTGGCGAGGCCTCTACCGCGCACACCTGATCGAGCAGTGCAATTGCTTCGCGATAGTCGGCCATTGCGCGATCAACGTTACTTGCTTCATCGCCGCGCGCCTTGGCTGCATAGCAACGCGACAGCGAGAGTGGGTCGTTCTGTGAGGAGGCTAACTCGAACGCGTGCGATATCCAGCGCTCCTCTACCGCGAGGCGGTTTTGCAGCTGCGCCACGCGGGCTCGGGCCAATCGAAACGAAACGCGGCATCGGGTATCCATCGCCTCTTCTTGCATCTGGTCAAGGAGCGCATCGATCATGGGGTAAGCCGCGTAACTCGATGCCGAATCTCGCAATCGTGCGAGGAGTCCTTGATGATTGCCCGCGTATTCCGCGCGCCACAGCAGCGCCAGGTCACGGTGCAGTCGCGGAACCGCCGCGAGTTGGCAGAACTCGTGCTGCTCTCCCGGTCCCGAGGATTTACTCACCTGCCGTAAAAACTCGCACATGGACGAGGCACGATTGCGATCAAGTGGCGCAAACAATTCCGCGGCAAGCTTTCTTTTTCCGCGCTCAACGTAGCGATAAAAGCTACTCGGCGCGATGCCCCAGAGACCGCAAATTCGCTCGAAGGGTGGCTCGTCGCGACGGGCACAATATCGCTCGGGAAACTCGGGCACCTGCAAAAAGCCGTAGTGCGCGGCAAATGCCACATACGGACGCGAGGCACTCCCGCCAAGCCATGCCCGCCGATCCGGATCCAACGTGACGCCAGGCAAACCGCTGCAACGCAGGATGCCCCAACGCAACCAATTGCCAATAGCGTCGCCCAGATGCGTGGCAAGCGGTTCGTGCAGTTGCCAAACGAAAGGATGCGCAAACCTACGAAGGAACCAAATTGCGGCCTGGGGTCGGCGCGCACAAAGCGCATGCAGGTCGCCATTTCGGTACGCGGCAAGCACGCTATCGAGGATACGAAATTCCCGATTCATACGACACTCCATCGACACCTATACGAATCTGTTTGCCCGCTTGGTCGATAACAAAGACGGTTTGCCGCGCCGTTTTGCGACAGCTCGCTAAGTCGGTCGACGAACTCGCGCGGCGACGGGCTGCCACGGCACCCAAAATCGTCCAACAATCGTCTAGCACGCGGCTCGCGTCACCGCCCTCGACTGTGATGACTTGCCACTTCTTCAACGGCAAACTGACCCGGTTAGCCCACTCAAGGAGTAAGACCGATGCCTACCACCCCTCTCGTCCAATCGCAAAACAGTGCCATCAAGCAACCGCTTACGCTCGTGATCTATGCGAGCTTCGGTAGCGACGATTTGCTCTCGCAATATCCCAACGGACAAACGCAAAACGTCTCCGAACATCCAATGGTCGAGTCTTGTCGCGAAGTCGCCACGCTCGGTGTCAATGTGTGCCTGTTGATTGACAGGAAGGACGACGATACCCACCTGGTGACCATTGCAGCACATGGTGACGTGGTCGTCACGCCGCAACTGAAATGCGAGATGTCTTCACCGCGCTGCCTTCGCGGCCTGCTCGATGTCGCAGACCGCAAATTTCCCAACTCCACTTTCGTGCTCACGATGGAAGGGCACGGCGCTGGCTACTTTCCTGAAATTGATCGAAGTAAGCTAACGGTCGCCTCGCTCACCAATTTATCGGGCACCGCGATCGAGTGGCGCATCTCCCCAGAGCTAATCGAGCCCCTTCGCGCAAGCGATGGACAACCTGCATTGCCCATGGGCGAGCCAATGCTGCCGATGGGAGAACCCATGCTCCCGGCATCGCACGCCCCGATCTCCACCTGGGGAGTGGGCGCTGCGCTTCGTGCCTACGTTGCCGGGCGCACTTCAAAGCGAAGCAATATCGCGGTGATCCACTTCAACAACTGCTTCAACATGTCAACCGAGCTCTTGCATACCGTCGCATCATGCGCGCAATACGCAGCGAGTTACCCAAGCTACAACTTCTTCACCGCAGGCTTGAGCTACGCTGCTACGATCAAACGGTTCCTATCGTCGACGACCAAAGACAGCGCCACGCTTGCGCGTGCCTTTGCGCTTGAAAATCAAAAGACACTCGCCGCGCAACCGCTGCCCCACCCCACCGTTGGCTGTGTGGTGGATTTGTCGCGCATGCCTGCCATTGCGAGTGCACTTGATGCGCTTTCAGGTGCATTGATCGACGCGCTTCCCAATGCACGTGCAGGGATTCTCGCGGCGATCAAGGCAGCTCAGCAGTACGACACGAGCGGCGACTTCCGACTTGATGTGCCGGACGCGCTCAGCGATCTTGGTTCGCTCGCCGAGCGGCTACGTACCGCGGCGCTATCGCCGCAGATTACCTTGGCGGCGACCGATCTCGCCAGTGTGCTCAAAGGTGTATTTGTTTATGGTGAACGTGCGAAACCGTGGGTTGCCACCCAGATTGAATGGCCACTCGATGATCCGCGGCTTGCAATGAATATCTTTCTGCCTGACCCAACGCTTGAGGGGCTCTGGGATTGGCGCTCGCCGTTTTATTTCGCGACCACGCCAAGTCAGTGCATTGCTCAGCCTCAGGTGATTGAACTTCTGCAGCAGAATCGCTGGGTTGCGTTCCTGCGCAAACTTCATGCACAAACACCATTCCGTGGACTCAAAGCGCCGCGCGTACTTGATCTCCCAGTTGCGCGTCACTATCCGCGCCGAGGCGAGAAAGGCGCATAGCGGGCGTTTTTGTTTTTCAACTGGATTAGCGCCATACACGCGCGTTGGCGCTACATCCTTCCATCAACCTTTGCTGAATGAACGCACAAGAAGTTTTCGCTCGCGATGCGTCGCAAAGACTTACTCTGGCTGGGCCTGTTGCCGACAGACGCAATCGGTTTCATCGGCGCCGATGGCGATCGTCACCCGCGTGGCTTGGTTGGCAGAAAGATTGACGCGAAGTGAGGCCGCCAGGCCATCCGGACTTACCGCGCGCAAGGTCCACGCGCCGGTGGCGAGTCCTGCAAACATGAATTCGCCAGCAGCATTGGTGATCGGTGCAATATCGGGGGCCGGCGCTGCGCCAGAGATCAACATCACGCTTGCGTTCTCGATGGGAAAGCCTGTATTCGCAGCGATTACTTTTCCGGCGATGATCCCGCTCGCTGCAGGCGCGATGCTCAGCGCCGAAAGCTCAAGGGTGAGCGTACTGAATGGATCAAGCAACACTTCTTGGGCCGGTGAACCGTGGGCCGAAATGCGGTAGTGCCCAGCATTCAAGTCGCGGAACGCGAACCAGCCTGCATCGTCGGTGAGCACACGTAGCGGCGCGCCTGCACCCAGCGTGTCGAGTGTCACACGGGCGCTCGCCAAGGTGTTGCCATCGATTGCGTGTCGAACATAACCTTGAATCGTCGAAGACATGATTTGCCTCACTTGGTGGCTTTGGGTTGATATATCGTTGAGCGGCGATCATTTGCTTCGTGCGCTTGATCGCCGCTTTGTTCCACCTGCCAGACGTGAGCGGTCACGTCTGGCAGGGCGCCACACCAGGAATTGGTGCGACGTCACGATGAGTGCGTCCTAGAGTGCACTCCAGTTGTTAAGCACCGAATACACCTGTGGGGTGATACGCGTTGCTGAGTTGCCCGCCTGCGCGCCGTAGTTGTGAATCCCAACAACAATTCGCTGGTTGTTTCGGATCACATAGACCGGAGCACCGCTTTGGCCGCCGACTGTGTCGATGTCGTAGACGAGCGTGTTCGCATTCACTGTTTTGAACGTGCGCGACATGCCCCAGAGTTGCGCGAAAGGTTTGTCGCCAGGATAGCCGCCCAGAATCGCTGGTTGAGCGACGAGCGCCTGCGCTGCCAACGCGCCGAAACCAAACGCACCCAAATTCACGCCATTGAAGCTACCTTCTGGCAACACGATACAGCCGTAGTCGCACTCAGGTTTGCCTTGTTGCGTCCAGCCCGCAACGGAGCGCAGGTTCGATGACACCGCGGTGCCGAATGGGCGTGACGAGTCATTCATGCCAGGGATCACCTCAATTGATTTGGCCCAACCACCCTGATTGGCGAGATAGACGCAGTGCCCTGCGGTCGCAACTGCACGTCGACCGATCAGAAAGCCGGTGCCGCGGTACACAGCGCCGTTCGGAAAGGTGATGCGCAGCGCGCAGACACGACGCCAATGCGCGTTGGTGGTGGCAGTGATACGAACTCGATCATCGTTGCCGATGATGACTTCCATCGCCTGCGCAACCTCTGCGGCGAGCGCTTCATCGATGCTACCCTCAGCGCCGCCAAACTCTTCGCTCGTCTCTTTGCCGCTTTGCTGTTGGAGCAGACGAATCAGCGTTGCAATGAGCGAACCTGCACCGTTGGGCGCAGCGCCTTTCGGTAGCAACTTCGGCAGCACTTTGGGCGCCTGTTGCCCGACGGTCGTGATGACGCGCTTCACGGTGGGCGAGAGTTTGCTCATCACCGCTTTAGCAAGTGGCGGCCCCACCGTCGAGATGAGCGCCGGGATGGCAGCGGCGAGCAGTGGCAAAAACTCCTGATTACCCTCGGGCGCATAGGCTTCGCCCACTTCGGCGAGGTAGCCAGATTCAGCGCCCGATTCGGCGCCGCTTTCCGCGCGCACGTAGTCCGAAGGCAAATCCGAGCGTGCGGCCTCATTGTTTGCTGCGCTCGCGAGCGCCTCTGCCGAGGCCTCAGCCGTGTCGCCGGTGCTCTCTGAGCCACCGGCTGAGCCCACCTCCGCAAACGGATTGCTTTCGCCGCTTGATTCGAAGCTGGTCGTGGTCGGCACCGAGGCATCGCCGACGACCTCGCCCTTCATCAATTTGCTTGCGGTCGCAGGGGCGCTTCGTTTTACCGGGGCCTGTGCGACAGGCACCGCAGGTTTGCTTGGCGTGTAGCTCGATGACGTACCAAACTGATCCAACGTGGTCGCGGCGGTGCCGCTCGAAAGACCGGAAGAGACGATATCGGTAAAGTCGTTCATGATTGAGACTCCATTGAGAATGAATTCGCACGAAAGTGTGCGAGTCCATTTCATCGATGAAGCGCTCTCAGCTCACCATGACTTTCGTATGAATTGCCGACGACGCGCTAGACGATTGTTAGACGCAGTGCGAGTGAATTGGCGAGACCGATACCTAACGATCAAATGTCAATATTTTCGGCTCTAGCCCACGTTAAATTAGGGCTATACGTTGAAAATACTACTGTTCATTACTTAATAAAACATGCTTCTTGCCCATATAAATTATGGGTTATACACGAATATTTATAAATGCAGAACTGCGCAAAGATTCGGCTGATGTGAAGCGAAAACGCGGATCAGCGTTGTGACTGAGTCCAGGATTGGATTTCCGCAAACGTTCCGGATTTGGCAATTCGTCCACGCTCAATCACGACCGCGCGGTCAGCCACGGCGCTCGCAAACTGCGTGTTCTGTTCCGAGAGGATCACGCACAGACCTTCGCGCTTGAGCGCTTGAATGCTCTCTGCGATGCGTTCAACCACAATGGGCGCGAGTCCCTCGCTCGGTTCATCAAGCAGAATTGCCCGCGGATTGCCCATCAGTGTTCGTGCGATGGTGAGCATTTGTTGCTCGCCGCCCGACATCTGCCCGCCAGGACGATCAAGCATCTCTTTTAACTTCGGAAAGAGCTCGCAGACACGGGCGACGTCCCAGCGCGGCACATCGCTCAGCGCGGCGCGCGACGGGATGCGCCCGACTTCAAGGTTTTCAGCGACAGTGAGACCGGTGAACACGCGGCGCTCTTCTGGCACATAGCCCAATCCCATACGCGCGACGGTGTGCGGCGCGAGCCCTGAGAGTGAAACGCCATTGAAATCAACGCGCCCGCTTACGTTGGGAACGAGGCCCATGATCGCTTTCAAGGTTGTGCTTTTGCCAGCGCCATTGCGCCCGACGAGCACCAACACCTCACCCGCATTCGCTTCGAAATCGATATCAAAGAGAAGCTGCGCGGCGCCCAGGCGCGCGCTCAGGTGACTCACTTTGAGGAGAGGACTAGACACGCAAGCTCCCCAGATAAACCGCACGAACTTCGTCGTTCGATTTCACTTCACTCGGGCTGCCCTGTGCGATCAAGTGTCCGCGATTCATGACGATAATGCGATCCGCATGGCGAAACACCACGTCCATGTCGTGTTCAGTAAAGAGAAGCGCGAGCTTGCGTTCACGACACACCCGAACCGCCAACTGCATCAACGCATCGCGCTCCTCTGGCGACATGCCCGCGGTCGGCTCATCCATGAGCAGCAGTCGCGGAGTGTTAGCAAGCGCAACGGCGAGCTCCAAGCGTTTCAGATCACCATACGCGAGTTCAGCGCAGGCGCGCGGAGCTTGCGCTGACAATCCGACATCAGCGAGCAACTGATCGGCCTTCGCCTGCTGTCGCGTGGTCGCAAAGCCAAAGAGCCGCGTGAGTTCGTGTGCATGACTCATGAGCGCCATCTGCACGTTCTCGCGAACACTCATCGTTGCAAAGGTGGCTGTGATCTGAAACGTTCGCGCGACGCCCGAGTGAAAAAGCGCGGCGGGCAGGCGGCCGGTAATGTCTGTGCCAAAGAGTGAAACGCGCCCTGCATCCGGCTTGAGCTGGCCATTGACCAAATTGAAGCAGGTGGTTTTGCCTGCGCCATTGGGGCCGATTAAGGCGACGGCTTCGCCTGCATTGACGCTGAAGTCGATGCCACGCACTGCAGCAACGCCGCCAAAAGATTTTTTGAGGCCGACCACTTCGAGTGCGAGGCTCATAACGCGGCCTTTCGCATCACGATCATCTTGATCGAGCCCACGATGCCGCGCGGGAACACCATCACCAAAAGCAAGATCACACCACCAAGCACCGCGCGCCAGTAGTCAGTGGCGCGCGCCAGGGTATCGTGCAAATAGGTAAAGACCGCTGCGCCAAGCACTGGCCCGAGCAGCGTGTTGATGCCGCCGAGCAGGACCATCACCAATGCGTCGACTGATCGGGGGATCGCGGAAACGTCGGGCGAAATACTTCCCTTCGAGAAGGCGTACACCGCACCGGCCACACCAGCAAGTGCGCCCGCGAGCGCAAAGCCGGCCCACTGCATCCGTTTTACTGAAATGCCAATCGCTAACGCTTTCACGGCGGAGTCGCGGGAGGCTCGAAGCGCGTAGCCAAACGGTGTGTAAACCAGCCACCAACAAAGCAACACGCCCGCGCCGCAGACACTCAGCGTCATCCAATAGAAACGATCTCGATCGGCGAGGAATTCAGGTGGCCAGACCCCCACCAGCCCATTGCTGCCGCCGGTCACCGCATCCCACTGAAACACGATAGACCACACGATCTGTGCGAATGCGAGTGTGAGCATCGCCATGTACGTGCCGCTCAAGCGCACACAAAACCAGCCGAAGATGACCGCCGCCGAAAGCGCGAGCGCGACGCCAAGCGCGAGCGAGGTCGCAAAGCCAAACCCCGCTTGCGCAGACAGCGCAGCCCCGTATGCGCCGAGGCCGAAGTAAGCAGCGTGCCCGAACGAGCCAAGGCCAGCGGTGCCGATGATGAGCCCCAAACTCGCTGCAAATAGCGCAAAGATGAGAATGTCAGTGACGAGCACCGAGGTGTATTCATCAAACACGGCCGGCATCGCTGCGAGCAGCATGAGCCCGACCAGCAATGCGCCGAGTTCAAGGCGTGAGGGCTTGCCGAGCGCCGCATCGACCGCGTTGCTCGCAGGCGCATGTGCGATCGGCTTGCCGAACAAACCATTCGGCTTAAATACCAGCACCAAAGCCATCACAATGAATTCGGCAACCAGGGTGAGCTTGCTGAATTCGAATTCAACGCCGAACAACGTCTGCGATCCCAACCCAATGCAATACGCCTTCACCAATGAAATGATGATCGCGGCGACGAAGGCGCCATGCAGCGAGCCCAGCCCACCAATCACCACCACGACGAACACGTCTGCGATGATGCCTAAGTCCATGCCGAGCGTTGCCGGTTCGCGCGGGAGTTGCAGCGCACCGCCGATCCCGGCGAGAAAACTGCCGAGCGCAAACACGGCCGTAAACAAAAGTTTTTGGTTCACACCCAGCGCATCGGTCATTTCACGGTCTTCGGTGGCTGCACGAAGCAGCAACCCGAAACGCGTTTTCTTCATGAGCAGCGTGAGCGCGAAGAGCATCGCCACACCGAGCACGATCAGCAGCAAGTCATACGTTGGAAACGCGCGGCCGAAGATCTCAACCGCGCCAGTGAACCCAGGTGCGCGCGGCCCGAGCAAATCCTCTGGCCCCCAAATCGCAAGCGCGGCATCCTTGATGATGAGCACTAAGGCGAAGGTTGCGATGAGTTGAAGCAATTCGGGGGACGCGTAGATTCGCCGCAGCACCAGCACTTCAACGAGCACACCGACGATGGCGACCGCGAGCCCAGCGGCCAACACTCCACCCCAAAAGCCTACCGCGCCCGTAAACGTCGTCGCGCAGGAATAAGCGATGTAGACGCCCACCATGTAGAACGAGCCGTGCGCGAAGTTAACGATCCGCGTGACGCCAAAGATCAGCGACAGCCCCACCGCCACCAAGAAGAGCGACGAAGCAGACGCGAGACCGTTGAGCGTTTGAACGAAAAAAGCTGTCATCGAGGTCAGCATAGCGGAGCAGTGCTCTGCTCGCCCTGAATCATGGCATTGGAAAGCTAGCTCATATCAAATGTGGGCTAGACAAGAAAAAATATACCAATTGATACAAGCCAAAAACAAAGGGATCGCCCAATTGCAATGGACGATCCCGACATGAGTTGTATACAGATTTACTTTTTCGCGGGAGCTCGTAGCCGCTTCACTTCGTCGTCGGTCGGCTGCACGATCTTGCCGTCAACATAGCGCCAATCAACCATCACGCCTTTGCTGTCTTTCTTGGCGAGCTTACCGACGTATGCACCCATCGTGGATTGGTTATCTTGAGCGCGCCAAACAATCTTGCCGAATGGAGACATCACTTCAAGATTTTTCATTGCTGCCTGCATTTTCGCGACGTCAGTACCGCCAGATTTCTTGAGCATCGCAGCAATCGACTTCACAGTGGCGTAGCCGACAACCGAGCCCAGCCGAGGATAGTCGTTGAATTTCTTCTGATACGCATCACGAAAGGCTTTGTGCTCCGGCGTGTTGATTTCGGCCCACGGGTAACCCGTCACGATCCAACCGTTCGGCGTTTCATCCTTCAAAGTGTCAAGATACTCGGGTTCGCCCGAAAGCAAACTCACCACAGGGCGATTGTTAAAGAGCCCACGCGTGTTGCCTTCGCGAACGAACTTTTGCAAATCAGCGCCGAAGGTGACATTGAAAATTGCGTCGACCTTCGCATCGAGCATGGCTTGCACCACTGATCCGGCATCAATCCGGCCGAGTGGCGCGGCTTGCTCAACAAACTCTACGCCACCCGTGGATTGCGATGACAGATACTTTTTGAACCAATTCGCTGCCGATTGACCGTACTCGTAGTTCGGGTAAACAATACCCCAGCGCTTTTTGTTGAGCTTCGCAGCTTCCGGAACCAGCATCGCCGTTTGCATCGCTGTGTTGGCGCGCAAGCGGAATGTGTAATCGTTGCCGTTAGCCCAAGTGAGCTTGTCGGTCAAAGGCTCACTTGCGATGAAGAGCACCTTGCGCTGTTTGGCGAAATCACCTACAGCGAGCCCTACGTTTGAAAGAAACGTACCTGAGAGCAACGCCACTTTTTCGCGCGAAACCAACTCCTCAGCAACGCGCACTGCATCGCCCGGTGTCGCGTTGTCATCACGAAAAACAGTTTCTAACTTTCTTCCGTTCACTCCGCCAGCAGCGTTGATCTCCTCTTGAGCGAGTTCCCATCCCTTTTTGTAGGGCTCCAGAAAGGCGGGCTGCGCTTTGTAGCTGTTGATTTCGCCGATTTTGATCGTCGCTTGCGCGACCGCGCTTGCGCTCGGGATTGCAAACAGAGCAGTCGCACATACCGCGAGGAGGAGCAGGTTAGTTTTCATAAAGAGAGTGAGATCAAGAAATATCCCGACATCGGGCGCGACGTTAACGCGTGGCCTAGACTGCGGTTGACGATACGGTCATAGGGCCGTGTTCTGGGAGGGCGCAATGTAGCGCATTCGTGCAGATAGGAGCAAAATTACGGGTGAGGTCATTTAGATGACCGACCGAATGAACTGCTGGGATAAAGCCATGCGTGTTGCACTAAAAATCATTGGCTATTTAATTGGGCTTGTTTTGCTCGTGTTGCTCGCTGGGTTTCTATTGCCGAGCAACTATTCAGCGCAGCGCAGCGTCACCATCAATGCACCGGCAGACAAGGTCTATCCGCTGGTGGCAAATGTGAAGGAATGGAGACGCTGGACTGTCTGGAATCAACGCGATCCCAAAATGCAGCTTAGCTACGCCGGCCCTGAATCGGGCGTGGGTGCGAAGTGGGCGTGGAAGAGTAAGACCGAAGGGAACGGCGCGATGGAATTCACCGCTGCCGAACCCAACAAGCGGATCGCTTACGCCCTGCAAATGGAAGGCATGACACCGGCACCTGGAGACATAAAATTTGAGCCTGCGGGCAACGCGACTAAAGTCACGTGGTCGATGTCGGGCGACGCGGGCATAAACCCTCTGTTTCGCTGGTTCGGCTACTTCATGGATCGCCTCGTAGGCCCTGATTTCGAAGCAGGACTGACGAATTTGAAAAAGCTCGCGGAGAGTATGTAGGCACAAGCTTCATCGCGCCTGCGACGCGGAGACAACAAAACCCAGCGCGGCGAAGCCCGCAACTCAATGGAATACGGACTATGGAAGCCTTAGCCACCGACGAAAGCAAAACCGCTTATCGCGACTACGCAAAGCCGCAGCGCGCAGAGGCGGTTGACACCGTGCGCGAGTTCTATCGCGAAAATCACGCCAAGCAAACGCATGCATTCGTCTTAGAAAAGAAAGCACAGTATCTGGGTTTCAATCGTCAAAAGATGACGCCTTGGGCCGCACTCGATTACCTCAACACGCTGGTCGACGATAGCGATCCTGATATTGCGCTCCCGCAGATCGATCACCTTGTGCAAACTGCCGAAGCAATGCGTGCGAACGGCGAGCCTGAGTGGATGGTGCTTACAGGCTTCATCCATGATCTCGGCAAAGTGCTTTGCTTGTTTGGCGAGCCGCAGTGGGCCGTGGTTGGCGATACCTTCCCCACGGGTTGCGCTTATTCCGCGAAAAACGTGTACAGCGAATTTTTCGCATTGAATCCCGATTCGAAGGTTTCGGAATTGCAAACGCCTTACGGTGTGTATTCACCCAAGTGCGGCCTCGACAGTGTTCACATGAGCTGGGGGCACGACGAATACCTCTATCACATGATGAAGCCCTATCTCCCGACCGAAGCCCTTTACATGATTCGCTTTCACAGCTTCTATGCGTGGCACAAGGAGCATGAATATCAGCATCTTTGCAACGCGCAAGACGATGCGATGAAGCCTTGGGTGCAGCGCTTTAATCCCTACGACCTGTACTCGAAAAACCCCAATCGACCAAAGCTGGAAGACGTAAGACCGTATTACGAGGATTTGCTCGCAAAGTATTTGCCGTCCGAGCTTTCTTTCTAAGCAGAGGCAATTCGCTAAAGCAGTTGATCCACCATAAAAAAAGCGAGCCTAGGCTCGCTTTTTTTGCGCGTTCAACCTTAGGCGCGGCGTGATTTTCGTGCGCCAAGGGCGAAGAGCAGCAATGCAAGCATCATCACTCCTCCCCAGCCAGGCAACGCAGGAATCACTGCCGCCGCTACCGCAGCCAGTACAACGGTTGACGAATTTCCGACCGCGGCCGGATCGCTGCCGCTTGGATCGTTTGCAGCGCCTGCGCCTGCGTTCACGGTCACCGCAAACGCACTTGGCATCGTGAAGCTAACGACACAGCTGATCGATGCACCGGCAGCAAGCGTTCCAGCAGGCGACCCGGTACAACTCGGTGTGGGCGAGCCAGGCAAACTCGCCGCATTCAGAATCGCGCATGTGGCGTTGATCGCCGCTGCGGGCCCATTATTAGTACATGTTGCCGTACACGTTACAGGCGCACCTGCAGCCGGAGCCGATGGGGTACACGAGACTGCGCTCACCATATCAGCGCCCTGGATAACGAGTGTTGCGACTGCTGTGTCACATGCGGGTTCGATAGGCGAGGTATTAGCGGCTGCGGCGCAAATGCGATACGGCACTTGATAGGTGCCCGCCACCGCGAATGCAGGCACGCTGATCGTGCCGTCAGCCGCCACGGTCAACGCGGTTGGTGTGCCGACACAGCCAGCACACGTGACCGCGCCGTTGGCCGCAGCGACGACGCCTGCGCTAGTGGCGACAGCAGCCCCAAGCCCATCGTTCGCAATCACGCTGATCGCCTGTGCAGCGCTATTGGCGAAAGCGGCTGGCGTATCGTTGAGTGCATCAATCACGACTGCGTTGGCGGTGGACACGCTTGGCGTGCCGCTGTTGACGTTACCCGCGCTCGTGCTGCCGGTAAAGACAACTGCGCTGCTCGATTCGTCAGCCCCGCCCGCCGTGCCCGGCGCGAGATAGCTGAAGTCGCACACGATCGCCGCGCCCGCCGCGAGTGACGCTGGCGCATTTGGCGTACAGACGATCGCGCTTACGCTGCCGAGGTTCGCCGTCGGCGCGCAACTCGGTGCGTTCGCCGCCGAAGTGCCGCTATTGCGACATTCGAGGCGCAGACCAGTGAAGGTTTGGCCTGGCGCAACCGTAGTTGGTACGCGCAGCCACGTGGGCGTCATCGCGGCGGCGGCAACGGTTGTGGTGGCAGTAGCGGTGTTATTCGCCGCTGATGGGTCGGGCGTTGTGCTGCTTACGGTGGCGGTGTTGCTGATCACTGTCCCGCTTGTAGTCGCGCTTCCTACGCTTACCGTCAAGGTGAACACTGCGGAGCTAACGCTCAAGCTGGCGACATTGCAACTGACCGCTCCGTTTGCGCCGACCGCGGGCGTTGTGCATGTCCACCCGCCAGGCGCAGAAATCGAGACGAAATTGGTCGCCGCAGGTAGCGTATCGTTCAACGTCAAATTCGCTGCTGCATCTGGACCCGCATTGCTCACGGTAATCGTGTAGACAAGGTTATTGCCCGCCGACACCGGATCGGGCGAGTCCGTTTTGGTGATCGAAACATCGGCAACGCCGAAAAGTCCGACCAACACTGGATCATGGTCTGATGCGCGGAACGGTGAGCCCGGCTGATAGACCACACGCGGCGGCACCAACGCCGAGCCGTCAGGCTTCTCTTCAAACGAAGCCTCACCGGTGTCTCTGACTTCGTCGCTGTAATCGAACAAATCCGACTCGTCAGCATTGATATGCCATATGCCAATGCCCTTAACTTGCGAGGTGAGGCTCGCACTGGAAAGCGCATAGTCGAGATGGCCAAGCTGGCCATTGAATAGATACGAATACGTGCCAGCGCCCAACAGGGAACTAGCTAGATCGGTATAGCCGCCTGCCGTTAACGTCGTAATTGGCGTTTCTCTCGCGTAAGAGTTGAAGTCACCCAGCATCAACACGTCGGGGTCTCCGGCGGCCGGGATTACCGTTGAGTTAATCCAAGTAAGCATGCGGCCCGCCTGTTGCGTGCGACGATCATTGAAGCAGCCCTGACCATCAAGCTGATCTTGGTCCGCACCAGTCGCACCGCCGCAGCCCTTTGACTTCAAATGATTGGCGATGACCGTGAAGCGCTGACCGAAAGCAGGATTTGTGGCCGCGACGACGTCGAACGTTTGCGCAGAGGGCGGTCTTGAGTGAATAGGATCAAGGTCAGCCAACGCTGCGCCAACCGGAGAAAGTACCCCCGTGCGATAAATCAGATTCACACGAATAGCGTCTGTTCCGAGCGTGCCTCCGGTATTGACGAACGCATACGGCGTAGCACCGCCACAGCGCGTATTCACTGCGGCAACTAAATCTGAAATCGTGTTGGTCGGAGTCGTGTTTTCCATCTCCATGAGCGCGGTGACGTCTGCGTTTAAGCCGCAGAGCACGATTGAGGCGCGCTCGCGCTGACGATTCAACTCGGCCACGCTATCAGCGCCGCGACAGTCCTGCGCCGTGTCGGGGCCGCACGGACCGGAGCTGCTCGATGCGGTGGTGTCAATGCTCGTGAAGTAGTTCAGCATGTTTACGCTGGCTGCTTTGATCGCGCCGCCCACTGCCGGTGGCGTGGCGGGGCGCGTGTTTACGGCGGTGAAAGTCACCGGGTTGGCTTGCGTGGGTCGGATGCGCCATGTATCCGAACCGAAGCCTGGGAAGCTCCAGTGCAGCACGCCGGTCAAAGAACTGACCGTGTCACCCGCGCGGAAAAAGTCTGCGCCCTGGCTGCCCACCGAAAAGCCGCCATTAGCGCGAGGGTGATAGATCGCCTGCGAACCCGCAGCTTGGTTCAAGTAGGCGTTCTGAACGTTATTGTCGTCATCAAGGATCACGCGGCGGCGCGCAAGCGCGTTCTCGTGTGCGATCAGGCCCGCGGCACTCGGAGCATTCTCCTCAGTGAACTGCATGGGGCGAGCGCCTTGATAAAGAACGATCTGGCCATAACGAGGCAGTTCAAACAATTCGGCGACTGATAAGGTATTCACAAACGTCACTCGCATCCCTTCGAGTCGTTCGTAAAACGCGTTAACGTCGCCCACGATCGGGAGCGTGATCGTTGTTGGCGTCACCAACGCTAGGTTATTGCCGGCGTCGGTAACAGTCACCGAGCCAAGCGCGCTAGCGGTGATTTGCGTCATATTGTTGAATTCGGACACCGTCCCCGTGACCCGCACCCGCTGACCTTCGGCAACGGTTGTCAGGCAAGTGTTACAGAACACGAAAATGCCCTCAGACGTATTCGGATCTGCATCGGCATCGGTGTCTTCCTCTTGCACAAAGAAACCTTGAAGTTGATTTGCGCCCTGGTAGCTGCCGATGACAACCCCCTCTACTGTGACGACAGCGCCCGGAATCGGCGTCGCCGCCCCGTTGCCTTGTACATCGTGGATTCTGGCGATCACGACGTCGTCGTTAATGATCGTTCCAAGACCTTGACCATCGGCGACGTTTGCTCCGGTCACGTTGGTTACGTTGACGAAAAATGTCTCGTTCGGCTCCGGCACCGTATCACCATTCACCACCACGGAGAAGGTGTAGGTCGAGCTGCCCGCGGGGATGACTTGGCCAGTGAGTGATTGTGCGGCGTAGTCGTTGTTTGCAATGGTTGCTGTGCCGTCTGCTGTTGCAATATCAAAGCTGACGCCACCTGCGCCAGCGGGCGAGGAAAGGCTAACCGTGAAGTTAAACGTTGTGGTTCCGCTGTTTGCTTCGCTAAGCGAAACATCGTTGATGGATAAGTTCGGTAGCGACACGCCCGACAGCGGTGTGAGCGAA
This sequence comes from Betaproteobacteria bacterium, assembly GCA_013298765.1. Taxonomy (GTDB): domain Bacteria; phylum Pseudomonadota; class Gammaproteobacteria; order Burkholderiales; family Casimicrobiaceae; genus Casimicrobium. The sequence goes on from JAAFJA010000011.1 coordinate 103,022, forward strand.
AAGTCATCGACCGCTAGGCCGTCGTCGGCCCCACTCGCGTCGGCGTCTGACCATCGAACCCAGAATGTTGCTCCGTTTGCAATTGAAAGCGATGGAATGGTTGCGTTCAACGCCGTGCGATTGGCTGCAGCGTTACCGTCTTTAGCCCCAATAGTGGCTGTGTTGGGCGTCACGAAATTAAGAGCGGCTACACCTGTCCACGTACCCGTCGCGAGATCGGTCGCGTTGAGGCTGTATTCGAAATTGAGCTGGTCGGTACGCGCTGCGGTGCCTAAGCGCCACTGTTCGCCAGCGTAGGCCACCTGCAGACTACTGATCGTCGTGCCGGTATTGTTGGTGAAGCAAGCACCGAATGAGGAAATCAACGTTCCACTTCGCACCGAGCCAAGCGCGCGATCGGTGCTTCCCGCCGAACCAAAGCTATACGTATCGCCCGTGTTACTTGCGCCGGTGTCTACCGCATATTGCTCGTTGTCACGTGCGCCACCACCGGTTTCGTTTATGGACCAGCCGGTCAGCGCCAGACTGTTGGTGGTCGAACCTGCGGTGTTCGAGAGCGTGTCAAAGTTTTGACTGTACGCGCTGCCGGGTGTGGTTAAGCTCACACACTGCGCGGAGGCGATTTGGCTTGTGACCAGCGCTCCCGCAAAAAAAATCGTAGAGATCCATCGACGAAACATTCATGCCCCCAAAAAAATCGACCCGCAGACTGCGTCGCAGCCAACGTGCAAACACAGATTTTGCGCCAGATTTATGACGCTTTCGAGCGGACGTGACGGATAGGCAGCAAACTCAAAAACATCTACGCTACAAAACGATAAGTTTTATATGGGCTAAAACACATATTTATAAGATGTTGCTTTAATAGGTATACATCTTCTATCCCCAACATTATGGGACGTTCATCGACTTAGGTTTATTTCATCACGCGGTTAGAAATCTGATTGGCGTTTGCCTCGCTGTATGGCACATTCGCGGAAATACTTCTCGAGCGAACATGGCTGGTAACGCCCCAACTCCACTGCCGCGTACCGCTACGCAGCACCCGCCGCCGCTCGCGGCGTCGCTCTACCACGAGTTGCGTCGAATCGCGCAGATTCATTTTGCGAACGAGCGCTCTGAGCACACGCTTCAGCGAACCGCGCTCGTAAACGAAGCCTATCTACGGCTCGCCCAATCGAAAACGCCCACTGACCGCACTGGTTTCGTGCGCCTCGCGTCACATGTAATGCGTAACGTGTTGGTTGACCATGCGCGCGCGAAGTCTGCGGAAAAGCGAGGCGGCGATGTAGAAATCGTGAGCCTGGATCGAACTTTGGTTCGCTTCGGGACGCAGTGTCTCGGCGACTTAGTCGCAAACGTGCGCGAGGAAACCCAAAGCGCGGTTGAACGCGAAATCGACTTTCTCACGCTTGATCGCGCGATTGAAAAACTCGCCGCGTTAAGTCCGCGACAAGCGGAAGTCGTTGATCTCAAGTTCTTCGGCGAGCAATCGATTGAGGAGATCGCTGAAGCGTTGCAGATTTCGATTGCAACGGTCAAACGCGATTGGGCTGTTGCAAGACTCTTTCTTCTACGCGAGATGCAATCGCCCGCTGAGCCGAATCAGTAGTTATCACGCCTTAGTAGCAAGGGTAAAGTGATGACAAAAGACAATAAACATGAGCGATGGCAATGGATCAGCGACACGCTCGCCGATGCACTGCAAATTGAAGACTGCGACGCACGCGCCGCGTTCGTTCGCGCCCGCTGCGGAGCGGATGAGGCGGCGGCGCGTGAAATCCTTTCGCTACTGGAAGCTGACACGAGCGCTTCGCAAACGCTTGATCCAACGATGATCAACGCGAGCGCTCGCGCCCTCCTAGTGGGCGCAAGCGCCAGATCTAGCGATCTCGCTTTAGCAAGCCATTGGCATGGCAAGCGGCTCGGCGCCTACGAAATCATCGACACGATTGCCGTCGGCGGAATGGGTGCCGTCTACAAGGCTCGGCGCGCGGATCATGTCTATGAAACGCTGGTCGCCATCAAAGTGATGCGCGAAGATCTCGGAGTGCGCGCGGCGCGCTCCGTCCTCGCACGCTTCCAAGCGGAACGGCAGATGCTTGCGAGTCTCAATCATCCGAATATCACGCGTCTCATTGACGGCGGCTCCACCGACGACGGTCTGCCCTACTTCGTCATGGAATACGTCGATGGCGTAGCGATTGATCGCTATTGCGAAAACAACGCGTTGCCCATTGCCGAACGTCTTGCGAAGTTTCGCGACGTGTTGAGCGCCGTTCACTTCGCGCATCAGCGTTTGATCGTACACCGCGACTTGAAACCGAGCAATATTCTCGTCGACAACCACGGTGTGGTGAAGCTGCTCGACTTCGGCATTGCAAGGCTCCTCGATCCTGAAATACACACATCGTCGAGCGAGCGCACACCGCACACCACAATGCTCGCACTCACGCCTGCGTACGCGAGCCCGGAACAAGTCAAAAGCGAAGCGATTACCACGGCGAGCGACGTGTATTCGCTCGGCGTTGTGCTCTATCGTTTACTGACCGGCGTGAGTCCGTACAAGTCAAAAACGACCGAACCCATGGCGCTCGCGCGCGAGATTGCCGAGACCGACCCGGAGCGACCGAGCAGTGCCGCGGTTACCGCAACAAAACACAGCGACAACGGAACCACGCGCACGATCGATGTCACTCGACTTAAGAAAACCTTACGTGGCGATCTCGACAATATTGTGCTCATGGCGCTACGTAAAGACCCTGCTCGGCGCTACGCGTCGGCCGAGCAATTCGGCGAAGACATTCGTCGCTACCTTGCACACGAGCCAGTAGTCGCACACGCGGACTCGCTTGCGTATCGCGCCAACAAATTTATTCGGCGTAATCGGTGGAGCGTCGCGTTTGCGAGTCTTGCTGCGATTGGTTTGGTCGGCGGCATTATCGCCACCGCCTATCAAGCGAAACTTGCCCGCGAGGCACAAGCGCGAGCAGAGCGACTTTTCGGCAACGTACGTGATTTGTCGAACCGATTTGTCAACGAAGTGTTCGAGCAAATTCACCCCGTACCGGGTACTTCCGTCGCGCAGCAAACGGTCATCGCAACCGCTACCGAGTATCTCGACAAACTTGCTACCGACGCAATTGATAATCGTCGACTGTTGCTTGAGGCCGCACAAGGACACCTGAAGCTCGCGCAGATGGAAGAACGAGCGCTCCTCCCAGCAGAGAAGCGCGCAGCGACGCTAGGCAGAGGGATTTCTCTGCTTGAACGTGCAGAACGCCTGGGCGCGCGCGATCACCCATCTCTTGCCTTGCTGCTGCATTTGCAATCGATTTTGGGTGAGCTTGAAATAACTCAGGGGAAACACGCTTCGGCACTTGCCCGATTCGAGCAACTCGCGCCTTTCGCGCAAGCGAACGAGGGTGATAGCTTCCCGCTCCTTCGTGCGAAGGGTGATTTCTTGCTCGCCTTCGGCACGAGTGCTAGAGCGCTCGGACAGTCTCAGGCACGCGCGATCAAACTTATTGACAGCGCACAGCGAAGCTACGTCATGGCCAGTGGGATTGCCACCGAGGCGCAGGAAAGATTCGCCGTGCGAATGCTTATAGCGCTCACGAGTTTGCAGGCTGGGCGCATCGAGGCCGATTTGCCCGCTGGCGCAGGCTTGAAGCGAGCAATCTCGCGCCTTGAACCGGGTTACGCACAATTGGTGGATTTGCTGCGTGAACGCCCCAAGGATTCGGCGCTTGTCGCAAACAGCGTGCTCTCCTCTTCTCTGCTCGCCGATTACTGGGCTAAGCTGGGTGACTTTACGCGCTCCAGGGAATACTTTCGTCTCGCGCTTCAGCACGACGATGCGAGAGTCAGCGACAGCGGATTGCGACTGGGCGATGTAAATTCCTTGGTGCTGCGACTGACGCAAATCGAAGTTGAGATGCTTGCGGGGGCAAAGCCGAACGAACTCGCAACACTGCTTGCGGCGATCGATCAGCGAATTGAGAAATTCCCAACGCAGTCGGTTGATGAACTCGTAGCAAACGCAATTGCCGCGTGGCGCGAAGGACTTGCCGGTGAAGTGTTTCTTCGACAAGGCAATGAGGTGGCCCGCTTGAAGGGCGAACGCATCTCGTTGGTCACGCAGTCCGTCGCTGCCTTCGCGCGCTTCGATGCGCTCATCAAGAAAGTACCAAAAGAGTATTTCGATCAAAACCGACCGGAAATATTGGCGTTGGTCACCACTGGCACGGTGCGCGCGCGGGCAGCGCTTGAGGCGTTACGAAACTGAATCGCCCCCAACGGTTTGTGCGCGTGAGCCACTCCGCAAAATTTCTCGCCTTTCTCCCTGAATGCTTCTTCGAATCTCGGAGGTCGAAAAGTGCAGGGCGAATCAGCGTGTATGCGAGCAAAGCAAGCTCCACAAAGTCGAGATCAACACATAACCTTTTTCCTTTATTCGATTGGGCTTTGGTCGATTATTTATAGATATTTGATAATTGTCTTTTTCGCTTCCTTCCCCAATTTAAATTGGGCGCTACCTGGCGATCTTGATACTAGTTTCGGCGGCGCATTCGGCCGCTACTTCATCAACATCTTCCCAAACGAACACGATGGCGCAACGGCGATCACACGGCAGCCCGATGGGAAACTCATCATGGCGGGCACTTGCTTCAGCGGGGATCTTGCTCAATTTTGTGTGGTGCGACGAAATGTCGATGGCTCAGCAGATTCGAGTTTTGGTTCGAACGCGTTCAACATTCCGGGCGCCATGTTGTTCGCCGTATCGTCCGGCATCGACGAGCCGAGCGCGATTGCGTTGCAACCCGATGGCAAGATCATCATCGCTGGCACTTGCATCGCATTCAATATCCGGTCTTTCTGCTTTCTGCGAATGACGCCCAACGGGTTTGCTGATCCGAGTTTTGGCGCAAGTGGTCGCGTCAATCAAATCGTGGGGGCGGGCGACGCCGCGGTACGGGCCGTGCTCATCCAACCGGATGGAAAGTACGTGCTGGCTGGTACGTGTTTCGACGGCACGTACAACACACTCTGCGCCGCGCGTTTTCTGTCAACTGGTGCATTCGACAACAGCTTCGGCGTCCAAGGTAGACGCTTTTTTCCCGTGACGGCTGATGCGCGCGGATTTGCGGCAGCGCTTAGAAGTGATGGCCGCATTTTGATCGCCGGCAGTTGCAATAACGGTGGCTCAACGTGTGTCGGTCGACTGACGGCGAGCGGCGCAGTTGATTCGTCGTTTACTCAAACAGACGAAGAGATACCCACGAACGGGATTGCAATCGCAAGCAACGGTGGCAACGACCGCGCGGGCGGTCTCGCACTACAGGCTGACGGAAAAATCGTGCTCGGCGGCACGTGCCCTCTCAACAATCAACCAGCGTTCTGCGCAACCCGGCTCGATGCCAACGGCTTCCCTGACAACACGTTTGGCGTGGTCGGTGCGCCAGATCGCGTTGTTCGTTTCTCGCTCAACACCTCAAATGCAGTCGCCTCGACAGTGCTCCTTCAAAACGACGGTCGCATCGTATTGACCGGAAGTTGTGTGGGTACCAATTCGGATTTCTGCATTCTGCGTTTGAACGACAATGGATCGGCGGATCAAAGTTTCGGCAGCTTCGGCGTGGTGAAAACAAACGTGATCGATGCTGCAGACTTCGGCAATGCTGCGCTGATTCAACCCGATGGCAAGATCGTCGTTGCCGGGCAGTGCGCGGAATCGTCTGCGCCGTCGGACGCCGCGATGTGCATTGCGCGCTACGAAGGTGGTCCGTTCAGCGCGAGGCAGTGCTCGTTCGATGTCGATGGAGACGGCGTTGTGCTCGGCACCACCGATCAACTGATCCTTTCTCGCATGGCTCGGGGCGCGAAGGATGCGAGCGCCATCGGCGGCATCACCTTCGCCCCGCACGCAGCGCGCAAGACTTGGGATGCGATCCGAACGTACTTGGTGGCGCAATGCGGCAGCGCGCTCCCTTAGCGTGTACACGCACATGCACACCTACGAGATCACCATGAAAACACTTGCTTTCTATGTCAAGCCCCTCTGCACCGCGCTCGCAGCGCTAGCGTCCATCATCGCCAGCATGAGCGCGAGCGCGCTGATCGATTATCCGGGTCGCCTGGACGATACATTCGGCAACATGCCGCAGAGTTTCGCCGCTACTCGGCTTGGCGGTAGCAATGCGGGGCTTAGCTCACTCGCGCTGCAACCGGATGGAAAAATGTTGATCGGTGGGCGCTGTAGCCTTTTGAACTCACCGAGCGTATTTCAAATGTGCGTGGGCCGACTTTCAAGCGCGGGCGTCCCCGATACAACCTATGGCAACGGTGGTTCGTTTAGGTTGAGCGAAAGTGGCTTTTCCGCCTCCTACGGCGGCTACCTCGCAGCACTCGCCGACGGCTCCGCGTACGTTGCTGGGACCTGTGGAGATAGTGCAGCAACCCTTCGACTGTGTTTGGTCCGGCTCGACTCGAACGGCAACAAAGTGTCGAGCTTTGGCAACGGCGGCTTTGTGGAGCTAACCGGCTATAACGGCGACCCGAAAGCGGTGCTTGTTCGAAAAAGCGGAAAGATCGTTGTCCTCGGTGAGTGCAGTTTGGCAATTTGTATCGTACAAGTGTCCGAGAGCGGCGTGGTCGAAATCGGCTTTCGAAGCACTTGGGGGCCCTTGAGTGGCATTACGACGTTTCGTCCGACGTCTCTCAGCGAAGAAGCCAATAACCGCCTCGTCATCGGCGGCACTTGCATCACACTCAACAGCGATATCCGGGGCTGCGCCCTGCGTTACTACGCTCTCGACAATATCAGCGGCGGCAGCGATCCTCTGCGCTTGCCGTACGTTTGGAGTACGAATGAGCAGAGCGAAGGCGGCCCCGTTGCCATTGCGCCTGACGGCGCATGGTTGCTCGCGGGCAGCTGCCAGATCAATAGCGTGCGCCGATTCTGTGTTCGACGATTGTTGCCGGGCGGCACGCTCGACAATGCATTCGGCAGCGCGGGCGCGGCTGTGCTGCCCTTCACTGGGCTCGATAACCTTGTGCAATCCATCGCGCTTCAACCTGACGGGAAAATTATCTTGGCAGGCGCCTGCCGAACGGCGACAGCGACCGAGAGCGTGTTCTGTTCCGTTCGCCTTCAGCAGGACGGACGATTCGACACCAGCTATGGATTTCTTCGCGACGGGCGTGAATTGACCACGCTCGATTCGTTCGGCGCTTTCATCTCTGCAACGTTGCTGCAGCGCGACGGGCAACATTTGGTGGGCGCTGGCTCGGGCGAAATGCGCGTGTTTCGGCTGCGTGGCGGCTGGTTCGGTGCTCGCAGCTGCGATCTCGACGTGGATGGCGATAACCTCATCGGCACCGGCAATGACATCCTGCTCGCCACGCGATCCACCATGGGTTTCTCTGGAAACGCGGTCACTCAAGGCATCACCTTCTCACCGCACGCCTCACGAAAAACATGGGCGGCGATTCGCGACTACCTGATCACTCAGTGCGCGATGCAATGGGTTCAGTAGCGATGTAGCCGCGCGGATGAGCCGAAACGCTCCCGCGTCCGCTTTGATGATTGAGGCACCGATGCCCTGTCGGTGTCGTGCATCTAAAGAGGCGTTGCATGAACCGAGCATCGAACAAATGGCGCTTCGGCGCACAGGCGGCGACACCAGCGCATGAGCCTGCGCACGCGCGCATCGCAGCCGAACTTCTCTTCTGGATGATCATGTTGTGTTCAGTGGGCTTTGCTGTGGTGGCCTCCGCTCAAACCTACGGCACGCTAGATACCTCATGGGGAGGGATCGGCTATGTGAAAACACCGATCATCTCGCCAAGTAACGCCAGCTCTCGAGACGACGGCCGCGCCATCGCGATTCAGCTCGATGGAAAAGCGGTCGTTGCAGGGCTATGCCAAAACGCATCCACAAATCCGGTTGGCTTTTCGCTCTGTCTGGCTCGGTACAACTCGAACGGCTCACTTGACACAAGCTTTAACGCTACGGGCTTCGTTACAACTGCGCTCTCGGCAGGCAACGCAAACCGACCGAAAACGTCTATTGCGCTTGCGCCCAACGCACGTATTCTCGTCGCGCTCGGCTGCTTCGATGCAAACGGCAAGGAGCAGTTTTGTGTGTACCGCTTTTTCACAAACGGGCAACTCGACACGGGCTTCGCGTCGGGAGGTCGCTTGATGACAAGCCTTCCTACTATTTCTAACTATGTTGGCGGCGTCGCGCTTCAAAGCGATGACAAAATCATCATCGGTGGGATCTGCGGCGTTAGGCTCTGCGCGCTCCGCTACGATGCAGACGGTATCGCGCTCGACACATCCTTTGGCAATAGCGGAACGCTCGAAAATGTGCCCACCGGATCGTTCAATCGCGAAACATACTCACTCGCAGTCGACGCGAGCGACCGCGTTCTGCTGGCAGGAACCTGCTCGATCAGCAGCCAGACGGTGTTTTGCCTGTCGAGGTTCACGAGTAGCGGTGTCGCTGATACAAGTTTCGACAGCGATGGTCTCGCGCAGATCCCAGCGTTGCCTGGCGGGCAAGATTATGCATACGCTCTCGCCCTCCAGAACGACGGAAAAATTTTGGTCGCGGGCCAAGCGTTTAACACTATCGGCAGCGGAAGCGGCAGCACCGTGTTCGATTTCGCAACGGTCCGCTACAACGAGAACGGCACGCTTGACACTAGCTTCGGCGCGGGTAACGGCTACGTAGTAACTCGGATCGCAGATTCGTATTCCGAAGCCCGCGCGGTCGTCGCCCGCAATGACGGCAAGATCATCGTCGCGGGATATTGTGAGGATTTCTCGCCCTCGGGTGAGCGCCTCTGCCTGGTGGGCTACAACGCCGATGGCTCGCTCGACACGGGCTTCAATGGAAGCGGCATCAGCAAACTGCTTCTCGGTCCGCAAAGCAGCTTCGCCGTTGACCAGAGCTACGCGCTTGCGATCGGACGCGATGGAAAGCTCTACGCCGCGGGCAGCTGCCGTCGAACTACACCGAGCGTGACCGGCCAATACGATTTCTGTGTCGCTCGCTACAGTGCACCCGTAGAGGGTGCGCTCGCCTGCTTCGCAGATTTCGGCAACAACGGCGGACTGGATGCAACGCGGGATTCATTGATCCATCGGCGTATCCTGGCGGGCCTTTATGACAACCCGTTCGGCTCCTTCACGATGACCGGTAGTTTGGGCATCCCGTTCTTCCAAAATTTCTGGACACCGACCTATTTGCGGCTGCTTCGAAGCTCTATCGACTACGATGGCGACGGTGTTGAAACCACGACTGATACGCTGATTCACACGCGCATCGCATTGGGCTACACCGGGAGTAACGTCACCACGGGTCTTGCGTTCGCACCGAGCGCGACGCGCACGACTTGGACCACCTTAAGAAACCGCTTTGTGAGCCGCTGCGGCGTGACTCTACCGCCGTGACGGTAGTCGCGCGAGGCAAGCTGGCGAGATACGCCAACGCTATCAGCGTGATTCAACATAGATTGGGGCGAAAGATCGTTTTTAACGTATTGCGAGATATCACATATTTGCGTCTATCCCCAGAAATATACGTGGCACACTGATACTGGTTGTATACGTGACACCTCACCTTTGCTTCCTGAAACGGTCTCGTCCGAAAGGGCGATCCGCGCGTGCGCCTTGGCTTGCGAGAGACATCGTGACGATCCTCGCAACCCTTACAAGTGAAACGCCCCCGAGGAACCATCTCGCCGCGCTCATCGCAGCATCGGAATCTAAGCGACGCGAAACGCAACTGGCGCAGAGAGCAGGAGCGAGAACTAGGGAACCGCTGAATAGGTCTGTGTGATGCAGCGCGCGGCGGATTGGAATGAGCTGGAAGCCCAAAATTCTGATACATAGCGGGGCTATGTTGAAGAATTTTGGGGGTTCAGATCGCCCAACTCCGACGATGCGATGCTTGCGCATGAATTGTTCAGCGTTTCCCTAGGCCGCGCAGGCGGTGCCGGCGATTGGGTCGACGCGGAAAAAAGCACGAAGTTGTTGGAAGTAATCGGGGTACTCGAATTGCAACAACTCAGGCTCCTCAAAAAACACCTCGCACGTGACGGCAAAGAATTCGTCAATCGCCTCCGCTGCATACGGATCAATCGCGGTCGCTTCGTTTGCGTCCACATGAATGCAGAAGTCTTCATACGCTTCAGTGATCGCACTTCGAAACGGCTCAATTTGCTCGCGCGGTAGCGGCGGAATACCGTCAATGTCGCCGTTCAACATGTCAAGTTTGTGTGCAAACTCGTGAACAACGAGCGACATCCCTGATTCGATGTAGCCAGCCTCGACCACCGGCCAAGACAACAGCACAGGCCCGCCTTCCCAGCTTTCGCCCGCGATCGGCTCGTCGAGTTTATGAACGATGCCGTACTCATCCTCGTAGTCATAACTCTGCGGAAAATCGCCGGGGTAGACCACAACGTTTTCAAAGTTTGCAAAATCCTCAATCGCGTCAGCCACTGTGCCGCCTTTTCCCAGCAACAACACGCATGCTTGAATGGCAATCACAATGCGCATCTGCGGCGTGACTTCGAGCGCGTACTCGCCCTCTTCGGCGCCGGAAGTGATGCTTTTTTCTACCAGAAAGAGAGTTGAGAGTTCACGCAGACGCGCGATGAGCTTAGGATCATAGTGATCGAGAAATGGCAACTCATGCAATGCGCGTTGCCACTCATCGTCGGGGATCGCGTAGGCAGAAAGTGCGCGTTCGCGGCGTTTTTTCTTTAGCCAACCAAACATCGTTCACACACTCGGTAACTTCGCGGGGTGTTCGTCGATCTCCACCGCCTTGATCCGTTCAAAACCGCTTGTAATCTTGCGCGACGAAATTTGCACGTCTTGCACATCGTCGCTTGCCTGCCGAATATGAGTTGCGAGCTTATCCATGCGCTCTTGAAAGCGCCCGAAGTCGGTTCCGAGCTTTTCGAGCTGCGTTTTGATAACAAGCGCTTGCTTTCGCGTTTCAACGTCGCGGATCACTGCGCGCACCGTGTGCAACACCGCCATCAAATTCGTGGGAGAAGTGAGCCAAACGCGCTGCGCCTGCGCCTGAGCAACGATGTCAGGATGGTTACCAATAATCTCTGCGAAGACGGCCTCAGAAGGCACAAACATCACCGCGGAATCGGCACCTGCGCCGGGTTGAACATACTTGCTTGCGATATCAACGATGTGCTTTTTTACGTCGGCAGCAAATTGCCTACGTGCGATTGCGCGTTCAGCATCGGGGAGCGTGGCATTGATCGCCGCGCGATAATTTGAAAGCGGAAATTTCGAGTCAATGGCCATTTTGGATTCGCCATCGGGCATGCTGAGCACGCAATCCGCTTTCTCACGCCCCTCACCGACCGCCGCTTGAAACGCATACACACCAGGCGGCAACGTATCGCGAACAAGCGCTTCGAGTTGCACCTCGCCGAATGCTCCCCTTGCAGATTTGTCGGAAAGAACTTGCTGGAGTGACACGACGTTGGTAGTCAGCCCATCGATTTTCTTTTGCGCCTCATCGATCACCGCAAGCCGCGCCATCACATTGGCAAATGTCTCGTTCGTTTTCCTGAATCCCTCATCGAGACGTTCGTTGACCTTGCCACTAATTTGATCGAGCCTGCCATCCACTGTCTTCGTCATCGTCTCGGCTTGATGGCTGATTTGCTGCTGCATCGTTCGCAGCGTGTTCTGCAGCAATTCAGAATTGGCGCGGGCCTGCTCTGCCATCTTGCCAAGCATTTGCTCGAGCACGTCGCGCTTGAGCGATTCCTGTTGCGACGATAGCGTTTGCTGCAAGAGCGCCAGCTGTTTCAACGACGCTTCGGTTTGCTGCGACAGCGAATGAACCACTTGTACCTGCAGTCTGCCAACGACCTCGCGCGTGCCCGCATTCACGTGCGTGAGCTCGCGCCCAAACCGCTCGGTGACCTGATCGAATTTATTTCCGACATCACCGATCATTGCGCGATGCTTTTTTTCTAATTGTTCGCCGAGTGCGCCGCTCATTCGATCAACGATTGAGCCGCGCTGCAATAGAACAATGACGATCAATACGCCAAGCAGAAAGGCGATGACAAGGAGTGCGACTTCAGAAAAAGACATGGGCGCGATTGTAGGACGGGCAACCTCTTCTCAGGCGACTACACTGCGTCCACGTTGCACACGTCTATACATGCCACTCGGTCTCCGCAAGTAACGCAAATGAAATCAACCAATGTGTGCTGACGTATTCGCCGCCCGTGATCGCGGCTTGCGCTGCAACCTCCGACGCGCCAGCGAGTTCGCCAAAGCGTTGCCAACGTGGATCGTGGGTATCAAGGGATTGCATGATCCCGCGCAGGCACCATGCGCGTGAGAGGTTCAACCCATGGTTATGTACGAGCCTCGCGTCGGACTCATTTGCAACCTGATTCGCTCCGAAACCCTCATAGCGGCCCGCCTTGAGATCTGGCAGGAAATCGTCTAACCAGTGGCGAAATTCAATCGTCGGCAGAATGATCGACATCAATAGCGATTCGGTCAACGCGGGCGAAAGAAAATCCTCGGCCGAAAAATCGTAGGCCATCCGGTAATCAACATCGTTATCAAACCATGCGTGCGCTTTATCGTGAACGAGTTCAATGAAATCCGTATCGCCTACAGTGGTTGCATAGCGGAGCGCATGAATCATTGAAAAGGCACTATTTGAATGTACGCCATGGCGCACGGGCGCTGGTGCAGCGCGCAAGTGATCGAACATCGCATCTGACAAATAGTCTGCGAGCGGCTGTAAGCCCTCACGCCACGCCGTTGCTTGGGGATGAACGCATACTGCCAATTCTGCGTAGAGCTTCAATACCCATCCCCACCCGTAAGGGCGCTCCCAGAACTTGTTCCCAAATTTCTCGAAGTACAGCACCTCCTTTTCAGCGCGCCCAGAGGTGAATTGGCGATCAAACCATGCGCTGATCGCCTTCGCTTCGACTGAGCTCGGATGCAGGTTCAGGAGCCTTGCGAGCGACCAATGCATATGAACACACGAGTGCCAATCGAAGCTTCCGAAAAAAAGCGGGTGCTGCGTGGACGGTCGCAGATCAACGCAAGCGTCTGCGCTATCAGCCAGATGCATCAAGAAGTTCGGAAACTCGCGTCTAACGTTTTCAAGCGCTGCATGCGCGTAGGCAGCGTGTGGCGGAGTTATCTCATTCATAAGCCAAAGTCTATGCGGATCGGGCCCGGTTGCGCTACTATTTGCTGCAACCAACGAGGTTGCCACGAACGCGCGGCACCTCGTTTTTTTACGCCCTTTGCGCCCATGTGAATTGTTAGTCTTTGTCGTCACACGTCGTATTCTTGCGTTGAGAGACGAAGGCAGCAGGCCGAAGAGCCTACGTTCGAGCAAACTGGGCGAATCCAACAGAAAGAGTTCGAGTCAAGAAAGCGCTTATGCGAATCGAAGAAGAGTTAAAGCTAGACTTTAAAGACGTTTTATTCCGCCCCAAACGCTCCACGTTGGGCTCGCGCGCGAAAGTTGATCTCGTTCGCGAATACACCTATCGACATTCGCATGCAACGAGCAAATCGATCCCGATCATTGCGGCCAACATGGACACCGTCGGCACGTTCGAGATGGCGAGCGCGCTCGGCAAACATGGCATGCACGTGGCGCTACACAAGCACTACGGTGTTGATGACTACGCAAAGTTCTTCAACGCGTCGAACGCAGCAACGCACGCACACGCGTTTTATTCACTCGGCATCCTCGATCACGATCTCGAAAAGTTCAAAAAAGTTCGCAATCAAACAGGCGACGAAATCAAGTTCGTTTGCATCGACGTTGCAAATGGCTACACAGAAACCTTTATCGACTTTGTGAAGCGGTTTCGCGACCTCTTCCCCACGATCACGATCATGGCCGGTAACGTAGTCACCGCCGACATTACCGAAGCGTTGATCCTTGCGGGCGCAGATATTGTGAAAGTCGGGATTGGACCGGGAAGTGTGTGCACAACGAGGAAAATGACGGGGGTTGGCTATCCACAGCTCTCAGCCATTATTGAATGCGCAGACGCGGCGCATGGCCTTGGCGGACATATCTGCGGTGACGGCGGCTGCACGGTGCCAGGCGATGTGGCGAAGGCCTTTGGGGGCGGTGCCGATTTCGTAATGCTCGGTGGCATGCTCGCCGCACACGACGAATCTGGTGGCGAGATCGTGCAAAAGGATGGAAAAACCTATCGCAAGTTCTACGGTATGAGTAGTGACGTCGCCATGGAGAAATACGCTGGCGGCGTTGCCAAATACCGAGCGAGCGAAGGAAAGGAAGTGCTCCTTCCAGCGCGAGGGCCGATCGAAAACACGGTGCAAGAGGTGCTAGGCGGCCTACGTTCAACCTGCACCTACGTCGGGGCGCGAAAACTCAAAGACCTTTCAAAATGCACGACCTTTGTTCGCGTTTCACAGCAAATTAACGAGGTGTACGGGCGCGCACAGTAGCGTCTGTGATCTTTTTGGTTGTGCGATGCATTTGGCAGCATTGTCGGGGACGCGAGTAGTCAATCAGGATCAATACACTGCGCGCCCGTCACTGCCTAGAATCTAGAATCCGTCTACCGGTTTACTTGGGCGCTCGATCGTTCCAGGCTATTGCAACGCATGCAAAAAACCATACAACGACTTCTCGTTGCAGTTACCTGCTCTATCGCACTTACGGGGCACATTGCAATTTCTATCGCCGCGCCCGGCGATCTGCGGAAGAGCTTCGCTATCGGCGGTGTTGAGCGCACGCCGCCGGCCGAACCAGATACCGACGACGAAATGAGCGCATTTACGTCGCTCGCTAATGGTGACATTTTCGCAGCCGGTACATGTAGAACGAACGTGATATCTGGCTCGTACGCCTCGCAATTTTGTGTTCGTAAGTACCGCGCGAACGGTTTACGAGATGAAAGCTTCGGAGCGGCCGGCGTAGTTTTTCCTTTTGTTGCAGCGAACATATCTAGCAGTGGCGCGACCCATATAGCAGTCACGGAATCGAGTCACATACTTGCGACGGGATGGTGTCGCGGCGCCTCGGTCGGTCAGAGCTTCTGCACAGTGAAGTTATCTCTAGGTGGTATCGCCGACACAACATTTGGCCAAGGCGGTCGGATGATTTTGTCGGCTCACACGTATTTCGGCGTCACTGCATCGCGCGGCTACTCAAGCGCGGACAAATTACATCTTCTGCCGAATGGACGCTTCATCCTTGCGGGAACTTGCAGCCAAGACGAGTCAGATTTGACTCCCAAATTGTGCATGACACGCCATCTCTCGAGCGGCGCACTCGATGCGACGTTCGGTTCGGGCGGCGCATTGTCGTCGCCCTTTGGAGCTTCAAGCAACGACGTTGTCACCAGCATTGTCATCGCCTCAAACGGAACAATAGTGATTGTTGGCACGAATGCGGATGCAGGCTACGCAAAGGCATTCAGTGCAAACGGAAATGTTCACTCCTCTTTCGGCACACAAGGTACGATTCGATTGATCGACGTCTTCCCAGCGGATTCGCCCAGCCTGCCAACGGGAAATGCCATCGCGTACACGAGTGGGGTGTTGCTGCTGACAGCAGGCTGCGCGTCTGGTTCAACAACATCCTATGCGCAGTGTGTATTTGCACTCGATTTAGCGAGCGGAGCTAGAGTCGACGGTTTTGGAAATCAGGGGACGGCGAAATTCTCCGGAAATACTGCGCATGACTTCTTCGATGGACACCTCGCATTGCGGCAGGACGGGCAACTCGTTTTAAACGGGATATGCGCCGAACGTCCGGTCGCTAATCCGCAACGTTTTTGCACCGCACTCCTCACCGCGAACGGCCTCTTTGAACCGGCTTTCGGCGAGAACATAATCGCCGTGGCTTACGGCACAGAAAGTGGTGGTTACATGTCGCGCGCATTCGGAGGGGCATTTAACAATGCTGGCGCATTTACGATGGGTGGCACCTGTTATCTCCCACTACCGTCACGCGATAGAGGCTTTTGTCTCGCCCAATTTCACACGCGTCAAGATCGCTTCGATTTAGATGATGACAACGAGACACTTGCGGAGACCGACGGTCTGCTGCTGATTCGATATCTGATGGGGTTTACCCAGCAGTCACTGACGAGCGGCGCGCTTGGGCAATTTGCGTCACGTTCATCGCCCGATGACATCGCGAGCTATCTCCGATCTCGTAGCGCAGCTTACCCAAACTGCGGCACGAGCGTTGTCGGTGCGCCCAATGGTACGAGCGCGACGCTTGACGGTCTAGTGTTGTTAAGAGCGATGCTCGGACTTACCGGCAACGCAGTAACGAATGGAATCAATTTCCCGCAAGACACACAGCGAACTTCTTGGTCGGCGATTAAGACGCATTTGGTTTCAAGTTGCGGCCTAATGCTCTAGATAAAAGTCAACGCAGCAAGCGCGAACTCAGCTCGCTCGTCGCCGCGCAATCCAAACGGAATCGACAGCATGCGGAGGCAGGCGGGTACTTGGACGAATCGATCCTCACGCAGAATCATAGAGGCATCGCTACGACTTGATAGACGAAGTCTCCAAGATCGTATTTCCCCCCTTGCTACATGGCGCTACCGCGCTATAGTGGAAACGATGGCGGCATAGAGCTACGCCGAAAGAATACAAGGAGAGACAATGAAACTGAAATTACTCGCGACCGCAATGGTCGCGGCAGCGCTTTCTTCGCCGCACGTATCGGCGCAAGATAAAGGCAACCTAAACATCTATTGTTCGATGCAGTTGGAATGGTGCCAGCTTGCGGGCAACGAATTTCAGAAACAAACTGGCATTAAGGTCAACGTGTCGCACAAAGGCTCTGGCGAGACCTTTGCGCAGATCAAAGCCGAAGCAAGCAACCCGAAGGGCGACGTGTGGTTCGGCGGCACCGGTGACCCGCATCTGCAAGCGGCGGAGGAAAACCTGACCGAGGTTTATCAGTCGCCGATGATGAAAGATCTGCATCCGTGGGCCACTTTCCAGGCTCAAATCGCTGGCTTCAAAACAGTGGGAATCTATGCGGGTGCGCTAGGCTTCGGGTTTAACACCGAGTTGCTCGCGAAGAAAAAAATCGAAGCGCCAAAGTGCTGGGCTGATCTGATCAAGCCTGAGCTCAAGGGCGACGTGCAAATGGCGAACCCTGCGGCATCGGGTACCGCCTACACGGCGCTCGCCACGCTTGTGCAAGTGATGGGTGAAGACAAAGCGTTCGAGTATTTGAAGGCGCTTCATCGAAACATCTCGCAGTACCCGCGCTCCGGCACGGGCCCCGTGAAAGCGGCGGCACGCGGCGAAACAGCGGTGAGCGTTTCATTCATGCACGACGTCCCTGGCGAGCAAAAGAACGGCTTTCCTGTAGGTATGAGCGCACCGTGCGAAGGCACAGGCTATGAAGTCGGCTCAATGTCGATCATGAAGGGCGCGCGCAACTTAGAAAATGCGAAGAAGTTCTACGATTGGGCGCTCACACCCGACGCGCAAAAGCTCGCTGCACAAGCCAAGCAATATCAGTTGCCATCGAACAAAAACGCGCCGCAACCGCCCGAAGCGCCACGCTTCGCTCAGATGAAACTGATCCAGTACGATTTCAAAAAGTACGGTTCATCCGCAGAGCGCAAACGCTTGCTTGAGAAGTGGGAAAAAGAAGTGAATTCGATTCCGCGCTAGCGCAGTTTCGGCTGCGACTATCCCGCTTAACGCCCGATAAAATCGGGCGTTTTGTTTTCTTTATCTTCTTAGTGGATTTCGCCATTTATCGCATCTAGCCCCGATGTAATATGGGCTATCACAGAAAGCTTGAGCTACAGCTGCGCTAATATTCGCCGATGCTCCACTTGCATAAGTTAAACGTCGGCTGCGGCAGAAGGCTACACAGGAGTTTGCGCCGCCGAAGTTTTTAAAGGCGAGGATTTCGCTCGGCGGCGACCGTGTCGATTAGCGCCCTGGGATGCCAAGCAAGCGGAAGGCTCGTGCGTCGGTCACAGCATGCGCTCAACCTGGGTCTCGTAGCACTCACTCAGTTGCTCATTGGTGAGCACCGAGCGCGGATCGCCGAACGCCATTGCGGTGCCACGGCGAAGCAGAAGCACTTGATCCGCAATCGCAATTGCGTCTTGTGGCTCGTGGGTGGAAAACACGATGGCCCACCGCCGCGCGGTAGCCACCTGACGCAGCAAACGCAACACAAAATCACGCTGTGCGAGATCAAGATGCGCGAGCGGTTCATCAAGCAACCAAAGCGAATTGGGCGCGTCGCCCAGCTGGTAAAGCGAGCGCGCAATTTGCACACGCAACAACTCACCGGACGACAGCGACGCTGCATCGCGGTTCATCCACTGAGCGGCGTGGCATTCATCTAGCGCACGCAATACGCCCTCGCAATCCGGTTCGAGGAATGGTCGGCCGAGCGACACAAAATCAAAAACAGACAATGAAAATGCAAGCGGTGGCTCCACAGCATTTAGCGCTCGCACTTCCGCGAGCGATTCCGCCACGTAAACGCCAAGCGGCTGACCATTTACTTCAATCACGCCGGATGTCGCCTCGAACTCATTTGCGAGCGCACCCAGCAGCGTGCTTTTGCCAGCACCGTTTGCACCCAGAAGCGCCAGCACTTCGCCAGCGCGAAGCGAAAACGAGAGCGAATCAATCAAGTGGCTTTGATTGCGAACGACGCTTAGCGCCTGCACGTTCAGCACTGCAGGTTGACTCATGCGCGCTCAGCCTTCAATCGCGCGCTATTCACCACGAGCGCAACCAAAATGGGAACGCCGATAAACGATGTGATCGCACCCACGGGCAACTCTGCGGGCGAGGCGAGTCCGCGCGCGAGCACATCGGCGATAACGCACAGCAGCGCACCGATGACCGCCGCCAGGGGCAGCACCCGCGACGGTTGCGCGCCAACCAGCAAGCGCGCGATATGCGGCCCCGCGAGCCCGACAAACGCGATACTGCCGCAGAACGCCGTCACGATCGCGACGGCGAACGCACAAGCGATAGCAACGCGTGCACGTAACCCGCGAAGCGATACGCCGAGCGTTTTCGCAGTGCGCTCCCCGAGCGCGAGCGCGCCCAGTGAACGTGCGTCGCGGAACAGCATCACAATCGCAAGCAAAGAGGCAGTGCACATTGCGATCACCGCGCCCCAGGATTGATTGGAGAAGCTCCCAAGCATCCAGAAAGCGAGTGTACGAAGTTGCGCTTCTGTCGCAAGCGAAGTCACCAACGCGAGCCCGGCTGCGCAAGCGGCGTTGAGGGCAACACCCATGAGCAGCAGTTGGGCGGTTGCGCCGTGGTGCTGTCGTTGAACGAGGGCGAGTAAGGCAAACATCGCAACGCCTGCGCCGATGAGAGCGCCTGGCCAAAGCGAAAAAGACACGCTGCTCGATATGAAAACGAGCGATAGTGCCGCACCGAGCGCTGCAGCGGTGGGAACACCAAGTAATCCGGGTTCTGCTAGCGCATTGCGGAAAAGTGACTGCATTGCCGCACCGGCAACGCCAAAGCACGCCCCGGCGGCGAGCGCGGCAAGCAGACGCGGTGCGCGCAGAGATAGCAGCACCGAGCGCTCGGTCTCGCTCAAGTTTCCGCTCAAGATATCCGCTAAGCCGATGGGGTACGTCCCAATCGCTAGCGAGCATACGCTGACAACAAGAAGCGCGAGTGAGGCAACCAATATCATTTTCGCAAATGATCGCGAACGACTTCGAAGCGCGGGTTCAACGAGCAAGATGCGCCTCAACCAGGGCCGCGACCTCCTCCGGCTTGTCGTGCTGAAGCATGTGCCCTGCACCGTTCACAACCGTGAATTCAATATCGCGAAACGCCGCGAGCCGAGATGCAAAAGTGCCGATTGCATGCCCTTCGCGCGCGCTCGGGACCACCGTGTCGTCGGTGTAGCCATTCCATAGCTTTGCTTCTGATTCGCTTGCGCCGATCCAAAGCGTCGGTGCAGTTACCTCATTCCAAATCGAGATAACCTCTTCAAGGCGATACACGCTCGGGAATGGAAGTTTGTGCGCGGGGTCTGCGCGCAAATGCCAGCGCCCGTCGCCCCGAGCTTCAGCCCAGTGCATCGCGAGCCAGGAAGCGCGCTCCCGAGTGAGGCGCGGATTGTTCTTCTGCAGGCGATCCGCAACCGCATCAGCAGACGCGTAAGTCGAAAGCGTTGGCGGCACTTTGCTCGCATCGAGCCACTTTCGGTACGCGTTTGGCGCTTTCGACGCGCTCGAATTCGGAATCCCGAACCCATCAAGCGAGATCAGTTTACGAACGCGCTGTGGCCGGATGCCCGCGTAGATCGAGCAAACATTTCCACCCAAACTGTGTCCCACCAGATGCACCGGAACATTCGGGCTCACGTGATCGATTACCGCTTCTAAATCGGCAACATACTCCGCAAACCAATAGCCACCCGCCGCTTCGCGCGTCCATTCAGTGCCGCCATAGCCGCGCTGATCTGGGGCAACCACATGCCAATCTCTTTTCAGCGCATCCACCAAAAACTGGAACGATGCGCCCACGTCCATCCAGCCGTGAAGCATGATGACAATGGGAGCATCACTGCTGCCCCAATGACGAAGACTTATGCGATGGCCGCGAAGTGCGACCTGTTCGATTCGTGATACTTTTTCTGCGACCATGAGCGAAGCGTAGCAGCGAAGTGGAACTGCTGAGCGCAGAATCGCACAAATCAAAGACAATGCCTGCACAATAATTTTGCTCAGGAGGCAATCTTGAAATCACAAACGAATCTCGCGTTACGCGCTTCCCTGGTCGCATTCGGTATCGGCTTGATCGCCACCACTGCATCCTCACAAGTACCAGCAACGGCGGCCAGTTGGCCCGCAAAGCCAGTCACCATCGTCGTGCCCTTCCCCGCAGGCGGCGGCACGGATGCCTTCGCGCGGCCGCTCTCGGCGCACCTTACAAAAGCGCTCGGCCAGAATTTCGTGATTGACAATCGCGGCGGCGCGGGCGGCACCCTCGGTGCGGGCGTTGCGGCAAAAGCGGCGCCGGATGGCTACACATTTTTCATGGGGGCGGTGCATCACGCAATCGCGCCGTCGCTGTATCCGAAGCTCGATTACGACATCGAAAAGAGTTTCGTTCCCGTGGCGCTTGTGTCATCGGTGCCACAGGTGATCGTGGTCAATCCGCAACGCGTTCCAGCGAACGATTTGAAGGGCTTCATCGAAGCGGCAAAGAAAGCGGATGGAAAAATGAATTACGGCTCCGCTGGCAATGGCTCATCGCATCATCTGGCGGGCGAGCTTTTTAATGCGGCGGCCGGTGTGAAGATTCAACACATTCCGTACAAAGGCGCAGGCCCCGCATTGACTGATTTGGTCGGCGGACAAATCGATGCGATGTTTGACGGGATGGGCTCTTCCGCTGCTCACATTAAGGGCGGGCGTATCAAAGCGCTTGCGGTTGCCGCCGATGCACGCGCGCCGGGATTTCCAAACATCCCCACCACCAAAGAGCTGGGCTTGAACTACACGGTTTCGACGTGGTACGGCTTGTGGGCGCCTGCGGGCACGCCGCCCGCCGTGATTCAAAAGTTCCAAGCGGATTTGCGCAAGGCCTTCGCGTCTGAAGAACTCAAAACCATCTGGAACAGCATTGGCGCAGAAATGCCCGATCTTTACGGCGATGCGTTCGGGCGATTTGTGAATGCGGAAATCAAACGCTGGGGCGAAGTGGTGAAATTCTCGGGGGCGAAGCTCGATTAACGAACGGGCGCGCCAAGTCGCGCCCTCTATTCTTCGACGCAGATTACGAAGATTTTTTTGGATTTATGCCGATGTTTCCGCGAGCGCATCTTTCGATGAGTACTGTCATCGGCTTAGAACGTTGGGCTCTCGACGCCGTCGACACCTTCAAATAACTCAGCGTAAATCCACAAGAAATCCGCGTAATCTGGGTCAAAACATTCTGAGTTAAATGAACGCGAACCTCTTCGCCGCAATCGCTGCGGCTTTCCCTGCTGATGTATCCAGAGTCGCCATCGAAATCGCTGATCCTGCCACTGGAATGCTCGAGCGCAGTGTCACGTGGAGCGAGATCGAATCGCGTACCGCGCAAATTGCTAATCTGCTGGCATCGCTCAACCTAGAGACAGGAGCGCGCGTCGCGGTGCAAACGGAGAAGAGCGTGGAAGCGCTCATGCTCTATCTCGCGGTGATACGCGCGGGCTATGTGTACCTGCCGCTCAACACGGCGTATCAATCGAGCGAAATCGAATACTTCGTTGGCAATGCAGAACCTTCAGTGTTCGTATGCGCCCCAAAAAACTTCGCGTGGACAGAGCCGATTGCGCGCGCAAACGGTGTTTCACACGTATTCACGCTTGACGATCACTCTGTTGCGAACACGGGCACGTTGCTCACTGCAGCTAGCGCGCACTCTTCGACGCATGAAATCGCACAGAGGGCCGACGATGATCTCGCGGCCATCCTCTACACGAGCGGCACAACGGGCCGAAGCAAAGGAGCGATGCTTTCTCACAAGAATTTGCGCTCAAACGCGCAAACGTTGGTGAGCTATTGGGGCTGGACGGCAGACGATGTTTTGATTCATGCCTTACCCATCTTCCATGTGCATGGTCTTTTTGTGGCTAGTCATTGTTTTCTCTTAGCTAGCGCGAAGTTAATTTGGTTTTCGAAATTTGATCAAAAAGGCGTTGTAGCCCAATTGAAACGGGCGACCGTCTTCATGGGTGTACCCACACTCTACGTGCGCCTGCTCGCAGAATCGAGCCTGACTCGCGAAGCGTGCAGCAACATGCGGCTCTTCGTCGCTGGCTCCGCACCGCTTTTGATCGAGACTTTCAATGCGTTTCGCGCGCGGACAGGCCACACGATCCTTGAGCGCTACGGAATGAGCGAAACCAACATGCTTTGCTCTAACCCGTACCTTGCAAGCGATGGCGAGCGTCGCGGCGGCACCGTCGGCTTCCCTCTTCCCGAGGTGGGCGTTCGGATCACCAACGATGAGGGCAAGCGCTGCGCGGTTGACGATATTGGCGGCATCGAAGTTCGCGGCCCAAATGTGTTTTCAGGCTACTGGCGGATGCCAGAAAAAACCAAGGAGGAGTTCACCGCCGATGGTTGGTTCAAAACCGGTGACGTCGGCAAGTGTGATTCGCGCGGCTATTTCACCATTGTCGGGCGCAGCAAAGACCTCATCATTTCCGGCGGCTACAACGTCTATCCGGCGGAAATTGAGAGCTACTTGAATGAAATGGCGGGCGTCGCGGAAAGCGCTGTCGTCGGCGTGCCGCATCCGGATTTTGGCGAAGCGGTCGTGGCAGTGATCGTTGGAAAATCTGAAGCGGTGCTCGATTCAGGCGCGATGATCTCAGCGCTCAAATCGCAGATTGCGAATTTCAAAGTACCGAAGCAATTATTCGTGGTTAACGAACTGCCGCGCAACGCGATGGGAAAGGTACAGAAGAACTTATTGCGCGAGCAACACCGCGCGCTGTTCACGCGAGATACGTGAGCGCTAGGAAGACGCTGGTTTCATTCCGCGCGCGGTGCGCCATCGATTGGGATCGGGTGTGAAATCGATAAATGCGAGCAATAGCGGTGCTGTTGTGAGCATTTTCGATGCAGCTACCACCTGCTGGTCGCAAGATTGCGCGCAGTAAGTCGCAAGAGTGCGCGAAGTGGGTCGCAATAGTGCGACCAGCCCCAAGTTGGAAGATGCAATGCTCGATGAACACAGAGTGAGAGTCTGCCTAGAGAAGCGCGGCCCGCGCCCGCGCAACGCCACTTCGAGGCGCGAGGCGCATTCAGCGTTTCACAAGTCCGCCGTCCTTCGAAACATCTGGTGCATCAACGTTTCAAGTGCAACGCGGCGCTTGAAATCGCTCTCATAGACCCACCACGCATGCGCGCGGTGACGCTCAACAGAGGCGATCAATTGACGCCCTTCGCGCGAGGCGTTCGGTGCCGTCGGCGATACGCTCGAGCGTTTGCTCATGCTCTCGAGCCAGCTAGACACGTGCAGGCTCTGCCTGCTTGGCGCCGCTAACTACGGCACCTGCAGGTGCGGTACCCGGCGTTCGAGAGGATGGATAGCCAGCGAACAAGTTGGCCTGTGCCTCAGCTTTTGAATCAAGCGAGGCTACATCGCCGCTCACGATCCCGCCCTCCGAAACCAAGAGCGATCCGTAGCGCACCGTGCCGGTGACGAGTCCCGTCCCATGCACGATGAGCTTTTTGCGTGCGGTGAGGTTGCCCGAAAACTTTCCATGAATCTCGGCGACGTCAATGCTGACGGTGCCGTCGTAGGAGCCGCCTTGCAGAATCTCCAGCACCTTACTGTCCATCGATGCCTCGACGTGGCCCTCAACCACCAGCGTGTCGCAATCATTGATCTCAGCGCCGCGCAACTTGATGTTGGGCCCGACGGTTAGACGCGGCCCCGGAGCGCCGCCCGGCATGCTGTTCGGCGCTGCGGCCGTGGTCAGCGGCCGCAGTTCAGCGTCCGCCGATCGGGCCGATGTGCTAGCGGGCGAAAGATGATTGGTATTCACTGCGACCGCGGCGAGCGGCGGCGAGTCAGATTTCGGCGGATACAACGGCGTATCCGGCGACGCGCGTCCGTTGGAAGGCTCGTCACGGCGGCCGAGAAATGAGTTTTTGAGCATCGATGGTCTCCTCAGAATGCGCGGGTACTGCACATCACGCAACAACACTCCCCCGTACTAGCTTTCGCAGACGCGCCGAGATTTGCTCAGCGGCGACGTCGAAACACACTGTTGAGTATGACATCGTCATTTACCCAAAGTTGCGAAACCGAACCACTTTCTTCGGGGCCGAGTCGTCTGGTGGCGACCCTGCAATGAATGGCTTTCCTTCTTTAATTCTTATTTCATCGGGTCAAGATAGGATTGAATGGACTTTCGATTTAATAACTGACTTGTACCTAGCCCTGTTTGCTGATTACTTATCTTGGGATATTTGTACGCTCTAGTCCACAGAAAACTCAAGCGTGCAGAATGTCGGACATGGATCTCTCGCGTCGCTTTTTCCGTTTTATCTTCGTCACCGGCTGGGTGACGCTCGCCGCAGCCACCGGCCAAGTTTCCGCCGCCAAAGAAGTGCCGCCGTTTCGCGAATCTCGCGTCCCGGGCGGCGTCGCCTGGATCGATCTCGGACCGAGCACCAATCTCAAGCCCAACGCGACGCTCGACGCGAGCCGGGTCTGGGTGCTCGAGCGCGACGGGCGTTGGGTGGCGATCAGCGGAATCGCGCTCGCGACGACACCCGGCGCGTACCAGCTCCAGGTCACGCAAGGCAGCGAAACGCGCGCTGTTGCTTTCGTGGTCAAAGCGAAAAGCTATCCTGTGCAAACACTTAAGCTCAACCGCGCGATGGTTGACCCGCCGCCGGATGTGATGGCTCGCATCGAGCGGGAATCTGCACACCTAAAAACAGTGCGCAGCACTTGGCGCGAAAGTGAGGTGACTAACGCCGCGTTCCGCTTGCCAAGCGTAGGGCCGCTTTCGAGCCGATTTGGTGTGGCACGCGTATTGAACGGAAAGCCACGGTCGCCGCATGCCGGGCTTGATATCGCGGCCGCCACCGGCACACCGGTGGTTGCGCCCGGCGACGCGGTCGTGCTCGATGTAGGCGACTACTACTTTTGCGGCAAGAGCGTTTTTCTCGATCACGGCAACGGCTTGCTTACCCTCTACTGCCACCTAAGTGAAATTAATGCGAAGGCTGGCGCAACCGTGAGGCAGGGTGATCGTATTGGGGCCGTTGGTTCAACGGGGCGCTCGACCGGCCCACATTTGCATTGGACGGTCTACTTAAACGGCATCGCTGTCGAGCCCGAGCTTTTCATTCCGATAGCGAAGCGCTAAATCGCGACACATTTCAGCCGGTCGCGCCTCGGAATTTTCACTTTGTGACACGACTCCGCGAGGCATCCGGCTATGCTTGAGCGGACAAACTAAAAGATCTATCTGCGACGAGTCGATGCTTGAGCGCTTGCTCGATCCGACCGTAGCGGAAAAACCGGGGGTTGTATGTCTGCATTTATTCGTATCGGCCTTGCCGCGCTTGGCCTCGCGCTGTCGAGCGCTGCCTCTGCGCAAGCGATCTGCTCAGTCAACGATTCAGTCAATGTCTACTGGGCGAAAGCGGGCCAACAAGGCGGCTGGTTCCCAGCGACTGTAATCCGAGTGAACGAAACACAAACCCAATGTTACGTGCGCTACAAAGGCTATGACGCAACGTGGGACGAGTGGGTGGGCGGTGATCGACTGCGACGTGTCGGCGCACCCGCCGCACCAGCGGCAGCGCCTGCACCGAGAGCGGCACCTCCGGCAACTAACGCGGTGAAATATTCGATCGCTCACACGCGAGCACGAGATCGCAACTGGGTGTTTGTTCGCGCCAGTCCGCGCTTTTTCAGCGCAGATGAGACCACCATTCGTAAGTGGTACACCGATGTACAAGCCTGTGTTCGCAGCGTGAATCTCGCGGGCGACGTCGTCGTCGTTGCCAACGTGAACGGTGCTTTCCGTTACTGGGGTCCCCTCGATGCGCGTCAGTTCCTCAACACACTCGATATGAACTGGGTCAATACCCGAGTTAACAAAGAAATGACTTGCCGGTTTTAGGGCGTGTTAGCTCATGTTTCGCGTGACATCGCGTCACGCAGGCTAGGTTCAATTCTGTTGCGCTTTCGGTGCGCAACAGCTTCCGTTGGTTTCGCTAGGGGAACGCTGAATACCTCCGCGTGATGCAGCGCGCGGCGGATTGGGACGAGCTGGAAGCCCAAAATTCTGAGGCATAGCGGGGCGATGTTGAAAAATTTTGGGGTTTCAGATCGCCCAACTCCGACGATGCGATGCCGTGCATCGGCAAGATTACCTCCGGCACGTGGGAGTTGTTCAGCGTTTCCTTAGTAATACTTGGTGAATATCGGCGCAGGAATCCGACGCTCCGCGTTGATCTCGCGCTGGCTCGCATGGGACGGTGCGCGCACTTCATTCACGAGCACGCTTTCATCGCGACTTTGCGCCCAGAGAATATCGTTCATCACGCGTGAGTCCTGCGCGGCGTGGGCCCAGAGGCGCTCTTGAACGAGGGTACGAGCGACTGCCTCAGCTACGCTTGAAACAGCTGATTGCGTGAGCCGCGTGAGCGTACGAACCGCTGATGATAGAAACACAAAGGCGAACAGCGCAACCGCCGACAACGCGAGCAATTCGGTCGCAAAGCCCACTTGCGACTCGTCAAGTGCGCGCGCGGTGAGCGTAACGATCAACATCACCGTGAGCCCCACCATGTAAGACGGGAGACGTCGGCCCGCACTGGCCTCTTTCACGGTGTCCCTAACTGCATTGGCACCTTCGATGACGCGTTCTACACCGGCATGCACTGGCTCTGATTGACGGATAACGGAGGAGGAGGAGGTAGCCATGGTTTTCTTTCCTTGCTTGGCTGGTTGTTGACGCTTCAGGCATTGCCTGCGTCTTGTTGTTGGATGGAATGTAGAGCCGAACAAACTATATTTCCAATTTATTTTTATAATGCCTTTCATCACCGTAGGAAATACTAGTGACGTTTCCGCTGTAGAGACGTGCGCCATCCATGCAAACACCACGATTTAGCGCACTTGATCTAAACCTGCTTCGTGTTTTCGACGAAGTGATGGCGAGCAAGAACATCACTCGCGCCGCCGAGCGATTGAACATGACGCAGCCGGCTGTGAGCAACGCACTTCGTCGCCTTCGCGAAGCGCTCGGCGATGATTTAGTCAAGCGCGCGGGCTACGGTATCGAGCCGACGCCCCGGGGTGCAGCGCTTTGGCCCTCAGTACGCGAGGCGCTCGCCTTGCTTGAAAATGAGCTTGCGCCCAACCGCTTCGATCCCGCACGGTCTCAGCAAAACTTCGTACTTGCGATGGCAGATGCAACGGCGGCGATGCTGATGCCGCCGCTCATCGAAACGCTTGAACAGGATGCGCCCAACGTCAATCTGCGTATCGTGCCACTCACCACGCGTGATCCACGCACATTGATCGAAGCGGGCGACATTGATGTTGCCATTGGCTACTTCCCCGCAGCCGTTGCAGCAATTGGGCTTGCTTCGATGCAGAGCGGAACGGCGGATACTTTCTCTCATTCGCAGCTCTACAGCGGACAGTATGTGTGCGTGATGCGGCGCGCCCACCCGCTTGCAAAGCGGCGAAAAAATCCAACGGTTTCGATAGAAGAATACTGCGAGGCGAAGCACTTGCTCGTGAGCTTTTCGGGGCGACCGTACGGCTTCATCGACGAGGCGCTCGCTTCAATGGGGCGTACACGCCGAATCGTGCTCACGGTGAATCAGTTTTTCACCGCTGGGCGCGTCGTGGCGGGCTCAGATTTACTCACCGTTTTGCCACGACACTTTTTGAGCGCAACGGGCATTCGCGATGAATTTGCGGTGGCGGAGCTGCCCTTCGACGTGCCGCCTGTGCATGTGGACATGATTTGGCATCGACGGTCACAAGCCAATGACGCGCAACAATGGTTGCGCCACGCAATCCAAGCGGCGGCAAAAGCTCAATTAAAGCAATGGGCCAAGTAGTGACGCGTCGAAGAAAATAAGTCACGCCTAACGGCGATTGACTCGCTCCAGTCGAACCTCGGTTTCACCATAGTCGCCCACCTCAACCCAGCCACGCCGTTCGTAGAACCCACGAGCTTTTGTTTGCTTACCCGTTGAGAGCCAAAGCCGCTCAATCGGTTGTGTTGCGAACCAGTGCAGCATTGCTTGATGGAGCGCGTCGCCGTAACCGCATCCTTGCCCGCGCGGATGCACGAACAGCGCCCAAACATTGCCGCTCACGGCATTTCCGATTGCAAACCCATCAATACGCCCGTCGATGTCGATCACCCAACCTTTCCCGGTGTCCTCGGTTTCTCGGCGCAAATCCTCATCATCAATTCGCCCGGGCCTCAGGGTATTTTCAGTGACCGCATAGCGAACGTCCCACACGTCTGCGTAATCAGCGCGCACCAACTCGCGCAAGGTGTAGGGCGTGTTCACTTTCATCGCTTAGCCATGCCTCGTCGGAAGCGTTCAATACCATCTTCAAGCCGCGGCAATCCGCTCGCAAAACACCAACGCACAAAGCCTTCGCCTTCATCGCCAAACGCTGCACCCGGCGCCAAACCAAGCCCCTCGTCTGCCACCAGGCGTTTACAAAAGGCGAGCGAGTCAGTGAGGCCGCGAACGCGGAAAAATGCGTACATAGCGCCCGGCGCAGGAGGCGCTTCGATGCCCTCGATCGCGTTTAGCAAGTGCGCGAGATGATCGCGTGCAGCTCGGAAGCGCTCACGCGTGTGCGCGATCGTCGCGTCGCCATCGCGTACGGCCACGATGCCTGCGCGTTGCACAAACACGGGCGAACACGACGTGTTGTATTCAATGATTTTTCCGAGCTGCTCGATCAATGGCTTTGGCGCCGCAAGCCAGCCGAGACGCCAGCCTGTCATGAGCCACGACTTTGAGAAAGTGTTTGCGCTGACCAACCGATCCGAGGCGTCGGCGATAACGAAAAAAGACGGCGCGACCCGCGCATCGTCGGCATAGACTAAACGCTCATAGGCGTCATCGGCAACGATCCAGATGCCGTGTTTGCGGCAATGCGAAAGGATCGTTTGCTGCTCAGAGCGCGACAGCGTCCATCCGGTCGGATTGTTGGGCGAATTGATCATCAAAAGTTTCGTGCGGCTAGTGAGAGCGCCTAGTAGTTGGTCGAGATCAAGATACCAACCGCGCTTCGCATTAAATCGCAGCGACACACAGTCAACGCTTGCCGACAAAATCTTCGGGATCTCAACCAAGTTCGGCCACAGCGGCGTAACGCACACCACTCGATCGGCGGGGTCGATGAGCGCCTGCGCCGCCAGCGAAAGCGCGTTCACTCCAGAGCTGGTAACCGCGATGTGATCGCTTGAGAGCGCCAATTGAGGATTGGGGTGAAGTTCGCAAAGGTAGCGAGCGATGGTTTCGCGCAGCTCAATGAGGCCAAGATTGTGCGAATAAAAGGTCTCACCTTTTGCAATGCTTTCGTTTGCGGCGTCGCGAATGAATGCTGGCGTGACCTCATCGGGCTCCCCAAACCAAAATGGTAAAACGTTGTCCCGCCCAATTCCAGCGTTCGCTACATCGCGTATTTTTGATTGTCGTAAATTAACGATTCGGCTGCTTAGCCCATATTGATCCTGGGCAAGCGTTATAGAGTTATTTATCATTGGTTCAGAGATTTGGGCGTGTGCGCACCGCAGGCACGGCGACTCATCCGCCCGATTCAGGCGTGAGTGAAGTTTACGCAGACTGCGACTGCGAGTGACGGCGAGGATCGAATGCAAGTCTGCTCCGTAAAATCGGGGAGATGTCCGCGCCGCAATTTGTCCATCTCCGCCTGCATTCTGAATTCTCAATCGTCGATTCGACGTTGCGGGTGGATGATGCGGTGAGACTTGCCGCAAAAGACTCTCAAAAAGCGCTTGCGATCACTGATCTGGCCAACTTGTTCGGCTTTGTAAAGTTTTTCAAAGCGGCGAAGGGCAAGGGCATTAAACCGATTTGCGGCGTTGACGCCTGGATTGATGCGCGTGTCGCCGGAGACGCCGCGACCGGCGATGCTGAGCCCTTCCGCGTGCTCTTCCTTGCGCAATCGCATGCTGGCTATCTTCGAATTTGCGATTGGCTTACGCGCGCCTATCGCGATAACCAACTTCGCGGCAAAGCACTCATCAAACCCGAGTGGCTCGACAGTGCCGACGGCAGCGCCACGAGTGATGTGTTTTGTTTATCGGGTGGCTGGTTTGGCGATGTTGGGTTTGCGATTCGGCATGGGCAGAAAGCGAGCGCCGAGCGTGCTGCCGCCACCTGGCTCGCGCGCTTCCCCGGTCGCTATGCGATGGAAATTCACCGGGCAGGATTTAAGGACGAACATCATTTCGTTTCGGGCACGGTTGCCCTCGCCAATCAGCTGCGCATCCCAGTGGTGGCAACCCATCCGATTCAGTTTGCAACGGCTGAAGATTTTTACGCGCACGATGCGCGGGTGTGTATCGCCGAAGGCTACGCACTCGGCGACGCACGTCGCCCGCAGCAATTTACGGAAAAGCAGCATTTCCTCACGCAACAGGAGATGGTCGAAAAATTTGCCGACTATCCGCAAGCAATTGCCAACACGGTCGCGATTGCCACACGCTGCACACTCAGTCTGAGACTCGGCACCAACTACCTGCCTGATTTCCCGCTACCCGCTGGTGTCACCATTGAAGAACACGTTCGCAACGAAGTGTTCGCCGGACTGGAGAAGCGGCTTGAAGTGCTCTATCCCGACCCTGCAATGCGCGAGCGCGAACGCCCACGCTACGTGGAGCGCTGCGATTTTGAGATCACGACGATCTTAAAAATGGGATTTCCGGGCTACTTCCTGATCGTTGCGGATTTCATTGGTTGGGCAAAAAGCAACGGCGTTCCCGTGGGGCCGGGGCGCGGCTCAGGTGCGGGCTCACTAGTCGCGTATTCGCTAGGCATCACCGATCTCGATCCACTGCAATACAACCTGCTTTTCGAGCGATTCCTGAATCCGGAACGGGTGTCGATGCCGGACTTCGATATCGATTTCTGCCAAGACGGTCGTGACCGTGTGATTGACTACGTGCGCAACAAGTACGGCGCGGAAAGCGTGGGGCAAATCGCAACCTTCGGCACCATGGCTGCAAAAGCAGCAGTCCGCGATTGCGGTCGTGTGCTCGACATGCCTTACACGTTTGTTGATGGTGTTGCGAAACTTATTCCTTTCCAGCCCGGAAAGTGGACCACGCTCGCGTTGATGCCCGCCAACGAAAAGGAGCGGGCCGCTAACACGATTTATGCGAAAGACGCGGAGCCACTGCTTCTTGAGCGCGAGAAAAACGAAGAAGATGTAGCGTCACTCCTGGCGCTTGCCGAGCAAGTGGAAGGGCTGCCGCGCAACGTGGGTATGCACGCGGGGGGCGTGTTGATTGCGCCTGGAAAATTAACCGATTTCTGCCCGCTCTATTCGCAAGAGCAATCGGGCACGATGGTGAGCCAGTACGACAAAGACGATGTCGAAGCCGTGGGTCTCGTTAAGTTCGACTTCCTGGGGCTGACGACGCTCACGATTCTGGATTGGACGATTCGCTTCTGTAAGCGCCTTGATCCGTCGTTTGATATCGATCTGCAGAAGCTTCCGCTTGATGATGCATCGGTCTATCAAATCTTTCGCGAAGCCAACACCGTAGCGATCTTCCAGTTTGAATCGAGCGGCATGAAAGATTTGCTCGTGAAGGCAAAGCCTTCGCGACTTGAAGATTTAACCGCGTTGAACGCCCTGTATCGACCGGGGCCAATGGATCTGATCCCCGATTACATCGCGCGCAAAAGCGGCACACAGCGCTTCGAGTATCCGGATGAACGCCTGAAACCGATGCTCGAGGAAACCTTCGGCATCATGGTATATCAAGAACAGGTGATGCAGGCGGCGCAGATCATCGGCAACTATTCGCTCGGTGGTGCAGATTTGCTGCGCCGCGCGATGGGCAAGAAGAAGCCCGAAGAGATGGCCAAGCATCGCGAAATTTTTCGCAAGGGTGCGGGCGAAAATGGACTCACGCAGCAGCGAGCCGACGAACTCTTCGACTTGATGGAGAAGTTCGCGGGGTATGGCTTTAACAAGTCGCACTCTGCCGCTTACGCCTACGTTGCCTATCAAACGGCGTACTTCAAGAAGCATCATTCGGCCGCCTTCATGGCAGCCAACATGAGCGCCGTGATGAGTGACACCGATAAGGTGCGCCAGCTGCTGGATGATTCGATCACCAACGGTCTCTCGTTTGAGCCGCCTGATGTAAACGTGGGTGAATATCGATTCGTGCCCGTTGATCGGCGAACGATTCGCTACGGTCTCGGTGGCGTAAAGGGTACGGGCGAAGGCGCGGTCATCGAAATTCTGCGTGCGCGAGACGAAGGCGGCGCGTTCAAAAATCTCTTCGATTTCTGTCGTCGCGTAAACACGCAAACAGTAAACAGACGCACCGTCGAAGCCCTTATTAAATCGGGGGCATTCGATAAATTACACGCAAATCGAGCGAGTACCTTTGCAAGTGTTGGTGCCGCATTAAGCGAGGCGGAGCGCGCGCAAGCAAACATCTCACAAAACTCACTTTTCGGTGATGATTCAGACGTATCAACGCCTGCGCTTATCGATGCCAGACCGTGGGATTTGCTCGAGAAGCTCGCGCATGAAAAAGCGGCGCTCGGGCTTTATCTGAGCGGGCATCCGTATGACGCGTATCGGAAGGATTTGAGCGCAGTGACGACCATGCCGCTCGCGCGCATCGAGCCTGCGGATTCGAAGCAGCGGTTGGCCGGCATCGTCAATGCCGTGCGCACGATCAATTCACGCAACGGGCGAATGTGTTTCCTGACGCTCGATGATCGCACCGGAGTGTTTGAGGTAATGATTCCGGCAGCGCTCTTCGAAGCGCACCGCACCTGGCTCAAAGAAGACATTCCACTCATCATCGAGGCGAAAGTCTCACAAGGGCGCGAAGGAATGGGCACTCGGGTGATTGCCGACCAGTTGCTCACTATCGAGCAAGCGCGCGCTCAGTATGCGCGGCGGATGCTCGTAAAACTCAACGGCAAGAGCGCCGCGCACGAAGCAAGCGAGATCCTTACAGCCCTGAAGCCATTCGTCGGCGGTTCGGTCCCAGTCTCGATACTCGTCCAAAAAGACGGATATCGCGGTCGCATCGATTTGGGTGAGCAATGGCGAGTGACACCCAAGAGCGAGCTACTGACAAAGCTCGCAGCAGAGCTTGAGTTTTAATCCGAGCGCTTCAATGGCGGCGTGATACTTAACGACCGTAATTTAAG
The DNA here is from genome assembly GCA_013298765.1 of Betaproteobacteria bacterium. Classification (GTDB taxonomy): domain Bacteria; phylum Pseudomonadota; class Gammaproteobacteria; order Burkholderiales; family Casimicrobiaceae; genus Casimicrobium. The sequence goes on from JAAFJA010000011.1 coordinate 137,024, forward strand.
TTCGGGCACGCGCGATGAAGCGCGTCGCGCCAGCGCTCGTTCCAATCCTCTTGCGTTGCGCTTTGCCAAAAGCCGAGTGCTTGCAGCGACGTTCCGTTGAAACAGAAAAACTGCGTCGGTGCGGCGGGGGCGTCGTCACGCTTGGTGAGATACTTTCGAACGACGCCATCTGCGGATAACTTCCACCACTCCCAAGCGCCCAGATCCGTTGAGATGATCATTTGGGAGACGCGTTCTCTGTCGCCAGAATAGGCGAGTAAAAGCGCACCGTTCGCGTTGCGCGAGAAGGGAACTCGCCCGATGCGATCTGGCGCAACCACGAGGGCATAGTCCTTCGCCGGCAGAATATTGCCCAAGCGCGGAATTTCATTCTGCAGGCGATACATCTCTTTCGACGCGATGCGCCATTCCTCAACTGCTGCCCGCTGCCAGAGCGCGAGCGCAAGGAGAATCCCGATGGCGAAAGCAAACTGCAACCGTGCGGATTGCGCGGCGATGGCAGCGCCAACCGCGATCGCGAAGCCCACGGCCATGAGGTAGTAAATGCGCGCGCCGTCGGATCCGAAATTCGGGGACGGAAATACAACTGCGAGCGCTGCCGCAACAATCGCGGCGAAAACGAGTCCAGCAGATACACCAAAACGATACTGCCGCCGGCTGAACGCCCATAGCAGCAGAATCGCACCCATGGCACACGCGATGGTCGACGCCACGGGTGCGATTGAAAGATAGTCGCGCGCGCTCAGCACATGGGCGAGCCACGAACTAACGATTGCTCCGACGCCGCGTGAGGACGAGCCAGTGGCGTATAGATCGAGGCTCGTGCTCTGGAACAACCATTGACGCCACGCAAGATAGGCGAGAAGCAGGACGCCATGAGCCACAGTGAGTCGGATCGTCGCCGCGCTCGGTCGGGTCAGCCAAGCAATATTGGCGTGACAGTCGCGCAGCCACAGCAAAGACGCGATCAGCGCGATGCCGGTCGCTGCGGATTCTTTACTTGCGTAAGCGAGCGCGGCGGCGGCGAGGCTCCCAAGCGCACGAGCGTCACGACCGCTGGAGCTGAGCGCACAAAAGAGCGCGAGCAGCACTAACAGCGTGGCTAACCCGTCATAGCGCCCAACAATCCAAATCGAGACTTCGGGCACCCAAGGTAGAAGTAGAAATGCGCCGAACGCGGTAGCGGCGGCAGATAACGATAGACCGAACGCGCGCACGACGCCGCCGACGAGGATCGCGCAAAGAAGGTGGAGTGCGACGTTCGTTAACCGCCACAGCGAGACCTGATCGCCATGCCACAGTGCATCGAGCGCGAACGAGAGCACCGGTAGCGGGCGCCACATCGTACTGCCGGGGACGAGCGAGGTGTGCCACTTTTCAAGCGCTGGCCCAAATAGAGCGGCGTCGAGTGCCTGCTGCGCGGCGATGCGAATGACTCCCACATCGTCAGCGAGCGGAGCAACAGAGAAGCCGCGCGCGTGGCTGAAGAAAAAAAGAAGTAGCGCGAAAAGCGCAAGTAGCACTGCCCGTGCTCGCGCGCTAGCCTGCGTGATTGAGCCCCCGCCAAAGAAGCGCGTCATCTATCCGCGCTTCATTTCGCGGCATCCGGCACAGGCGATATCCAGCTCCCAACCTTGCGAAAAATTGCGAGCAAGCCCTTAATCAGATATCGCAACAAAAGCACCAGCGCGATGACGAACACGAGCAATAGACCGAGAAAAATCCACGGGTTCGCGATGGCGAGCGCTAAGCCGCCAGCAACCGCTGTGTCCTCGGCAAGCGAGACTGCAACATTGCTAAACGGCTCAGGTGAGGTGTTCACTGCGGCGCGGGTCCCTGCTTTTCCGAAGTGGGTACCCGCCGCTAGAGTTCCACCAATGATTGCTGCCGCCATCGCAACGCCCTCACCGGTGTCTCCGAGCATTCCGGCAGCCATGGCTGCCCCGGCCGGGATTCGCAAGAAAGTATGCACGGCATCCCACGCACTGTCGATCCAAGGGATCTTGTCGGCGAAAAATTCGATAAACGTCATGAAGCCAGCCGCGCCAAGCACAACGGGGTTGGTGATGATCTGCATCGCGTCAGGCAGCGGAACGTAGCCGAACCTCCCCAAGAGTCCGACCACGAAGACGACGAGGTAGAGCCGAATCCCGGCCCCCCAAGCCATGGCAAGGCTCATTGCCACTTCCGCTAAATGATTCTGGAACCACTCCATTGCCTGTTTCCTCTCGATCGATCCCTAAAGTCCCACTGATACGACGCATCACTCATGGATTCAACGCCAGATTCGCCAACCCAGTCGAGCCGCCACGAGAGGCGAGCTCTGTACGTAGCTCCAACGTCTGCCCCAGAACGCGGGCTAACCCGCATTGGTGTACAGTACCATCACACCAATCACCCTAGGAGGAACTTTGGACTACATCATCTTCGCACTCGTTGGCCTCGTCGTCGGAGCACTCGCAAAATTTATTGTGCCTGGCAAGCAGGGCGGCGGCATCATTATCACGGCCATCCTCGGCATGATAGGGTCCCTTGTTGGCACCTATGGCGGACAGCAGCTAGGAATCGTTTCAGCGAAAGCGGGCACTCACTGGATCGCGTCGATCATTGGTGCCGTGATTGTTGTTTTCATCTACAGCTTGCTCACCAAAAAATCTAACACTTAAGCTTTGAGCCGCTTGAGCCGATTGCGTTGGGGCTAGCGCACGAGTCACTGCAGTCTCATCATTCACTTAAATTCGCGTTGAACCCTATTCAAACCTATCGCTGAATCTCTAGGTTGAACGGGAAGGATCGAAAAAAAAGCCGACGAAGTCGGCTTTTTTCTTGCGGCATGCAAACGACTATTCAGTCTTTGCGGCCTCAGGCGCTGCAGCTTCTTCAGCAACAGGCGCTGGACGGTCCATCAGCGATACGAGCGCCATCGGAGCGTTGTCGCCTTGACGGAAACCGTATTTGAGGATTTGCACATAACCGCCGTTGCGGTTCGCGTAGCGTGGGCCAAGCTCGTTGAAAACCTTGCCAACGATTTCGCGATCGCGGATACGATCAAAAGCGAGACGGCGGTTTGCGAGCGATGGCTTTTTGCCAAGCGTGATGATCGGCTCAACGACGCGACGAAGCTCTTTAGCCTTCGGCAGCGTAGTGCGAATCACTTCGTAGCGAAGCAATGCTGTTGAGAGGTTACGCAGAAGCGCCTGGCGGTGCGCGCTAGTGCGGTTGAGTTTACGAAGTCCACTTCCGTGACGCATGATCTATCTCCTGCTCTTCGCTTAGTTACCGCGCTCGAGACCAGCCGGTGGCCAGTTGTCGAGTTTAGTTCCCAGCGCGAGACCGCGCTGCGAGAGCACTTCCTTGATTTCGTTAAGTGATTTACGACCCAAATTCGGGGTCTTGAGCAACTCGGTTTCCGAGCGCTGAACCAAATCACCGATGTAGTGAATGTTTTCCGCTTTCAGACAGTTGGCCGAACGAACGGTAAGTTCGAGATCATCAACCGGCTTGAGAAGAATCGGATCAAACGACGCCGAGGCGCGCTCAAGTGCAGGCATGTCAGTGCCTTGCAAATCAGCGAACGACGAGAGTTGGTCCACGAGGATGCTCGCCGCGTAGCGAACAGCACCTTCAGGCTCAATCGCGCCGTTGGTTTCAATGTCGAGCACGAGTTTGTCAAGATCGGTACGTTGTTCAACGCGAGCCGATTCAACCGTATAGCTCACGCGCTTGACGGGGCTGAACGAAGCGTCAAGCAGGATCGAGCCTACTTTACGATTTCCCGTTTGTCCCGCGGCGACACGCATTGTCGACGGCACGTAACCACGTCCGCGCTCAACCTTGATCTCGAGATCAAGCTTACCGCCTTGTGTGAGATTAGCAATCACGTGTTCGGGATTGATTATCTCAACCTCGTGCGTTGACTCAATATCGGCGGCTGTTACTGGACCGGCGCCCTCTTTTTTGAGCGTAAGAACAGCGCTATCACGGTTGTGAAGTTTGACCACGACGCCCTTGAGGTTCAAAAGAATATCGACGACATCCTCTTGTACGCCTTCAAGCGTTGAATATTCATGCACGACGCCCGCGATCGACACTTCGGTCGGCGCGTAGCCAGGCATCGAAGAAAGCAGCACACGACGCAGCGCGTTACCGAGAGTGTGGCCATAACCACGCTCAAACGGCTCCATCACTACACGTGCAGCTGAGGGGCTGGTTGCTTGAACCTCAATGTTGCGGGGCTTCAAAAAAGCTGTACTCTGCATACATTTCCTTATGTGTGAGGATCTAGCGATTACTTCGAGTACAACTCGACGACCAGGCTCTCGTTGATGTCAGATGCGAATTCGGTGCGATCAGGCGCATGCTTGAACGTACCTTTCATGTCTTTCGCGTTTACGTCGACCCAACCTGGGAAGCCGATACGCTCAGCGAGCGCGAGCGCGTCGATGATGCGAGCTTGTGTGCGCGACTTCTCAACGATTTGCACTTCCGCGTTAGCAGGCACAATCGCCGATGGAATGTTGCAGACGTGGCCGTTCACCATGATCGCTTTGTGACTCACCAACTGGCGAGCTTCAGCGCGCGTTGAGCCAAAGCCCATGCGGTAAACAACGTTGTCAAGACGCGATTCGAGAAGCTTCAACAGGTTCTCACCGGTCGAGCCTTTACGGCGCGATGCCTCTGCAAACGTACGGCGGAACTGGCGCTCAAGTACGCCATAAATCCGGCGCAGCTTTTGCTTTTCGCGCAACTGCAGACCGTAGTCTGACGTACGCTGACCGCTCTTCGCGCCATGTTGGCCGGGTGCAGCGGCAAGTTTGCATTTACTGTCGAGCGAACGACGTGCACTCTTCAGAAATAAATCAGTGCCCTCACGACGAGAGAGCTTGCACTTAGGGCCTGTATAACGAGCCATGAGTTTTCTCCTTCGTGATTACATGCGGCGACGCTTGGGTGGACGGCAGCCGTTATGCGGCACAGGCGTCACGTCAGCGATGCTGGTTACTTTGATACCCAATGCGTTCAATGCACGCACGGCACTTTCACGACCTGGACCCGGCCCTTTAATCTGAACTTCGACGTTTTTAACGCCGTTTTCAACTGCAACTTTTCCTGCAGCTTCAGCAGCGACCTGCGCGGCGAAAGGCGTCGACTTACGCGAACCTTTGAAGCCAGCGCCACCCGAGGTTGCCCACGAAATGGCGTTGCCTTGGCGGTCGGTGATGGTAATGATCGTGTTATTGAAGGAAGCGTGCACGTGGCAGATCGCCTCGGACACATTCTTTCTAACTTTCTTGCGAGCGCGCGCGGATGCGGCGTTCTTTGAAGATGCTTGCGCCATGATCTAGTGCTTAGCCTTTCTTACCTGCAATTGCCTTACGCGGGCCTTTGCGAGTACGCGCGTTCGTGCGGGTACGCTGGCCACGTGCAGGCAAGCCCTTGCGATGACGGGTGCCGCGGTAGCAGCCCAAGTCGATCAAGCGCTTGATGCTCATCGTTACTTCGCGGCGAAGATCACCTTCGACGCTGAATTTAGCGACTTGTTCGCGGAGCTTATCGAGCTCAGCGTCCGTCAGGTCTTTGACCTTTTTGCTACGCGAAACGCCTGCGTCGTCGCAGACCTTCTTTGCGCGGGTGTGGCCAATGCCGAAGATCGCAGTCATTGCAATCCACGCATGTTTCTGGTTGGGGATATTGACCCCGGCGATACGTGCCATTGTCTGTTATCTCCTTCCCAATTAGCCTTGACGCTGCTTGTGACGTGGATCCGTGCAGATCACACGAACCACACCGTGGCGGCGAACGATTTTGCAGTTACGGCAAATCTTCTTTACCGATGCATTCACTTTCATGGTCGTTTCCTGTTTAGATTTATTTGGCGCGGAATGTGATCCGTGCCCGTGTCAAGTCGTACGGCGTCATATCAACCGTTACCTTGTCACCCGGCAAAATTTTTATGTAATTCATGCGCATCTTGCCGGAGATGTGCCCTAGGACGACGTGTCCGTTTTCTAACTTCACCCGAAACGTTGCGTTAGGCAACATTTCCAGGATTTCTCCCTGCATCTGGATGGTGTCTTCTTTAGCCATAACGTTAGACCGGAAGCCCACCCTTCCCCTTTAAGTTCGCTTTCTTCAGAAGCGAATCGTATTGCTGCGACATCAAGTAGGCCTGTACTTGAGTCATGAAATCCATCGTTACCACGACGATGATCAAGAGTGATGTACCACCGAAGTAGAACTGCACGTTCCACGCACTAATGAGGAACTCCGGAATCAAACAGACGATGGTGATGTAGATCGCGCCAATAAGCGTGAGCCGCGTGGTGATCTTTTCAATGTACTTCGCAGTTTGGTCGCCCGGGCGGTAACCAGGAATGAATGCGCCGCCCTTCTTAAGGTTCTCTGCAGTCTCCTTCGGGTTGTACTGAATCGCCGTGTAGAAGAAACAGAAAAAGACAATCAACGCACCATAAATGATCATGTAGATCGGCTGTCCTGGGCTCAGAATCGCCGCAATATCGCGCAGCCACTTCGGCGCGTTGGGCCCCATGAACCCAAGAATCGTCGGAATGAAAAGAATCAAGCTTGACGCGAAGATCGGAGGGATCACGCCAGCCATGTTGAGCTTCAACGGCAGATGAGACGCCTGGCCACCGTAGACCTTATTGCCAACCTGACGCTTTGCGTAGTTAATCAGCACCTTCCGGAGAGCGCGCTCAAAAAACACGACCGCGGCGGTAACGACAACGACGAGTCCAATCAAGAACAGCAGTTTCAGGATCGATAAGTTTCCTGATGACTGGAGCTCCAACGTGTTCTTAATGGCAGCTGGCAGCCCCGCAAGAATTCCAGCGACGATCAACAGCGAAATCCCATTACCTAAACCGCGCTCGGTGATCTGCTCGCCCAACCACATCAGGAACATCGTACCCGTCACGAGTGTAATCACTGTAATGAGGCGGAACGCCATCCCAGGATCGAGCACGAGCTGCGGCTGACTTTCAAGCGCAATTGCAATTCCAACAGCCTGAATCGTTGCAAGGATCACGGTGCCGTAGCGCGTGTACTGCGTGATCTTTCGGCGGCCGGCTTCGCCCTCTTTCTTCAGCGCTTCGAGCGAGGGTACAACGACCGTCGCTAGCTGCATGATGATCGACGCCGAGATGTACGGCATGATGCCCAACGCCAAAATCGAGAAGCGCGACAAAGCGCCTCCCGAGAAAACGTTGAACAACCCAAGGATTCCGCCTTGCTGCGACTTGAACAATTCTTCAAGCACGGCCGCGTTAATGCCCGGAACCGGCACGTGAGTGCCGATGCGGTACACGATTAACGCGCCGAGCAAAAAGAAGAGGCGACGCTTGAGGTCGCCATACTTGTCGCCGGTTTTTGCTGCAGGGTTTAGAGCCACGCTATTCCTGGTTACCTTAGTAGCTTTCCGATTCACCGCCCCGTTCTATAAGGGCGAGAAGGGACTATTCGAATTTACCGCCTGCGGCTTCGATCGCTTTCTTCGCCGAAGCAGTACCACCGATTCCGCGCAAAGTTACAGCGACTTTGATTTCGCCGCCGCCAATCACCTTGCAAACCTTCGCATCATTTGCGATGACTTTCTTGGTTTTCAAGCTGAGCATGTCTACATCGGTTAGTCCGAGCGCAGCCAGCTCGCCCACGGTGATTTCCGAACGGAAGTCACGCATCAGCGAGGTGAAACCACGCTTTGGCAAGCGGCGTTGCAAAGGCATCTGACCGCCTTCGAAACCCACTTTTTGCGAGTAGCCCGAACGCGATTTCTGACCGTTATGACCACGACCAGCCGTCTTGCCCAGCCCCGAACCCACGCCACGTGCGACGCGGCGGCGATTCTTCTTTGAACCTTCTGCAGGCTTAATTGTGTTGAGTTGCATGATGTGCGTTCTTTCTTAGACCGCAACCACGAGATGGCGAACCGCGTTCACCATGCCGCGCGTTGCAGGCGTATCGATCAACACTTTGGTTGAACCGATCTTCTTAAGACCCAAGCCGCGTACGCTTGCGACGTGACTCGCACGCGCGCCAATCGGCGACTTAATCAGCTTGACCGTAAAGGTTTTTTCTGCCGCCATGATTACGCCTCTGACAATTGCTCGACGCTCATGCCACGCTTTGCTGCGATTTCGGCAGGTGTAGACACCTTCTCGAGCGCATTGAGCGTCGCGCGAACGACGTTATACGGATTGGTAGGGCCGAATGTCTTGGCCAATACGTTGGTAACGCCTACAACATCGAACACAGCGCGCATTGCGCCGCCTGCGATGACGCCCGTACCATCGGATGCCGGCTGAATCAACACGGTCGTAGCGCCGTGCTTGCCGGTGACTGCGTGGTGCACGGTGCCGCCCTTGAGCGAAACCTTGATCATCTGGCGACGAGCTTGCTCCATCGCTTTCTGCACACCAACAGGCACCTCTTTCGATTTGCCCTTGCCCATACCTACGCGACCGTCACCGTCACCCACAACGGTGAGCGCGGCAAACGCCATGATGCGGCCACCCTTCACCACTTTAGTGACGCGGTTGACGCTGATCATCTTCTCACGAAGACCGTCGCCTTGTTCTTCTTTCTGCTGTACTTGCGGACGTGCCATGCGAGTACTCCTTAGAACTTGAGGCCGCCGGCGCGCGCTGCTTCAGCGAGTGCCTTAACGCGACCGTGATACTGATAACCGGAGCGGTCGAACGCGACCACCTCAACACCCGCAGCTTTCGCCTTCTCTGCGATGCGCGCGCCAACAAGCTCGGCGGCGGCTGTATTGCCCCCGTTCTTAGCTTTTGCGCGCACTTCTGCTTCGACGGTGGAAGCGGAGGCGAGCACGCGACGTCCATCGCCCGAAATGACCTGAGCGTAGATATGCGTATTCGTACGGAATACCGCAAGGCGGGTTGCATTGAGCGCCGTCAGGCGGATACGCGTTTTGCGCGCACGGACAACGCGGGCTGCTTCTTTGTCTTTGACTGCCATGTTGGAACCCTACCTTACTTCTTCTTGGTTTCTTTGAGGGTGACCTTCTCGTCAGCGTAGCGAATACCCTTGCCCTTGTAAGGCTCAGGCGGACGGTACGCGCGAACTTCTGCAGCTACTTGACCCACTTGTTGGCGGTCAGCGCCGGAGATCACGATCTCGGTCTGCGTAGGCGTTTGCACCTTGATGCCAGACGGCATTTTGTGCACGACGGGATGCGAAAAACCGATCGAAAGGTTAAGACTCTCACCTTGAGCAGCAGCACGGTAGCCCACGCCAACGAGCGTAAGCTTTTTTGTGAAGCCTTCGGAGACGCCTTTAACCATATTGTTCACCAGAGCGCGGGCCGTACCCGACATCGCCTTGCTGAACTGGTCGCCGTTAACAGCGGAACACACGATCGTGTTCTCTTTCTTCTCGATCTTTACTTTGCCGCCGAAATCGCGTGAGAGGGTGCCGAGCGGCCCCGTTACGTCGATCTTGCCGCCGTTAAGAGCGATTTCAACTTTTGCCGGAATGTTGACCGGGTATTTAGCAATACGTGACATCTTGATTGCTCCCGGATTACGCCACCGTGCAAAGCACTTCGCCGCCCATACCCAGGCTGCGCGCTTTGCGGTCGGTCATCACGCCCTTTGGCGTCGACACGATCGCTACACCCAAGCCGTTCATCACTGAAGGCAGGCTGTCGCGACCACGATAAATACGAAGGCCAGGACGGCTAACGCGTGCCATCGATTCGATGACAGGACGGCCGGCGTAGTACTTCAGTGCGATTTCAAGCGTTGGCAATTTTGCGTCGCCAGAAGTCTTGAAGTCTTCGATATAGCCCTCGTCCTTGAGAACGCGAGCAATTGCGGTTTTAAGTTTCGACGCAGGCATGGCCACGGAGAGCTTCTCCATGGCTTGCGCATTGCGGATGCGCGTCAACATGTCTGCGATGGGATCGGACATACTCATTGCCGAATCTCCTTCTTACCAGCTGGCCTTGGTGAGACCTGGGATCTCACCTCGGAATGCAAGCTCGCGCACCTTGTGGCGCCCGAGACCGAATTTGCTAAACACGCCACGAGGACGCCCCGTCAATTGGCAGCGGTTACGTAGACGCGTTTTGTTCGCGTTACGTGGAAGCGCTTGCAATTTCGCGCGAGCTTCAGCACGCGCCTCTTCCGATTGTTTGGCGTCGTTAGCGATCGCCTTCAACTCAGCGTGCTTCTTCGCAAACTTCGCGACAAGCGCTTCGCGCTTGAGTTCGCGGTTGATGGTTGAGAGTTTTGCCATGAGTTATTCCCCAGCCTTGCCACGGAACGGAAACTTAAAGGCTTGCAGGAGCGCCTTTGCTTCGTCGTCGGTCTTCGCCGTTGTGGCGAATGTGATGTTCATCCCGCGAAGTTTGTCGACTTTGTCGTACTCGATCTCGGGGAAAATGATCTGCTCTTTCACGCCCAGATTGAAGTTGCCGCGACCATCGAATCCGCGCGGCGAGATACCACGGAAGTCACGCACGCGTGGGAGGGCAACGTTAACCAAGCGATCCAGGAATTCGTACATCTGCTTGTTGCGCAGCGTAACCATCGCACCAATCGGGTAGCCTTCGCGAATTTTGTAGTTCGCAATTGCCTTTTTCGCCTTGGTGACAACTGGCTTTTGACCGACGATAGCCGTCATATCTTTGACTGCGAAATCGAGGATCTTTTTGTCGCCGATCGCATCGCCCACACCCATATTCACGACGATCTTAGTGAGGCGCGGCACTTCCATCACCGACTTGTAGCCGAACTGTTTTTGCAGCGCGGGCACCACTTCTTTGCGGTATTGCTCTTGTAAGCGAGCCATGATTTTTATCCTCTCGCTTAGACCGCTTTACCGGTCGATTTGAAAACCCGCTGTTTGCGACCATCGACGAGTTGAATCGTCACTTTGTCAGCTTTTTGCGTGTCTTTGTTGTAGAGAGCAACGTTGGCGGCTTGGATCGGCATCTCTTTGGTAGTGATGCCGCCAACCTCGTTTTTCATCGGGTTGGGCTTAACGTTACGTTTAACTTGATTGATACCCGAAACGACATACTTGCCTTCGAGCACACTCACGACTTCCCCACGCTTGCCTTTATCTCGGCCGGTGAGCACGACGACGGTGTCGCCTTTGCGAATTTTGTTCATAGTTCGTCCTTTTCGCCTTTTGCCGCCTAGAGCACTTCAGGCGCGAGCGACACGATCTTCATGAACTTTTCGGTACGCAATTCGCGCGTGACCGGTCCAAAGATACGCGTGCCGATGGGCTCGAGCTTTGCATTGAGGATGACGACAGCGTTGCCGTCAAATTTAATGAGCGAACCATCTGGACGGCGGATTCCCTTAGCGGTGCGAACGACGACGGCGTTGTAGACGTCACCCTTTTTCACACGGCCACGAGGCTGCGCATCCTTGATGCTTACTTTGATCACGTCGCCGATGCCGGCATAGCGACGCTTCGATCCACCCAACACCTTGAAACACATCACGCGGCGAGCGCCTGTGTTGTCGGCGACGTCGAGCATCGACTGCATTTGAATCATTTTGAAAATCTCCAACTTATCTCAGAACCAGGATTCACGTCGGTTCCGAGTAGTCTTGGGGCCCGTTTGGGGGGGGCGCTTGAAACTAACGATGCGTTTGCCGCGCAGAAAAACTGCCCGCCAATTCACGAAGCCTTGAATTATGGCATGCTTTTCAGAAGTGGGTCAAGGCTGTGCCGAGATTTAACGCACATTCCGTAGGTATTTCACTCTACCGCCTTCTTCGAAGGTGTTTCGTGGCACTTACAAACGTAGGAGACCGCCGGGGGGTATTTCGAGGAGTCACGACCTGACGCTTGTTGTGTATCGCACGGCTTCCTGTTGTGTCACCTTGCGTGATACATCTTAAGCGGTCCTGTGTGCGTGCGCTTACATTCGCTGCATGGTCGATCTTGCGTTCGGATTTAACCCTTCCTGCGGCTTGACTCGATTCCTGATGGATACGGCCTACGTACAGATCGCGGCGCTCGTGAGGTAGTTGCCTAAATCGAGCGCGGGGCTACGGCATATGCTCCCAAATATCATATTGGTTGAGACTTTATGCCTTTTTTATATCTTCACGAACATTAAATTTTTCTTTCTTAGCCCAGGTTTTTTCGGGGCGAAAGAGCGGTTATGTGTTCTGAAAGACGCGCTGAAGAACTGTGGCGTACGGGAACGCGTGGCCGGGATCGACCTTACGCCGCTGCGTTGGATCGCAGGACATTAATCCGCGATCAAGATCCGAGTGCCGTTTGACGCCGTCGCGTTTGATCGGATGTCTCGCCACGATCTCGCGCATGAGTTTGACGAGTGCGTCCAACTGAGCTTCAGAAAACGGATCAATGCCGTCGCCATCATTGATGAGTTCAATCGCGATCGAGCGACCGGAATACGTGAGCACATGATGCGCGACCTGCGATTCGGGAATGCTCTTGCGCAACGTACCATCGCGATCAATCATGTAGTGAATGCCGAGCGTCGGGTGCGCCTCAATCGTGCGTATGTTCTCCTCAAGCTCGCCGGCCTTCACCCAAATCGGCTTCCCCGTCTTCGTGTCACAGGTCGGCCCGCCGGTCGAATGAATTACGATTATATCGATGGCTTGAGTGCGTGCGGGGCCGCTCTTGCGGGCGTGGGCGGCGTTGGATAGTGGTAGCAGGACTAGCGCGGGAATGATCGCGAACATCGTACCAACGACGAAGCGCTTTGTGAGAAAAGTTTTCACTGTGGTCGTTTGTGTCGCTTCGTTCACGAATCAATTCTCGTCGATGTAGTCACGCAACACTGTAGTGATCACCTTCCACGGATCGCGCGCCTCGTAGGCATTGCTCTCGCACATCTCCGCTGCGAGGATAAGCGCTTTCCAGAGGGCCCATGCGCGGCCGCGATGCCAAGTCTCGGCGTCGATCTCAAGCGTTTGCCGAAACATGCCTCGGCTCGCGTCGTCGAAAACCGTCCACGCAATGACGAGGTCGCATGCGGGATCCCCGATTGCCATGTTGCCGAAATCGATGACGGCGACAAGCTCACCGTCGCGTACGAGTAGGTTGCCAACGCTAACATCACCGTGAATCCAAACTGGATCGTGCCCCCATCGGCTTTCCACTGCACGTTGCCACACCTCCGTCGCCAGGTCAGCGTTGATGCGATTCGATTTCAACAACGTCGCAATGGCTGCGCCCACTTGATCGTCATAAATTGCGAGCGCTCCTCCTCGATGGAAGTTGTGCGGACCTGCAAGCGGTGCGCCGCTCGTGTCGACGCTTTGAAGTGCGCGGAGAAACTGCCCGAGATCACGTGCGAACATGTTCTGGTTGTTAATCCGTTCGGGAATGGCGATCTCGCCTTCGATCCATCGGTATACAGCCCATGGCAGCGCAAAAGAAACGTGCGGCTTGCAGAGGCCAAGCGGCGCGGGAATCTCAAGCGGTAAGCGCGATGCGAGCGACGGAAGCCAAACGCATTCTTTTTCGACCTGTGACGCATAGTCCTCGTGACGCGGAAGACGGACGAACTTGTCGTCACCCAGGCGGAACGCGAAGTTGCACCAGCCACCGTTCTCAATAGGTTGAAGTGAAAGATCAGCCCACTGCGGAAACTGCGAATGCAGCAAACCCCGCACCACCGACTCATCAACACCTAACGTCATGTCAGCCATGTTAGTGGAGCGTTGCTCCAACTACACAACCAAAGCTGGAAGATCATTTGCCAACACAGTTTGTTATCGCCATTTACTTCGGGGGAATCAGCGAATTGATTGCTCTTTTCGAAAACTCACTACTTTTAGGGCGTAGCCTTATGAAATAGGGGGAGTGACCACGTAGCTAGATATTGCTTCAATAAAAAAAGGCAGCCGAGGCTGCCTTTTTTCGCTGCGCTGAACGACGTTCAGCGCTTCGCAAGCACGACGCCCATTACGCTTTTTCGAGTACTTTCGATAGCGCCCAAGATTTCGTCTTGGAGTACGGGCGACACGCTTTGATTTCAACGAGATCACCAATCTTGGCTTCGCTCGTTTCATCGTGTGCGTGGTATTTGTTCGACTTGGTCACGACCTTGCCGTAAAGCGGGTGCTTAACGCGGCGCTCGACGAGTACTGTGATCGTCTTCGTCATCTTGTCGCTAGTAACGCGACCAATTTGAGTAGCGATCAGTGGGGTGTTTGCTACTTCGCTCATTTTGCAGCAGCTTTCTGGTTGAGCACTGTTTTCACGCGAGCGATGTCACGGCGAACATTTCCCAACTGCGTATTGTTTTGCAGTTGTTGTGTTGCCTTTTGCATGCGCAAACTGAAGTGCGTTTTGTAGAGTTCGCCGAGCTCTTTGGTGAGATCGGCTTCGCTCTTGGCGCGGAGATCGGAGGCTTTCATTGAAGTGTTCCTTTCTTAACCGACCAAGCGTTGAACAAAGGTTGTGTGGATTGGAAGCTTCGCAGCGGCAAGCGTGAAGGCTTCGCGTGCGAGGTTCTCGGCCACACCATCCATCTCGTAGAGCACCTTGCCCGGCTGAATCTCAGCGACGTAGTACTCAGGATTACCTTTACCGTTACCCATGCGAACTTCGGCAGGCTTTTTAGAGATTGGCTTATCTGGGAAGATACGAATCCAGATCCGTCCGCCACGTTTGATATGGCGGCTGATCGCGCGACGCGCAGCTTCGATTTGACGCGCCGTCAGGCGGCCACGGCTGGTGGCTTTAAGGCCGAACTCACCGAAGCTCACTTTATTGCCGCGCGTAGCCAGGCCCTTGTTACGGCCCTTCTGCTCTTTACGATATTTTCTTCTAGCCGGCTGTAGCATTTCTCTCTCCTGCAGGTGCGCGACGTGGGCGACGTGCTGGCTTAGGCGCGTCAGCGGCGTCAGCGGCTAGCGCTGGCGCATCTCCGGCCGCGAGGCCAAGGCTTTCACCCTTAAACACCCAAACTTTGATACCGATAATGCCGTACGACGTCTTGGCTTCGGAGAAGCCGTAGTCGATATCGGCACGAAGCGTGTGAAGGGGCACACGCCCTTCACGATACCACTCGGAACGAGCGATCTCCGCGCCGTTCAAGCGACCAGCGCTCATAATCTTGA
Organism: Betaproteobacteria bacterium; assembly: GCA_013298765.1. Lineage (GTDB taxonomy): Bacteria > Pseudomonadota > Gammaproteobacteria > Burkholderiales > Casimicrobiaceae > Casimicrobium. Next base: position 152,134 of record JAAFJA010000011.1, read on the forward strand.
TGCCTTGCGCGCCGAGGCGCATCGCGTTCTGCATCGCACGTTTCATAGCGCGACGGAACATGATCCGTTTCTCAAGCTGTTGAGCGATGGAATCACCAATAAGCTGCGCGTCAGTTTCTGGCTTTCGCACCTCTTCGATGTTCAACGCGATCTCGGTCTTCATCATCTTCCGAAGTTGGACGCGGAGCGCCTCAATATCTTCACCCTTCTTACCGATCACTACGCCTGGACGGGCGCTGTGAATCGTGATTCGAGCATTCTTAGCGGGGCGCTCGATGGTGATCTTCGAAACGTTTGCGTTCTTAAGCTTCTTGAGGAGAAACGAACGTACTTCGTAATCCTCTTTCACCTTATCAGCAAAGTTCTTACTACTCGCGTACCACTTCGAGGTCCAGGCGCGCGAAACAGCGAGACGAAACCCGGTTGGATTGATCTTTTGACCCATACGAACCCCTAGTTCCCAACCGTCACATGAATGTGACAGGTTTGTTTGAGAAGACGTGCACCACGCCCCTTGGCGCGCGCCGCGAAGCGGCGCATCACCAATGCTTTGTCAACGTAAATCGTCTTTACCTTGAGCTCGTCGATATCTGCGCCATCGTTGTGCTCTGCATTCGCGATTGCGGACAACAGCACTTTCTTGATGATTCCTGCAGATTTTTTCGGGCTAAACGTCAAAAGATCGAGCGCCTTTGCGACCGGCAAGCCGCGGATTTGGTCCGCGACGAGTCGGGCTTTTTGGTCGGAGACGGGAGCGCCTCGCATCACAGCATTTGTTTGCATATCGAGTCCTTACTTCTTCGCGACTTTCTTGTCGGCTGGATGGCCTTTGAAAGTGCGTGTGAGCGCGAATTCGCCGAGCTTGTGTCCAACCATTTGATCGGAAACGTACACAGGCATATGCGCCTTGCCGTTATGGACGGCAATAGTTAGACCAACGAAGTCTGGCGTGACCGTAGAACGACGCGACCAAGTTTTGATCGGCTTTTTATCGTTCTTCGCGAGTGCGACTTCCACTTTCTTTACCAGGTGCCCGTCAACGAACGGACCTTTTTTAACGGAACGTGCCATTGCGTTTAACCCTTCTTAGCAGCGTGACGCGTGCGAACGATCATGCTGTCAGTACGCTTATTAGTGCGAGTCTTGAGACCCTTGGCCTTCTGACCCCAAGGCGAAACTGGGTGATGACGACCACCACCGCCGTTCGTTCGGCCACCCATCGGGTGATCCACCGGGTTCATCGAGATCGCGCGTACGGTTGGGCGGATACCGCGCCAACGATTTGCACCGGCCTTGCCGATCACGCGAAGCGAGTGCTCCCCGTTGCCAACCTCACCGATGGTCGCGCGGCAGTCGACGTGAACTTTACGCACCTCACCCGAGCGCAAGCGTACCTGCGCGTAAATGCCTTCGCGTGCCATCAGCTGAACTGATGTACCCGCGCTACGGGCGAGCTGAGCACCTTTACCGGGCTGCAGCTCAATCGCATGGATCGTGGTACCCACAGGAATGTTACGAATAGGGAGCGCGTTACCGACTTTGATCGGCGCTTCAGCCCCGGAGAGCACAACATCACCAGCGCTCAAGCCTTTGGGCGCCAAAACGTAGCGTCTCTCACCGTCTGCATAACAAAGCAATGCGATGTTTGCGCTGCGATTCGGATCGTACTCGAGGCGCTCAACGGTGCCAGGAACACCATCTTTATCACGACGGAAATCGACTAAGCGATAGTGATGCTTGTGCCCACCACCCTTGTGACGCATCGTGATGTGGCCGTTATTGTTACGACCAGACCCACGCTTCTGCGGCACGAGTAGAGGAGCATGCGGCTCGCCCTTATGCAAATCAGGGTTTACAACCTTGATCAGCGAACGGCGGCCAGGGGAAGTTGGTTTAACTTTTACGAGAGCCATGATTAAGCCTCCCCGCCGAAGTTGATCTCTTGCCCCGGCTTGAGCGACACATAAGCGCGGCGGGAATCGCTACGTCGTCCGGTCGAGCGACCGAAGCGCTTTGTCTTCCCTGCGCGGTTCAACATTTGCACACTTTCTACCTGCACCTTGAACAACAGTTCGACAGCGGCCTTAACCTCAGGTTTAGTGGCATCTTGGATAACCTCGAATACCACTTGCTCATTCTTCTCAGCGACGAACGTGCTTTTCTCAGAGATGACCGGAGCCTTAATCACGGTCATCAAACGATTTTGATTCATTTGTATGACTCCTCAATCTTGGCAACAGCAGCTTTCGTGAACAACACACGTTTAAAGTTGAGCAGACTAACTGGGTCAACGTTGTGTGCCGCTACCGCTGCAACATGCGGAAGGTTTCGCGTTGCAAGGTAAAGATTGTTATCAATGCTGTCAGTCACGATCAACGCTTCTGAAATCCCCATGTCCTTGAGGGCACCAGCAACAAGCTTTGTCTTCGGCGCGTCGACAGCGAAGTTCTCAACTACCGACAAGCGTCCATCGCGTGCGAGCTGCGACAGAATCGTAGCCATACCTGCGCGGAACATCTTGCGGTTGATCTTGTGTGAAAAGTTTTCGTCGGGCTTATTTGGGAAGGCACGACCACCACCACGCCAGATAGGGCTGGATGTCATACCTGCACGAGCGTTACCCGTACCTTTTTGTTTCCAAGGCTTCTTCGTTGAGTGGCGAACTTCTGCGCGCGTCATCTGCGCGCGATTGCCACTGCGCGCGTTGGCTTGAAAGCCAACGACGACTTGGTGAACAAGCGCTTCGTTGTACTCACGAGCAAAAACCGCGTCGGACGCTGCGAGCGTCGAAGCAGCTTTACCCTGTGCATTCAGGACTTGCAATTCCATTTCTTAGCTCCTTACGCTCGTGCGGTCGGTTTGACGATCACGTGACCGCCAGGCGCACCTGGAATTGCACCCGCGATGAGCAGCAATCCGCGCGCCGCGTCAATGCGAACGACTTTGAGCGCTTGCACCGTGCGTTGCTTATTTCCGTATTGGCCAGCCATACGCTTGCCTGGAAAAACACGCCCTGGATCTTGCGCCATTCCGATCGAACCAGGTGCGCGCGTGGTAACCGAGTTACCGTGCGTCTCGCGATTCGAGCTAAAGTTGTGGCGGCGAATTACGCCAGAGAAACCGCGCCCCTTACTGGTCCCGGTCACGTCAACGATTTGACCCACTTGGAATGTCTCGACGCCAACTACGGAACCCGCTTTGAGTTCACCAGCTGCTGCTGAGAATTCTCGCGTAATAGCACCCGCCTGCACACCCGCTTTAGCGAAGTGGCCAGCAGCAGCCTTAGTGACGCGAGTCGCACGGCGATCGCCGTACGTTAGTTGGACGCCTTGGTAGCCGTCCGTTTCCGCAGTCTTAACCTGCGAGACACGGTTATTCGCAACGTCGATCACGGTGACCGCTGTTGCTGAACCGTCGTCGTTAAAGACGCGTGTCATACCGACTTTGCGTCCGATGAGTCCGAGACTCATAGCTCACCTCTTCTTTCTTGCCGCTCGCAGTTGCCTAAAAGCGGTGCCAGTTTCAATTGACCGGCAGTTTGTTGACGAGGAGCTGATGCTCCTCGCAGTGGTTTACTGAACTTTAATCTCAACATCGACGCCCGCTGGGAGATCAAGCTTCATCAGCTGGTCTACCGTCTTGTCGTTAGGCTCGATGATGTCCATCAACCGTAGATGGGTACGAATTTCAAACTGGTCGCGCGAGGTTTTATTGACGTGCGGCGAACGCAGAATGTCGAAGCGCTCAATCCGGGTCGGCAAAGGCACTGGGCCTTTGACGATCGCGCCAGAGCGTTTCGCTGTTTCAACGATTTCCGACGCAGACTGATCGATTAGCTTGTAATCGAAGGCCTTGAGTCGAATACGAATTTTTTGGCTTTGCACAGTTGTTGTCCTAGTCCGAATTACTTCAGAATTTTCGACACGACGCCGGCGCCGACGGTGCGACCGCCTTCACGGATCGCGAAGCGAAGCTTCTCTTCCATCGCAATCGGCGCAATCAAGGCAACCGTCATCTTCACGTTGTCACCTGGCATCACCATCTCAGTGCCCGCTGGCAACGTGACCGATCCGGTCACGTCCGTCGTGCGGAAG
>JAAFJA010000012.1 GCA_013298765.1 Betaproteobacteria bacterium
CGCAGGAATCGTGTCGGTAATCGTCGACACCGCCGTCGTCGCCGCCGTCCCCGTATTGGTCAGCGTCAGCGTGTAGCTCGCCGCTACCCCCACACTAAACGTCGCAGGCGTCGAGGTCTTCGCCAAACTGAGCGCCGGCGAATTCAACGGCGTGTTGGTCGTGCTCGTACAACGAGCCGCCGCTGGACACCCAGGGTCCCCTCCACCACTCACGGTCGCCGTGTTCACCACAGGATTAGCCGCCGAGGCCGTCGGCGTCACCGGAATGATGAACGCCGTCGTGGCATTCACCGCCAAACCCGAAGCAATCGTACAGGTCACCACCTGAGCCGCCGACGTACAACCCGCTGGCAACGTACCAATGGTCAAACCCGCAGGAATCGTGTCACTCACCGTGGCAGAGGCCGTCGTCGCCGCCGTCCCCGTGTTCTGAACACTCAAGGTGTAGCTGGCCGCCGTCCCCACCACGAAACTCGCCGCAGAGGCCGTCTTCGTAATCGTCAACGCAGGACTGTTCACCGTGGTCGTAATCGACGGGTTACAACGCGCAGGCAGCGCCCCTGTGCCCGTCGGACACCCAGGATCACCACCACCACGCACCGTCGCCGTGTTCACCACACTCGAACCCGCCGCCGCCGTCGGCGTCACCGGAATCACGAAACTCACCACATTGCCCGGCCCTGGCGCCGCCGCCAAACTCGCCACCGTACAGGTCACCGTCTGAGCCACCGCCGTACAACCCGCTGGCAACGTACCAATGGTCAAACCCGCAGGAATCGTGTCGGTAATCGTCGACACCGCCGTCGTCGCCGCCGTCCCCGTATTGGTCAGCGTCAGCGTGTAGCTCGCCGCTACCCCCACACTAAACGTCGCAGGCGTCGAGGTCTTCGCCAACTGGAGACTCGGAAGCTGAGCGGGTATGTCCGTGCAACCAGGATCACTGCTAGCGGACGAACCCGTGATTGCGGCGGTATTGAATGCGCCGTTGTTCGCCGTTGTTCCGTTACAAGTCAGGTTCGTCGCGTTTCCAGCTACTGTGAACGTGATTTCAATCGTGTACGTATGTGTAGCAGCGGCAGCAATGGCCAATGCGGTGGTACTGATTTGCTGGGCGGTGTTGTTCGCCGGATTCGCACGGGGGAACACTGGCGCAGCGAGCGCTCCACCAACTGTACTCGCGTTAATGGAATTGAGCGTTACTCCCGTCGTCGGAAACGCTGGAGTATCACTTAAGGTGTAGGTACCCGCTGAACCACCTGTATTTTGTACTGTCACCGTGTAGGTTGCGCGCAGTTGGTTTCCAGCGACTGTAACAATCGTGGGGTCACTCTTCGTGACGTTCACAACAGGCAAACAATCAAAACCTGGATTACCTGGTGGTTGAGACGTCAGTACACCTGAAAGCCCCCCGTCACCGTTGGTGCCAAGACAGGCGCCGCCGTCGATATGGTTGCCGCGTGTACCGCCTGTAAGTAAGGCGCTTGCAGGAGCGGTCCCACCCAGGTAACGAATCACCCCCCCCGAACCGCCGCCGCCCGCGCTGCCGCAGTGCCCTGTCGTGTTGGTACCGTTGAAATTAAAGTTACCGCCGTTTCCGCCCACAGCCGTGGCGTTGATTCGCGCGGTGTGCGCAGCTGTTCCTACTCTCAAAATGACGGAGCCACCCGCGCCGCCGCCGCCAGTTCCCTCCGCATCAGCGTCCACACCATTGCCGCCGTTTGCGACGAAATTGCCGTTCTGCCCGGTCGCGATGCTCCCCGAACTGAAAAAGATAACGCCACCGCCAACGCCGCCCGGGCCCTCTTCGGCTGGCTCTAGTCCGCCGCCATTGGCGTCACCTGCACCGCCGCCGCCGCCCATAATCATGCGACCGGCCGTGGTGAACGGAGCGCCGCCAAAGCCACCTACGTCTCGTGAGTTACCAACTCCGCCATTGGCTGCGCTAACGATGAAGGTCGTGCCTGATTCCCCAGAATAAGTAGCGCCGCCACGACCGCCAATGCCGCCGTTAGCGCCACCACCGCCTCCCGAATTGTGGCCGATACCACCGCCACCAGCATTACCTGGCGCGCCACGGCCATAGTCGCCTCCTGGGTAGCCTTGAGTGGTCGAAACAACAACCGACGCCGTTCCGTTCCAAACGTGCCGCGGGGTTCCAGCGATACCTTCACCTTTTGTCGTGTCCGTGGAAGAGCCAATAGCGCCCGCAGCCGCAGCATATTGCGTCGAGCCGTCGACTGTTCCGCCATTGTCGCCGTAGCCGCCTCGGAACCCGATAGCCGACGCGTTGATGTGAGTTCCCGTTCCAGTGAACGTGGTGAGCCCGGATACGTCAATTGCAACGACGCCACCTGTTTCGCCGTTCCAAGCCGCGCCGGTGACAGGCGCGGCAGACGCGATGGTCGCAGACGCATATTGAGGCACCAAAACAACCTGGTAGCGATAGCGCCCGACCGTTGCCGTGGGGTCACTGCGCTGATACGAACTCGCGAGTGGATTGGCGAGCGAAATCACACCTGTCGTGCCGTTGTAGGCTGTGACCCGCGCAAACTCGTAAGTACCTGCGAGCGGTGTGCCGGTCACGCCGCGCGCGACTTGAGCGCCAGTCGCCGCGCTGGTTCCGACAATCTCTGCCGCAGTGCCAGCGCCATCGCCGTACCGGGTATCGTTGTTTGAGTCAATCGTTGCGCCCTGCATTTGCACGATCAGCACAAGCGCGCCGACGGTGGGCGTGGCACCAGCGCCGCGAATGGTGGCAGGGGCTGTATTAATGGTTACAGCGGAAGCGCCAGCAGCCGTGTTTCCGGTGGGCTCGAAATACGTGTTGACAACGCCGGAAATCGTTCCGCCGCCGCTCGAGCCCGGCACGCCGCACACCTGTGCCGACACGTTGAGCGTCGCCAAACCAAAAACTGGAAGCACACAACGAAGCGCGCGGTTGAAAAAATTCATCACCGCGCCACCAAAACGCACTGTCGCCATATTGATCCCTAACCCCAGAAGATGCGATTGCCCGCTTGTTTCGCGCGAGCAGATCACAAAAGTTACCGGAAGTGTAACAACTGGCACCAAACCGTGTGCGATTTTTTTCCCATATAAATCAATGGCTTATGACATTTGCATAGACTTCCACACATTTGCGGAATCGATTCAGAACTTACTGACAAATTTTGTCAAGCATTCAACCTCCGACTAAGGCGGTGTCCATTTAGAAACGCAGACGGGCGGTCGACAAGTCGTGTCGAGCGGCCTCACGGTCCCCAATTGCGACGCCACCGCTTCCTATCTAATAAGAGATTGACCTATTTCGTCACTTCCCTAAATGCTGCAAATTCCCGAGTCGTTCGTCGCGGTGACTGATGTATCCACGCAACAAAGCACGCGCTACCTTGATTTCATCTCGAACCAATTAGTGTTGCGTACCGAGACGGGCGAGCTGGGAGAGGTGAGCAACGTTTCGCCCAAACGCGAAGTAGCGCTTGGGCTCTGGCAATCGTCCACCTGGGTCGCTCGACAATTCGACGACACAACGATTCTCTCTAGCGACTTAAAACTATCGGGGCTCCGAGCAGTTTTCGGCAACCTCGATAACGATATGGTCGCCATCGCATGCTTAGGTTTACAGCTGCTCGAGTGGGATAGAACACACCAACATTGCGGCGCCTGCGGCACCGCGACCACGCGCGAGCGACACGAACGGGCAAGGCGCTGCCCCGCCTGCGGGCACACATCCTATCCACGGATTTCGCCTGCGATGATGTGCCTGGTGACCAAAGGCAACCAAATCCTACTGGCGCGGAACGCAAATTTTCCGCCGGGCAGATACAGCGCGCTCGCGGGCTTCCTCGAAGCAGGGGAATCGGTCGAAGATGCGGTGCGGCGTGAAGTTAGGGAAGAGGTCGGCGTTGAAGTCCACAACCTGCGCTACTTTGCGTCCCAATCGTGGCCGTTCCCACACAGCTTGATGATTGCGTTCACCGCCGAATACGCCGGCGGAGAATTGAAACCTAACGGCACAGAGATTGTCGATGCCATCTGGTGTGATCGCCAGACGTTGCCCGAATTGCCGCCCCGAGTCTCGATTGCGCGTGCGTTAATCGATCACACGCTCACCACCATCGCTGCGGAAGACGCGGCTCACTAGACGCGTAATCCCTTCCGAGGCGATAAAAAGTGAAAGTTAGAATCCCGAGTCAACGAGGTCGAGGGTGACCGAGGATTTACGAGATGCCGATGTTCGAAAGCAAACCTAACCTAACTGCAGCTCCGTTTTGGGCGCTCAAGCGAGTTGTGCTCGCGATGGCGCTGCTCGGCTTTGCACAACTAACGAGCGCACAGCCAGCAGAGCTTCAGGAAGCCAACCGGCTTCTGAAATCTGGGCAGGCGCAGCAAGCACTGGACCGCGCTAATGCGTTTTTGAACGGAAAACCCAAGGATGCGGTGGGTCGGTTTATTAAGGGCTTAGCCCAATCAGAGCTCGGACGTACCAACGATGCAATAGCGACGTTCCAAACGCTCACTGAAGATTTCCCGGAGCTGCCTGAGCCGTATAACAATTTGGCGGTGCTCTATAGTTCGAAAGGTCAATTTGAAAAGGCGCGGGTTGCCCTTGAACTCGCCATCCAAACGCACCCGAGTTACGCCACGGCGCACGAAAATTTAGGCGATATCTATGCGAAGCTCGCAAGCCAAGCTTACGACAAGGCGTTGCAGCTAGACCGCAGCAACAATGCAGCAGCGACGAAGCTCAACCTTGTAAAAGACCTTTTTTCTACGTCTCCCCGTGCGCTCACGGCGCCGCGAGCGAATGTTGCTGCAGCGACCGCGCCAGTAACGGCGGTGGCGTCCGCGGCCACTAAGGCGGTGACGCCACCTGCTGCACCCCCACCCGCTGCGCCAAACGCACCTGCGAAGACCGCTGCAACACCAGCCGCAGCGCCGCCGCCAGCTGCAACCGCGGCAGCGACGCCCGCGCCAGCGGCAGCGGCAGCGCCAACGGCCGATGCCAAACAAGACGTACTTGCAGCAGTCACCAAATGGGCTCGGGCATGGTCAACGCGCAGTGCCGATGGCTATCTCGCGGCGTACTCAAAGTCATTCGATCCAGAAGGCTCGCAATCGCGCGCCGCCTGGGCGGCTGCACGCCGCGAACGGGTCACCACGCCCAAGCGCATCAACGTGGAGGTGATTGAGCCTTCGGTGCAGATAGTGTCTGCAAACGAGGCGCGCGTTGTTTTCCGTCAAAACTACACCTCCGACACCCTCAATGCAAAGTCGAGAAAAACGCTCGTCCTTGTTCGCGAAGACGGCGAGTGGAAAATCTCGCGTGAGCGTTCGGGCTAGCGCTCGGTCGACCGCGCATGCATTGATTCTCTAATGCAAACATCGCTCATCGCATCGCTCTGGAACATCAGCGCAGCCTCTAGCCGCCACCTTCGGGTAGCGGCGCAGGCGCTCGCTTTGGCGGCGTTGATCGGTGCGCAAGCATTCAGCGGCACCGGCATCGCGCTCAACGCACAGAATGATATTGAGGCGCTTGTCGTGAAGGCGCTGCGAGAAGTTCGCGCGGCGCAACTCGAACAAGCCAGTAAAACGGTTTCGCAAATTCTTGAACGCGCACCGAACTACCGACTCGCGCACCTCATCCAAGGAGATTTGCTACTGGCGCGCTCCCGCCCGCTGCAAGCCTTCGGTAACGCCACACCTGAGCCGAGCGAATCACTGCAAGGGCTTCGTGCCGAGGCCTTGGCGCGGCTGCAGCGCTCGCAAGAGGCAATCCCCGCTGATCGCGTTCCGGCTAACTTCTGGCGCGTTCCGGTCACGGCTGCACATGCGATGGCGCTCGATGTCGATCGCTCGCGCCTCTACGTGTTCGAAAATCGCGGCGGACAGCTGCATCGTATCGCTGATTTCTACGCCACCATCGGGAAGGAAGGCAGCGGCAAAGCGAAAGAAGGCGATCAACGAACGCCGATTGGCGCGTACTTCCTGCAGGCCGCAATTCCTCGTCAGAAACTTACTGATTTTTACGGTGCTGGCGCCTATCCGCTTGATTATCCGAACGACTTTGATCGGCGGCTCAACCGCAGCGGCTACGGTATTTGGTTGCACGGCGTTGGCAGCGATACGTTCGCTCGCGCGCCCCGCGCAAGCGACGGCTGTATCGTTGTATCCAATCCTGATCTGAAGCTAATCGAGCGCTTCATCGTGCCGGGCCGCACGCCAATCGTAGTTGCACAATCAATCGAATGGATTGATCGCAATCAGGCGCAGCGGCAGTCGCAAGGCGTACTCACTGCGTTTGAGCGCTGGCGCGGCGATATGCAATCGCTCAATGTCGCGAAATATCTTGAGCATTACGGCGCTGCATTCAGCGCTGACGGAATCGACCTTCGTGGCTGGGAAGCGCAACGGCGTCAGCTCTTCGCGCGCACCGAATGGGCACAAGTTGAAGTGAGCAATGTTTCTGCGATGCAGTATCCCGGAACGCGCGATATTGCGTTAGTGACATTCGATCAGGCCTACAAAAGCAGCAAATTCAATTCACAACTTAAAAAACGCCAGCTCTGGCAGCTCGCCGCCGACGGTCGCTGGAAAATTATCTTTGAAGGACACACTCAGTCATGAACGAAACCACCACAATCTTCCGCCGCGCAATGATTGCCGGGCTCTTTGGCATGCTCGCTACGGGCGTCGTATCGGCGCAAGATAAGGCAGCACCGAAGGCCGCTGAAAAGGCAACGATGAAAGCTGCAGCAAGCGCGACGAAACCGCAAGTGGAAATGCGCACCAGTGTAGGCACGATCGTGATTGAGCTTGATCCGGCGGCGGCACCGAAATCCGTGGAAAACTTCCTTGAGTATGTGAGGTCTGGTTTCTATGACGGCACGGTTTTTCATCGCGTCATCAAAGGATTTATGGCCCAAGGCGGCGGCTTCGACAAGGCGATGGCTCAAAAGCCCACCCGAGCGCCGATTCTGAATGAGGGTGAGCAAGCTGAGGCAGCAGGGCTCAAGAATGATCGAGGCACGATTTCGTTAGCGCGCACCAACGATCCACACTCAGCAACCGCGCAGTTCTATATCAATTACAAAGACAACACCTTCTTGAATCACTCTGTCGCGAAAGATCGCATTCCGCCGCAATGCAAAGAAGCAAGCGCGCCGCCACAATGCAAGAGCCTCGGGTGGGGATACACCGCGTTTGGTCGCGTCGTGTCCGGCATGGAAGTTGTGGACAAAATGGCCGAAGTGCCAACGGGCGCAGGCGGCCAATTTCCATCCGACGTGCCGCAAACGCCTATCGTGATTGAAAAAGTCACCCTGAAAAAATAGGCACCGCGAAAATCACGATTCAAAAGGCGCGCTACATCGCGCCTTTTTTGTTGCCGACTGGAATCGGCGAAAATTCCAAGGTTCAGATAACCATTTCCACTATAGAGGCTCACTCATGGCAACCGTAAAGCTTTCCACCAATCACGGTGACATCACACTCGATATCGATGAAGTCGGCGCCCCCAAAACCGCAGCAAACTTTCTTCAGTATGTGCGTGATGGTCATTACAACGGGACCATCTTTCACCGCGTGATTAAAGACTTCATGATTCAAGGCGGCGGTTTCGAGCCGGGCATGAAGCAAAAAGCCGTGCGTGCCGCTATTGAGCACGAAGGCCAGGTGACCAGTGCATCGGGCTTGAAAAATGTGCGCGGCACTCTGGCCATGGCACGCACCAACGATCCGCACTCCGCCACGGCACAGTTTTTTATCAATACCGTTGATAACGGCTTCCTCGATTTCAAAGCACCGAGCGGGCAAAACTGGGGCTACGCCGTGTTCGGCAAAGTAAGCGGCGGCATGGATGTGGTCGAGAAGATTCGCGAAGTCGCGACGGGTCAATCGGGCTTTCATGGCGATGTGCCACGTCAAGACGTCGTGATCAACAGCGCTGTCATCGTCTAAGCGAGCGAGCGGACCACGCGTTTTCTACGAGGCAATGCTTCGCAGAAAACGCGGCGTACATGCGAATACTCTTCATCTCCGACTTGCACCTTAAAGAGAGCGACGCCGCCACCACGGCTCGCTTCCGAAGCTTCATGCGCGAAAGCGCGCGCGGAGCGGATCAACTCTACGTGATGGGCGATCTGTTCCACGCGTGGTTAGGCGATGCGCAACTCGCTTACGATGAATATGCGCGATCAATCGTAGCTGACTTCGCCCACTTGCATCAGGGCGAGACGAAGATTTTCTTCATTCACGGTAATCGTGATTTCATGCTTGGCACCCAATTCGCTCGGTCATGTGGTGGCGAAATGTGGCCGGAGCAAAACATCATCCAACTCGGCAACGAACGCGCGCTGATTCTGCACGGCGATGAACTTTGTACGGATGACGTGCGCTACCAGCGCGCTCGCCGCATTTTGCGATCCCGCGCGTTCAAGGCGTTTGGGAATCGCCTGCCGCAGTGGATCCGAAGAGAGATCGCCGCACGGTTGCGCCGCGCGAGCAAAGCACACAAGGCGGGGAGCGCCATGATGCTGCTCGACGCCAATGGCGACGCCATCAACGCCACGTTCGCACGGCACGACGTGCAGCTCATGATTCACGGCCACACCCATCGCCCGACTGACGAAACACGCACAGTGAACGGACGCTCGCTGCGGCGCATCGTACTTTCAGACTGGCAGCAGGACTTTGGCTATCTGGAATGGATCGACGGCGAATTCTTTGTGCGCCCCTGGGCAAGCACTCCGCTCAGCGCAAGCGCGTAGCGCGCGAGTATCTGCGGTCTCGCTGCCACAAGCCGCGCTCAGAACGCTAGCTCGGCACGTTCAAAAAGACGCGCAACAGCAACGCTTCGCCGCCTCTTGCCACCTGCTCCGCGATTGCAGGAAACCTGGCCCCCAGGACGCCGTGCAGCGCCCTTGGATTCGTGCCTATAATCCGCCGAAAACGGGGATGTAGCTCAGCTGGGAGAGCGTCGCGTTCGCAATGCGAAGGTCGGGAGTTCGATCCTCCTCATCTCCACCAATCTCGAAAAAATGTCCGGTGGACATTTTTTCGAGATTGGGTCAAATCCAAATCCATCCAAAGCCAACCGAGCGGTCCGCGCGAAGAACGCGCCAACGCGTCACCCCCTTCCAAAGCCCATTGCAACGTACTGGTAGCGAGCCTGCGAGCGATCCCATCCCTCGCGCCTCCGCGCTCAGGATTTAATCAGTTCGCTTCGCTCAGGAATGCCACGCTACAACGACGGACGCGCAAAAGCCACTACCCCAGCGTTTGCCATCCGAAGGAGGACGCCGCCGCGCCTATCGGCGCATATCTCATATTTGACCATCGCCTCTAAAATTGTCCACCGGACAGTTTTAGAGGCGATGTCCGGTGGACATTTTTTCGAGATTGGGTCAAATCCAAATCCATCCAAAGCCAACCGAGCGGTCCGCGCGAAGAACGCGCCAACGCGTCACCCCCTTCCAAAGCCCATTGCAACGTACTGGTAGCGAGCCTGCGAGCAAGCCAAATCGCGAGCGCGTAAGCGCGAGCGATCCCACCTCGGGGGTCTGCACCTCGCCCACCGCGCAAAGCCACACGCCATCTCTTCGACTTCTCGCAAATCACAGAGTTTGTAGACTTCAATAGCGCGCTGACAAAATTAAACGTGCGCGATCAACCCGCATCCCGTTAAAGCCGATAACCTCGTGACCCACGCCCCGTCCAGCATCGTTCGTCACCACCCGCCGATCTCTTATGCGGTTGCTAGCGCGACCGCTCGATCACGCCCACCGATCGTCTTCCTCCACGGTCTCGCAAGTAACCGCACGCGCTGGACAGAATTTATCCGCGAGACTTCGCTCAAGGCGCAGCATGATTTGATCGCAGTTGACCTACGCGGCCATGGCGAATCGATTACCCGGCGTAAGTTTTCACTGGAGGATTGGTCGGCGGATATCGCTGCGATCCTAAATCAGGAAAAGGCGAGCCAGGCAATCGTCGTCGGGCACAGCATGGGCGCGCAGGCGGCGCTCTATTTCGGCGCTGCGCATCCGGACAAGTTGGCAGGGCTCGTTTTGATTGATCCGGTATTTCGCGAGGCGATCTTGCCCGCTAAGCGCAGTTTTGTTCGCAACGGGCCGCTGTATTCCTGGGCCGCCTCCGCGATTCGTGCGCTAAATGCTGTGGGTATCCATCGCGGCGCACTACCGCCGCTTGATTTGCACGCGCTTGATTTGAAAGCGCGCGAGGCGCTCGCCTCCCCTGAGCCCGATGCTGTAGAAAAATTCGTCGCGCAATACAGCTCCGCAAAGGCGGATTTGAAACACATTCCGCACGCGAATTATTTACAGGACATGGTGGAGATGTTTCGCGCGCTGCCTACGCTTGCCGCGATCAACTGCCCCGCGCTCGCGCTGCGCTCAAACGTAGCGGGCTATCAAGACGATGCCATGGTCGAGCGCCGGCTACGCGAGATGCCGCGAGTCGCGATCGAGGCAATCAATTGCCATCACTGGCCGCTTACTGAGCGCCCGGTTGAAGTGCGCACCATGATTGAGCGCTGGATTGATCGCCAGATTGCACAATGACAAGCGATTTCACGTACGACGAATTGCGTCGCATCGAAGAGATTTCTCAGAACGCGTCGCGGCCCGAACGCGCGCTCATGCTTGATGGCTGGAGCGTGGGTTTGTCGCCTTCAAAAGCGAAGCGTTCGCGTTGCGTGAATGCGTTTTACCCAAGTGTGCGTCCGTTCGAGAAGAATTTGCGAGACGCGGTGGCGCTCTATAAACGCGCTGATTTGCCTTGCATTTTTCGGCTGACGCCATTTGTGAACGACCCCGCGCTGGATGAGCGGCTCGCGGTGCTCGGTGCGGAGAGCTTTGATCGAACTGTCGTTCAAGCCATGAAACTTACAAGCCGTTTAAATGAGGGCAGAGCGGACGAAAAGGCAGGAGTCGATGTCGTCATTCAATTTTGCTCTAGCCCCAGTGAAATCGGACTAGCGTTGCAGATGTTGCGTGGCGATTCCGATGACGAAATCGCGGCGCTCTTGTTGCGTTGGAATGCGCTTCCGCTCGCGTTAGCGTCGTTCACCGCAGTTGATCAGCGCTCTGGCGAGCCGCTTGCGCATGTGCTCACCATTCGGGAAGGCGATGCGGTGGGCGTATTCGATGTAGTGACGGCTGCGGCGCATCGTGGACGCGGCCTTGCGTCTATCCTCTTACGGCGTGCGCTCGCCGACGCGCAATCCTCCGGGGCGCACTGCGCCTATCTGCAAGTGGTTGAAAGCAATCCAGCAAAGCGTGTTTATGAGCGTATGGGTTTTCGCACGGTCTATCACTACTGGTATCGAGAAGTTCAGCATGAATAGCAAATCTCTGAGAGAGTTTCGCCATGACTGACGCGCCTCACATTCCCTTGCGCTTCACACATCGCCCGATTGCTGAAATCGAGGCGCGCTCGCAAACATTTGCCGAGCAAATGGCGACGCGGCGAACGGTGCGCGATTTCGCCTCAACGCCTGTGCCGCGCGCGGCCATCGAAGCAGTGCTTAGAACAGCCTGCTCTGCACCGTCCGGTGCGAATCAGCAGCCGTGGCATTTTGTTGCGATCAGCGATCCCGCTGTGAAGCAGCAAATCCGCACTGCAGCCGAAGCCGAGGAGTACGAGTTTTATGTGAACAAACGCGCCGGAAAACAATGGCTTAGAGATTTGGCGCACTTGGGCACGGATCATCACAAGCCGTTTCTAGAAACTGCGCCGTGGCTCATCGTTGTGTTCGGCGCGCGCTATGGGATCGATACGAACGGCGAGCGAATCAAGCATTACTACACACCCGAGAGCGTGGGGATCGCGATGGGCATGCTCATCGCCGCCGTGCATCAGGCGGGGCTCGCTTCGCTCACGCACACACCTGCGCCGATGAAGTTTTTGAACGAGATTCTCAGTCGCCCAGAAAACGAATCACCGTATTTGATTTTGGTTGTTGGCTACCCGGCCGAGAACTGTCAGGTTCCAGCGATCACTCGCAAACCTGCAACAGAAACAACTAGTTTCATCGAGTAAGCCTCGTTGAAGGCAACGCTATCGCAGCGCTGCCGCCTCCGCAGCGCGAATGCGCTCTTCAGTCACGGGATGCGTGTGCGCATAACCTGTTTCGCGATCCCCCTCATCGTTTCTTAGACGAGCGGCTTCGGCCTCACGACCGCGCACGACTTGATCAGGATTGGTCATGCACGAAGCTCGCGGGGCGGCTTTAGCAGCGGAGGTTACGGGGGCATTCTTCGCCGAGCTCCCGCTTGATTCGCTAGCTGCGCCTGCCTGGTCGCTTTCATCATCGCTCGACTCTTCGTCGTCTTCAGCGTCGGTTGCGGCGGGTTTAATCGACTGCTTGCGATCTGCATCGCGCAGCCGGAAACAATCTTCCATCGTTTGAAAACGTCGCATCGCATCAGCAAAATCTTTTGGCGAGCGACCCACTTTGCGCAGTAGATCGAAGGCATACAGATCGGCCTCTCGTTCAGCGTCACGCGAATACGCTAGTGCGGAAAGAATCACAGGCGCACTGGTTACCAGCGCGGATACGCCCGACACATCGCCCGCGAGCGCACCCACGATCAGCGCACTCGCCGAGCCTGAGAGAAGGTGCTTGAGCGAATGTCGGTAGTGAACGTGACCGAGCTCGTGCGCGATCACTGCACTTAGCAAGCGCTCATCGCTGCCGAAAAGCGTGACCAAGCCATCGGTGACGACGATCGTGCCGCCCGGGATCGCGAGCGCGTTTGGCGCCATCTTGCGGAATTCAAGCGTCACATGTTCAGCGATTCCACTCGCTTTCGCCAAGCGATTGAAGCTTTCGCGGATTGGCGCTTGTTGTTGCGCTGAGAGCGCGGTGGGTTTGAACATGAACGCGTCTAGCGACTTCACGGTTGCCTGCCCAAGAGAAGTCTCCGTTTCTCTTGGAATGCGTTCGGCCACCGCCGCCGCGACTTTTGGGATCACCACTTGATAGGCCGCAAAGAGCGCAACGAACAGCCCGAGCAAAGCGGCTGCCACCGCCCACGGCGCGCGCTCGAGCTTTGCCAGCCAGTGCCCGCGAGGATTTAAACGGAAGGAGCGCTCAATCGCTGCATGATCGCTTGTCACCGCAAGTGCGCCGTCTGGGAATTCAAGTCGATAGGGCGTATTTGCAATTCGATCCGAAACGCGCACTAAATCCTTCGGCACGTGGGCCACAGCATTACCGTTGAGATCAACCACGGCGAGTGTGAGCGAGCTTAGCTGCAAGCGCACTTCGGTGCGGCGCGCACTTTTGCCATCGAAATAAGCAGCGGCAATGCCGCGCGGAGCGGTTGTTGGTGATGCCGCCGATTCGTTTGGCGGCGGCATTCCGTCGGACGGTGTTTGGGCGTGTGCTGATTCGTTCATAGCGCGATATCCAGCGAAAAGAACTCAGTGGCTGCATCGGCGGTTGCGCTGGTCGGCGGCACTGCGTCGGCAATGATGTCATCGAAGTCGCCGGTCACCGCGAGTGCGGTGGTCTCGACTCGCTGCTTTGCGGTGCGCACCGCCGCCCAGGGGATCGCCAGACCCAAGGAGAAAATGACTGCGAGGCTATTGACGATGTAGAGCTTTGCCATCGCCCAGGTTTTGATGTTGCTAAACACGCGGACGTTCGTGGAGATCGTGGTGAGATTGAAGGTGGCGTTGATGAGCCGTGTTTGTGTGAATGCGTACCAGATGAGCCCTGCGCAGGCAAACGGAAGCGCGACAGCAACACCAATGACCACCGGTAGCCATTTCGCCTTCGCAGCAAGCGACGTCGCCATCACCGCACCCATTATCGGCACGAGGATTACCATCGCCAAGATCGCTGCCGCCAGATAGAGACCGATGGAAACAAGAATTCCGCGCAAATAAATCGTATAGAACGTTTTGATCCGCGTGGTGCAGGCGATGGGGGCGTGCCCGTAGCGTGAATGGTTCAAAAGAAGAAGCCGCATCTTGCCGTGAAGATACGGATAGAAAAGGATGAATACGAAATAAGCGAGTCCAGCAAGCGCGTTACGGGTGAGGGAACCGCTCTCGTCAAACACCGGCGGGTAGAGCACAGCCGAGAGCGCAACCAGCCAAATCGGCCACAACGCAAGCACTGCGTCGCGCGTGGTGCCCTCAAATGCAAAGCGAAGATTGCGGTAACTGGTGTTACTCAAATTGAAGCGTAGTGAGCTCACCACGATCCAAGGCGCAAGCACCGCGATGACGAGCGCAACCCATGGAGCCCAGTTCGGATTGAGCTCGCCTGTGAACCAATAGACGATAAACGCAGTACCTGCGATGAGTCGCCCGCGAAGAATCGGCCAGGGATTGGCGTGATAGTCAAAATTCGCGCCGGCTACCCAGGTGTTGCGAAGAAAAAAGCGGCGCTTCCTAATCTTCGCCCACGGTGACCAAAGCCCAATCGTCACGATAACCAAAAACGTATTGACGATCCACACCCGGAAGTATTCGCCCGCAGTCCCGGTGAATTTGAGCGCTTCAACCGTCTCATTACCGCGCGCCGCCGGGGCGAGCACCATGAGGTTGTTTTCCGGATCGAGCTCAGCACCTTGATCGGCAGTTCGTTCGTTGGAAAAACCCGAGCTGCGCGCCGCACTTTCCGCCGACCCGGGCGGCGAATGTGAGGGCGAAGGCGGGACGGGGATCAATTCGAGTGGCGCTGTTTCGGGGGTCGCGCCGTCTTTAGAGGAGTCGGGGTTCATCAAAACGTATCTTTGAAGTTCAAGGCAGCGTGTCAAACCACGGGCTCGAATGTACGCGAGGACCACGTAGCGGTGCAGACATCAGGTGGCGGGAGCGGTGCGAATGACTAGTTTAGAAACAAAAGATTACCCTACGTATCCCCCTTTTTATCTGGGCTAGGCGTCTTTTTATCCATAAACCTAGATATCGCGATTTCGCCTACTAGTCCATTTATTTAAAGATTTCGCTCCTTTTTGCTGATACAGAATTGCGAATCGTTCATAAAAGTCTCTCACGGCATTGAACCGACCGATGCGCGTCAACGACTCAACCTGCAAGCGCCGCAAATGCGGTGTCGCACTTCACCCAACCTCTAGGAGTCCACCATGAAAAACGCATCAAATTTCAAGAGCATCGCCGCCGCCCTCCTCGCGGGCTGTGTCGCGACCGCCGCACTTGTTAACCCAGCTAGCGCTGAGCTTCCACCGCCAGCGACGGGCTACACACCGTTCATTCCAATCGTGTTTCCGATCTTCCCGATCATCAAGCCGCTTCAAGAATCATGCGAGATTCGCGCGAGTGGTACGCCGTTTACTCGCACTGTCACGCGTGACTTTCATGTTTTCGGCTACAACGGATGGTCGATCGATAGCGCGAAACTGCGTTATGTGGCCTACACCACCGGCACCTACAAATACCGTTTGGTAGTTCGCCACACCAATCGCAGCGGCGACATCATCACCAAGTCTGAACTGAAAACACTCAATCTGGTTGCCGGCACACCCGTGACGTCGACCGCACTTTTCGGCAACTCATACGTGGGTAACGCGTTCAACCTTTCGATCTCTCACGAAGATGTAACCGGACCCGGCACGCTCTACATGGACGAATCGGCGGGCAGCTGCACGAACACGGCAACCACCGCGACCGACGGCGGCGCTGAAGGCGGTTTAGGCGACATCGGCTTCGAAATTCGCGGCGATAGCACCCACGCTTTGTCCGAAGTTGTGGAATACCGCGTACTTGCGAACAACAAGTATTTTGTAACCGGACGGACCGCCGAAAAAGCACTCTTGGACGGAATGCCCGCAAACTTCGTTCGCACAGGTAAGAAGTTCAAAGTGCCATCGAAGCTCGTCTACGGAAACACGTCGGATGTGTATCGCTTCTTCGCCCCTGCCGCATCGACTCATGTGTTTGTTGACAAAGCCGATCACGACATGATCGTAGCCATCCCGAGCACGGGCCTCGTAGATGAAGGCGCAGATTTCGCCACCGTGGTTCCGGATGCTGCTGGAACTTGCCCAAGCTGGGCACCGTTGAAGGTCTACCGTAGCTTCCGCAACGCAGCTAACGCGGCTGACCGGAACCATCGCTACACAACGAGCGAGGTTGACTACAACGCAATGACGTTCTCAGGCTGGGCGCCCGAAGGTGTGAAGATGTGTGCTTACAGCCTCTAAGGCAACACGCACTGGGAAAAGGCCCGCCACTGGCGGGCTTTTTCTTTTTTGCAACTGCACCAACGATTGTGCGTTCGCACATTGACACTGCGCGAACCCAGTTCTAAAAACCGTCGCACTACAGAAAAAAAAGGGGGAGGCGAACTTTGCGCATTGCGCTAAGTTCGCGTTTGCGTTTTCCGCATCACCTCCCATGCGCACGTGAAGTTTGGCGTGCATCCATCGAGTATTCGTTTGTTTAAACCCAAGCAGGAGAATGTGATGCAGTGGTCAGTGATTCGCTCGAAGTTTTCGGGCAAAGCGGGAATCGGAAAACTCGTTGCGGGCTTAAGCCTTGCGGCGGTGACAGTGGGCGCAACGGTTGCAATCGCTACCAACTACACGCTGTGGATCAACGGACGAACCGGCGGCGGACAGATCGGGAACTACAGTGATTTCAGTTACTGGGGCCCTTCATCAACTGCGGCGGGGGTGAACAAAAAAGCGGTGAACTGGGACGGCTACAACTCGGTCGCCAACCAGAATGGCTACATTCGTAACGCACTCGACTGCTATTGCACCGGCAACAACTGGTGCTACGTGGGCGCACATAGCGCAGGCAATTTGCAGATTGGCTACGCGATGGCTCTGTATGGCGGTTCCGCGCGAACGATCACCAATGCCACGCCCAATAGCGGTGGCGTTTGCAGCGCATCAGGGGCTGGTACACAAACGGGTTGGAACATTAAATTTGTCAACGTCGCTGGCGGTGCGGGCGGCGGCTCGGAGCTCGCGAATGCAGGCGATTGGGCGCTTTCTGAACCGCTTGTCACTGATCTCAAAACAGCAAATGCCCGCGCGCTCTACGATCACAACCAAACCCGCGGCAAAATTTTCTACATGTTCGCGGGCGCAAAAGGCACGCTCTACTCCGCAGTGCTCCCCGGCCAAGATGACGAGGCCATCGCCTATCACTCATCAGGCGGGGTTTCTGGATCAAGTGGAGCGGGCTATTGCAACCCGAGCGACTGGTTCTGTAACGACCTCACGCTAGGCACGGCGGCGGCCGAGGGCGGACGCGCGAAGTGGACTAACCACAACGTGAAGTTCCGCGATGGCAACGAGTCTTTCAACCACTACGCGAATGGCAACTGGGCGGGCATTATTTCTCGCGCTGTTGCCGATATGGTCACCAACGCTCAGTAGTAAGTTGGCGAAAAAGCGAAGCACTCGGGAAGCACTAGCAAGACACTGATGAAGCGCACCGTCACTATTGTTTGCAGTGCTCTTGCGCTCGCCGCGCTGCTGCATTTCAGCGGTGGCTGGCGCGCGCTGGCCTCAAATATCGCGCAATTCATCAACGGTCACTCTGAGCAAACCACTGTCAACGGTCAGCCGCCAAGTAGCGTAGCAACGGATCGGGGTGTGAAAATCGCCCCGTACGCGTTAGGTGCAGCCGGGCCAGGCGCACGTCAAGGCGTCAACGCGGCTGCCATTGATGCGCTCAATCGCGATCCTAACGCCCAACTCGCCGCGGCCGCTTCACGTTACGAGCGCGCAAGCGAAGTGCTCGACGCGTATCGAAAGCACACCCAGTACCCGTTTGATTCGCGGCCCGCGCGCGAGCATCAAGACCAGATGTACCCGAATGCGCCCGTCGTTGAGGATCAGAAGCTTAAAAGCCCGGGGCAGAAGCCATCGCAGTCAGTTTTTCTGCGGACTACGCAAGAGCGGGTGTACGCCCAAGGCGGCGAAAGTGTGCTGTTCAGCGTCACGGCCCTCGATGCGAATGGAGTTGCCAACCCCATCAATTTTCTACGCGCAATTGCTCACGATCCTCCTAAAGACGGCAAGCCCTCGAAGCGCAATGCTGTCCTATTTCCATTCAACGACACCGGGCAAAACGGTGATGCCGCGTCTGGCGATTTGACCTACAGCGCGCGCCTTTCCCCTGCGCGTCAGGGCTTCGATAACTTCCACGGAAATATCAGAGTCGAGATGTCTGTAGCGGTTGGTGAACAAACAGGGTTTCTCTTTTTTGACGTGTTCTACACACCCGATCCGCCCGCGCTCTGGCGGGGTGCCGTGCGCGAAACCCTCGAACGCGGATCGCTCAATTTCTACTTGCCTGTCGAAGTGCGCACGGCGGGCCGCTACGTGGTGACAGGGCGGATCGATGATGCAAAAGGCCAGCCTTTCGCCCTAGTCAATTTCAATGATGAACTTGCCGTCGGCGCGCGCGAGGTACGGTTTAACGTTTTTGGAAAACTGCTTGTCGACGAAGCGCCCGCATTCCCGCTCACGCTTCGGGATATCGACGGTTTTCTACTCCTCCCCGACACAGATCCTGATCGCGCGCTCCTGCAACGGCTTTCAGGGAAGCAGCACGTTTCCAGAAGCTACGCATTGAGTGCGTTCTCTGACGCCGAATGGGATAGCGAGGAACGTCGACGCTATCTAGAAGAGTACGGGCGCGACGTTGAGTCAGCGCGCGCCTACCTCGAACACATCCGGCGCACGATGAAGCCGAACCCGTAGCAGTTGCTCGCGCTAATCGCATCTGCTTCAGCGCCTTGGTGGGCTCTCCGGAGCGTGCGCTCCGGATGAGTAGTCGCGCTGGGCTCGGCTCCCACGCTCAACGCTAATTAGCTGCCGCGCTTACGCCGCGCGTGCGTCGCTTGCTGCAGCAATCGTAATCACTGCCTTCGCACTATCGAAATCGGCCATTAGCGCGGCTTCCTTCTGTTTCGCAGATTTGACGTGACGCTCTTTCACATGGCCATAGCCGCGAATGTCTTCCGGAATTTGCGCAAGCTGCACCGCAATTGCGTGGTTATGCGGCGCGAGCTTTGCAATCACCTCTTCCATCAACTTGCGGTAATCAACCTTAAGCTGCTGCTCCATGCGGCGCTCTTCCGTGTTTTTGAAGATGTCGAGCGATGTTCCGCGCAATCCTTTGCGAGACGCCAAGAAACGGAAGGCCTTCATCATCCACGGGCCAAATTGCTTTTTGATGAGCTGGCCTGTTACCGGATCTTTCTTTGAGAAAAGCGGTGGTGCGAGATGGAAGTTGAGCTTGTAATCGCCATCGAATTCGCGAGCGATACGCGCCTCGAACTCTCCATTGGAATGCAGACGTGCAACCTCGTATTCGTCTTTCACAGCGAGGAGCTTGAAGTAGTAGCGAGCAACTGCTTCGGTAAGCGCAGTCTTCCCGGGAAGCTTCGCAGTCTCCGCTTGGCGAACGAACGCCACGAAATCGCTATACGTTTTCGCATAGCTCGCATCTTGATAGTCAGTCAAAAACTTCACGCGGCGCTCAATCGTTTCATCGAGCGATTCCGAAAGCTTCAACGTGGCCGCGAGCGCTACCTTAGGCGTTGCGATTTCTTCGACACGCTTCATGTCGACTGCCGCGCGACGGCCCCACAAAAATGCGTTCTTGTTCATTTCAATGGCTGCGCCATTGAGCTCAATCGCCCGCTGAATCGTGCTTTCGCGCAAAGGAATCAACCCGCGTTGCCATGCAAAACCCAGCACGAAAAGATTGGTGGCGATAGAGTCGCCCATCAAGCGCGTTGCGACTTTGGTGGCGTCGATGAACGACACAGCGTCCGCGCCGCAGGATTCGGCAATGGTGCGCTCCATGCTGCCCAATGGGAATTTCAAATCTGCGTTGCCGGTAAAGCTTGCGGGCATCACCACTGCAGAATTGATCACCGCTTTGGTCACGCCAACCGCCATCTTTGCGAGCGCATCTTCTGCCGTAGTAGTCAACACATCGCAACCGAGTACCAAATCTGCTTCGCCCGCAGCAACACGCGTTGCGTGCAGTTGCGCTTGTGTGGGTGCGATCCGAACGTGACTCATCACGCTGCCGTTTTTCTGCGCGAGGCCCGACATATCGAGAATCGTCAATCCCTTACCTTCAAGGAAAGCCGCCATGCCAAGCACTTGGCCCACGGTGAGAACACCTGTTCCACCGATGCCTGTTGCAAGAATGTTGTAGGGCTCGGTGATCTCTGGAATCGTGGGTTCTGGGATATCGCCGAACTCGACGGCGCCGACCTTAGCCGGTTTTTTCAGTGCGCCGCCTTCCACGGTGACAAAGCTCGGGCAGAAGCCATTGACGCACGAGAAATCTTTATTGCAGTTTGATTGATCGATAGTGCGCTTACGGCCAAATTCAGTTTCAAGCGGCATCACCGAGACGCAATTCGATTTCACGCCGCAATCACCGCAGCCTTCACACACCGCTTCGTTGATCACCACACGCTTTTGCGGATCGGGAAACTTCCCAATCTTTCTGCGGCGACGCTTCTCCGCCGCGCACGTTTGGTCATAAACGATCACGGTGACGCCCTGCTTTTCGCGGAACTCACGCTGGATCTCATCGAGCTTGCTGCGATGGTGCACCGGCACACTGCTCGGCAGCGCCACACCTTGATACTTCTCCGGCTCGTCCGTGATCACGCAAATGGTCTGCACGCCCTCAGCGATCATCTGATTTACGATCGAAAGCGGCGAGAGCGGTCCGTCGTGCGGCTGCCCGCCCGTCATCGCAACCGCGTCGTTGTAGAGAATCTTGTAGGTAATGTTCACCTTCGCCGCAATCGATTGCCGCACAGCCAGAATGCCTGAGTGGTAGTACGTGCCATCACCCAAGTTGGCGAAGATGTGTTTTTCATTGGTGAACGGCGCTTGCCCGACCCACGGCACGCCCTCGCCGCCCATCTGCGTGAAGGTGCTCGCGCGATCCATCCAAACGGCCATGTAGTGGCAGCCGATCCCCGCGACTGCGCGCGAACCTTCTGGCACTTTGGTGGAAGTGTTATGCGGGCAGCCTGAGCAGAAGTAGGGAACGCGCGCAATCGGGATGTGCGTCTTTGAGAGTGCTTTTTCTTTCTCGTTGATCCACTGCACGCGCTGCTTCACCTTATCGCTCACGTAGAACTTGGCGATGCGGTCGGCGATCACACGCGCGATCATGGCAGGCGTCAATTCGTAAGGTGCGGGGAGCAGCCAGTCGCCATGCGGACGAACCCATTCGCCTTTTGCATCAAACTTGCCGACGATACGCGGGCGAACGTCTTCCTTCCAGTTATAGAGCTGCTCTTTGAGTTGGTATTCGAGCACCTGGCGCTTCTCTTCCACCACCAGAATCTCTTCGAGCCCTTCGGCAAAGTGGCGCACGCCCTCAGGTTCAAGCGGCCATACCATGCCCACTTTGAACACGCGCAAGCCAATGGCTTTCGCGAGCTCGTCGTCAATGCCCAAATCTTCAAGCGCTTGGCGCACGTCGAGATACGCCTTACCCGCTGCCATGATGCCAAGTTTCGGACGCGGTGAATCAATCACTAACTTGTTAAGTTGATTCACACGGGCATACTCAATGGCCATGTAAATCTTGTAGTCATGCATCAGGCGCTCTTGCTCGAGCGGCGTGTGCGGCCAACGAATGTTGACACCACCTTCCGGCACTGGGAAGTCAGCGGGAATAATCGGTTTGATTCGCTCAGGATCAATCACCACGCTCGCAGTGGATTCCACCGTGTCGGTCACCGCTTTCATGCCCACGTAGCAACCGCTGTAGCGGCTCATCGCATAGCCATGCACGCCAAGATCGAGATATTCCTGCACGCCCGCCGGATAGAGCACGGGGATGACGGCGCTGATGAATTCGTGGTCAGATTGATGCGGAAGCGTTGAGGACTTCGCGCCATGATCATCGCCCGCGATCAAGAGAACGCCACCGTGTTTAGAGGTACCCGCATGGTTCGCGTGCTTGAATACGTCGCCACAGCGATCTACACCCGGTCCCTTGCCGTACCACATGCCAAACACGCCATCGTATTTTGTGTCTGGGTAGAGCGAGCCTTGTTGGGTGCCCCACACCGCAGTAGCGGCGAGCTCCTCGTTCACGCCCGGCACAAATTTGATGTGCGAGGCTTCGAGATGCTTCTTAGCTTTCCACGCGTTTTGATCGATCGCGCCCAGCGGCGATCCGCGATAGCCGGAGAGAAAGCCCGCGGTATTAAGGCCATTCATCTCGTCGATCTGTCGCTGAAGCATCATCAGGCGCAATAGCGCATGTGAGCCGTTCATGTAAGTGCGACCGGACTTCAAGGTCCAGCGATCATCGAGTTTCACCTCGGCGATGGCCTTCGCGATGGCGGCAGGTAGCGAGGTGGTCGCAAGCGGGGATTGGGACATAGCTATGACACTCCTTGTGGGCGAATCTTATGCCGCTAGCAGGATCGCTGCACTGCGGGTTTTCGTCGTGCCTAGCCAGCGCAGTAGGGCGAAGCTCAGGCGAATCGATAGGTCAAGGTGATTGACCTATTTGAAGAAACGAAATGTATCTGCTTTTTCGGTGGTTGCCTAGATCGTCCGTCACACCAAACTGACGGCGTGGCTCGCGTACGCGCAGCATGCGGGCTCGCACCGCGCAGCGATGCAGACTTACGAATGATGTCTTTTTCTAGTCACATTTTGCCGTCTACTCCAACATCTATAGGGGCAATAGCAGTTTTTAGTTTATTTTCGTGAACTGTATTTCTCGTCTATATCCCCAATTTAACATAGGCTATGAATGCTTTTCTGTATGGCATTCGAGCTCTTCAAAGTGCGCTGATCGGCGCACCACGGACACCCTGCACAAGCCAAGCCTCACCCGTGCGCTGCATCGTTGGTCGCGCGCGCGGCGAGCATTCTCCCCACGGTCCCGAGA
Source organism: Betaproteobacteria bacterium (assembly GCA_013298765.1). GTDB lineage: Bacteria > Pseudomonadota > Gammaproteobacteria > Burkholderiales > Casimicrobiaceae > Casimicrobium. Next base: position 22,909 of record JAAFJA010000012.1, read on the forward strand.
TGCTTCGGCTTAAACTCAAAAGAGATCGAGGAGTGTCAATGTGAGTTACCGATCAAGTCCTAGTGTTCCATTGTCCGTTTCGCGCGAGAACAAGCTTGTTCCAGGTGATTTCACTTGAGTTCGTTGCTAGCTGTCACGCATTTTTTGCGAACCGTTCGCGCCGGAAGCTTTGCGGCTGCGGCGCGCGAATTACACGTGAGCGCGGTGGCGGTTGGCAAGAACGTATCAGCGCTTGAGCGCGATCTGGGTGTTCGCCTGCTTAACCGAACCACGCGCGCGCTGAGCCTTACCGAGGAAGGGCGTTTATTTTTTGAGCGCTGCGATAAGCCGCTGCAATCGATCGAGCAAGCGCTGATCGGCGCTAAGCAAGCGAGCGATTCGCCCTCGGGGCTGCTGCGCGTAAGCTGCCTATCCCCCATCGCGCGCGGTTTCGTAATTCCGCTACTGCGGAACTTTCGCGTGTTGCACCCGCATGTTGAAATCGATTTGCGACTCGACGATGAGGTGGTTGACATGGTCGCCGACGGCATCGACGTCGGAATCCGCGTTGGCAACATTCAAGACCCTGCAATCGTTGCGAGACGCGTAGCAGATCTCCCCTTTGTGGTCTGCGCATCACCGAGCTACCTTGCGCTGCAAGGCGTTCCAAAAACGATTGACGATTTATCACGCCACAACTGTTTGAGATTAGGCCGCGCTCACCCCAGTGGCGGTGGCGGCAACGCGCCGTCAAAAGCAACTTCAGCAGGGATCAACTGGCGTTTAGGCGCGAAGCGCGAGGCGGTGACGCCCCCGGTGAACGGCAGCCTGATCGCCAGCGATTTCAACGCACTCGAACAGGCCGCGATTAGCGGGCTCGGCTTGTTTCACGCGCCCTTGCCGCTCGTGATGCCACACTTTCGCTCCGGCGCGCTGCGCCCTGTTCTTCCGAGCGCGCTGTCAAACGTATTGAGCCTCTACATTCACTATCGAAGCCGTCGAAATCAGCCAGCGCGAATGAAAATCTTCGTCGATTTCATGCTCGAACATCTTCGCGAAAATCCCGATCTCGCAACGAAACCAGAAACGCTCTGCGCGCCGTTCTGGGCTTAACCGAGCCGCCCGCGAACGTTCAGACACGCGAGGGCCTACGATTCACATGCGCCAGACGCCCGATGCGGCGACTGCAGCGCACGCACAACTGCATCCGGTCGATCCAGTTGCACATAGTGCCCCGCCTTGGCGAGCAATTGAATGCAGCGCGTACCAAACTGACTAGCGAAGCTTTTCGCAACGCCCGGATTCAAAAACGGATCGTCAGCGCCGAACACAATCCTGACCGGCTTCGCGAATTTCTTCATGCGCTCAACCTCGTTCGCGCGGGCTGCGATCTCGGGCCAAAGCGCGGAAACGGAGCTGAAAAACGCGGGGCGCATTTCGGCGGCGCTATGCACAAAAATCGGGATGAATTGCTGCCGTGCGGCGTCGGTTGACATGAATTCGCTCAACTGGTTCGCAACCCCGGCCTTAAATCGCGACGGAGCCTTCGTCGCGCCCCAGCGCGCAATATCTCGCAACACGCCAGGTTTCGAATAAAACTCAATGGCACCAGGGGCAACAAGCGTTGGCATCTCGTTGTAATAGCTATTGAGCAAAACGAGCTCTGCGGTTTTGGATTCGTTATCGAGCGCCCAATCGATGCCCACTTGCCCGGAAAGATCATGCACGACGATGACCGCTGACTGAATATCAAACGCAGCAATCACCGCGTCTAAATCCGCGCGTTGACTGCTCACCTTGTAATCGTGAGCGAGTGGCTTCTCTGAAACGCCCCAGCCGAGGAAATCGAACGAAATCACATGATGCGTTTTGGCGAGCAGTGGAATCAGTAAGTCGTAAAGGCGCTGATTGTCTGGGAAGCCATGCATCAATACGTACGTTGCACCTTTGCCCTTCAATGGCGCACTGAACTCACGCGCATTGATCACGTGCCCATCGGCGCGTTTGATCGTATGCACGCGATGCGGATTGGTCGCATTAAATGCAGCGACGTGCCGATCGTACACGGCCTGCGTATCGGCGAGCTCGGGAACATCAGGGAGCGAAGCGCATGCCGAAAGCAATGCGGTGGCCAGCAACACGAGCCATGATGCACGGAGCGAAGTGGGTATTTTCATAACAGCCTTTTGTATTCGAGGAGGAGCAGGGCGTCATCACCTCGCTTCACAGCAGGCGCAGACAGACATGATGCTAGGCGCGGCATAGCGTGCGAACAACGTGGCTAGCGGTTTGTGATTTACAAACCTAGAGTTTGGAATGGGCTCGGTTCGTTTTGCTCGCGCTTTGCCTGTTGAAGCGGCGCGGGCACTAGCACCAGACAGAGAGATCGCTCACAATCGCAGCTCTGTTCCGCTTGAACCTCGTTTTCAATGTCAAACCTTCGCGCCCAATTTAGTTTCTTTCACCGCCTTCGCGTCCGCTGGGCGGAAGTCGATCTGCAGCGTGTTGTCTTTAACGGCAACTATTTACTTTACTTCGACGTAGCATTCACCGAATATTGGCGCGCCACCGGCTTGCCTGATCCGATCGCGCAGCAGAAAGAAGGTCGAGAACTATTTGTGCGCAAAGCTGAGCTCGAATACTTGGGCAGCGCCACGTTTGACGACGAGCTCGATATCGGCGTACGCTGCGAAAAAATCGGGCGCAGCAGCTTAACGATGAACCTCGCGATCTTTCGCGACGACTCATGTTTGATCACCGGAACATTGACTTACGTTTACGCGGATGCGCACGCGAAGCAGTCGGTCGAAATCCCGGCGGCTTGGCGTCAGCGAATTGAAGCGATATTGCACGCAGCGCAATGAAATTGGACCCGCTTATCCGTCTGATCTGCATAATGGTGCCGATTGCGTCGCAAAGCACTTGGACCCAGTTTTGTCATAGTCGGTTTCATTGACGCAACCCGCCTACATCTAACCAAAAGCCTTTATGAATTTACGCGCTTACACCCGATTTACCCGGACGATCATTCGGAGCGCTGGTGGGCGTTTCGGATTGCTTTTGATGCAGCTCGTCGTCGCAGCGCTTTTCGCGTCAACCCCATCCCACGCGACATTAATTTACGCGCTGCGCAGCGATACTTGCTGTCTGCAATCGATTGTGTCCTTCCTAGCAAGCGCGCCCAACGTCCTTCAATCCGAACAAACGATCAAAGGAACCCTTTCAAGCGAAACGCTTGTTGGGCTAGCGTTTGATCCCGATAGCGGAGTGCACTATTCAATCGCAATGCGAAACGACGGCAGCAGCCGACTTGTGAGCGCGAATCCAAACAACGGCGCAGTCGCACCAATCGGCAGCCTCGAGTTTCCAGCTGCCGTGAATTTCGGTGACAACATTGCTGTGTTCCCTACAAATACAGGCCGCATCCGCATGCTTACCGACATCCGCCTAGGAAACGTTGTTACTGGGCAGATGAATCTCTTGACTAACCGGAATACAGGTTTAGCGAGCCGAGCCGTGAACGACCTCGCCTACGTTTCAGGCGATCTGTTCTTTGGTGAAGTGCCCCACATCAAGGCCCATGCTTTCACCAACCCGCACGGTGACGCGCTCGTTTCAACGCTTTACGGAATTGATACCGAACGCGACACGCTGGTCCGGATTGGTGATGTCAGTCAAAGCAGCGAAGGAAGCATTAACGGCGGCGGCCTAACCACCATCGGCGCCCTCGGCGTCAACGTTCGTTTCCCATCTATGGCGATCGTGCCGCGCAGCAATACTGCCTACATGATCGACCGCAACAGCGACGTCAACATTTCAGGCTCAATCACCACGCTCTACCGTATCAATCTGAGCTCCGGCGCAGCTAGCGTCGTTGGAACGATCGGGCCAAGCGCATCAAATTCGTTCATTACCGCAATCGCCATTCGTGACGACAGCAAATGCTTCGATCTCGATGGCAACGGTCGCGTTGAAGCCACGTCTGACGGATTGATGCTGTTGCGTGCACTACTCGGTTTTAGTGGTGCCAGCGTACCTGCGAATGCGATTCCGCCCGCACCATATCCCATCGACGCAATACCACTTCGCACCACTTGGCCCGCAATACGCGCGCATCTCAACACAAACTGCGGCATGGAATTCGCGCCATAGCGATAAACACGGGTCAGGGCCGCAGAAAGATGTCGATAGGGTGTTTAACGATAAGCTCGCGATTTTTCGTGGCGAAGAAGTGTTAATCCTGGGCTCTCTCGTCTACGTGTATGCCGATGCGCACGAGAAAAAGTCGGTTGAAATTCCTGAGTTCTGGTGAAGCCAAATTCGCTAACTCCGACCTTTGGCGCGCAATTCGCTTGCTCAACTGAACGCGTCAGGACAAAAGTTTGTAGATCGGTGCTCAAAAAAGTGGCACTATCGGCCCTGTCAGTGATGAACCCATAGCGCGGCCCGTGCGACTCAAGACCGACAGTGGCAAAGCCTGTGTTCACATTGTTTCCGTCGATGTGCGTTGACGGCGCTTCTGTAACGAACGCACGTTAGTGTGGCGTCATTCCGGACAACTGATGCCCAATTAACGGAAGCGGCTAATTCACATAGGCTAAACGTCTATTTTTATGGAAAAAGCTTTTTATGAAAACGCGCGTTAAGCCCATTATTTTTAAGGCAATCAACTTATTTTTCGTGTCGCTACTTGCATGCGCGATGGTGAGTTCGTCGCTCAATGCCGCCCCGTTGCTTTACGCAAACGTCGGCGGCCAATTCGTCGCGTTTCGCGCCGACGCGCCAGGAACTTACACGCGAACATTCAGCGCCGTGGGTACCTCAGCGGAGTTGCGCGCGATGGACTTCCGATTGACCACGGGCGAGCTCTTTGCGCTCCTCTCGAATGGGTCGAGTAGCGGTAGCGATTTCTACGTGGTTCGGCGCATCAATCTGGCCACTGGCTATGTGTCGGAGCTCGGCACGGTAGGCCCTTCTGGCGTCCCAACAGGGTCGCGGTTTGGCATGGCTTTCGACCCCTATCTCAACCAGATCAGGGTCGTCACCAGCGCGGGCGGGCATTTCCCACTCAATCCCGAAACCGGTGGATCGCTCGGGTTCAATGCGGCGCTTCAATATGTTGCAGGCGACTCGGGCGCCCTCATAACGCCGGTGGTCGAACACATTGCTTTCAAGAACGCCGTAGCCAATCCCACAGACACAACGCTCTACGGAATAGATACGTCGCGAAACGTATTGGTGCGCATCGGCCCCGCAGATGTTGCCGGCAGCTCCACATCCTCAAATCTCACTACGATCAGCTCGGTCTCCCTAGGACTCAATCCGGAAAACGCAGGTGGATTTGTGATTGATCCCGGAACTGACGTCGGATACTTTGCGACCAACGCGTTAGTCTCTTCGGTGTTTGTACCCAGGCTCTACAGCATCAACCTTGTCACCGGCACCGCAACATTCATCGGCGAAATCGGCTCGGGTAGCGGCAGCCGCCTCGTGCGCGGTCTCGCGCTCGCGCCCGAAGTCAATCCGTGCCTCGATATCGACGGCGACGGCGTGTTGAACGCGAATCGCGATGGCTTGATGTACACCCGAATCTTGCTCGGCCTCACTGGCACGGCGGTAACCGCAAATGCAATTTCAACCATCAATCCGCCGCCACGTAGAACGTGGGACGCGATCCGCTTGCACTTGATCAACGACTGCGGCATGTCTTCCCTGCTCTAGCGTTGCCGTCGCGTCCGCTGAGCGAGAGTCGTCGCGCTTCTACTGGATCATTAGAACGAGATCTCGCCTATGAAAACCCGCTTCTTTTCGCTCTTCAAGTCGGTGCGCCGCCTGCTCGGTACGCTCTGCGTCGCGCTATCGATGCTCGCCGTGAGCGCAGGCGTCACATCGACCGCCGCGATCGCGCAGGTGCCCATCATCTACGCCTACGACTTCTCTGGCGCGCGGCTCGTAAGTTTCGCAGCCAGCGCGCCGGGCACGCTCCTCAGCAACGTGAACTTGACGGGGCTGGGGGCGGGCGAATTTCTGCTCGGCATCGATTTTCGACCCGCCAATGGTCAGCTCTACGGTTTGGTTTTCGAAAGCGCGTCGATCGGCCGCCTTGTGACGATCGACAAGAGTACCGGTGGAGTGACTTCAGTGGGCCCGAACCCGGTCGTCATCGGCGGAAGTTTCTACGGTGTGAGTTTCGACCCAGCCTCGGATCAGCTACGCGCGGTGTCCAACTTCGACCTAAACATTCGCATTAGTCCCGCTGGGGGAACAGGAAGTACAGACACCACGCTTGCCTTCGCAGCGGGCGATCCGAACTTCGGCGTTAATCCGAGCGTTGTGCATTTGGCACACACCAACGCATTCGCCGGCGCGACGACCACAACAACCTATGGCATCGACGCAGCCACCGATTCACTCGTGCGCATCGGCGGGGTCAACGCAACGCCTTCGCCAAACGGTGGTCAGTTGACTACGATCGGATCGCTGGGTGTAGCTGCAAATCTGATTGGCGGATTCGACATCGAACCAGCGAGCAACGTCGGCTACGCGGTCCTTGGGATCGGCAGCGCGTCGGTGCTGCATTCCATCAACCTGGCTACGGGCGCAGCGACTGCGATTGGCACCGTTGGTTTAAGTTCTGGGAACGTCGATGGCGTAGCCATCGCGCCGACCAACCGTTGTCTTGACTTAGACGGCGACGGCGTTTCGCGCGCCTCCACGGACGGTCTAATGTTGATACGCGCTTTGCTCGGCATGACTGGAACAAGCGTGACCGCTGGCGCGATCGCGTCACCCGCGCCACCACGATCTACCTGGAGCGCGATTCGTAGCCATCTGCAGCTGAACTGCGAAATGTACTTTTCGCCCTAGCGGCTCCTGCACAAGCGCAGCTAAAAACTAGAATAGCCACATGCTTGATTCCATCACCCTCGAACCTGATTTCCCCGCCGACGCTTGTGTCATTTGGATGCACGGCCTCGGTGCCGACGGCAACGATTTCGTGCCAATCGTCCCCGAGCTCGATTTTCCGCTCACGCACACCGTCCGTTTCGTATTTCCGAACGCGCCCACCATGCCCGTCACGATCAACGGCGGCTACATCATGCGAGCGTGGTACGACATCGTCGGCGCCGATTTGGATAACCGCGCAGACGAAGGCGGTGTGCGCCGATCACAAGCGCAGATCAGCGAAATCATCGCCGATCAGCGCGCGAAAGGGATTTCGACCGATCGAATCGTGCTAGCAGGCTTCTCGCAAGGCGGCGTCATCGCGCTGCAAACCGCCCTGCGGCATCCAGAACCGTTCGCGGGCGTACTCGCACTCTCTACGTATCTTGCCTGCCGCGATACGCTGGGCATTGAAGGCACGCGCACCAACAAAACGACACCGATTTTCTATGCGCATGGCAGCGTCGATCCCGTGATCCCGATGGCGCTTGCGAAGCGGTCAAAGGCCGAACTCGAAAATCACGGCTATCAAGTCGAGTGGCACGAATACGGCATGCCGCATTCGGTCTGCGCGGAAGAAGTCGACGACATCGCAGCGTTTTTGAAGCGCGTGCTAGCGGTCGGTTGAGCTAAACGTCTTTGAATTCTTTGACGCTGATTGCGCTGATTTCGCAGATTGACACTGATTTTCGTTAGCGCCTCAACAATTGCAGTCGTCACCGCCACGTCAAGAAAACACTAGGCGCCACGCAATCAAAGTCGAACAAGCACTACGAAGGCTATCTGTGTTCATCTGTGTAAATCTGTAGCGAATAATCCTTCAAGCAGAACAACTCGAATTTGTGCAGGTTGATTGCCGCAGAATTTTTACGAACCACGGTCACATAAGACCGAAAAATAATCAGCGTTAATCTGCGAAATCAGCGTAATCTGCGTCAAAAAAAGAAACCGCCGAACCTTGCTCCCTAGTCTCCTAGATCAACTCACCCACCCCGACGTGCGCGCGCTCGCGTGGGCGATCGGCTCGCCCGCGTTATTCAACGCGTCGCAGCCCGTATGGCAAGGTCGATTGCGGGATGACGCCTGGTCCGCCGCTGAAGTCGCGCGCTGTGCCGATTGGTTGCTCGCGCTCGATCGCTCGCCTGACGCCTTGCGAGCTGCAGCGGGCGACCCAACGTTCAACACACCGCTCGGCCATGTTTTCGAAAAGCTCGTGCTCTTCTGGCAATCGCAGCGCCCGGATGTGCGCCATGCCACGCGCGGTCTCATCGTTAGAAACGGTGGCCGCACCATCGGCGAATTCGATGTCGTAATGCTCAGGCACGACGGCGTGATCGAAACGCTCGAAGTCACGGTGAAGTATTACCTGAACTTGAAGCCCGAGCTTGGCATCGAAGGCTGCATCGGCCCACGCGCGTACGATCGCATGAACGAAAAGTTCGCAAAGATGACCACGCGGCAAACCGATTTGGGCAACACCGAGTTTGGTCGTCTTGCGATTTGCCGATGGCTCGAAGCAAGCTGCGGCGAAACGCGCACGCCAGACGAACTCATCGTCGAGAATCACGCCATCGCTCGCGGCTACATTTTTCATCCGAGTGAACACGTCGCGTTCGCCAACGAGCTCTCGCCGAACCACGGACGCGGCCTGTGGCAAACCGATGAACACGCGCTCGAAGGCGAATGGCGAAACCTAGCCGGCCGCGAGTGGCTTGGCCCCTATCTCGGCGCACGCGAAGAGCGCGACTGGCCTAACGATCCCGCGATGCCGCGCATGTACGCACACCTGCAAGCCCGCGCCAACGCGTGGGCAGAGACCGAACGGCGCTTTGTCGTTCGCGCCGATTCGGGGTTGTTGAGGAGCGTTTAGCGATCCATTTCGCCGCTGCGCGCGACCACTCGCGGCGGGCTGTTATCCTCCGCCCTCTTTCTATTCCACTGCAAGGGCACACATCATGGGTAATCGCGACAAACAGGGGCGAGAGCCGAAAAAGCCGAAGCAGCCGCCGAAGCCACCAGTTCCGAAGGGGTTTTAGCTAGGGATTTTGCCGAGCACTTCGCGAATCACCGCTTCGGTATCCGCCCCCTTGGCGGGCGGGGCGTATCGATATTCGACGGGCGTTTCGCTCATGCGGATGGGGCTTGCCACCATGGCGACGTTGCCGCCGCCTTGTTCTGGCGGGCGCTGCATATCAACGCGGAGATTACGGTGTTGCACTTGCGGGTGCGCGAACACTTGATCGTAGGTGTTGATGGGTGCATGAGGGATGCCGAGGCTTGCGAAGGTGTCGAGCCAAAAGGCGGTGGGTTGCGTGGTGAGCGTGCGCTCCATTTCAGCAACGAGCGCAGCGCGGTTTTTGTTGCGATCCTTCATTTCGATGAAGCGCGGATCGATTGCGAGCGCGGGCACGCCCATCGCATCGCAAAGTTTTCGCCATTGGCTGTCGTTGCCCGCGCCGACGATCATGTAGCCGTCTTTCGTTTTAAACGATTGGTAGGGCGCGAGATTCACATGCGCGTTGCCCACGCGTTTGGGTTGTTTGCCGGTGAGGAAATAGCTCGCGATTTGGTTTGCGCCGAATTGCACGACGGAATCCAAGAGTGCGATGTCGATCCGCTGCCCTCGTCCGGTGTTGTGGCGCGCTTCAATCGCGGCAAGGATCGCGACGGTCGCGTTTAAGCCTGAGAGCACATCAGTAACCGCGATCACCACTTTCACCGGGCCGCCGCCCGCGCCCCCGTCTTCCACATCGGCGTGGCCGTTGATCGCCATCAAGCCGCCTTCGGCTTGGCAGAGCAAATCGTAGCCAGGGCGCTCGGCGTACGGCCCGTCTTGACCGTAGGCGGTGATTGAGCAATAGACGAGGCGTGGATTCAGGGCTGAGAGCGTTTCGTAATCAAGACCGTAGCGCTTCAAGTCGCCTACTTTGTAGTTCTCAACCAAGATGTCGCTTTTCAGCGCGAGTTCGCGCACGATGTCTTGGCCCTCGGGCTTCGTTAAATCAACGGCAATCGAGCGCTTGTTTCGATTGCAGCTTGAGAAATATGCCGAGTCTTTCGTTTCGTTGCCATTGGCATCACGAAGCCACTGCGGCCCCCAACTGCGCGTATCGTCACCCGTATCGGGGCGCTCTACCTTGATGACGTCCGCCCCCAAATCGCCGAGCGTTTGCGTGCACCACGGCCCTGCGAGCACGCGAGTGAGATCAAGAACACGAAGGTGAGAAAGTGCGCCAGCCATGTCGGTCGAAAGTTTGGATACGAATAGCCCAATCATAGACGCCACTAAAATCTAAGGAAACGCTGAACAAGTCCCACGTGCGCATCGCATCCTCGGAGTTGGGCGATCTGAAACCCCAAAATTCTTCAACATAGCCCCGCTATGCCTCAGAATTTTGGCTTCCAGTTCATCCCAATCCGCCGCGCGCTGCATCACGCGGACTTATTCAGTGTTTCCCTAAGATGAATTCTTTTCGGGCGGTGCGCATGAGCTTTTATTCACATCACATTTTTTTCTGCACCAATGAGCGTGACGACGGACGCCCTTCATGCGGGCATCGTTGTTCAAGCGAGTTGCGCGACTACGCAAAGAAAAAGATCAAGGCATTGGGTTTGAACGGTCAGGGGCGCGTGCGGGTGAACAATGCCGGTTGCTTAGACCGTTGCGATGCTGGGCCGGTGGTCGTGGTGTACCCAGAGGAAGTTTGGTATCGAATCGATTCGAAAGAAGATGTCGATGCCGTGATCGCGGAGCATGTTCAGGGCGGAAAAGTCGTCGAACGTTTACGCGTATAAGCGCGCTCTAGCTGCGCTCTAGTTGCGCTCGCTGCCGATATCCGTGAGCGCGCCCATGATCGCCGCCACGCACTCCGTGCGGCACACAACCAAGCCTTCGTGCAGCACGACATCCGATTGATTGAAGCGAATGGGCTGGTTGGCAAGTGTTGACACATGCAACCCATGCGCTAGGGCAACACCCACGGGCGCTGCGGCGTCCCATTCGTTCATGCCGCCGCTATGTATGTAGGCGAGCACATCACCGCGCACCACCATCATCGCTTTGGCCCCGGCCGAGCCGACCTGAACGAGCGACGCGCCCAGCGCGGCAGCGACCCGCTCCGCGAAGGCAGGCGGGCGTGATCGGCTGATGACAACGCGTCGCGGCACTTGCAGCGTATCTTGCACGCGCCGCGCTGCGCTTGTTTCGCTCGCGAATAGTTCGCCGCGTGCAGGCATCGCCACTGCGGCATGGGTCACCACGCCCGCCTCAGCGAGCGCCACATGCACCGCCCAATCGTCGCGAAGCTCGCGAAACTCGCGTGTGCCGTCAAGCGGATCGATGATCCAAACCCGTGATTGCGAGAGCCGTTTGCGGTTGTCGATCGCCTCTTCGGAGAGCACGGCATCGTGCGCTCGCTCGCGTGCGAGCTCGGCCAAGAGATACTCGTTCGCTAATCGATCCGCCTCGTCACCCAGCGCTTTTGCCACAAGCGCGCTTTGCCGCTGGAGGGAGAGCAAGCGCTCACCTGCTTCGCGCGCCAACCGGCACGCGAGGGCTAAGTCATCGTTCGCGAAGGGCGCGGGGTTTGTCACTGCGATTCTCAGTCATCGAAATATTGCTTAACACTCGTCACCCATATTGAAATGGGGCTAATGGCTGTTTTTTACTTGGTTCGCTATTGTCAAAATAAGCCTCTAGCCATAATAAAAGCAAGCGCTAAATGAATTATCTGAAGACAAACTCAATCAAATAAAGCGTACTCATTCCAGCGACGATCGGAAGCATCATCCCGCCACGCCACCACGCGACCAACCCGGTCACCAGAGCCGCAACCATGTGCGGCCACCGCGCGTTGAGATCGACCTGCGACTGATTCATCACCACCAGCGGCACCACAATCGCGGCGAAGATGGCCGGTACGGCTAACTGCAATGCGCGCTCAAACTTTGGTGGCAGGCGCTTGCCTGCGAAAAATCCGATGAAGGAATAGCGAATCAGGAAGGTGCCAATGGCGAGCCCGACAATTGCAATCCAGCCCTCCGGCGTGCCCCAAAACTGAGAGGTCATGATTTGCCCCCACGCACCGCGCGCATCGCGAGTAGCGCGTCAATGACGAGCCCCACCATGGCCCCAATGAAGCAAGCGGCGATCAGCCCAAGCTTCAGCGGCAGCGCGAAAAGCAGTGCGCCCGCTGCACCGCCCGCGATCGCCGCGCCAGTCTGCCCACTCGATTTAAGTAGCGGCACCACCATGGCGATAAACGAAAGCGGAATCGTGAATTCGAGCTGCCAAGTCGGCGGCAATTTTGCGCCCAAAAATGCGCCAGCGGTGTTGGTAGCGATCCAAGTCGGCCACAGAATCGCTGAACAGCCCAGAAAAAAAGCGAGCGGATGCGCCTTGAAGAGCCCTCGCGCATGCCGTTGTTCGTCAAACAAAAACGTTTGATCCACCAAAAACGCCGCCCAAAGCACGCGTTCGCGGCGCGTCGTGTTGGAAATTCGCTGCGAAATCGCGGCGCTGTACACCGCCATGCGCAAATTCACTACCAAGCCTGAAAGAATGGCAATCGCAAGCGGCGCACCGCTCGCGATGAACTGTGTGAGCACCGCTTGCGACGAACCTGCAAAGGCAAACGCAGCGAGCGCGATTGCGCCCAACTCACCGAGCCCCGCCTGCACGGCAGCCACCCCGCAGACCAGCCCAAACGGAATGTAGGATGGCGTTAACACCACACATTGTTTGAAGCCAGCAATGAAAGCATCGCGCGCGCGTTCCTCGCCCGCAGTAGGCAATGAACCTTGATGACTCATCGACGCGCGTAGTGAACGAAGTCGTAGCGGATGGCCGCACCTGAGACGGTGTCTGTCTCCTCGGCAGCGTTTCGCGAGCGCTCGACAAACTGCGCGCGATCCCAATGCGGAAACACGGTGTCGCCCGCGGCGTCAACGGCAAGCTCGGTCAAGAAAAGATCATCTGCCACACCCAGCGCTTCAGCATAGAGCGCGTTACCGCCGATCACAAACACCGGTTCAGTTGGTTGGGGGATGGAAAGCGCATCGGCAAGGCTTCGAACCAGGATGACGCCAGGCGGCAAAGAGAGCGCTTGTGAACTGACGACGACGTGTTCGCGATTGGGCAGCGGCCGGGGAAACGACTGCCAAGTGCGTCGCCCCATGATGATGCGCTTGCCGCTGGTGAGCGACTTGAAGTATTTGAGGTCACCCGACAGGTGCCACGGCAGCTTGCCGTCTTTGCCGATGATGCCGTTGCGTGCGACCGCTGCAATGAGCGCCAGACGCGGTCGAGAGGGTGAGGACATGGGTGAAATTCTACGAGAGCGGAGCCCCTCTGCGCCTCTCCTCGGCACTTGGGTTGGCTTTCCTTAGAATGGTGCGGTGTATTTCCCGCGCTCCTTAACCAACGTCATCCTCGCGTGCTTCGTGCTCTCCGCCGTTCCTTTGGTGGTGGCGCTGGCTGATCTCGCGCTCGGTTTGGACGCATTAGCGAAGCGATCTCAGCTTTCCGTGCGTGAGGCGGAGGCGGCGAGCGTTGCATCGCGCGAATTGCGCGACATCGCGGGAAAGATGGAGCGCGCCGTGCGCCAATCGGTGGTGCTCGAAGACGCGACACTGATTGATAACTACAAGCGCCTTGATGCTCAGCTTGAGCAAACGATGATTCGCTCGTATGCGCTGCCGCTAACCGATGATGAACGAAATGCGCTGAAACAGATTGCGAAGCCGCGCGCGCAGCTTGCGGAGGCTTTGCGTTTCGGGATCCCTGAAGTCTCTGAGCGCCCGAAACTCGTCGAAACCGCGGCGGATTTGTTTGACACGACCGCGCAAGCCGCAGCGATGCTTTCGCGGGTGACCGAACGCGAGGTGGTGACGCTGCGTGCGCTGGCCGCACGTACTCGCGAGAACTGGCCTTGGTTTTTGGGTGTAGCCGCGATTACCGCGCTTTTGCTCGCCGTGGGGTTCTCGATTTTGATTGCCCGCCCTCTGCGAAACATTGATCGCAGTATCCGTAAGTTAGGTCGCGGCGAATTTGGAGAAACCATCAGCATTCGCGGGCCACGCGATCTGCGCTCGCTCGGCGAGCGGCTCGATTGGTTACGCCGGCGCCTCCTTGAGCTTGAAACCCATCAAACGCGATTTCTTCGCCACGTTTCGCACGAATTAAAAACACCGCTCACCGCCGTGCGAGAAGGCTCCGAACTTTTGAATGATCGGATTGTCGGAGAGATGTCGAAGCAGCAAACTGATGTGGTTCGGATCATTCGTGACAACACCGTGTCGCTGCAGCGTTTGATCGAGGATTTGCTGTCGTATCAACAACACCGCAGCGCCGCACCGCTCAAGATCGAATCAATTGCGATTGAACCGATCATTGAGCGAGTCGTGAGTGAGCATCGACTCGAAATGCTTTCGCGCGCGATATCGGTTGATTGCAGTATTGCGCCCGCGTCGCTCGAAGCGGATCGCGAGCAACTGCGTGTAGTGCTGGATAATCTGGTGTCGAACGCAATTAAGTACACGCCGCGCGGTGGCAAAGTTCGCGTCAGTACGGCTGAGGACGGCGATTTTCTGCAAATCGATGTGGAAGATGATGGGCCTGGCATCGCAGCCGAGGAACAAGAGAAAATTTTTGAATCGTTTTACCGTGGCGAAGCGAGCGCAAACGGCAAAGTAAAAGGGACGGGGCTCGGTCTCGCCATTGTTAAAGAGTATGTGCTCGCACACCGTGGTAGCGTCTACGTCGTCGACGCGGGCCAGCCGCACGGCAAATTCAGAGTTCGGCTGCCCATGACGCAACCGAGCCGCACATTGCAGGAAGAGACGCAAATTGGCGAATCGTTTATTTAGAGTCCTTATATCCGCGCGCGCACGGATGCTCGGCGGCGCGGTGCTCGTGCTCACGCTCGGCGGTTGTGCTGTCGCGCCTGAAATTCCGGTCATCAACCGGCTCACTCAGCCACAGGTGGTGACGGAGACCGTGTACGTGCCGATCTATGTCGAAGTGGAAAAAGTGGTGGAGGCGAAACCAGCCCCCGAGCCTATTCGCCTTCCGGAAGACCAAGATCAAGCGCTGGCGCTCCTCTTAGAACTAGCTCGCTTGAGTAACGGTAACGCTGAAGACGCACGCAAAGAGCTCTCTGCGGCGCAAACCGCATTCAACCGTGATCGCTCGGCAAGCAATCGTATTCGGCTGGCGCTTATCTCTTCCCTCTCTGCAAACGCAACCGCCGATGACACACGGCTGCAAGGGCTTTTGGAGCCGCTCGTCGGCAAAGTGGGCGGGCTCGCGGCGTCGCACCCGATTCGCCCGGTCGCTGAGATGCTGTTAGCGCAAATCAATGAACGCAACCGCCAGGTTCGCGAACAAGCGAAAAAAGTTGAAGAGTTACAACAAAAGCTCGACGCACTCAAAGCGATCGAAAAGCAATTACTGGATCGCGACCGTAGACGCAATTGAGGTACAGACACCATGGCTGCTGAAATTCTTCTCGTTGACGACGATCCCGATTTGCTCAAACTGATTGGCCTGCGCCTTACGGCTGCGGGCTATCGAGTGAAAAGTGCGGAGAGTGGCGAGGTTGCCCTCGCGCAGATCGCTATTTCGCGCCCGTCGGTGGTTATCACCGATCTGCGTATGCCGGGTATCGATGGCATGCAGCTTTTCGAACAAGTCAATGCCCAGCATCCGACGCTGCCCGTGATCATTCTCACAGCCCACGGCACGATTCCCGATGCGGTTGCCGCCACACAGCGCGGCGTGTTCGGGTTTCTCACCAAGCCGTTCGATCCACCCGACTTGCTACAGAAAGTTGCACAGGCCGCTGCAGTCGCCGGTGAAACCGCAGCCTCGAGCGCCCAAACTTCGGAATCTCCGGCAGACGCTTGGCGCTCACACATCATCACGCGCAGCTCGAAAATGGAAGACTTGCTGCGCCGCGCGCGCCTGGTCGCCGATTCGATGGCCTCGGTGTTGATCCTCGGCGAATCTGGCACGGGCAAAGAGCTTCTCGCGCGAGCCATTCATGCCGCGAGTTCACGTGCGGAAAAGCCATTCATGGCGATCAACTGCGCGGCCATTCCAGAAAACTTGCTCGAAAGTGAATTGTTTGGCTACGCCAAAGGCGCATTTACGGGCGCAACCGCGTCGTCACCCGGTCTCTTTCAATCGGCGAACGGGGGCACGCTTTTCTTAGACGAAATTGGCGATATGCCGCTCGCGCTTCAGGCGAAGCTGCTGCGCGTTCTGCAGGAAAGCGCGGTGCGCCCGGTGGGCTCGGCGCAAACGATGCCGATTGATGTTCGCATCGTGTCGGCGACGCATCGAAACCTTGACGCCATGCGCGCTGATCGCTCGTTCCGCGAAGATTTGTTCTATCGCCTCAACGTCGTAGCGCTCAAGCTGCCTTCGCTTTCTGAGCGGCGCGAAGACATCCCAGCGCTCGTCCAGCATTTCCTGAAAAAGATCTCTACGCGCTATCGAAAGCCGCTGCCAACGCTCGCGCCAGAAGCCCTGGCCGCCGTGGTCGGCGCGCCGTGGCCAGGCAACGTTCGCCAACTTGAAAACCTGCTCGAACAAGCGGTCGCACTTTCAACGACAAACGTGATCCCGCTATCGCTCGTACGAACGAGCCTGGATGATGCGCAATCGCCACTCGTCTCGTTCGAAACCGCGCGTAAATCGTTTGAGCGAGACTATCTGGTTCGAATCTTGAAGCTCACCGCTGGCAACGCCGCGCAAGCGGCTCAGATGGCTGGGCGCAACCGCACCGAGTTCTACAAACTTCTGCAGCGCCACAACTTAGAGCCGGGGATGTTTAAGGAAAGCGTGGCGAAAGCATAGGTTTCGCCTCACAACTCTCATGCGAACCGCCCAGTTTTATAGGGTGGTCTTTCCTTTTCCGAAGTTCGTCTTTAGCTGAGTGAAATGCACGCTTTGCCCGATAAACGGGGGTAAGCCGTCGATAGTTGCTATCTTCTTTAGCCGTGTCCCGACTCGCCTGAGCGATTCATTGTGTCTAGGGCGTGCTAACACTATTTTGACGAGTGCGGGCGGTTCAGGTTTCGATGCGTGCGAAGTTGGCAAATGAGGCGCGAGGGCCGCCGTGGTGCGGGCACGCAATGTAGGCGACAAGTTTGTCGCAAGGACTTCGCAAAAACACCGGGGGCCACTTTTGCCAAAATGAGCTCAACGCGCCCCGAAGGGTTCCGAAAATGTGGCGCGTCTGCTTTGTAGTTACAGCCGCTTCGCTTAACCCGCTTCGCAGGTTAGCCTTCACTGAAGCTGCGCTTTCGCGTCGCTCGAACGGCGGAGCCACCCCGTTCTTCGCGCCGCTTCGCGCATCCATCACCGCATTCTCGTAACGCATCTCGCCAAAATAGTATTAACACGCCTAGCTCGCCTCAAGCATAGGTAAGAGCTCACGCTCGCCGCGCGGCGTAAGGTGCAGCGCGCGCGATGATTTATCCGCGCGCAGCCAGTCTTTCTTCTGATAACAATCGAGCAGCGCTCGCGCGAGCGCGCCGGCAAGGTGATCTCTGCGCTCTGACCAATCCATGCACGGATACGCGAGGCGCGTGCGCGACGTCGTCGGAATTTCTGCGCCAATCACGCTGATCCAGTCGCGGCCGGCGCTACTCAGCGCAAGCGCACCGTTTTCGCTTTCCAAATAGCGCTTCCGCAGCAACATCTCAAACTGCTTCACGCCGAGTTCGCCCGCGATGTGGCCATAGCAGCGCCGAGCACACTTGAGCGGCCTGAAGCCGGCGAGTTGCCAACGTGTGCTGACGCTATCGCGTTCAGCGACAAGTGACAAAGCCTCCAGCGCGTGTGCAATTTCCGAATCGGCGAGCGCGAAGTATTTGTGACGCCCCTGCTTGCGCACGTTGAGCAGCGCGCCATCGACCAGTTGCGCAAGCTGCGTCGTCGCCGCTTGCGCCGTGACGCCTGCGAACGTTGCGAGTTCGCCCGCGCTGCGGTATTCGCCGCTCAACAGCAAGGCGAGCATGCGCGAACGCGTCGGATCGGCTATCAACGAAGCTATGCGAGCAAAGCGCGGTTCGGGTGCGGTCATGAGTTCGTTATGTAGGCCGTTGCGCGTGATGTGCAGGCTGATTCAGCGTCGCCTGAATCCCCTCCACAAACGTTCGTTCTTCTCGCAGAATGAATTTTTCACGCTGCGCCCAGGCGAAATTCTCAGCACCCTCGGCATCGTTTTTAAGTCGCGTGCGATACGCCTCATAGCTCGATAACGAATCGAACGAAATCAATCCCCACGCTTCGTAGTTTGTGCCTTCGTGCGGCAAAAAATAGCCAATTAGATGGCCGCCGCAGCGCGGAATAATGCGCCCCCAATTTTCTGCATAGGTTTTGAACGCAGCCTTCTGAAACGGATCGATTTCGTAGCGGATGAAACAGGTCAGGGCCATCATTTCCTCTGTGTTGAATTGTGAATTTGAAGGGAGTCTTGCGGCGCTTCACCGCGTTCGTTGAGTCCGTAATCGCGAACGACATGCGCCACGCGCAATCGATAGTCGGCGAAGACCTCTGCGCGCCCTCGCGACTGCGCGCTGCGATGCTGCTCGCGCATGCGCCAGGTCTTCACCGCCGTCTCATCGCGCCAAAAAGAGAGCGATAGAAACTTTCCGGGCGCGGTGAGACTTTCGAATCGTTCCACCGAAAGGAAGCCGTCGATCATTTGCAATTCATCGCGCAAAGCGGCGGCAATATTGAAGTACGTGTCGGTTTCGCCTTCGCGCGGCGTGACCTCGAAGATGACGGCAATCATGGTTTTTCTCCAGATTTCAGTGGCGGCTGATTCGTGTCGATCACGACGGGTTTGATGGGTCGATTGATCAAAACGACGCCCAGAATGATGACCACGAGCCCGACCAACACCGTGGCCGACGGCTGTTCGCCAAGAATTGCGAGCCCGAGCAGCACGCTGATGCCTGCGCGCAGGTAGCTTTGGCTTGCAACACCCATTGCGCCGAGCGTTTTAATCAATCTGAAATAAATAATGAGTGCAACGCCTGTGCAAGCAAATGCCAGCGTGAGTGAGGCAATGACGGAAGAAACTTTCGGCTGAATCGTCCACGGCTGATCGACGAAGAGGCTTAGCGGCAGCAAGCAAGCGCTCGCCCAGAGCATGGTACCGGCGGCAGTGGCCAGAGGCGACAGCTGCGCCAGGCGTTTGCCGTTGAGCGCGGCGCACGCGTAAAGAAACGCGCCAAACAAAACGGCCGCTTGCGGCAGCACGCTATGCAGCGTTGCACTGCCCAGCGCCGCCCAGCCAATCACAAGCACCACGCCCACAAAGCCCAGCACCACCCCCGCGACGCGCGCCGTCGATCTCGGCGTCGTGCGCAGTGTCAGCAAAAACACGAACAACGGCGAGGTCGAATTGAGCACGCCCGCGAGGCCGCTGTCGAGATACTGCTGTCCCCAGGCGAGGACGAGCCAAGCCAAGCTGCTGTTGAGCAGAGACTGCACAAAAAGCTCACGCAACGATTGCGCATCGCGCGGCAAACGCTCGCCGCGCCAGCGCATCACCAGCAGCAGAAAAGCCGCCGCCAGTGTGACGCGAATCGCCATCAGCGTGATCGGCGGTATGCTCGTCAGCGCGAGCTTTATCAGAAGGTACGACGAACCCCACAACGTCGCAAGCGCCGCCAAAAGAAGGTACTCTGTCGCGAGCGACGCATTGTTGGGCGAAAGCGTCATTTCGACTCGGTCCGAGCGTTGCACATGGGTCGCAGAATAGCGCTTGAGCGGTCGCGATTGTTTCGGCCTTGGCAGAAATGTCGCGGCAGCCGCGCGCGCGGCAAGATCGAGGTGGGCTGCGCTAAAACTATGGTTTCGGGATCGCCTGCCGGTTCGGTATGACATTTCGCTTTTTTCCATGCAAATCCAATTCAAAATCCTGCGCGAGACCGCTCGTGCGAACCTTCCCGCTTATGCAACCTCGGGCTCTGCTGGGCTCGATCTGCGCGCTTGTATTGACTCGCCCGTTGAGCTTGCACCCGGCGCGACCACACTCATCCCTACCGGCATCGCGATTCACGTTGCAGATGCGGGCTATGCGGCGATCATCTTGCCGCGCTCGGGGCTCGGCCACAAACACGGCATCGTGCTGGGCAATTTGGTGGGGCTCATCGATAGCGACTATCAGGGCGAGCTGATGGTGAGCGTTTGGAATCGGAACGCGCCGGGCGGTCCAAGCTTCACGATCAATCCGCAAGAGCGAATCGCGCAGCTCGTCATCGTTCCAGTGCAGCAGGTCTCGTTTCAGGAAGTGCCAGACTTCAGCGCGAGCGATCGCGGCGCGGGCGGCTTTGGCAGCACCGGAACGAAATGAGTAGCGCGTGAAGCCACTTTTTTTGCACCCCGCGAACAAGCGCCGCCACGTGGTGTGTCTCGGCATGGCTACGCTCGATCAGATTTTTCGTGTGGACACGATCCCCGAAGCGCCCGCAAAGTTTCGCGCCCTCGATTTCATCGTCACCGGTGGCGGGCAAGCGGCAAACGCTGCAGTCACCGTGCGGCGGCTGAGCGGTGCGGCGCAGTACTGGGGCCGTGTCGGCGATGATCCGACGGGCGATCAGATTTTGCGGCAGCTCTCTGATGAACGCGTGGACATCCAGCATGTATACCGGCTTATCGGGGCGCGATCCAAGACGTCTGCAATTCTTGTTGATGCTCGCGGAGAGCGCCTGGTTTGTTCAGCGCCCTCGCAGGGCTACCCGCCTGACACTTCTTGGCTGCCACTTGACGAAATCGAGATGATGCACGCGGTGCTCGCCGATTCGCGCTGGAAGCCAGGCGCAATGGCGCTCTTCGATGCCGCACACGAAAACAAGCTGCCTAGCGTGTTTGACGCAGACGGCGGTGAGCCGCAAGAGCTGCTTTCGCTTTCCCGCGCAGCAACGCATCCGGCGTGGAGCGAGCCGATGCTAAAGAGCCTTGGGTTTGGCTCGCCTGAAGAATCGTTGACGAAGGCCTTTGGCGGGCGCAACTCCATGTGTGCGGTCACTCTTGGTGAACGAGGCGTCGTTTGGTTTGATGGGCACTCGATTCAGCGCGCAGCTGCAATCCCCGTCACCTCGGTAGACACGCTTGCGGCGGGCGACACTTGGCATGGCGCGCTCGCCTACGCGCTCGCGGATGGGCACGCTAACGCCGATGCGATCCGCTTTGCGAGCATCGTTGCCGCGCTGAAGTGCTCGCGATTCGGCGGGCGTGTTGGCATTCCCACACGCGTCGAGGTGGAGCAATTCGCTGCGACGCTGCCGGAAACGATGTGATTGGCAATGGTCCGCGCGTGCTCACGTTGCTAATGCGGTCGTCGTTTTCGAGTTCCAGCTCTAAAACAGTAGAAATCAATTGCGGGCTTGAACTTCTTCGAGTGACCCCAATCTTACTTTTATGGCAAGTTCGCGATTTGGTTGATTCCCTCCTCTCTCGCGAAGCCTTCCTCCCCGTCGCGGGTTTCCCCCGACCCCACGCGGGACATTTAGGGCGATTGGCGCAAGCCTTTCGCCCTTTTTTCTTTTCCGCAAAGCGCGAGCGCGTGGCCCGCGCAACGCGTGCCGACTACCGGAACTTCTTTGCGACGTGCGGCGAATCTTTTCGCCCGCGCTTCGTCTAATATGGCGTCAGCGCTGCGGCTGTAATGCAGCGAATATTCGTAAGGAAAGCCTCATGAAGTTAAAGACCGGGCACACCCAGAAGTTCACATGGATCGGCGCAGGTGCCGTTTTGGGCGTTGCGCTCTCGCTCGCGCTTACGGTAGACGCCAATCGCGAGGCTCGCTCAACGATTCCGATCGATGAGCTGCGCGCGTTCTCCGAGGTGTACGCGCGAATCAAAAATGATTACGTGATCCCGGTTGATGACAAAAAGCTAATCGATCAAGCGATCAGCGGCATGGTGAGTGGGCTCGATCCACACTCTACATACCTTGATGAACTCGCCATGCGCGAAATGCGCACTACGACTACTGGCAAGTTCGGCGGCATCGGAATTGAGATCGGCACCGAAGATGGCTACATCCGCGTCGTCACCCCCATCGACGATACGCCAGCATCGCGTGCGGGCATTCGTGCGGGTGACCTCATCACCAAGGTTGACGGCGAAACCACGCGCGGCTTGACCACCACAAAGGCCGTCGAGCGCATGCGCGGAATGCCTGGAACCAAAGTACGCATCGAGATTTACCGCAAGGAAGAGAAGGCAACCTTCACCCACACGCTGGAGCGCCAGGAAATCAAGGTGCAGGCAGTGCGGGCGCGCGAAATCGAGCCGGGGTTCTCATACGTTCGCGTGCGGACCTTTAACGAACTCACCGTTGGCGAAGTCGTAAAAGCGCTCTCCGAACAACACGCGAAAACGCCGCTGAAAGGCGTCGTGCTTGATCTGCGTAACAACCCGGGCGGATTGCTAGATGCCGCCATTGGTTTGTCTGCAGTGTTTTTGCCGAAAGACGCGCTGGTGGTCTATACCGAGGGGCGCGTTGAAGGTGCCCGTGTTCGCTACACCGCGTCTCGCGAGCACTTTGCGCGGCGTGGCGCGGATGTCGTTTCCAGCGCACCCGCTATTTTGAAGAGTGTGCCGCTCGTGGTGCTCACCAATGCAGGCTCTGCGTCGGCGTCGGAGATCGTTGCGGGCGCACTTCAGGATCACAAGCGCGCAACCGTGATGGGAACAACGACCTTCGGCAAAGGTTCAGTGCAAAACATCATTCCGCTTTCGTCCACCACAGGCATGAAGCTCACCACCTCGAAATATTTCACGCCAAACGGCCGCTCGATCCAAGGCACGGGCATCGATGCTGACATCACCATCGATCAGCTCACTTGGGACGGCGTGGTCGCCCCAAAGGTGCAGCGTGAGAAAGATCTAGCACGTCATCTCGTTGGACGCGACGAGAAGAAAGACGACGCAGCCGACGCAGACGACGATCTCACTGAAGAGGGGCAAGAAGCGAAGCTTCTCAAGGCTCGCGAAGATGCGAAGAAGCTCAAAGGCTTTGATTGGGGTAACGAGAAAGACTTCCTCTACGCGCAAGCGGTGAACAAGATCAAAGGGCTCCCCGTCGTGAAATCAACCGTCGACACGACCAACACTGCAGCGAAGCCTGACGTGGTTGCGGGTCAAACCACCACAGCGTCGAAACGCGTGCAGCAATAAGCTCGCATTGAGCGCAGAAGGCCCCGCGGTGCGGGGCTTTTTTTGGCTTGTCTTTACGACATCTTATTCTGCGTAAGCCCTATTCTATAGGGGCCTGACACGCTTAAAGCATATTCTCTTTTGTCTGCCTATACGACCGCTCGCCCTGATCGAATTTGGGTTTTCATCTCATTGTTAAATAAATGAGATGGGGTGATGCGTCACTAGAATTGCGCGCCGACGGAAACACCCGGTAAGTCAGCGCCATTCGTTGAACTAGATTCCCAATATCTGCTTGCGCTCGCTCTTACTCGGGGCGAAGCCTTCGCGCTCGTAACAGTCGAAAATCGCATTCACGATCTCTTGCGGGTCTTCGATGATTTGCATCAGTTCAACGTCGCCTGGGGAAATGAGCTTCTCACGCAAGAGCTGATCGCGCATCCAATCATGCAGGCCGCCCCAGAACGATTTACCCACGAGGATGATCGGCATTTTTCGCGCTTTGCCGGTCTGAATCAGTGTGAGCGCCTCGGTGAGTTCATCGAGTGTGCCAAAGCCGCCCGGCATACAAATCAGCGCCATGCTCGTGCGCACAAACGCGAGCTTGCGATTGAAGAAATACTTAAATGAGATGCCCATATCTTGATAGGCATTTCCATGCTGCTCATGAGGCAATTGGATATTGAGGCCGATCGACAAGCTCTTGCCAGCAAACGCACCTTCATTGGCGGCCTGCATGATGCCTGGCCCGCCGCCTGAGATCACGCTAAAGCCGGAGTCAGACAACAGTTTCGCGATCTCGATGGTCCGCGCATACCAAGGCGAATCGGGCTTGATTCGCGCTGAACCGAAGATCGACACGGCGGGTTGTACGTTGCGCAGCTTCTCAGTCGCGTACGTGAACTCCGACATAATCTGCAACGCACGCCACGCCTCCTGACCGGGCGTAAGATCGCTCTCGTGCATCGCACTCTTGATCGCCTGCACCTTCGCTTTGGTGCTCTCAAAATTCACTGCCATGTCGGACTCCCGAAAAAAGCTCGTTCTCGTTGACGGCTCATCATATCTCTATCGCGCGTATCACGGGCTACCTGACCTGCGCACGCGCGCGGGCGAGCCCACAGGCGCGATTCGCGGCGTGATCACCATGTTGAGAAAACTGGTCGCCGACGAAAAGCCAGATTACTTCGCCGTCGTGTTTGATGCGCCGGGCAAAACATTCCGCGACGACTGGTATCCCGAATACAAAGCCAACCGCTCGCCCATGCCCGAGGATATGCGCCCACAAATCGAGCCACTGCACGCATTGGTGAAAGCACACGGCTGGACGCTCATCATGGAGCACGGCGTGGAGGCGGACGATGTGATCGGCACGCTCGCGAAACATGCGGAAGCTCGCGGCATGGATTGTGTGATTTCGACGGGGGATAAGGACTTAACCCAGCTTGTCACCGAACACACCATCCTCAAAAACACGATGTCGATGGAAACGCTTGACATTGCCGGTGTTAAAGAAAAATTCGGTGTGTTGCCTGGGCAGATTCTTGATTACCTCACGCTCATCGGAGATACGGTAGACAACGTGCCCGGCGTGCCAAAAGTCGGGCCGAAAACGGCTGTGAAATGGCTAAGCGAATACCAATCGCTGGACGCAATCGTCGCCAATGCCGAGAAGTTCACGGGTGTAGTGGGTGAAAACTTGCGCAACACGCTCGACTGGCTGCCGAAGGGAAAGCAGTTGCTCACGGTGAAGTGCGATGTCACGCTTAACTACGACGTCGAAGCGCTCCCCATTGCAGCCGCAGACATAGAGGCGCTCGCCCAGTACTTTGAGCGATTCGAATTCAAGACAATGTTGAATGAGTTGCGCGGCTCAGCGGCAAGCGCAGCAACGCCTACTTCGTCGAAGGCTATTGAGCGGGTCTATGCGCCGAGCGCCTCGGCGGACTCTTCGGCGTCTCCCGCCCTGGTTCAAGTGGAAAAAAAGCCACGTCAGTATCGCGCGATTTTGACCGAGGACGCACTCGATGAGGTCCTCGGTGCGATCAATGGAGCCGCGCTCACCTGTTTTGACACTGAAACAACTTCGCTGGAACCCATGCTCGCGAAAGTCGTCGGGCTTTCGTTTGCATGGACTCCGTTTGAGGCGGTGTACATCCCGCTCGCACACCGCTACCCCGGTGTGCCAGAGCAACTTCCGTTAGACGCAACGCTCGCAAAGCTCAAGCCATGGTTTGAAAATGCAGAAAAGAAAAAGCTTGCGCAAAACGCGAAGTACGACGAACACGTGTTGCTCAATCACGGTATCCAGGTTCGCGGCATTGAGCACGATACGTTGCTAGCCGACTACGTGCTGGAGAGTCACAAGCCGCACGACATGGATTCAATGGCATTGCGGTTTCTTGAAGAAAAGACGATTAAGTTCGAAGATGTTGCAGGCAAAGGCGCGAAGCAGATTGGCTTTGATGAGGTCTCGATTGAGCGCGCTACCGAATACAGCGCGGAAGACGCCGACGTCACGCTTCGTCTGCATCAAGTGATCTATCCGCAAGTCGCCGCGGTGGCCGCAATTGACAAGATTTATCGCGAATTCGAAATGCCAACACGCGAGGTGCTCGTACGCATGGAGCGAAACGGTGTGCTCATCGATTCCGCCGTACTCGCCAAGCAATCGCACGAAATCGGATTGCAAATCAATGCGCTCGAAGCGAAAGCATTTGAGCTTGCAGGCCAGCCATTTAATTTAGGCTCGCCAAAGCAGTTGGGTGAAATCCTATTTGGAAAGCTCGGTTTGCCCATCAAGCGAAAAACAGCAACCGGCCAACCCTCAACCGATGAGGAAGTATTGAGCGAACTGGCAGAGGATTTTCCGCTGCCGAAGCTCCTACTCGAGCACCGCTCACTCACAAAACTCAAGGGCACTTACACCGATAAGCTGCCGAAAATGGTGAACCCGCACACAGGTCGCGTTCACACCAACTACGGGCAGGCTACGGCTGTGACGGGTCGCTTGTCGAGCAACGATCCGAATCTGCAAAACATTCCCGTACGCACGCCCCAGGGCCGCGCGATCCGTCAGGCGTTTATTGCACCGCTTGGCGCCTCCATCGTGTCAGCCGACTATTCGCAGATTGAGCTGCGCATCCTGGCGCATCTGTCCGAGGACCCGTCGCTGACGGAAGCATTCTTAAAAGGGCTCGACATTCATAAGGCGACTGCCGCAGAAATTTTCGGCGTACCCGTTGCGGAAGTATCGGCAGAGCAGCGTCGTTACACAAAAGCGGTGAACTTCGGTTTGATTTACGGGATGGGTGCGTTCGGCCTCGCTTCCCAGTTAGGCATTGAGCGATCCGCTGCGCAACAGTTCATCGATAAATACTTCGCGCGCTATCGAGCGGTCGCTGAGTTCATGCAGGCAACGCGAGAGTTTGCGCACGCCCACGGCTATGTAGAAACGATTTTCGGTCGGCGCGTCTACCTACCCGACATCAACGGCGGCAACGGCCCACGTCGCGCTGGCGCAGAACGCCAAGCGATCAACGCGCCCATGCAGGGCTCGAACGCAGACATCATCAAACTCGCGATGATTTCGATTGATCGCTGGCTGCGCGAATCAAAATTAAAAACAAAGCTCGTGATGCAAGTGCACGACGAGCTCGTGCTTGAAGTCCCCCATGCCGAGCTCGATCTTGTGAAAGTGGAGCTCCCAAAGAAAATGACCGAAGTCGCCACACTCAAAGTGCCGCTGGTTGCTGAGGTTGGCGTCGGCCGCAACTGGGACGAGGCGCACTAGGCTCGTTTGTGATCTAGCTAGCGTTTTACGATGCGAGGGCGCTCGTTTTTCCTCGGCAAATTATGTTTTGCGCCATTTCCGGAAAAGCGAGCGACATCTAGCCTACGTTAGCTCGATGTCGAAAACCATTTTCGGCGAAAATACGCGGTTCGCTGTTGTCTGAATCGCGGTTTCGTTGAATGTCGTCCTCCAAAGATCAATCTGCTTCACTATCGATCTCCACGATTCACCGGGCCTTAAGAGAAGAATTTGGCGAACTTGGGTTTCGCGAGGGGCAGGATCTAGTCACCGCAAAGGCGGTCACGATCGCAAGTGTTGAAAAGCTCGAAGACGGAAGCTGGAAGATTTCCGGAAGCGTCGAGGACGGTGGAGCACTGTTTTCACCTACTGTCGAGATCGAGGTGGAGCGAACCTACATCCAGGTACTTTCCACAGATTGCAACTGCGAAGTAACGATTAACTGTCGTCATTCGGCAGCACTCTCCCTGCAGTGGTTTGCGACATGGCCGCAAGCAAACGGCGTTCTGCTGGGTGCGCCCGCAATCGCACAATCGCGCTCCATCGATGTGAGTAACGCGCGTTCGCTCGAGCTTGCCAAGAGTGATGCACGTGAAGCGCTTCGTGATCGCTTGCGCAACGCAACAACTGCAGCGCCGCCTGCCGTGCAACGACGCGCCACAGTGGCGCTCGCCCCTGGTCTCGCTGCGTGGCTGCAAGAAACTGTCACCGAGGTCAATGCATTAGAAGCTCAAGACGCGACAACGCGCAAATCGAGCGTTCAGCAGAACACCTTGGTCTACCTGCTCTCGCCCGAGGGTGTACTGAGCGTTGCGAAGGCGAAGTTTGATCAAAAGCGAAAGCGCTACGCGCTTCAAAGTGAGCTTGCGTCGCTCGCCTGGATCGAACATGATCGCGTGCGCCCCTCTTATGTACCCGCTGAAGACGAAGCACTTTTGCGAATGATCGCTGCCGCGCTCGGGCAATTCGGCGTAGAGCCACGCGCACAACTTCGAGGGAAAACCGGCGAGCAGATTCTTCAGCTCGCACTCGCATCAAATCGCGCATTTGCCTCGCCGCCCGAAACGTGGTTTCGCGAGCTCTGGCGCAAGAAAACAAAAGCGCCGGACGCCATTGAGCTTGATCGATCACTCTCCCTCGGACAGAACCACCGCGCGAGTTTGCTTTGGCACGCCGACACTTCCACGGAGAAACCTACGGTGCGCCTTCGCGCGGAAACGCGGGTTGCCGACAGTGCGCTTACATTTCCGATCATCGCCACCGATCCACCCTATGCGCTCGATTTAGATGCGGCGGAAGTGATGCGGCTTGAGGTGAACCTCGCCCACCGCTCGCTGGATCGACTGCTCTCATTGCCGCCGCTTCGCGAAGACGACGCCATTGGATGGGCCTATGTTGCTGATGCGATTAGCGCGATGCCGGATGCGATCCATGTTCCACGTGTCCCCTATTCGGCGGCAAATGATGCGCCGCTGCCAATGCCGCGCGGCGTCTTGCGCTTTGGGCTCATCGAGTTTCGCTACACCACGGGCATCGGCGCATCCCGCCGTGAACAGGAACTTGTGTTTCCCGGCGTGGAATTCATGCTCGACTACGGCGTCGAGCGGGTGGCCTTTGACACGCGCGGATTTGAGTCTGCGGTAGAAGAGGAACGCTTAGGAAGCGTTACGCGTTCGCGCCGCATGCGTAATGTGCGAGCTGAACAGCTCTGGTCGATGCGCTTGCCGCCCATGCTGATTCAGGCGAGCAATGTTGAGCGGGCACTGCTGTACAGTCAGTCGCTCGCGCCCGATACGGAGAATTCCGCGAGCAAACGTTCACTCTGGGCGCTGCCCGATCACGATTGGAGTAACCACGGCGCAACGGTTCTCGCAGATGCGCAAATGGCTGGGTTCATCATAGAAATTGAGGATGGGTTCCCAGTTTCGCTTGAAGACATTCCTGAGCCATCGCTCGAACTTTCCCCTGGAACGCAGCAGGGCTGGTTTCGCATGTCGCTCGGCGTTACCGTCAATGGTGAGCGCGTAGACCTTGCGCCGGGGCTCGCAAAACTCATCGCTGCGCAAAAAAGTGTTGAGCAATGGTTTGCTGAACTCAAATCGGTGCCTTTCATCTTGTTGTCGCTTGCGCATGCAGACAAGATAAAGAAAGCGGTCGTCGTACGGATATCCGGAGAACGCGTGCACGCGATTCTGGAGCCCGTGTTTGATTGGTTTCGAGGCGGCGCGGTCGACGAAATTTCGGAGCTGCAAGCGGCGATGCTTCCATCGCTGCCGAATGACACGGTGATTTACCTCGGCCGAGAAAGCCCGAAGTGGGCTGCCATGCGACAGGCGATTGAGGCGGGAATCAAGCTCGAACCGATTTCGCCACATGCGGACTTTCAAGCGAAGCTGCGTGCTTATCAAATGCACGGTCTCGCGTGGCTCGATCATTTGCGTAGGCTCGCGATGGGCGGTGTACTTGCCGATGACATGGGCCTCGGCAAAACGGTTCAGACGCTCGCATTCCTTCACCGCATTCACCGCCTGAGCGGTGCGCCCGCATTAAAGGTGCCGACGGCGAAGCCGAGTTTGATCGTCGCGCCAACGTCGGTCATCGCAAACTGGATGGCGGAGGCGAAGCGATTCGCGCCTGATCTCATCTTGCATCGCCATCATGGGCTGGATCGCTCGACCGATGAGCGAGACTTGAAGCGCGCCGATATCGTAGTCACCAGTTACCCGCTATTGCAGCGCGATGATGACTTGCTCGCGGGCATTCAGTGGAACGTGATCGTGCTTGATGAGGCGCAGGTGCTTAAAAATCCAAAGGCAAAAACCTATCAAGCCGCACAACGCCTCGATGCCGAGATGCGCCTTGCGCTCACGGGTACGCCAATGGAAAACCACCTGGGCGAACTCTGGTCGATCTACAACATTCTGTTACCAGGCTTGCTTGGCGATCTCGACGGTTTCAATCGCATTTTCCGCTTCCCGGTAGAACAGCGAAGCGATGCAAATCAGATGAAGAAATTGCGCGCGCGTATTCGCCCCTTCATGCTGCGCCGAACGCGCGATCAAGTGCTCAACGAATTGCCGCCGAAGACAGAATTTGTTCGCTGGGTAGAACTTGACGCAGCACAAGCCGATCTCTACGAGAGCTTACGTACAGCAATTCATGATGATGTGCGCAAAGTCATCGATAAGAAAGGCTTGAAGCAAAGCACAATTCACATTCTCGACGCGCTGCTCAAGCTTCGACAAGTCTGCTGCGATCCGCGCCTAGTGAAACTTCCAGGCGTTGCCGAGCGCGCTGCAGGTGCTGGCTCCGCGAAGCTCGATTGGCTCATGACGCATGTCCCTGAGCTTCTTGAAGAGGGACGAAAGATCCTCATCTTTTCGCAGTTCACGAGCATGCTTGCGCTCATCGCGGATTCGCTGAAGGCGCAACACATTGACTACGTTCAACTCACCGGCGACACCACTGACCGTGACACGCCGATTGCTCGCTTTCAAAATGGCGAGGTCAGCGTCTTTCTGTTGAGCCTCAAAGCGGGCGGCGTCGGCTTGAATCTCACCGCTGCCGACACGGTGATTCACTACGACCCGTGGTGGAATCCCGCGATCGAAGCACAGGCCACCGCGCGTGCGCATCGCATGGGCCAAACCAAACCCGTATTCGTCACCAAGCTCGTCGCCAAAGGCACGCTTGAAGAGCGCATGATGGCGCTTCTAGATCGCAAACGGGAACTCGCAAGTGCACTCCTCTCTGGCGACGGAAATGCCCTCTCTGGCATCAGCGCAGACGATGTAGAAAACCTGCTCGCGCCGATTTCGAGTTTGCAGTAAGGCTGCTCTCTTCTAGCGAAACCGTGCTCTCGCAAGTTTTGGGAACGGCTTCGCGGCGGCTACTCACCCGCGAGCGATGCCTGCCGAACGAGCGGCGCTAGCTCGCCAATACGCATGATGATCGTTGCCCCATCCGCGACCTCATCATGACGGCCGCCCGATAGCTGCCGCCACGCATCAACCAATCGCGCCACGGATTCGACGCCGAGACGCTCTCGCCATCTTGATACGCGCTTGCGGGCGGTTGCGTATGGGATTTTTGCGTAATACGCCGCTACTTTCATGGGAATACCGACCGCCAGCTGATCTAGCAGAACGTGATCCTCGCGCTGTAGTCTCCGCGAGAAATCAGTCCATTTGCGTGCAAGTTTCTCAAGTTCTCTATCCGCGTTTGCGTTCAAAAAGCTCATGACCTGCAGACGACGAGGGTCTTCAACGAAGTGAAGCGCGAACAGTAGCGGCTTACGGTGCGGTGCACAACGAATCTCACCCTATCACTTTTGATAGGTATTGGCCGAATTCTCTCGCCGTTTTTCATGACCCAACTTTTCGTACAGAAATAGAAGAGCAATTGAGATGAAGAGGTGATCGGCGCTTGCGATACGAATGCCGCTCACTTTTGTGGCTTCAACATCGAGACACGCGTGCGCTCGATCGCTCGCAAAGCACGCTCCACACACAGTTGCCCTAGACAAATTTATCTGTCTAAATTTCGACATTGATTTGTCTAAATTTAGACAACTTTCATGGGCGGTAGGACTTTACTGTTCTGCCCATGAGCAGTCTCTTTCGCCCCGAATCACTCAACGCCAAGAATGGCTCTTGGCTTGGTAGTGTTCGGCTCACGCAACCTACGAGTTATTGGGCGATTTCCTCAGTGGGGCTCGGTGTTGCCTGCGTGATTGGCGCGTTTGCATACTTCGGAACCTACACGAAGAAAGCGACCGTTCCCGGCGTGCTGCTGCCGCCCTCGGGCGCAGTACGGCTGACCAATGCGGGCAGCGGCGGCGTGCTCACGGACGCTCGGGTGGGCGAGGGAAGCGTGGTCGCGGCAGGCGACGTGCTCTTCACCATTAGCTCTGAGCGTACCAGCGAACTGGGCGGCACTCAGGCCCTGATCGGCGTAGAACTCAAGCGCCGCACCGAGGTCGCAGCGCGTGACTTGAGTCTGTCCCAACAACGCGCCAACGAGCGCATTTCGTCTGGGCAACAGCGTATTTCCGCGCTTGAATCGGAAATAGCCAGTTTCGAGCGTGATGCCCAATTGCACAGGGCGCGGGAGAAACTAGCTGTTGATGGATTGGCGCGTCTAGAAAAGCTCGCAGAGACGGGTTTCATGTCCTCCGCGCAAGTCGATCCGAAGCGCGAAGAGCTCCTCGCGCTGCAAGCGCAGCAACAACAAGTCATGCGGAACAAAGCAGCACTCGAGCGAGAGAAACAAAGCCTCTTGCAACAGATCGCCGAGGCCAAGTTGCAATCGCAGATGGAGGCGACCGAGCTTGCTAAATCGCGTGCCGCGCTCAACGCAGAAATCGCTGAGAACAGCGCACGAGCAAAGCTCGTGGTCGTCGCACCGCAAGCGGGCGTCGTCTCTGGCGTCTCCGTTCAACTGGGTCAAACGGTGAGCCCAGGACAGTTGCTTGCGACCCTCTTACCGCCGGAGACGGCGACTGCCGTCTCCACTGTTGTCATCCCCGCGAAGGCGGGGACCCAGACCGGGAGCGCTGCAGGTGCAGAAGCGGCCGCAATACGCACCAACTCAGCTGGCACCGATCGCGGTGATGTCTCGACAAGCTCGGCGGTAAACGCCCAGCAAACCGCTCGTGGTGAGCCTGTCGAACCACGCACGCCACTCATCGCCCACTTCTACGCCACCACCCGCCAAGCCGGTTTCGTACAGCCCGGCCAACGCGTGCGCTTGCGCTACGCGGCCTACCCCTATCAAAAGTTCGGCATGGGCGAAGGCGAAGTTGCCTAAGTCAGCCGCAGCCCGTACGCCGTGCAAGAACTCCCGACGCACCTCGCCGCCATGCTGCAACACTTGGGTCAATCCGGCGATGCGGTCTATCGCGTCACCGTGCGCGTCAAAGACGCATCGGTCAAAGCCTACGGCGAAACCCATTTACTCAAGCCCGGCATGATCGCCGAGGCCGACATCGTGCAAGACACCCGCAAGCTCTGGGAATGGGCGCTGGAGCCTGTGTTCTCCGTGAGCGGGCGGGCGATGTGAGCGAAATTTTGTCTTTTGCCGAACTAGTCGGCAAACGAGGTCAAATCGCCCTCGTAGAAAAGCGATGGTAAAGGGTTCGAAACATGAAACACTTGACAGCTATTGACGTGCAGCGAGTTTCCGGCGGCGGAAGCGAAGATGACCAACAGGGTGGTTACTCTGGACGTTATGACGAACCAAACCCAGGCGGGCGGGACTACAGCAATGAGGGGCGGGGTCAGGAGGCCGCACCATGGTACGACGGCTACGGTTGGGATAACTGGTTTGGCCTACTCGGAAAACCATACAAGTGATCACTGCCACGTAGGCAATTAAGAGTCGCAGCGGACATCCCCTGCGACGGAGACCCAACATGCTCAGTTGCGCTTTTGTAATCCTTTTTACGCTGGCCATTTCTACGCTAACTAAAGCTCAACGGTATCGCGAGCGGCAGTTTGTTGGGTCTTCGCTATCCGCCAAGCGCTATTTGGCGCTAATCGTAATTCCCTTTGCGCTCTTTGCGTCCATGTGGGTGCTGGCCCCATATCAACATCGCTTCGACGAAAACATTGCTAACGCAGTCTTAGGCTCCTTTCTGTTCGCATCCGCGATTGGTTTCGGCGAAGAGTTTCTGTATAGAGGACCGTTGTGGGATCTCATGCATAAGCTTGTCAGGCGAGAATTGATCGTTGCTGCGCTCTCGACGCTTGCATTTACGCTGAATCACGCGGTAAACAATGGTGATTGGCAACGGCTTTTTTTTGTACTCGCAGGCGGGATACTTTTCTCCACAGTTCGAATGATTTTCAATAGCTTCATCGCGTGCGCGATCTTGCATTCATGGTGGGACTTTCTCTGGTTCCTCACGAACGGGCTTGCGATTCGTGATAGTGGCATAGGCGGGTATACGCCTTGGTCGACAGGTGTGCCTTCTTCTACGCAGTATCTCTTTGCATCCGCGTGCGCTGTTTTCTCCTTCTCATTTCTGATTCTCTTGAAAATTCGGCATCAGGTAGCGCGTGGGCCAATCCAGTAGAGTTGGCTTGCGAACGCGTACCACCTTTAGTGATTCGAACTTGCAGAATTTCTCTAGTTCAGGGTCAGATGGATTGCCACTTCCTGCACCAATTCCTTAAGTCATTCCGATACCTCGCTTCGGCACGAGCGGGGAGCTCGATGCTGTATCTAAGTGGGAGCGCACTCTTGCGCGCGACTCGGAGATAAATTCGCCCGCATGATTACAACAAGCAGAGATTCCGTTTACTTTATTTGATGAAATGCAACCTTCAGCTTCAATTTCGTCGACGGAGTGAAAACAATTTAAGTACCACCCCGCTGACCTGTTCGTCAGTCACTGGCAGTGTGTCGAAATTGGGGCTTCGCTCCCTCTGTCTCAGCAGCTGTGCGCGACTGTAGATCCGAACGTCTTCTCGATAAGCAGGTATCGCTGAACAAAGTTGTAATGACTCTCCTCCAATCCGAATCTGCCGAATGCGGTTTAGCGTGTTTAGCGGTGCTCTCCGGCGCGCACGGCTTGCGCGTTGATCTTGCTGAGCTTCGTCAACGCTTCTCCGTTTCACTCAAAGGCGCGAATCTCAATCAACTCATGCGCCATGCGCAAGCGCTTGGGTTTGCCACACGACCGCTGCGGCTTGAACTGGAAGAGATGAACCAATTGCAACTGCCATGCATGTTGCACTGGGAGTTAAATCACTTCGTCGTATTGGAAAAAGTCTCGATGAAATCCGGTCGTACTGCTGCGGCCAGCGAGACGAACGAGGCTAATCCAACGCTCGTTCCCAACGGCTCGATCACGATTCTTGATCCCGCTGTCGGTCGGCGCGTTGTTCCTTTCTCCGAAGTCAGCAAGAAGTTCACGGGTGTCGCGCTCGAAGTCACGCCCACCTCTGAATTCAAGCCCGCCGACCTGCGCAGAAAAATTCGTCTGCGCGATCTAATCGGAAAAGTGTTTGGGCTCAAACGTGCGCTCACGCAAATCATTCTGCTCGCGGTGGGCTTGGAAGCGGTGGCGCTCGTAACGCCACTCGTCACGCAATGGGTCGTCGACGGTGCGCTGGTCTCGGGTGACAAAGACTTGTTGTTGCTCACCGTGCTCGGCGGTGGCGTATTGATGGTCGTGCAGTTTCTGCTCTCGATGGCGCGCGGGTGGATTGGCTTGCGCATGAATCAGCAGCTTTCGGTGCAATTCACGGCGAATCTGTTCTCGCATTTACTGAAACTGCCGCTTTCATTCTTTGAGAAGCGACACATTGGCGACATCACCTCGCGCTTTGGTTCGTTACACACGATTCGCGCCGTGCTCACGGGCGGCGCGGTGTCGGGGTTACTCGATGGTGTGATGGCGATCGTGACGCTTGGGATGATGATGCTCTTCAGCCCGATGCTGACAGGCGTCGTTGTCGTGGCGCTGTTGCTGTACTTCGGTTTGCGTTGGGCGAGCTATGCCTCGTTTCGCGATGCCAATGAAGAACGTATTGTGCTTTCGGCAAAGGAGCAGAGCTTTTTCTTGGAAACGGTGCGCGCGGCGCAGCCGTTGAAACTCTTCAATCGAGCGCCTGAGCGATTGGCGCGCTGGCAGAACCTGATGGTCGATGTGCAAAACCGCGATCTCACCACACAGAAGATGGAATTGTGGTTCAGCTCCGCGAACACGCTGATCTTTGGCGTGGAAAGCATGCTGATCCTGTATCTCGGTGGTTCCGCGGTACTCGGGCAGCAGATGACGCTCGGTATGTTGCTCGCCTTCATGGCGTACAAGGGGCAATTTGCAGGACGGGCCACGGCGCTCATCAATCTTGCGATGCAAGTGAAGATGCTTTCGCTGCACGCAGAGCGATTGGCGGATATTGCGCTAGAAAAGCCGGAACGCGAAAGCGCATTTGAGACGGATGTGTCGCGGATAGCGCCGCGCATCGAAGTGCGCAATGTGAGTTTTCGGTATGCGGAGGGCGAGCCGTGGGTGCTGCGCGACTGTTCGCTCACCATCGAGGCGGGCGAGCATGTGGCGATGGTTGGCGCGAGCGGTTGCGGCAAATCGACGTTGCTGAAGATCATTCTGGGTTTGCTTGAGCCGACCGAAGGCGAAATCCGAATCGGCGAGCGCGGCGCGACGTCGCTCAAACAGCTTGGGCCAAGCCAATTCCGCACAATCATCGGCACGGTGATGCAAAACGATACGCTGCTCGCCGGGGCAATCGCAGAAAACATCGCGTGCTTTGACTCGCTGATCGACTATGCACGCGTGGAAGATGTTGCGAAGCTCGCCAACATTCACGATGAAATTGCAGCCATGCCGATGGGCTATCAAACGCTCGTCGGCGATATGGGCAACACACTCTCCGGTGGTCAAAAGCAGCGCGTGTTACTCGCACGAGCGCTATACAAACAACCCAAGATTCTGGCGCTAGACGAAGCCACAAGCGCGCTGGACTCGGACAACGAGCGCAAAGTCAATCACGCGATTCGCGCACTTCCGCTCACGCGCATCACAATCGCGCATCGCGCTGAGACCATCGCCTCGGCGCATCGGGTGATCGAACTGGCTAATGGCGCAGTACTGCGCGAATTGCGAAACGCGGCGTAAAGGTTGTTTTGTAGGCGCGTCCCCGCGAAGGCGGGGATCAGACCGCGCTTCATGACATCGCAGCTATGCAAAGAAGCGACGTCAAGCCGTCGCTTACAAATCGTTTGCGCGGCGGGTCGCGCGAACCGCTCCAAATTGCGAAACGCGACGTAGACGGCGACGCGCGCGCGACCTACACTCCTTTCATCACAAAAGGAGGCCACATGACCACAACCTATAGTCGGCGCGAAGCGATTGCTGCGATGGCAGCCGTCAGCGTTGCAAGCGCGCTGCAACCGGTATTCGCGCAAGAAAAATTTCCATCGCGCCCGATCACCTTCATCTGTCCGTGGCCGCCGGGGGGCTCGTCTGACGCTGTGATACGCGCTTTGGCGGAAAGCGTAAGCAAAGTGTTGGGGGTTGGGGTCGTGGTTGAAAACAAACCTGGCGCAGGCGGTACGTTGGGTGCCGCAGCGATGGTGACGGCGAAGCCCGATGGCTACACGATCACGCAATTGCCGCTTGGCATTTATCGCATTCCACACATGCAAAAAACAGCGTTCGATCCGATCAAGGATTTAACCCATGTGATTTGCTTGACGGGCTATACATTCGGGCTCGTTGTTCCTGCCGATTCGCCGTTCAAAACGCTTGACGACATGGTGAAGGCCGCGAAGGCGAATCCGGGCGCCGTGAACTACGGTCACACCGGCATCGGCACCACGCCACATCTTGCGATTGAGGAGTTCTCGCAAAAGGCGGGCATCACGCTCAATCACATTCCGTACAAGGGCAGCGCCGAAATTCTCGCGGCGATTTTGGGCGGACAACTCATGATGATGAGCGGCACGACCGAATTTGCGCCGCATGTTGAGAGCGGGAAACTTCGCATGCTCGCCACGCTCGGGCGTGCGCGCACGAAGCAGTTTCCGAACGTGCCAACGGTGAAAGAGCTGGGCTACGACACGATCACCGAAAGCCCGTTTGGCATCGGCGCGCCAAAAGGCATGGACCGGGCGGTAACGAAAGCGCTCCATGATGCCTTCAGAAAGACGCTCGAAGATCCAAAAGTGCTCGCCGCGTTTGAGAAGTTTCACCAGCCGGTGATCTACATGAATACTGCCGATTACACCGCATATGCCGAGCGCACCTTCGCGGCTGAAGCGGCAACGATTAAGAGGCTAGGCCTAGATAAGAAGTCGTAACGAGATCTACTGTATATCTAGGTATTGCCCAATTAAATTGGTCGATATATCGAATTGCTGCGTAAATTTAACTTAGCGGTTGCAGGGGGCTTTCACGCCCCTGCGTGAATCAGTCGCCCGCCGGAAAACGCCCAGTTTTCCCATTGCGTTTCTTTGAACACGACAGTCACGTGTTCGGGATTGATGCCTTCGCTTGAAAGACGGGACATCAGCGTGGCGAGCATCTGCCGCTTCACTTTCACGCTGCGCCCGACTGACCAAAGAATTTCGATCAACGCGTAATCGTCATCGCGCGGCGTTGCCGCATCGGGATAGCTGGGATCGAATCGAAAATCCTCGTCGGCGAGTGCGAGCACACGTTGAAATTTGTCGGTTTGCGGCACGCCGACGGCCACCAGCGCCTCATGTACCGCGTCAAGTACGCGGTTTTTGAATTGCAGCGTTTGCAGTTTGCGAACAGTGAGTGTTACGACTGGCATGCGAGCTCCGAGCGTGAGTTAGGCGCGCGACGAGATGACTCGGCGCGGCGAAACGTCCATCCAATAAAGCTGTCAATAAAGCTGGAAATCACTTCGCGACGAAGCGCTTGAGCACGCTGTTTCGCACTGTCGTGGATGGCAGCGAGCGCTTCTGAGTTGAGCGATTGCGACGCGAAAGTGATTGGGCTGTGAATCGATCCGCTGTTCATGATGCGTTCCTTCTCTGGGGTTTGTCTTCGATGGAGCGAACTTTATTTGCAAATCCAACGCCCGGAAACAGCGGAAAAAGCACTTTGCTTTTGCGCCATTTGCAAAACAAAGGCAAACATCGCACAATCGCCGCATGCAATTGAACCTTGAAGACGCCGCCCTCTTCGTTCGAATCACCGAACTCGGCACGCTTTCCGCCGTTGCGCTCGAACGAAACGAACCGGTGAGCCAAATATCGCGCGCCGTGGTGCGGATGGAAAAGTCACTCGGCGTTCGTCTGCTGCATCGAACGACGCATGGGCTCAGCCTGACTGACGAAGGCGACACCTTTCTCGCGCACGCACGGCGCATGCTCGATACCGCCGCCGAACTCGAAGCGGATTTGCGCGGGCGACATGCTGCGCCCTCGGGCTGGGTGCGCGTGGCAGTGAGTCCGATCCTCGCGCAACTCGTGATCGTGCCCTCGCTGCGCGGGCTCTACAAAAAGTATCCGAAACTTCAAGTGGACATCGCCGCCGATGATCGCGCCGTCGATCTCGCGCGTGATGGCATCGATGTCGCGATTCGCGCGGGCGTCGCGCTGAACGAAAACCTGGTCGCGAGAAAAATCGGCGAACACGGCCGCAAGCTCTACGCCACCGCGCAATACCTGCGCGAATTCGGCACACCGAAGCGACCAGAAGATTTGGACACGCATCGACTGATTGCGAATTCCGCAAGTCAGTCGCTCAATCGCTGGTCATTCAAAGCAGACAATCCGACGACTCGCACAACGCGAACCGCACGAAACACGCGAAACACATCAAGCAATGTCGAATCGATCAACATCAAAGGCCACACCCGCGCGGACAACACCTCGATTGTTCTCGCACTCGCGCTCGAAGGCGTCGGTATCGCGCGGCTGAACGAGTTGCTAGTCGCACCACTCGTTGCGAGCGGTCAGCTTGTGCAAGTGCTCGCAAAATACGAGCTTGAGACGAAGAACGAGGTGTACGCCGTGATGTTGCCGGAGCGACATCGCTTACCGAAAGTTCGCGCTTGCATCGATCATTGGGAGGATTCATTCCGCACGCTCAGCAAATAGCACCGCTACTCAAGCGTCCTGAATTTGAAACTACGATGGGAGCACGTCTTGGATACTGACCGAAAACGAGAGGATGATGAGCGCTTGAGTCGATTTCCGAAGACGTGATTGTTCACACTAGAAAAAGGTGCACGGTATTCAACCAACGAGCTTTTCATGCAAGATGGTCTTTCTGTAGCGAAAGAAAATTACCGCGCAAGCAACTAAGTGCACAAATAATGATTGTCTCGCTCCTTCCGTTTCCAGAGTTATTGCCTCAAATATGCTGATTCGGCAGAGAGGTTCCCAAACGTGCGAGTAGAGACAACCCGGAGCAAACAACCAACCAGAAATAACGAGAAGCACAAGTCCCGACGTAATGCATGCAAACAGCATCCCACGAACAGATTTTGCGAATCCAAACTGAGCGCCAAAAATAAGCGACGGTACGAGGAAAAACAGAATGCCTGCGTATGCGGGAAACAGACCGGACAACACTAGAGTTAGCAAATTGGCGTCATACTTGCTCGCCACTGCGCTGTAACTTCCCGAAAGATATGCCGAGATCGGCACGGCAACTATGACGAGTGCAGCCGTGAAGGCCAGATAGCAAATCGTTGACACGATTGCTCGCCCAAGTCGATCAGGTTTTGTCACTCCCTCCATGTTGCTCAATCTCCCCATTTGCAATCGCAACGTATCTCGTAATGCCCTCGTTGTAGGTGGTTACGCAACCGCTACTCGCTTATCCAACGCCCGCTCATCAATCGGCAAATGCACCAGCGCGGCGAACACGCCGAGCGCGATGATGATGATCCACACGGTGTTGTAGTTGCCTTGCAGGTCGAACATTTTTCCACCGAGCCACGCACCCAGGAAGCTGCCGATCTGATGTGAAAAGAAGACGATGCCGCCGAGCATGCCGAGGTAGCGTGCGCCGTAGATTTGGGCGACCAGCGCGTTGGTGGGCGGTACGGTGGAGAGCCACAAGAAACCGATCGCCGCAGCGAACGCGTACACCGACCACGCGGTAAGCGGAAGCGCGAGGAAGATGACGATCACGATCGAGCGCATCAAGTAAATGAATGAAAGCACGTAGCGCTTAGGCATTTTTCCTGCGACTACACCCGCGAGATATGTGCCGATGCAATTAAACAAGCCGACCAGAGCGAGCGCGGTCACGCCCACGTGCGCAGGCACGCCTTTGTCGAGCAAATAGGGCGTGAGGTGCGCGCCGATGAAAACGACTTGGAAACCGCATACGAAATAGCCAAGTGTGAGCAATAAGTACGAGCGATCCGCAAACGCGGTTTTCATCGCCTCGCCCGCAGTTGCTTGGCCGACGCTAGAGGGCTGCGGTAGCTTTCCTTTTTCGCCGAGCTTCGCGAAATACCAGCCTAGCGGTGCCATCGTGGCGGTTATCACCGCGAGACCGAGGAGCGAAAATTTCCAACCTTCAGTCGAGATAAACCACTGCCCGACCGGGATCATGATGAACTGGCCAAACGACCCAGCGGCGGCACTGATACCAAACGCCCACGCGCGCCGCGAGGCATCCACCATCTTGCCGAGGACGCTGTAGGCCACCGAATACGTCGTGCAAGCAACGGCGACCCCCATGATGATGCCGCCAGAGAGCGCGAGCGTGGTGCCACTACTGAGGAACGCGGTCCAGACCAAACCGATCGAGTAAAGCACCGCGCCGATCATGAGCACGCGTTTCGCGCCGTAGCGATCGGCGATGTAGCCGATGAATGGCTGAGAGATTCCCCAAAGCAGGTTTTGCAGCGCGACCGCGAACGAGAAAACTTCGCGCCCCCACTTCATGTCTGACGAGATCGGCTGCAAGAAAAGCCCCGAAAACGCGTTTCGCGTGCCCATCGCGATGCCTAAGATGATCGAGACCGTCAGCAATGCGTAGACGATATTTTTGTTGCGTTCGGAGTCGGTCATTGGAGCCTTCGGTGCGTCTTTCGATGCTTTAGCGTCTATTATCGTTTGTGGCATTGTGTGACGCCATGAGCGAGACCGAAAATTGAGCGGGCTAAGATGCATGAAATGCAAGCGACGCGATTGTGGGAGCGCGCTTGCGCGCGAAAACGATCTTTGCGAGACTCCACGGAAAGCAGGAAGTGCTAAGGAAAAATCTTTCGCGCGCAAGCGCGCTCCCACACGCTGATATTCAATGAAGACATTCTGGAAACCCCACACCCCGCCACAAATCTACGCGCCGTTATCGACGTACAACCACGCGATCGAGTTGCCGCCGGGCGCGCGAATTCTTGAATCAAGCGGGCAGTTGCCGGTTCGCGCCGATGGCTCGTGGCCTGACGGCATCGCCGCTCAAACCGAACTTGTGTGGCAAAACATCGTGGCGATTCTTGCCAGCGCAGAGATGACGGTTGAGCATCTCGTACGGGTGAAAACGTTTTTGATTCAGCGCGAACACATCGCCGAGTATTCGCGAGTGCGCTCAACGTTTTTGAGTGACTGTCGGCCCGCGAGTACGCTAATTATGGTTTCTGGATTCACGCGACCGGAGTGGTTAGTGGAGGTGGAGATTACGGCGGCGAAAATTGACTAGCGCTGTGCACACAATCGAAGAGAAACTACCGTGTCGGCTGCTGTCATCCCCGCGAAGGCGGGGACCCAGACCCCGAGAAATTTCCCGACGCGAGCCCTTTTTGACGTGCTGGTTAGACGAAAATCTCTTAGTGCGAAATTCAATCAAAACTTCCCGGTCTGGGTCCCTGCCTTCGCGGGGATGACAGCATATGCAGCGACCAGTAAATCAGATGTCTCACGTAGAAATTCTTAAGGCACAGCTCCCTTCTCTCGACTGGATCTCCGACGACAAGGAAATCGAGAAACTCTCGAAAGACTACTACTGGTTTTCGCCGCTGTTGAAATCCGAGCTCGATAGCAAGCGCGCGGACGCCGTCGTGCGCCCGCGCACGCGCGAGGAGCTCGCCACTGTCGTGAGTGAGTGCGCCAAAACCAGAACACCGATCACGATGCGCGGCGCGGGCACGGGCAACTACGGTCAGGCAATTCCGTTGCAGGGCGGCGTTGTGATCGACATGACTGCAATGAATCGGATCGTTTCGATTGAACGCGGCACGGCGACGGTGGAGGCGGGTTGCAAGTTGCTCGTGCTCGAACAGGCGGCGAACGACGCAGGATTCGAACAGCGCACGTATCCAAGTACGTTTCGGCTCGCCACCATCGGTGGTTTGTTTGGCGGCGGCTTTGGTGGTGTGGGTTCAATTAACTTCGGGCCGATCTATGCGCCCGCGAATGTGTTGTCGCTCAAAGTAATGACGGTGTCTGAAGCGCCGGAGATCGTTGAACTGCAGGGCGACGAATGCCTCGCGCTCGCGCATGCGTACGGGACGAACGGCATCATTGTTGAGCTAACGATCGCACTCGCACCGAAACAGCATTGGAACGAGAGCTATGCGAGCTTCCCGTCGTTCGATGCGGCGGTGGGTTTCGGGGCGGCGCTCGCGGCTTCGCCCGGAATCGTGAAGAAACAATGCGGCATCTTCGCGGCTGGGTTCACAAAATACATGTTGCTTCTGAGAAAGCTCATCGCCGCAGATCAGCCCTACGCGATCAGTTTGATCGCCGATAGCAGCGAAGCGGCGTATCGCGCATTGGTTGCAGCGCATGGCGGAACGGTGAATCACTGGGCGAGTGCAGAAGAAGCCGCCTCGCGTGGGCGCTACGCGCACGAGTTCTGCTGGAACCACACGACCATGCACGTGTTGCGCCTCGATCCTTCGTTCACGTATTTGCAGTGTTTGTTAAGCGATCCCGTGAAACAGGCGAAGGCGCTCTACGACGAAATGAACCCACGCGTGATGCTGCACTTCGAGTTCATTCGTAACGCCGAGGGTGCGGTGGCCTGTGGCGGCTTGCCTGTCATGCGTTTTGAATCAAAAGCGCAGATTGAGAAAGACATCGCGACCTTTGAATCGCACGGCGCGTTCGTCATGAATCCGCATGTGTACGAAGTTGAAGAAGGCAATTCGCGGCAGATCGATCCAAAGCAAGTCGCAGCGAAACGCCGGTTTGATCCACTAGGGCTGTTGAATCCCGGCAAGCTTCGCGGGTGGGCTCAACGTTCGTAGGCACGAGCCAGATCGCACACAAGCCGCATTGCGACTGACAGAGCGTGTTCGTGGTTAGACGAGCTCACCGCGAACGGAATCGACTTAGGAGAAACCGGGCCGACTCAATCCTTGCGACGCAGCATGTCGAAGGCCATCAAATGCGTCGCCCCGGAAATGCCCACACCAAAGAGCGGAATCAATGCCATCGGCAACACCGCAATCGGTGCCATACGCTCATCTTGCAGTAGCGTGTAGGTCAAACCTGTGCCGACAGCAACGACGAAGTCGAGGAAGCCGAAGCCGTTGAAAATCCAATACCGCCGCAGACTTTCTGG
Organism: Betaproteobacteria bacterium; assembly: GCA_013298765.1. Taxonomy (GTDB): domain Bacteria; phylum Pseudomonadota; class Gammaproteobacteria; order Burkholderiales; family Casimicrobiaceae; genus Casimicrobium. Next base: position 66,856 of record JAAFJA010000012.1, read on the forward strand.
CTTAAATGCCATGTACAGCGCTAGACTGCCAGCGATGAAATCTCCGACGCCTGCCAGTATCCAAAACAATGGTGGCAGCTGACCGTTCGCGCCATACCAGAAGAACATCAATGCTGCCGGAATACGCCACATGTGCAGCAACATGATCCGTCGATGACCGATTGCTTCGACATAGAGCCGCACGCGGCTCGACGAGAAATACCAAATAGTGGGCAGGATGATGCTGACTGCGACAAGCGCGCCGATCAGGGGCTGGTACAGCGAGCTGAAAAAACCGCTCTCGCTGCCGATAATCACGGCAACAAACCATGCAATTGCCAATCCGAAGAAAACATTTGTGGTGCGCCGAAACTCTGCGGCGCTGATCTTTGTGCTCATGATAAGGCTCCAAGGTAGATGTGGGAGGATGATTCAAGTTGTTCTGTGCCCGACTGAGGGGCGGAGCACCAAACAGCAATCGCATGTATATGCATGTGTTACGATAAAAAATTTAAGTCATAGCGCGATCCGCAAGATCAAACATGTCGCTGTGCATTTCTTTCATACGCCGCTTGCCAACGCGCTGCTCAACGAACCTTTGCGCGCGCTCCCACGGCACGATTGCTTGCTCAAATACTCGCTGACCTTCCGTTGTCAATTCCCAGCATTTCTCGCGGCCACTGGGTCGGTCCGTCACCTGCACCCAGTCGTTGCCTTGCAAGATGGCGAGCGTTCGCGTCAGTGTCGATTGCTCCATCGCCAGCACGTCGACCAAATCGGTGATGCGCGAACCGGGCGCGAAGTGCAGCGCCTGCAGCAGAGTAAATTGAGTGACGCGCAAACCCACCTCACGCAACTGTTCGTCGTAGATCGAGGTCAGTACGCGAGTGGCTTGGCGCAGCGTCGCGCAATAGCATGGGAGATGGGTGAGGCTCATTGTGTTGCTGCTCGTTCTCGGTTGACTGATTCCCAATATACATGCATATACATTGTTTATCAAGTGATGATCTTTTCTTGAGCAAAATTTGTTTCCAGGTAGCGCTCGCAATGAACCCGCAGGTGAGCGGAGTTGAAGAAGGTGAATCGAAGCAGGTAGCCGCGAAGCGAAGGATTTGTCTGCCACGTTTCTTGACTCGGGGGCAGTTGCTTGGATGGGCGAGCCCTTGTAGGCGCGGACTTGGCCGCGCTTGGTTGCGCAAAATCGGACGTAGTTTGGAGCGCCAACGCTCAAGAGCCCCAGGCAGTGGTCTACAGAAACGGCCTTGCGCGTCCAGATCAGAGCCTACAAAATCGCGGCAAATTCGCTTGTTCAAACTATCATGCGGGTTCCGTACACCGAGGCGCGACCAAGTCCGCGCCTACAAAAACATGATGCATGGTTTCATTCCCTCCGCGCGTTATTACCCCTACAAAACCTGGCAAGAGATTCGCGATTTGCCGGATAAGAAAAACGTGCCGCTCATCTTGCCGATTGGCTCGATCGAGCAACATGGGCCGCATCTTCCTGTGGCGGTGGATTCAGCGCTCACGCTTGGCGTGATTGGTGAGGCACTCGCGCGGTTGCCGAAGGAGAATCCCGCGCTCTGCTTACCGCCGCTTTACTACGGCAAGAGCAACGAGCATGATGGTTTTCCTGGCACGATCACGCTCTCGGCCAACACGCTCACCACCTTGCTCATGGAAATTGGCGAGCAAGCCTATGTGAGCGGTTTCCGCAAACTCGTGCTCGTCAACGGACACGGCGGTCAGCCGGAAATCTTGCGCATTGCGGCGCGCGATTTGCACGTGAAGCACCGCGACTATCACTGCTGGCATTTGTTCATCTGGGACGTGCCAAACAAGATCAACGATCTGCTCTCGGCGAAAGAGGCGGCGATTGGCATTCACGCAGGCGACGCGGAAACGTCGCTGATGATGAAGCTTCTGCCCGATACGGTGCACATGGATCGTGCGGAGGCGAACTGGCCCGCAGAGCGGCGCGCTGATCAACTCACGTATTTCAATGGGCGGCTCACCAAGGCTTGGACGACCGCAGACATATCAACCAACGGAACGGTGGGCGATCCGACCACGGCGACGCTTGCCAAGGGCGAACAAATCCTTGACCAACTCGCAACCGGTTGGGTGCGGGTATTTGAAGAAATTCACCGTTGGCCGAGCCACGAGCAACATGCGAAATAGCCAAACACCTTTTCGACGTTCTCCCATAATCAATCGGGTATAGAAGTCATTTTTTGCTTTTTCGCGAATACGGCAATGGTGCACTAGCCCTGATTTAATGGGGCTTAAATCCATTTTTCCGTTTCCTGCGAGTATTCTGAGTTTCGAAAAGCGGAAGCGTGAGCGTTTTCGAGCGTAGGCGCGGGCTGCGGCTACGGCAAAATATGCCAACGTTCTAACTTAGCGCCATGATCAGCGCGCCACGAATTGCGACCTCCTCCCTCCTACCGCCTTCTGACTGAAACCTCGCTGCGACGGATGCGCGGTTTCTGGCGCGTGGGTGGCGGCCTGCCTTGGTGGGCGTGGGTGATTCTTGGCGCGATCGTGTTCTTCTTGTTGCAGGGTGCGCACACCTTCGTTAACCCATCAGCGGTCGGCGCAGAACGCGTGTCGTCGCTGATCGATGCGGCGTCGGTTGCAGCATTTATCGCTTCTTTAGGGTTTGCGGTTCACAGCTTCATGAATCGCGCACGCGAAACTGACGACGTCATCCCGGTGAATGCGCCGCTGCGCGATAGCGACCCGCGCATGACTTGGGGCCACTTCGAATTGCTCGCGATTGAAGCCTTTCGCCGTCGCGGTTTTCAGATTACCGAGCGGGGCAGGGCAAGTGATGACGGGGCACGAAATCTACAGCTGCAACGTGGGCGACAAATCTTCATTGCGCACTGCAAAGCGTGGCGCAAGCGAGAGGTAGACATCGGCAGCATCCGCGAGCTCTACAGCATGGTGATAGTGGCCAAAGCGGCGGGCGGAATTGCGATTACAACAGGCAGCTTCACGCAAGAAGCGCGCACCTTCGCGGCGGGCCGCCAGTTGCAATTGATCGACGGACCGACGTTGCGCGAAATGCTGCGCGATGCGGAAGGCCAGCCCAGCGTGATGCCAACAATCATTCCCACTGATGTGGTCGCCGCGCCTACCGTCGGCAAACGGTAGGTGGCGCGACGAGGGGCTCTTGGAGCCGCGGTGCAGTGCCTCATCATCTTGCGAATCGACATGCCAACACTGGGTGCGGAGGATGCTCAGTGACATCTAATTTAGCCAGCAGAACACCTAGAGACGCAACGCAGATCGCCACGTAAAACTGGCCACCTTTCTTGCGAAAGACTTGACTTAAATTGGACCAAGTCAATGAATCGTAGAGTCTCTATTTTTACTCTTTAGTAAGCGTATCCCTTATTTAATCTGGGATAAATCGTTATTGCTGTAAGGTCTAAACGGAGAATTTCCTTCTTCACTAACCCCGTTTCTTAACCCGGTTCGTTTCAGTATTCAAGCGCGGTTGTCGCGCTCTTTCTAAGGAAGGCACTGAAATGAAAACCGCTACCCACGCCCTCTCCCGCGATCGCGTCGCGTCACTCCCGCGTAGCGCGATCGCCACCGCATTGGCCGCGACCACTTGCGTCATCGCGCTGGCGGCAAACGTCGCCACCTCCCACGCACGAATCTCGCCAAGCTACCCGTTAACGAGCCTAGGAAGTTCGATGCGCGTCGCTGTGGTGGATCGCACATCGGGGCAGATCCTGCCGGTTTATCAGTACCGTGGCGAATACTGGGTGGCTGGTGTGCCAGGTAACAAATATGCGGTTTCGATTTCCAGCCCCTCCGATGAGCGAATCCTCACGGTCGTTTCTGTCGACGGCGTGAACGTGCTTTCCGGTGAGACGGCGAGCACGAGCCAACGCGGCTATGTATTCCATCCAAAATCAACGTACCAAGTTGCGGGTTGGCGCAAAAGCGATCTTGAAGTAGCCGCCTTCACCTTTGCCTCATCACCGCAATCGTATGCCGCACGAACTGGACGACCATCGAATGTGGGCACCATCGGTGTCGCGATGTTTCGCGAGCGCTGGGTGGCGCCGCCGCAAGTGGAATCGCCCGCACCCCGCGAAGATTGGCGCTATCGCCAAGACGCACCGCAAAGCAAACTTGGCGGCAGTGCAAATTCACCTGCGCCTTTACCAGCACCAAGTGCCGCACCCGTTCCGCAAGCGCGCGACTCTGCCGAGAGCACGCGCAACGAAGTGGCAAAGCGCGGCAGCTTCGCTGAGCGCGCCGCCCCTAGCCGCGTAGAAGAGTCACTTGGCACGGCGCATGGCGCTCGCGAATATGATCGCGTGAGTCGAACGGAATTCGAACGCTTGAGCGATACGCCCTCTGAGGTGATTCGCATTCGCTACGACAGCTTTGTAAACCTCGTAGCGATGGGCGTGATTCCCGAACCACGTCGCCCGCGTGATCGCTCACCCAATCCCTTCCCGGATGCGTATGGCAACAATGGCTACGTGCCCGATCCACCACGCTGGTTCCGCTAGTTCGGTTGCTTGACGCACCGTCGTCGGGAAACGCGTGCGCCCCGTCATCGCTCAAGTTGACGGGGCGTATCGCTTGGAGCGATTGGCGATAATGCTCGAATGACGGCTGCGGCAACGATTGATCCGACGAGTGACGAGGCATTGATGCGGGCCTATGCGATGGGTAATGCGCGCGCTTTTGAGACGCTCTACGATCGACATGAGAAGCCGCTCTGGCGATTCGTGCTGCGTAGCGTTCGCGATGCGGACCTTGCCGACGACGTAGCGCAAGAGATTTGGTTGGCCGTGGCGCGGTCAGCTGAGCAATACGTTGCGAGCGCAAAATTTCGAACCTGGCTTTTCACCATGGCGCGCAATCGAGTGATTGATCTCGCGCGAACACGGAAGAATTTTCAAAGTCTTGATGAAGACACGGAAGACGGCGAATCGTATGGCTCGGCGCTGGCGGCAGACTCTCGGCTCGGCCCCGTGCGGCAACTTGAATCAAAGCAATCTGCTCACGAGCTGATTGCGGCCATTGAGGCACTCCCGAGCGATCAGCGCGAGGCATTCTTACTGCAGGCCGAGGCGGAGATGAGTGTCGAAGAAATTGCGGAGGCAACTCAGGTGAGCTTCGAAACCGCGAAATCGCGGCTTCGGTACGCGCGAAACCGTCTACGGAGCCTTTTGCAAGGCGACAGCGAGACGCCCCCATCCACAGGAGTGCGAGCATGAGCAGTAATGAAGTGACGCCTCTGAAAGGCATCGACGACGCGCTCGTGAAGCGCTATCACGAGGCGAGCGAACTGCTCGGCGAAGCGCCTCGCACGAGCGTGCGCTCACGCGTACTCGCCGAAGCAGCTCGGGTTGCAGAGCAAAAACAAAGCAAAGCCACGGCCCCAGTTCGCGCTACAAAGCGTGCAGCGAATGATTCCAGCTGGCGCTACGCCTTGGCTGCGAGCGTGTTCATTGCAAGCGTTACAGGATTCATCGCGTTTCAGCTCACCACCGATCTTTCAGAAAATCGAGTTGCTGAGGTCGCGCCTCAGTCGAACGCGCCCGTCGCAGCCAACGTGTCAGAGGCGCCAGCAACACAATCAACGGGGACGCTTTCAGCGCCTTCGGCACGATCTTCGGCAGCATCTCCCGGAAGCGAAGTTGCGTCGTCATCCGCGCAGCCATCGACTGCAAGCGCGGCGCAATCCCGCACCTCAAGAAGCGACGCGAGCCCGCAAGCAGTCGCCAAGCGCGGCGTACCCGCTAGCGCTAACGAAGCCGCACCGACACCGCACACCGAGCAAAGCATCGCGATTGCGAGTCAAGCATCGGTTGCTGCGGAGCGCGCAAGAGCGCCGGAACGCGCCACTCTGCCTGCCCCTGCTCCAGCACCCGCCGCAGCCCCAACACCTGCCGCTCCAGCCGCCGCGGCCGCGCCAACGACTTTGCCCGCGCCACCCGGTCGTGGGGCAATGAGTGCGAGCGCCGATTCGGCGTTATTCTCAGCAGAATCCGCTGCGGCAGCGCCTGCGCCTGCGATGGCACGAAGTGCCCAACAGAAAGTGGGAGGCGCAGAAACTGCGCGCGCAAACGCCACAGGCCCCGATACAACTCGAGACGCTCGCGAACGCTTGGGCGACACCGCATCCGCAGCGCCGAAAGCGCTCGCGCGTGCACCGTCAGCGCAGGCTCAGCTTCGCAGCGCGGTGCAATCGGGGGATGTTGCGCAAATTGAGCGTGCTATCGCGATGGGGGCTGATCCCAACGCGCTCGACGCCGAAGGAGAGCTTCTACTGGTGCGCGCTGCGCGCATGGGCGCAGACCATGTGGTTACAGCCTTGCTTCAGGGTGGCGCACAATTGAACGCACGAAATTCGCGAGGCGAATCAGCGCTCGAAGCGGCTGAGCGGAGCAATCAACGAGCGATTGCGGAGCGCTTGCGCCACGCGGGCGCGCGCTAAGCTCGTCTACGCAAAAAGCGTGGCGACACCTGAGAGTAAAGTAACGCCTACGAGCGCGCCGAGGATGCCAGCGCTCATGCTGTTACCGCCGCCGTTGTAAACACGCTTCGTGTCAGCAGTGCCGTTGGTATCTTCGTCGTAGCGAAAGTGCAAGTAGTACGCGCCGAGCAATATGAAGATTGCGGTGACTAAATTAAAAGTAAAGATCAAATGCAGCAGGTTCATGATGTCTCTCCAAAGACGTTGTGACTTGTTTCAATGGAGCGAACAATAAAGTTCCTGCGTTACTAGAGAAAGACAGCTGCGATGAGTCGCGGGTGCGCGGCGTGAAAAGCCAACAGACGCCTGTTTCGCGACGAGTAGCGGGTACGGTTCTGTATTGCGCGCCACGGGTAGCAAGCTATCCGTGGCGCGCTTTTTCCAGAATGTTACGGTCGCTTTACACGATACCAAGCGGCGTAAATCGCGGGGACGGCGAGGATCGTGAGCACGGTTGCCACGATCAAACCTGCCATGATCGCAACCGCCATGGGGCCCCAAAGTACGCTGCGCGTCAGCGGAATCATCGCGAGAATTGCCGCAGCAGCGGTAAGCACGATGGGCCGGAAGCGCTGCACGGCGCTTTCACGCGCAGCAACCCAGGGATGCTCACCGGCCGCCATATGCTGCTTGATTTGATCAATCAAGATGATCGTATTTCGCATGATGATGCCCATCAATGCAATGACGCCGAGCAGTGCGACGAATCCGAACGGCATCCGGAAAAGAAGCAATCCAATTGCTACGCCAACGATCCCAAACGGAGCCGTGATCAGCACCATCGCTGACAGCGAGAAGCTTTGCAGCTGCAGCATCAAGAGCGCGAGCCAAACGAAGAGCATGAGCGGCGCGCCCGCGTTGATTGAAGCCTGCGCTTTCGCGTTTTCTTCGAACGCTCCGCCTGCATCGATGCGGTAGCCCGGCGGGAGCTTCGCACGAATGGGGTCAAGCAATGGATTGATCTTGCCCGAGACATCGGGCGCCTGCACGCCTTCAACGATATCTGAGCGCACCGACAACGTTGGCACCCGCGAGTAGCGACGAATGATCGGTTCCTCCATCACCTGTTTCACAGTCGCCACCTGCGCGAGTGGCACGTAGCGGCCGCTCGCCGTTGGGATTTGCAAATCGGTAATGTTTGCGATGGCGAGCCGCTCTGCAGCGGGGCCGCGAATGACGACATCGATCAGGCGATCACGCTCGCGGAATTGCCCAATCGTTGCGCCCGAGACTGCACCACCGAGTGATCGCGCGATGGCGAGCGAGGTTACGCCAACCGCGCGAGCGCGGTCTTGATCCACCTCGATTTGAATCGCAGGGGTTCGATCACCCCAATCGGTGTTCACTTCCACCGTGTGCGGATTCGCGCGCAATACGGTTGCAACCTCATCGCCGATTCTCTTGAGCTCAGCGACATCCGGGCCGCTCACCCGGAAAATGACTGGATACGCAACGGGCGGGCCGAGCGGGGTGCGCAAGGCGCGTCCGCGCACACCCGGAAAGTTAGTCTCGAGTTCGTTACGCAGTTTCGCTGTGAGGCGATCGCGCGCCTCAACGCTGTCGGTCAAGATCAACGTGTGCGAGAAGTTTGGTCGGAAGAGCTCCTGATTTAGCGATAGGAAGTAGCGCGGTAACGAATTGCCAACGCTCGTGACAAATGTCTTCACGTCGTTATCGGCGCGAAGAATTGCTTCGAGCTTTTCGACCTGCGTTTCAGTCGCTTGAAAACTTGAGCCCTCGGGAAGCCACATCTCAACCATCACCTCAGTGCGGTCGCTCGTTGGGAAGAATTGCTTCTGTGTGAGCCCCATGCCAACCACGCCGACCGCGAAGCCGACGACAGTGAAGACGATTGTTTTCCAGCGGTGCTCAATACACCAATCGATGATGCGGCGTAAGCGCTGATAAAACGGCGTGTCGAAGTGCTCATGGCCGTGACCAGCGCTCGCACCTACAGCTCCCTTCGGGCGGCGCAGGATCCAGTATCCAAACAACGGAGTAGCAATGATCGCGGCGAACCAGGAGATCACCAATGCGATCGTTGTTACGCTGAACATGTCGAACGTGTATTCGCCCGTGGCTGAGCGGGCCATCGCAATCGGCAAGAACCCCGCAGCGGTAACCAAGGTGCCGGATAACATCGGCCACGCAGTACTCGTATAGGCGAAAGTTGCTGCTGCGAACTTATCAAACCCCTCTTCGAGCTTTCGCACCATCATCTCAACCACGATCATGGCATCGTCCACGAGCAGGCCGAGCGCAATAATCAGCGCGCCTGTTGAGATCCGATGCAGATCGATATTGAATATCCGCATGGCAAGGAATGTGGCCAACAGCACGAGCGGAATGGTGAGTGCAACGACCGCACCTGCTCGCCACCCAAGCGCGATGAAGCTCACTGCAAGTACGATCGCAATCGCTTCGATGAGCGCGCGCATGAAGGTGCCCACTGCTTGTTTCACCACACGCGGCTGATCGGAGACCTGCGAAAACTCAACTCCAACTTGTAAATCGCCTTTGATGCGCGCCATCTCCCGGGTCAGATTGTCACCGAGGCGCAGCACATCGCCGTCTGATTTCATCGACACTGCAAGCGCAATCGAGGGTTTGCTACCAAAGCGCATGGTTTGGAACGGTGGATCGGCATAGCCGCGCGTCACCGAAGCGATGTCGCCCAAGCGAACAGTTTTGCCGGCAACCGTGAGCTCAAGATCGCGCACGGCTTTTACCGAATCGAGCACGCCGCTGACACGCAGTGCAATCGCATTGTCTTTTGTTTGGATCACGCCCGCCGGAACAATCGCGTTCTGCGCTTGCAACTGATTGGCGATTGATACTGCATCGATGCCGAGCGACGCAATCTTCGCGTTGGCAAGTTCAACGTAGATTTTGTCGTCAACAACGCCGATGAGCTCGATCTTCGAAACATCGGGAATCCTGAGCAATTCTTGGCGAACTGCCTCGACTTGATCGCGCAGCTCCGACATCGTAAATCCATCGCCCGTGAAGGCATAGATTGAACCGAAGACATCGCCAAACTCGTCGTTAAAGAATGGCCCGATTGCTTCCGGCGGCAGCGTGTGCCGAATGTCCTGAACTTTCTTTCGCACTTGATACCAGAGCGCTTGCACGTCTTTGCGCGGCGCAGTGTCTTCAAGTTCAAGAATGATGAGCGATTCGCCCGGCTTGGAATAGCTTTGAGTGCGCTTGAAATACGGCATCTCCTGGAGCTTCTTCTCAAGGCGATCAGTGACTTGCTGGTCCACCTGTGATGTTGTCGCGCCAGGCCACAACATCCGTACCGTTACGGCGCGGAATGTGAAGTTTGGGTCTTCACGCTGGCCGAGTGCGAAATACGCTGCGAGCCCCGCGATAGCAATGGCGAGGATAAAAAAGAGCGTGAGCTGTTGGTGGCGGAGCGCTGCGGCGGAGACGTTACCGCGCAGATTTGCGGATGCGTCAGTCATGGCTTTTTAGCCTCAGAGGTTGAGGCTTTGTTTGATTGGGGCAAAGCAGATTTTTGATCTTTTTTCGCCGCATCTGATTTTGTAGCGCTAGCCCCGCTATTTGCTTGCTTTGGCGGATTTGGCTGATTAGTTGGAGCCGCCTCTACTAGACGGATTCGTTGACCTGGCTGCAGCAAATTCGCGCCTGCAGTGACCAGTAGGTCGCCCGCCTTTAAGCCGTTCGGGATGATTACGCCGTCGTTCGTACTCTCCCCGAGCGTCACTTCTACGGGCTTTACGGTCTCCGTTGCGCGATCAACGAGCCACACGCGGGTTGCGTTATCACGCGTGTAGAGCGCGGTGTTCGGGATGACAATTTTTTGTCCTGTCGCTGTTTCGGTTCGTACCGTCGCACTCATGCCGAGTTTCACCTCATCGCCCGCATCGATAAGGCTCAAGCGCGCGGCGTAGGTGCGGCTTTGCGGATCAGCGGCGGGGGAGAGTTCGCGCAACTTTGCGCGAGCAAATTTACCAGGCACAGCGTCAAACGCGACTAGAAACCCAGCCGCCGATTTAAGTTGCGTGAGCGCTCGTTCAGGCGCATTGATCAACACTTCCCGTTCGCCCAATTGCGCAACTCGGATTACGGACTGTCCCGCAGATACAACGCTGCCCGCTTCCACATCAACGCCAACCACGACGCCCGCGCGATCCGCAGTGAGCGTTTGGAAATTAAGCCCGTTTTGCACGCTTGCGAGCTGCGAGCGCGCTGCATTGAATCGCGCGACAGCGGCATCGGTGGCAGCCTTTTGGCGCTCAAGCGACGCTCCGCTCACAAAGCCTTTTTCGCGGAGTTCGATTTGTCGCTTCAGCTCGCTTTGCTGAAACTGAAGATCGGTTCTCGCCACTTCGACCTGCGCGGCTTGCGCGTTGATATTCGGCAGCACATCTTGCGAATCGAGGACAGCCAGAACCTGGCCTGCTTTCACTTCTTGCCCAACATCGACCATCCGCTTCGCGATCTTTCCTGCTACGCGGAAGCCATAGCGCTGCTCAAAGCGTGCGCGCACCTCGCCAGGTAGATACATTGCGTCTGAGAGATCGCTCGACCCCACCACGAGCGTGCGAACCGGCCGCGGTAACTCCGTTTTGGTGGGCGTTTGTACGGCGCCGCTTGAGGCCGCAGCTTTCGCGTTGGCTTCATCGCTCTTGCCACAGCCGCTCAGAGCGAGCGCAGCAGACGCGATCAAGGCCAGCGATAGCAAACTTCGCTGACGGAGAAAGGAAAGTGAGGAGGAGGGAGTCTTTATTCGTCTCATGATTCGCCTTCGTGTTTTATTGGGGCGTTACGTTTTGTTGATTTCGCTTGAGGAGGTTCGTTGAGCCTTGGGCTTCTTTTTCGCTATCTTCTTGTTAAGTGTCTTTTCGGTGAGGATCACCGATCGTGGCGTACCAGTAGCGACTGAGTGCGAGCATCGACTCATCGCGAAAACTATTCAGCCCGATGTCGGTGGGGCGCTGCGGCGCATGGCCAACATCACCTAGCAGGTGATAGAGGCCAATCATCATTGCGTAGCTGTGGTTGAGCAGTCGTAGCCCTTCTCCAGCGCCAAGCTGGGGGTAGTGCCGCTCAAGCCCAGCACCTGCGCGCAGAAGCCAACTGGTAAGAAGTTGCTTAAAGGTGAGCGCGGATTGCATCGGCACGCTCCCGTCGGGTAGCCCGACGCAGACGGCGACGAGCGGAAAGTACAGCTCGTTATCGAACATGTGCTTCGCCACCATGCCACGCATGTAGTCAAAGTCGATGTTTTTCTTCTCGCCGTGCGGGAAGCCACACTCCAGATCCGCAATGAGTTCGGTGAAAAACGCCTCAGCATTTCGCATATGAAGCGCGAGATAAATCTCTTCCTTGGTTTGAAAGTAGAGATAGACCGTGCCTTTAGCGAGCCCCGCAGCGCGAGCGACCTCGGCAACGTTGGCATATTCATGCGTTTGCCGAAAGAGCGATTCGGCGGCATGCAGGATGCTCGCCCGACGCGCCTCTTTGTCCGCTGCGTCCGTGGCACGCGATCGTTTCGGGCATCTGAGCAAGGCCTTAAATGGCTCTTTGCTAGCGTCCGTGCCTGCGCCGTCCTCGCCTGAACGATGATGGTCATCGTGCAACGAAAACGCGTCTTTAATTATTTTCTTCAGAGGCGGCATGGATGTGACAACGATCTTCAGCAGTGCGAGTGCGACGTATACCCGTGTGAGTTGGAGTTAAATGACCTTTGGTCATTTCGGTTTATTTTTAACTGACCCACGGTCATTAGTCAAACGCTTTGTCTATATTTTATAAATCAAGCGATCGTCCAATATTTCTAAGGCTTAGACGCTTATTACGTCGTAATCGCTTTCTCAAATAAATGAGCTTTCTTCCATTATTTACATCGATATCTGCATCTAGCTCACTTCGACAGTTGATTGTGTAACCGCGCGCGCTGATTCCGCGAACTTTCAGCACATCATCGAAGTTGACCCATGAACTCTGAACCGACTCTTCACACCTCGTCCGCTACTCTGGCGAACATGGCTCAGCAGTACGCGCGATTTGCGCCATTGACGCGTCGTCCTGCGAGCGCCTCGATCACTCGATCTAACTCGCAATACCGCGCGCTCGCGACAAATTACGACGCAACGACACCGCGTATCGAGGCACTAAGAGACGCAGCCCACCAACTCCTCTCGCTCAAACCGGGAGACACTGTGCTCGATGTCGGTTGCGGCACCGGGAAGTCGCTGCCGGCGCTATCGCACGCGGTCGGTCCAACGGGTCGTGTAATCGCAATTGAGCCGTGTGCGGAAATGATGATGCTCGCTCGTTCTCGCGTTCGCGAACTGGGCCTTTCAAATGTCGATCTGATCGAAGCGCAGGCCGCCGCGCTCGGCGAAGCGATTGAAGTCGATTCGATAGACGCGGTGCTGATGATGTTTACGCATGATGTGCTTCAGTCAAGCGCTGCGCTCGATCATTTACTTGCCATCGCTAAAAACGGGGCACGCTTTGCGCTCGCGGGCGGAAAACTTTTTAGCGGCACGCTTTCACTGCTCAATCCTTGGGTAGAGTGGCGGCAAAAGCCTTACTGCACTACATTCGAGAACTACGATGCGCCATGGCGCAAACTCTTCGACACGCAAGCGTTATGTTCCACCTGCGTGCATCCGAGATACATGGGGATCGCGTATATCGCACACGGTGTACGCGCAAAATAATCGCTGAAAGAAAAGCTCGGATGTTGGCTTTGAACCTAATCGATCAATCGATGCAAAGCCCAATGGTGTGCTCGTGCGAGGCTGTAGCTCATGGGCGCGCCTACATACCTGCGCGGTACCTGCGTGGCGCGCTCGAAGACACGGCCGCGTGCGGCCCAGCTTGAATTTGCGGATGGATCAATGATTATTTTTCCGACTTGTCGTCTTCTCTAGGCCGGCGCTGATGGATTTTCCTGCGCAAAAACAAATGATGAAACCCGAAGACCTTATTGCGCGCTATCGCCGGACGCGCCGAGCTACGGAAGCTATCGCAGCACCGTTGTCCGCTGAGGATTGCCAAGTGCAATCCATGCCGGATGCTAGCCCGATCAAATGGCATCTAGCGCACACCACATGGTTTTTTGAGACTTTTGTACTCTCACCCCACATAGCTGGTTATCGAACCTTCAACGATGCCTTCAAGATCCTTTTCAATAGCTACTACAACGGGATCGGAGAGAAACATCCTCGTCCGCAACGTGGAATGCTGTCGAGGCCGTCGCTAGAGGAAATTTATCGTTATCGAGCCCATGTTGACCAAGCGCTCATCGGCTGGCTTGAGGCTCGTGAACCCGATAGCAGCATCACAGCGCTGCTCTTATTGGGTTTCAATCACGAAGAGCAGCACCAAGAGCTCATGCTCACTGATCTGAAGCACATGCTCTCGGTGAATCCGCTTGCCCCGATCTACCAAGCAGATGGGCCCCATCCCGCTGATGCGGTTCGCACAGAGACGCACTGGCTGAGTTTTGATGGCGGGCTCACACACATTGGCTACGACGGTGGTGGCGATTTTGCGTTTGATAACGAATCACCACGCCATCAAGCGCTAGTGCATCCGTATCAACTCGCTAACCGCTTGGTGACGAACGGCGAATACCTCGCCTTCATCAATGACGGCGGTTACGGCAACCACGCGCTTTGGCTTTCCGACGGCTGGGATTGGGTTTCCCAAAACAACATTTCGGCGCCCCTTTATTGGCGCTCGCTCGACACGGGTTTGCATTCGTTCACGCTCGAAGGCATCCGACCGCTCTCACTGACTAGTCCCGTATGTCATGTCAGCTACTACGAAGCGGATGCGTTCGCACGCTGGTGTGGCGCACGCTTGCCTACCGAGTTCGAGTGGGAGCACGCCATTCGTTCAAGTGCGCAGCTAGATCAAGTGCACGATAGCGTTTGGCAGTGGACCTCGTCTGCGTATCTACCCTATCCAGGCTTTGCTCCCGCAGCAGGTGCGGTGGGTGAGTACAACGGGAAATTCATGAACCAGCAGTATGTGCTGCGCGGGGGTTCCTGCGCAACGCCACGCGGACATTCGCGTGCGAGCTACCGCAATTTCTTTCAACCCGATAAGCGCTGGCAGTTCACTGGAATTAGGGTCGCGAAATAGTGCCTACTTCAACACCACCGTCGATCGTTTCCCCGATGCGCTCCACCGTGATTGCGCCCCGTCCACTTCGCCCGAGGAAGTTTCATGCCGCTACGCACTATCACCGCTCTAAATCGTCCATCGGCACCCAGCGGCGCTCGTCCGACGATCACCAATGCTCTCACGCTCGACTCCAAAGCAGAACTCGATTTGCTTGTACAGCGTTTACTTGCGCCCGCTGCGTCCATACCCCCGAAGTATTTCTACGATGCGCTCGGCTCTACCTTGTACAACGCAATCGTGCTCACCGAGGAGTATTACCCAACACGAACTGAGGCGGCCATTCACCAACGCTACCGAAGCGAGATTGCCGCGGCAATCGGTGCCGGAAAGCAATTTGTCGATTTGGGAAGCGGCGACTCCGTGAAGGCAGAGAAGTGGTTTGAAGCACTCAAGCCTTCGCGATATGTCGCAGTGGATATCTCAGAGAGCGCAGTGATTGATGCGCTTTCGCGACTTGCCGGCAACCCAGATTCGCCCGAGCTTGCGGGCCTCATTACTGATTTTTCTCGCGTGCTCGACGTGCAAGCGGTGATGAACGACAGCGCAACGCTTTTCTTCTACCCAGGCTCATCCATTGGCAATTTCATGCCTGATGAGGCGAGTTGGTTCTTGAAGCAAGTTGCGGCACATCGCCGAACAAACCAATGTGGTCTGCTCATCGGCATTGATTTGAAGAAAGACGAAGCGACCCTCGAAGCGGCGTATGACGATGCGCTAGGCGTTACCGCTTCGTTCAACCGAAACGTGCTGATGCACGTCAATCGTTTGCTCGGCAGCGATTTCCGTCTTGATGACTGGCGTCACTACGCGTGCTACGACTCGGCGTTCGGACGCATCGAGATGCACCTAGAATCACGCCGAGAGACAACAGTAAACCTTCGCGGCGAGGAACGAAAATTCCGCACTGGCGAACGCATCCACACCGAGAACTCGTACAAGTATTCGGTGCCGGAATTTGAAGAGCTATTGCGTTCAGCGGGCTTCGCGCAAACACGAAGCTGGGTTGATGAGCGCGAGCATTTCGCTGTTTTTTACGCGAATTAAGTGCGCCGTAGATACACATCAGTAGGCTAGCTGCAAACTAAGTAGCCCGCGGACGACTGACTGAGCTTCGTCGGTATATGACGTAAGACGTCAGCATATGTTGCATGGCTCATGACCTTAGCATATGTCAACGTCATTTTCATTAGCTGCAAACGATTTCAGCAAAGGAATTTGTTCGGACTAGTCCTACGAATATCGATCGTTCTAGACAAAAATGGTTTTGAGCACAGTTCTTGCGACCTATCATTTTTGATAGGTATTCAAGAATAGTGAACGAACGTGGCGACGAAAGAGATAGTCGGGGAAGCAGTGGCGAGCGCTTCGTCATCCGGCCCCCAAGAGGTGGACTCAGCCACGAGCGCGTCACGCACAGACCTCGCTAGGGGCTGGTTTTCACGCCGGCGCCGACTAGCGGGCAGCGAAGAGTGGGTACTTACAACACTCAATTCGCTCCCAAAATCGTGGGCGGATGACCGCGCGGAACTCGAAGCTCTGGGGTTCGCGCCTGAACCTACGGTGCTGCGACTTACCCAGCGCGACGGCGCACATGCGTACACCGTCGATTCTTGGCGGGAAGCGAGCGGATCACCCGAAGTAGCGATTTACACGTTTCTGCCTGCAAACGCCGGAGGCAACAGCACTGGCGGTGCGACTGTGACGGGCGGCCTGCTTCGCCCGATGCTGAGTGCCTCGGATGTTTTAGTGGTGTTTTGTTATCCGACGGAAACAGAGACCGCGCTCGTGCTGCACGAAGTTCAACTTCTGACGCGCATGACGCCCTGCTCGATCAAAGGGATTGTCCTAGTCAATTTTGATGGGAGCGAAGGCCGAGATCGGCTTTTGGAGTGGGCAGCATCACGTACTGGCGCGCCGTCGGTTGCGATATCTGTAATCGACGAGAGCGACTTCGCGATTGAGAACCGCTGGATAAACCTGCTTCAATCGGTCGAAAAACTTGTCGCTACGCGAGCTTCTATTGCGACTGAGAACACTTCCAGTGTCCAGTCGCTTCCGGATTCAATGGCGGCTTCGACCCAAAAAACTTTGGATGAACAGGTTGAAGCTGCAATCTACTCAGCCGCCATGAATTCATCAGCGCGCCGTGTTGTGCTGTTTGACGGCCCAGAGACCCTGATCGCCACCGAAGACCTGTTCGACGCAACTACCGATTGGGAGGCGCGAGATCAACAAATCGCGCTACGCACAGCAGTTTTTGAACGCGATGAGTTGATGCATTTGGTGCTTGCAACGCCTGAGACTGTGTTCACGCTGGATGCTGCCGCTCTCACCCCGGGTCTGCGCATCGGTGCTTTCTGGAGTTCACAACTCGACATGGATGACATCCGCGTACGTGCACGAGCGTTGAGCGCCACGGTCGAGGGCGAGCTCGCACGAATTGGTGAGGGGAGTTAGTTAAGTTATGGACGACACTGTCATTTACGCGCGTACCCAGATCGGTACCAAGCTCGCGCGCGATTCGGGTCACGAAATACCGCGCCCGATGCGCACGCTTCTCCTTGCCGTCGACGGTAAAACGAAGGTGGCCACCTACCGAAGTCTGCTTAGACACTTAGGCGATGTGCGGGTCTTGTTTGAAGGCTTAGAAAATGCCGGCTACATCGGTCGCGTGAGCGATCCGGGTACCCGAGCCGCGCCGCCCGCGCCCACATCGACGGCTAACAGCATTCAAAGCGAATTGCGCGACCTCGCTGCGGTCACCGGCTTTCAACCCACGGCGATGCATCCGCCGAACTTCGAGCCGAATCTGGGTACCGCACCCGCCGGGCAGTCGATGTTCGCGCGCAGCTCAGCGGAGAGCGAGCGCAATTTTGATGTGCTCGCCAAAATTCAAGAAGCGCAATCGCATTTCACGCCAACCGTACAAAGCCAATACGGTCGTGCGCCGAGCGCCGATCCACGTCAGCAGCTTTTGCTCAATCGGGCAAAAAGCTTGATGACGGATTTCCTCATGCAGCACTTTCCAGACGTTGCGATGGAGGTCGGTCTGTCAATTGATCGCATTTCCACCGCTGAAGAGCTCAACCGAAGCTTGGGCGACTATTCAATGCTGATCGCGCCAGTGGGGCGGATTGGCGCCGAACACCTACGCGAGGTGCGGTCCCTCATCGCGCGCTGAACTCACACCATCTAACCATTCTCTCGGAGACCATCATGATCCATCGCCTCGTTTATGTATCCACCGCGCTCGACTCGGTCGATCTCAATGAATTCAAAAAGATCCTAAACACTGCTCAAACCAATAACGCCGCGCGCGATCTCACAGGTATGCTCGCGTTCAACAGCAAAGTTTTTTTGCAGGCGCTCGAAGGTAGCCGCGAAGCGATCAATGATCTCTACGCAAAATTGATTCGCGACCCACGCCACTTCAATCTTTCGCTACTCAAATACTCACAAATTGAGCAACGTCATTGGGCAGCGTGGTCGATGGGATTTGCCGCGCCAAACGCAGACAACCGCGCACTCTTCCTCAAGTATTCAAATCAAAGCGTGTTCAATCCCTACGGCATGACAGGCGACAACGCCGAGAAGCTCCTGATTGAGCTTTCCAACACCGCTATGGCGCTCGATAAAAGCGCGAACGATCCGAATGCTGGACCAAAGCCAACGCAAGAGAAAAGCATTTTCGCGCGCTTCCTTCGCTAGTTTTATCCATTCGGTCACCCACCCCATTTGCGCCATCGGCAGTCAATCTCTATGAATCCAGCCACCACTAATTACCAACGCTTTTTTCAAATTCAGGGGCATGACGCCACCCAGGTGCTCGATATGC
Organism: Betaproteobacteria bacterium; assembly: GCA_013298765.1. Lineage (GTDB taxonomy): Bacteria > Pseudomonadota > Gammaproteobacteria > Burkholderiales > Casimicrobiaceae > Casimicrobium. The sequence goes on from JAAFJA010000012.1 coordinate 85,356, forward strand.
TGAGCGACGCGCAGCTTGATCAAGTGCCGTTTGGTGCCATCAAACTTGACCGCGATGCAAAGATCTTGCGCTACAACCGAATCGAAGGCGAAATTACTGGGCGCGACCCAAGCGCTGTGATCGGCAGAAACTTCTTTCTTGATCTGGCTGCCTGTGGTGTGGGCCCACATTTTTGGGGGCGGTTCAAGCAGGGGATTATGAAGCCCACTTACGACGAGATCTTCCCCTACGTTTTCTATCACGAGATGCCGGAGACGGCGATGCTCGTGCGCATGACGCTATCTCGCGTCGTTGGCGAGCGATCCATGTGGATCATGGTTCGCCGAATCATGCCTAGCGCCTAAACGACACACCCCGCCCCTATACGATCAGGAGAAGTACCCAATGGAACGTATCGATTTTCAAGGCACCGATATTAGCGGCGTCCTTGATCGCCTACCCGACGAGGAACGTAATCGCCTCCCGTTCGGCGTCGTTAAACTCGACACGCAAGGCATGATCCTTTCCTACAACATGGCAGAGGCTGAGATCTCTGGCGTGAAGCCGGCAGATGTCATCGGTAAGAACTTCTTTCTCGAAGTCGCCGTCTGCACACAACGCCCCGAGTTCTATGGTCGCTTTCGCGATGCGATGGACAATGACCGCGTGCTGAACCTCATCTTTGACTACGAATTTCAGAACGCGCGCTACGCCGCCGTACACGATCCGATCAAAGTGCGCGTGCACATGTTCACAAGCTACGAAATTGGCGGCAAAAAAATTGTGTGGCTCATGGTCAAGCGCGTTGCATCTCGCCAGCAAGCCCGCCCGCAGGTCAATGACGTGGCTGCAGCGGCCGCCGCCCAGCTCGGTATCCAAACCTTTGGGCAACTTCCCGGCTCACAGGGAAACCTGCCACCGATACCGGCGGCATTTACGCCCGAACCTGCCTCGGCAAACGCGATGCCGCCAGGTTATCCGCCGAACTATCCGGGTTTCGCTCAACAACCTCAGTATCCGATTCCGCCCCAGCAACCCCCGTTTGGTGGCCAGCCGTTTCCAGGTTTTCCAGCTCCTCAAGCCTATGCCGGGAACCCCGGATTTCCGCTGCCGCAATTCGCCCCGCCAGCCCCGCCAGCGCCCGAAACAAACGGAACCGACATCCTAATCCGCTTTGATGACGTGTAGCGTGAGAGCGGCCCTCTTCGTAGCGCAAGTTGGTAACGGCATGCGCTATGAAAGCTGTTTGCAGGGCTACGCAGTGCAGCGAGCCAGAACGTTCGAAGTGGGCTTCGCGACGCGCCACACACCAACGCTATAGCCAGAGAACCGCTCCGACTCGATGAGCTTCGATCTACACCGCTACGAGGCAATCCTCCCTGAAATCGTCTCTGATTTCGTCTGCGCGGAGTTAAAGGCCCGCACACCGCAAAAGTATCTAGACCTCACGGCGCAGCGAGTTCTCGAAAGCGCCGATTGGCGTCGCGATTTTTCGCTCGACTCCCTTGATCGCATGTCACTGGCGAGCGCCTGTGCGGAATACTTCAACATCTACGACAGCGGGCGTGAGGACTCGCTCCTTGGGCAAGCCAATTGTCAGCGCTGGAGCGAGGTAATCGTTACTGCACAACAGGAGCAGACGCGCAACATTACGTTTCGTAGCTCTGGGAGCACGAGCGATGCGAAGCACTTTCGGCATCGCGCAGATTGGCTTGAAGCCGAGGCGCAACACTGGGCCGAGGCGATCCAAGCACGTTCGCGTAAGCGTATCGTTGCGCAGGTGCCGCTTCATCACATTTATGGTTATCTCTGGATCGCGCTCCTGGCTTGTCAAAGCGGTTTGGAATTTGTGCGCTTCCCCACGGAAACACTTCGAGCCCCCAAGTTCGAAGAGGGTGACTTGCTGATCACCACGCCGCATTTGCTTGAGGCACTGCTCGCGCGCGGAGGTCGACTGAACGCACCGGATCTGATCGCGGTGAGCTCCACGGGTCAATTTTCGAGCCATAGCCCGACCTCCGCATGCGATGCGCTCGGCATCGGTGAGATTTGGGAGATATACGGAAGTAGCGAAACCGGCGGCCTCGGTGTCAGGCGCACGCCAAGCCCACAGTACACATGGTTGCCCTATCTCCAAACGAGCGTAGATTCAGATGGAAATGTGGTCGCGATCTCCCGTGCGCTCGCGGGCGTAGAGGTGGCATTGCCGATCCCTGACCGACTGAGCGCCAAAGGCGAAAATCAATTTCAAGTAGGAACGCGCGCCGATAACGTGTTGAAAATACGCGGCCATCGTATCGACCTTGATGAGCTACAGAAAAAGCTGCGAAGTGCGCCGTTGATCTCGGATGCAAACGTTCGTCCGCTTGGCGACGGCGCGAACGTTGCAATCAAAGCGTTTCTCGTTGGAAAAGACTCGTTACTGCCGCCGGCGGAATTGATTTCGCAAACACGGCAGTGGCTCGCGCAACGCTTTCCGCATTCGGGCTACATCGAAGACTGGCGTGTTGGAGATGAGGTGCCGCGTAGCCCTATGGGAAAACTCGTCGACTGGAAATGACGCACGTGCTGCGCGATCATACGTGCCGATGATCGCTACCGAGTTTGAGTAGCTTTTCAATAACGGCCCGCGTTTAATGGGGCTAGCTTGCTTTATCGCATTTAGTCCAGAGAAAGCAGTTACTCCTTCTAGCGCCGATTAAATGGGCTCAGAATTGGCTAAGTTGCCGCCTTATAAGGAATCGCTGCCCGTGCTCGCACGTCACGAAGCACGGTGCTCGATTCGTTAAGTAGCGCGGGAAGCAGCGGCTGCAGCTGAATGTCTGTGGGGTCCTGCCAAGAAAACGCTTGGCCTTCGCGGCTTTGTGGCTCGCCCTGCCAGTCGCGCGTGGTCACAAAGCAAAGCTCAACATGCGCATGCGGGTAGCTGAAACGCTCCGTGGTGAGCGGGCTCACGTTCGCAATCTGAATACCAAGTTCCTCTTCAATTTCACGAATTGACGCGTCTTGCAAGGATTCATTCGCTTCAATTTTTCCACCAGGAAATTCCCAGTAGCCTGCGTAAGCTTTCCCCTCGGGCCGCTGCGCGAAGAGCACTTCGTAGCGATCATTCACGATGCGTTCAATGATCACGACCGCCACGCGGGTGAGCGGACGCGAATCGCTGGGATCAAAGCTCGCGTTCATTTCGACCTACAAAGTCCTTTGCGTATTGGTAAGCAACACGCCCGGAGCGCGAGCCCCGTTGAAGCGCCCATTGCAGAGAGTCCCGATCAAGCGCCTCTTGCGCGGTCGCGTCGGGCGAAATCGCACCACCAAGCTGAATGATCCACGAGCGCACTGCAGCCAGATACTCTTCCTGCGAAAACGGGTAGAACGAAATCCAAAGACCAAAGCGTTCTGATAGCGATACCTTCTCTTCGACGCTCTCGCCGAAATGCACTTCCTCACCAACGTATTTCGTCTCTTCGTTCTCGTGAAAATATTCAGGCAGCAGGTGCCGCCGATTTGATGTTGCATACAGCATCACGTTTGGCGTTGACGCTGCGATGGATCCGTCGAGAATGGCTTTGAGCGCTTTGTACGAGCCATCGCCCGCATCGAAGGACAAGTCGTCGCAGAAAATCAGGAAACGATAGGGTTCATTCGCGATTTGATCGACGATATCGGGCAGATCATTGAGATGCCCCTTTTCAACTTCGATCAAGCGAAGACCACGCTCCGAATAGCGGGTGAGCATGGCCTTTACGAGCGAGCTTTTTCCCGTGCCGCGTGAGCCAGTTAAGAGCACGTTATTCGCCGGTTTCCCGTCGACAAATTGCTTCGTGTTGCGATCAATCATTTGATGTTGTTGCTCAACACCTATCAACCAATCAGCTTCCATACGATGCACGTGTTGCACGGCTTCGAGGTAACGCGAAGCGCTAGAGCTTCGCCAGCGAGCGGCGACGCACGTCGCAAAATCTGGTTTCGCGCGCGCGGGGGGAGCCATGCGCTCAAGCGCGGCCGCAATTCGCTTCAGTACGTCGCGCAGTTCCGATTCCGATGCATTCATAAGGCCGTCGTCATTGAATAGACTTTTGTCCGCGCTTGCGTGTCAGCTTCGATAGTCTGCGTTGATTTTCACGTAGTCGTATGAGAAATCACATGTGTAGATGGTTTGCGCAGCCGTTCCGCGCCCGAGGTTGATCGCCACCGAGATGTCTGCTTCTTTCATTGCTGCAGCACCGAGCTCTTCTTTATACGAGCTAGCGCGGCCGCCTTTTTCTGCAACCAACACACCGCTCAAGTGCACTGTCACTTTCGCGGGATCTAAGTCAGCTGGCGCGCCGTAGCCAATCGCAGCGAGTATGCGGCCCAAGTTAGGGTCGCTCGCGAAAAACGCGGTCTTGATGAGAGGCGAATGGGCAACGGCGCGTGCAATCTTGTCGCATTCGGCGAAATCACGGCCACCCGTTACCTCAATCGTGATGAACTTCGTGGCACCTTCACCGTCGCGAACGATCGCTTGCGCAAGCGTGAGCGCCACCCGTTCAAGCGCGGCGACGAGCGTGCGGGCGTCGTCGCTATCAAGCGCACTAACGACCGAGTTACCCGCTTTGCCCGTCGCGGCAATGATGAACGAATCATTCGTTGACGTGTCGCCGTCGACCGTGACGCGATTGAAGCTCACATCTGCAACACGCTTGGCAATCGATCCCATGAGCGCGCCAGATACGGCTGCATCGGTGAACACATAGCCCAGCATGGTTGCCATGTTGGGTTGAATCATGCCCGCACCTTTGGACATCCCTGTGATGCTCACAACCTTTCCACCCAACACGATTTGCTCACTCGCGAGCTTGTAAATTGTGTCCGTGGTCATGATGGTCTGAGCCGCACGCGCCCAATCTGCGAGCTCACCCGACTTAAGCGAATTCGCAGCAGTGTTCACGCCAGCCGTGATGCGATCCATCGGCAAGTGCTCAAGAATCACACCCGTCGAAAACGGCAAAACCTCCGCGCCTTTGAGCGACAGCGCGCCTGCCACCGCATCGCAAGTCGCACGCGCATTAGCCAAGCCCAGCTCGCCCGTCGCGGCGTTCGCAATGCCGGTGTTGATCACGAGCGCACGCATCTCCGAGCTTCGAGCTAAGTGCTCGCGACACGCCTGGACGGGCGCCGCGGCGAAGCGGCTTTGCGTAAACACACCCCCCACTTGAGTGCCAGGCGCAAATTCAACCAGCAGCATGTCATAACGATTGGGCTTACGCACATGCGCTTGCACCGCGCTCATGCGAACGCCCTGAATCACATGCGCGGCAGCGGCGGTGAGGGGATGGTAATTGACGGGCATGATTCGAACTTTCTCGATTTCTATCTGCGAAAAAAAGGCTCCGTCTGGGAGCCTTTCAATTGTGACACGCGTGCAAGGCGTGCGCTGGTATCACCCCAGCGGGCTATTCCAACGCGCCGTGGCAGTGTTTGTATTTCTTGCCTGAACCACACCAGCACGGATCGTTACGGCCGAGCTTCGGACCCTGGCGAACTTGCGGCTGAGCACCATTTCTGCCGTCTGCGGTCGTCGGGTCGGTGTCGGGCTCGACCTCGCCGGTAAGACCATCCACGCCTGCGTGTTGATACGAAATGTTCTGCGAGGGCGGTGGTGGCTCCACGGCTTGCGCATCGGCTTCGGTGCGCACTTGCACGGTAAGAAGAACGCGTACGACATCGCCACGGAAGCGGTCAAGCATGTGACCGAACATGTCAAACGACTCGCGTTTGTATTCTTGCTTCGGGTTCTTCTGTGCGTAACCTCGAAGGTGAATACCCTGCCGCAAGTGATCCAAGCTCGAGAGATGTTCGCGCCACTGCGTGTCCATCATCTGAAGAAGGATGTTGCGCTCAAACTGGCTGAACACTTCGTCACCAGCCACTTCGCGTTTCTTCGCATACGCATCAAGCGCCGCAGCTTTGGCGCGCTCGCGAAGATCCACGTCATCGACATTTGGCTCTTTCGCCCACTCGGTGACAGGCGCATCCACCGAAAGATCGCGAAGCACGGCTTCCAGTGCGGGCAAATCCCACTGCTCTTCAAGGCTTTCGCGTGGGACGTGCAAATTCACCTGGTCTTCCACCCAGCCGCCGATCATGTCGCGGACGGTTTCAGACACGTTTGTGTGTTCGAGCAAATGGTTACGCTGTTCGTAGATAGCCTTGCGCTGATCATTGGCAACGTCATCGTATTCGAGCAATTGTTTACGGATATCGAAGTTGCGCGCTTCGACCTTCAACTGCGCTTTTTCGATCTGCCGCGTCATGATTCCGGCTTCGATCGGCTCGCCATCAGGGATGCGAAGCTTCGTCATGATGTTTTTCATGCGATCGCCGCCAAAAATTCGGATCAGCGGGTCTTCAGCAGACAAGAAGAAGCGAGACGAGCCAGCGTCGCCTTGGCGACCGGCGCGACCGCGCAACTGATTATCGATGCGGCGTGATTCATGGCGCTCAGTGCCGACGATGCGTAGGCCGCCAGCCGCGAGCACCTGATCGTGACGCACTTGCCAATCTTTCTGCGCGAGCGAGAGCTTTGCCGCGCGCTGGTCTTCGCCGAGCGATTCGTCTTCGCGGATCGCCCGTAGCTCGGGCTCGATTGCGCCCCCCAACACGATGTCGGTACCGCGACCGGCCATGTTGGTAGCGATGGTGATCATCTTTGGTCGTCCGGCTTGGGCAACGATGTGCGCTTCGCGCTCATGCTGCTTGGCGTTTAGCACCTGGTGGGGCAAGTTTTCCTTGTTCAGCAACACCGAAATCAGTTCGCTGTTTTCAATCGATGTCGTGCCGACGAGCACCGGTTGACCACGGTTGTAACAGTCGCGTATGTCGCGAACCGCCGCAGCGTACTTTTCGGCTTGGGTCTTGAAGAAAAGGTCGTTTTCATCGCGACGGACCATGGCGCGGTGCGTCGGGATGATGACCGTTTCCAAGCCATAGGTTTGCTGAAATTCGTAGGCCTCGGTGTCAGCCGTACCCGTCATGCCGCCGAGCTTCGAATACAGGCGGAAATAGTTCTGGAAAGTGATCGATGCGAGCGTTTGATTTTCGCGCTGAATCGGCACGCCTTCCTTCGCTTCGACGGCTTGGTGCAAGCCATCGCTCCACCGACGCCCCGACATCAAACGACCGGTGAATTCGTCAACGATGATGACTTCGCCGTCTTGCACAACGTAGTGCTCGTCGCGGTGGTAGAGCGAATGTGCGCGCAACGCAGCGTACACGTGATGCATCAGGGTGATGTTTTGCGCGTCGTAGAGGCCCGAGCCCTCCTTCAACAGGCCACTTGCATCCAGCCATTTTTCGGCTTTTTCATGCCCTTGCTCAGAGAGAAAGACCTGGCGGCCCTTCTCGTCGACGTGGTAATCGCCACTAGCCTCTTCGGTCGCCTGGCGCACCAACTGCTTCGGCAAATCGTTCACCTTGTAATAGGTATCGATGTTGTCTTCGGCTTGGCCAGAAATGATGAGCGGTGTGCGCGCTTCGTCGATCAAAATCGAATCGACTTCGTCAACAATGGCGAAATTCAGCCCGCGCTGGCGGCGGTCAGCGATGTTGTACTCCATGTTGTCACGGAGGTAGTCAAAGCCGTATTCGTTGTTCGTGCCGTAGGTGATATCTGCAGCGTAGGCGGCGATCTTGCTCGCGGTATCTTGCTGCGAGACGATCGTGCCGACACTCATTCCGAGAAAGCGATAGATCCGCCCCATCCAATCGGCATCGCGAGTCACAAGGTAATCGTTTACGGTGACTAGGTGGACACCTTTTCCGCTCAACGCGTTTAGATATACGGGCAAGGTCGCCATAAGCGTTTTACCCTCGCCGGTGCGCATTTCTGCGATCTTCCCGTCGTGCAGGGCCATGCCACCGATGAGCTGTACATCAAAATGACGCATCTCCAAGACGCGCCGACCCGCTTCGCGGACCACAGCGAAAGCCTCCGGCAGGATCGCGTCGAGCGATTCACCGTTAGCGACTCGCAGTTTGAACTCTGCAGTTTTTGCTCGCAGTTGATCGTCGGTGAGCGTCGTCAGCGACGACTCCAGCGCGTTAACCTTGGTTACTACACCGCGATAAGTTTTAAGCAGCCGATCGTTGCGGCTACCGAAAAAAAGTTTCAGGACGTTGTCGAACATGATGTGTGGTGAACCAGCGTGAGTCGCGTCAACTCGTTTTTGTTGTCGTTGCAGGGGCCGCGCTCAGACGCTTGCCAAGAAAAAAGAAACCGCGCCGAATGGCGCGGTTCGTTGTGAACTCCCGAATTTTACGGCTTCAGGGGTATTTGCGGCTTCGCTAGTTAACAGAGAGAAAGCGCGCGGGGTTTTGAGGCGCGCCATTGAGGCGCACTTCGAAATGGAGGTGGGGGCCCGTAGAGCGTCCGGTTGAGCCCACTTTGGCAATTCGCTGCCCGCGCACGACAAGATCGCCTTCTTTGACGAGAAGTTCTGAGGCGTGGGCGTAGCGTGTGACCAAGCCGTTGCCGTGGTCCACATCAACCGTCTTTCCATACGCGGCGTGAGTTTCTGCATAAATAACCTTGCCGCTGGCGGCAGCGTTAATCGGGGTGCCCGTCTCAGCGGCAAAATCAACCCCTTCGTGGAAGGATTGATGCCCCGTAAACGGGTCAATTCTGTATCCGAAGTTCGAGGTGTAATTGATGTTTTCAACCGGAGGTAGCGTGGGAAGAAACTTCCGCTGCGCGCTACCTTCAACCAAAAGCGCCTCAAGCACGGTCATTTGGTCGGCTTTCACGTCGATAGTGCGCTGCAATTCGCCAAGCTGCTTGGCGAATTGATCCATCGACAGCGGCGTTGAAGGCGTGGCCGAGCCGCCACGTCCCGGCGGGGATGCGCTAGGCAGCTCCTGTGGCTTTAGACCAGCGACCTTTGCGAGCCGATCGCCCAGTCCATCCAAACGCAGCATGTGCGCTTGCATTTCACCGAGCTTTACGGCGAGCGAGTTGATGTGATCCTGGATTTGCTGCCGTTGCTCGCGCGCCTTTTCGTGTTGATCGGCAAGCAGAATGCTGCGGATCAAGGGATGATCGGAGGTCGCCGCGTACTTCAGGCTCAGGTAGTTGGCTAGAGTCGCAGTGAGCGCGAGCGCGACGAGCAACACAAACGCCGCGCCCACCAAATGGGGCCAGCCGACGTTCAAATTCTTTCGCGTTCGGTAATCGCTCGAGACGAGGATAATTTGCATGTGAAGAAATCCCAAACTCCGTATCCGAAGCCAGAGGGCCTGGCCGGATACCTAGAGCGAATGCCGCAGCTGCGATCCGGTTTGAACCAGGTTCGAGCGAGTCGGCAGTCGACTCAATTGTTGCTTCAGTGCATGCCCGCCGATGTCCTCAAGGGCGTGCACACTGTTCGATTGATCGGCTCCACGGTGTTCATCTCTGTGACATCGCATGAGGCCGCCGCTTGGGTGCGCTTGCGCCGCGTTGAAATCGAGCGGGCAATCGCGGATAAGGGCTTGAAATTTAACGAAATTTCGGTGACAGTGCAATCTAGCGTTCGCCCTGAGCCGACGCCACGGCCAGCCCCCTCCGTAGGGGCTACAGAAAGCATTAGCGATAAAGCCACGTACATCGAAAGTGAGCGCATGCAAACCAGCTTGGCGCGACTTGCCGAAACCCTCAGAAACAACGCCCGCTAGCCGGAATTTCCGGCGTGCCGCGAGCTACGATGAGCTGCGGCGAACCGCTTCGCGCACCGCCGTCACGAACTGCGTGGCTGAGTCTTCACCGAAGTCTGCCATCAGCTTTAGTTGGATATCCGAAATGCAAACACGAAGTGCAGCCGAATCAGTGCACTTATCAAGATCACTGATAAACCGATCAGCCGCCCGTCCTAATTTGGATTTACAGCGAGTTTTTGCCGCGGAAATCGCAGCCGAGAGCTGCGCCTTGGAAAGCGTGCCACGCAGCGTCGTTACGGCCACCGTTAGCTGATCGTCGCCGTCGCCATCAGAGGCAATCTGCGCCACGGGCACTATGGTTTCAATCGCGCCGCACTGAAGCAACTCGTCCACTAAAAGCGGAAGTTCATTCGGGCGGAAGAACGGAACGAGCGAATCGACTGAGCGTTTTCCGTCGATCATGATGAGTAAACGACGCAGCTCGGGCCGCAACTTTAAGGTGTGGCGTTCGAGCTCTGCAATTCCGGCCAGTGTTTTTTTAAATATGGGCTGCACGCGGCAAGTGTTGCACGACTTTCAAAATCGTCCAAACGGGTTTAATCGCGTGCTTAACTGCGTTCAACTTAACAGCGCGTTGGGCTTCAGCCAACTTAAGCCCAACGCCAGGAATCGGGCGAGGCCATCAGTGCGCGGCAGAGCTTGTTGTTTAGGTCGTGGCCCGATTTAAACGCGTGGTACTTCGCTTTCACGCGGTAGCCCAAGAGAAACAAATCACCCACCGCATCGAGCACTTTGTGGCGCGCGAGCTCGTCGGCAAAACGCAAGCCTTCGCGATTCAACACCTTGTATTCATCGAGCACGACTGCGTTCTCCATACTGCCGCCTTGCGCGAGCCCAATGGCGCGCAGCATGTCGGCTTCAAAGGAGAATCCAAATGTTCGAGCCCGGCTGATGTGTTCAAGAAACGCATCGGGCGCGAGATCCATCGTCACTCGGCAGTGCTCATCGGGGATAGCCGGGTGCGCGAAGTCGATGGTGAAATCCACTTGAAACTGCTGACTCGGCAAGAGTTCTGCGAATTTATCGCCCGACTCAACGCGGATCGGCGCGATCACTTCGATGTACTTTCGCGCGCTCGCTTGGGCAACGAGGCCCGCCTCTTCAATTAGAAATACGAACGGCGCGGACGAACCGTCCATGATCGGCACTTCAATATTGTCAATCTCAACCAGGGCGTTATCGAGTCCACATCCAACGCAGGCGGCCAAGAAATGCTCAACCGTCTGAACCTTCGCATCGTCGACAACTAGCGTGGTCGCCAGACGTGTTTCTTTCACCAATTCTGCTTTGGCGGGCACGTCTACTGGCGGGCTGAGATCGCTGCGGCGAAACACGATGCCGTGATCAACGGGCGCGGGTTTCAGCGTGAGTTTTACCCGCAGGCCCGAATGGAGCGCAACGCCTGTGGTGCTGACGACATTCGCGACGGTATGTTGCTGATCTTTAGTAGGGGCTAACACTGTCTCTTCTGATGGCATAGATTACGAAATGAAGCTGCGCTTCGCTGGTTGAACTGAGACACAAAATTTCGAAACGATAACTCGCGGACCACAACACGAAGCTTTCCATCCATGGCGTGTCCCTGCATCACTTGACGCCTGATGTCAGCTGACACCTGCGGCCAACGCGAGACAGTCTCTCGACATAGACCCGACTTTGTTTCGCGGCGGTGCATTATCGCGACTTCAAGATTTCATCCACTTGGCTTGTCAGTAAACCTCGACTGATGGAACGTCATCGCCAAAGAAAAGGGACGCCTCGTCACGTCTTCGGCAAGCCACGGAGCGAATGCGGCAACCAGAAAACGATTCAAAAGCGTCCCGTAGACGGATACAACAGATTTCTTAAAAGCTTTTACTTAATGGGGGTGAGCCCTTTATTTGATTAATGGCAACTTTCTTCAAAATCCAGCGCGTACCCCATAAGGATGCAAATCCTAGAGATTTTTTAAAGCGCTACTTACTCGATGTTTCAATCAGTCTGCTTGCTTTCGCAAAAACGTAGGAATCTCGAGTGATCGTGATCCTGGGCGAGCGGGCTGACGCGTAAACGTCGGTACGTCGTAGGAAACCTCAATGCCTTCGGTCGTTGCGATACCTGCTGTCGCGATGGGGTCGCCCGCAACAGGCATGTTGTCAGTACCGGTGCGAAGTGGCGGTAGCTCGAACTTCGGCGTGGTGATCACCCCGCCCTGAACAGCCTGCATCTTGCGTTTCGCGCCGAGTCCAGTTGCAACCATCGTGACACGCATTTCATCACCCATGCTGTCATCGATCACATGCCCCCAGAGAACGGTTGCGTCGGGTGACACAAATTCTTGAACGGTATCGGTCACGTCATAGAGCTCGCCCAGTTCCACATCGCTGGAGGTGGTGATGTTGAGCAGCACGCCGCGCGCGCCTTGAAGATCCACATCTTCCAAGAGCGGGCTTTTGATTGCAGCCATAGCCGCCGCCTTGCCGCGATCTTCGCCAGATGCAACCGCGGTACCCATCATCGCCATGCCTAGCTCAGACATGATGGTGCGGACGTCAGCGAAGTCACGGTTAACTAAGCCACGCTTGTTGATGATTTCCGAAATACCAGCGACAGCGCCGTGCAATACATCGTTAGATGCGGCAAACGCTGCTGGCAAAGATACGTTGCGCCCTAGAACCTGAATCAGCTTTTCGTTCGGCACAACGATGAGCGAATCTACATGGCGCTGCAGCTCGTCGATACCCGCCTGAGCCACGCGTTCGCGCTTTTGCATCTCGAAGCGAAACGGCTTCGTGACAACCGCAACGACGAGAATTCCCATCTCTTTCGCTAGCTGCGCAACGATTGGCGCAGCACCGGTGCCAGTACCGCCGCCCATTCCCGCCGTGATGAACAACATGTCGGCACCGCGAATCGATTCCTGAATCGCCATCTTCGATTCCATCGCGGCATCGCGCCCGACTTCGGGCTTAGCGCCTGCGCCTAAGCCCTGCGTGAGCTCGGTGCCCAGATGAATACGCGTACCCGAAGGATTGCGATCAAGCACTTGTGCATCCGTATTGGCGGCGATGAATTCGACGCCCGCAACGCCTCGGTTAATCATGTGCTCCACAGCGTTGCCGCCACAGCCACCGACGCCGATCACTTTGATGACGGCGCCATCCCTTTTCTCGTCAACGATTTCAAACATGTTTCGCTCCTATAAGACAGATCACATTGATCAGTAACAACACACACTTCTTCGATACCGAAGAACTCTAAATTTCTAAAAACCGAAGGCGTCCTTCAGCTTTGCGAATAAGCCTGCCGCCGCACCTGTGCGTTTGTGCCGCTCAGCAACGTGACTCACCTGGTCACGACCGTGCATCAAAAGGCCAATCGCCGTTGAATACTTGGGCGCACAAAGCACATCGCGAAGTGGGCCACCGTATTCGGGAGAGGCCACGCGTACCGGCATGTGAAACACCTCTTCCCCAAGCTCGGCAATACCTGGGAGCAGCGCCGTACCGCCGGTCAACACCACACCAGAGCGCAAGAGTGGCTCGAATCCCGAACGCTTCATTTGCTCGTGTACCAGTTGAAACAGTTCTTCCACGCGTGGCTCGATCACCTCCGCGAGCGTGTGCCGCGCCATCGTTCGTGCTGGGCGATCCGCCACGCTTGGAACTTCAATCAGGTCATCGATGTCGGCGAGCTTTCGCATGGCGACTGCGTAACGATGCTTGATGTCGGCAGCTTCTTTGCTGGGTACCCGCAGCGCCATCGCAACGTCATTAGTAATTTGATCCCCCGCCACCGGGAGAACGCCGGTATGCCGAATCGAGCCGCCGGTGTAGAGCGCGAAATCGGTGGTACCGCCGCCAATATCAATCAGTCCCACACCGATTTCCATCTCATCACGCGTCAAACAGGCCGCAGCTGAGGCAAGCGGTTGCAACACCAACTCCTGCACTTCCAGCCCGCAGCGGCGCACGCACTTTTCAATGTTGTCTGCGGCAGATACCGCGCCGGTCACGATATGCACCTTTACCTCAAGACGGCGACCGCTCATGCCGAGCGGTTTGCGAATACCCTCCTGCCCGTCGATGATGTATTCCTGAGGCAGCGTATGCAACACGATCTGATCGTTCGGAATCGCAATTGCTTTCGCGGTTTCGACCACGCGCTCCATATCGGCAGCAGTGACCTCAGCATCTTTCATCGCAACCATGCCGCTTGAATTGAGGCTGCGAATATGACTTCCCGCAATGCCTACGAATACCTGCGTCAGCTTGCAATTCGCCATGGCAGCCGCTTCTTTGACCGCAGCTGCGATGGTCGCGGTCGTGGCGTCGATGTCCACGACCATGCCTTTGCGCATGCCGTGAGACGGCTGCTCGCCGAAACCAATAATCGAAAGATTTCCAGTCGCATCAATTTCAGCGACCAGTGCGACCACCTTTGAGGTGCCGATGTCAAGCGCTGCGATTAACTCACTCATTGTTGTGTCCCTACCACTGCGACTTGATCGCCCGATGTGCTTGCTGCACTGCTCGTGCGCCCGCGCGCAACCGCAACTGCCGATTTGTAACGAAGATCGACGCGTGCTATTGAGTCACGTTCGTCTGCTGACCACGCGGTGTACAAGCCAATAAACCGTGCGAGTCGTTGCTCGATACTGTCACGACCGAGTTCGACGACCAGCCCGTTCTTCATAGTGACGCTCACCGCGCCGCGCGGCGACACACTCATGGAACGTATCGTGAGCCCGAGCGGCGCAAGCGCGACCTTCATCTCGCGATAGCGTTGCAACGTCTCGGCGGCCATTTCGGCGGGGCCATCGAATCGGGGGAGCGGCGCTCGCGAGGTTGCGCGAAAGAGCTCGCCTCGATCAGACAAGAGATCAAGTTCGCCCCAGTACCCAACTGCCCGATACTCTTCAACACGCACGTCTAGCGCAAAGGGCCAGCGCCGCTCAACCACAGCATCGCGAACCCAAGGAAGCTTTCTGAGCGTGGTACGAACGCGCTGCGGCGACACGGTAAAAAATGTGCCGCGCACTTCACTGCGAACCGCCGATTCAAGCAAACCGACGTCGAGCTCCAGTGGCTGCGAGACGAACGCGACCTGACGCAGCGCAAACCAGCCCTTCCCGTTTGCCCACTGGAAAATGCTCCATGCGATCGCAATCGAGGCCGTGATCGCGATCCAGCCCGCAAGGCGACTCAATACCGTGTGGTCGTTCATTGCCGCCCTCCACTTGCGCGAGTTTGCGTTTGCGCGATCGCCGCCTTTAGCTGCGCAGCAACGCCCCCGATAGAGCCCGCCCCCATAGTCATCACCACGTCGCCCGAACGTACGATGTTCATTAGGTTTGCGGGTAAGTCCGTGATCGATTCAACATAGATGGGATCAACACGTCCACGCAAACGAATTGAGCGGGCCAATGCACGGCTATCCGCCGCAACAATCGGTGCCTCGCCTGCGGGATAGACCTCGGAAAGCAGAAGAACATCAACACCCGACAACACGGCAGAGAAATCATCGAAGAGATCGCGCGTGCGGGTGTAGCGATGCGGCTGAAATGCGAGAACGATTCGTCGCTTTGGGTAGGCGTTACGCGCAGCATCGATCGTCGCGGCCAATTCAACGGGGTGATGCCCATAGTCATCGATAAGTTCGAACTCGGCGCCCTGAAAAGACACCGGCCCGTGTCGTTCGAATCGACGTCCGACGCCGCCGAAGTTCGCAAGCGCGCGCTGAATGGCGGCCGCATCGACACCTATATCTTGCGCGACGCCAATCGCGGCAAGCGCATTGAGCACGTTGTGTTTGCCCACGAGATTCAGTGTGACGACAAGATCGCCGGTGCCCTTTCGTTTGGCAACAAAGTGCATCATGTTCGCGTCGGCACGAACAGAATCTGCACGAACATCCGCCGTTGCGTCAAAGCCATAGGTCACAACAGGCTTCACGACGCGTGGTAACACCGCTCGTACACCGGCATCGTCGACGCATGCGTAGAGAGCGCCATAAAACGGCAATCGATTTGCGAAATCGGCGAACGCTGCGTAGAGCCGATCAGCGCTGTGCCCGTATGTTTCCATGTGATCCAAATCAACGTTAGTCACCACAGCAAATGTTGGCGTTAAGTGCAGAAAAGATGCATCCGATTCGTCGGCCTCTGCGACGAAATATTCGCCGGATCCAAGCTTTGCATTGGTGCCTTGCGCGCGGACTCGTCCGCCCACAACAAACGTCGGATCCAAGCCACCTTCCGCAAGCACCGCAGCAACGAGCGATGTCGTCGTTGTTTTTCCATGAGTTCCAGCAATCGCAACACCCTGTTTCCCACGCATGAGCTCCGCGAGCATCATGGCACGTGGCACGATCGGGAGGTTCGCTTTTCGCGCTGCTTCGACTTCTGGATTGTCTTTTGGCACCGCACTCGACACGACAACAGCTTGCGCATCATCGAGGCTCTTCGCTTGGTGGCCGACCGTTACGCGAACACCTTGTGCACGTAGCCGAGCGAGCACGGCTGAATCCGCGGCATCGCTTCCGCTCACCTGATATCCCTGATTTGCGAGCACTTCAGCGATTCCGCTCATGCCAATGCCGCCAATGCCCACGAAGTGAATGCGCTGCACACGGGACTTCATTGTCTCGCCCCAACTCTGCGTTCAGCCATGGCCTCAAGGCAATTGCAGATCCGATCTGTGGCGTCGGCGCGCGCTTCTCGATGCGCGGCTAAAGCCATCGCCAGCGCATCTTCGCGGGAGATCGATGAAACGATGCTCGCAAGGCGCTCAGGGGTAAATTCACGTTGCTCGATGATTTTTGCGCCACCGATTGCTTCAATCGTGCGAGCGTTTTTCAGTTGCTGATTGTCACCATGATGTGGGTAGGGCACAAACACTGATGCGACGCCCAGCGCAGCGAGCTCTGCCACAGTACTCGCACCGCTGCGCCCAATGAATAGGTCCGCATTTGCAAGCGTTTCCCAGCTTCGATCAAGGTACTCAACGACGACAGCGTCTACTCCCGCGCTGGAATAGTTCGCCTCGGTCGACTCGCGAGCTTTCGCACCGGTTTGATGAACCACGCTAGGACGAGCATTGGCCGCAAGTTGCGCGAGCGCTTTTGGGACAACTTCATTGAGCACAGTTGCGCCCCGAGAGCCGCCCATCACTACGATTCGGAGCGGTCCGGTTCGAGCGCTGTAGCGCGTGTCGGTCGTCTCAACGCGAGAGAATTCCGCTCGAATGGGATTACCTGTTCGCTCAATCCTTGCTCCGCTGGCAACTTTCGCCGTTGCAAACGTTCCTTTGAAACCCGTCATGACGCACTTAGCGACACGTGCAAGTAGCTTGTTTGCCGCTCCTGCAACAGCGTCACTTTGGTGAATCGCGAGCGGAATATTCATTCGCCACGCTGCGATTCCGCCTGGCACACTTGGGAATCCCCCCGTGCCGATAACAGCGGTTGGCTTCACCTGCGCAAAGTGGCGCATGGCTTCTGCGCTAGCGCGCCAAAGCGCGAAGGGCAAACGAAGTTTCGGCCCCAGCCCTTTTCCAACGATTCCCTCAAACGCAATTCCTTTGAAAGGAAATTCGTTGGAATCGATCAACGAGGCCTCCATCCCATCCGGTGTTCCAAGCCAGCTCACGTGCCAACCGCGAGCCTTCATCGCACGCGCAATCGCGAGGCCAGGATAAACGTGCCCCCCCGTACCGCCCGCCATGACTACAAGGTGCTGACTCATACCTTATAGCCCTTCGCGAGACGACGGTTTTCCCAATCGATGCGCAATAAGATGGAGAGCAACACCAAACCGGAAATCGTGCCGCTACCCCCGTAAGACATCAACGGCAGGGTGAGACCTTTGGTTGGGGCAATGCCCATATTGACCGCGATATTGATCATCGACTGCAGGCCAAATAGCGTGCCAATCCCTTGCGCTACGAGCGAAGAAAAATGCTGCGCGTTAAGTCGCGCCTCGCGGCCAATCTTGAATGCGCGCCACGTAATCCACGCATAGGCAGATACGATGGCGATAACGCCGATCAAACCTAACTCTTCCGCGGTGACCGCTAGGATGAAATCTGTATGCGCTTCGGGCAAGTAGTAGTGTTTCGAAACGCTCGCGCCGAGTCCCAAACCAAACAAACCCCCGCGTCCGATTGCCATCAGAGATTGCGTGAGCTGGTATCCCTTCCCGAATTCCTGTTTCCACGGATCAAGGAAGCTAAAGATTCGCTCTAGGCGGTACGGCTCAAAAATAATGAGTGCGCTCGCCGAAATCAATCCAACGATCAGCACAGGCACAACTAGGCGGTAATCGAGCCCTGCCATGAACAAGATCAGTAGCCCACAGGTGACCACAACAAAGGTCGCACCGAAGTCGGGTTGGCGCAGTAGCAGCGCGCTAATAAAGAGCGCGAGCAAAATGAATGGGCCAAGTCCGCGCAGCAGACTTTGTTTAAGTGGCTGTTGAGCATGTAGCACGTCGACTTTACTGACTGCGTAGCGCGCTGCAAACAAAATCATCGCGGTTTTCATCAGCTCCGACGGCTGCAATCCAAATGGACCAAGCGGTATCCAACGCCGAGCCCCGTTCACCGTGCGCCCGATGCCAGGAATCAACACAAGTATGAGCAAAAGGATTGTGCCCGCGATCAGCCACGGGGCGAATCGCTCCCAGTGCTTCATTGAGGTATCAAAAACAAACAGCGCAGCGGTGAGGCCAATCAACACAAAAAGCGATTGGCGCGCAAGAAAATACGTCGCCGATCCGCGTGTGAATTTCGCCTCCGACGCGTTAGCAATCGAAGCCGAGTAAACCATCAATAGACCCAGCGCAAGCAGCGCAAGCACGACCCAGACAAGCGCAAGGTCGACCTCGCTCTCCTGGGCTGCGCTTCGCTGGTTGACGTAACCCGAGCGAGGCGCAAATAGACCCTGCACAAACTGCTGCACCTGAGCCGTCGCGAGCTTAAGCATGACCGGGCTCCTTCACCAGCGTGCGTCCATGAGCCATAGCCCAGGTGTTGACCGCATGAGCGAAAGCATGAGCTCTGGCCTCGTAGTTCTTAAACATGTCCCAGCTCGCGCATGCCGGTGACAGAAGCAAAATGTCGCCGGACTCAGCGCGCTCTAGTGCGGCATGAACGGCATCTTCAAGGCAAGAAAACTGTTGATGCTCAACGCCACGACTCGCGAGTTCGGTCGCAATCTGCGGCGCATCTTTGCCGATCAGGTGAACGGCCTTGCAGCGAGTGGCTGCAGTAGCCGCGAGCGCGCCAAACTGCTGTCCTTTCCCGTCCCCCCCCGCGATCAACCAAACCGGCGACGCGGTGCCTCGCAAGGCAGCCGCTGTGGCCACCACGGTGGTGGCTTTGCTGTCGTTGATGACTTCGACGCCGCCAACCGTTCCAAGCCACTGGTAGCGGTGCGCAATTCCGTCAAAGGTCGAAACCGTCTTCTTGACGACATCGAAATCGCGAATGAAGGGGGCAGCAAGCGCAATTGCGGCAAGCATATTTGCCGTGTTGTGCGTCCCGCGCAAACGCATCCCAGAACAGGATGCGATTTTTTGTTCGCCACGTGCGAAGTACTGTTCGCCGTCCTGCAAGGAGAGCCCAAATTCACGCTCAGTTTTCGGCAGATTCATGCCGAAGGAGACCGATTCACCGTGGAGTCTTCGCATTGAAGATGACCACGGATCATCGCGGTTGATTACTTGCCGCTCGCAGTTCGCGTAAATTTTTGATTTGCTCGCAGCGTAATCAAAGAAGCTTGAATAGCGATCTAGGTGGTTCTCTGTTACGTTCAACACCGTGGCTGACGCGCACACGAGCGACTCTGTGGATTCAAGCTGAAAACTTGAAAGTTCGAGCACGAAGACTTCGGCGTCGCTCTCGGTAAGCGCGTCGAGCGCGGGCAAGCCAACGTTGCCTGCCACTGCAACGCGCATATCAGCGTTAGCAAGCAGTGCGCCTGTTAAATTGGACGTTGTGGTTTTTCCATTAGATCCGGTTATTCCAATTACTGGTCGCTTGCCCCAATTGAATTGGGCGAATAGCTCAATATCTCCAATTACTTTTCGGCCTGAATTCTCAACCGATTGCAGGGCGAGAAGCGCTCGCGGCACGCCCGGCGATAGTGCAACCCAGTCGCACGCTGGCAACGTATCGCGAGCGAGATCATGTTGCGCGAATTTCACCCGAGGGAAATCGCGCTTTAGAACATCAAGCCCTGAAGCATTGGCATTGCCATCGAACGCAGACACCTTCGCGCCATTCGCGGACAAAAAGCGAACAAGTGAGAGCCCGGTCGCGCCGAGTCCCACCACGTTCACTTTCGCACCGGAAATCGCGATTGCCATCCGCGCTACCTCAACTTCAACGTAGAAAGGCCTGCGAGCACCAAGAACATCGTGATGATCCAGAACCGGATCGTTACATGGTTCTCGTGCCAACCACCGAGTTCAAAGTGATGATGCAGCGGCGCCATGCGAAAGATGCGCTTACCTTTGGTGTACTTGAAATACAGCACCTGCATCATGACGGAGATGGTTTCGATGACGAAGATGCCGCCCATCACGACGAGGACGATTTCCTGGCGCACAATCACTGCGATTGTGCCGAGCGATGCGCCTAGCGCCAGTGCGCCCACATCTCCCATGAAGACACGTGCCGGGTGCGCGTTAAACCACAGAAAGCCAAGGCCTGCCCCTGCCATTGCGCCGCAGAAAACCATCAGCTCACCGGCCCCTGGGATATACGGAAACAACAGATAGCGGGAGTAGTCAATGCGGCCCACAACGTAGGCAAACACCGCGAGCGCGCTGCCGACCATAACGACTGGCATGATGGCGAGGCCATCCAATCCGTCGGTGAGATTCACCGCGTTGCTCGTGCCAACGATCACACACCAAGTCAGTGCGATGAAACCGAATAGTCCTAGCGGGTAAGCTATGTTCTTGAAGAATGGGACGATCAAATCGGCGCGCGAGGGGAGTTCATTGGTGAACCCGCTCTGAATCCACTTGAAAATCAAATCGAATATCTGCGTGGAATTAGGCGCAGACACCGCGAACGCAAGGTAGGTGGAAGCAATGATGCCGATAAACGCTTGCCAGAAAAGCTTCTCCTTCGCCGACATACCTTTTGGATTTTTGTGCACTACTTTGCGATAGTCATCAACCCAACCGATTGCGCCAAACCCGATCATCACGAAAAGCACGACCCATACGAATCGATTCGAGAGATCAGCCCACAAGAGGGTGGAGATTGCGATCGCTACAAGAACAAGCGCTCCACCCATCGTTGGTGTACCTTGTTTGCTCAGATGGCTTTGCGGACCATCATTGCGCACCGCTTGACCAATTTTCATCTCGCGCAGCCAAGCGATCATGCGTGGGCCCAATGCCAGCGCGAGGATCATGGCGGTCGCCGTGGCAAGCACAGAACGAAGAGTGAGATAGGTCAGCGCATTGAGCCCTGAAATCTCTTTGCCGTAAGTAGTTGCGAGCCAATAAAACACTACACCATCTCCCTGTATTTTTCTTTGAGGTATGCAATGGCGCTGCCCATCTGCATACTGTTTGCGCCCTTCGCGAGAACGCTTGCGCCCGGTGTACAAAGTTTCGCAAGCGCGCTGTGTAGCGCATCTCGCGCTGAGAAATGCGATGCCTTCCCGCCAAAAGAAGGAGTCACAGCGCCAAATCGTTCGCCGAGGGTCAGCACATGTTCAATTGGGCGGGACGCGAGGAACTCAGCGAGCTCGCGGTGATGCTGTAGCGAATCTGTTCCAAGTTCAGCCATATCGCCCAAAACCAGAATCCTGGGCTTTGGCATGGCTTCCAATATCGCGCACGCAGCCCGCATTGACGCCGGATTCGCGTTATACGCATCATCGATCAACGTCACGCCATTTGCGAGTTTGCTTTGTCCAAGCCGCCCTGCAACATTCGTGGCCGACTGTAAGCCATCCACAAGCGCGCGTGCGCTTACGCCAAGCGCTTTTGCCATCGCTGCAACCGCAAGCGCGTTCATCTGGTTATGGTGACCGGGGAGCGCGACGGCAATACGAAGTGGCTCGTCCGCGTCGTTATAGCCATGCACTGCGAGACGCCCATCATCGAGCAACTCACCGCGTAACTCGGCATCCCTCGAGAATCCGAACAATAGTTGCTTGCTTTCGCGAGTGATTACACGCCAGTAGGAAGCAAAAGCATCGTCGGCGTTGATCACGGCGGTACCGCCAATCTGCAAACCTTCAAAAATCTCACCCTTTGCTTTGGCAACGCCCATCAGCGATCCCACGCCCTCCAAGTGAGCAGGTCCAGCGTTGGTAATTGCTGCGACGCGCGGTTTCGCAATCGAGGTGAGTAACGAGAGCTCGTGGAAATGGTTCATCCCCATTTCGATCACAGCAACGCGATGAGCCGCATTCAGCCGAAGCAATGTGAGTGGCACGCCGATATGATTATTAAGCGAGCCAACCGTGGACAGCACTTGCTCTGCGCCAAACTCAGCCGCCATCACAGAGGCGGTCATTTGCTTCGTGCTGGTTTTTCCATTGCTGCCAGTGATGCCGATCACGTGGCCCGAAAAACGATCCCGCTGCGCCTTACCCATCTGCTGCAGCGCGACCAACGTATCGCGAACAACAAGCTTGCAAATAGTCGGCGGAATGCTCACCTCTTGGCTCACCAAGACACCAGTTGCGCCTTGCTCGAGGGCTGTCTGCACGTAGGCATGACCATCAAAGTTTTCGCCTTTGAGGGCAACGAAAAGCTGATTTGCGCATGACTTGCGGCTATCCGTGGCGATGCCTTGGAAGATGACTTCTGCACCACTTGCGTTCGCCGCACATGCGTGAGCGAGGAACGAACTAGAAAGCTGCATGGGAAGCCTTTACCGACATCGCGTGACGAGCATTCAGTGCTGCGCGAGCGAGCTCAGTATCGGAAAACGGGTAGCGACGACCTGAAATTTCTTGGTACGTTTCGTGCCCCTTTCCGGCAATCAAAATGCAGTCGTCCGTCTTCGCTCCAGCAACTGCGAACTCAATGGCGCACTTACGATCCAACTCGATTTCTATATTGGCACGACGAAGCACATCGATTCCATTCACGATATCTTCGGCAATTGCTTCGGGGCGTTCATCTCTCGGGTTATCGCTGGTGACAATCGCAACGTCTGCCAATCGTGACGCGATTTCTCCCATGATCGGACGCTTGCTGCGATCACGGTTACCGCCGCAACCAAAGACGAGCCAGAGCTTTCCGCTCGTTGATTCGCGAGCCGCAATGATTGCCTTCTCTAGTGCATCCGGCGTGTGCGCGTAATCCACCAGAACCAGCGGCAAATCACCCCCCGCTCCATCATTTGGAACGACGCGCTCCAATCGGCCGGAAGCTGGCGTTAGTGCGCTCAAGGCGCGCGCCACATTTGAGGGCGACTGCCCCGCCGCGAGCAGCGCTGCCGCGACAGCGGTTGCGTTGTAGGCATTGAATTTGCCTACCGTAAGTACCTCGCACTCAATCTTGCCCCACGGGGAATTGATTTCTAAATCGAGCGTCGCACCGGAACGCACACGCAGACTTGTAAGTACGTCGCCCTTTGCCATCCCGTAGCTCACAACGTCGGGTAGTTTGCGAGCGATCAAAGATGCCCCAAACGCATCATCCGCATTGATGATGCGATGACGGGCGACGTAATCGGTGAAGAGCTTTGCTTTCGCCGCTCCGTAGGCATCCATCGAGCCGTGATAGTCGAGATGATCTTGGGTCAAGTTGGTAAAGATCGCCGACTCGAACCGTACGCCAGCAACTCGACCTTGGTCGAGCGCATGCGAGCTCACTTCAATCGCTGCTGCGCCTGCGCCGGCCTGTCGCATACGCGAAAGCGTGTGATGCAGGGTGATCGCATCGGGCGTAGTGTTCTTCGCTGCATCTAGTTGCTCAAGGAAGCCGCTGCCTACCGTGCCAATAAAGCCGCACCGCTCGCCGAGCGCCTGATGTGCTTGCGCAATCCACGTGGCAACGGTTGTCTTGCCGTTCGTACCGGTCACGCCATACACCGCCATATGCTCGCTCGGCGCGCCGAGGTAGTCGTTCGCGATCTTGCCTAGTTGAATCTCGAGTTGATCAACTTCGATGACTCGTGGATCGCTTGTATCGAACTTCGATCCCCGCTCACAGACAATGGCGGCAGCGCCCGCCGTGATCGCTGCGTCGATGAAATCTCTGCCATCGCGGGATCGGCCAGGAAAGGCGAAAAAGACGTCACCCGCCTTGACTTCTCGCGAATCGAGCTGAAGGACTGCGCCATGAATCCCGCGTTCGTGAAGGGCTAACACTACAGGGTGCATCAGTTGCCCTCCCGCACGATGGCTGCAACCACTGCCTCTGCAGTTGGGCTTCCCGGAAGCGGTGCGTCAAACGGAATCTCAAATAGGCGAAGCGTTTGGCTCATTAGCTGCGCGAACACCGGAGCGGCGACTGTTCCGCCATAGAACTGCCCGGTGCTCGGTTCGTCGATCATCACGGCAACGACAAACCTTGGATTCGATACCGGCGCTAATCCCACAAATGACGAAACGTACTTCCCATCGGTATAGACGCCATTGTGAAGCTTCTTTGCAGTACCGGTTTTTCCGGCGACGCGGTAGCCAGCGATTTGCGATTGCGGCGCGGTGCCATCGCGGTGGGTCGCGCGCTCCAGCATCGGCAGCAGAATGGATGCAGTTTCAGGGCTGAACACGCGTGATTGTCGGCCGCTGCCGTTGTTCTTGAAAAGCGTAACGTCGGCAAGCTGACCTTTGTTTGCAAACGCGGTGTACGCACGCGCGAGTTGCACGAGATTCACCGAGAGACCGTAGCCGTAGCTCATGGTCGCTTTTTCAATCGGTCGCCAAGTTTGCGGAGCACGTAGCCTACCGTGCGCCTCGCCGGGGAACCCGGTTTGTGGCGCGCGTCCGAAGCCAGCGCGTTGCAGATAGCGAGACATGAGTTCGTTGGGTAAGCGTTCCGCGATGCGCGATGTGCCTACATTGCTCGACTTCTGGACGATCTCCAGCACGCTTGCGTAGCCATTGCTGCCGATGGTGTGCGCATCACGAATCGTCGCCCCATTCGTGGTGTACTGCCCACCAGTCATTGCGATGCTTTCATTGGCGCGCAAGACGCCGGCGTCAATCGCTGCAGCAACAGTGAATGGCTTCATCGTAGAGCCAGGCTCAAATAAGTCTGCCAATGCGCGATTGCGAAGCCCGCCGCTTGCGGCCGCGCTGCGATCAGTTGGGCTTGCAGTGGGGTAATTCACAAGTGCGAGCACTTCACCGCTTTGCGCATCAAGAACAACGGCTGCACCGCCCTTCGCGCGATGTGTCTCGACTCCGCGTTTCAGCTCTCGAAACGCAATGTGCTGCACACGTGAATCGAGAGAGAGCTGGAGATCGCGGCCCTGTTGCGGCGCACGCAAACTACCGTGCTCTTCGACAACGCCGCCCCGGCGGTCAATCATCACCCGGCGCGCACCGTGTTTGCCAGCAAGCCAGTCGTTCTGCGCGAGTTCAAGCCCTTCTTGCCCAATATCGTCGACGTTGGTAATGCCGAGCACTTGGCCCATCACTTCTTGCGACGGATATTCGCGCTTGAATTCGTTTTGCAGCGATAGGCCAGCGATCTTCATCGCGCGAACGGCGTCTGCCTTTTCTACAGGAACGCTTCGCGCAAGATAGACAACATCGCGCTCAGAGCTGAGCTTGCGTTTGATGTCAGCGGGTTTCTGCCCCAGCACTTGCGCTAGTTGCGCGACTTGCTTATCGTCGATCTCAACTTGATCGGGGAATGCAAGCACGCCCCGCGCGGGCACGCTTGAGGCGAGCACTGCGCCTTCACGATCCAGAATCCGACCCCGATGCGCAGGTACTGTGACGTCGCGTAGGGTACGCGCCTCGCCTCGGCGCGTAAGATCGTCGTGCTGAATGATCTGCAGGTAAACGCCGCGACCCACAAGAA
This sequence comes from Betaproteobacteria bacterium, assembly GCA_013298765.1. Taxonomy (GTDB): domain Bacteria; phylum Pseudomonadota; class Gammaproteobacteria; order Burkholderiales; family Casimicrobiaceae; genus Casimicrobium. The sequence goes on from JAAFJA010000012.1 coordinate 111,061, forward strand.
TCGAGAACCCAGTCAACAGTCCGAATACGACGAGCTGAACCCGCCAACCAGCAAAGCGCTCGGCGAACGAAACGTTGTTTGCGCCGCGAGTTTTTTTGATAGGGGTAGCAGTGCGGCTCACGGCTTCACCCCAGTCTGCGCAGTTTGCGCCGCCTCAACTCGTAAATCTAGCAAGAGCGACTTCTGTGGGTCGGGTAACTCCATACCGATGACTTCACGCGCCGTGCTCTCGACGCGCGATGGGGTGGACAGCCGCGACTGCGCGAGCGTTGCCTTGGTGCGCTCGTTTTCCAGCTGGTATGCAAGGTCTCGCTGTTTGTTGATTTCAGTGGTGAGTTGACGAACGCGATACTGTGTACTGACCACCACGAAAGCGCTCACCCAGACAAGCGCAGCAACGAACAAGTTGACCTTCGTCATGCTCGCGCCTCACTGCCGACGAACGCCGCTTCAGTGCGCTCGGCGACGCGAAGGCGAGCGCTTCGCGAACGTGGATTCGCGCTGACCTCGGCTTGCGATGGCTCAACGTCTTTACCCACCACTGAGAGCAGCGGCGCCGGCGCTTTGATAGCGCTGAGGGGCAGCCGCAACAAACGCGGATCAACGGCCCGCTTCCCCGATTCATCGCGCATCCAAAGCTTCACGATGCGATCTTCGAGCGAATGAAAGCTAATCACTGCGAGGCGTGCGGCGGGGTTGAGCAGCTCAAGCGACTGCGTCAGCGTCATTCTGAGCTCCTCCAGCTCACCATTGACGTGAATCCGAATAGCTTGGAAGGTTTTCGTGGCCGGATGCTGCTTGCCGCCCCGCGCTGGGACGGCTTTTTCGACAATCTGCGCAAGCTGTACGGTTCGCTCGAGTGGTTGCCGTTCGCGCGCCGTAACAATCGCTGTTGCAATCCGCGTAGCAAACCGCTCTTCACCGTAGTCATGAATTACATCCGCAATCTCGCGAGCGCTCGCATGGGCGAGCCACTCCGCGGCCGAAAATCCGTTGGATTGATCCATCCGCATGTCGAGCGGGCCGTCGCGCATGAAGCTAAATCCGCGCTCGGCTTCGTCGAGCTGCGGGGAAGACACGCCGATGTCGAGCAGCAATCCATCGATGCGCGCGACGCCGACTTGTCGGAGTGCAGCCTTGAGCGCGCCGAAGTTACTGCGAACGAAGCGAAAGCGTTCGTCGGTGATGCTTTTGGCTTCGCGCTCCGCGCTCTCATCGCGATCAAGCGCAATGAGCTTTGAGCTTTTTGGCATCCGCGAAAGCAAGAGCCGCGAGTGCCCGCCGCGGCCAAACGTGCCGTCAACGAGCGTGACGTTTTCGCGCTCGGGCAGTAATGCGTCGCACGCCTCATGCAAGAGGACTGTTGTGTGAGTCGAGGATTGCATCTAGGGCGACTCATACCGAAAGTCCCGCGAGTTCCGCGGGAGGGTCTTCGCGCATGGTGCGCTGCGCTAACTCGATTTGGGCTTGCCAACCGAGCTCACTCCAGAGCTCGAAGCGATCGCCCTGGCCGATCATCTGCACTTTGCGATCAAACTTTGCGTAGTCTCGCAGCTCGGGAGAAATCAACACCCGACCCGCGTTATCGATTTCAAGATCGCTGCGATAGCCAAGCCATAGCCGTTGCAGCGATTTGATTCGGGGATTGAGGTTTGGAAGCGAAGAAACACGCGCTTCGAAGGGCGTCCATGCATCGAGCGGGAATAGAAGCAAGCAACCGCTAGGGTCCGCAGTGATCACGGCAGCACTCCCCAGCGCGTCACGATAACGCGTAGGAATAGCGAGACGCCCTTTGGCGTCAACGCTCAAGTGGGAAGCACCGGAGAACATGCGGAAAATTATCCCACTTTTTCCAATAAATCCCCACTTTTATTCACAAAATCACAAAAATCTCAGATTGATCTAATTTCCTTTGTATTTCAATAAGTTACAATGCCAATTTGAAGTGAATTTTCACGAAAAAGCGCGTAGTCTTAATGAGTTATGCACAGCCGCTAAAGTAAGTATCGGAGTCGTGAAAATGCCGTGCAACACGGGATTTTTATTATCTTTCCCAGCTTCACCTTATTTAAATTGGGAGTAGCGCTTATTTCGTTTATTCTTGATTATCAAAGAAACGTAGGTTACGCCCTTTTTTAAACTGGTTTACGTCACGTTGGACAATAGCGCTCCGAGGTATCACACGACTTCACTGCCTACACTCCATACGTGTTTCGCGCAAGCGTTTCGTCGATGCCTCTCTCGCCAAGCGGAGCCTCAAAAGCCCTGGCCCGAAACAGTCGCCCTTTCCGTCCTTGTAATTCAGAGAAAGCGGATTGAGCCCGCATTTTTGATAGCGTTCGAGAATATTTGTTTTCCACTCGGAGATTGATTGATGAATATCGTCATGCTGCATGGCGTTAACCACAACATGTTCGGCAAGCGCGATCCTGCGCAATACGGAACGGTGACGCTCGACGAAATCAATCAAGCGCTGGAGGCACTCGGTCGTGAGCTTGGCGCTTCGGTCACTGCTTTTCAAACCAACCACGAAGGTGCGATGGTTGAGCGCATTCATCAGGCCTTTGAAGAGGGCGCGGATGGCGTGCTCATCAATGCCGGCGCATGGACCCACTACAGCTACGCCATTCGTGATGCACTCGCGATCCTGACCTGCCCAATCGTCGAGCTGCACATGTCTAACATCCATGCACGCGAAGCGTTTCGGCATCAGTCGGTATTCGCCGAGATCGTGATAGGACAAATTTGCGGATTCGGAAGCGATAGCTACACGCTCGCGCTTAGCGCCGTCGTTGCTGCGGCTCGTCGCGCCCACCCGTAAATCAGAACGTTACTTGCTTGATAAAGAAAACCAGCAAGCGCATATTCGCAATGTGTAAGACACCTGCTCGCCAGAGCAATTTTTAGGGAATAACTATGAAACGATTGATTGCTGTTTTTCTTGCCGCACTTGCGATGTTCTCGCTCTCCGGCTGCGGCTATAACGACATGGCGCGTGGCGAAGAATCCATCAAAGCCGCGTGGGCTGAGGTAACCAACCAGTATCAGCGTCGCGCCGATCTCATCCCGAATCTGGTGAACACAGTCAAAGGTTTTGCCCAACAAGAGCAAGACGTGTTGACGCGCGTGGTGGAAGCTCGCTCGAAAGCAACTTCGATTCAGGTGTCCCCCGAAATGGTGAACGACCCTGAAGCGATGAAGCGTTTCGCTGCCGCGCAACGCGAAGTCGGCGGCGCGCTCGGCCGCTTGCTTGCCGTCGCAGAAAACTATCCGCAACTGAAGAGTGACGCACTGTTTCGTGATTTGACCGCGCAGCTCGAAGGCACAGAAAACCGGATCACCGTCGCGCGCAATCGCTACATCAAAGAAATCCAAGGATTTAATAATTCCGTGGTCTCGTTCCCAAGCAATCTCACTGCGATGGTGTTCGGTTTCAAGAAGAAAGAGCAGTTCCAAGTTGAGAATGAAGCGGCTATTAAGCAAGCGCCAACCGTTGACTTCGGTAAGCCCGCAGCACCAGCGCCTGCGCCAAAGCAGTAAGCAATCCTTCTCCTGCGGCGCGGGAGAAGGCGCCGAAGGCGGATGAGGTTGATAGCGTGCGACGCCATTCGCATCAGTTCGCATCAATCAGCCGCCCTCACCCAAACCCTCTTCCGCGCTGCGTTGGGGGGGAACCTCTCTCTTGATCTGGATGCTCGATTGAACGCGGTCTCTCCAACACTAGCATTGCGACCACTGCGAGCGATTGCTACGTTCGCAACGTTCGCGCTCGCCTGCGCGCTCACACTCGCTCACGTGTACGCGCAAACCGCCGCTGACGGGCTTGCGACGATCCCTGAGCTGCGCAGCCGCGTCACCGACAACGCGCTGATTCTTGGCGCGGACGCAAAGCAACAGCTCGAACAGAAATTGGTTGCTTTCGAGCAAGCCACTGGCGGACAACTCGCGGTGCTCACGGTGAAAACGACGCAACCCGAAACGATCGAACAGTATGCGTTTCGCGTGGCGACGACCTGGAAGCTCGGCGGCAAGGGTTCCGACAAAGGCGCGCTCCTCGTGCTGGCGATGGACGATAAAAAAATTCGTATCGAAGTGGGCTACGGCTGGGAAGGCGCGCTGCCGGATGTCACCGCCAAGCGCATCATTCGCGAAACCATTGCGCCGTTTTTCAAACAAAGCCAGTTTGCCCAAGGCATTGATGCAGCGATCGACAAAATTCAGCTCGCGGTGTCGGCCGACGTCAAAGCAGGCAGCAACACCGTCGATGAAAAAGGCCAATGGGCACAAAGCCACAACGCAACAACGAAAGACGCGACGTTTGAATCGTTGATGAGCATGGCGCCCGTGCTCCTTGGCGTGCTCGCGGTCACCTCGTTTATTTTTCCCGCGATCATTGTGGGTGGTCTCGCAGGCGCTGGCACGTTTTTCTTCACGGGCTCCGCCCCTGCGGCGGGCATCGCTGGATTCATAGCGTTGGTGTTGGCCGCCCTTCTGAAAGGCATCTTCGGATCCGTTGGCCGTCGCCCGCTGGGCGGTCGCCGCGTGCATCGTGATAGCGGCTGGTCAAGCGGCCCCTGGATGTCGTCAGGCAGCTCTTCGGGCGGTTGGTCTTCGTCGTCAAGCGATGGCGGCGGCTTTAGCGGCGGCGGCGGTGATTTTGGCGGCGGCGGCGCGTCGGGGGATTGGTAATCATGGCTGAGCTGTCAAAAAGTCAACGCCTGTGGAAACATTTCACGACGACGCGTCGCGTCGTCACTCGCGCGTTGCCCGATGAATCCATGGCGCTCGTCGAAAAATCGATTGGCATGGCAGAGCGCGGCTCAAGCGGGCAGGTTCGCCTCGTCGTTGAGTGCCACTGGCCGCTCCTGCACGTCGCTCAACAAAGCGCACGCAGCCGCGCGCTCGAATGGTTTTCGCATCTGCGCGTCTGGGATACGGAGCACAACAACGGCGTTTTGATCTATCTGCTTTTCGCCGAGCGCGATGTGGAAATCCTCGCGGATCGCGGGTTCAATGGCAAAGTGTCAGCGGCGCAATGGGAAGCTATTTGCCAGCTGATGGAATCGAATTTTCGCGAGGGACGTTTCGATAACGGCCTTGCCGAAGGCGTAGCAGCGATTGGCGATTTGCTTCGGCAACATTTCCCAGCAGACATGGGCAAAAACGAGCAGCCTGATCGACCGCTGATCGTTTAACCAAGACTTAGCTTTGGCATTCTTGCCCACATTAGATTGGGGCGGCGTATAAGATATCTTAGATATTGGTTTACCACGTTTTCGATTGCTAGCCCCAATTAAATAGGCCGTTCCACGTTTAGTTGTTTCTGAATATCGCCTGCGTGCACGGCGAAACGCGAACGCTGAGAAAATGGCAGGATTCACCCTTTTTATTCTCAAGCGCTATCTGGCATAGCGCGCTTTGTTTGCACTCAAAAAAATGAATCAAAACGTCGCCGCCGGAACTCCTCATCAAGACGAAAACCACATCATCGCCGAGCGCCGCGCAAAACTCGGCGCGTTGCGCGAGAAAGGCCAAGCCTTTCCAAACGATTTTCGTCGCAAGGATTTAGCAGGCGATCTCGCAGCGAAGTACGGCGACAAATCGAAAGAAGAACTCGACGCGCTGAACGTGGAGGCGACGATTGCTGGCCGCATGCTCTTAAAGCGCGTGATGGGCAAAGCCTCGTTCGCGACCATTCAAGATATGAGCGGCCGCATTCAGCTCTACATCAACGACGAAGGCGTGGGCGTCGATACGCACGAAGCGTTTAAGCATTGGGACATGGGCGACATTCTGGGCGCAACGGGCACCGTGTTCAAAACGCAAAAGGGCGAGCTCTCGATCAAAGTGCGCGAGCTGCGCTTGCTGACCAAATCGCTGCGTCCGCTGCCAGAAAAATTTCACGGCCTCACCGATCAAGAGCAGAAATATCGTCAGCGCTATGTTGATTTGATCGTGAACGAACAATCGCGTCGCACCTTCGAAATTCGCTCAAAGATGATTTCGTTCATCCGCAATTTTTATGTCGAGCGCGGCTATCTTGAAGTGGAAACGCCGATGATGCACCCGATTCCCGGTGGCGCAGCGGCGAAGCCCTTCATCACGCATTACAACGCGCTCGATCAACAGATGTACATGCGCATCGCGCCCGAGCTTTACTTGAAGCGCCTCACCGTTGGCGGCTTTGAAAAAGTGTTCGAGATCAATCGCAACTATCGAAACGAGGGGCTTTCCACGCGCCACAACCCCGAGTTCACCATGCTCGAGTTCTACGAGGCGTATCAGGATTACAACTACCTGATGGATTTGACCGAAACGCTCCTGCGCGAATGCGCGCAAGCCGTGCTCGGCACGACCACGATCAAGTTCGGCGAACTCGATATCGATCTCGGCAAACCGTTTGATCGCTTAACGATGGCGCAAGCGATCATGAAGTACAACCCGCAGTACACGGAAAGCCAGTTGAACGACATGGAATTCCTGCGTAACGCAGTCAAGCGCGCAGGCGAAGAAGTGCGCGCCACCGACGGCTTAGGCGTATTGCAATTGAAACTCTTCGAAGCCAACACCGAAGAGAAGTTGATTCAACCGACCTTCATCATCGCGCACCCGACCGACGTCTCCCCGCTCGCCCGCGCGAACGACGCGAACCCCGCAGTCACCGACCGCTTCGAACTCTTCATCACCGGCCGCGAAATCTGCAACGGCTTCAGCGAATTGAACGACCCCGAAGACCAAGCCGCCCGCTTCCAAGCGCAAAGCAAAGCCAAAGACGCCGGCGACGAAGAAGCCATGTTCTACGACGCGGACTACATCAAAGCGCTCGAATACGGTTTGCCACCAACGGCAGGCGAAGGCATCGGGATTGATCGCTTAGCGATGCTCTTCACCGACTCGCCGACGATTCGGGATGTGATTTTGTTTCCGCAGCTCAGAAAAGAAGACTAGCCTCAACTGGTTCGTGGTGACCTTGTCGAACCATGAACATACGACTTAGGTGAGTCGCCCGTATCGATTTGACCTTTCCATCGTGCGTTAGTGAACATCAGACTATGCGCCAACTGCTGGAACAGCACATGAATCTGACTCAAGAACTTTATCCCGCCAGTCTATTGTTAGAGCGGGCAGATTTCTTGAAATGCGATTGGCGCGCTGTACTCGCAGACCTTGATAGAGATGGATACTCGTCCATGGGGATAGCGTTTTCCAACGCAGCGAGTCGTGCAGTAGAGGGCAAGGATCAAAAAAATGCGAAGATATTCTGGCTGTTTGCGGACGCATGCTCCATGCGGCTTCGACCGCATAGCAATAGCGAACCGTTTAGAAAGGGTTTCTTCAGCGGCGTTGTTCCAGATAACCTCCTAGCCGCTGACATCGAGTTCTTTAGTGGCATCGTGGACGACGTTGAGGAGCCCTGGCTCCGTGCGAGGCTTGCCGATCTCGTTTGGCTTAAGTCCGAGGCTCGCAACTCCAAATTTGCTTTAATGGCGATCGATGCCTATCGGCAGGTTCCGCTGGATTTGGACACCTGGCTGCGCGACGGTGAGCACTGCTGGCATCGTGCTATCGGTCTCGCTAAAAAACTTAGAAACTCTGCTGGCGACCGATTGACGCAGATGGAGGCCGAAGTTGTCGCTGCAATCAAAGAGGCGTCGTTCGACGATGGGTTCCTCCCATTTTGGTTATCCAAGCTGCTCGCTGAGTTCCGCCTCGGATACGCGTCTAGTTCGGAATTGGCCAAGAAGCTAGGAGAAATTGCTTTAGCGTTTCAAGGGGTAGGCGATTTCTTCAAAGCACGGGAGTATTTCAACGCTTCAGGCCATTGGTTTCGCGTCGCAAAGGACGACGAGCAAACTGCCAAGATGTTCATACAAGTGGCCGAGAATTTCGCGAAAGAAGCGTATTCGAAAGAGACGGCGACTACACCAATCAGCGCGCTCGTCGCTTCGCTATACGAAGACGCAATACAAGCTTACCGTCGGGTTCCGCACGCGTTGCGCAGCGCGTTGGGGGTAGAAAAGAGGATAGCGGAGTTACGTGCGCTCCTGAAGAATGCAGGTGAGCTAGCAATAGGACAATTCCAGCCTATTGAATCTTCTGTGGACATTAGCGAGTGCATAGAGCACGCGCGCGAAGCTGTTTCTGGCAAGAGTTCGACAGAGGTTCTGAGTTGCTTCACCGCTCTTTACGCGGGCGCAAATGCCGCGCGACTGCGCAAGCAGACGATCAACGCACGGAAAAGATACGTCTTCAGCAACCTTTTCCGTGGATCGACCCAGTTCGGCAAGGACGGGCGCGTTATTGCTAAGCGCGCAGCGAATGGAACTGACGATGCTGGCGCGACTGACGAAACCATCGTCGTAGATATGGTACGTGACTTCCAAACGGAAGTCGGATTGGTCGTACAGGGATACATACTTCCCGCGTTAGACGTTATGCATGTCGAACACCAACTTAGCGAACGCTACTTCATCGAAGTCGCCCACCGGTCACCGATCGTTCCACCAAGGCGAGCGTTGTTGTTTGGTAGGGGTTTATTCGCTGGCTACGATCACGACTTTGCAGTTTCCGTTCACTTGCTGACGCCCCAAATTGAGCATCTTGTGCGGTTTCATCTGAATCGTGCGGGAGTATTGACTACCAAGCTTGACGCTACCGGAGTGGAAACGGAGCTTGGTCTAAGCGCATTGATCGATCTGCCAGACGCGAAGCGCGTTCTAGGTGAAAATCTTACCTTCGAGATCAGAGCAGTTTTCTGCGATGCATTCGGACCTAACTTGCGAAACGAAATAGCGCACGGACTTCTCGATGACCGCGAGTGTCAATCCATCTACTCGGTCTACGCGTGGTGGTTTGCGTTACGACTCGTATTTGGCCATTACTGGAAAGCGCATCATGCCGATGCCTCAAACTGAGCGAAATAGCGCTGGCCGTTTTGCCCGCCTACTCACCCCGCTTGCGCCTGCAATCGCACGCCCAACGCCTTCGTCACTTTGAGAATCGTATCGAACCGAGGCTTCGCACCGGGTGCGAGCGCTTTGTAGAGGCTTTCTCGTCCGAGCCCGGAGTCTTTTGCGACTTGCGCCATGCCTTTGGCGCGGGCGATGTCGCCGAGTGCGAGAAGCAGCAAATCTGGATCGTCCGATTCGAGGACTGCGCTCATGTATTCCGCGATTGCAGCATCGTCTTTCAAATAGCGCGCCGCATCAAACGGGAGCAGCTTCGCTTTCGATTCAGTTTTCTTTGCGATTCGGCTCATAGTTCGTTCTCCAATGCTTTGAGAAGTTTTTGCGCACGTTTGATGTCCCGTGTCTGCGTTGATTTGTCGCCGCCTGCGAGCATGATGATGACGATGTTTCCCCGCCTCGTGAAGTAAAGCCGATAGCCGGGCCCAACATCAACACGCATCTCCGAAACTTCGCCGCCGACCGACTTCCAGTCACCAAGATTTCCGGCCTCCGCCAGACGAATCCGCGCAGCGATACGCACCTGCGCACGAACGTCTTTCAGATCGTCCAACCAGTCCTGGAATTCTTGCGTTTGCTGAACGGCGTACACGAACGTGATTGTATCCGAATGGATACGTAATTTCCATCTGAATGCGCGATGTGGCGGCTCGGTGCACACCCATGCCCGCGCTCACTTCTAGGCGATCAGCGGATGTGACGCCCCCACGTCGCCTCGCCATCCAACCCCGAATGTCGTATGAATAGCGACATGAAATCCTGGTTCCCTGCGCTCGTCTGCGCGATTGCAATCGCTGTTGTCGGCCACCTGACGCAGTGGTTTGGCTTCACGAAACCGAGCATCGATGCGGTTCGGGCGGAAGCGAGCGCTGCGAACGCCGCGACCAATGTGCGCGTGGACGAGAACGAGAAGCGCACGACGGCGGTGGAAGCGACCACAAAAACGCAAGGCGAGAAAATCGAAACGCTCGATGCGCGAGCTGCGGCTATCGAGAACACAAATCAGGCGCAAGACAAGCAAATCGATGCGCTGAAACAACAGACCGCCGCCAACACGCAAGACTTGAAAGAAATGAAGGCGCACATTGCCTCTGGCGGCACAAAAACGGCGGCCGAAATGCAATTGGAGCGAGATCTCGTCGACGCCGTCGGAAGAATGTCGGAAGTGAAAGTCGCCTTCGCGGAGAGCACGGCGACTGAGGCGCGAATGCCAACCTCAAACGCGCAAGCGGGCGTACAAGCGCCGGAGAAATACGCGACGGGCGCGTTAAAACGCATCGCGATTGAGAACGGCGCAATCGTTGCCCATTTCGACACGCAAAACCCAAATCCAAATCCGCAATTGAGGTTTCTGCCGACCGAGGCGAAGCCCGATGTGAGTCAACCGATTCGCTGGCGCTGCGTGACAAACATGCCCGTCGCCTCGCGCATGTTTACAAACTGTGAGCTAAAAACGGCGCTCTAACGCCCGCTGGCGCGCATATCGAACTCGTAGGGCGGAACGCTCGCGGTTCCGCCTCGTGCAATCGCCGAAGTCAATTCAACCATGAGCGCATGCCTCGGGATTCAGCGGAATCGCGAGCGTTCCGCCCTACGTCCCTACTACCTCGGCTCCGGCACATTCATTACGCCACATCGATCGCGCAGGTGCAAGGCGAGCGCGAGGCCGCTGTCGCGTACAGCGGTTGATGGGATGCCCAATCCTTGCGGGAGCGCGGGTGCGCTGTAGCCGAGCGAGCCGCGCGCGAGGATGATCGCGTCGGTTGCTGCGCTAACCGCGCCGTCGCCATCGAAATCGCGCGAGCAACTGTAGACCGCAGACGTGGCCGTTGTGCAGCCTTGTGACCACGTGGCAAGCCCGGTGGCGACGTTCCATGCGAGGTCAAAGCGCGTTTGCGGGGACGAGGCGGGTGTGAAGTAATTCGGACAAAGCGAGCTGCCGCCGTTAGTGAGCGCACGCGGAAAAGGCGGCAACGGCGCAGGTCCATGCAAGCGATTGCCGCCTATACGAAATGCAGTAATGCCGCTTTGTCGGCGTATGGGTGGAACGACGCCTGTAAACCGATTGTTCTGTACGTTGAACTGCATAAGCTGCGGAAACTGCGCAAAATTCGGCAGTCCGCCTTCGAGCTGATTCCCGCTTAGATCAATCGCGATCAGCGTGGTGTTAAGCGGCGCGGGCAAGCGAAGTAAGCCGCGAAGGTTGTTGTTCGGTAGACGAATCTCAGTGATCTGCCCCGAGACATTGCAGGTAATCCCTGGCCACGGTTGCTGGGGCTGTAGAAACGGGCCACCGCACGGCGACCACGCAGGAATCGTTGTAATGTCGAATTGGCCCCAGCCGGTTTTGTTTGTCCAGTCGGGGCCACCTGCGCTCAAGTAAAACGTGCGCAGCGAACCGTTTAACGATTGTGCAGACGCCTGAGTGACGAGCGCCGTCGCCCCGATCGCGACGACGAGCACAGCGCGCATTGCCGACGCGTGAACGTGCCCAAACGCAGAAAGATGCGTTAAACGAAGCGCGTTCATGGCAAGCTCATTCCGCAATGAAGATTCAAGTAATCCCGAATCGCAGGCCACGTGGTTCGTTGCGCGCCAGCGGGAAACGCGATGCCGCCAATAGCTGCCACGCCAGTGACGCCACGGTTGATGCGTGCGTGAATCAGCGCATCGGTCGTCGGAAGCACGCGCCCGTCGCCATCGAGATCGGGCGAACAGTATCGCCAACCATCAAAAGCATCACCGCCGCGCACGAGGCGAAGGCGCATGGAATCCACCCGGTCTTTACGCATAGGATGGGTACTTCCCGTTTGAAAATCGACGTGCCAGGCGGAGTCGGGGCCGCGCGCATAGGTCGTGCTTGTCCAATAGCGAATAGCGTAGGAGAGGGGGAACGCAACGGAATCATTGGCCACCGCGCCAAAGTCCGGGCTGTAGAAAAGCGATCCACGTTGGACGAGGCTTTCCAGTTCATTCCGGTTCGGTAGCCGCCAATCGCTGTAGCCGCGATGGTTGGCTTGATTGGCGGCGATCGCGACATTGAGCGCGCTACTCCAGTTCATTTCTTGGGCGACACCTGAAGCGCAGTTGACGCCATCGCGACCGTACGGGCAGCGATCCCACACCAGATTCGTTTGCGTATCGGTGACCGTGTTACGCGCGCTGTCGACCACAAACGCCGCGTTTGCTTGCACTGCGATCAATGGCATCACAAGAGCGACGAGCACTGCGTGCAAGACGTTTTGCGGCCAACAACGCGCTGCGTCGCAGTCTGGTTTGTTGAGACGTCGATTCAAAACGCTCTCCTTACCAAACGAAGCACGTATGACGTGTTGGTGGGAAACACCAGGTTCGTGCTGCCGGTGCCGAAGTGCATCGCAAACACCCGCTCTGCGCCGATCACGTTGGTATCAAGGCTCCAATGCCAGTGCTGAACTGTGTTCGGAAAGTAGTTGGCATCGAGCGCTGGCTCATAGCGACCATGATGCACAAGGCTTAGCAGCTGACGCAAGCTTGGCACCGTCCAGCCGCTGCTGAATCCGCAGCGGTTCGCGCTGTTCTGAGACGCCAAGCGCGCCGGATCGAGCGCCTGTTCCCAAGTGAGATTAGTAAAGGTCTGCAACGACCAAACGAGTCCGGTGGCGTTGTCGCGCGTGCATGCCCAGTCGTTGGGCGCGGGCGTGGCACCCGTGTTTGCAACGGTGGCGGCGTTACACACGCTGCCGTTCATACAGAGTTTGGTGTAATCGAATCCGCCGTCTCCCGCACCTATTTTGCTGAGCGTTCCCCGCACGGCTTGCGCATCGCGCCCGAAGCGTGCGTCAAGTCGAGGGCGCAGATCTTGCGCCGGGAAGTTGGCCGCAGGCGCATCTGCTTCGATCAATCCGTCGCAGGGTTGTGCCGCGTGCCGAGCGTCGTAGCAAAGCGATTGCCCCGTATCGTTGAGTTTCAGCACTTGGAGTGCGGTGGTACGCGCGTGGCACATGGCGGACGCGCCGCCCGCGATGCCCGCACACTTCCATGCCCACGGACCGTCGCCCACCACGGCGCCTGTAATTCCGTTCGCACACAGGCTTGCAGACGGCGTGGTTTGGAAGAACTGGCCGTGCGATGCGCCGCACGCGCCGTTGACTTGCGCGAAAGCGACCGACGGGCTGGCGACGGATGCGAGCGAGAATGCCGCAGCCATGAATCGCAGGCTCTGTGGTCGCCATCGGCTGTGAAGGGGGCTCAAATCGCTCGGCGGCAGCATGCATTCCTTAACGTTGAAAGCGGTTATTGGCGCTTGCATAAGCGAGATTGCTCTCAAATAAGCTCATCAACGGCGGCGTTCGCCCGGCTGCGGTCGGCGGTTGCGGCGGTTTTCTCGGCGGATCACCCGCGCACGCTAGGTTTGCGTCGCACTCGCTTTACATCTAACCTGCGTACATCGAAACCGACTGCTTGGAGCACCCCATGGCGAAACGATCCGAATCCGACCTCTTCAAGAAATTCCGCATCAACGGAAAGTTCTCGCTGACTGACTTCGATCCGGAATCGAGGCCGTTTGCGAAAGGCGATGAAGCGGATCAGCGCGCGAGGCTGGAATCGCTTGCCTCAGAGTTAGACGAGTTGCAGGATTTGCTGCACGCTAATGGTTCGCGCAAAGTGTTGCTCGTGCTGCAAGGGATGGACACGAGCGGGAAGGATGGCACGGTGCGTTGGGTCTTCGGACGTACTTCGCCGCTCGGCGTCCGCGTGGCCGCGTTCAAGGCTCCGACCGAGGAAGAGAAGGCGCGGGATTTCCTCTGGCGCTGTCATGCCGTGGTGCCGCGCGCGGGTGAGCTGATGGTGTGGAACCGCAGCCACTATGAAGATGTGTTGGTGCCGGTGGTAAACAAGTGGATCGATAAAGACCAAACGGCCGCGCGCTACGAACACATTTCACAGTTCGAAAAATTACTCACTGAAACCGGCACCGTGGTGCTCAAGTGCATGTTGCACATCAGTGCGGACGAACAAAAGAAGCGCTTGCAAGCACGCATTGACGATCCGACCAAGCATTGGAAATTCAGCTTGGGCGATTTGGAAGTGCGCAAGCAATGGGCGCTGTATCAGAAGGCTTATGAAAAAGCACTCACCGCAACCTCCACCAAGTTCGCGCCTTGGCATGTGATCCCCGCGAACGATAAGTTGCATCGCAATTTGATGGTTGCGCAATTGCTGGTGAGTGCGCTCAAGGGGATGAAGCTGAAAGCGCCGAAGTCGAATCCAGCGTTCGCTGGACTGGTGGTGGAGTGAGAAAGTCGCTTACTCTTAGCTGACGCGTTACTGAATATTCCTAGGATTCGGAAGTGCGCTGCACGCTCGCAGAATCGGGAGCCGCATGCGCTGGCGCTTTTTGCAAAGGCCAGACGCGCGTTTCACGCTTGCTCTTCGGGCGCGCCCGTCTGAGTCGCTACCGCCGCGGTATGGCGGACTTCGACGATTTCAAGCTTAGCGGCGGCGCATTTGGCACAGCAAACCGCCGCGCCGCGTGCTGGCGAAGCCCGAGTTTGCGCTGCTTGAGGCCCGAGGTTTTGCCTTGAGACACCCGTTTCAAATTGATTACAGGCAAAATTACGTATTCGCAATTCAAACGACGCGCGCTCTCTACTTTTGGCGCGGTCATGGTCTTTTTTCCGACAGGATTTTCTCGACATGAGCACCCAGCAGCCCACGATCATTTACACCTTGACCGACGAGGCCCCCCTTCTCGCAACCCACGCGTTTTTGCCAATCATTCAATCGTTCGCCAAGCCAGCGGGTATCAACGTTGAATCGGCCGATATCTCGGTGGCGCATCGGGTGTTAGGTGCTTTTTCAGATGTGTTGCCGCCAGAGCAGCGCGTGCCCGACACCCTCTCTGAGTTGGGCAAAAAAACGCTGCAAGCCGACGCCAACATCATCAAACTACCGAATATCAGCGCTACAGTCGCTCAGCTCAAAGCCTGTATCAAAGAACTGCAGGGCAAGGGCTACAAACTACCCGACTATCCGGAAGATCCAAAAACAGACGAAGACAAAGCGATCAAGGCGCGCTATGCCAAGTGCATCGGCAGCTCAGTGAATCCGGTGCTGCGTGAAGGCAATTCCGACCGACGCGCACCAAAAGCGGTTAAAGAATACGCCCGAAAAAATCCGCACAGCATGGGCGAGTGGGCACCCGCATCGCGCACGCACGTATCGCACATGCATGATGGCGACTTCTATCACGGCGAAAAGTCGATGACGCTTGATCGCCCCCGCGATGTGAAGATGGAGCTCATCACCAAGAGCGGCAAAACGCTCGTTTTGAAACCGAAGGTCTCGCTGCAAAACGGCGAGATCATCGACAGCATGTTCATGAGCAAGAAGGCGCTCTGCGCGTTCTACGAGAAAGAGATCGAAGATGCGCGCAAATATGGCGTGATGTTTTCCTTGCACGTGAAGGCGACGATGATGAAGGTGTCTCACCCCATCGTGTTCGGCCACTGCGTGAAGATTTTCTACAAAGATGCGTTCGCGAAGCACGGCAGACTCTTTGACGAGCTTGGCGTGAATGTAAACAACGGCTTGGTTGACCTCTACAACAAGATCACGAGCCTCCCTGCGAGCAAACAAGAGGAAATCAAGCGCGACATGCATGCGTGTTTAGAGCATCGCCCAGAACTCGCGATGGTCGACTCCGCAAAAGGCATCACCAATTTCCATTCGCCGAACGATGTGATCGTTGATGCATCGATGCCGGCGATGATCCGCGCCGGTGGCAAGATGTATGGTGCCGATGGCCGCCTGAAAGACGTGAAGGCCGTGATGCCCGAATCGACCTTTGCGCGCATCTATCAAGAGATCATCAACTTCTGCAAATGGCATGGCAATTTCGATCCCAAAACGATGGGCTCCGTGCCAAACGTGGGCCTGATGGCGCAACAAGCTGAGGAATACGGCTCGCACGACAAAACCTTCGAGATTACTGAAGACGGTATCGCGAATGTGACCGATCTCGCCACTGGTGAGGTGCTTCTCACGCAAAACGTGGAGCAAGGCGACATCTGGCGGATGTGTCAGGTCAAAGATGCGCCGATTCGAGATTGGGTGAAACTCGCTGTGACCCGCGCAAGACAGTCGGCTACACCGGCAGTCTTTTGGTTGGATGCGTACCGCCCGCACGAAGCCGAGGTGATCAAAAAGGTGAAGCTTTACCTCAAGGATCACGACACGACTGGCCTCGATATCCAAATCATGTCGCAAGTGCGCGCCATGCGCTACTCGCTGGAACGAATCATTCGTGGCCTCGACACCATCTCGGTCACTGGAAACATTCTGCGCGACTACCTGACCGACCTTTTCCCAATCATGGAGCTTGGCACGAGCGCAAAGATGCTTTCGATCGTGCCGCTGATGGCGGGTGGCGGCATGTATGAGACTGGCGCGGGCGGCTCTGCGCCGAAACACGTGCAGCAGTTGGTCGAAGAAAACCACTTGCGTTGGGATTCGCTCGGTGAATTCCTCGCGCTGGCTGTCAGCTTGGAAGATTTGGGCATCAAAACCGGCAACAAGCAAGCCAAAATTCTTGCGACGACGCTCGATATCGCCACCGGAAAGCTGCTCGATAACCGCAAATCCCCGTCGCCAAAAACGGGCGAACTCGACAATCGGGGCAGCCAGTTTTACCTCGCGCTCTATTGGGCCCAGGCGCTCGCTGCGCAAACAGATGACACGGCATTGGCAGCTCACTTTGCGCCAATTGCAAAGTCGCTCCTCGATAACGAGCAAACGATTGTTGCCGAGCTCCTCGCCGTGCAAGGTAAGCCTGCCGATATCGGTGGCTACTACATGCTTGATCGCGCGAAAGTTGCGGCGGTGATGCGGCCAAGCAAAACGCTCAATGCGCTTGTCGCAGTTTAATTATTGAGTAGTCACATGTGAGCGCGCGCTCGGTAGAAATGCTGAGCGCGCGGATTTGCGGGCTCGCCAGCGTCTGCCTGGCGTGATTCGAACCGACGAAAGCGAGCGATGCTAGAAAAGCTCAACAAACTCACCGAAGGCCACGGCGAGCTGCGCCCCGGTCATGGCTTGATCACCGGCATCATCGCGCTGTCGCTCGCGATTCTTTGTTTTCTGGGCGTTCTCGCGTTTCACTTCCCTGAGTACTTAACGACGCCGCAGCTCAGGAAGAGCTACGACGTCGATGTGTTGCGCAAAGTGATGTTCGGCGCCTTGGTCGTCGCTGGTGCATTGAGCTTGGTGAACATCCTCTTCAACCGCGCGAGATGGCTGAGCGCATTCGCATTTGCGCTGGTTGCACTCACCGCGTTTCTAGGCGGCCATAAAGTGCCGGTAAATGACTTCCCTGACGGCACGCCTTACATCGGGCTCGATTGGTTCATCCTTGATCTTTTGGGTTCGGCGTTGATCTTTATCTTCATCGAAAAGCTCTTCCCGCATAAAAAAGACCAGCCCGTATTTCGCCCTGAATGGCAAACAGACTTCTACCACTTCATCGTGAACCACTTGCTGGTGGGATTTGTGCTTTTAGCGGTGAACTTGATGGTGCACAAAGGCTTCGGCTGGGCCGTGAAAAACGATGTGCAAGCCTGGATCCAAGGCTTGCCATTTGTCGCGGAGTTGTTGCTCATCATCTTGGTGGCAGACTTGGTGCAATATTGGACGCACCGCGCGTATCACGAGACGTGGCTCTGGCGCTTTCATGCCGTGCATCACAGCACAAAGCACATGGACTGGATGGCGGGCTCGCGGCAGCATGTCGTGGAAATCGTCGCCACTCGTACGCTTGTGCTCGCGCCAATCTTTGTTCTCGGCTTTAGCAAAGAGGTCATCGACGCCTATATCGTCGTGGTCGGCTTCCAAGCCGTGTTCAATCACTGCAATGTCAACGTGCGCTTGGGGCCGTTGCGCTACCTGATCGTCACGCCAAACTTTCATCACTGGCATCACAGCCAAGACCAAGAAGCACTCGATACCAACTACGCGGCGCACTTCTCGTTTCTAGACTATCTCTTTGGTACCGCCGCAAACAGCGCGCGTATTTGGCCCGAGAAATACGGTGTGCTTGGCGACTACGTACCAAGCCGCTTCATCGCGCAGCTGAAATTTCCATTTACTTGGCGCGGCTAGGCCAACTCACCTCGACGCCGGCCATGCCTGCAATCTCACACGCTACGCGACTACCTCTCGTCTTCTTGGGCGAGCTCTGGTTTCAATTGCGAGCAAGGTTTACCGAGGCCAAGCGTTTGGAGCAGTGTGCGGCGCGCTAAGCGCGCACTAGGTTGATTCGTGGCATTCGTCGTCGTGCGCTTGCGAGCATCAGTGTTGCCGCTCGCGCGCCCAACATCGCGCTCGCGCCCCGCGCGTCGCGCGGCGCACGCCTCGACGCGCGAATGCGCGAGCGCGGCACACTGGGCCGCCGCGCGACGACTACGCAACGGTTCATGCGAAACCAGCGATCGGGATCGATCAGGCAAAGACACGATTCGAGCACTCGATGCGGCACATCGTGCAACGGTTTCAGTCGCGTTTCAAATCTCGCCCAGCGCGGAAGGCTCATCAGTATACGGTCGCACAGACGAGCCCTATTCCAGCTTACAGCTCGACCCAGAAAATATCGTCCACGCACGCACAACCATGCGAGAAATTCTCGGTACTTCACAACGACACACCTCCGGTTGCGGCGCGCATTGATTTAGTTATCGCGCCGACCGCGCAAGTGAAACCGCTCCGAGCTGCCGCGTCAATGCCGAAAATGCTCGAATCAGGGCAAGCCTGGGCATTGCGCGACGGCGTCAGCGCTCTAGATTCGCATTTAACTTTTTTGGTTATTCGACCGATTAATCAAGGCTCACGCACTTCTAGGTGCACTATCAAGATTTACGTTAAGTCGCTTGTCGCCCCGATCAATACTAAGCCACCGGTTGAAAGTCAAACAAAAAAAGCCCACCGAAGTGAGCCCTTTCCCAGAGTACCCTTCGGTTAGCTCATGCGGCGTTTGAGCTCCGCATCGATTGCATCAAGGAAAGCTTGGGTGTTGAGATACTTGTGGTTTGCGTCGATGAGAATTGCAAGATCCTTGGTCATTAAACCCGCCTCAACGACATCGACGCACACTCTTTCGAGCGCGTTTGCAAAATTCTGGACTTCTGGCGTTCCATCCATTTTTCCGCGGAAATAGAGGCCGCGGGTCCAGGCGTAAATCGAAGCGATCGGATTGGTTGAGGTCTCTCTACCCTGCTGCCACTGGCGAAAATGACGCGTTACTGTGCCATGCGCGGCTTCGGCTTCAACCGTTTTGCCGTCTGGCGACATGAGCACCGACGTCATTAGCCCGAGCGAGCCGTAGCCCTGCGCAACGGTGTCGGATTGCACATCGCCATCGTAGTTCTTGCAGGCCCACAAGTAGCCGCCGCTCCACTTCAAGTTCGATGCCACCATGTCATCGATCAGACGATGCTCGTACGCGAGGCCTTTGGCATCGAATTTTGATTTGAACTCGCTATCGAAGACCTCCTGGAAGAGATTCTTGAAGCGACCATCATAGATTTTCAAAATCGTGTTTTTGGTGGACAAATACACCGAGTAGTTGCGCTCAAGGCCATAGTTGAAGCAGGCGCGCGCGAAGCCGATGATCGACTTATCTTGGTTGTACATCCCCATCGTGACGCCGGCACCCGGGGCCTTGTAAACCTCTTTTACGACCGGCTCGCCGCCGCCCTCGGGCTCGAACACGAGCTTCACCGTGCCCGGACCATCAAACTTAATCTCGGATGCTTTGTATTGGTCGCCGAAACCGTGGCGAGCCACGACCACCGGCTTATCCCAGTGACCCACGATACGTGGCACGTTACGGCAAATGATTGGCTCGCGAAAGATCGTGCCGTCGAGGATATTGCGAATCGTGCCATTGGGCGACGGCAGCATTTTTGGCGACCCGAACTCCTTCACTCGCCACTCGTCGTGAGTAATCGTGGCGCACTTAACGGCAACTCCGTATTCCTTCGTGGCGTTGGCCGAATCGAAAGTCACCTTGTCGGCCGTTTTGTCACGACTTCCGATCCCGAGGTCGAAATACTTCAGATCAATGTTCAGGTACGGAAGGATCAGCTTTTCGCGAATCTGCTGCCAAATAACGCGCGTCATCTCGTCCCCGTCCATTTCGACAACGGGGCTCTTCACCGTAATTTTGCTCATGATGGTCTTAATCGTGGGTGAACAAAAAAAGCAGCGGGCGCTATGACAAACGGGATGACCGCATGTCGAGGCAACTCCCTCGCTCAAGCGTCCGGTCGAACCGGATCCGCCCGCGATAATAGCAAAGCCAAAAGCCTCCTAGAGTACCCACTCTAGGAGGTTGATGTTTAGCTAATTGGGTCCGTTGCGTCGAACCGCTGGCTCGACACGAACGCGATTAAAAACTAGTTCGCCGCGTCAGACTGGATGTTGGAAGCCTGCTTGCCCTTTGGCCCTGCAATGACCTCGAACTGAACACGTTGCCCCTCTTTTAGCGACCGAAAACCATCCATTTGAATGGCCGAGAAGTGCGCGAATACGTCATCCGTGCCGTCATCGGGCTTGATAAAGCCAAAGCCCTTCGCGTCGTTAAACCACTTCACTGTTCCCGTTGTCATATCTTGGTATCTCCCAACTTCTTTGCCGCGCATTGCCGCATTCACTCATTAACCACAAGGTAACTCCGTTTTTGATGGAGCGAGTCAGTGTCGGCAACATTACTTCTTGTCGAAGCGATCCTGCGCTTCGAACAAGATTTGTACAGCCTCTGGGCTTTCAACGTCAAGCATTTCAAAATCGCTTTTTTGCGTCGTCGGTCGCTGTGCCTCATTGCTGCAACGTTTCGACGAGAAAGCGGTTGTGCCGTTCAAGTAGCCTGCTGGCATGTCTTATGCTCCTGGAAATCAGCGAAATTCGCTGGACTATCCGTTGAAATTTAGAGACTTGTTCATCGTTTCTCTTGAAATAACTGAAACCGCGTCGACATTCGCTAAAGCCTTGTTATTTTGTTTTTATGGCTAATACGTCGTCACCTAATCCCCCAGCACCGGGCGCTCCACCCGGATTCGAAGACGATTCAGTCGTAGTTGCTGATCGCGTTTCCACCAAGCCGCCGCCGATGTATCGCGTACTGCTGCTGAACGACGATTACACACCGATGGATTTCGTGGTGGGCGTGCTGCAATTGGTGTTCACCATGACGCGCGAACAAGCCACGCAGGTGATGCTGCAAGTCCACCGTACCGGAATGGGCACCTGCGGCGTCTTCACGAAAGAAATTGCGGACACCAAAGTTCAGCAAGTCATAGAGATCGCACTAGAGCACCAGCACCCGCTTCAGTGTACGATGGAGCCTAACTGAACTCCGGTTACAGACGAAACGACAGAGAGGCCAGTCATCCAACCATGCTATTTCGCATGACGGTGACAAACGCGAGCACAGACAGGTCCCGCACGCAGAAGGACAGTGCCGCAAAGAAGGTAGTTGAAAGATGATCGCGCAAGAGTTGGAAGTCAGTTTGCATATGGCCTTTGTCGAGGCACGACAAAAGCGCCATGAGTTCATCACCGTAGAACATCTCCTGTTAGCCATGCTCGATAACCCGAGCGCGGCGGAGGTACTGCGAGCGTGCGCGGTCGATCTCGACGAATTGCGAACCGCGCTCGCAAACTTCATCAATGAACATACGCCGCGTTTGCCTCAAAATAGCGAGGCGGACACGACCCCCACGCAAGGTTTCCAGCGCGTGATTCAACGCGCGATCCTTCACGTGCAATCCTCTGGGAAAAAAGAGGTCACCGGCGCTAATGTGCTGGTCGCCATTTTTGGCGAAAAAGATTCACACGCCGTTTACTTCCTCAACCAGCGCGGCGTCACTCGCCTGGACGTGGTGAATTACATCAGCCACGGCATCAGCAAAGTGCCGAAGGACAAGCAGGAAAAAGCGGAAGCTGGCAGCGGCGAGCAAGCTGAAAAGGAAGAAGCACCTCAAGGTGCGCTCGATAACTTTACAGTCAATCTCAATGCGCAGGCCAAGGCTGGGAAGATCGATCCGATGATTGGTCGCGCGCTTGAGCTCGAGCGCTTGGTCCAAGTGTTATGCCGCCGCCGCAAAAATAATCCGTTGCTCGTGGGCGAAGCAGGCGTTGGAAAGACGGCAATCGCCGAGGGTCTCGCAAAACGAATCGTTGACGGCGATGTACCTGACATTCTGAGTAACTGCGTCGTCTATTCGCTCGACATGGGTGCGCTTCTCGCGGGCACGAAGTACCGCGGCGATTTCGAGGCTCGCCTGAAAGCCGTGCTCAAGCAGTTGAACGAAAAAGCTAACGGCATTTTGTTCATTGATGAGATTCACACCATCATCGGCGCAGGTGCTGCGAGCGGCGGCACGCTTGATGCATCGAATTTGTTGAAGCCCGCGCTTGCCAACGGCGGCCTCAAATGCATCGGCGCAACGACCTATTCCGAATTCCGTCAGGTGTTCGAGAAAGACAACGCGCTCGCACGCCGTTTCCAGAAGATCGACGTCACCGAACCAACCGTTGCTGAGACGATTGAGATTCTGCGCGGACTCAAAACGAAGTTCGAAGCGCATCACAGCGTCAAATACTCACCAGCAGCGATCACGGCGGCCGCGGAACTCGCAGCGCGCCACATCAATGATCGCCACCTGCCTGATAAAGCAATCGATGTGATCGATGAGGCAGGTGCTGCGCAGCGCATCCTTCCGAAATCGAAGCAGAAGAAAACGATCGGCAAGAACGAGATCGAAGAAATTGTTGCCAAGATTGCGCGAATTCCAGCGAAGTCAGTTTCGAGCGACGACCGCAACAGCCTGAAAACACTCGACCGCGATTTGAAAAACGTCGTGTTCGGACAAGACAAAGCGATCGACGCGCTCGCAGCCGCAATCAAGATGGCGCGCAGCGGCCTCGGCAATCCGAGAAAGCCGATTGGCTCGTTTCTGTTCTCAGGCCCCACCGGCGTGGGCAAAACGGAAGTGGCGCGCCAGCTGGCGTACTGCCTGGGCGTTGAGCTTTTGCGCTTCGACATGAGCGAATACATGGAACGCCACGCGGTCAGCCGCTTGATCGGCGCACCACCCGGCTACGTTGGCTACGACCAAGGCGGCCAGCTCACCGAAGGCGTCACTAAGCATCCGTATTGCGTGCTCTTGCTCGATGAAATCGAGAAAGCGCATCCGGATATCTACAACGTGCTCCTGCAAGTGATGGATCACGGCACGCTGACCGATAACAACGGCCGCAAGGCTGATTTCAGGAACGTCATCATCATCATGACGACGAACGCAGGCGCAGAGACGCTCACCAAGAACACGATTGGCTTCACCAACAAGAAAGAAGCCGGCGACGAAATGGAATCGATCAAGCGGATGTTCACACCTGAATTCCGTAACCGACTAGACGCAACCATCAGCTTCGGCGCGCTCACACACGACGTGATCCTGCG
Source organism: Betaproteobacteria bacterium (assembly GCA_013298765.1). Classification (GTDB taxonomy): domain Bacteria; phylum Pseudomonadota; class Gammaproteobacteria; order Burkholderiales; family Casimicrobiaceae; genus Casimicrobium. Next base: position 134,524 of record JAAFJA010000012.1, read on the forward strand.
CGTGGTGGACAAATTCCTGCTCGAACTGGAAGCGCAGTTGCACGAGAAGAAGGTCGATCCGGAGTTCTCGCAAGGCTTGCGCGATTACCTCGCGAAAAACGGCTTCGATCCGCAAATGGGCGCGCGCCCAATGGCGCGTCTCATCCAAGACACGATCCGAAAGGCGCTCGCCGACGAACTGCTCTTCGGCAAGCTCGTGGGCGGCGGCAAGGTAGCAATCGATGTCGATGCAGACGGCAAAGTGAAGCTCGCGTTCCCCGAGAACGACACGCCGACGGAGCCTGCCGAGACTGCGACGGCTTAGTCTCGCGCGACTGACAGAAAGCCCGCTTCACGCGGGCGTTTTTTCGCCCCGGCTATGCACCACTCTGTGGTGACCGCGTCCTTGAGCAATGCTCAAGCGCAGCAATTACTTCATGTTAAAGACCCCTGCACAACGTAGCGAGAGCCCGTCAGACGAGGAAAAAATTCGAGAAAACACCGGAGCGTACGTAGGTACGTGAGGATTTTTCGCGAATTTTTGACGAAGTATCACGGCCTCGCAGTAGTTGTGCAGGGGGCTTTCTTGGCGGGCGGCACGGGGTTGTCGGTGGCGCCACTATGGTCCGACCGCCGCGCCATACCGATTTGTGCAAGATAAACATTGCCCCGCGACTCCCCTTCGGTCTGGAAACGATCCAGCACCTTAGCCAATTCCTGTTTTAGCTGGTTAGCCCGCGCCGCACTCAGGCGAAGGATGCGCCAGCTGTCTAGTGGCGTAAACGTCGCGCCGCGTATGTTGATCGCACGACCTGACACCCTGCCCTCCGTGTCGAGCCAAAACTCCATGCCCTCGACCGTTGCCGCCGCATCGCGCGCGATGCCGATGCAAACGCCCGGCGGCTAAGGTCGGGTACACAGCGCCGGGTTAGTCCCGCGTTGGACACGTTTTCTCGTCACCGATTTCGCGAGCTGCAACGCCAAAGTGGCAACTTCCGAATGAGTAGCAACTCGAGCTCTACGAAGTTATCGCGGGCAATAACGCTCTCAACTCCGCCAACGCGTTTGCCTCATGAATCGGTTTGTCATCTCGAATGCGCAGCATGCGCGGGAAGCGCACGGCGATACCGCTCTTGTGGCGCGAGCTTTCGTTGATGCCTTCGAAGCCGAGTTCGAACACGAGCATGGGTTTGACGCTGCGCACGGGGCCGAATTTGTTGATCGTGGTTTTGCGGATCACGGCGTCGATGCGCTTGAACTCGTCGTCAGTGAGTCCCGAATACGCTTTCGCGAACGGAACGAGTTGCAATACCTCTTCCATTGCGCCTTCGGGAATCGGTTTACCTTCCGCGATGTTGTCGATTACGTGCTGCGCCTCTAGCGCATCACGCGGCGCACGCGACCACACAGCGAAGGTGTAGTCGGTATAGACGCTCGCGCGGCGACCATGGCCCGCTTGCGCGTAGATCAACACGCAATCGATCGTCATCGGATCGATCTTCCATTTCCACCACAGGCCGTCGGCTTTGGTGCGCCCCGCGCCGTACGCCGATTCGCGATGTTTGAGCATGAAACCTTCCACGCCGCGTGCACGACTTTCGCTGCGAAGCTTTGCTAGCTCTAGCCACGATGCACCAATTATCTTGGGCGATAGACGGCAATTGGTTAATTCTCGATCTACTAACTTTTCTAGCATCTCGCCCCTATTAAAATGGGGCAAGCTGCGTTGATCTATTCCGTTAGTCTCAAGAAGATCGTACGCCATGAAAACCACCGGCGCGTCGGCGAGCACTTTCTTCGTGAGCGACTTGCGGCCGATTCGTTGCTGAAGCAACGCGAACGGCGCGGGCGCGTTCTCATCCGATTTCCACACAAGAATTTCGCCGTCGAGTACCGTGCCGTCATCAAGCGCATTCGCCATCTCAACGATTTCGGGAAAGCGATCTGTGATCAGCTCTTCGCCGCGCGACCAGATGAACGCACGACCACCACGCTTGACCACTTGCGCGCGAATGCCGTCGTATTTCCATTCAACAATCCAATCGGATACTGGGCCGAGCTTCGCGTCGAATTCGTCGAGCGAGAATGGGATTTGGTGCGCAAGGAAAAACGGATAAGGCTGGCCGTTGGTCTCGACTGCGTCGATACTCTCGTCGCTTTCGTCACTCAGGTCGCCGTCGATTTCCGCGTTCCCGTTGGCGTGGTTGCGTACGATTCGCAGGAACATTTGAGCAGTGGGCGCGCGAGTGCCATCGGTGTAGCCCATCATTCGTTCCGCGATGCGCTTCGGATCAACGCCTGCGTGTTCCGCGAGCGCGCGTTGCACGAGGAGCTTACTCACGCCAACGCGAAAGCCGCCACCAATCAACTTGGTGAGGAGAAATCGGCCAGTGGTGTCGAGTTCATTCCAATACGAGCGAATGCGATGTGCGCGTTCAGCTTCGTCGAGTGATTTGAGTGGGAGCAGACGCTCTTCGATCCATTCGGCAAGGCCCACGTGCTTGGTGTCCTCGATTCCGCTGCACTGCATCGCGGCTACGGGCTCGACGTCTCGCCCCTCTCCCTCGGGGAGCGGGTGCCCGTAGGGCGAGTGAGGGAGAACGTCGCCGTTTGCATTCTTCGGCAACACCAGAGCAATGGTCTCCGCCAAATCGCCAACCGCCTGGTAGCTCTCTTCAAACAACCATTCTGGAATTGCCGCAACCTCGCGAGCAAGCGCGCGTAGCTCAGAGGTCTTCACCACTTGTCGCGGCTTTCCACCTGCGAGGAAGTACGCAGCCCACGCGGCATCAGCGGGTGGCGCATCGGCAAAGTAGCGATTCAGCGCTGCGACTTTATCCAGCGTCGCTGTGCTGCGATCGAGTTCGCTGAAGAGTTGCGCGAATGCTTTCACCTCTTCATTCTGCCGTAGGTCACCCTACAGGTCGCGCGAGCGAATGCGCGTCCGCTGGTTGCGACAGTAGCGGCGACGCGGTGAGGGGCGCTCGCGCACGCTTTGTACGTGCGCAATAGCCACTCCGTTCGGGCTGCTGCCGAATGTAACGCGCTTAGTTTCGCCCCGCCATCACACCGCCATCGACATCTAGCACTGTGCCAGTGATCCAACTCGCATCGTCGGAGAGCAAAAATTCGGCAGCAGCCGCGACGTCGTTCGCAGTTCCCACCCTGCCTAGCGGATGAAACGCGTTGAACCCGTTGAGCACCTCATCAACTTGCTGTTTGGGAATGAACGCTTCGTACACGGGTGTCTTCACTACTGCTGGCGCAACCGCATTGACTCGGATCTTGTATTCCGCGAGCTCCATTGCCGCGTGTTGCGTGAATGCGTGTAAGCCAGACTTCGCCATCGAATACGCGGCTGAGGGCGTCGCTTTCACCGCCTGGTGAGCCCACATCGATCCGACGTTTAGCACCGCGCCACCCTTTTTGTGATCGAGCATTGCTTGCGTGACCGCCTGCGTAAAAAAGTAAGTGCCGCGATTGATATCTAAGTAGCTATCGTAGTCCGCTTGGCTTGTTTGAAGGAATGCCTTTGGCACGAACACTCCGGCGGCGTTTACGAGAAAGCGCACGCCCGGGTGCTTCGAAACCAAGTCGCGCGACACCTGCGCAACATCCGCCGCGTTCCGTAAATCGAGCTGTTGGAATTGCGCGTTCGGCAGAGTTTTCGCCGCCGCTTCGCCTTTGGCTTTATCCCTGCCCAGCAAAACCAGCTGAGCGCCCGCCGCTGCCAGTCTTTGTGCGATTGCGAGACCGATGCCGCTCGCGCCGCCGGTGATGAACACCATTTCGTTTTTGAAACTCATAAATTACCTACTAGATGATAGTTTTAACGGGTAAAAAAATTTAACGATGGCCGATACCCGCCAACAAATCGTCCACCAATGCATCAAACAGTGCAGCATCTTGCAGCGCTCTGGCTACGATGAGCCCGCCCTGCAAACTCGCGAGAACCGACCGTGCGCGCAGTACAGAATCACCCGCAAACACGAACTCGCCGTTTCTGCGCCCCGCCTCCAGAACGCCACCGAGCCAATTGGTTTGCGTGACGAAGAACTCCGCCAACGGGGCGCGCAACATCGCCGGAAGCGCAGCGATATCCGAGGCCATCATTCCGCATAAACAAATGGCCCCTAAGCTAAGCGTGCGGCGATACAGTTCGCCATAGCGGCGCAGCTTCAGAGCGGGTGGGTCGGCCGACTGATCTATCGCGAGTAGCGCTTCGTCGAACTGCTCAACGTAGCGCAGCAATAGCGCGAGTTCTAAATCTTCTTTGCTCGGAAAATGATAGTGAATGCTCGCTTTTCGAATACCGATCGCCGCTGAAATGTCGGCGTAACTAAATGCGTTGAACCCGCGCTGTTGCGCAAGCGCTTGAGCCGCATTCAATATCTCGTCTTGGGTGTTCGTTCGCATGCCTCGCATCATACCTACCCATTGGTAGACGGTCAACTCTGGCTTACAAACCGCTAGCGATCGCCGGCACGACGTCACGCAGATGTTTTTTAAATCGCTGCGCCGCGCCTGACTGGTGGGCTCCCCGCTTCCACGATGCTTCAAAACTCAGGGTAACTTCGCGCCCCGACTTGTCTACGATGGGGAGCGCGCTCTTCGCGTGCGCAGTCAATTTCGACCGCGGCATGATGGCAGCGCCGATCCCCAAACCTGCCCATTGCTCAAGTACCTGATAGCTCAAGGCTTCGCCTGAATACTCGAGAAGTTTGCGTCGATGGCTTCGGAATAGCGCTCGGGTGGCACGAGCAAGGCCACAGGCATCAGGAACCATGACATAGGTTTCCGCCGCAATGTCTTTAAGCGCGACCGCCTGAACGCCTGGTCGCATTTGCCAAACTAATCCACTCGGCACGAATAGCAACGGCTCCTGGTAAAGGAAATTAGATTCGCGAGTGCCTTTTTGCGGCGCGGCCACACCAAACACAAAATCAAGCTGGTCGCCATCGAGCATGCTGTTGAGATCGGTCATGTTCATCTCGCGGAGCACGATGTCCACTTCCGGGTTTTGGCGCTTGAATGGTTCGATCGCTAAGCCCAGCAGTTGCGGGCTGAGTAACGGCGACGAGCCAATCCGAATCAGTTGTCTATCTGGTTTCAAAAACGCGCGAGCCTGAAGCACGAGCATCGACTGCGCGCTCAACACCTCGGCGATACACGGCATCAGGTGAGCGCCAAACGGCGTCAGCGCGACCTTTCGCGTTGTGCGCACAAAGAGGCGCGCGCCCAACTCATCCTCAAGCTGCGCAATCCCGTTAGATAGCGTTGGTTGTGTCACGAAGCAATCGTTCGCGGCAGCAGTGAATGAGCCATTATCAGCCAACGATTTAGCGAAGCGAAGTTGTGCAAGATTCATGGTTTATTTATACGTTTTTCTAATTAATAGCATGTAAATAGACAATTTCCCTATGAATCCTTGAGTCCCTAGCATTTCGGGTAAGCCAACTAACCGATCAAACGCGTTGGTGACATCCAAATCTTGACCCCCAATGGAGACTCAAAACATGATGTATTTGCAAATCAACCTGAACGTGAATCCTAACGACCGCCCAGCCGCGGCCGCAATCTACAACGAATTCAAGCGACCCTTCTTGGAAGGGATCAGCGGTGCAAGATCAAAAGATCTCCTCATCCGGGAAGAGGACGTGCAAGTGCTGCACGGCTTCGATTCAGTCGATCAGGCGAAAGCCTATCTCGGCAGCAAGTTATTCAACGATGATGTGGTGACCGCGCTCAAGCCTTTGCTTCAGAGCCCGCCCGACGTGCGCATTTACGCGGCAGCGTAAGCGTCCGCGCGCTTCACCATCGACCTCATCTGCATTTAGCCAACATTCACTCATTTAGGAATTCAAAATGTACAAAGCTATTAACCGCACACTCGCCACGTCACTCTTCGCTATCGCAGCGATTGCAGTTCTGTCTGTCTCAGCAGCCGCTCATGCGGAGACCGCTTACTTACAAATTACGTTGAAGGTCGATCCTAAAGATCGGCCTGCCGCCGCAGCGGTCTACACTAAATACAAAATGCCGTTCTTGAAGTCAATCACAGGCGCAAAAAGCAAAGAGCTGCTGCTTCGGGATGATGACGTGCAAGTGCTTCACGGCTTCACCACAAAAGACCAAGCAAGCGCTTACCTGAAGACTGAGATGTTCAACAAAGATGTCGTGGTAGAGCTCGGCCCGCTCCTCAAAGGCGCACCCGAGGTGCGCATTTATTCAGCGCAATAGATGCGCGTGAAAGCACACGCGAACACTCGCGGCGCAGAACATGGGCGATTCGTAGGCGAATCGCCCATCTCTACCAAGAATTACGGAGAGGCAAATTTCATGCAACTAAACACAGACTTAACCCAGCGCGTCATCATCGACACATCAACGCTGCCATGGATTGAAACCTCCATGCCTGGCGTCTCGCGCAGGATGCTGTCGAGATCCGGCGAAGAGAGCGGCAAAGCGACGAGCGTCGTTCGCTACGCGCCCGGCACGAGTTTTCGAGGGCACGACCATCCGCTTGGAGAGGAAATCTTCGTGCTCGACGGTGTGTTTGAGGATGAATTCGGCGCGTATCCTGCCGGGACGTACATCAAGAACCCGGCCGGCTCCCGCCACAGCCCCTTCAGTACCGATGGGTGTCTGCTGTTCGTGAAACTCGATCAGCTGCACATAGAAGACGGCGAGCGAGTCGTAGTGCGGCCCAGTGACCGACATTGGCAACCAGGCGTGGTCGACGGCTTAGGCGTTGTTGGGGTCGATTCGTTTGAGACGACGCATACCGCGCTCGTCAGTTGGCGGCCGGGCACACACTTTCACCGACATCGTCACTTCGGTGGCGAAGAGATATTCGTCGTGTCTGGCGTGTTTGAGGATGAGCATCAGTCGTATCCCGCTGGCACCTGGATGCGCAGCCCACATCGCAGCTCACACGAGCCGTTCTCTACGCAGGGTTGCTTGATCTTGGTCAAAACGGGGCACCTGCTATCGCCTTAGCTGCCGAATGCGCGCGTGACGGTGGGCATACGTTTATCTCTTCCGGCAGTGGAGTGAAGCTTGATATGACGTTACATCGAGAAAATTTTCGCCACAGATTTACGCAGCTGTTTTTTGCTCAGTGCATGTTGCTAGCGAATGCGATACATGGATTTCTTTGACGCGGATTAACGCAGATTTAACGCTGATTAGCGCAGAATAGTTGTATGCAATAGTGAGCGCTAATCGAAAAAATCGGCGTAAATCTGCGTCGAATCTGCGTTAATCTGCGTCAAAAAAGCTTTCAGTTCAGCGCTCCCACACCATTCTGAAATGGCTATGAAATGTAACTTCCGCCGCAAATTCATCTGTGTTCATCTGTGCAAATCTGTGGCAAAAAATCACGCATTTACCGCCACCTCTTCGGTTGCATCATCACCATATTCCGTCTTGAAACTCCCCGCTTCGAGCCCTTGTTCGGTCAACCACCGCGTCATGACCGCTTCGTAGCCGTGCGTCACGATCACGCGCGACGCGGTTGTCGCCTTGATCGCGCTTTGTAGCCCGGGCCAATCGGCATGATCGGAGAGGACGAATCCGCGGTCGTAGCCGCCCATTCGTCGTCTTCCGCGAAGCTGCATCCAACCGCTCGCGAAGCCGACGCTTGCGTTCTTGAAACGATTCGCCCACGGTGACGCAGTGGCGCTCGGCGGACAGAGGACGAGCGCCTTTGCGAACTCGCTCTTGTCCGTCACTTCGCTCACTAACTTCGTCTCAGGCAACGCAACGCCCGCAGCGCGATACGCTCGATTCAACGGATCGACCGCACCATGCACGATGATCGGCCCGATTGAGGCATCAAGCCCGCTCAAGATGCGTTGCGCTTTGCCGAAGCTGTAACACGCAAGCATGCTCGCTCGATTGGCATCGCGATTTTCTGCCCACCACTGATTGATCTCAGCGAACACTTCGCGATCATCGCGCCAACGATAAATCGGTAGGCCAAACGTGCTCTCTGTGATGAAAGTATCGCAGCGCACGGGTTCGAATGCTTCACACGTCGCATCAGGGGCGACCTTGTAATCGCCGCTCGCCACCCACACGCGGCCCTCGTGCTCCACGCGCACCTGCGCAGAGCCGAGCACATGGCCCGCCGGATACAGCGATATCGCCACGCCGTTCATCGAAACCCGTTCGCCGTATTCCACGGTTTGCAGTGAGATGCCCTCGCCGATGCGCGAGCGCAGAATTCCTTCGCTCTTCGTATGCGCAAGGTAGCGCGCATGCCCCGCACGCGCATGATCCGCGTGCGCATGCGTGATGACCGCGCGCTCGACTGGGCGCCAAGGATCGATAAAGAAGTCGCCCTCAGCGCAGTACAACCCCTCAGGGCGAAGAACAATCAACACAGTGCATGAAGTCTACGACGAGGTGTCAATCGTTGAGAAATCCGCAAATCTTCGCAGCCGAGCGGAACTAGAATCGGAAATCGCTATGCCTAGGTGGCTGCAGCCGCGAAAATGCAAGAAGTAAATCGTGCCGCAGAGAGTGCTGAGCCCTTTGATCGGTTTCGGCTGATTTTTGACACGACATTCCAGTTCATTGGCTTGCTTGATTCGGCGGGCGTTATGCTCGAAGTCAACCGACCCGCATTGGAATGGGCCAAGGCATCTCGCGACCACGTAGTCGGTAAACCGGTATGGGAGACACCTTGGTGGATTCACGCTGGCGAGGCTGTACTCGATCAATTGCGGCAAGCGGTGGCATCCGCCGGGCGCGGCGAATTCGTACGCTATGACGTCACGCTGCCCGCTCCGAATAGCAGCGCACATACGTTCGACTTCTCTCTAACACCAATCATCAATGAAACGGGTCACGTCACGTACATGATTGCCGAAGGCCGCGACGTTACCGAGCAAAGGCGACTTCAGATCGCCCTGCACGAAGCTAACGAGCAGTTACGCGTCGCTCAAGCACAGGCGCGACAACTCGCGATCACGGATGCGCTCACGGGGCTTCATAACCGGCGCGGATTTTTCAATCTCGCCGAACATCACAGAGCGCTTGGCGCGCGCTCGGGTTCAAAAGCGTTCTTACTGGTCGCCGATATCGACGGCTTGAAGCGAAGCAATGATCACCACGGACACGAAGCGGGCGACGCGCTCATCCAGCTCGCGGCGAAAGCGCTCACCGCAACGCTGCGGTCAAGCGATTTGATCGCTAGATTAGGCGGCGACGAATTCGTTGCCTTGGGATCGGCGTCATCGCAAGGCTCAAGCGCACAAATCGCCGAACGAATCGCAGCGCAAGTGGATGTGCTCAACGCCGACGCCGCGCTACCGATACCGCTGCAGCTCAGCGTGGGTGTTCATGAGTTTGATTGGTCAAAAGACTTACATCTCGAAGCCCTTATTGCAAAGGCGGATGCAGCGATGTACGACCAAAAGCGAAGTAAACGAAAATAGGCGCTACGGCCCAATTCAATAGGTCTTTCGCGACTTTCGCCGATCAAGAAATCGCTAGCACGCTGCCGCGCCGACCTCTTCTCAACACCAAAAATCGCTCGCCCTCCCGCAGCAGGCAGCTCGCTGTCGCTACGACAAGTCCGTAGCGTCAAGTAGTTTTCTTTCATCCATGCCTGACAGGATTCCTCGCTGCGATGCGCCACGAAATGAAGCTATCTCATTGATTTTTATGCAATCTTAGTTGCTACGGAGAAAGACGTTCACATTTTTGCTTCAAACAGCTTGCACAACAAAAAAACTGTACTAAAACTCCATCGCCAACCGGCTCAGTAAAGGAGGAACCGCGTCGAGACTCGCGAACTCGGCGACGGGAGCTGAGCGGTGCGGCGCAAACGTACGGCGACCGAACCGGGTCGTCGCCAAAAAGAAGTACTCACATCTAAGGAGTGAAACATGCCCCACGCTTTGCAGGCCTTGAAGAAGGCCATGCTCGGGCTCGCGGTTGGCGCAGCTGCTGCGCTAACAACTTTGAACCTTACCCCCGTCGCACACGCGCAAACGACCGCGCGCACCGCCTTCGTTCATCTCTTCGAATGGAAGTGGACCGACGTTGCCAAAGAATGCGAAGACTTCCTTGGCCCGAAAGGATTCGCAGCGGTACAAGTCTCGCCGCCGAATGAACACAATTGGGTGACGACGGGCGACGGCGCACCGTTTCCGTGGTGGATGCGCTATCAGCCAGTGAGCTATAGCCTCGACACCAGCCGCAGCGGCACCCGCGCGCAGTTCATCGATATGGTCAATCGCTGCAACGCAAAAGGCGTGGCGATTTATGTCGACGCCGTGATCAATCACATGAGCGGCGGCACGGGCGGCACGAGTAGCGCGGGCAACGCGTGGAGCTATCACAGCTATCCACGCGTGCCTTTCGGCGCAAATGATTTTCACAATCCGGTGTGCGGGATCACGAATTACAACAACGCCGCAAACGTGCAGAACTGCGAGCTTTCCGGTTTGCAGGATCTGAATACGGATAGCAACTACGTGCGCGGCAAGATTGCAGACTATCTGGTCGATCTGGTGAACATCGGCGTGAAGGGCTTCCGCGTTGATGCTGCTAAGCACATTAGCCCGGTTGACCTGGGCGTGATCGTCGATAACGTCAATAGTCGAGTTGTTAATAAACCGTACTGGTTCCTCGAAGTTATTGGTGCACCGGGCGAAGCGGTGCAGCCAGATCAGTACTTCGGTTTGAACGGCAATTTGATGAACATCACCGAGTTTGCCTACGGGCCAAAACTGCATGAGAAGTTCGCAGGCGCTGGCAAGCTCGCCGATCTGCAAACCTTCGGACCAACATGGGGCATCATGGCGAGCAATCGCGCGGTTGCCTTCACCGACAACCACGACAAGCAACGCGGCCACGGCGGTGGTGGCAATTCCCTCACCTATCACTACGGCGCGACGTACGATCTCGCCAACGTATTCATGCTCGCGTGGCCCTATGGCAACCCAGCGCTCATGAGCAGCTACGCGTTCAAGAAAGACACGAATTTCGACACGAGCTTTGGCCCACCGTACAACGCCGGTGGTTCGACCAAAGGCCCGTGGGACGGCGGCGTTGCGCAACCTGCGTGCTTCAGCCAAACAGTCGGCGGTTGGGTGTGTGAACATCGCTTCCGCCCGATCGCAAACATGGTCGGCTTCCGCAACGCAACGATTAACAATTTCTTCGTGAGCAATTGGTGGAGCAACGGCAACAACCAAATCGCGTTCGGTCGCGGCAATTTAGGTTTCGTTGCGATCAATAAAGAGGGCGCAACGCTTTCGCGCACCTTCGCGACATCGCTTCCGGCAGGTCGCTATTGCGATGTGATCAGCGGCGACTTCAATCCGACCGCGGGCACATGCGCGGGCGACGTCTACACGGTCGATGCCTCCGGCAATGTCGCGCTCACGGTTGAGCCGTTTAAGGCCGTCGCGCTTCATGCGGGCGCGAAGCTGCCGACCACGGCAACGCCGAAAGTGAATGTGTCGTTCAAAGTGCAAAACGCTGATCCGAGCGGCAGCCAAACCGTGGTCGTCGTTGGCAACATCGCCGAGCTTGGCGCATGGAACGTGTGCAACGGCGTGCGCCTCTCCGCAGACGCAGGTGCGCACAGCGGCATGGTGAGTTTGCCGGTGAGCACCGCCGTGCAATTCAAATATGTGAAGTACGCGAGCTGCGCATCCCCCACCTGGGAAGCCGGCAACAACCGCGCGCTCACCACGCCTGCAAGCGGCACAGCGAGCACCTGCGGCGTCTTCGGCAGCACCGCCGCCTGCACGACGACGAGCACCGGCAGCGCCACGATCACCTTCAACGTCACCGCCAGCACCGTGATAGGGCAAAACATCGCCGTCGTCGGCAGCGTGAGCCAACTCGGCGCGTGGTCACCCGCCGCTGCGATTGCAATGAACGTAGTCCCTAGCACCGGCAACGGCCAAAGCAATCAATGGCGCGCCAGCGTCGCCCTCCCCGCCAACGCCACGATCGAATACAAATACATCAAAAAGGGTTCAAGCGGCGACGTCATCTGGGAGTCTGGCGCGAATCGAATCGTGAACACCCCGATTGCCGGGCAGACGACGACGTTGACGGAGACGTGGAAGTAGTGGATTCCGTAGGGCGGGCACCCCGTGCCCGCCAGATAACTTGTAGGCGCGGGCTTGACCGCGCTTCTCTGCACGCTTGGACCTCACTAAAGCGCGGTCCAGCCCGCGCCTCCAGCATCAACGGCGGATGACCTTTCAGCTATCCGCCCTACCCTAGAACCAATAATCGCGAACGCAGCGCCCGTCGCGCGGCAAATCTTCGAATGTCACGAGCCCCTCGAAGTGATCAATCGGTAAATCCGAAATAGGCTCAGGATCGGTCATCCGAAGATTCACCGCCATCGCATGCCTTCCTGAATCACCGGCCTTTTGCGTACGCCAGTAAAGCACGCATGCGCATTCGGGGCAAAAGTGATATTCCAAGTTCGGGCCGCGAACGTACCTTTTAGTTGGGCCACCCACGGTGATGGTCTCGCCCTCTGCACCGTACACCCAGAGCCCACCCCATCGACGACATGAAGTGCAATTGCACGCAGTCGCGGACTCCGGACGCCCTCGATAAAGCCATGTCACTCGTCCACAATGACACGAGCCACGAAGTTCATTCTTTTCGCTCATAGTGCGCTCCGAGATGATCGCTGAGAGCGAAATCATACTCATCGCTGTGCGTTTCGACTATCCGCCCTACGACAACACGTGAACAAACCGCTTTCGATTCGGAAGACGATACACCGTAAAGTCGCGGACGTCGGTCGTTGCGATATGTTGCAATTTTTGTTCGACAGCGATCACAACGAGTGAGGCATCGCAGAAATCCATCGGCAAATCGTCGTATCGCTGCATCCAACGCCAGATTTCGCTGATCGCGGACGCCGGCGGATTCTCGATACGCAAGATGCCAGCGCTTTGTGCCGCATCCGCCCAGGCGAAAAAGTGTTCGAGCGAACGGCCACTTAGAAGTGCGCACACTTCGGTGAATACGCTCCAACTGGTCACAAACACGCCCGGAAAGCGCTTTGCAAACTCCGCACATCGCTCGTGATGCGCGTCGCGAGGATCGAACCATCCAATGAAAAACCCGCTGTCGGCGAGAACTGTGCGTGCGTTGCTTGCCACAGGCGTTACGCGCGCGACTGATTGGCGCTTGTTTTGCGACCGCTCGCACTACCCGCAGCGCCCGCGCCTGCACGAGCCAGCCGACTGGCTTGCTTGTTCGCCATCGCCTGCCGAAACGCCAGCTTGTGCATACGCGTCTCTTTCGACGCTTGTGACAACGTCGATTCCGATACGTCAACACCCGTTGGCGACGTTTGTTCGTAAAGCGCTTGCGCTGACGGCGCAGACACAGTACGTAACACCTCCTCAATCCCGCGACGGATCAGCGTAGATCTTGGGATTCCGAGCGCCACGCTCGCACGATCCAACTGATCGCTGAGCGCATCATCTAGGCGAAGAGAGATTGGCATGGTGTACCCGAGGAGACATTGCGAGATACAAAACACGAATTGTATCACACTGGATTCTGCAGGTAGCTAAAGCATGACACTCCAGATAGCGAAAGCGCGCCTAGCACGTGAGTTTTTCGCGACAAACAGTGCGTTACCAGCACCGGCAATGGCCAAAGCAGTCAATGGCGCGCCAGCGTCGCCCTCCCCGCCAACGCCACGATTGAATACAAATACATCAAGAAGGGTTCAAGCGGCGACGTCATCTGGGAATCCGGCGCGAACCGAATCGTGAACACCCCGATTGCGGGGCAGGCGACGACGTTGACGGAGACGTGGAAGTAGAGGGTTCCGTAGGGTGGGCACCCCGTGCCCACCGACTCTTTTGCAGGCGCGGGCTTGACCGCGCCAAACGATGCAACGTCAAGCCGTCGTCTACACGCGGCTCTCTCACCTAGCGACGTCGCGTGAACGCACAAAGCGCCATCCAGATTTCACGTTTGCATTCTCGTGGATCAACTATTCTGACACCCGTTACCTCGCTGAACACGGCATGCAAACTGCTCACAGGCCACGGGTGACTTGTTCGTAGGAACCTGCGAGGGTTACTCCTTCTTCTAGCAACAAATGCTTGAGTTGAACGTTCTCAGCTAGTGCCTTTTGAACGCGTAGAGCGGCACTTAAACGCGACGTAATCGACAGCTCTGATCGCTGAACACTACGTAACGTATCACTTGCTGGTTGAATGCGAGAGAAGATTGTCGCAAGAAAAGCTTCGCATCGATTAGCGTTTCGTCTTTGCAAGATTCGCTGGTCTTCGATATCGGCGAGTTTTTTGCGTGACGGGAACCAGCGCCCCCTCTCTTCTCGCTCAGCACTGTCGTACCTCCATTCCCACGAAGCCTCCGCAACACATGACCTCTGCAGGTACTCACTGAATGACTCGGACTCGCGGGGGATCGGCAGACCAAAGGTCTCGCTGCACAACTCATCTACCTGCGTATAGAAATCAACCTGCTCACACCATGAGAGCATTACGCGAGCAAATTCCTGCTCTGACGGAGACGTCCATCGCCATGAGGAAATCTGTTTTGTGACATCCCATCTTTCCCACTTGTACTCATCGAAGAAGTGGTTTTTGCCTGTGCCTTGCCTCTTGTAGATAATCCGCGACGCGAACTGAAACTTGAGAAGCACGGATTTCGCGTTACACACGCCCGCTCCTTCGATCTGTAGCTCAATCTCATCCGCCTGCACTTGCAACGCTCGCACATATGCGTCGCGCTCTAAATGGGAGAGCATCTGCATTTCGCCGTATTCGTCTGCTAGATCTTTCAAGCGGCTTTGAAAGGCACCAAGAACAATGGCAGAAAAATCATGCATAAAAGTTGGCGCGAGTGGAGTTGATGCGTCACGCAAGCAATGCGAGATCAACTGTGTATCAACAAGGTGGGCCGAACTTCATCACTCGTTTCAATGGCATCGATGCGCCAAACTAAGTACGACCCTACCGTCTTTTCCGTTCATCAAGCCTGTATCGAAACATCGGTCAGCAACCACGCACAGCCCGTCGGAGCGAATGCTAAGATAAATTGCAACAACAAGCCTGCAAACGCCATGCCTGCTAACTCTAAATCACCCGCAGTCTCCCCCAAAAACCCCTGCCCCTTCCTGCGCGCACTCGTGAGCGCGGGCATGCTGCCGGACGATGTGGCGAGTCTGAGTGAAGTCACCGAGGTCATCACGCGCGTCGCGAAGACGGGCGACGGTCATCCGAGTTTGCCGGGTGCGGCGATTCTTGCCATTGCGGCGGCGGCGAATGGTTTGAATCCGTTGCAAGTGGCGCGTAACGCGAAGGGCGGCGTGCAGCTCAATGCGTTGCGCAACGGGCCGCTCGACAAGAAGGGCGCGGGGTCCGGGATTCTTGATGCCGAGGCAAACGTCGTAGCGGCAGAGCTGGATCGGCTCGATGAGTTTGCGAGCGATAAGGTGAGCGCGAGCGGAGAGAAAGAGCGCGGGCTTGATCTCAAAGAGCTCGTTCACATGATGAACGAAAACTTCACGCGCGCCGAAGGCCGTCGCCGAGTGATCGATCGCTTCCTGATGGACGGCGAATGGCCGATCCTTTTGAAAGTGATGGGCAAGGAAGGCAAAGACGGGCGCTATCTGAGCGTTGCCGAAGTGCGGCAACTGTTTCTGAAACGAAAGTTGCCTGAGCGGATGATGAGTCAGCTTGCGCAATAGGCGCCAAAGTAAGCGCCAAAGTGATGTCTCAGTAAAAACGCACCCAATCCTCCATGGCCGAATTCAGCAACATCCTCACTGAAAAACACATCGCGATGATCGCAAAGCAAGCGATCTTTTTTACCGCGACGGCGGCAGAAGGTTCGCGCATCAATCTGTCGCCGAAGGGATTGGATTGCTTTCGCGTACTCGCGCCCAATCGGGTTGCGTATCTTGATCTTGCGGGTTCGGGCAACGAAACGCATGCGCATCTGGTGGCCGATGGTCGCATCACGATCATGTTTTGCAATTTCGAACAGCCCGCGCTGATTCTTCGCATTTACGGGCGCGGTGTGTCCGTGTTGCCGCAAGACGAAGCATGGCCCGCACTCGCGGCACACTTCAATCTACTTCCCGGAACGCGGCAAATTTTCGACATCGCTGTGGAGAGCGTGCAAACGAGCTGCGGCTGGGGTGTGCCGCTCATGCACCTAGACAAACCGCGCGACACGCTTGTGAAATATCACGCGCAGGCTGATGAAGCTGAGTGGCTCAAGAAGCGCAGCGATCGCGTAAAAAGTATCGACGGCTTGCCCACGCGCGCAACGACTCAGTATTTCGGTGAAAAACTTATCTAAGTAGGCAAACATTACGGCTATTCGACCGGGCGTTTGGAGCCTATCCTGAATTTTGTGTACGAGGCATATGATGACCGAAAGGGAGTTTTATGCAGAGTACCGAAGGCAAAGCAGACGTTGCGACATTGAGTCGCACGAGGCGTCGCAACCGAGAGATTGCGA
>JAAFJA010000013.1 GCA_013298765.1 Betaproteobacteria bacterium
TTTCATGCAGTTTCGTGCACAAAACATGTCTTGGCGGAGACGAAGGGATTCGAACCCTTGATGCAGCTCATCACCGCATACTCCCTTAGCAGGGGAGCACCTTCGGCCTCTCGGTCACGTCTCCTAGAACTTCAAATTGTAGCGCGAAAGCAATTTCTGGCTTTCGACTTAGCGTATTTCTGCCGCCCTGCCCTGATTAAGTGGGGCGTTACGCGCTGACCTTATCGAGCTCAAATGCGCGGTGAAGCGCGCGCACTGCAAGCTCCATGTACTTATCGTCCACCAGCACGCTCGTCTTGATTTCGGACGTCGTGATCATCTGGATGTTGATGTTTTCATCGGCAAGCGCTTTGAACATCTTGGCGGCGATGCCAACATGCGAGCGCATTCCGATGCCAACGATGGAGACCTTGCAGACTTTGTCGTCGCCGACAACTTCTTTCGCGCCGATTGCGCCTTTGACTTGATTGTTCAAGACGTCCATCGCTTTTCTGAATTCGTTGCGATGTACTGTGAAAGAGAAGTCGGTGGTCCCCTTTTCGCCGATGTTCTGCACGATCATGTCGATGTCGACATTTGCATCGCCCACCGGGCCAATGATTTTGTAGGCCACGCCCGGCTGATCGGGCACCCCGCGAATAGTAATTTTTGCTTCGTCGCGGTTAAACGCGATTCCAGAAACAACAGCTTGTTCCATCTTTTCGTCTTCCTCAAATGTGATCAACGTGCCGCTTTTGGCTTCGACTTCAATCGGGATATCGGCATCGGTAAAACTGGAGAGCACCCGCGTGGGTACTTTGTATTTGCCCGCAAACTCTACTGAGCGGATTTGCAGCACTTTGGAGCCGAGCGACGCCAGCTCAAACATTTCTTCGAACGAAATAACCTTTAGCGGTTTGGCATCGGGTTCCACACGCGGATCGGTGGTGTAAATCGCGTCAACGTCGGTGTAGATCAAGCACTCGTCTGCCTTAATCGCTGCAGCAACGGCGACCGCTTGGGTGTCGGAGCCACCGCGGCCGAGTGTAGTGATATTGCCGTCGGGATCGATGCCTTGGAAGCCAGTAACGATCGGCACTTCGCCGCCATCCAGCGCCTTCAACAACATCTCGCCATTGATCTCGCTGATACGTGCTTTAGTAAATGCACTGTCGGTTTTGATGCCCGCTTGCCAACCGGTGTAGCTTCTCGATTTCACACCCAATGATTGCAAGGCAATTGCGAGTAAGCCCACCGACACTTGTTCGCCTGTGGACGCGATTTGATCGAGTTCGCGAGGATCAGCGTTTGCCGAGACCTCTTTTGCGAGGCCGAGCAAGCGATTCGTTTCGCCCGACATCGCTGAGGGCACAACAACCACTTTGTGCCCCGCACGATGCCATTTTGCGACGCGCTCGGCGACACTCTTGATTCGTTCGATGGAACCCATGGAGGTTCCGCCGTATTTATGGACAACTAACATTTGAGTGAGGAGTGAAAGGGTGAGTAATGAGCCGCAGCAGAGGACGAGTGAGCAACGCTCACTCATCACGCGCACGGCTCACTAGAGACGCTGGAATACCAGCGTGCTATTCGTCCCGCCGAATCCAAAGCTGTTGGACATCGCAACATCGATCCGCTTTTGGCGCGCGACGTTTGGGACAAGATCAAGATCAACTGCTGGGTCTTGCTTGTGCAGGTTAATCGTGGGCGGGATCACGCCGTGGTGCAGCGCGAGCACCGAGAAAACAGCTTCGATGCCCGCAGCCGCGCCCAGTAGGTGGCCAGTCATAGATTTTGTAGAACTGACCATGAGCTTTTTCGCGTGCTCGCCGAAGGCGGCCTTGACGGCCATCGCTTCTGCCACATCGCCGAGTGGTGTGGACGTACCGTGCGCGTTCACGTATTCGACCGCGTCTGCATTCAGCCCGGCGTTCGCGAGCGCGTTTCGCATACAGCGCCGTGCGCCATCCCCGTCCTCGCGTGGCGCGGTGATGTGGTACGCGTCCCCAGAAACGCCGTATCCGACGAGTTCGCAATAGATCTTCGCGCCGCGCTTTTTCGCATGCTCCAGCTCTTCGATAACAAGCACGCCCGCGCCTTCGCCCAAAACAAAGCCGTCGCGGTCTGCGTCCCAAGGACGGCTTGCGGCAGTGGGATCATCATTGCGAGTTGATAGCGCACGGGCGGCGTTGAATCCGCCGATACCCATTTCGCACACAGCGGCTTCCGAACCGCCCACCACCATCACGTCGGCGTCGCCGTATTCGATTTTGCGCATGCTGTCGCCGATGCAATGATTGGCTGTGCTGCACGCGGTGACCGTTGCGAGATTCGGCCCTTGAAGACCGTATTCGATCGAGACCAATCCGGAGATCATGTTAATGATCGAACCCGGAATGAAGAAGGGTGAAATTTTTCGCGGCCCTGCCTCTTTTACCGCCCAGCATGTCTCTTGAATCATTGGTAAACCGCCGATCCCGGAGCCGACCGCAATGCCAAACCGCTCAGGGTCTGTTTCGACCAATGCTTTGGTGATTCCGGCGTCGGCCAGCGCCTCTTTCGACGCGGCAATGCCGTAGTGAATGAAAGTATCGAAGCGGCGCGCCTCTTTCCCCGACATGTAGTTTGCCGGATCAAAGCCCTTGACCTCGCCAGCGATGTGCGTGGCATAGGCACTGGCGTCGAAGCGCGTGATCTTGTCGATGCCCGAGCGAGCATGGGTGATCGCATCCCACGATGCAGCCAAACCAATACCGACGGGGCTCACGATACCCAAGCCCGTTACTACTACGCGACGTTGCCGATTCGCCATGTGCATATCACTTCAAAAATGACCGAAAAAAAGGCGGCCCATCGGCCGCCTTCTTCGTAAACCCAAAAAAGGCGGAGCGCGCCGACCTACTTTTTGTGGTTGTTAATGTAGTCAATCGCGAGCTGGACAGTCGTGATTTTCTCTGCCTCTTCGTCAGGGATTTCAGTCCCAAACGCTTCTTCAAGCGCCATGACGAGTTCGACGGTGTCGAGCGAGTCAGCGCCCAGATCGTCAACAAATGACGATTCGTTTTTGATGTCTGCCTCGGCAACACCTAGTTGGTCGGCGACGATTTTTTTAACGCGTGCTTCGATATCACTCATAGCAATCCCTGAGAATTCCTTTTATACGCGAGCCGAAGCCCGATTCGTAACATGCCACAGCAATGCGCTGGGCGATTCACGAATTTTAACAAAGCTAATTTGAACTAGAGCCTACGCTCCAGCGACTCGCATTTCGTGGCATAACTTCTACTAACTTCGTGCAAGCGGCGATTAAACACCTGCTTCAAACGATACCTTGCTATGTCGCGCCCCTCGCTTTAAGCGAAATACATGCCGCCGTTCACATGAATCGTGGTTCCTGTAACGTAACTTGCACCATCTTCGCAGAGAAATTTCACCGCGTGGGCGATGTCGTCCGGCGTTCCCAAACGACCCGCCGGAATCATTTCAACGAGCTTCGTACGCTGCGCTTCAGGCAGCGCTTGCGTCATGTCGGTGTCGATGAAACCAGGCGCTACCAAGTTCACGGTGATGTTGCGCGAACCCAATTCAGCGGCGAGTGATTTGGTCAAACCAATCAATCCCGCCTTCGCTGCAGCGTAATTCACCTGTCCGGCGTTGCCCATTGAGCCGACCACCGAGCCAATGTTCACGATGCGACCAAAGCGCGCTTTCATCATCGCACGGCTCACGGCGCGACTTAAACGAAACACGCTTTTCAGATTGGTGTCCATCACGGCATCCCAATCCTCGTCTTTCATGCGCATCAGCAGCGTGTCGCGCGTGATCCCCGCGTTATTCACGAGAATCGCAACCGCGCCCTCCTTCGCTTCGATGTCTTTGAGCGCGGCGTCAATCGCCGTCGCGTCGGTCACATTCAATACGATACCCCTGCCTGAGCCCGCGCCAACCGAACTTAGCGCAGCAGAGATTTTGTCCGCCCCCTCCTGCGAGGTCGCCGTGCCGACGACTTTGGCGCCCGCTTCCGCAAGCGATTTCGCGATGGCGGCGCCGATGCCGCGCGTCGCACCGGTCACAAGGCACACTTTGTCTTTCATCGTCTCTCACCCTTCTTCTGTTCAAGTTCACGCCGCATGCGGCGATTGAATGAACAGAATTAGAGCATGCGGCTTGTAGCGACGCCTCGTTTCGCCGATTCGCCAAGAAAGCAGTCCGCGCTGAAGCGCGCTCACATCAAGGATTCACGCAGGCCACATCGCTGCACTTCAACACCAGTAGGTCAAAGTTGCTCGTTTTGTTCACGACAATCACGGGTTTGCCATCGGTCGAGACTTTCATGGGCACGTAGTATCGGTTCACGTTGTCTACGCTGTTGATCGTCGTGATCGTAGTGCCAGAGCTGCAACTGGCGTTGCTACATTTAGCTACTTTCAACCGCCCGATAAGGCCGTCGGCATAGGCGATCACAGGCAATCCATCGCTAGAGATCGCAATCGCGCTTTGTAGACCGTCCTGCGTGATCGTGTTGTCGACGACGGTTGAGGTGTTACCACTACTACAACTGGCGTTGCCACATTTGGTCACTTTCAGATTAGGGCTGTAGTGGCTAATGACAGGTCTACCGTCCGCGGGTACGGCGATGGAGGTGCCGACGCCCGGGGTCCCCACGTTGTCGACGAGGGTGATCGTATTGCCAAACACGCAATCGGCACTGCTGCATTTGACGACCTTCAGACCGGTTGGGAACACGTTATAGCTAATCACCGGGAACCCATCTGCTGAAACGGCGATGGACGTGTCGCCACCGACGTTGCCCACGCTGTCCACGGTGGTGATCGTATTGCCGCTACTGCAACTGGCGTTGCCGCATTTAGCCACCTTCAGGTCGTCATTGGTGTTGTCGTAATAACTGATTACCGGCAATCCATCAGCCGGCACCACGATCGACGTATAAAAACCGACGTTGAACACGCTATCGACAGTAGTAATCGTATTGCCGCTACTGCAACTCGCGTTGCCGCATTTGGCCACCTTCAGGTCTTGATTGGTACTGTCGAGGTAACTGATAATCGGGAGCCCGTCTGGAGGCACGACCACAGAGTTGTACCCACCGACGGAGCCGACACTATCGACGGTAGTCACTGTGTTGCCCGCACTGCAACTCGCGTTGCCACATTTGGCTACCACAAGGTTTGATGTGGCTGGATCGAAAAAGCTAATCACCGGCAGCCCATCGGCGGGTAGCGCAAGTGCGGTATAGCCCAACGAGGATAGGCCTAAATTGGCGAGCACCGAGACGGAGGGCGGAGTCGAAACACATGCAACAGTACCGCCAGCGCCGACTTGAAGCGTCTGTCCAGCGAAGCAACTAGCGGGTATCGTTAGCCCGGGCGACGCACACACCCACGCGGATCCGTTCCACTTAATGATCTGATCGGTCGTACAGGCCGTGGTCGGCAGCAATTGAGTTGCTGCGAGGCTCACCGTTCCCGTAGACGTTATCGGGCCGCCGCTCAGCCCCGGCCCTGTCGCGACGCTGGTAACGCCGCCCGCGCCAGAAGCATCCGCCGCGCACGCCCAAGCTGTGCCATTCCATTTTGCGACTTCACCGTTCGCGCATGCAGTCGTCGGCAGCAATTGTGTTGAAGCAAGATTCACCGTGCCCGATGATGTGATGGGCCCGCCGGTCAAACCGGGCCCGGTGGCTACGTTCGTCACCACAGCCGGCGTGACGCATTCCCAAAGGTTTAGCGTGTTGTTGAAGCGCGTGAATTGACCATTGGCACAGGTTTGCGGCAGCCTGAATGACGGGGCGATGGAGAGCGTTCCGCTAGTCGTAACGGGCCCGCCGTTGATTCCGATGCCCGCACCAACGCTCGTGACCGTACCGCCGCCGCCATTATCTGTAGCGCACTCCCAAAGCTGGGTGTTGCTGTTGTACTTGGCGATCTGTCCATCGACGCAGCTTTGCGGGAGGCGGAATGGGTTGGCGATTGAAAGCGTTCCAGTCGCCGTGATTGGCCCGCCGGACAATCCAGTGCCCGAGGCTACATTGGTGACGGTTCCGGTGCCGCCAACCGCCTCGGTAGCGCAAAGCCAGGCGCTGCCGTTCCACTTGGGAATCTGATTGTTCGCACAGGCCGTGGTCGGTAAAAGTTGTGTGGCCGCTAGGCCGATCGTACCGCTCGTCGTGACCGGGCCTCCTGTGAGCCCAACGCCAGTCGCCACGTTAGTCACAGTGCCGCTGCCGCCCGTTGTATCCGTCTGACACGTCACGGTGCCGTCAGCGGCGATTGCACGAATGCTCGAACCCACTGCGCACGTACCACTCACGCGACTCTGAATGACGGCGGTGTTCACGGCAATCGTGCCGCTTCCGGTAATGATGCCGCCGGTGAGCCCCGAGCCTGCCGTGATGCTGGTGACCGTTCCACCCGTCGCCCCACAACCGGAAAGAAGGAAGCTTTGCACTGCTGCGGGCGTGTTACGTGTTCCGCTGCCAAGCGCTACCCCATTCGTGAGCGCATCACCCGAGAAACCCGCGAGCTTGCGCGAGATGATGGTGGCGTCGGCCACCGTCATCGTGGGGTTTCCGGTGATGTTAAGGCCGCAGGAAGGGCAAGTGATGGCGGCCTCTACGATGGGGGCGTCTACCGCGTTAATGCCGGTGCTCGCCACCAGCGGTGCCCCAGTGATGCCTAGGGCGTATCGCGTGAGGATCAAGCCCTCCACCGCAAGCGATGAATTGCCATCGTCGAACGGGCATACCTGCCCGTGGCTCGACGGAACAATTAATGAAAACACGCTGGCTGCAATAAGCGCCAACAATGAACTAAATCGTGTTGAACTTACAAACGACATTTCTCACCCCTGTTTGATTCGCTTGCGGCGGCGGCTTTGAGGCGGCCGCTCGCGACGCATATACAAGTCAGCTTGTGCGCGTAATCGATCACGATCCAAAGCCATACGAATTCCTATGGAAAACTCAGACACCGGTGAGCAAATATTTTTTGCTTCGATGCAGAGCTAACGAATGCGTGAACTAGCGACTTTTCCGTTAGGCAACATACGTAGAGCCGATGTTAAGCGTAAGCGCGTGGTACCGATTACATGGCAAACTCTATCTTCCGTCACCGCTCACCCTTTTCATGATTAAGTTCATGCCGCCGATGGCGCAACAGTAAACGAAATTACAGTATCGGGCGCGCAGCGAAGTCGTTCCTAGATTGGCGCTGCGTCCGCGACGCGGTTTCCGATCCGGTCAAATCAATGCCCCACGCAACCCACATTGGTGCACTTCACCAGCAAGTAGTCAAAGCTGCTTCCCGACTTGAAGAGCGCGATAACGGGGTTACCATCGGCGGACAGTTTCATGGGCACGTAATATTGTCTGACGTTATCTACGCTGTTGATGGTCGTGATCGTGTTACCAGCGCTGCAACTGCCGCTACCACATTTGGCCACTTTCGCGCGCCCGGTCACGCCGTCGGCATAGCTAATCACGGGAAATCCATCGGTGGATATCGCAATGGAGGTTGCGTAGCCGTTCAACGTGATCGTGTTGTCCACCGTGAACTGCGTATTGCCACTGCTGCAATTGGCGCTGCCGCATCTGACCACTGTTAGGGCCGGGGTGTAGTAGCTGATTATTGGAAAACCACTCGGAGGTACCACGATCCCCGTGCCGTTTCGTGCGAGCCCACCATCGACTGTGATGATGGTATTGCTAGCGTTGCAACTGGCATTGCCGCATTTCAGTACCTTGAGGCCTAGGCTACCCACATAGCTGATTACGGGGAAGCCATCTGCCGACACGGCGATGGAAATATCGCTGCCAACATCGCCCGCAGTATCCACAGCGGTGATCGTATTGCCCGAGCTGCAACTGGCGTTGCCGCATTTGACCACCTTAAGATCCTGATTGGTTTCGTCACGATAACTAATGATCGGAAGCCCGTCGAGCGGCACCACGATTGAGTTGTAACGACCGACGGCACCTGCGCTATCGACGGTGGTAATTGTGTTCCCGCTACCGCAACTGGCGTTGCCGCATTTCGCCACTTTTAGGTCCGCATTGAGGCCGCTGTAATCTATGTAACTGATGATCGGAAATCCGTCATTTGCAATCGCTACGGAGTTGTACTCACCGACGTCGAAGCCCACACCGTCGACGGTCGTCACTGTGTTCCCTGAGTTGCAACTAGGGTTGCCACATTTGAGTAACTTCAGGTCGTCCAGGGTCGGGTCGTAAAAACTAATCACGGGCAGTCCGTCGGGAGGTATCGCGAGGGAGCTATTGCCAATCGAATTCGTGGTTAGATCGGCGAGCACAGCAATCGACGGTGGTATCGACCCGCATCCAACAATTGTTCCGCCAACGCCAATTTGAAGCACCTGTCCGGCGACGCATCCACCCGGTAACGTCACCGCGGGCGGAGCACACACCCAGGCCGCTCCGTTCCATTTAATGATCTGATCGGTGGAGCATACGCTCGTCGGCAATAATTGCGTCGGCGCGAGGCTTACCGTTCCCGTAGACGTTATCGGGCCGCCGCTCAGCCCCGGCCCGGTGGCAACGCTCGTTACGGTACCCGCACCAGACGCCGCTGCCGCGCACGCCCAAGCGGTGCCATTCCATTTTGCGATTTCACCGTTCGCGCATGCGGTCGTCGGCAGCAATTGTGTTGAAGCGAGGTTCACCGTGCCTGTTGAAGTGATCGGTCCGCCGGTCAAACCGGGGCCGGTGCCTACATTCGTCACCACAGCCGGCGTGACGCATTCCCAAAGATTTAGCGTGTTGTTGAAGCGCGTGAATTGACCATTGGCACAGGTTTGCGGCAGCCTGAATGACGGCGCGATGGCGAGCGTTCCGCTGGTGGTAACAGGCCCGCCGTTGAGTCCGATACCCGCACCAACGCTCGTGACCGTGCCGCCGCCGCCATTGTCTGTAGCGCACTCCCAAAGCTGGGTGTTGCTGTTGTACTTGGCGATCTGTCCATCGACGCAGCTTTGCGGGAGGCGGAATGGGTTGGCGATTGAAAGCGTTCCAGTCGCCGTGATTGGCCCGCCGGACAATCCAGTGCCCGAGGCTACATTGGTGACGGTTCCGGTGCCGCCAACCGCCTCGGTAGCGCAAAGCCAGGCGCTGCCGTTCCACTTGGGAATCTGATTATTAGCACAGGCCGTGGTCGGCAAAAGCTGTGTGGCGGCTAGGCCGATCGTACCGCTAGTCGTGACCGGGCCTCCTGTGAGCCCAACGCCGGTCGCCACGTTAGTCACCGTGCCGGAACCACCCGTTGTGTCGGTTTGACACGTGACGGTGCCGTCCACCGCGATGGCGCGAATGCTGGAACCTACGGCGCAACTCGCGCTGACGCGGCGCTGCAAATAGGTAGTGTCAGCGGAGATCGTTCCAGTGGTTGTTACCGGCCCTCCAGTGAGCCCGAGCCCGGTCGTGACGTTGGTCACCGTGCCGCCACCGCCATTGTCCGCCGCGCATTCCCAGAGCTGCGTGGTCGTGTTGTATTTGGCGAGCTGGCCGTTGGCGCAACTTTGCGGCAGGCGGAATGGGTCAGCGATGGAAAGCGTTCCCGTCGCAATGATCGGCCCACCGGTGAGCCCGGTGCCCGAGGCCACGTTAGTCACCGTGCCGCTGCCTCCACCCGTATCGGTTTGACAGGTCACGGTACCGTCAGCCGCTATCGCACGAATGCTCGATCCCACCGCACAACTGGCGCTTACGCGGCGTTGCAGGTAGTTCGTATCGGCTGCGATCGTGCCAGTCGAGGTCACCGGCCCCCCGGTGAGCCCCAAGCCAGTAGCGACGTTGGTCACGGTACCCGTACCCCCCGACGTATCCGTCTGACATGTGACGCTGCCGTCGGCGGCGATGGCGCGAATGCTGGAGCCCACCACACACGTACCACTCACGCGATTCTGAATGACGGCGGTGTTCACGGCAATCGTGCCGCTTCCGGTAATGGTGCCGCCGGTGAGCCCCGAGCCTGCTGTGATGCTGGTGACGGTACCGCCTGTAGCGCCGCATCCAGAGAGCAGGAAGCTTTGCACGGCGGCTGGCGTGTTGCGCGTGCCGCTGCCGAGCGCGACGCCGTTGGTGAGCGCGTCTCCCGAGAACCCCGCGAGCTTTCGTGAAATGATGGTGGCGTCGGCCACGGTCAGCGTGGGATTACCAGTGATGTTGAGCCCACAGCTGGGACAGTTAATCGCCGCTTCGACCGTGGGGGCGTCCACTGCATTGATGCCAGTGCTCGCCACCAGCGGTGCGCCAGTGATGCCTAGGGCGTATCGCGTGAGAATCAACCCCTCCACCGCGAGCGTTGAGTTGCCATCGTCGAACGGACATACCTGCGCGTGACTCGTAGGTGTGAAGACTGAAACAAAACAAGACGCGATGAGCGCAACGCCAACGCGACTCGATAAACGTGCAAACGACATACACCCCCCTCGACTGAGCAATGAAAACACCGATCCGGCCACGGATGCGCTGCTGGCCAGCAGGCGCGCACGCGAAGCCAGCGAACAAAACTCATCCCTATAGACGCTTTACGGATTCGAGAGGACAACTCAGACATCACTCAGAAGTTTTTTGTCGGTTCTGCGCTCGGATGTCTGAGTTACCCAGTTATTTCCGTAAAGCAGGGTACGGCTAGCAAACACTTTTGCGACGCTAAGCGGACAACAACCGCCTAACGAACTACTTTTTTGCTTTGAGGGACTCTATGAAACTGCATAAACACGTTTTGAGCGCAATGATTGTCGCAAGCTTGTTCAGCGTAGCCGCGCTTCAAGTCGACGCGCAGACGGATACGCCCGGCATCGATCAACGACAAGCCAAGCAATCGCAACGTATCGCTAAAGGCGAAGCCAGCGGGCGACTGTCATCCCAAGAAGCAGCGCGTATGAAGGCAGGACAAGCCAACGTCGCCTCGATGGAAGCCAATGCAAAAGCGGACGGCAAAGTAACGCGCGCCGAACGCAAGGCCATCCATAAAGAGCAAAACAAGCAGAGTCGCCGCATTCATCGTCAAAAACACGACAGGAACGAGAGCTAGTCAGCAAGCTGTGACACTGGCGCCTCCGGCAGAGCGCTTCAGCACTTAAGCAAGGTATGCAGAAACGCTTTCGCTTTTTCCCAATCGCGCCCGACCGTACGTGTCGTGACGCCGAGACACTCCGCGATTTCGCTATCGTTGAGTCCGGCAAAGTAGCGCATTTCGACGACCCGAACCATGCGTGGGTCGACGGCCTCAAGCTGGCTAAGTGCACCGTGAACGTCTAGCGCTTCGTTCGCGCTCGAATCGGCCGCTGATTCAGCGATTTGCGTGTTCAGAGTGATGTCCGGCAAACCTCCTCCACGTCGCTCGGCGCAAGACTCTCGAATGAGATCGACGACTACCGAGCGCATGACCTTCGATGCATACGCGAGGAAGTGCGCTCGATCAGTCGCCTTAAGCGCTTTCGTTTGCACGAACTTGAGATAACCCTCGTGAACTAGCGCAGTCGTATCGAGCGAGACGTTTCCGCTGCCCTGGCGAAGGCGGCCATGTGCAATACGCCGCAGCTCTGAATAAAGCGATGCATACACCTCGCCCGCGTCTGCGGTCTCTCGCGCAAGCGTTTCTTCGAAGCTATGGCTGTTGTCGTTCATCGATGCTGCGGTGTGTACAAAGGATCAAACGTTGAGGTGAATTGCGGAACTTTAAATTAACGAGGACGAAGTACAAAAAATTCATCAATCGCCGAATTTATCAGGGCATCGCTTAATTAAATTCACTTATCTACTTATCGTATTTGTCTCACTAATGCCCTTATTTATTGGGGCACACTGATGGAAAGCTGCGTGGAATGATTGCGACTTTTCGTTTCGACCTGCGCGAGCGCTTTTCGTACCCGAGCGAGACGGTCGCTCTCCAAACCATGGTAGCGCTCGATGACCTCGCTCGCGTGTTGCAACCATTTTTCAGCATTGGCGATGTTTGTTTCGATCGCGGCTTCGCCCGCCAACAAAAACAGCTCGCCTTTCAAGTAAACGGGAAACTCTTGGTTCTGTGCGAGCGGCTTACCAACCCAGTCGGCGAGCGTCGCATTGACATCGTTCCAGCGCTTGAGGGAAGCGAACGAGCGTGCTTTGCTGAGGTCGATAAGCAGTCGCGTTCTCGTGGAGTATTTTGCTACCGGAAAGCGAGCTCGCAAATCGGCGTACTCAGCGAGGAACTGTTCGCTGTTCCCCTCGGCGGCCGAAAGCTCTGCCGCGACCAGTGCGATATCGCGTGCGGTGTCAAACGGCAAGGCACGTTGCTGCTGGATTGTTTTGGCGACATCAATCGCTTGTCTCGCGTCAGTTAATTTCTTTGCTTCCAATGCAACGCGAGCCGCGCGCGCAAACACGCCCGCTTCGTGCTGTGCCAATAATCCCGGCGTTCTGTACTGGTGATTCGACGCAATTTTTTGAGCGCTATCGAGCTGACCACGGGCCAACGCCATGTCGAGAATTTCGATGGCGACTACTCGTTTAATGTCGCTGGGCACGACGTTATTGGCCGCCAGAATTTCATCGGCCGCGCGCATTTTCGCCTCAGCATCGCTTGATCGTCCGCGCTCGAACCTGACTCGACCGAGTCGGTTGCCATCGCTGTTCCAATCGACGCGATCACCGCGATGAATACGCAAAATGTCCACACTATCTCGCAGCGTATTCTCGGCGTCGGACTGCTGAAATTCTTGTTGTAGCGCCATGCCCAAATGCGCTTTTGTCACGCCAACTTCCAGACCAGTCGCGCCTTGTTGATCGATAAAAGACTTCGTGGCTTGCGCGAAGGCAAAGGTTGCCGCTTTCATGTCCCCAAGCGAACGATATGCATACCCAAGCGCGCGTTGCGCAACACCTCTCCATCTTGAATCACCCGCGCGCGATTCGATCATTCGTACGGACTCGCGCGCGGCGACCAAAGCCCGGCGAGGATCGGTGTTGAGTACGAATTCTGCTTCGAAGTAAAGCGCTTGCGCGTGCTCATCGCTGCCCGGCGAGACGCGCTTCAATATCTCAGTGGCCTCTTCAACGAGAGCGATCGGCGGTTTGCCAGGCGTGCGTAGTCGTTGCGCCCAAGCCAAATCGAGCGCGGCGACCGCGTATTGTTTCGATTCTTTTCCGTACGCGCGAAGCGCTTCGGTAGCGGCTTGTTCGTGCAAACGAACCGAGCGCGCGAACTCCTCGCGAGACTCGTTCAGATCGCTGAAGTATCCAAACAGGGTTGCATTGGTATCGATATTGGATACACCACTGAGCTCACGCTTTGCCAAACTGCTATCGGCGCGCTCGCTGACAGCACCGATTCGCGCTGACGACGCAGCCTTTTGAACGCTGTCGCTAGGGCTGAAGCGATCAGACAAAAAGTTTTGCGCAACCGTCGCAAACGCCGCCTGGGAGCGCGCGCTGATCGCCTCCTCATCGGCTCGCTGCGCTTCGCGACGCGCTGCGAGTGCCTGCGCATCGGCGCGCTGCGCCTCTCGGCGTGCAGCTATCGATTCCCGGTCAGCCCGTTGCGCTGCCGCCTGCGCCGCCTCGGCCTGTTGGTCCGCGCGCGCAGCTTGCGCGAGCGCTACGCGTGCTTGCGCATCTGCGCGCTCGCTCTCGCGACGCGCAGCAACGGCTTCAGAGTCGGCACGAGAGCGCTCGGCGCGCGCCGACGCAGCCTCCGCATCCGCACGTCGCGCATTCTGAGTCGCCACGTCAGCTTGCCACAGCGCCGTGCCGAAACCCGCGAACAACGCGAAGGTAACGGCCGCCGCGGCACCCACCGCCAACCGATGTCGTGCAACGAACTTTCCCCAGCGATAGCGCCACGAATCCGCTTGCGCCTCCACCGGTAAGCCGCTAAGGTGCCGCTCGATGTCCTGAGCGAACGCGGCGACCGTCGCATACCGCTCCGCCGGGTTTTTCTTCATCGCCTTGCAAATGATCGTGTCGAGATCGCCAACGAGCGCGCGCGCCAATCGATCGCGACTCACACCGCGCAGAGCGGCAACCACATCGTTGCCGCGCCGAACCACATCGCTCGGTAGCGAAAAATCGCCGCTGAGAATCGCCTCTTCCAACTCGGCGCGACTGCCGCGCTTGAGCTGGTAGGGCTTTTGTCCCGTGAGCAGCTGATACAGCACGACGCCCATCGAATACACGTCCGAAGCCGTGCTAATGGCTTCCGCATTCACCTGTTCCGGGCTCGCATAGTCGAGCGTGAGTGCGCGACCCGCAAGCATCGTCAACTCCGTTTCGACCACAGGCTGCGTCGGATCGTGGAGCAATTTAGCGATACCAAAGTCCAGCAAATGTACTTGCCCCGCATCGCTCACAAGAATATTGGTCGGCTTCAAATCGCGATGAATCACGAGATTGGCGTGCGCATACTGAACCGCTGACGCAACGCGCAGAAAGCGCTGCAAACGCTCGGCGACCGAGAGCTTCATTGCGTCGCAATGCTCGGTAATCGACTTGCCCTCGACGTATTCGAGCGCGAGGTAGGGCTGCCCGGTATCGCTCACGCCCGCGTCGTAAAGACGCGCGATATTCGGGTGATTGAGTTGCGCGAGGATGTCGCGCTCTCTCGCGAAGCGATCAGCGAGCGATTGGGTGAGATGAACCGCTGGCAACTTAAGCGCCACTTGACGCGTGAGCGCGCCATCGGCGCGATCGGCCAGCCACACGACGCCCATGCCACCATGACCCAGCGGACGCCGTAAAACATACGCCCCTACTCGCGCGTCTGGCTCAATGTTTGACATCTCATGCGTGGATCGCACGAGTGTGGGCGCGGCTAGCTTTACGGGCTCCTCTAGGAAGCGACTGTCGGAGCGCGGCCGTTCACTGAGCATCGATACAAGATGCGGATGCAGCGTGGCGTGCTCACCACTCGCCAATTCGGTAAGCCAACGAGCACGCGATTCGTCGTCTAAATCAAGCGCGTGATCCATCAGCGCGGATAGCGACATCATCTCTCGCTGCGTTAGTTCCATCCCCGCCCCCTCGCAGTGCTTGGTCCGTGCGTTTTCGGATCTGTCTAACGCGTAGCCTAACGCAGTCCGGTGCGCTTTCAGGCGGATTTTGACACTTTGTTACACGTGATCAGAAAAAGCCCGCGCAGGGATGAACATTTGTAGGAGCCGCTTCGAACACCTTTGATCGCATAGCGTCAATTGCGCTGCACGCTTTTCTACGAATATCGTCGCGGTGTTCCGCTACACCGAAAGCTCCGCCAACGCCGCATCAAACGCCGCCTTGTCGGAAAGCGTATAGCACTTCATCTCAGGCGCAATACGTTTAATCATGCCGGCGAGCGCTTTGCCGGGGCCGCACTCGACGATGTGGGTGACGCCGTGCAAATGCATCTTCTGGATCGTTTCGATCCAGCGCACGGGTTTAAACAGTTGCTCAGCGAGGACCCAGCGAATCGCTGCGGCATCGCCCGCGACATCGACCGTTGCGTTATGCAACACGCCGATTTGGGGCGCGGAGAAATTCGTTGCGTTTAATGCGGCGGCGAAGTTTTCCGCAGCGGGGCGCATGAGTTCGCAGTGACTCGGCACGCTCATCGGAAGCAACAACGCACGCTTCGCACCCGCTTCTTTCGCAAGCGCCATCGCGCGCTCGACGGCGCTCTTGTGACCGCCGATCACGATCTGCCCCGGCGCATTCAAATTGCAGCACGAAACGACCTCGCCCTGCGCGGCTTTTTCACACACCTCGGCGAGTGGTTCGGGGTCAATGCCAAGGATTGCGGCCATCGCGCCAATGCCCGCGGGGACTGCGTTTTGCATCGCGTTCGCGCGCGCTTGCACGAGCTTCATCGCGTCTTCGAATTTGAGCACGCCAGCGACGGTAAGCGCGGCGTACTCGCCAAGACTGTGTCCGGCAACGAGTGCGGGCATGGCGCCGCCCGATGCACTCCAAGCATGCCAGACAGCGAGGTCAGCGGCGAGCATCGCGGGTTGCGTGTTGGTCGTCGCATTCAGATCGGTGTCGGGGCCGTTGGCAATCATCGATGAAAGGGCGCGACCGAGCGCCGCGTCCGCTGCGGTCATCACTTCATCAATCTTCGGAAGCCCCGCGTAGGCCGCCATCATGCCGACAGATTGCGATCCTTGCCCCGGAAATACGAATGCGAGTTTCATAGTAGCCACACCTTCTATCGCCCAATTTATTAAGGGCTTTATTCGATAAATTATTTATTTCGATGAAATATTAAATTTCTTCTAAGCCCTAGTAAAAACGTTCGATTCTCAACCAAGCTAACCGGAGGGAGCGATGTCAGTCGTGCGCTTCCACGCGTCGAAAATCCATCCGCCTCACGTCATTGTTCCGAGTAAACATACGACCAAGCTCGCGCCTTGAGTTCGACGCCATTGAGGCATTAACCCCAGCGCGCGAGCACACTTCCCCACGTAAATCCACCGCCGACGCCGACCATTTGCACAAGATCGCCGCGCTTCAGTCGGCCATCGTTAAACGCGACATCAAGCGCGAGCGGGATCGAAGCCGCCGACGTATTGCCGTGTTTGTTCACCGTGGCAATCGATTTTTCTGCAGGCACGCCCAAGCGTTTCGCGGTCGCATCGATGATGCGCACGTTGGCTTGATGTGGCACCAACCAATCAATATCCGCAGAGGTGACGCCTGCCATCGCCTGCGTCTCGTTACACACGTCCGCCATCGCGCCCACAGCAAACTTGAACACCGCCGGCCCGTCCATGTGCACGAACGGATCGCCATGTACCGCGCCGTTTCGCACGTGCCCCGGCACGTGAAGAATATTTCTTCTCGACCCGTCGGAATGAATTTTCGACGCGAGAATGCCAGGCGTCTCGCCGCGAGTGACAACAACCGCGCCAGCGCCGTCGCCGAAAAGCACGCACGTGGATCGGTCTTTCCAATTCAAGATTCTTGAATAGATTTCCGCGCCGATGACGAGCGCAGTGCTGTGCGAGCCGCTGGCAATCATTTTGTCCACGATTGAGAGGGCATACACAAATCCCGAACACACGGCCTGGATATCAAACGCGGCGGCGTTCTTCGCCCCGAGTTTGTCTTGCACGATGCAGGCTGTGCTTGGGAATACGACATCGGGCGTGGTCGTCGCAACGATGATCAAGTCGATGTCGTTGGCTGTGAGTCCTGCGTTCGCGAGCGCGCGGCGTGCTGCGTTGACCGCTAGATCGCTTGTCTCCTCGTTTTCGGCCGCAATGTGGCGCTGCTCGATACCAGAGCGCGTGCGAATCCATTCGTCGTTGGTCTCGACCATCGACTCGAGATCTTTGTTCGTGAGAATTTTTTCGGGCAGGTACGAGCCCGTTGAGATGAGTTTGGAGTACACGCCCAGAATTTAATCAGCAATCGCCTCGTTTGAGAAACGGGCGCTATCTGCCGCTATCTTGCCTCGACAATCGACGAAATCACGAGCGTAGTCAATGTGCGTTGGCCGAAGGCTACGTTGTAGTGTGATTACCTAAGCGTTCCACATGTGCTGAAAGATCAGCAATCAAGTCATGTTGCACTTCAGTGTAGGCGCGCTCAATGGCCGTGCGAAACCCGAGCACGTCTGCGCCGCCGTGGCTTTTCACCACGATGCCACGCAAGCCGAGCAAGGTTGCGCCGTTGTAGCGCGACGGATCCACGCGTGCCTTGAATCGCTTCAACACCGGCATCGCAACGAGTGCGATCGCTTTGGTGAACGCGTTTCGTGTCAGCTCTTCGCGAAGCATTTGCGCCATGAGTTTCACGGCGCCTTCTGACGATTTCAGCGCGATGTTTCCGACGAACCCATCGCACACGACGACATCGACGCTACCTTTGTAAATGTCGGTGCCTTCAACATTGCCGATAAAGTTCAAATCGGTCTCACGAATGAGATCGGCAGCGGCCTTCACAAGCTCATTGCCTTTCATATCTTCTTCGCCGATATTCAAGAGCCCCACTCGCGGGTTGGGCTTTTCGGTGAGCGCGGTGGCAAGCGCTGCCCCCATGATGGCAAATTCTTTGAGATGCTGCGGCGTGCACTGCGCATTGGCGCCCAAGTCCAACATCACTGCGCCACCGTCGACCCCAGAGGCGTTACCCGCATGCGTAGGCATCACCGAGGCAATCGCGGGGCGATCAATGCCAGGCAGTGTTTTGAGCACGAAGCGCGCCGTGGCCATCAAGGCGCCCGTGTTCCCTGCGCTCACGCAGGCATCGGCCATGCCTTCTTTGACTGCATTGATCGCGAGCCGCATTGACGATTGCTTTTTGTTTTTAAGCGCTAACGCGGGCGATTCGTCCATTGCAACCACTTCGGTGGCGACGATGTGCTTTACGCGAGCCCGAAGCGGCTCCGAGATGAGGATATTCGCTTGATCAAGCGAGCTCTGAAGCCCAACGAGCAGGAGCTCAGCGCTCGGATTGGCTTTGAGGAATTCGGCTGCCGCCGCAACGGTCACCCGAGCCCCGTGGTCACCGCCATCAATGTCGATGGCGATTCGCAGACTCGTCTTAGCTGTGTTCGTCGATGAAGTGTGTGCGTTGGTCGCGGCAGTGATCGCAGCGTTAGCTGCGGTGGTTGCTGCAATGGCAGCAGTGACGGCTGCGGACAATCGCGCCTCCTCGTGAGCGAAGTTTCGTGAGCGAATGCGCTAACGGAGAGCCGGGCGCAGCGGAGTTTTTGTTATTTGGCGCTGCGCCGACCGAAGCTATACCTACTCGCCTGCTTTGGTTTCGACCACTTTCTTACCACGATAGAAGCCGGTTGGGCTGATGTGGTGACGACGATGCGTTTCGCCGGTCGTTGGCTCAACGGCCAGGAACGAAGGCTTAAGGAAGTCGTGAGCGCGATGCATACCGCGTTTTGACGGAGATTTCTTATTTTGCTGAACGGCCATGATGGGCTCCTAACTGAATCAAACTAAATCAATTGAACTCGTGAACTTTTGGCGATTCGTCCACGCTGCACTTTTCGCAGCGCGGCACATAGGGAATCGCCAACAACAATTCGTCTTCTACCAACTCAAGCGCCGAGGTCTTTTCAGTGGCCTCGAGGCTCTCAAAACTCTCTTCTTCCCACGCATCTATCTCTGCTGCGTCGCGGGCCACGTAAATCGTTGACATCGCATCGACTGGCAACTCAAACCCGACGCTGCACGACTGACAAACTAGCCCCAAACGCCCCTGCACCAGCACCGAAAAACTCGGCCGCGCAGCATCACTTCCACCTAAGCCAACCACTTCACCGAACACATCGGCCACCGTGGTTCCGTCTTCCGTCGTTCGGCTCAACAGCGCCGCGTCCAGCGTGCCACGAATCCTGTAGCCCTGACGCGCGAACTGAAGCGCGGTTTGACGAAAATTCCAGTCGGCTGGCACCGCTTCTCGTTCCGTCGAAATCTGCTTTGCAGTCAAAGGTTTAGCGATGATTTGGGAAAGCCCGTTATTATAGCCCGGAATCGAGTGTTTTCGCCATTTGCTCGCGATTGGAGTCCTCGCTCACCTTAGCGGCTAAATTCGGCTAACCCCCGTTGCTATTGGGGAAGCGAGCCTAAACTTCAATCTCGAACGTAAAACTCATAGCCGCCAAGCCCAAATAATCTTTGGCTTACACGAAGAAACCTATTTTGTGTCATCACTCATCCTCGCCTCCACCTCCAAGTACCGGCGCGAACTTCTAACGCGGCTTGGGATTGCGTTTGAATGCGCCTCGCCCGCGATTGTTGAGGTTCAGCGCGACGACGAATCGCCGCTTGATAACTGCCGCCGACTCGCTTTGGAAAAAGCCCTGGACGTGGCGGCGCGCAATCCAAAATCAGTGGTGATCGGGTCAGATCAAGTACTCGATTTAGACGGCGAAGCGCTCTCTAAACCGGGGGATCACGCCAACGCGTTCGCACAGTTGAAGCGCTGCCAGGGCCGAAAGCTCATCTGCTACACCGCGCTCGCCGTCGTCGCGCCGGGGCATGCGTCCAGAATCGATGTGATTCCCACCACAATCACCTATCGAAACCTGCCTGACGCAGAACTTGAGGCCTACCTGTCGCGCGAAAAGCCCTACGACGCCGCTGGATCGGTCAAAGTCGAAACCTCGGGGATTGCGCTTTTGTCGTCGATCACGAGCGACGACCCCACGGCGATCATCGGTCTGCCATTAATTCGCTTGGTTGACTTCCTGCGTGAACTTCGCGTACTCGGCGCTTAGGAATTGAGGGACATCGCAATGGTCGGCACGCTCTATCTCATTCCAAACTTGTTGGGCGTTGCGCCGCCTTCGACGGTGTTACCGCAAACGACGATTGCACACGCAGAGCGTATCAAACACTTCGTCGTGGAAACACCTAAAGTCGCGCGCGCCTTTCTCAAAGCGCTATCGCCCGAACGCGTGATCGCAGACATTCACATGATCGCGTGCAACGAACAATACGCCCGCGAACAATGCCTCGCCCGCCTGCGCGAAGGTTTCGACGTGGGCGTCATCTCCGATGCCGGTTGCCCCGGAATGGCAGATCCTGGTGCCGTCTTCGTTGCGGCCGCCCACCAAGCAAAGATCAAAGTAGTGCCCTTGGTGGGCCCCTCCTCACTCTTGCTTGGGCTGATGGCGAGCGGCATGAACGGCCAACAGCTCGCCTTTCACGGCTACTTGCCCGCAAAAGCCGACGAGCGCGCGGCGGCGTTGAAGTCGCTCGATCAGATCATCAAAAAAACTGGTGCAACTCAAGTCTTCATTGAAACACCGTATCGAAACGCAGCGATACTGGAAGCCATTCGCGCCAATGTGTCAGGAACCACGGCGCTCTGCGTCGCGCAGAACCTTGCCAGCGAAGGCGAGCGAATCATTTCGAAATCGTTGAACGCATGGAGCGCAGCAGATTTTGAACGTGTGAGCGCGAAAGACCCTGCCTTGTTTTTGCTTGGGACGTTTGGGCAGTAGCGGCATTATTACCTTGAATCTTGAATGCGGATTTGGCATAAACCGCGTTACACCGACGAAAGTGCTACGCGGCTCTTGGGCAGAGGAATGTGGAGTTGCGAGTAGGCCATAGCCCCGAGGAACTTATGACTCAGAAGACCAGAACAGAAGTCGTCAGATGGTTACTTTCTCTACACCCATTGTGGAGCTTAGTCGTCGGAGTTTTTTTAGGCGCAGCAGTCGGGTACCACAACGGCGGGCACCTTTCGAAGGAGTATCTGGGTCTTTTCGTGGGAAGCATCACTGCGAGTGGAGCGCTCCTCGGCATCCTACTCGGTGGGCATTACCAGCGGGAGCGTATGCAAATCGAAATAAGGGAGAGTCGTGATCGCGAAGAGCGCGAACGGCAAGAGGCTCGAAGGCAAAGGTTGGAAGAGCATGCGGCAAGCCGAGCGGAGCGTGAGTTCGATAAGCAA
This sequence comes from Betaproteobacteria bacterium, assembly GCA_013298765.1. Classification (GTDB taxonomy): domain Bacteria; phylum Pseudomonadota; class Gammaproteobacteria; order Burkholderiales; family Casimicrobiaceae; genus Casimicrobium. Next base: position 21,395 of record JAAFJA010000013.1, read on the forward strand.
TCAGAGGTCTTTATGGAAGTGGTCGACGGATTGAGAAGTGTTTCAGGCAAAGCCAGTCAGCTATTTGCCCCAAAGATCGAGGCTAACGTAGCGTACAAAGATTTTGAGGAATGCTTTGCCGCAATTCCAAAGGCGCGTCTTTTTGCGTCTGGAGAACTTCTTGAACTTCTCGTATCGATCGAGACACAGCGCCTAAAGTTTCTACTCGACGCGAACGAAAACGTCTACCGGATCAGGACGCTCGAAGCGCAGTATCAGTCCGCGAAAACTGCGCTCGAAAAATCCAAGGATCTCGAGCATCTGCACCTGGTCAAGTCTGCACAGGAGCATGTCGTAGCCGCATGTAACACCGCGAGAAATGACTCGAAGGAGATTCTTCTGTCACTCATCAAATGTTGCGGCCTCGCTATCGACGCGATGAGGATTGCGCTCGAAGAAAGCCGACCGAGAGTTTTTAGTCCAAGCAACGCCTTGATTTCATCCGAAACTGCCCTTCGCACCGACTAATGGGCGGAGGCGGCCCGTGGTGCCCGGGACCGGAATCGAACCGGTACGCCCCTTATGCAGGTAAGCGGCGGATTTTAAGTCCGCTGTGTCTACCAATTTCACCACCCGGGCAGATGCGCGAACTCGACAAATCACATTCTAGCGACACGACGACAGCGCTCGGTAGCGCCATTGGCGTCACGACGCGATTTCGGGGGTAGTGCATTCTTCCCGACGACGAGAGAGAGTCAGCGAAAGCCTTCCCCTTTAACGATTTTTGCGAGCATTGCACCATGCCTAGACTCGAAATCATCGAAGACGAAATCGCGCGTCATCTCACAGAGGCCGCAAAATCTGGTGAGCTCCGTGCCGCCCCTAGCTACGGCAAACCGCTTCCTGTGGATGATGGTTGGAACGAGACGCCAGACGAGTTTCGAATGGCGTTCAAAGCGCTGAAGGGTTCAGGCTTTGTACCGCCTGAAATCGAAGCCTTTCATGAGCGCTCGCGCCTGCGTCAGCGCGTTCAAGCGTGCAACGATAGCGACGAACGCAAGCGCCTTGCTTCTGAGCTCTCGTCGCTCGAACAAAAGATCGCGCTAAGGCTTGAGGGTATGCGCGATCACGGAAGTATTTGACGTCGAATGCACGGGCTGAGCAGGCTCAGCTACTCATCTCGCTTAGACTTCTTCATCGCCGCCTGCGCCTCACGGGCGTTCTCGCGATCCTTGATCGAATCGCGTTTATCGTGATCTTTCTTGCCTTTAGCGAGCCCGATTTCGAGCTTGATATTGCTGCCCTTCCAGTGCAGGTTGACTGGAACCAAGGTGTAGCCGCGCTCTTTGACTTTCCCGATCAGTTTGTTGATTTCCGCGCGATGCAGTAGACAGCGACGTGACCGTGTGGGATCGGGTTTCACGTGCGTTGAGGCGCTAACGAGCGGCGAGATCGTCGCGCCCACGAGATACACCTGCGAACGCATCACGCGCACATAGGCCTCCTTGATGTGCACGCGTCCCGCGCGGATCGATTTCACTTCCCAGCCTTCGAGTTCGAGTCCCGCTTGGAAGCGGTCTTCGATGAAATAGTCGAAGAAGGCTTTTTTGTTGTCAACGATACTCATCGCCTGAATTTTACGGGCGTTGTATCGGCCCTCACCTCACGCTCAGCTAATCCACTTTGCCGCCCACGGCAACACGAGCGAGGCAAGGATGCCGTGAAGGCCAAGTGCGAGGCCCGCAAACGCACCTGCTTCGGCGCTCACCAGATAGGCGCGCGCAGTGCCGATGCCGTGTGCGTTTGCGCCAAGTGAGAAGCCGCGAATGGTCATGCTTTTGATCCCGAGCCAATCAAAGATTACTTTTCCTGACGCTGCGCCGACGATCCCCGTGACGATGCAGAACACCGCCGAGAGCGTGGGGATACCACCGATCGCTTCGCTGATCCCCATCGCAATCGGCGCGGTTACCGTTTTCGGAATGAGCGAAGCGACACTCGCGGGCGACGCGCCCAGAAGCGTAGCGAGCGCAATCGCTACCGCGAGTGTTGCCGTCGCCCCCGCAATCAATCCAATGACGAGAGCAACTGCGTTTCGCCGGAGGGCGGCGATGCGTTCGAAAAAAGGCACCGCAAGCGCAACGGTGGCGGTGCCCAACAAGAAGTGCACAAACTGCGCGCCTTCAAAATAGGTTTTGTACGGCGTTTGCGTAGCCCACAACAGCACAGCGATGATGCTCATTGCAATCAGCACAGGATTGGCAAGCGGGTGAAACTCCGCGCGGGCGGCAATGACCATGCCGATTTGGTAGGCGACGAGCGTGAGCGTAAGCCCCAAAAGTGGCGTTGCTGAGAGATAAACCCAGATACGAAACAGCTCGTCACTCATGAACGTGACTCGTCGGTGTCACCCGCTCCAGCAGTCGTCTTGGGCGATTTTGGGAGCAACTTTTCGCCCACCCATGCTGTGGTTGCGAGACCGATCCATGTTGAAACAAGAATGGCTACGATGATCGCAAGGCCATCTTGCCGCAATTCTTTGAGATACAACACAACGCCCACGCCTGCTGGCACAAAGAGGAGCGATAAATGCGGTAGCAGCGCCCCGGCGGCCGCCTTGAGCGGTTCACGAAGCAGCGGCACAGCCCAAAGCGCAATAGCCGCCAGCACAAATCCGACGATCGGGCCAGCAATCGGAAGACTCAAGCCCCGCGAAACTGCTTCACCTGCGAGTTGGAGCAAGAGGAGCAACGTGAATCCGCGAAGAATGGGGCTATCCATAGGACTTAGGGCAAAGTGCAAATGTGGAACAACTGTATTGCCGGGCGCAATCGGGAGAGCGTAGGCGCATACCGAGCTGGCCCCCGGCAGCGCTTGTATACGCGCATCGCGCACGCAAATCCCGCATTGCAGTCTACTCGATGAAATAATGGCGAGAAGACCGCGAATTCCAATGAAACACGTTATCCGCTCAATTCTTGTCCCGCATAGCGCTGAAAAAATGTATGCGTTGGTCAATGATGTCGCCTCATACCCGAAGTTTCTGCCTTGGTGCGGCGGCGCGGCGGTGCTCGCTCAAACTGAGCAGATGATGAAAGCGCGTGTAGATATCGCCTATCTCGGATTGCAGCAGAGTTTCACGACCCAGAACGCGCTTGAACCTAACAAGCGAATTGATCTGAAACTGGTGAGCGGCCCCTTTTCTAAGCTCACCGGCGAGTGGCGCTTCACGCAGCTCGGCGATGTTGGCTGCAAAGTAGAGTTCGAATTGCACTACGCGTTTGAGGGTGTGCTCGAGCTGTTGGTCGCGCCTGTGTTCGACCGCATTGCGGCGAGCTTTGTGGATGCGTTTGTAAAGCGTGCCGATGTGTTGTATTGAGGCCATCCCGCGAGCGCCAGGTAGTGGTCTTCGCAAGCATCATGAAGAAAGAAACTTTGATTCAAATTGAAATCGTGAGCGCGTACGCAGACCGCATTGCACGCGAAACGCTCCGCGTGCAGCACGGCGTCACGCTTGGCGAAGCGCTCGCAACGTCGGCGGGTGAGCTTGCCCAACAAGCCGCGAAAACGCTCGAATCCGTGGCGCACGTCGCAGACAGCAATGTGGGTATTTGGGGACGCCGCGTGCTGGCGGACGCTCCACTGAACGACGGTGATCGCATAGAGATTTATCGTGAGGTGACGGCGGACGCAAAATCAGCGCGACTCGCACGTGCGCGTGAGCAAGGCTACCGTTGGCAGGGTCGAACGCGTCGCGCGGCCAGCGCGAAGTAAAAAAAGCGCGCAGAATAGACGTTAAAGCTTTTTCGTTCCACCCCAATTTAAACAGGGTTTAGCGGATAGAAAACTCTTTTTCGACATGCTGAATTATTGTTATCTAGCCCTAACAAATTCTGGCATCTATTGTTTTTTATGTGAGTCGGACCGTGTATTTGGTTTGGCCGACGGCGAGAGCGACTCAAGCGTGCGAAAAATGCCGCGAAAGATGTCTACCTCTTCTCGCTCAAGGCGTGTCCGAGCGAAAAGACGCCGCAGTCTTGGGAAGAGCCGCTTCGGGTTTTCAGGATTGAAAAAGCCAGACACGGTGAGCGCGTGCTGCATATGCACGAACAAGCGCTCGATTTCTTCTTGTGTGGCAGGCTGAAACTGCGAGGCGGGGTATCCCGCCGTGAGCCCCGCCGCCATTCGAAGCTCATAGGCAAACACCTGCACCGCGCTTCCGAGATTCAACGATGAATAGGCAGCGTTAGCCGGTATGTAGGCAAGCGTTTGGCAGAGCGCTACCTCCGCATTGGTCATGCCACTCATCTCGCAACCGAAAACGATTGCCACTTTGCCATTCGCCGACTGAGCGATGGCCTCAGCGCAGGCGCTACGCACATCCCTGGTTTCACCCACGAAATCACGTCCGCGCGCCGATGAGCCCACCACGTAAACACAGTCCGCGATCGCATCGGTAAGTGCGCCAAAGATGCGGGCCTGGTGTAGCACGTCGGTCGCTCCGCTCGCGCGTGCGGTTGCGATTTCGCTCGGAAACGTGTCAGGATTGACCAAGCGTAGGTCGGAAAGCCCCATCGTTTTCATCGCTCGCGCTACCGCACCGATGTTGCCGGGGTGCGAGGTATGCGATAACACGATGACCACTTCGTTGAGTGGGCTCCTCGCGAGGCTCGGGCCGTTAAAATCTGTCATTCGCTCTTTCCAAAAATTCGACCACTATGCACCCGATGCTAAACACGGCAGTCAAAGCCGCACGCAAAGCCGCCGACATTATTTCGTACGGCGCGCGAAACCTTGATCGCATCACCATCGATAACAAGGGCCCGGGTGACTACGTGAGCGAAATTGATCGCAACGCAGAAGCCGCAATCGTCGATGTGCTGCTCGAAGCGTATCCAAACCACGGAATCATTGCTGAAGAAGGCAGCGGCACAAGCCGAGGCAATTCCGCGAGCGACTTCATTTGGATAATCGATCCGCTCGATGGGACGACCAATTTTTTGCATGGCGTCCCGCAATACTGCGTGTCGATTGCACTGCGAGAAAAGGGTCTCCTCACCCAGGCTGTTATTTACGATCCGTCGCGAAACGACTTGTTTACTGCGTCGCGGGGCGCGGGCGCGTATCTCAATAACCGCCGAATTCGCGTGTCGAAGCAATTGCGGTTACGCGATTCACTCATCGGCACCGGCTTCCCATTTCGCGATGGCGCTGCGTTTGACGACTATCTTGTGCAGCTCAAAAATCTGATGCCAAAGTGCGCCGGGTTGCGCCGCCCAGGTGCCGCCGCGCTTGATCTTGCCTACGTTGCCGCTGGTTTCTTCGATGGATTTTGGGAAATGAAGCTCAATCAGTGGGACATGGCAGCCGGAGCGTTGTTGATTCAGGAAGCCGGCGGACTCGTCACGGGCATCGACGGCGAAGATTCATACATGGATAGCGGCTCAATCGTTGCAGCAACGCCGAAAATTTTCCCTGAATTGTTGAAAGTGCTTCAGACCAAAAACTAGCGAAGCCCAAGCGGAGAGCGTTGCCTGCAGCACAAAAAACAAAGCCCCTCTGCGAAGGCGTCGGGCTGTGTGCGAAGACGCAGGTTGCCCCCGCTTTTATTCCGCTTTCATCACGCAGCGTTACACAAGACGAAAATGTTGGATAAGCAGGTGCGTATCACGATTTTTCTCCGCCGAAGCGCGAGAGGGAGCTGCGTAGTAGCGCGTTGCAAAAGCGCAGCATTCGTTACGGAGGGTTCGGCATGAAAGCGCCCACCCCCATGATGCAGCAATATCTGGCGCTCAAAGCTGAGCATCCAGATAAGCTCGTTCTGTATCGCATGGGCGATTTCTACGAACTCTTCTACGACGACGCGAAAAAGGCGGCAAAGCTCCTCGACATCACGCTCACGCAACGCGGCGAAAGCGAAGGCACGCCGATTCCCCTCGCAGGAATCCCGTTTCACGCGCTGGATGGATATCTCGTAAAGCTCGTGCGCGCAGGGGAAACCGTCGCAATCGTTGAGCAAGTAGGTATCCCAGGACAAACCAAAGGCCCGGTCGAGAGAAAACTCTCACGAATCGTCACGCCAGGCACCGTAACCGATGCGAACCTGGTCGACGCCCGAAAAGACACGCTCCTCGCTTCTATCGTGATCGACGGCGCACGGGCAGGTGTTGCAATCGTAAACGCCGCGAATGGGACCATAGCGCTTCGCGATCTGCAGCTGAGCGAACTCGCTCCATACCTGCAGCGAAAAGATCCGGCAGAGTTCGTATGCTCCGAGGCGGCGCAACGCGAATTGCGTGAGCTCGTGGCGGGCAGCACCACGTTGCAGGCGTTTACGCTACGCGCGCGCCCCGAATACGAGTTCACAAGCGCGCGGGCCACCGATGAGCTCACGCAGGCACTAGGAACGACCACTATTAGCCACCTTGACATTGAACGCGTGCCTCTCGCGTTCGTTGCGAGTGGCGCAGCGCTTGCGTTCACACGGCTCGTCAACGGTGGAACTCGACTTCCCATTTCAACCGTTAACGTTGAGCGGGCGAGTGAATCGCTTGAAATGGACGCCTCGACGCTGCGAAATCTAGAGATCGTACAAACGCTTTCCGGCGCAGAGTCCCCAAGCCTCCTTTCGCTACTAGATCGATGCGAAACCGCGGCCGGTTCCCGCTTGCTTCGCGCCCTGCTTACTGAACCGCCACGCGATCAAGCGCGCGCAGCCGCGCGACACGATGCCGTTCAAGCGCTTGAAAGAAACGCGGCAGCGGCGACAAGCATCGACTATCGCGCCGTGCAAGACAAACTGCGCGGCCTGTCCGACATCGAACGTATTGCAACGCGAATCGCAATCGCAAGCGTTCGTCCACGTGAACTCACCGGCCTGCGCGGAACGCTTGCGACGCTGCCCTCGCTCTCAACGCTGCTGGCCGCTTCAGCAAACCCGTTGCTGGCTGCGATTGCGAGTGCTATTTCGATTGACCCTAGTTGGCACCAGCTGCTGAAACACGCAGTTGCGGAAGAGCCCGCGCTCAACGTGCGCGATGGCGGCGTAATCGCAACAGGCTTCAACGCTGAGCTCGATGAGTTGCGCGCGATCCAAACCGATAGCGGTACATTTCTCGCGCAAATGGAAATTGCAGAGCGGGAGCGCACTGGTATCCCGAATCTACGCGTCGAATACAACAAGGTTCACGGCTTCTACATCGAGATCACGAGCAGTTATCTCAACCAAGTGCCTGTTGAATACAAGCGGCGTCAAACACTGAAAAACTGCGAGCGCTACATCACGCCCGAACTGAAGGCGTTTGAAGATAAAGCGCTCGCCGCAAATGATCGCTCACTCGCGCTTGAGAAGCGTTTGTTTGACGAACTCCTGCTCTCGCTTGCGCCTGCATGTGACGCGCTTCGGCGCGCGGGTGCGGCGCTGGCTGAACTGGATGTACTGGCAAATTTTGCGGAACGAGCGGAAAGTTTGAAGCTCGTACGCCCAACCTTCACGACCCTGCCAAGCCTCGATCTCACCGGCGCACGCCATCCAGTGATTGAATCACTCGTGGATCAATTCATCCCGAATGACGTGCGGCTCGACGCGAAACGTTCCTGCGTGGTTTTAACCGGCCCCAACATGGGCGGCAAGAGCACCTTTATGCGACAGGCGGCACTCGCCGTTGTGATGGCGTTTGCGGGTTCGTATGTTGCTGCGAGCGCGGCAACGATTGGCCCCATTGACCGCGTGCTCACACGCATAGGCGCAAGCGATGACCTTGCGTCTGGTCGCTCGACTTTTATGGTGGAGATGACGGAGGCCGCCGCGATCCTACAACGTGCAACCCCGAATTCGTTGGTGATCGTAGATGAGATCGGTCGTGGAACATCTACGTTCGATGGGCTCGCGCTCGCAACCGCAATTGCGCGCCGCTTGATCGCGAAAGCGCGGAGTCTGACGTTATTTGCGACGCACTACTTCGAGCTCACCGAGCTCGCAAATGAGTTCGCAAGCTGTGTAAACCATCACGTGAGCGTCGTGGAACACGGTGATCGCGTCGTTTTCCTCCACGAAGTGAAGGCGGGGCCAGCGAGTCGGAGCTACGGGATTGATGTGGCGAAGCTCGCAGGACTTCCGGCAGAGGTAATTCGCGACGCGCGACGCGAGTTGGAGCGACTAGAAAAAGAGCGGACTCAACAACTCCCGCAGGCGGATCTCTTCGCGGAAAGCGCCACGCCCTTTGCGGAAGCCACCAACGAGTCTCCGCTTTTAGAGTCGATCAAGGTCATCGATATCGATGCTCTGAGCCCACGAGATGCGCATGCGAAGCTCGCGGAGTTGATTGACGCAGCGAGAAAAGCCTGAGCCTAAATTTGTCGCACTGAGACACGCCGCTGCAGCGACGAAGCCTAATGTGAAAAGAGCCGCATATGCGGCTCCTTTTTTTGGGCGTTCAAAAGCTTCAGCTGAGATTCATCGCTGAACCGAAACCGCCGCACTTCCAAACATAGGTAGCGCGGCGTCCGGTTTGTTTGAACGAGACCTTACTTCCAACCCACGCGATTCACGATTTCCTGAGCTTGGCGTTGGTTCTTGCCGAGTGCAATCATGTTGATCGGGTCAGCCTTGAATTTGCCGAGTGAATCGAGCTCCGCATTCTTGAAATCTGCTGTTTGTGCCGTTGGCCACTCGTTGTTGCCGTTGGCAAAGTAAGCTTGCGCTTGATCGCTCGTCAGGTACTCAAGAAACTTGATCGCGTTTTCTTTGTTCGGTGCATTCTTGAGCATCCCGCCGCCAGACACGTTCATGTGAACGCCGCGACCCGCAGTGTTCGGCCAGATCACGCCAACACGTTCAACCACCGCACGATCCTCTGGTTTATCGGACTTCATGAGGCGCGCGAAGTAGTAGGTATTGGTCAAACCTAGTGCACACTCGCCGGCCGCAACGGCTCGGATTTGATCGGTGTCGCCGCCTTTCGGTTGGCGCGCAAGGTTTGTGTTCACCCCTTTGGCCCATTCTTCCGCTTTGGCAGCCCCGTTGTGCTCAATGATCGACGAGAGGAGCGAAAGCATGTAGACGTGTGACCCAGAGCGAGTGCAAACCTGGCCTTTCCACTTTGGATTGGCAAGGTCTTCATAGCTCGCAACATCACTCGGCTTGACTTTGGTCTTGTCGTAGATGATCACGCGTGCACGGGTGGAAAATCCATACCAGGTGCCGCTGGCCAAACGATACGCAGCGGGAATTCGATCATTCAACACCTTGGAATTGATTGACGCAAACAAGCCTTCTTGGTCAGCGATCCAGAGGCGACCTGCATCAACCGTTAAGAACACGTCGGCAGGGGAATTTGCACCCTCGGCCTTGATTCGCTGCAGCAGTGCGTCCTCGCCCGCTTCGATCCGATTGATCTTGATGCCGGTTTGCTTGGTGAAGTTGTTATAGAGCGCTTCGTCAGTGCTGTAGTGACGGGCGCTGTAGAGATTCAAAACTTTGTCTTGCGCGATGCCGGTGTGCGCCGCCGTCATCGCGGCGATCGCTACCAAGCACGCGGCCACTTTTTTCAGGGAAGAGATGAACATGAAATTTCTCGCTTGCGGAACAACCGCGAGTTGTCACTAGAAACGAAAGTATACATAAATACGAACGATTCGCGTTTGTATTTTTGTAGCGCATTTGATGCAGATCAACCGACGCGCTTATCTCTAAGTTCTATTTGGACTAAACGTAACTTAGCAATAAAGTTGATAAGGAATCAATAAGCTCGCCGGCCCCGTTTAAACGGGCGCTAAGCAACGACAGCTGTAGCGTTAAAGACGACCGCTCAGCTCGGAAATTCGGTAGAGCGCCAAGGCTCCGGCGGTCGCGACATTGAGCGATTCCACGCCAGGTGCCATCGGGATTTGTAGCGAATGCGTCACGTGCGGATAGAGCGACTTCGAGAGCCCCGCCCCCTCGTTAGAAAGCACCAGTACATTGTCCTTCCCGGTCGCTAAATCAAACAAGCTCGAAGACTTTACGCTGGGTGACATCCCCGGCAGCGCACGGGGCAATGTCGCCCAACATGCTCCCCTGAATTTAGAAAGCGCGTCGGAGAGATCAACCGATTCGACAATTTCAACCGCAAAGTGCGCCCCTTGCGACGCGCGGAGTGTTTTCGTGCTCCACGCGAACGCAGAACCTGACGAGAGCCAAATTTGATCCACACCCGCCGCAGCCGCGGTGCGAATGAGCGTTCCCACATTGCCAGGGTCTTGGACGGCGTCTAGCGCGAGTACAAAACCGTCGCTGCGTGGCACAGCATTCGCGGGCACGGTTGCGAGCGCGAGCAAGCTGGTCGGCGTGGATAGGGTAGAGACTTGATCGAAGAGTGACGTAGAGAGCACGATGAGCTCTTGCGCGCTTGCAAGCAGTGCTGCGTGGTCAGCTGGAAGCGCGTGCTCGGGTGTGCCAACCAACACGCTCGCTGCGAAGTTTGAACCTTCACGTAGAACGAGTTGTGAAAGCGTTCGTCCGGCGGCGATGTAGCTCAGCGCGAGGTGCTCGCCCTCAAGCAAGCAGTAACCGCCACTGCGGCGCGCGGATGCGGATTTAGTCAGCTCGGAGAGACGCTTGACGATCGCGTTATCGCGCGACGTAATGTGCTTAACGCGCATGGGCGCGCTACTTCTTCGGCGCGTCGGCTGTCGGCGCGGGAGGAACAGTGCGCTCTTTCACCTGAATGAGCGTTTCGCCTTTTTTCACCATGCCGAGTTCGCTTCGTGCGCGCTCCTCGATGGCTTCGCCTGCTTTTTCAAGATCCTTTACGTCTGCATCTAGTCGGGCGTTCGCTTGTCGCGCTTGGTCGTTTTTGGCCTTTACTTCCTGCAACTCGCCCTCGAGCACATGGGCGCGCGGAATCGATCCTTTGTCGAACCAAAGCTTGTACTGAAGTAATAGAAACGCACCAACGAGCAGCGCGAAAACAATTCGACCCTTCATACTCGTTGGACTTCCTTCAATCGTCACCGTTGCGGACAAGCGCGATCAGCTACTTGCCAAATCGCGCAAAAACATCTCGACCCGCGTAACTGGCCACGTCACCCAAATCTTCTTCGATTCGAATGAGTTGGTTGTATTTCGCCAGGCGATCCGAGCGCGAGAGCGAACCGGTTTTGATCTGACCCGCGTTGGTGCCAACGGCGATGTCGGCAATGGTCGTATCTTCGGTTTCGCCAGAGCGATGCGAGATCACGTTCGTGTAAGCCGCGCGCTTCGCCATCTCAATCGCAGCGAGCGTTTCTGACATGGTACCGATTTGGTTGATCTTGATGAGGATCGAATTGGCAATACCTTTTTGGATGCCTTCTTTCAAGATTTTCGTGTTGGTCACGAAGAGGTCATCGCCGACGATTTGCACTTTCTTGCCAAGCTTCTCGGTGAGCAGTTTCCAGCCGTCCCAATCTTGTTCGGCCATGCCGTCTTCAATCGAAACGATTGGGTAGCGTGCCACCCAATCGGCCCACAGCTCAACCAGTTCGCTTGACGCGAGCGTGAGGCCTTCGCCTTCGAGGTGATATTTGCCGTCTTTGTAGAACTCGCTTGCCGCGCAATCAAGCGCGATCGCGACTTGCTCTCCAGGGCGGTAGCCCGCTTTCTCAATTGCGGTCATCAAAAGTTTGAGCGCCTCTTCGTGCGATTTCAGGTCCGGCGCGAAGCCGCCTTCATCGCCCACTTGCGTTGGCCAACCTTTGTCGTGAATGATGTGTTTGAGGTGATGAAACACCTCGGTGCCCCAGCGCAGCGCTTCGCGAAAGCTCGGTGCACCGACCGGCACGATCATGAACTCTTGCAGATCAATCGAATTGTTCGCATGCGCGCCGCCATTGATCACGTTCATGAGCGGCACGGGCAAACGCATCGGCCCTGCGCCGCCGAGATAACGGTAGAGCGGCAATCCCGCATCTTCAGCCGCCGCTTTCGCGACCGCGCACGACACCGCGAGCATCGCGTTCGCGCCCAAGCGGGATTTGTTCTCGGTGCCGTCCAACTCGATCAACACACGATCAATGCGCGATTGCTCTTCACCGTCGAGCCCAAGCAGCGCCTCGGCGATTTCGGTGTTCACGTATTCGACGGCTTTCAGCACACCTTTGCCAAGGTAGCGGGACTTGTCACCATCTCGCAATTCAATCGCTTCGCGCGTTCCCGTGGATGCGCCCGAGGGCACGGCCGCGCGACCCGTTGCACCACTCTCCAAAACGACATCGGCTTCGACCGTAGGATTGCCGCGTGAATCAAGAATTTCTCTCGCGATGACATCGACGATTGCACTCATATGTTGTCTTCCGTTGAACCAATAAACCTAGATATTTGACGCGGACAACTCGCCATACGACTGAGCGCCCGAATCGACACTGTTCCTGCGCCAACTCGCCGCGACTTACACGCCCGACCGAGTAGCGGCTTTTGCTTTCACCGACGAGGCGATGATCCCGAAAGCTATTGGCACGCCAGTCGTGCCTCTTTGCCGAGCGCTACGCCTCATGCACGCATTTTTTGTCAAACTACTTTTTCGCCTCGCGTAGACCAAACACGACACCACCTACGACGAACCCAAGAAAAGCGGACGCTGTGGCAACTGCCGCCCATCCAAGCAACCAACAAAACAGGTGATCCAAACCGATACCGCAAACCCGGTCGAGAATTGCATTACCGAGATACCAGGTTGCAACAGCAACCGCGAGACCGACCACAATACCGATCACCGCGTTCACAAACCATCCACCACAATCATCGAAAACTCTGCCGCACCTTCGCGATGCTTCTTCGCTTCTGTGTAATCGACAGAGTCGTAAAACGTTTTAGCCGCCTCGCGCGATGGGAATTCCAGCACGACGACACGCGACCGAGGCCACTCGCCTTCTAGCACTTCGGGATTGCCGCCGCGCACAACAAACTTACCGCCATGCTTCGCGATCGCTGCAGGCGTTAAAGCCATGTATCCCTTGTATTTCTCGGGATCCGTGACATTGACCGATGCAATCACAAATGCGCTCATAACCCTAAATTCCTTGGGCGATTAAAGGCGATGGGCGCCGACTAATTGATGTTCGACGAAACCGTTCTTCTTCACGATCCCATCGAGTTCTTTGAGCTGCGCGAGCAGCGCTTTCATGCGCGGTAGCGGCCATGCGTTTGGCCCATCAGAGAGCGCTTTATCCGGCGACGGATGCGTTTCCATGAAGAGCCCGGCAACGCCGACCGCCGTTGCCGCACGTGCGAGCACGGGCACGAATTCACGCTGGCCGCCGCTTGATGTTCCCTGCCCGCCGGGCAACTGCACCGAGTGGGTGACATCCATCACCACCGGGCAACCCGTTTCGCGCATGATGGCGAGCGAGCGCATGTCGCTCACCAAATTGTTGTAGCCGAACGAAACACCGCGTTCGCAGACCATGATCGTGTCTTTGCCGCCGTTGGCGTCTTTGGCTTTCTGAGCGACGTTTTTCATGTCGCCCGGCGCTAAAAACTGGCCCTTTTTGATGTTTACCGGTTTGCCAGTTGCGGCAACCGCGTGAATGAAATCAGTCTGACGACAGAGAAACGCGGGCGTTTGCAACACATCCACCGCGTCGCAAACTTCGTCGAGCCCGTCGATTTCATGCACATCGGTGAGCACCGGCACTTTGATCTGGCGCTTCACTTCGGCCAGGATGCGCAAGCCCTCTTCCATTCCAGGACCGCGAAACGATTTGCCACTCGAACGGTTGGCCTTATCGAAGCTCGACTTGAAAATGAAAGGAATACCGAGCTCGCGCGTCATTTCCGCAAGCGTACCCGCTGTATCGATCTGTAGTTGTTCGCTTTCGACCACGCAGGGCCCAGCGATCAGAAAAAACGGTCGATCAACGCCGACCTCAAAGCCGCAGAGATTCATATTAGTTACTCCGGGAGGCGAAAGCCTCGCACTTCATGTCATCCCCGCGAAGGCGGGGACCCAGCCCCTGAACGGTTGCAAGGAATGTAATCGTCGCGGCGAAGCTGTACCTGCCCGGTCTGGGGCCCCGCCTCCGCGGGGATGACAGATAAATTTTCATCGTCCCGCGTTCTTTCTTTGCGCCATCGCCGCCGCCACAAAGGCTTTGAACAACGGATGTCCGCCGCGCGGCGTGGAATTGAATTCAGGGTGATATTGAACGCCCAGGAACCAGGGGTGAACGTCTTGGGGATACTCCACCACTTCCACCAGATTCTGAACTGCGGAGCGCCCGGATACCACCATGCCGTTCTTTTCGAACTGGTTCACGTAGAAGCCGTTCACTTCGTAACGATGACGATGGCGCTCGTTAATGTCCGTTGCGCCGTACACCGTGGCTGCGAGCGAACCAGCGGCGAGCGACGCTTTTTGCGCACCGAGACGCATGGTTCCGCCCAAATCTGATTTCTCGTCACGCGTTTGTACGTTGCCGCTTGCGTCTTTCCATTCGGTCACGAGGCCGATCACTTGATGCGGCGACTGCTTGTCAAACTCGCTCGAATGTGCACCCGCAAGGCCGCACTTGTTGCGCGCGAACTCGATCACCGCGACTTGCATCCCAAGGCAAATTCCGAGGTACGGAATTTTTGATTCCCGTGCGAATTTCGCGGCCGCAATCTTGCCTTCAATGCCGCGCTCGCCAAATCCTGGCCCAACCAAGATCGCGTCCATCGATTTGAGCGAATCTGTACCTTCGTCGACCAGTTTCTCGCTTTCGACGTAATGGATATTCACTTTGCAATCGTTGTGAATGCCGCCCGCCTTGAGTGCTTCATTGATCGATTTGTACGCGTCAATCAATTCAACGTACTTACCGACGAAGGCGACATCGACCACCGATTTTGGATGCAGCGTGCGCTCAACAATGTGCGCCCAAGGCGTGAGATCAGCCGGCTTGGCAACAATGTCCAACGTGTGACACACGATTTCGTCGAGCAACTGCGAGTGCAGCAGTTGCGGCACTTTGAAAATCGTATCGAGATCGGGCACAGAAATGACTGCACGCTCTTCAACGTTGGTGAAGAGTGAAATCTTCCTGCATTCATCCTGCGGCACCATGCGATCCGAGCGGCACAAGAGGACGTCGGGGAAGATACCGATTTCGCGCAGCTTCTGCACGCTGTGCTGCGTGGGCTTGGTCTTGAGTTCACCCGCGCTGGCAATGAACGGCACCAGCGTGAGATGGATGTAGCAACGGTTTCGACGCCCCACTTCGACGCCCATCTGCCGAATGCCTTCCATGAACGGCAGCGATTCGATATCGCCGACGGTTCCGCCAATTTCAACGATGAGGATGTCGAGCCCTTCGCCCGCACTCTTGATCGAGGCCTTGATCTCGTCGGTAATGTGCGGAATGACCTGCACAGTTCCGCCCAAGTAATCGCCACGTCGTTCTTTATTGATGACGTTTTGATAAACCTTGCCGCTCGTAAAACTATTACGCGCAGAGAGCTTTTGCGAAACGAAGCGCTCGTAATGCCCAAGATCGAGATCGGTTTCGGCACCATCTTCGGTGACGTAAACCTCACCGTGTTGATACGGGCTCATCGTTCCCGGATCAACATTGATGTAGGGATCGAGCTTTACGAGAGAGACTTTTAGACCGCGCGATTCCAAGATCGCGGCGAGGGAGGCAGCGGCGATGCCCTTACCAAGGGAGGACACCACCCCACCAGTGACGAAGACGTATTTAGTCATGGGGCACTGAAGGGGGAAATTCAAATTCTACTGGGTTCGACGCGCACTTGACTAATGCGGAGCACCCCGAAACGCAGCCGCGAGAGCCAACGTCAATACAGACGCGGCTTTGACGCACATCGAACGAAACGAGAGCGAACTCCTGTCAGTGCGCTCACGCGCGCTTCGTCGATAATCGGCTCACACTATTCACACCAAAGAGTCTCGCCATGTCGTCCCTCGCATCGCTCAAAAATCATCAAGTACGCCTTGCCAAGCGCCCCGTGGGGCTTCCTACGTCGGACGTTTGGCAGTTCACCGAAGAAGCCGTTGCTGATCCTGGGCCGGGCGGAATCGTGGTCAAAACGCTCGCGCTCTCAATCGATCCGGCGATGCGCGGATGGATGAACGAAGGCAAGAGCTACATTCCGCCGGTCGAGCTGGGTGCAGTAATGCGTGCGGGTGGGATCGGCCGAATCGTTCTATCTCACAACGAAAATTACAAGGAAGGCGATATCGTCATCGGCGGGCTCGATGTCCAGGAATATTCGTCGTTTCCTGAGAAAAGTATCAAACGAAGCGGAGTCACCAAAGTTGACCTTCGGGTGGGCAGTGAAACACAGTGGCTCAACGTGCTTGGCATGCCGGGCATGACCGCGTATTTCGGTCTGATGGATATCGGGCAACCAAACCTGACAAAAGCGGGTGAAACCGTTGTCGTCTCTGGCGCGGCGGGCGCGGTGGGACAAACCGTCGGTCAGCTGGCAAAAATCAAAGGCTGCCGAGTGGTCGGGATTGCGGGTGGACCAGAAAAGTGCAACTGGGTGGTGAATGAACTCGGATTCGATGCCTGTATCGATTACAAAACCGGATCGGTGAAGGACGGCCTCAAGCAGCATTGCCCGGAAGGCGTTGACGTCTATTTCGACAACGTCGGCGGCGAAATTCTCGACACCGTGCTCACCCGCATCAACAAGAAAGCGCGCATCATTATTTGCGGCGCGATCTCTCAATACAACAACACGACAGCGGTGAACGGTCCGAAGAATTACCTCTCGCTTCTCGTCAATCGCGCCCGAATGGAAGGCATGGTCGTGTTCGACTACGCCGATCGCTATCACCTGGCCGTGGCAGAGATGGCGGGCTACCTCAAGCAAGGCAAGATGAAGTCAAAGGAAGACGTCGTCTCCGGCATCCAAAAGTTTCCCGAAGCGCTGAACATGCTTTTCGAAGGCAAAAACTTCGGGAAACTCGTCCTGCGTGTTGCTAGCGAGTAGTTAAGCAGACTTAAAACAAAATCGGTGATGGCCCTAATTTACAAGGGCTAGCAGCCATTTATTGAAATAATCGAAAACAAATATTTGTTGAATCCAGCCCTTATTAAATTGCCGCGAGATAACAGTTTATTAACCAAAGCTACTGAGCGGCTCGCAAAGGTTTGCCGAGTATGAGATCCGTCTACCCGGCGCCGACTAACCCGCGCGGCGGCACCGCGTGCTTCGGTGTTCACTTCGCATGAACGACACCGCTCAAATCTCGCGTGACGCTGCGCAGGAATTCACAGCCGCACTTCGAGCCGCGGGCGCGCAATTCATGGCTGGTCGCTATGACGACGCACTGAGCGAAGCCCGCATCCTTTACGCCGCTGTTCACGGACAGCCCGCTCGGCTCGCGCAAGTTTCACTTCTTGCAACTAAAACTTGCTGGAACGCAAAGCGAGCCGCCGAAGGCGTCGAATGGGCAGACCGAGCAATCGACGCTGCCAACCTCGCAGGTGACGAAACGCTTGAAGCCGAAGCCTGGGCGCTCAAGGGCGCATGCCACGCGTTGGCCGAAGAAGCCGCGCTGGCCGTCCAGTGCCTTGATCGCGCCGTGCGCAAACTCGCACCGTCGATGCCCCTCGAAATTCAGCGAACAGCGCTCACCGCGGTGGGTTTGAGCTACCAGTACCTCAGTTTGTTCGCGACAGCGTTGCCACCACTTCGACGTTCGTACGAAATTGATCGCGAAAAAATGTCCGGCGAGGGAATGCTCCGCGCCGGCGTGAACTTGGCGTTCGCACTCGTCGAAGCGCTCGAAATCGAGATCGATGCTGCCGCTGAAGATCACGCGGCGCTAACCGAGGAATCGCTTCAGCTAATCGAGGCCATGGATCGACGGATGCCGCCCTCGCCTTCCGATCAACTTTTCTACGCGACACACGATGCGACCGCGCGATTGCTGCTCTCATGCGGCCAGCCTGTGAAAGCGCGCCAGCGCCTACAAGCGTGTATGGATCGCGGTACCGAAAAACGTCCAGTGAACCTCGTGTCGTGGCACATCGATCTCGCCTACATTGATTGGCTTCAAGCAAACACGTCGAGCGCCGCAATGCATGCGACGGCGGCGCGCAGCTTGCTGAGCACATTTGATGCAACGCCGCGAACCACCGCCGAACTACGCCGACGCGCAAGGCTCGCTGTGGTCGAGGGCAATGCCGCCGAGACGCTCGACTGGATGCGCCGCCTCCATGCTCGCGTCGTGAAGCATGAACACGCAATGCTTGAAGCGCGCGCCGCTGAATTCAACGTGCTCGAATCAGCTCAAGCGATGCGACTTGAACTGGCCGATTTACGTCGTCAACGCGAAGGACTCCACGCCCAATTCCGTGCGCTCGAACAAATGTCACGCACCGATGCGCTGACTGGGATGCTGAATCGGCGCGCGCTCGAATCCGAGTTCCTGTTTCTTCGCGAGCGCGGCTTGCACCTGGTGCTCTTCGATTTGGATCACTTCAAACAAATCAACGACCGATTCGGTCACGCTGTGGGCGATGTCGTCCTGCGCGAGGTCGGACGCTTAATGGCTGAGGCGCTGCGCGGCATCGATCGGGCGGCGCGCTACGGTGGCGAGGAACTGTCCGTGCTGATTGTGGGCGCAAATGACGCTGGAGCGCTAGAAGCCGTCGAGCGCCTGCGGCAGCGTATCGAAAATCACAACTGGAACGACGTCGATCCAGAGCTGCGGCTCACGGTAAGCGGCGGTGTGACGCTTGTTTCCAAAGGCGAATCGTTTGAGTCAGCCGTCGCTCGTGCGGATGCCGCGCTATACCGCGCAAAAAACGAAGGACGAAATCGCATCGTTCAAATGAACCTTGCTGACCCACAGGAATAATTCGAACGCCACCGTGTCGGCCCAACCTATTCTCTGTGCCAACCGTTATCCATCATCGCCATTGAGAACGTCCAACGTTCGTGAGTGAAACTCCATGCGGTAGAGCATCACGGTCACGACCACGGTCCCGGCGATGAAAAAGAGCGGTTGTACGAACCACAGTAGTGCGGCCATTGCGAAGTAATTCGCGCCCAACACGACAAGACGACCGCAGAGCAAGGCCCGAAAAATGACCTCTCGCTACACGTCAACCGCGCCCGCATGGAACGTATCGTCGTGTTCGACAACGCGGATCGCTACGGCATCGTTATAGCCCAAATGGCCGACTATTCGAAAGACGGGAAGATGATATAAAAAGAAGACATCGTGTTCGGCATTGAGACGTTCGCCGAGACGCTGCTCGAGCTTTTCAATGGCGAGAATTTTGGGAAGTTGGTTTTGCACGTTGCGGGGATGCAGCCTCTCAATCAACACTGCGCAACGCCGAGAGTGTTCCATTTCTAAGTCGAAGTCCTTCCATGAGCTATAGCGCTGTGACGTTCAATGTGATGATTGCTTCGCCGGGCGACGTCGCCTCGGAGAGAGCCATAGTGCGCGATGTAATTTATGAATGGAATGCCGTAAATTCAAACGCACGAAAGATCGTTCTGCTCCCCGTGGGGTGGGAATCACACTCGTCTCCAGAAATGGGCGCGGCTCCACAAGCGATCATCAACAATCAAATATTGGCCAAGTGCGATCTACTCATCGGCGTATTCTGGACGAGGATTGGCACGGCCACCGATGACTATTTGAGTGGTACTGTCGAAGAAATCGAAAAGCACATTGAACTAGGCAGACCAGCAATGCTCTACTTTTCAAGTCAACCAGTCGCCATGGAGACAGTTGATCTTGACCAAATCGCGCGCCTTAAGTCGTTCAAAGATTCGTGTCGAACCAGAGGCCTCTATCAGAGTTACGATAGTCACAGCGATTTCAAGGATAAGTTCTATCGGCACCTTCAACTCAAAGTCAATGAACACTCGCTGTTTCATGGAATCACACCGCCAACAAATTCAAGCACCGTTGAATCGAAAACCCCACTGCCCGCGCTCTCGAGTGAAGCGAGGATATTGTTGAAACAGGCGAGCCAAGACCCGACCGGCCAGATTTTGTACGTGCGCGCCATCGGCAGCACGCACCTCCAAGTTAGCGGTAAGAATCTGATTCAATCTGAGGAGCGTAGAGTAATTGCGAAGTGGGAGCAGGCGTTGCAGGAGTTGGTACGCGAACGATTGATACTGGCGCGAGGCTCTAAGGGAGAAGTCTATGAGGTTACAAATTTGGGGTATCAGATCGCGGACATGATTGCGCTGTAACCGGACTCGCGACCGCAGCCTTCCCGGAACCAGCAATTCAACTTTTAGAGGGGATGACGGTGACCATTTCCACAATGTCCGAGATGTGGAGCATTCTCGATGCGTACACGCTGACGCGGGACGAAAAAGAGCGTCCAGTAAATCACTTAAACGAATGGGGCGGATATTCGCGGCGGCTAAAGATGCCGGTGTTCACCGCATGGAGCGACTTTTCGATTTACGACAAGGTAAACATGACGACAAGAGCATTGGTCTGTGACTCTACTTGGGTTAGCGCTGTTGGCGTCAGAAATCAAGAGCGTTGGTTGGCGTTTGCGGAAAAGTCAAACGACGGCGTGGCAGCGTTTTTTGTCATTCACGCAGTGGATGAGACCGCCTCTCCCCGAGCCGTCAAGTCAATAGACGATCGGCGCGCATTTGTAGGACGAATCGCGCGAGATGGCGCGCAGACCTTCATTATCGGACAGCCTATAGCAGTTTAAGCGGCTAGCTAATGCGCCACTTAGACGATATTTGGCCTCCATACTGACGAATTGAAAGCATGCCCTCGCACGAAGATCTAAGCCCCCAACAGCGGAGGTATCACCGCGACCAACTTCGCGCCGCCAGATATTCCGCGCTGGCAGACGCAGAAGGGTTTGGTGCCATTTGCTTTGCGATTGAGGCGCTTGGTGTGTGCTTGTTGGAGGAGAAACGCGATCTTGGTAAGTATTACGAACCGATAAAGCGACTGGCGGCGAACTCCATAACGCTTAGTGCACTTGCCGACCAATTTCCAACGGCTTTTACGCGGTTCGAACCGCTCTACAACACTATCAAGCGAGCTCGCAATGACGCGATGCACAGCGGGATTTACGCCCGTCACGCAACTGCGGCAGCAATTGAACTTTGCATCGGACTTGAAGAGGCAATTATGAGAAGCACCATTATGGCCCCGCAACTGGTCAAGGATCTCATGGTCAAAACACCAGTAACTGTGGAGATGTGGCAACCGATTGCACTAGCGCGTCAACTAATGCTGATGCATTCGTTTTCGTTCCTGCCTGTGTTTCACGGGACATGGAAGTTGCTATCTGAGGTTGCGCTAGTGAAGTATTTGTCGCAGGATAACTTTGCGGCCGCTATGGGGCGATCAATTGACGACGCCTTGACGAAAAATCTGGTACTGCTGGACGCGATAGTCGTCGCGCCCGAGCAACGCGTGCCAGATTTGCTTGCGAACACGCAAGTAACGAGTTTCCAATCAATTTGGTTAGTGCAAAGTACGCAGGCACCTCGCGATCACTTGGACGGTATTTTGTCGCCGTTCGAATTGATGTAACGGCTCGTCGGTAGGAACGTACGGCTCCATCGTGTTGTGTCGGCGAAAGCTGTTTGAACGCGTGGTTCGATGTGCCGCCGCATTCGGCGGAACCGCAAGCGCTCCGCCCTACGCCACCCGCTCCCGCCGCATATCCGTCGTGCGGGTGTCCGCCGCTAGAATTTGCTTGGCCCGTCGACGCGCCCAGCTTTCATGTGGCGCGCTCGCCCGTCGGTTCATCGCGACAACACGCAAACGTGCCTGGATACTTCGGCCTGCTGATCCCCGCAGCGCAACCAAACCCAAAAGATATTCATCCATGTTTGCCCGTTCCCACTTTGCTTTTCGTGCCCTCCCGCTTGTCATGGCATTGGCCTGTGCCGCGCTGCTGCTGCCTGCCGCACATGCTGCTGATGCCGCTCTTGCAACCCAATCGGGCTTTCGCCAAATGACGGTGACCGCCAGCAGTGCGGATGCCAAGCCGGCCCACTTCGCGCTGTATTACCCGACGCCTGATTCGGCGCGCGTGATTCCAATGGGGCCGTTCCCGCAGACCGTGGCCATCAACGGAGCGCCGGAGTCGAAAGTGAAGGGCCCAATCGTGATCAGTCATGGCACGGCCTCCACTGAGACGGGCTTTGCGACGCAGGCGCAGGCGCTGGCGCGCAACGCTTATCTGGTTGCGAGTGTCTAGCACGCGGGTGACGCATGGCAGCGCTAGGCTAGTCGCTCGTTCGCCGCGAGGAAGTCTGCTCTTCGCCTCTTTAACTCTGCTACTCGCCTGCGTTGACATCTGACAGTCGTTCTCGCGGCTTCCGTCGCGTCAAGTTCTATCTGTGTTTCCACTTCTCCTGCTGTCGCGCTTCTTGGGGCCAGTTTTACGAAAAGAATCTCTCCGTTAGCATTGATGAATCAATCAATTCACAGAAAAATGAGCGACTAGGGCTTATACCGTGCGCAAGTCAGCGCATTGATTAAGCGAAAAAATCGCGATTTGGGGAATCTTTATGCGCAGTATCCGCACGCAACAACGGTTGCACGTGTCATTTGAACGTCTTTGCCAGGCGCTGCAACGCGGCGCCCGCTTCTTCGCGCTACTTTTGTTCGCGGGAACGACGACGCTGAGTCATGCGGCGATTCCTCAAGCGGAGCGTGATGTATTGATGGCGCTGTACACGGGGTCGAATGGCTCGGGGTGGTCTAACCGTACGAATTGGCGCAACCCGGCGAACACCGACTTCAACAGTAGCGGTACCGAGTGCACTTGGTTTGGCATCACCTGTAACGGTGCCGGTACGCAGGTCACGTCAATTGATCTGCCGAATAACGGATTGAATGGCGTCTTGCCCGCGTCGTTGAGCGCGCTCAACGCGCTGACGTATCTCGATCTCAGCGGAAACGCCTTGAGCGGCACGATCTCTGCGCTTTCTGGGCTTACATCGCTGCAAACCGTTTATTTCAGTACCAACCAGTTTACTGGCGCTATTCCCGCGTTATCAGGTCTAGCGTCACTTCAGCTGTTTGAGGCGTTTAACAATCAACTCAATGCCCCGCTTCCGGCGCTGACCGGTCTCACCGCGTTGCGGCGGTTTGACGTGAGCCGCAATCAGATCCCCGGCGCGCTTCCGGCGCTGACGGGCTTAACGCAGCTCCAGGTTTTCTACGCGTACGGCAATTCGCTGCGTGGGTCGCTGCCATCGCTTGCCGGGCTTTCGGCGCTGCGCGAGTTTTATGTCGCGCAAAACTTGCTGACCGGCAACCTGCCTTCACTGACTGGTTTAGCCGCCTTGGAGTATTTCGACGTCAGCCAAAACGAGCTGACCGGATCGATTCCGAGCCTGTCGGGGCTCTCGTCATTACAGCGGTTTTACGTCAACAGCAACCAGCTCACGGGGGCAATTCCTGCGGTGCCAGCGCCTTCTGCCTTGCTCTCGGAGAACTCTCAACTTTGCCCCAATCAGCTCACCAATTCCACAAATGCCGCGTGGGATGCAGCAACGCCAGGTGCAACCTGGAACATTGGCTGCATCTCGCCGCGCATTGAATCCACCCTGACTTTTGGCTCTGCCCCAACGTTGCTGCTTGGCGGCTCCGGTAACGTTTCAACGAGCGTGGCTCCGCTTCCGGGCTCCAGCATCGCAACCGCATACACGAGCCTCACGCCGACGGTGTGTAGCGTAGACATCAGCTCCGGTGCAGTCGTGGTGTTACCAACGGCGAGTTACGGTGACATTTGTACGATTGCCGCTGACAAATCGGGTGACCTTCTTTACAACAGTGCGCCGCAAACACAACAAAATATTCGTATCTCGGCATCTGTATGCAGTCTCGATGTCAATGGTGATTTTTCACTTTCACCAGCGACGGATGGCGTATTGATTGTGCGCTACTTGTTAGGGTTCAGGGATAGCGCGCTGATCGCCGGTCTAGCGCTGACCGGATCGCGCACATCGGCAAACGATATACAGACTTTTTTGGCCGCAAGGAATTTCAGCGTGCGCGGGCTATCGGCGGCATCCGCTGTCGCGCCGGTAGACGGGGTGGTAATCATGCGATATCTGCAAAAGCTACCCGCTGCGTCGCTACTCGGCGGAACTGGGATCGCTCCCGCCGACACGACCACCGTATTCAATCGAGTGAAGGCGTTCTGTAGTTAGGCCTCCAGCCAAGCCCTTCCAACATGTTCAGCAATATTGAATGAATGGAATGAACGGGGGCAGACACTATTGAGTCCATGAGCGCGTTCTCTAAGGGCTACTACTGTGTCAAGGCACCGAGGTGGGCCCCTATCGAGGATGCGCTGCTTCGCGTTGGGTTGGCACCCGTCGCGCCGGTGATGACCGCTGCGCCGCGCAGCCCCCAGCGAATGGCTCAGAAAGCCGCTAGAGCCGGAGGATTGCACGCGACGCGAAACGGTTGTCTCAAACGCCGTCACGATTGTTGCGCGAAAACTGGGTCGCCAAGCAAAACGCTGTGCACAGCCGCCCTCTTCGACGTGCCGCTGGGCGGCGCGAACACGTTCGCAGTCGCCGCTCATCTGGTACTGTCGTTAAGCGCTGCAGTCAGCAGCTCGCAGGGCGGAACGCTTGCGGTTCCGCCCTGCGCGCTATCAGAGCTGACTAAACGGTCAAGGCCTCTTTGGTCAGCCCCCACGCCTCGGACAACTTGGCGCCGCGTTCGTGATATCCGGCTTTCATCGCTTTCATGCGCTGTTCGATCTTCGCCTTCGCGTCACCTGTTGCCTCACTGAGCTGCGTTTTGAGCGCCGCGGCTTTTTTACTGGCTTCGTGCTCAAAGACGTCGACGCGTTCTTTCGCACCCGCGACGGCGACGTCCAGACGTTTCTGTGTTGCGGTTAGTTGCGCGTGGAGTTTCGCTTTTGCCGCGCCTGTAGCGCGTCCTGCTTCGGCTTCAAGCGCCTTGATTTCTGATTTGAAAGCACCGACGTCGCGGTCATACTGCGCATCAACGATATCGCTGCGGTTGCGCCGGAATACGACGCCCCCAGCATTCTCTAGCGCTGAATCCACTGGCGTCACCCATTCCTCGTCAATTTCTGCGAGTAGCGCCACTTTGCCCGGCTGCAGGCGATTTTCGGCCTCTTCGACAAAGTCAAGTCCCACGCCGGCAACCCAGAAGTCGCGAAGCGCACCGAGTGTCGTGCCAGCCGCTGCG
The DNA here is from genome assembly GCA_013298765.1 of Betaproteobacteria bacterium. Classification (GTDB taxonomy): domain Bacteria; phylum Pseudomonadota; class Gammaproteobacteria; order Burkholderiales; family Casimicrobiaceae; genus Casimicrobium. The sequence continues at coordinate 46,540 of JAAFJA010000013.1, forward strand.
CCGACCACGACGCCGACGGGTCCGGCCAACAGGCCGATCAGCGCGCCGACCGCCAGACCAACGCCCGCGCCAAGTGCGCCGCGATCTGCGGACTCCTTGACACTCACGAGTCCATGACTGTCTTTGGTAATCACGCCCGTCGCATACAGCGAAATGTCGCCCTCAGCATGCAGCTTGCGCAGCGCGTGAAGACCGGCATCCGCCGCTGTTTCAGTATCAAACATTGCTACTAGCATCTTGTTCATAGTGTGTCCTTCATCAATTTATGGACGCGGCGAAGCTATCGCCGCAGTGGCGGTACGGGACTCAGCCCGTGGCTGCATCGAGCGACTTGCGTACACGGGCGGTTGCAGCGCTAACGCCAGCTTCGAAATCACGCCAGTGGGTGACCGTTGCCTTCTTCAGTTCGGTCAGCTTGCCTTCCGCCGACGTGACATCGCTCTTCAGCGCGGCGACCTGCGTGTCGATTCGCGCCTTTACGTCGGAAGCGGCGGCGCTTGTCGCCTTCTCGAGATCTGCCATTCGCCTTTTTCCGTTGGCAATATCCTTCTCGGCCGCAGCGACGAATTGATCGCGTCGAGTCGTATCGGTGGCGTATTCAAAACGAGGCAATCCCTTGATAGCGTCTTTCGTTGCACCGGCCATGATCAGTTTTCCGGCACGATCCTGAATCTGGACGACTGGAATGGCCACGTCATGCCGACCAATGCCGACAAAGCCGCCCGCGCCGACGATCACGTACGACACGTTTCGGTCCGGCGAAATGATCAGGTCTTCGACGGTACCAACCCGCTGTCCAGCGTCGTTGTAGACGGCCTTGCCCATCAACGTCTTCTTGACACTCCAGCCCATGGCAAGTTGGGTTGATTCGGTGATGCTTACGCCCACCGTCGTGGTGCCGCCAGCGACCTGCGCCGACACCCAGTTTGCGCTGGTCAGTGCCGCGCAGGCGGTCATCGCTACCAGAATGAAGCGTTTCTTCATGATTTGATCCTGTATCTGTTGTGCAGTGTTGAGTGTCCCGATCACGACAAGCTAAACCGGGTTTTGCGCTGTCTGACACCGAAGCTGCAATGAATGCCGACACGTAGCGGTGGCGAATTTGCCCCGTACGTTCGTACTCTACGTGCCTGACCGTCACGTGTCTGTTCGATTCCGAACATACATCCGGATGCTGCCAATTCGTTCAGGAAAATGAACGGTTCAGCGCATGAGGACGACATCGCTTTAGCGTTTCAGCTTGCGCGAAATCTTCAGGATGAAGCGGCGTAGGTCGCGAGAGTATTGGGCGCGCGATTGAAGGCGCATGCGGCTTAGCGCGATGGCCGGTGGGCGATGCGTTTTCTAGACCGAGCCGAAAAATTCGTTGCGCAGAGCTTTCTGCAATCGCATTCTCACTTCATCGATAGCGATTTTGCGAGACGCCCGATTTAATTGGGGCATTGATCGCATTTAATGCTTTATCGAAAACGTACTTTTTCTATGGCTTGCCCATTGAACTAGCGTTTTTATGCGCAGTTTTCGCATCCACTTCGCCATTGAGAACGTCCAGCGTTCGCGAGTGAAACTCCATGCGATAGAGCATCACGGTCACGACCACGGTCCCAGCGATGAAAAAGAGCGGTTGTACAAACCAGAGCAGCGCGGCCAGTGCAAAGTAATACGCGCGCAGCCCTTGCCCGAAGTTCTCTCCGGCGAGTTTGAGAATGCCGGCAGCGCGCAATGCGATGCTTTGATCATGCTCATCGATCGCAGTGTTCGGCGATATCGATCCGACCAAAATCGTGACGAAATTGAATTGCCGCACCGACCACGTGAATTTCACCAATGCATAAATGAAAAGCAGAATCAGCAGCACTATCTTCGCCTCAAGCAACTGCTGCGACGTGCGCTGCGCGAACGGCAAGTTCTCAAATACTTCGACGCTCTTTTCGACCGAGCCAAACAGCGCGAGCAAGCCGCCCAACACGAGAATCGTGGTTGACGAGAAAAACGTTGCGCTGTGAAGCAAGTTTGAAACAAGCGCAGAGTCGACGATGCGATTTTCTCGGGTCAGCGTCTGCTGAAACCAGCGCTCACGAAACGGGTTCATGACCGTGAGCAAACTCGGCCGATCGTTGGCGTGGCGTTTCGCGAACCAGTCATAGCCAAACCAACACGCAACGAAGACGAGAAACGCGATCAAATCAAGATGAGAGTATTGGAGCTTCATTCGTTCCGACGGTAGGCGCGGGCTTGAACGCGCACTTCACACGCGATGAGTTTGAGAGCGCGGAGCGCGGTCAAGCCCGCGCCTACACCCTGCACACATGCTCTGAAGCGTTGCATCACGAGAGTGCGCTCACGCAGCCACCGCTTCAGCAATCGCCTCTGCGCCTGCGCGTGCGAGCGCCTCGTCTTCCGCTTCGACCATCACACGCACCACCGGCTCTGTGCCAGAGGGGCGCAAGAGAATTCGCCCACGACCGGTGAGCTTCTGTTCCCAATCAGCAAGCGCCGATTTCACATTCGTCTTATCTGCCCAAGGTGACGATTTATCGATCCGAACGTTGATCAGATGCTGTGGCAAAAGCTTCACGTCTGCGCAGGCATCCGCGAGCGATCTACCCTGCTGAACCAGTGCGCCGAGCACTTCAAGCGCCGCAATGGTTGCATCGCCCGTTGTGTGGCGATCCAGGCAGAGAATATGCCCAGAGTTTTCACCGCCGATCAACCAATTACGTTCCTTGAGAATTTCGAGCACATAACGATCGCCGACCTTCGCACGGGCAAACGCGATCCCGCGCCGCTGAAACGCCTGCTCGAGCCCGTAGTTCGTCATCTGCGTGCCGACTACGCCGCCACCCAAATCGCCACGCGCCGCGCGATGCGCAGCAATCACGTACACCAGCTGATCGCCGTCGTACGAGTTGCCTTTAGCGTCCACGACGATGAGGCGATCTGCGTCGCCATCGACGGCGATACCGATATCGGCCTTGTGCTGCAACACCTTTTCGGAAAGGTACTCCGGATAGAGTGCACCCACGCCTTTGTTGATATTCAACCCGTCAGGCGCTACTCCAACGCTCACGACATCGGCGCCCAGCTCATGCAAAACCGCTGGGGTGACCTGATAGGCCGCGCCGTTCGCGCAATCCACAACGATTTTCACGCCACGAAGCGTCAGCTCCGACGGGAATGCACGCTTGCAAAACTCAATGTAGCGCCCCTGCGCATCGTTGAGCCGCCGCGCTTTGCCCAATTCGTTGGACGGCACACAGCGGATACCCTGATCGAATTCCGCCTCAATTTCGAGTTCCGCCTCATCGGAAAGCTTGTCGCCGTTGCGATCGAAAAACTTGATGCCGTTATCTTGAAACGGATTGTGCGAAGCGGAAATCACGAGACCCGCCGCCTGCCTTTGCGCACGCGTGAGATATGCAATCGCAGGCGTAGGCAACGGGCCGGTCAGCACGACATCAACGCCCGCCGCGGAGAGCCCGGCTTCGAGCGCCGCTTCGAGCATGTAGCCCGATATTCGGGTGTCTTTACCGATCAGCACGGCGGGATGCGAGCTGGACTTCCAGTGCTTCTTCAGCACTCGACCAGTCGCATGACCGAGCCGCATCACGAAATCTGGCGTAATGGGTGCGACTCCCACCTCACCGCGCACGCCATCCGTGCCGAAATATTTTCTACTTGCCATTGTGCTCTCTCGCTAACGTAGCTGCTAGGGCATTCTAGGGCGCAGCGTTCACTGCGTGCCAAACGCGAAGTGCGTCCACCGTCGCGCGCACATCGTGCACTCGTACGATCTGCGCCCCGCGCGCGACACAGGCGAGCGCTGCCGCGACGCTGCCGCTAACACGCTCACTCGCTTTTTCCTGCCCAGTCATCTCACCCACGCTGCGTTTTCGCGACCAGCCAGCAAGTACCGGATAGCCCAAGCGTGCAAGTTCAGCCACACCGCGTGTGAGCTGCAAGTTATGCGCGGTCGTTTTTCCGAACCCGAAGCCCGGATCGAGTGCGATGCGATCACGTTCGATGCCCGCGAGCTCGCAACAGCTGGCGCGCTCTTGAAGAAACGCAGCAACCTCGGCAACAACGTTTTCGTAGTGCGGTGCCGCTTGCATCGTGCCTGGCTCGCCCTGCATGTGCATGAGCACAACGCCGACACCTGAGTCCGCGCATGCCTCAAGCGCTCCGGGCGCGCGAAGCGCGTAGACGTCGTTCACAATGGCTGCCCCAGCTCGAATCGCGGCCCGCATGACCTCTGGCTTTCGGGTGTCAATTGAGACACAGTGCCCGGCCACTGCGAGCGCTTCAACGACGGGAATGACGCGTCGAAGCTCCTCTTCGATGGTGACTTCCGCTGCGCCTGGGCGGGTGGATTCGCCGCCCACATCCAAAATTGAGGCACCGTCGTACACCATTCGTTCAGCCTCAGCGATCGCTGCGGAGACAGAGGAATACTTGCCACCGTCGGAAAACGAATCTGGCGTCAGATTTATGATGCCCATAACGAGCGGCAGCGTCCCGGCACGCACGTCCGAGCGGAATCGACCACAAACCCACTCCTCTCGCCGGTTCGATGTTTGATCCAACGCAACTCCGCAGCCCGGAAATCCGGAATAAAATGAGAAAAACTGGAGGCAACTAGCCCGTGTCCAACACCCCAAACTACAACGCCCTCTTCGCAGACCGCATTGACGCACTGAAGCGTGAAGGGCGTTATCGCATTTTTGCAGAGCTGTCACGCCCTCGCGGACAGTTTCCTCGCGTGGAGTGGCACGGTGGCGAACAAATGCGCCAGGTAATCACGTGGTGCTCAAACGATTACTTGGGCATGGGTCATCATCCGGTGGTTCGGGATGCAATGCTTGCCGCGATCAACGACGGCGCTACGGGTGCAGGCGGTACGCGCAACATCGGCGGCACCAATGCGTACCACATCGAGCTTGAGCGCCTTTTGGCGGCGCTGCACGATAAAGAATCCGCGCTCACATTCACATCTGGCTACAGCGCGAATTTGGCCTCGCTTTCGGTGTTGGCATCGCTTCTGCCCAACACGGTCATCATCTCCGATTCCGATAATCACAATTCGATGATTGAAGGTATTCGTCGCTCTGGCGCCGAAAAAGTGATCTTCAAACATAACGATCCACGCGATCTCGAAGCGAAGCTCGCGAGTTTTGCGCCTGATCGGCCGAAACTGGTGGTCTTTGAGAGTGTTTACTCGATGAGCGGAAACATCGCTCCGATTGGTGAGTTTGCTCGAATCGCCAAACAGTACGGCGCGATGACTTACCTCGACGAAGTGCACGCGGTTGGGATGTACGGTAACCGTGGTGGTGGCGTATCGCAAGAGCAAGGCGTAGCCGATCAGATCGACATCATCCAGGGAACGCTTGGCAAAGCTTTCGGCATGCAAGGTGGCTATGTCACGGGCTCGGCAGCGATGGTGGATTGCATCCGCAGTTTTGGCGCTTCGTTCATTTTCTCTACGTCCCTTGCACCCGTGTTGTGTGCTGGCGCGATTGCGAGCGTTTCGCATTTGATGCGTTCACAAGAAGAACGCCGTCTTCAACGCGAGCGCGTCGCGGAAATCAAGTCAAAGTTGCTCGCGCGCGGGCTACCCGTGATACCGAACCCGTCGCACATCGTTCCGGTGTTCGTCGGCGATCCGGTCAAGGTCAAAACATTGACCGACCGCCTGATGCAAAACCACAACATCTATCTGCAGCCGATTAACTATCCGACGGTTGCTCGTGGCACCGAGCGGATTCGCATTGCGCCTGGCCCCTGCCACACGAGCGAAATGGTCGATCAATTGATTGACGCGCTGGTCACTGAGTGGGCGATTCTTGGTCTGCCGAAAGAGATGAGTGCGAAAGCGGTGCTAGCGCCGTCTGCGGCGGGCTAGGCTTCCACACGCTGTAGCGCAATGCGCGCTGCAGCCTCGTGTGCGGTGGATTCAAGATAGGTAAGTGAAACCTTTGCGAGTCGCTCTTTCAATGTGGCTTCGATGATCGGATGCAGCTTCGAGGCGCGCCCCGCCACGGCAACTGGCTTCACACCAAACCGCGCAACCATCGCATTTGCAAGGCGTGCAAGCTCAATCCCTGCCCCGCGCAGAATCTCGCGCGAGATGGGGTCAGCGTCCGCGGTGTCGCGAACCGCGAGGGCGAGCATTCCAATCTCGCCTCGGTCCTTCGCGTAGAAAAAGGCGCGCGAGCGATCCCAATCACTCCCGCCCAAGCGCTCAAACATGGCAACGGCAAGTGCAGAATCCTTCCACGCGCCAGGCTGCTCGTCTTCGCGCCGCCAAATATGGCGAAGCGCCTCGCGCGCCATCCAATAACCGCCGCCCCCGTCATCAAGCCCCACGCCGCGCCCGCCAGCGCGATGAAATGCGCCCGATTCGTCCACATACGCTGCGATTGAGCCGGTCCCCGCGTACACGATGTAGCCCTCGCCTGGCTTGAATGCGCCGCGATACGCAACTTCGATATCGCTCATGATCCGTACTCGCTCGGCGGCAATTGCAAACGCTTCTGCGATGAGTTTGGCAAGTTCGGGCGAATGACCATCAACGCCCGTGAAACCGCCAGCGATCACGAGCGAGGCATCGGCAGGCAAGTGCGCTGCGACAGCGGCCGAAATTTCAGCAAACGTGACGCGTAGCCGCTCTATGCCGTGCGCCGAATGAAGCATGAGCCCGGAGAGGCCGCCCGCAGTGCCTTCGGCAAGATGTGCCGAGTTGCAATCAAGCAGCATCCAGCGGGTGGTGGTGCCGCCCGCGTCAAGGCCGAGCGCGATGCGACGCAATCTCTGCGAAGACGCTGATGAGAGCGCTTCGCTCACGGCGCGAGATCCTTCACGAAGCGATCGCTTTCTCGGCCAGATTGATCCACGACCGAGACTGCGACCGCGCTTAAAACGCCGTCGCTTGTCGCTCGTGGCACGGTCGTTTCACTGGTACCTGCGGTCGGGGTGCCCGCCACCGGCAATACGGCAAACTGCCAAGACGCACCATAACGTAGCCAGACCGCGAAGCTTCGAGGTGCAGCGTCCGCTCGGGGCGACGTAGACTCCAAAGAAACTATTCTTTTAAACGCTAGCCCAACGCTATTAGGGGCTAAGTCCCTATTTTCTATTATTTCGATAATTACACTTTTCGAACGCTCGCCCGATTTTAATTGGGGCGAATAAGAAATAGCTGTATTGCGATAAAGCGCCGCGAGACTGGCGTCGATGCCGCGCCGCTTTTGCATGATCGGGGCCACGCTGAAATGGATATGCCCCTGCGCAACGTCGCGCTTCGATCGGATCAGAGCGAGCTGGCCCTCGATTTCTTTTGGCTGCCAACCCCGTGGCGTCTCCTCGATCCGGCTGGTGTAGAGGCCAGGAAAAATATCCCGTTTCAAGGTGTTTTGTGCATGCCAGTACTCAAGCAAAACTGGGAATGCCTGAGGCGCTTGATCGATCGGCCAATACAGCTGCGGCGCGAGGTAATCAAGCCAACCGCGCTGTAGCCAAAGCTCTACGTCCGCATAAAGTTTGTCGTACTGCGAAAAGCCTTGAATGCCTGGTGGACGCCGATCAGGTCGGCCAATCCCAAACGGCGAGATGCCAAATCGAACCCACGGCTTCTCTGCTTTCACGCCGCGATAAACGCGTTCGACGAACCGGTTTACGTTGTCCCGCCGCCAGTCGGCACGCGTGAGTTTGCCGCCGCTCGCCACATACGCTTGCCACGAGGGTTCATCAGGAAAATCAAGCTCACGCTCAGGACGCGAGGTCACCATAGGCACGGCTGAATTGAGCGCATTGGCTACCGCGTTTTGCCCTGCTGCCGAAGGTTGTTGAATTGAGGCTGTTTCGACGACAGGGTACGGATAGAAGTAATCATCGAAGTGAACGCCATCGATGTCATACCGGCGTAGCACATCCATAATGACGCTATACGAGTGCTCCTGCGCCACACGATCCCCCGGATCGAGCCACAAAAAACCACCGTAGCTTTTCACTGCGGTCGGTAGGCGCTTTGCGACATGATCGGCGGACACGGGCGAGCTCGCCTTTGTGTGCCGCGCGCGGTACGGGTTGAACCATGCATGCACCTCGATACCGCGAAGCCGCGCTTCATCAATCCAAAATTGCAGTGGGTCGTAGCCCGGTGCCTTACCTTGCTCGCCTGTGAGCCATTCCGCCCAGGGCTCAAGCGCCGACGGATAGATGGCATCTGCGCCAGGGCGCACCTGCAAAAGCACGGCGTTCATGTTGAGCGCTTGCACGCGATTCAAGATCGCGATCGCCTCGCTTTTTTGCTGCTCCGCGCCGAGCCCCGGTTTCGTTGGCCAGTCGATGTTGGCGACCGTTGCAATCCAAACCGCGCGAAACTCCCGAGGCGTCGGCGGCGGACACCCAGATGAGCGGTCCTCAAGCGGGCAAACACGTAGCGAAAATGATTGCACCGCGATCGGCTCCATCGTTGAACACGATCCGAGAAAGCCCAGGAGCGCGAGCAGCGTCCACGTTAGGGGCGTGAGGCCCGCAAATCGACCCGCACGTCTCATACTTTGAAAAACCATCGCTTCTTCCACATCAACCAAGCCACCCCATACATCGCCAAAACGAACAATAAAGCGTATAGAAGTGAGGCGAGCTTCGGCGAGAGCCCGATCACCTGAATTTGCGCAAAGAAAAGCGCTTTAAGCGACTGGCTCACACCGGTTTCAGCCGTCAACTTTACTGCGCCCAATATCTTTGCCACCAAACTTGAGAACGCAAAGATGAAGAGCGCATTCATCCCAAAGATCGTGAGCGGCAAAAACCATTGTCGCGCGCGCTTGGTCACCTGCTCGCGCTCACAGGCATCGATCAGCCAATAAAACAGCGCAAACACCACGAGCGCCCAACCCGCCATAAAAACGCTGTACGACACCGTCCACAGCGGCTTGTTAATTGGCATCAGCGCAACATCGAGCATCGCGCCAATCCAAACAAGTAACAAACCGAAGAACAACATCCACACCGTCTTTTCGCTGCGCGCGATGTCAACTAGGAGCCAGCGCCCAGTGAGTGCGCCAAAAAGCAGTGTGCTCACTGCGGACAGTGTGCTCCACAACCCTTCGGGATCCCACGTTTTCGAGAACGCCCAAAGATGCCCTGAAAGAAGTGTTCTGTCGATCCACGCACCGAAATCACGTCCCGGCTCCAAGCGCCCTGCCGCCACCAGCGCATCATCGCCCACCACAGAAACGGCGAGCATTGGAACTGCGTAGATCACAAAAAACGCAATGATCGCAATGCACCACGCCCGCCAGCCGAAATACACCACGAGCGGCGCAGCAATTACGATGCAAAGCGCGATCCGCTGCAAAACGCCGGGAATACGCAAGGTCTCCAGCGAGAAATTCGGAATGAAATTTAGCGCGAGGCCGATGGCGAAAATGATGAGTGCACGTTTCCAAAGCGACAGCACGGCGCTCACGCGCTGCGAGTCATCAAGTGCTTTACGCGAAAGTGAGAACACCATCGAGACGCCGACAATGAAAAGAAAAAAGGGGAATATCCAATCGGTAAACGTCCAACCGTGCCACTTCGCGTGAAGGAGCTGTGAATAGGCATTGCTCCAATCGCCAGGGTTATTTACCAACACCATGGCGGCAATGGTTGCCCCGCGAAATGCGTCAAGCGAGACCAGGCGATCATTGGCATGCGCGTTCATGTCGAATCCACCTTCGACTGCTTCTTACCAAACGCTGGGTCAATCTTCACAAAGATCGCAATCAGCATCGACGGCAACGTACAGATACAAACCCAGATGAAAAAGTTTGTGTATCCGAGCTGGGTTTGAATCCAGCCGCTCACCATCCCCGGCAACATCATGCCGAGCGCCATGAACCCAGTACAAAGCGCGTAGTGAGCCGTCTTGTGGGGCCCATCGGCCACCATAATCATGAAAAGCAGATACGCGGCGAAACCGAATCCATAACCCAGCTGCTCGATCGCAATCGCGCTCGCAATCACAGGCAAGCTGGTGGGCTGTAGCGCGGCAAGAAACACGTAGGCAATATTCGGCACGTGAATCGCGAGGAGCATGGGCCAGAGCCAGAACTTAAGGCCCTTCCGTGATATTGCATAGCCCCCTGCGATGCCGCCTAACGTAAGCGCCAGCACGCCCACCGTGCCGTACACCCATCCCACTTGCGCTGTTGAAAGCGCAAGGCCGCCCGCGTTAACTTTATCTAGCAAGAACGGTGAGCCGAGTTTCACCAGTTGCGCTTCGGCCAGTCGATAGGTCAATAAAAACGACAGCACGAGCCAGATATCGGCACGCTTGAAAAACGCGACGAACGTGCTCACAAAGTCTCCGACCAAATCCCCTTCGATCCGCACCGCTTGATCGGCGCTGGGCTTGGGCAACATGAAAAAATGGTACGCGCCTATGAGCGCAAACATCAAGGCGAGCACGATAAACACAATTTGCCACGCCAGGATGACGTTGCCCGTTTGCTCAGTCAACAGGCCTGCGAGCACAACTAAGAGGCCTTGGCCCGCAATATTCGCGATGCGCCAGAAGACAGTGCGAACGCCCACAAACGCCGCTTGCTGATGCTGCTCAAGACCGAGCATGTAAAACCCATCGGCCGCAATGTCATGAGTGGCGGATGCAAACGCCATCAACCAAAAAACGGCCAACGTGGCTTGAAAGAAAAATGGCGTCGGCAGCGTAAACGCGACAAACGCTAGCGCAACGCCAACCGCGAACTGCAAAAGCACGATCCAGAATCGTTTGGTACGAAACATATCCACCAAGGGCGACCACAATGGTTTCACGACCCACGGCAAATACAACCAGCTCGTGTAGAGGGCAATCTCGGTGTTTGAGAGATTCAAGTTTTTGTACATGATGACGGATAGCGTCATCACCACCACGTACGGAATGCCTTGCGCGAAATAGAGCGTCGGGATCCACGTCCACGGTGACGGGGTCTGCGCCTTGTCTTCTCTGCTCATTTGGCCTCCGTGAGCGCGAGGCGAACGCTTCCGCCCACGCGATCCAGCAAGCGCCGCGCCGCTTCAAAGCCCAGAGAGCGTCGGATCATCACGATCGCAGTTTTGACATGAAAATTCGAGCCGTCGAGCGCAGCGATCGCGGTATCTTCGTCGACACCAGTGGCGAGCATCGTGAGATTGACGCAGCGACGAATCAATTTTGCATTGGTCGGCTTCACGTCTACCATCAAGTTGCCGTACACCTTGTTGAGCCGCACCATCAACGCGCTCGAAAACGTGTTGAGTGCGATTTTTTGAGCACTACCCGCTTTCAACCGCGTGCTGCCGGAAATCACCTCCGAACCGGTGTCCAGCAAGATCGCGATTTGCGCAGCTGCGAGTAGCGGCGTACCTGGATTGTTCGCGATACCGACAGTCAAGGCACCGCTTGCGCTAGCCTTTTCGATCACGCCGAGCGCGTAGGGTGTGGTGCCCGATGCGGCAATCGCGAGCACCACATCGTTTGCGCCCACCTGCGCCGCCTCTACATCGGCCGCGCCCTGTTCGCGGCTGTCCTCCGCCCCTTCAACGGCACGGTGGATCGCATTCGGACCGCCCGCAAGCAGCGCAATCGCGCGCTCGGGCTCCCAAGAAAACGTCGGCACTAATTCAACACTGTCGAGCAGCCCCAGACGCCCGGAGGTTCCCGCGCCCGCATACACAAGGCGGCCGCCGCTCAGCATGCGAGGCACCGATGCGTCGACCGCTCGCGCGATATCGGCGCTCGACTGCACGACGGCCTCCACCGCGCTTTTTTGATCGATCACGAACGCGTCCACCAAGCGGCGTGTGTCGTAGGTGTCAAGCTCACGATGGGAAGCGTTCGGTATTTCGGTTCGAAGAGTGTGGGCGGCGCTCATGAAGGCCTAACGCGTGAGAGTAACTTTTGAGAGAAATCGTGGTTCATCGGGGTTTCGCCCCCGTGCCCTTGCAAGCGCTTCAACGAGTGGATAAAAACTTTGGATCGCACAAATTGGATCGAGCAGCGGATGCGGTGCGGCGACCATTGGCAGATCAACGATCACCCCAGCGACGGCATCATCAATCGGCGCCGCAAGCAACACCCGCGCACCGCGCTCGCGCATCTCGGTTGCCAATCGAATCAGACCCACCTGTGATGGGCCACGGGGCGCGAAAATCAGGAGCGGATAGCCTTCTTCGATGAGCGCCATCGGGCCGTGCTTGACCTCTGCGCCCGAGAACGCTTCGGCTTGAATTCCGCAGGTTTCTTTGAACTTGAGCGCTGCCTCTTGTGCGATCGCAAGTCCAGCGCCGCGACCAATAACAAAGAGGCGATCAACCGATGTAAGTGTGGAAAGCGCCGAACTCCAGTCAATCTCGGCCGCGATCTGAAGCGCGGGTGCGAGCTCTGGCAAGGCTGCCACCAGCGCTTCGTCGCGTGACCAATGAGCAACGAGTTGAGCACCCGCTGCAAGCTGCGCAATAAAACTCTTGGTTGCCGCCACGCTTTGCTCTTTCCCAGCGCAGAGCGGGATCGTGTACTCCGCAGCGCGTGCAAGTGGCGAGTCTTCGACGTTCACGAAGGCTGCGGTAATTGCACCATCGCGGCGGAAATATTCCGTCGGCGCAATCAAATCAGGACTTCGCCCCGACTGCGAAAACGCAAACACCGCGATGCCCTTTCCAGAAAGTGGCGCGTTTTCCATCGTGATGAGCGACATCGGCAACGAGGTCACCCAAGAACCTAGTCGCGCCATCACCAGATAGCCAAAAAAACTCGCAGCATGATCTGAACTTCCACGAGCTACCGTACAAGCTATCGGGGGCGGAGATTCAATTAGTTTATTAGCAAGGTAAAAAATTTTCTCTTCGTTGCACTTGATTTGTCGGGCTACAACAGAAAAAGCTTCTCTGCTTTCCGCGAGCATGTGTGTGCTTGTGTGAGTGCTCATGTGTGTGCTCACGCGCGCTCCTGAGACTTACCTTCGACGAACACATCCGTGAGCTTGAGATCACGGTCTAGCACGAGCACGTCAGCGAACGCCCCCGGCGCGATGCGACCGCGATCCGTGATGTTCAAAAAATCGCACGCGTAGGTAGACGTGCGGCGCACAGCGCCCAGCAAATCCAGCTGCAACACGTTGACCAAGTTTCGAAACGCCTCATCCATGGTGAGCGTTGAGCCGGCTAGCGTTCCGTCAGCTAGTCGCACGCCCCCCAAACATTTGGTAACAGTGTGGCGTCCAAGACGATATTCGCCATCTGGCATTCCTGCAGCCGCCGTCGAATCGGTGACGCAGTAAACGCAGGGAATCGAGCGCATTGCGACACGAAGCGCGCCCTCGTGCACATGCTGCAGATCAGGAATGATCTCAGCGTAGCGCGCGTGCGCGAGCGCAGCGCCCACCAAGCCGGGTTTACGGTGATGCATGCCACTCATCGCATTAAAAAGATGCGTCACCCCCCGCGCGCCACTCGTGAAGCCAGCGCGGCCTTCCTCGTAGCTCGCTTCGCTGTGGCCGAGCTGAACGACAAACCCCGCACGGCTTAAATTTTGAATGGTCTCATTCGCACCCGGCAATTCAGGGGCGAGCGTAATCAGTTTGATCGGAGCCACAGCGTGAAGCGCTTGCAATTCTTCTCCGTCGAAATCGCGAGCAAACGGCGGTTGCGCGCCGAGTTTGCCATCGCTGATATATGGCCCCTCGAGATGCACGCCGAGAATTCGTGCGCCAAAGACGCTCGTCGTTTGCTGTGCGCTCATCACATCAGCCAAACCGGTGAAAGCGTGCACAAGATCATCGCGCGGCGCGGTAAGCGTGGTGGCGAGCATGGCGGTCGTTCCGTGTCGCGCGTGGAGGCGCGCGATGGCGCTGCACGCGTTGCCCGCATCCATCATGTCGTGCCCGCCGCCGCCATGCACGTGTAGATCGACGAAGCCAGGAACAATGATCGGCCAATCGCCGCTGCGCACCCTCGCGCTGTTGATCGGATGCCCTGAAATGCTTTCAATTCGCCCACCGGCGAAGCTCACTTGGCCCTCGACGAAGCCGTCTGCCGTTGCGATGTATCCACGCAGTTGATGCGTCACACTCACCTCGGCTCGGCAGAGGCCGCACTCACGCTGCTCGCCCGCGTCAGCTCGGCCACAAATTCATACACATCGGCTCGGCAGTAAGAATCAGTCAATTCAATCGCGCGGCCTTCCATCGAATATCCAACGCGGGTCACGTAGATCAGCGCAGTGCCCTTCGCGATCTCGAGCAGTTGCGCTTGATCCGCAGTTGCATTCACTGCAGTGAGCTTTTGCAGCGCGCGAACCACTGGTGTACCCGCGTGATCGAGATACGAATAAAGCGATTGATCGATGGCCGTTGGGTTAGGAACGAGGACTTCGGGAAGACGACTGTATTCAATGGCCATCGGACTCTCGTCCGCACGACGCAAGCGCTTCAGGCGAGTCACACGTGCGCCCGGCGAGAGGCCGAGCGAAACGAGCTCCTGCGCGTTTGCGACCGCGATATCGCGCTGCAGCCACGTGGACGAGCTCGCTAGCCCGCGAAGTCGAAGCTCCTCCGAAAAACTTGAGAGACGCGACAGCGGCTGTTCAAGATGCGGCGCGATGTAGGTGCCCGATCCGGGCTTACGGACCACCAAACCCTTCTCGGAGACGACTTTCAGCGCCCGCCGCGCAGTGACGCGCGAAACATCGAGCAATTCAACCAGTTGCCGCTCGGACGGCAGCCCATGATCGGCAGGCCACGCCTTGCTCGATATCAATTCCGACATCTTCCGTGCGATTTGCAAGTACTTTGGCGCGGGGTCGATCTCGCTCGGCCGTAAATGCTTAAGCTCGGTGGGGGTCATGCGTGCTTCACTGAATTGAAATGAAAACCATTGTGTATCAAACGCTACTGCGTTTGTACCTCTTCAGCCGATACGGCATAAACCCCATCTAGCCACGCAACCACTTCGCCGGCGGCAGGATGCTCGAATGCCTCGTACTTCGCTCGTAGCGCCGCGCGCCGCGCACCGAGCCGAAGTAAGCCAGCGTCCTGGAACGCCAGCAAATCTTCGCGTAGCGCGAGTTCGAGAGGTGATCCAACGATCGTGCGCGCAGCAGACTCGAAGGCAGATGCGTAGTCGTAGCGATCACCTTTCGCATAGAGCTCGGCGAGACTCAATGCCGGGATCAAGCTGAGGGTGGGCTGCAGCGCGGGATTGATCATGTGCGCAGCAATGAGGGAGGCGTTGGCTGCGTCGCGCCCGGTAAAGGCGCGAAGATGAAGCTGACTTGACATCCGGGGGCCGTCGTTCACGGGATAGTTATCCCACAACGTCGGCGCACGACGCAGTTGCTCGGAAATGGCTTCAAGATGTGATCGGCTAATCTGCCGTGAGCACACTTCGGGGCCGGTCCAGAACACCTCAATCGCAGGATCAAGCGCGGCGCCAAGCGTTTCTAGATAATGATGAGGCCGCGCTCCGAATACCCGGTCGAGCACGATGTCGCTGCTGTAGTAGCTCGGACAGACAACGAACTTCGCATTGGGATGCGCACGCGTTGCCTCGCCCACGATTTGAAGTTGAACCGACGCCAGGTCCTCGCCGATACCCTCCATGTCATCGAAGAGAATCGCAATACGCTCAACGCCAAGGCTCGCAAGCCGCGTGATCTGCGCTCGAAAAATCGAGAGGCGAGCCTCCGTGAGCGAGTCTTGCAATCCGTACGGGCTGATACCCACGCCAAACTCGACGCCGAGGCTTTTGCAGGCGCGCCCGAATTCGGCGACGTTCGCCATCCATGCGTCGCGGTAAGGCGAATCCCACTCGCGCCTGAGCGCACGATCGGCCTTCGGCGCGTAGAGGTATCGCGAAAAGCCGGCGGCTGCGACGCGCTGCAACACGTATCGTCGCTCGTCCCAAGACCAGGACGGGCCAAAGAAGCCTTCCACGATACCGAGCGGTGGCGTCACTCTGCTCACACTCCTGCTAAAGACGTCGGTCGACTTAAACGCACTCGATGAGCGCTCAACACACATCGACTTACTGATGGCGAAAATAGTACCACTTTAATACCACCATTGAACTTGAGACGTGAACGAACTTTTTTTTACGTAGGCGCGGAGATACTCGCTAGATACGTCAGCATCCAACGACGCAGACTTCGTGGGCCAATCGTACGATGCTAATCGATATGCAACATTTCTCACATAGCGCCCACTTAATTGGGTCTAAGTGAGTGATTGATGCTATTTTGCTATCGTCTCCGATTGCTTCTATCCCCTATAAATCAGAGCGTTTAATTAAAAACCCTATTAACGCCCAAGCGGCACACGCAAGCAAAGCGCACGAACCACAAACGCGGGAAGTTACGCACAATTCCACGCAGTTTCAATTTCTATAATCCTTCAACTAATTTTCCGGCGGGATTCCTTTCATGCTTATCACCTCAGTCGTCGTCTACATGGCGATCACGATTGGTATCGGCCTTTGGGCTGCGAAAAACGTCCACAACACGAAGGACTACCTGGTCGCCGGTCGCTCGTTGCCGCTGTCCATCAATATGGCCACTGTATTCGCTACGTGGTTCGGTGCCGAGACTGTGCTTTCGGTCAGCGCGACTTTTGCGCGAGACGGGTTGGTTGGCATCCCCGCTGACCCGTTTGGTGCCACGGCCTGCCTGCTCATCGCTGCACTTTGCTTCGCCAAAGTGTTCTACCGCATGAACTTGATGACGCTGGGCGACTTCTATCGCAAGCGCTACGACTCGAAAATCGAAGTGGTCACCAGTCTTTGCGTTTCGATTAGCTATCTCGGGTGGACAAGCGCCCAGCTCACGGCCCTCGGTCTCGTCATCTGGATTCTCTCGGGTGGCGCGCTCACGCTCACGCAAGGAATCATCATTGGAGCGGCCATCGTATTGGTCTACACGATTTTTGGCGGCATGTGGTCAATTGCATTTACAGACGTGTTGCAAACCGTCGTCATCATCGTCGGTCTGAGCGTGGTCGCGTTTGTTTTAGGTGACATGGCTGGCGGGGCAAGCAAGGTCATTGCCACCGCAGCGGCAGAAGGCAAGCTGCAGTTTTTCCCTTCTGGCGGACTCTCTGATTGGCTCACCTGGATCGCTGCATTTTTGACCATCGCGCTCGGCTCAATCCCTCAACAAGACGTGTTCCAGCGAATGACCTCGGCGAAGGACGAAAAAACGGCTGTACGCGGTACCGTATTCGGTAGCGTCATTTATCTATTCTTTGCGTTTGTGCCGATGTTCATTGCTTTCTCGGCGCTCATGATCGATCCTACGCTGCGTGAACTGTTCAAGAGCGAGGACGCGCGCGAAATCCAGCGCGTCCTGCCCGACATTATTTTGAACAAGACACCGCTCTACATACAGATCCTGTTCTTTGGTGCGCTGCTCTCAGCAATCATGTCAACCGCATCCGGCGCGCTCTTGGCACCTACGGCGATTTTCACCAATAACGTGATCAAGCCGTTTGTGCCCAACATGAACGATCAAGCGTTGTTGAAGGCTGTGCGCGTCACGCTCGTGGTGTTCTGTGTCGCAGCGCTTGTTTTTGCCGTAAATTCGAGAAGCACCATGTACGAGATGATTCAAAACGCGTACAAAGTCACACTTGCCGGCGCCTTCGTTCCGCTCTTCTTTGGTGTGTTCTGGAAGCGCGCCAACAGTGCTGGCGCCGCAGCCTCGATCTTTTTCGGATTGATGACGTGGATCGGTGCAGAGCTTAAGTGGTATCCCACCGCAATTGCTGGCACTGACATTCCACCGCAATTCTTCGGCCTCTTCGCCGCAATCGCTGCGATGGTGATCGTGAGCATCAGCACGGAAAAAATGTTGCCTTCAAAGCACCACGAAGCGATCCCGCATCGTTAGTCTTAGCAGGATGAGTGAAGCGAAGTAACACTCATCCGGTCAGCATGACGGTTGTAATCACTTCATCGACGCGGCAGCGTCGGTGCTGATTGCCGCCGCTGGTCTTACAATACAACCACGCCGCATTTTTTGCGGCAACAACGCTAGGGGTGCTGGTCCAATTGGATCGGCTGAGATAACACCCTAGAACTTGATCAAGGTAATACTTGCGCAGGGAAGCGTTGTGGATTTACACGCGATCCCCCCGGGTGAGCGCTCGTCCACGTACTGCCCTGCCATCGAAAGGACACTCGATGGCTTTCTCCAAGCTCACTTCTCGCGGCGGCTCTTCCCGCTCATCAAACCCTACGCTCACTCGCAGCGCTTCAATGACGCTCATTGCGCTCGCCTGCGCGCAAGCGCTCGCGCAAGATGCGCCGCAACGCGTCGAGGCGATTACGGTAAGTGCCCGCTCGGCCCCCGTACTTGAAGCGGAAAACGCCGATGTCGGCGGCTTCGACGCGCCGATTGCTAAAACGCCGCAAAGCGTTTCAGTGATCGGTAACGATTTGCTCAACGCGCTTGGCATTCGCACGCTCTCCTCCGCGCTCAAGCTCGACGCATCGCTCGCCGACAACTACAACGCAGGTGGCTATATCGAGAGCCTTTCGGTGCGCGGTTTCGTGCTCGATCAAACCAACAACTTCAAACGTAACGGTCTCGCCAACTCAAACTACGCGCCTATCGCCCTTGAAAATAAAGAGCGAATCGAAATTTTGAAAGGCACAGCGGGGCTGCAAGCAGGCGTCGCCGCGCCGGGCGGGCTTATCAATTTCGTAACGAAGCAGCCGCTGCGCGACGCGTTTACGGTGGTCTCGCTGGATGCGGATCGCTGGTCAAACTCGAAAGTGCATGTTGATAGCAACACGCGGCTGGGTAGCGCAGGTCTGCGCGTCAACCTCGCCGCAGAACGAATTGATAACCATTGGCCTGCTGCACGCGGTGATCGCGCCCTCGCGAGCGCAGCCTTTGCGCTGCCGCTTTCGCGCGATACATCCTTGTTGATCGATCTTGAACATCATCGCCAAAGCCAGCCGTCGGTACCTGGCTTCGGATTGCTCGACCGCGATGGTGACGGCGTGGCGGAGAGCTTGCCGGAAGCGCGGAAACTCTGGCGTACCAATCTGAATAATCAGCCGTGGTCGCTACCCGTAGTTACGCGCACGACTCAAGCCACCGCAAAGCTGTCGCATCGGCTCAACGCCGATTGGAATGTCCAAGTCGGCGTTCATCTGTTTCGCACCCAGATTGATGATCGTATTGCCTTCCCCGATGGCTGCAGTAGCGCCGCCAACTACGTTTATCCCGGGCTCTGCGGGAATGGCGATGTCGACATTTACGATTTCCGCAATGATGGCGAACGTCGTCAATTGACCAGTTTCGAAGCAGCGCTGCAGGGCAAGTTCAACGCACTCTCCACCGAGCATCGCGCACGCGTAGCGCTGAGCGGCCGCGACGGCGCAGTGCGCCAGCCGACGCTGGGTGCCTACAACTTTGTGGGTACAGTGAACGCGTTTTCACCGAGCGTCCTCGCTGCGAATCCCGCGTTAGAGTCAGTCAATACGCTGTCAGACGAACGCGCGCTTGAGCTGAGCGCCTCGCTCCGTTCATTGTGGAACGCGCGCTTTGAAAGTTTCGTGGGCGTGCGCCTCGCTCAAGTGGATCGATCGAGCGTGAATACCGATGGCTCGCGTGCGGTTTCACTCTCCCAAACCCATGCAACGCCGTTTGTGGCAGGCGTGTACAACTTCAATTCAACACAGTCGGTTTACGCTCAGTTTTCTCAGGGTGTAGAGACCGAATCCGTACCGAATCGACCCAGCCGCTTTATAAACGCTGGCGCGGCACTTCCTGGGGCAAAGAGCGATCAGCTGGAGCTAGGTTGGAAATGGCAAGCCAATTCGCGAACGCTTGTGACCGGTGCGATATTCCAGATCGAAAAACCGTATTCCGACGATCGCATCGAACCAAGCGATGCACGCGGTCGCCCCGTGCGAATTGCGGCTGCAAAGCTCGCGCGGCACCGCGGCGTGGAGCTAAGCCTCACTGGCCGCGCCACCGATGCGCTCTCACTCCAGGCCAGCGCCACGTATTTGGACGCCCGCTATACCCGCGCGCTTAACAGCGAGCTGATCGATCAACGCGTGACCAACGTGCCGCGATTTGCGCTATCGATCTTTGCCGACTACAAAGTCGCCGCAGTACGCGGGCTCTCCATAAACTCGCTGATCTACGCTCAATCGGGAAAGATAGTCGATTCGTTTGGGCAAGTGTCGTTGCCCCGCGCATTGCAGATCGATGTAGGTGCGAGCTATCAGGCGCGGCTGGCGAATCGCCTCACGACTGCAAGGCTCACAGTCGAAAACATTGCCAACCGCGCCTACTGGCGTGAAGCGCCGACCACTAGCTGGGGCGGCCAGTATCTCTTCGCGAGCGCGCCGCGCAACGTAAAGTTCAGCGTGAGCACGGAGTTCTAGCCGCATCATGCTTGCCACTGCATTTCATTTCTTTGGCGCTGCCGTATCTTGGCTAGAGGTGCTCGCCTTTGTCTTGGCGCTGGCCATGGTGATCTGCAGCGCTTACGAAAAGCCGCTCACCTGGCCGCTCGCCATCGCCTCCTCGGCGCTCTACGTGTGGCTCTTCTACGTGAGCAAACTCTACGGCGAAACCATGGTGAACGTGTTCTTCGTTCTTTCTGGGCTCTATGGTTGGTTCCAGTGGCTATTCGGTCACCGTGATCGCTCGCCCGAGCCGCTTCGAGTGGCGCGCTTGCCGTCGCGTGGCTTAGCGCTCACCGTTACCGCGTGGACCATCGGTTGGCTTGCTTTCGGCGCGTTTCTATCCCGGTTTACTGATAGCGATCTCCCGTGGGCAGATGCGTTTGTCACTGCGGGTAGCTTCGTTGGCACCGTCTTACTGGCTAAAAAGTACATCGAAAACTGGCCTGTTTGGATCGTGGTGAACGCGGCAAGCGTCGCGCTCTTCATCTACAAATCCCTTTGGCTAACCACCCTTCTCTACGCCATCCTTTTTGCATTTAGTTTTTGGGGTTGGCGCATTTGGCGACGAGCGCTTGTTGCATGAGCGCTCCGAAATTGATTGCGATTGTTGGCGCCGAAAGTACAGGAAAAACATCGCTCGCCCGCGCGCTCGCGCAGGAATTCCACTCACCGTGGGTTCCTGAATATTTGCGTCGCTTCTGCGAGGAGCGCGGACGCACGCCCTACGTGCACGAGCAAGCGTTGATTCTTGAAACACAACGTATCCATGAAGACGTGGCGATACGGGATGCGGCGGCAACTGATGCGCCGCTCGTAATTTGCGACACCGCACCGCTCATGACAGCGGTTTACAGTGAATTCATCTTCGGCGACGTGGCACTCTATCGGCGTGCAATTGAGTGCCATCGTCGCTATGCGCACACGCTTTTGCTTAGCAACGATCTTCTGTGGGTTGAGGACGGTTTTCAACGCGATGGGCCGCAGGTTCGCGCGCGTGTTTTCGATCTGATTGAAGCGAACCTTGAGAGCGAAGGTCTGTCGTACAGTGTCATCGATGGTGATGGCCATACGCGTACACTCAACGCAATGCACGTGATCGATAAACTCCTCAACCGCTAGCGCAGGTCGTCATGGATTTGCTCTTCTGTTCGGCCTTGCAATGGCTCTCGCTGCCGCGCCATGGTTTGAGCACGATTTTCGTTGTTGCGTTGGTCTCTGCGACGCTTTTGCCAATGGGCTCTGAGCCGGCGGTATTTGGCTTCGTAAAGCTCAATCCAGAGATGTTTTGGGCGGCGGTCGCGATTGCCACAGTTGGCAACGCGATTGGCGGTGCGATCAATTGGTGGATAGGCTATGGCGCGAAGCGCGCCTATGAGCATTACAAACATTCGCCTGTGCAAGCGCGTGCGCTCGCATGGCTCGAACGACTCGGCCCGAAGGCGTGCTTTTTTGCGTTTCTCCCCCTGATCGGCGACCCGCTCACCAGCATCGCTGGGTGGCTCAAGTTTCCCTTCTGGCCCTGCTTTTTTTGGGGTGCACTCGGAAAGCTTTGCCGCTACGTCGTGATGACTGCCGCACTCATCTGGGTGTTTCCGGGGCAGTTTGATCCGGCATCGTTTTGCGCGCCGTAGATTTCCTCCCAACGCCGATCAGAGGCAGCAGCGGACAAGCAATTAATCGCGTTTCACGCCGCTACGGAATCTTCACTTCGTCTTGGTTTGGCTTTGACTTACAGGGGCCGACGAAACGCGCGCTCATGGTTTGCTGCACCTGGGTCACGCCGGACACCGATTGTGGGTAGCGTGTCGTCATCGCGAACTCAAAACGCTTCGCAGTGACGTTTCCCTTCGCTGTACCCGTCAATGATTTGCCGCCATCACACGAGAATTCAAAGCTCAACTGCGTTGGCGCACCCGAAGCGCTCGCGCGTGAACGCTCAAAGTTAGTACTTGGGCAGCGCGCCTCACTCGACGCGAGGGTTTGCAATGCAAACGCGCGACCGCTTTCAAAATCAGCGACAGAGCGGCAGGCGTTAAACGTAACGGTGGGGAAGTTAATCCGCATGTCATCTGGAATTGACTTCAAGTCAGTGCTGATCGTGTATTGCCAGTCGCCCGGCGTTTGCGCGTTGGCAGCGAAACAAAACGCCAAGCAGCTCAACGTGAGCGTAGTGCTCGCTCTCACCGCACTAAGATCGCAGCACAGCGTGATGAATAAACTTGGTTTCATGAAGCGAGTGTATCTCTGTAATCAACTCGAAATCGTAAAAAAAAAGCGACCCGAAGGTCGCTCTTTCCTCGCGAGAGAAGCCTTTGCGCGCCGCGATTGATGCGCTACTAGCAACCACCCAAGCGCTTGGAGCTCATCGACATGTTCATCTTGCCGCCCATGGCCTTCGCCGTGCCGCCTGTCATCGTCATCTTCGCATCCATCTGCGTTGCAGTCGCGGTCATGTCATAGGTCATCACCATTGGCTCAGGCGAATCTTTCATCCGGCAGGTTGCCGTAAATTGATAGCGGTTTCCAGATTGCTTGACGTCGCTGTATTTGCAATCCATCCCCGCGTCTTTTTGCGCGGAAAGATTGCGGCCTTCATCAATGTCTTTCTGCGTGACACACTGCTCGAAGCTCATCGGAATCGATCCAATTCCAGGGATTTCGGTGCGCGTGGTGTAGCTCCACTTGCCCGGCTGGGTGTCGAATTTAGGCATCTGTGCCGACACGCCGAAGGCTGCGAAAAGTGAGGCAATTGCAAAAGAGCCCAGTGCAAATCGTTTCATGGTGGTTCCCCGGAATCCTTAAATAACAAAGTTTAGGTGCACTGTGAGTCGTCGCGACTGCGCCCCCGGTTCAATAGACGAAAAAACCTAGACGACTACGACATGAATCGCGCAAGGTGTCACAAGTTTTGCCAAAGCGTGCTCGCAGTAAGGCTCGAGCTGGAGATCAACGATTCAATGCCCCTAGACGATGACCGCGACATCAAATCTAAGGCGGAACTGACTTATAGAAACATCTCCAAACGACCTTTTGTAGCGGGCGCTACGCAATTTTTTCTATAGTTTCGTCTATATGCGTTTCAACGCACTCGCCCAATTTAAACAGATCTTTGATGGAAAAGCTACGTTCGTTTGGCGAAAAACCTGATGGGGGCACCGGCAGCCGGGAGAGAAGCAATCGACGGCGGTGGTGATTTCAAAATCTGCGGGCGCATCTTGCCCACCACGTGCATTTCACAGGGCTTGCAATCAAACTTAAGCGTGAGCTTCTCACCGCTTGAAATCAACGTCATTGGCTCCGCGCGAATCTGGCCCTGCACGCCCTGCACGCCCTTGGCTTGTTTCGGACACAAGTTAAACGCAAATCGCAAACAGTGCTTTGTAATCATGAGCGGCACATCGCCCGCTTCCTGATGCGACTCGTAGGCCGCATCAATCATCTTTACACCATGTTTCTCGTAGAACGCGCGGGCGGCGCTGTTGTACACGTTTGCGAGAAAGCTGAGGGTTTCACTCGGATACGCCACCAGCGGCTCGGTCGCCGCGGCACGCTGCCAGCGCACAAATGCGTGATCACGCGCCTGATCGAGCGCCGCCACGGCATCACGGCGCAGCGAGTTGATCACCGACGCCGGCACGAACGGCACACTTGCGACATCGAGTTCAATCGAGGCGGTATCCACCGAATAGATTGTGTTGCCCAGTTTCCCTAAATTCTCGCGCAATTAGGTTTCGGCCTTTGCGAGATCTTTGGCCGCCGCTCTTGGATGGGCCACAGCCGCGCGAGCCATGTGCCCCGCTTCGTCTTCGATCACGAGCACATAGCCATCAGGCGTATCGCTGAAGCGCATCCGGACCGAAATTCGACGCTCAGACGAAGGCTTCGCAAGCGTTTGCTCCCACACATGATCCCGATTGCGATGCAAGAGCGTGCCCGCTTTGAGCCCTGGAAGCTCGGCGAGCTTCGCATTGGGCTCCAATTGCCAAAGATTGCCTTGCGAGCCAATCTGCCGGGCGACGTTGACCTGCATTCCCTGCAATTCGCGACCGTGAAAATAGGTCAATCCGTCGCCATTAGCGAACCGCGCATTCACTTCCTTCGAGGCATTCGGCTCAATGTGTTTCGAGCCACGCACCTCATGTCGATCATCAGGATGTTTAGCAGACGTGGAAAGAACGATCTCTTTCTCGCCGAGCCCATTCATCTCCGAGGCGTCATCAGTCTCGCCGAGCGTTTCGACTTCAATCAGCGAATGACCGCCCTCGCGGATGAGGCGCGTAACCCGTGCAACAGCAAGCCCGGCATGAACCGGCGTATCAAAAGCGCCAATATCGCCCTGCCTGCCGTTGACAAAATAGTCGGTACTGCTTCGGTTAAAGGTTCGGGCCGGATCAGGTGTAAACGTGTAGCTGCAGCGGCCATGCGAAACCGAGGCAAGACGCGCGTCGCCCACGCTTGCGAGCTCTGGGCGTTGACCAAGGATTTGATCGATGAGGCGTCTGTAATGCGCCGTAACGTTTTTTACGTACGACATGTCTTTGTAGCGACCTTCGATCTTGAAGCTACGAATTCCCGCTTCGATCAAGCGCGCTAAGTTTGCGCTTTGGTCGTTGTCTTTCATCGAAAGCAAGTGTTGATCGAAGGCCACCACCGCACCATTGTTGTCGACCAAGGTGTAAGGCAATCGACATTCTTGCGAGCAGGAGCCGCGATTGGCGCTTCGGCCCGTGTGCGCCTCGGAGATGTAGCAGTTACCCGAGAATGCAACGCAGAGCGCGCCGTGAACGAAAAACTCAAGGGCTACATCGTCGCGAATCGCGGCGCGAATTTTGGCGATTTGCGTGAGTGTGAGTTCGCGCGCGAGCACCAGCTGGGAAAAGCCCGCGTGGCTCAGAAACTCGGCCTTCTCAAGCGTGCGAATGTCGCATTGCGTCGACGCGTGCAGCGCAATCGGCGGCAGATCAAGTTCGAGAATGCCCATGTCTTGCACGATCAACGCATCGACACCGGCTTCATACAAATCACGAATCAAGCGCTCAGCAAGCGGCAATTCGCTTTCGTGAAGAATGGTGTTTACAGTGGTGAAGATTCGGGCGTGATAGCGATGAGCAAAGGCGCAAAGCGCGGCAATATCTTCAATCGTGTTGTCTGCTTTTGTTCGCGCGCCGAACGCGGGGCCACCGATGTAGACCGCATCTGCGCCGTGGAGAATCGCCTCACGTCCGATCGTTGCGTCACGCGCCGGGGCGAGGAGTTCGAGTTGAAAGCGTGAAAGGCTCATGCGGCGCGGCGTTTGTAAGGAATCGCAATTTTCTTACAAATGCACTCATCGCGGGTCGGTTGCTTGAAGTGCCGCACGGACTCCGAGCGTGGATACCGACCCCTATTTACGATGCTTAACGCAAGAGGAACACCGCCGCGATGATGACGACACCGATGGCGAGGTTGATACCCACCCACGTGCGAATCTGCTCAAGCGCTGCGCCTCCCGCTGGCCAGTCGCTCGCAGTCACTGCGCGCTGCAAGCGCTTGAACAGCGCAAACCGGATGTGCCCGAAAATCAAAATCATCACCACGCCGAGCACTGTCATCAGAACCCAAGACGTCGGCCAGGCGAATGAGCCACCCGCTTGCACCGTTTGCTTGGCAACCCGCCCGATCATCCAAAGCCCAGAAAAAAGCGCGAGCGTGGACACGTACAACACCACTTTGAAAAAGCGCCCAAGCACATCATGCATCAGCTGCACGCGTTGTGCTGGCGCGAGCGGAGTGAGTGACGGCCTAAGGAAGAACAGTGTGTAGACCATGCCGCCGATCCAAACGATGATCGAGAGCACGTGCACGAATTTGAGGAGGTTGTAGAGCATTATTGTCGTCGTGAGGGAGAAGAAGATGCGCTCGTAGGCGTCACCCATTCGAGCGCATGAATTGTCGAGCGACGATGGGGAATCTGCGTGCTGGTTAGTACTTGCGCGACAATTTAGTGATGCAGGTGAACCATGAGCTTTGTTTTCACGTGAGTGAAAACGCGACGATTCAGCAATTTGAGCCGCGAACTGATGCAACGGGCAAGCCAGTCGTGTGGGCAATCGATGCGCGCCACCTCGCAAATTACCTGCTCCCGCGCGAGTGCCCGCGCATCTGCGTGCGTGTCGAACACGCATCGCAGCTTGAAAGCATTCCGTCTTTTCTTGCTCGTGTGGGCCACACGATTGTGGTCGAAACCGCCTGGGCGCACGCTATCGCGCAGGCCGAGCTCACCGTTTACGCGTTCTCGCGACGGCAATTTTCGGTTGTGGATGCGAATGCAGGCTATCTGCAAGCCACTGAAACCGTGGAGCCGCTGTCGGCGGAGCGTCTTCGCAACCTACCCGCACAACTCGCGGAGCGCGGCAGCGTACTGCGGTTTGCAGAATCGTTATGGCCGATTCACGATTGGGTGAGCACTTCAGCGCTCGAGTTTTCCTGCATTCGCATGCGAAACGCATCCGCTCGCGGAGCTTTCTAGCGCCGACAGCGACTTTCGCATTTTCGCTTTAGGCCTTATTTCATTAGGGCTGAAAAAGATTTTTACGAGAGATCGACAACCGTAAAAAACGCTCGCTTGCCCGAATTGAAAAGCAAAATATAAATCTAAGCCGTTTATCTACGCTCCAACGCCAGCTCAACCAGTTTCGTCACGAGCGCCGAATAGTCGACGCCAGCAGCGCGGAGCAATTCGGGGTACATCGAGGTTTTGGTGAACCCCGGCATCGTGTTGAGCTCGTTCAGGAAGAGCTCGCCCGTCTCGTCTAGATAGAAAAAATCTACTCGCGCAAGCCCGGCACAATCGAGCGCCTTAAATGCATCAATCGCCATCTGCCGAGCGCGCTCCGAGACCGCCTCGGGAATTTTTGCTGGGATGTGCATCTCTGCCTTGCCCGCGGTGTATTTCGTGTCGTAATCGTAGAACTCACTGTCAAAAGTGAGCTCGCCAACGGGCGAGGCCATCGGCGAATCGTTGCCGAGCACGCCTACTTCGATCTCACGCGGTTTGCTGCGAGTCGCCGCCTCCACAATCACACGCCGATCAAGATCGAACGCGAGGCGCAATGCGGCGCGCAACTCAACCTCATTTCGCGCCTTGGAAATACCAACGCTTGAGCCAAGATTCGCGGGTTTCACAAATACCGGGAAGCCCAGCGCGGCG
Organism: Betaproteobacteria bacterium; assembly: GCA_013298765.1. Lineage (GTDB taxonomy): Bacteria > Pseudomonadota > Gammaproteobacteria > Burkholderiales > Casimicrobiaceae > Casimicrobium. The sequence goes on from JAAFJA010000013.1 coordinate 74,174, forward strand.
AGCTTCGAGATCGCATCTTCTGGCTTTGATGAAAATTCCGCACGTGTGACGAGGCGATAGGCTACTTGCGGAAAGCCATGCGCGGCGAGCACCGATTTCGTCATCACTTTATCCATGCACACCGCCGAGCCGAGCACGCCCGAGCCCACGCAGGGGATGCCGGCGAGCTTCAACATGCCCTGCACCGTCCCGTCTTCTCCGTTGGGACCGTGCAGCACGGGGAACACCACGTCGTAGCCCTCCGCCGTCGCCGCTTCGTGCAACACGAGTGCGCCGCCACTCGCCGCTGAACCATTTGCAAGCGCGCGCGCCGACTCAGGCGCGGGCAACCAGCGGCCTTCGCGCGAGATCACGGTGGAGGTCACTTCAAACCGATCTTTAGGCAGTGCTTCAAGAATGCTGCGTGCGGATCGAATGGAGACTTCATGCTCTTCGGATTGACCACCAGCAAGGACGAGGACGCGAGTTTTTTTCATGCCCCTGATTTTAGGGGCGGCTCACTTACTGCTGGCTAGTGATGTCCTGCGCTTTCCCTGCTCGCACAGCACGTCAACTGACGGAAAGTCAAATCGATTTTGCGCTACTTACCACCGGGCAGCGCGGGCGGGTTGCTCGCTCGATCAGACATGGTTCGCTCCCAAGTTTCCCGCGAAATTGCGCCGACGCCACTATCGCGGCAATTAGCGCGCGCAAGGCGGCTACCGGTGACTAGACAGCGCTCGTTATCCTGAGCATTTGCCTGGGCGCCCGATGTGTCGGCGGCGGCTGGCATGGTTTCGCACGCGCTCAAAAGCGAGAGCGCGACGCAACTCAAGGCAAGCAAGATTCGATTCGATACACTCTTCATGGCTTCTAGAAGGTCTGAGCAAAGAGATGTCGAGAAGCAGAGAAGCCAGGCGCAACGATGACAACCAAGATGCGACGAATCGAGGGTGAAATTTCTTTTCGGAAACACCTAGCAAACGCTTAGGCCTCGAATACCGCAACACCGACCGAATCAGGACGCAAGTCCACACCCCGCATCGCTGGTCAGAGACTATTCATCTAGGGCGAACGTTGCGCAGAGCGCTCGGGTGGCGCTAAAACATGCATACCTCAGTCGTGGCTTTGCGCACAATCCTTAGCAGGGTCGAATCCGCACGCTCTATCAGGCGCTCAAGATGTGTATTGAACCAATGTCAACTTCCCCCAGCATCGATCTAGTCGCCCTATCCACACGCGCACTGTTACTGTATTCACTTGCCGAGGCACAAGGCGGCCATGCGACACGAATATCAGTGGTTACCACCGCTGACGGCTTCTCGGTTGAAGATGATGGTCGCGGGCACGCGATACACCGCGTGATCTCAGGTCACGATTACTTGCCATTCATCTATACGCAGCTTGAATATCCTTTTGACCATCAAGCGCCTGCGGGCGATGTTCAGCTCCAGGGCATCGGAATGTCGTTAATCAATGCGCTTTGCGAACGAGTTGATGTCGTAGTGCGAAAGAAAGACGGGAGTTTGTTTCTTACTTACGAGCGCGGTCGGCTCGCGAGCGAAAAGCGGGATCTCGAGCGCAATTCCTCGACCGGAACGACGGTTTCTGGACAGATCAACAGCGCGCTGAAGGGAGCCCCATTTGACGCTGTAGCGCTCGAACACTGGCTCAATCGCGTCACAGCGCTGCATCCGCATGTTGAGCTTTGGTATAACGGCACGCGGCTCCTCGCATAAGGCGCGATGCGAGCAGAGCGCGTATCCTCTCTTCGATACTCACGCCATAGACGCCCTTTTTACGGAGAAAAGTGATGGCTGAAAACAAAACGAAAGCGACCGCTCTCGACGTCAGCGCCCATATCGCAGCGCTGGAAAATGAGCAGCAACAGGCGGACTGTACCGAGCTCGTCTCGCTTTTTCGTAAAGCCACGAAACACACGCCCGCAATGTGGGGGGCGTCAATCATTGGCTTTGGTTCGTATCACTACAAGTACGAGAGCGGGCGCGAAGGAGACATGTGCGCGACTGGCTTTGCAGCGCGAAAAAATGACTTGGTGGTGTATCTCGTTGCAAGCGGCGCGAATCAAAACGAGCTCTTGAGCCGCTTAGGGAAACACAAGCTCGGCAAGTCCTGCCTTTACTTCAAGAAGCTTGCCGATATCGACACCAAAGTGCTCGAAGCGCTGATTCGCGATTCGCTCGTTGCTCTCAAGGCGCAATACCCCACGACGTGACCCCCAACATCTACTGGCTACTCACACTCAGCTAGACACGACGGTTCCTTGGCGCTGCTGCGTCGCTAAGTCGCGGCGCGCTATGCTCTCGTCACAATGAAAAGAACCTCCATCAAAGAGCCGCTCGACCTTCACGCGCAACTGGGGCTTCGCCCGGAGCAATCCATTGAGTTACTCAAGGCGCTTCACATCGTCACCCGGGACGGCGGCATCAATCAGGATTCGCGCAGGAAGTTAAAACAGGTCAATCACTTGCTCCAGTTTTTGGCGCCGCTTATTGAAACATCGCTCGCGGAGCGCGGAAAAGTCGATGTGGTCGATCACGGCTCCGGCAAATCCTATCTGGGATTCATGCTCTACGACCGTTACTTGAAGTCGATGACGGAGCCGCACCACGTGTACGGCATAGAAACCCGCGAGGATTTGGTGTCGCGCGCTCGGGAGCTCGCGAGCGAGGCAAATTTCTCGCAGATGAGTTTTTTGAACCTAGCAGCGGCAGATGCCAGCGCAGCAAACACGTTGCCTGAACGCGTTGAGATTGTGACGGCACTCCACGCCTGCGACACTGCGACCGATGACGCCATTTCGTTCGCGCTGGCAAAAGACGCAAAATTTGTCGTGCTCGTGCCTTGTTGCCAGGCGGAGGTTGCGGCATTGTTTCGAGAAGACAAAGGCCGTGCGCTCGCGAAAAGCGCGCTCACCGAATTGTGGCGACACCCGATTCAAGCGCGCGAATTCGGCGCACACGTGACCAACGTATTGCGCGGGTTGCGGCTGGAGGCTCATGGCTACAAAGTGACCGTGACTGAGCTCGTGGGTTGGGAGCATTCGATGAAAAACGAGCTCATCGTGGCTGAGAGAAAACACGGCGCGAACTCAGCATTCGTGCAAACCGCGAAAGCCAAATTGGAATCAATGCTTTCCACGCTGGGCCTGAGCCCGCTCGCAGCGCGATTTTCGTGAGCGAAATCCACAGACAAACAACTAAGCGCTAGCCCATATTCAATGAGGGCAAGAGACTACTTTGCCTGCGAATCGTAGTTTGCGTATTTATCAATCCAGGCAAACAAGTCGCGCCACATGCGCTTAGTTTCTTCTGTGCTTACGAGATTGATTGCATGAGGCAATTCAACGGTTAACACCGGTACGCCGCGGCTTCGACTTCCGAAGTGACCCAAGCTGCCTGGATAAATCCCCAAGCTGTCTAGGAAAATTGATCCGATCCGCTCGGGCAGCGGCCCGCCGCCGTCGTAGTCAAGCACACCCAGCGGTGCATGTACAGAGACCACCACAGTCGGCTTAAACGTTTCGATCACGCGCATTATGTACTTGGTCTCAAACTCCGAGGCTGCGGCGTGGCCAGGAAATCGGCGCGGATCGCGTTTGGTTTTGTTCACCCACCAGCGATTGGCTTCGGGATTCCATTGCGGTGTCGGGAAATTGCGATTCAGATCAACGCCACGACCGTTAGTGCGGGACGGCTTCGCACCAAAGACGCCGTCCGGATTCACAATCGGCACGTGAAGCACGGAATAGGTTCGCTTCTCGGTCATCGGCGGCGCGAGATCCGCCCACTTGAGAGAAAGCCATCCCGAGGTGAGCTCGTCACCGTGGACAGCGCCCAAGATCAGCACTCGTGTGGCGCTTTTGTCAGTCAGGGGAGCGCCGGTTCGAAGCGCAAAAATCGGGCGGCCCAGATGCGAGCGAGCCACTTCGACGCCCTGCGCGATGACGCCCTCGCACGCGTCCCGCATGGGGACTTTAAGCAAACGGTAGAGCGAGCCGCATTGAGCGGTGAGTGTTTGCTTGTAAGCGATAGGGCTCACGTTTGCGGCATCGGGCGCGCGCGAAGGCGTCTCGGCAGACGTCGCAACGCCTTGGGCGCAACAAAAGCTCGCTAACACCAGGCAACTCATCAGACGAGCTTTGAATCGCAACGCCCCACCCAGCGAAAACTCTCTCACCAAACGCCCACCGATCACGTTGCAAATCCTATTGCTGGCCAATTTTTCAGCCCGCGAGTGTAGCGGCAAGCGCTGCTTGAAGCCGTTGACACAGCGGCAGCCGCGCACAATCCTCGCAAACAGCTCGAAGGCGGGCGCACTTTAGCGGAACGCTGAAGAGATCTTCTAGGGCTTCCGAACGCTCGGCGGTGCGATGAATACCACGCGATCATCCACCGCATAGAGTCGGCAGCGCTGGCGCGATGATCGTTCGCATGCGGCGATTGCCTCTTCGTTGGCCGCGCGAATGTTGCCCCGCCAAGCCGCGAAGCGACGGTCTTCGCTGATCGCGAAGCCGCGCGGAAACGCCGCGTCAAGAAATTGGCGGTAGTCACGCGCAATCGATGCGCTCACACCTTTGGGCGGTTCGGCGAGCGTTGCGTAGCCAGTGGAAGGCCAGTGCCGCTCGCGCGCGCCGAAACGAAGCTGATCGCGATCGGCGCTTTGGTAGAGCGCGGATGATGTGATGATGCCTTGGCTGAGTGCATCGGTCGCAAGTCGCTCACAGCGTTGCGGACGTCGGCTCTCGCTACCCGCGCAGTAGAACGTGGTCACGCCGTACTGCGTGCGGGCCGATTCGGGATAAAAGCGTACGTCACCAGCTCGCGTGGGAATGGCAGCCCAGCGCTCCACCAGCGGCCGATCCAAACCCTTGCCTGCAAATCGAAGGGTCCACTCGACAAGCTCATGTTTGGCAACCGATTCAGTGTTGAGCTTGCCAAAGTCGTAGTGGCCGTGAAAGCCAACATAGGTCATCGCGGCGGGGTAATCGCTCGCGAAAAGTCGTTCGCGTCCACCGAGAAATAGCCTTGAACAGGAAGACACGCAGTGCCCCGACACCACGGTGGTGAGTCCGCGCTCGCGAAACAATTCGCCCAAGCGGTAGCCCGTCCATGAATTTCCGCCCATCGAGTTGCGAAGCACGATCAGCTGAATTTGGGGCGCACGGTCAAGCGCATCCTTCACTCGCGCCAAATCCTGATAGACGATCTCCCCACTCAAAACAAGGGCGTCGCCCGCGCGGGATAGCTGCATGGCCTGCGCGGTAAGCACTGGGAATAACCCGGCACAGAGCAAAACGTAGATCGCGCCCATGAACTTATCCGCAAAAAAGCCGCAATGACTGACTTGCCCTGTTTGACTCACGCTTCGAAGCGCTTTCTCGCAATAGCCCGCCGTTGCTGCAAAAGACGCGCCTCGACTGAATACAAAACTTGCGGCCTCATACATTCGCTCCAATTGGCGGACGAGTTCTAAAATTCGCACTGCAGTATTTCTTTTCGTGAATTCGATGATCGCAGAACTCGGCCACTTCGCATTGGTAATCGCATTATTGACCTGTCTCTTGCAGGCGGTCATCGCTGCGGGCGCAAACCTGTGGCGCGGGCGGGTGCTGATCGAGTTTTCTCGGCAGGCGACGCTCGCGAGCTTCGTTTTGGTTGGCTTGTCATTTGCTGCGCTCATGATGTCGTTTGCTAACGGCGATTTCAGCGTGTCAAACGTAGCGCAGAATTCAAACAGCCTTCTGCCCCTGCAGTATCGCTTGTCTGCGACTTGGGGCTCGCACGAAGGCTCGATGGTGCTGTGGGTGTTGATGTTGACGGGTTGGAGCGCGGCGGTCGCCGTGTTTTCGAAGCAGCTTCCGGATGTGTTGACCATGCGCGTACTCACGGTGCTCGCTGCAATCACCACGGTATTCCTCGCGTTCACGCTTTTCACCTCGAATCCGTTCGAACGAATCGTTCCCGCCCCGGCCGATGGCCGCGATTTGAATCCGCTTCTGCAAGACCCGGGAATGATCTTTCATCCGCCGCTTTTGTACATGGGCTACGTTGGCTTCGCAGTCGCCTTTGCCTTTGCGATTGCTGCTTTATGGGGCGGACGGCTTGATTCCACGTGGGCTCGATGGTCCCGCCCCTGGACCATCGCGGCCTGGATTTTCCTGACCTTGGGGATCGCGCTTGGTAGTTTTTGGGCCTACTACGAGTTGGGCTGGGGCGGCTGGTGGTTCTGGGATCCCGTCGAAAACGCGTCTTTTATGCCGTGGCTGGTGGGCACTGCGCTCATTCATTCGCTGGCTGTCACCGAAAAACGAGCGGCATTCAAAGCTTGGACAGTTTTGCTCGCGATTGCTGCGTTTTCGCTCTCGCTGTTGGGCACCTTCCTCGTGCGCTCGGGCGTGCTCACCAGCGTCCATGCATTTGCGACAGACCCAAAACGTGGCGTATTCATCCTCGCGTTTTTGATTGCGATCATCGGCGGCTCACTCACGCTCTACGCGCTTCGTGCGCCAAAGGTCAGCGAAGGCGGGCGCTTTGGCGTGTTGTCGCGCGAATCGTTCTTGCTCGGCAATAACGTGCTGCTCGTCGTGGCAGCGGGCGCTGTTCTTCTTGGCACACTCTATCCGCTCTTTGCCGATGCCTTTGGCCTCGGTAAAGTGAGCGTGGGCGCGCCTTATTTCGAGATCGTGTTCGTGCCGCTGATGTTGCCGCTCATTGCATTGATGGCCGTCGGCCCGCTTGCGCGCTGGAAAGAAGACGACCCTCGCGAAACCCGCTCACGCATGCTCGTGCCTGCAGCTGCCGCGCTGATTGGTTTCATCGCTTGCGCGACGCTCCCAGCCCGTTTTTCCCTGTTGGCCTGCGTGGGCATCGCGTTTTCAGCGTGGCTCAGCGCTGGCATTGTGGAAGGCTATCGCGATCGGCTTCGTCACGCCTCAGGGCTCGCATCGACGGCCGCGAAATGGCGGCAAATCCCGATTGCCTATCACGGCATGCAAATCGCTCACCTTGGCATCGCGGCATTCATTTTCGGCGTGACTGCCGTGAAGGCTTTTGAGAAGGAGCATGACGTTGCGATGCTCCCGGGGCAGACCAAACCCATCGCTGGCTACGAAGTGAAATTCGTGGGCGTCACCGATGTGGTGGGGCCGAACTACAACGCGAAACAAGGTCGCTTCGAGCTTTCGAAGAATGGCGTCTTGGATAAAGTGTTGCGTCCTGAGCGCCGTCTCTATGCGTCGCAGCGCTCGATGCCAATGACCGAGGCGGCGATCGATCGCGAGTTTGATCGCGATTTGTACGTCTCACTCGGCGAAGAGATTGCCGCGAAAGATGGCGGCGGCTGGATTGTTCGGGTTCACTACAAACCGTTTGTGAACTGGATTTGGTTGGGCTGCGTGATCATGTCTATCGGTGGTCTTTTGGGCGCGCTCGATCCGCGTTACCGGAAAGCGCGTCGCGCCGCCGAGATTCGCGCAGATGCTAAGGTGAGCGTGTGACGCTGTTGGGGCCGCTCTCGGCGGCCGCTTTAAGGGGGCGCCTTGCTGCGCTTTGTACCGGCGTCGCCATGACTTGCGCCCTGCTAAGTTCTATCGTTCATGCGCAAGCCACCGCGCCGCAAGCAAGTGCGCCTGCGCCAACGGTCAACGTCACGGATCCGGCGCTCGAAGCGCGCGTGAAGCAGCTCTCCGCAGAATTGCGCTGTCTCGTCTGCCAGAACCAAAGCGTCGCCGATAGCGACGCCCCGGTGGCGCGCGACATGCGCGATCAGGTGCGCTCGCAGCTAGCCGCCGGAAAATCGGATGCAGACGTGAAGCGGTACATGACGGAGCGATTTGGCGATTTCGTTCTCTATCGGCCGCCGCTCAAGGCAACCACGCTCGCGCTCTGGATTGGCCCGTTTGTCGTGATGATTTTCGGGCTCTGGTTTGCACTCAGGCGCATTCGCGCCCGCGCTCACGACGCCGTCTGCACGACGCTGAGCGATGCTGATCGGGTGCGCGCGCGTGCGATGCTGGAGAGCGGTACGCCCCGCGAATGACAGAGTACAAACTCTTCCCTAAATTGAATTGGGGCTAGACGTTGTTTTTATTAGAGATTGGTCGCAAGCTTTTTTACTCGCTATCCCTTATTCGACGGCGGCCTGGCTCGGATTCCTGTCACGCATTCACTTCCGTGTGCTCGCCCGCTTGCGCGATGCGCGCTTGGCGACGTCTCGCGCAAAATTGCTTGAAGCGGTCGCGGCTTGGGTTGCGGACTCCCCCATCGAGCGAAACGACGCGTAAGCGTCGCGCTGCATCTCCATCGCTTTGATCGACATTTCGAGCGTTGATAACGAAAGCTTCAGCCAGCCTTCAACCGCGCGCATGTCTTTAATTCGTCGATCAATCTCGTCAGGATCTATCGACTTCATGATCGATTGCGGATCGAGCGATCCCGAAGCAAACGCTGAAAACGGATTCGTAAAACCGCCCGGCATTCCAGGGCTCGCTCCGCCCGCCACAGCGAACGGGTTCGATGCGCCTGGCGTTGCCATCCATTTCTGCATCTGTTCGGCCCACAGGGCCCATGGTTCGTTTGCACTCTTTGACATGTTCGCCTCTCGGTGGCGTTGCGGTAGACTCAAAAGTATCACTTAAACGCTCGTGGTGTATCCCGCTCGTGGGTAAATTCATTTTCTGGATCGTTGTTTTCTTCCTCGTGCTGCTCGCACTGCGCATGCTTTCGATGCACAAGGCCAAACGGGAGGCGCGGGAAGCCGAAGAGGATCGCGCCGCGCGCGACCGGAAAACCGGCCGCGACAGCACGCCGAGTAACGACACGATGATTCGTTGCGCAAGCTGCGGAGTCTTCATTCCAAAGCAAAGTTCGGTACTCGGTAAGCTTGGCGCGAGCTGCGGAAACCCGAGCTGTGAGCGCTTGAAAGGCTGATCAATGGCGGTGTCTGGTCAACAGATTCGAAACGCTGCCCGTGGCGTTTCGCGCGAAGCCACGCGAAGCGGTTCTCGCGAGTCCACGTCGTGGCATGCGAACGTGAAAGCGTCCGAAGTTGATCAAACCGATTTGCGGCTGTTGCGCTTGCTCGCGCTTTATCGCGCGGTCGTTGGCGTTGCGTTAGCCGTGCTCGCGGCCGGGACCGATGCCCGCGTTGAAACGTATGCAGCAGCGTTCGCGTATGCGGCGTGGGCGCTCTTCAGTCTCTTCACTTTTCAACGCTTTAGAGGGCGTATCCCTTCGCTCTTGCTCGTACAGCTTACGATCGATCTCGCCTTGATCGCGTTCGTGTTGATCACGACGCAGACGCGCATCACGGCCTACGCGGCCTACCTCTTCCCAATTGCAGCTGCGCACGGCTGGTTTTTCAGGAGTCGAATCGCGTTCGCTCACGCCGCCTTCGCCGCGATGGTTCTGTTGGTCGCCGAATGGTTTGTGCGCGACGTATCCGTATCTGGGGTCACCCAGGCGGCGGTGGTCGGTGCCGGATATTTTCTAATGACGGCAGTGGGCATGCTGCTTGGCGGTAGCGCCGCGAGCAGCGAAGAACTCGCGATATCGAGAAGCGAGGATATTCGTCGACTGGCGCAAGTCAACCAAATGGTGATCAGCGAACTAAGCGATGGCGTGCTGGCCATAAACGCTGACGGCCAAGTCATCATGTCGAATCCGCGCGCGCGCCGATGGCTCACGGGGGATGATGCAACGATGCGCCCGCAGTTGCACATTGATGACGTATCGATTACCTTGTCGCAGCGCTGGCGTAGTTTCGTGCAACGCGGCTCAACCGTGGATGGGTCGCCGATTACGGTGAGCGTTGGACCGCGAGTTGAAGGCGAAACCGGCGTCGCAAAGTCCAAAGTTCTTCTGCCGCGTTTCATGCCCATTGACGTGCAGCAAAACGGTGGCACGATTATCTTTTTGGAAGACCTCGATCAGGCGCAGGCTGAAGCGCAGCAGATCAAATTGGCCGCACTCGGGCGGCTTTCGGCAAGTATCGCGCACGAAATCCGCAACCCGCTGTCGGCCATTAAGCAAGCGGCGCAATTGCTCGGCGAGGAAGTACAGGGCTCGGAGCAAGCGATGTCGCTCTCCCGAATTATCGATAAGAACACCGAGCGTATTGATCGCATCGTGCGCGATGTGTCTCTGCTCGGAAGGCGCGACCGCGGCACACCAGAAATGCTCTCTCTGCCGAGCATGACCAAAGAATGTATCCAGGAGCTCATCCCCCACATTAACGCCCACGGCGGATACCAACTTTCGGCGGCGGGCGATGTTCATGTGAAGGTGGACAAAAGTCATCTCGAAGAAATGCTCAATAATTTGCTTTCAAACGCTTGGCGTCATTCACGGAAAAACCGTGGCAGCGTACGCGTTTCCGTAGGTTCAAACCTTGAGACTCAACGCGCCATCATCCAAGTGCATGATGACGGTGATGGTGTGCCCAAGAATGTGGTTGACAAAATTTTTGAGCCGTTTTTTAGCGGCAGCGGCAGCACAGGGCTCGGCTTGTATCTGGTGCGCGAGCTAGCGCAATCAGCCGGTGGCACTGTTCGGCTCGGACAATCGACAAGTGGCGCGCGGTTCGTACTTGAACTGCCGCTCGCCACTGTCAAAAACCCAGGATAGCGATCTCGAAAATGGCTAAACGACTTGAAGCAACGCCTCGCGTCCTTGTGATCGACGACGAGCCAGATCTTCTAACTTTGATGCGACTCACGCTCACTAAGCTCGGACTCGAAGTCATCACCGCAGATTCTTACAGCGAAGGCTTGGCAGCGCTCGATCGCGGCACCTATTCACTTTGCTTGACCGATATGCAGCTCGGTGACGGCACAGGAATCGACATCCTCGCTGCCATCCAAAGCAAGGGGCTTGATCTTCCCTGCGCTGTGATTACTGCGTTCGGTAACGCCGACAATGCGGTTGCGGCATTGAAGGCGGGGGCGTTTGACTACATCGCAAAGCCAGTCTCGCTTGATCAGCTTCGCACCTTGGTGAAATCCGCTATTCGTGTACCCGAAAAGGCGACCACGAAAGTTACGGTGAACCCGTCGCAGAGCGCTTCTGACGAGAACCCCCTTGTCGGCGAATCCGCACAGATTGTGAACTTGCGAGCGATGCTGATTCGGCTCGCTAAGTCAAACACGCCAATACACATCCATGGCGAGTCAGGCACCGGCAAAGAGCTTGCCGCACGAATCCTGCATCAGAACGGCGCGCGTGCCTCTGGCCCGTTTGTCGCTGTGAACTGCGGCGCCATCCCCGAAACGCTCATGGAGAGCGAGTTTTTTGGTTACCGCAAAGGTGCATTCACTGGCGCCGATAGTGATCGCGACGGATTCTTCCAAACCGCGACGGGCGGCACGCTGTTCTTGGATGAAGTGGCTGACCTGCCGCTCACGCTGCAAGTGAAATTGCTTCGTGTCATCCAGGAAAAGCGTGTCCGCAAAGTCGGATCAAGCGTTGAAGACGATGTGGATGTGCGCATTGTGAGCGCAACCCACAAAAATTTGCAGGAATTGGTTCAAAGCGGGAAGTTTCGGCAAGACTTGTTCTACCGGCTCAATGTGCTGCAGGTGTCGATGCCCTCACTGCGCGAAATATCGAGCGACATCCCGGTGATCGCGCTTAAGATTTTGAGCAAGCTTTCAGGAAGCGGTGATTTTGTCCTTGAGCCGGACGCGATCGTCGCACTCGCGCGCTACGCGTTCCCTGGCAATGTCCGCGAATTGGAAAACGTTCTGGAGCGCGCGATTGCGCTCGCGGAGTACCCCGGCCGAATTACGGCGTCGGATTTGCGCCTGACGGTTGACGCCAATCCAGTGCTGCGCGCCGCTCAGCCCGATTCTGGCGGCGGCAGCGGCACGTTGGCGGGTCGGGTGCCGCTGCAAGATTATCTGGATCGGTGCGAGCGCGAAACACTCGAACTCGCACTTGCACAAACACGTGACAACCGAACGCAGGCTGCAAAACTCTTGGGCATCACCTTCCGCTCCATGCGCTACCGCCTCGAACGTTTGGGCATGCGCCTTGATGACGAGTAGCGTGCTTCTCGCATCCGCCGGAGCGCTCCCCGGATCACCGCAAATGTCTACCGTGCACGCGAGCGGGTGGCTCGATTCCGCGCTTCGCATCGATTCGCCTAACTTTGACGCGCGCCCGACTGACGCGTCGATCTCACTTCTCGTTTTGCATCACATCAGTTTGCCAGCGGGACGTTTCGAAGGCGATGCGGTCGCGCGCCTCTTCACCAACCAGCTAGATGAAACTGACCCCGAGCTTGGTGACTTGGCGGCTCTGAGAGTTTCTGCCCACTTTTTCATCCGCCGCAGCGGCGAGCTCATCCAATTCGTCAGTGTCTTCGACCGCGCGTGGCATGCGGGCGTATCGAGCTGGCGCGGCCGCGAACGTTGCAACGACTTCTCCATCGGCGTGGAAATCGAAGGCGACAGCGAGCATCCATTTACGCCCGCGCAATACCTGACTTTGAACAAATTAATCAAAGAACTGCTTACATCTTTTCCCCTTAAACACCTAGCTACGCATTCGGAAATTGCATTTGGGCGAAAAGTTGACCCGGGCCCAATGCTTGACTTAGCCCTGATTTAACTGACGCTTCCTGACAGGAGCTGAAACAGCCCCGAGGGTTCCCCCGTGGTTTGACGCCTACAATTGCGCGCCATGCAATTTGTTCTCGAATACGCGCCGATCATTCTCTTTTTCGCGGCGTACAAACTTAAAGACATTTATTTCGCCACCGGTATCGCCATTGGAGCGTCAATCGCGGCCATCGCATACGCCTACTTCGTTCAGAAGAAAGTCACTGCGATGCAATGGCTATCTCTAGCGATCATCGTCGTGTTTGGCGGCGCAACGCTTGTTTTGCATGACGAGACCTTCATCAAGTGGAAGCCTTCCGCACTTTACACCGCCCTCGCCCTCGCGCTCTTGGTAGGTAAGCTCTTTTTCCGACGTGATTGGATTGCTGTTCTCTTTCAACAAGCAAACATCGTCGCCCCGAGCCGGGTCTGGACGATCATCACCTGGTGCTGGATTACGTTTTTTCTCGCGATGGCAACGCTCAATGGCTACGTTGCCACGTATTTCAGCCTTGATGCGTGGGTCAATTTCAAAGTGTGGTGGGCGATGGGTATCTTTTTCGTCTTCACCATTGCCAACGTGCTGGTTCTTTCGCGCTACATGCAAGAAGCAATCGCAGCACCACAGTCCGATGCAAACGCGGGAGACCGAGTGTGAGTGAGTTGGTCGACTTGTTTCACACACGCCTCGAACCGCTCGCGCCAACCCAGGCGCGCATCGATGACGAGAGCGCTCATCACGCAGGCCACGCAGGCAACAACGGCGGCGGGCACCTACGTGCAACGATTGTGTCATTCGCGTTTGCAGACAAAACAACGATGGCGCGGCATCGCATGGTGTATTCGCTGGTCAACGATCTGATGCCACACCGCATTCATGCCCTGTCACTCACGACTCTCACGCCCGACGAAGCGCTGCATCGCGCCGACAAGATGTGACGGCCCACTGAACTCAACTCGCTAACTTCTGTCTCAATCACTTCCTTACTCGGATGTTTCTATGAAAACCAAAACAAGTCTTGTGCTCGCCACTGCATTGATCGCATTGACCGGCATTGCGTCGGCGCAAACCAAACGCGCGGCAGCTCCCGCAGCAGCCCCAGCAGCAGCGGCATCTTCAGGCGCTCTCTTCTCCCAAGCTCAACTCGACCTGATCGTTAAAGAGCGCGTAGCCCAAGGCCAGCCTGACACTCCAGAACTCCGTGAGTTTCTAAAACAAGAGCTCATCAATCGCGAACTACTGCTGCGCGCAGCCAAAGCGAAGGGGCTCGACCGCGACGCAACGCTTCGCACGCAAATGCAAGTCGCTTCAGACACGATTCTGATTCGCAGCTACCTGAATGACTACGTATCGGCGAAGCAAGTCAGCGACGACGTGCTCAAGAAGGAGTACGAGCAGATTAAATCGGGATTGGGCGATAAAGAGTATCGCGCTCGCCACATTCTCGTAGAGAAAAAAGAGGAAGCTGATGCCTTGATCAAACAGCTTCAAAGCGGCGCAAAGTTTGAAGACTTGGCTAAAGCAAGCTCGAAGGACCCAGGCTCAAAAGAAAATGGCGGCGACTTGGATTGGGCTGTCCCGTCCAACTACGTGCAGCCGTTCTCCGAGGCGATGGTAAAGCTCGAGAAAGGCAAATACACGCCTCAACCCGTGCAGAGCCCATTCGGCTTCCACATCATCAAGCTTGAAGATGTGCGCGATGCTAAAGCGCCGGCATTCGATGAAGTCAAGCCGCAGCTCGCGCAGCGCCTCCAGGGCAAAATTGTTGAAGATCACCTGATGGAGCTTCGCACAAAAGCGGGCGTGAAATAAGCAAACGCTCTGCTCATCAAGCGAAAAACCGCCTTCGGGCGGTTTTCTTTTTTCTAGGGAAACACTGAATAAGTCCGCGTGATGCAGCGCGCGGCGGATTGGGATGAGCTGAAAGCCCAAAATTCTGAGGCATAGCGGGGGTAGGTTGAAGAATTTCGGGGTTTCAGATCGCCCAACTCCGACGATGCCTAGCCGTACATCGGCAAGATTGCCTCCGGCGCGTGGCACTCGTTCAGTGTTTCCCTAGCTACGAAATGACGCCAACCGATTGAGTCGTTGAGCCGCCGAGCGCGTACGCGGTTCGGGAATCGCGCACACGAATAGACGAACAAATCTCCGCCATCGCGAAGCTACTTCCCGTGACAGCTTCCCTCAGTAATAATGCCCTACTGCTACGCGAGCAGCATTGCCTCGCTTAGCCTTCATTAACGCGACTCAAACAATGCGTTGGGGGATTTGAGATTGAATCAATATCTAAAAAATAAAGACTTACTCGCGGGGCTGATGTTTCTTGTCATCGGCGTCATCTTTTTTGTAGGTGCATACAACTACTCGATTGGAACGGCGGCACGCATGGGGCCGGGTTACTTCCCGCGCATTCTTGGTGGCCTATTGGCGGTACTCGGTGTTGTCGTAGCGGGCGTAGGTCTTAAGAACCAAGCCGAGTGGGCGAAAACCGCAGGCATCGGCTGGACCTGGACGCCTGTTGTGATCCTAACCGTCGCTGTCGTGCTCTTCGGGCTCGCGCTTCAGCCGCTCGGTATGATCGCCTCAATCATTTTGCTGACAATGATCTCGGGCATCGCTGCTCACGATAAGAATTACCGAGATCTCGTGATCATTACGGTAATCATGTGTTTGTTCTGTGCGGCTGTGTTTGTGTGGGGCTTGAAGTTGCAGATGAAGCTCTTTCCTTGGAGTTAAGCGATGGATCTGATCAATAACCTTGCGCTCGGCTTCGGCGTCGCACTCACCTTTCAAAACATTCTTTACGCATTGATCGGCTGCCTTCTTGGCACCTTGATCGGCGTCCTACCTGGCATTGGCCCCGTCGCGACTATCGCAATGTTGTTGCCAACGACCTATGCGCTTCCTCCCGTCTCCGCACTCATTATGTTGGCGGGTATTTATTACGGCGCGCAATATGGCGGCTCTACAACCGCGATCCTCGTGAATCTGCCGGGCGAATCCTCCTCAGTGGTGACCGCGCTTGATGGTTATCAAATGGCACGCAAGGGGCGAGCGGGGGCTGCGCTTGGAATGGCGGCCATCGGATCATTTATCGCAGGAACGTTTTCGACACTTTTAGTCGCGGCGTTCGCACCGCCCCTCTCGGAGGCCGCGCTTAAGTTCGGCCCAGCAGACTATTTCTCGTTGATGGTTCTGGGGTTGATCGCCGCTGTGGTGCTGGCGCATGGTTCAGTGCTCAAAGCAATCGCAATGATTGTGCTCGGGATCGTGTTGGGACTCGTCGGCACCGACGTAAATTCGGGCGTTGCGCGCTTTAGCTTCGACACACCAGAGCTTACTGATGGCATTGGCTTCGTTGCGGTCGCAATGGGTATTTTCGGTCTCGGCGAAATCCTGATCAACCTAGAGAAGGGTGAAGCGCGAGAGGTCTTTACCTCCAAGGTTGGCAAACTTCTGCCAACGCTCGACGACTTCAAGAAATCTGCAGGCGCGATCGCGCGCGGAACGGGCTTAGGCTCGTTGCTCGGCATCCTGCCAGGTGGCGGCGCACTCCTCGCGTCGTTTTCCTCGTATTCGCTTGAGAAAAAGCTCGCTGGACCAAATGCGGATCCGCCGTTTGGTAAGGGAAACATTCGCGGCGTTGCGGCCCCCGAGTCGGCCAACAATGCAGGCGCACAAACCTCCTTCATCCCGCTTCTGACGCTGGGCATTCCACCCAACGCTGTGATGGCGCTGATGGTGGGCGCAATGACGATCCACAACATTCAACCTGGGCCGCAAGTCATCACATCGAATCCTCAGCTTTTCTGGGGTTTGATCGCGTCGATGTGGGTCGGTAACTTGATGCTCGTGATCTTGAATCTTCCGCTGATCGGTATGTGGGTTCAGCTGCTCAAGATTCCCTACCGCCTGCTCTATCCAATGATCCTCGTGTTCTGCTGCATCGGCGTTTACACGGTGAATAACTCCACGTTCGACATTTGGATCATCGCGGCGTTTGGTGTGATTGGATATGTCTTCGCCAAGCTCGAATGCGAGGCCGCTCCACTTCTGCTTGGCTTCATCCTTGGGCCGATGATGGAAGAGAATTTGCGCCGCGCGATGCTTCTCTCCCGCGGCGATCCAATGGTGTTTTTGGAGCGCCCGATTAGTTTGACGATGCTGGTGCTCTCCGCGTTGCTACTTGTGGTGCTTGCATTGCCTGCGATACGTAAAAAGCGCGACGAGACGTTTGTTGAGGATTGATCGACGCTCTCACGCGCAAAAAGACGGACGCTTCGGCGTCCGTTTTTTTACCTTCGCAAGCGAGCTGAGCTCAATTAATCACAAGAGGCCTACCTCCGAAGCCCGAATTTTCTAGCCACGCATTTACGGAATCCACAGTGACCGTTTCGATGCGATCTGAAAAGCGCTTCTCATTCGGATGATCGTCAAATGCGACATTCGCAGCAGTCATTCGCCCGCCAAGCCGGGTGAGTGGCGCAATGTTTAGCGTGGTCGGCACATAGCCTTCAAACTTGAGCCAGGCTTGCGCCTGCTCGCGCGCCTTCACGCGCGGAGACATCGCCATCGCAAGTGTCTCGATCGCCCATTGGTTGCTCTGCTGATACCGCGTGCTCCAAGCGTAGGAAACAACGTTGTAGGCCTCCGTATGCAGCGCCTTCACGCGCGAGGTAGTTAATACAGGATAGAGCGCGTCTTGCACACCACTGCGCAGAACCACGAACACGCCTTCGGGTCGAAACAAGTCATCAAGAAAGAACTCGGCGAGCCCCTGTCGATACAGATGAGCAACCGCCGAGCCGCATTGGTTGAGTTTGTGTGAAACGAGCCAGCGCCCGTCTTCGCCCTTCACTGCGAAGCCAAGATGCGAATAACGCAGACGGTACTTGCGCAGGTCTTGACCAGAGCGCGCGATCACGACAACCTTGGCACCTGACGCATCGAGGAGCGCTTGCGCCCGCGCGGCAAGCTCAAGCCCGCGGGTCACGCTTGCGACGCTCGGGCGGCGCTCTTCGCAGGAGCGCCCCGCAGTAGCGTGCCCTGAAAGCGCGACACACGCGAGTATCGCAACGCATGCCGTAATGCGACGCAGGGATGAGCCGAGGCCAAACATAAAGCGGCTCATTTACAGCGGCTCATGATGCGAAAGCGCGCGGCCGAGCGCGTTCGGAATGAACACGATGGCTTCGCCTGCATTCACAATGAGCGTACCTGAGGCAACCACCGTAACGCTCACCGCAGTGCCAACCGACATACCCACAGTGTGGATCGTGCGGCCTGCAATATCGAGGCTGACTCGCGCGCCGTCGCTCGCGCGCTCAAGCACGCAGACCACGCCTTTAGCGCTGACTTCCACTGATTTCACCACTAAGGTTGCGCCCGCGACCGACAGCGCTGCAGGGACGACAGCAGCCGCGCCTGCCGCTACGCTCGCTCCCGCGCCGACACTCGCAACTGACGCAACCGGTACGGCAATCGAAAGTGCGCTCGCCTCAGAGAGTTGCGCATTTGAGTTGACGCTTGTAAGCATAAACGCGGCGACGAGTGCCGAGCAAAGAATGTGTAATCGAAAAGTTTTCATGATCGGCTTCCGAAAAGTAGATGGGTTAACGAAGGGGTTATCGTGAGCGAGCCACGAGTGATCGAATTAGTCGACGCGAGTCTCGCGAGCTTCGATCAGAGCAATTTCGTGACGATCACGGAGCGTTTTCGCGAGGGTGAACGTCGTGGTGATCAGATACAACCAGCTCACGAGCAGATACGCCTTGTAAGACTCTGGAATGCCCATGCGATAGAGCCCCCAAGCCGTAAGTGCGATCGCAGCGGCGAATGCGGCGTAGACGACGGCGCCGAAGAGCGGTGTATCGGTCTTGCGTTGCGCGTTATCGCGGACGAATTTAGAGAGCACGAACGCGGTGAAGAGGCAGAAGAAATAGCCCATCACCATGAATGCGCGATCTAAATCGGCGCCTGGCAGATAGGCAAGCCCCACTGCGCACAAGAAAAGCGAGATTCCAAATGAAATCCAGACTTGAGCATTCCATGCTTTCGTGTCTTTTAAAAAGAAGGCTTTCCGAGCAACGTAGCGACTTTTGTCGCTGTAGCCCATATTCGAATGGGACGAGCGCTCATTACCTGCGTTGGTATCAGCCTGACTTTGCTCTCCCGTGTTGATGTCGATCGGGCGAGTTTGCGAACGTGTAGCCGTGCCCTCAGCCGCGCTCTGACGCATTGCGCTGAACGGGGTGGATTGAAGGGTACTTGCACTCATGATCCAAATCTTTCGTTAATTCATCGCGACTTGCGATGGAACGAACAATAGATTTGACAATGCGCTACGGCTAGCAGAACGACACAAGTGCCCTAGATCAACCTATCAAGTACCGCTAAACGATACTATCTGTAGAGACTCGCAATGATCAGTCAAAGATTGAGCTGACACCTGAAAGCCCGTCGCGTAAGTGGGCGAACGCATCGCTAGCGAACGCACCGCGTTGCGAGATAGGCCTCAACTGCCTCCGGCGTATTGCGCCATGGGCCGGTTACGGGCGGCGTGCCAAGCGCGCCTGCGATGAGCGCGCCCCCGCGAAACCCGAGCAATGCGCGCAACAGCAACAAGCCGTCGCTCGCCGCGTCCAGCACCCCGTTGCCGTCAATGTCGAGTGCGAAACTTGATTTAGCAACCGTCGCACGCGTGCGCGCCGTGTTCGACGCAGCGCTCGATACGCCCGCGCGCGTTGCCCAGGTGTTGCTCGGCAAATTTTGTAACGCACGGAGCAAAACAAGCCCATCGCGGGCGGGCGCGATCACACCGTCGGCGTCCACATCAAGCCAACAAAGAGGCGCAGACTCAGGCAACGAAAGTGTTGCGAAATACCCGGTGCGCTCGGCAGGGACCGTCGTCACGCTCGGCGGCGCGCTTTGCAGCGCATTCGAGGAGACGAACATCGGCGCGAGCGTTATTGCTCCTGCAACCGCCACTGCACCGCGCGATGCGCCGATACCGTGGATCGTGGCTTTCCCGCCCTGGTTAAACGCAACCCACACGTCGCGCTTTGAGTAATCTTGCGACGTGATTAAAAGCCACGCATCATCGCCCGAATAGGCGGGAAGCAAGCTGCCATTGATTGACGCCAGTTCACGATTTTTGATT
Source organism: Betaproteobacteria bacterium (assembly GCA_013298765.1). Taxonomy (GTDB): domain Bacteria; phylum Pseudomonadota; class Gammaproteobacteria; order Burkholderiales; family Casimicrobiaceae; genus Casimicrobium. The sequence goes on from JAAFJA010000013.1 coordinate 93,932, forward strand.
TGAGACGCAGCAACCCCGCCCACATACACGCGCCCTTCTTGATCTGCAGCGATTGCGCGCGGCTCAATTGTGTTGCCGCGCGGATTGCTATCGGCTGCCACGCCCAGACGACTCAACAAAAAGAAGCCCATTTCATGGCGACCCGTGGCTGGATCAAAGCGCGCGACGTAACTGATGTGGTTTGAAGCAGTATTGAACGCCTGCACGTAGTTATCACCATCAGGCGTTACGTTTGCTGCGTTCGGCCACGCACTCGTAGCGGGCAAATGCGCGTCAATGTTTGCGCGCGCTTGCGGGCTCCAACGATAAATCGCGTTACCGCCCGCGCTGGTTCCGACGAAATAGAGTTTCCCGTCCTCGCCCATTGCGATAAACCGACCCCGCGTGTCAGCGCAATCTCCGTGAGCATCTGCCACGCCGCGTGGATAGTCGTACGCCCGCCAGCGCAGCGAGCCCGATGCGCTCAGTTCGTAGGCGCGAATCCAGGCCACCTGAAGTTGCGAGCAGGTTGATCCGTCACGCTGCGCGAAACCAGTGACAAACACCAAACCGGATACAGCATCAATGGCGACATCGCCAACCAGCGCATCGCTGAGTGCCACTTCAAATAGCTGCGCGCCGCTTGCGCTGTAAACACGAAGCGTTTTTCCGAAGAGCGCGGCAACTCGTCCGTCCGCCGCCATCGCCACACGATTCGCCCCGCCTGGGACTGCCCAGCGTAGCGTACGTAAGTCGCTTGCAACGACCGCTAACGCGATATCGCTCGCCACCGCCACATCGCCGCTCGTGTGGCTGACGGCGAGGTCATTGACTTGCGCGCCGAATACGCTGCGCGCAAGAAGCGCCACTCCATCAGTGCTAAGCCTCGCGACCGTACCCGTCGTGCCCGGACCGAGCGCTGAGAGCGGGTTGCCGACATTGGTCACATCAACAAAGCTGTTCGAACTATTTGTGACACGTCCGCCGACTAAAAGCGTGCAATCCGCCGCAAACTCCGCGGCGAAAAGCGCGTCGGCCGCACCTTTCCCGAAGTAGCTCGCCGTTTGAACAGAAATCGTGTGCGCAGCAGGCGGCAGCGATCCAGACGCACACGGCGTCGCAAGCGCACTGCTCGGAGCGATGCCGGGGCAAATGAGCATGATTGACGCAACGCGACGGAATACGCGGGCCGCGCGCGACTCAGTCGCGGGCGCCTGCGCTCCGAAGCGTGATTTAAACGGCGTGCGCAAATGTGCGTTGAACACCTTGCACAACCGAGTTGAAGACATGAGTCTGCGGATCAAAGCGAAGCGGCCTCTAGATGCGTCTGCCTAATTCTGCTTCGCTGGCGCAGGAGTTGCGCCGCTAACCCGAACCAAAGTGAGGCCGTTACGATTAGGCTATCACGGCAACTGTTTTCCGGCTCTCCTGACTGAATCAGGGCTAGCTTCACAAAGTGTGAAAAGCCACTATACGCGAGAATCATTCGGGAGCGCCTCAAAATACAGTCGTCTACGTTTTTGCTACGAAGCGACTACGAATGCAGAGCCGCAGCAGCTTGTGGTTCACTGTCCGGTACAGAAAAGGGAGTTTCAATGATCCGACTTAACTTGACCCAGCGTTCCTTAAAAACAATCTGCGCCATGGGCGTTGCTGCGGCATTCACGCTCGCACAAACCGCTGAAGCGCAGACGATTCGTGTCTTCTCGGGCGGCCAAAGTCAGCGCCCTGACTTGATGCGCAAAATGTTCGATACGTTTGAGAAGGCCAACCCTGGCGTAAGGATTGAGATTGAAACGGGCGGCCAGACCGCAGAACTCCAACGCGAATACCTCGGCAAAGTTCTGAACGCGAAAGACGCTGCGCTTGATGTGTTCATGATCGACATCACCAATCCGCGCCTCTACCAAAGCAAAGGCTGGCTCGAACCGCTGAACCAGTATTTGGGGCGCCCCGAAGTCGTGTTGGGCGATCATTTGCCGGTGTATCGCACGACCAACGTCGTCAATGGCGAGCTCTACGCTATGCCCGGTTTCGCCGACGCGATGTTTGTCTACTACCGCAAAGATCTCCTCGCGAAATACAACCTGCGCGAGCCGCGCACCTGGGATCAACTCTCAAACGTCGTCAAGAAAATCAAAGCGGGCGAGAAGAACAACCCAACGCTACAAGGTCTCTCCATCCAGGGCGCACCGATTGAAGGAACGGTCTGCACGTTTCTCTTGCCAGTGTGGAGCAAGGGCGGGGATATCGCTGACGCCAACGGCAAATTCAAACTCGACGCAGCTATGGCTCAAACCGGGATCGAGCAGTGGCTGAAACTCATTGACGAAGGTATCGTGTCGTCGAAGGCAAGCGAGATCAAAACGATTGATACAGTGAACGATTTCAAAGCGGGCAATGTCATCTTCGCGATCAACTGGGGCTTTGCCTGGGATCGATTCCAAGCGGACGCCGATTCGAAGGTGAAGGGTCAAGTTGATGTGATGCCAATGCCACGAGTGGGCGAAGCCAGCAAGTCGGCAACCTGTATCGGTGGCTGGCAGTGGGCAGTCAGCGCGTTCTCGCGAAACAAAGCGCTCGCAGCCAAACTCGTAAAGCACATGTCGACGCCAGAGGTTGCCAAATTTCTCGCGGTCGAAGGCTCGCTGTTGCCAGTGTTTGCATCGACCTACACCGATCCCGCGTATCTCGCGAAAGTACCCTGGGCGTCGGGCGCGGGCGTGATCGCCACGTTTGCGCGTAACCGCCCGGTGTCGGCTCGCTATGGTGAAGTGTCTGACGTGATTCGCACGGCAACCAGCAACATGCTCGCGCGCAAAGTGAGCCCGCAACAAGGCGTCGCTGAACTGAGTGCGAAGTTAAAGCCCATTCTTCAATAGGGCCAAGCTTGCGGCGCTAGGCCGCTGCAATTGAAGCCGCGTCGCTGTCGAGGCCGAACGACATTCAGCCGCGAAGCGACCGACAATCATCTTTTTCCAATCCTCCGCCCGCATTCATCTTGTTGCGGGCTTTTTCATTGGTGAATCGGCATAACGTCATAGTTAATTGGGCTAAGCAGGCGATCAAATCAAAATCGGAAATTTTCCGAATAACTCGTAAGCCCTTTAATACACAGGCCTACAGCGGATAAGCTAAGTGGCAAGTCTGCTGAGATCAAGAGCGCTCTAGAGCACCATTTCAATTTCCACCCAGCGGAATTGCATCTCATTGCAAGGGCCGATAGACTTGAAACGGCAGCGACCAGAGGCGTAAACCGCGAGTTGTGCATCGCACAACCCGTTACCAAAAACGATGGCGCTGGTTGCAAACATTTTTCGGGGAAGCACATGCCGCCACGTTCGAGTGCTGTTGTTAGTTTATCTACTGCCAATCAAACCCGCGGCCTGACGCGTGCGGGCACGCGCACGAAAAAAGACGCAAGCGGGGGCGTTCAAAGTTTGACCCGTGGCCTGACTTTGCTTGAACAACTCGCGGAAGCCGAAGGCGGGATCTCGCTTACCGAAATTTCGCAACGCGCGACGCTCGCCCCGTCCACGGCACACCGATTACTGAACACATTGGCCGACATGGGCTTCGTGTTCCAAGCGCCTGATTCAGGGCTCTGGTATATCGGGCTCAAGACATACCGCGTCGGCTGCGCGTTTATCTCAAATCGAGATTTCGTCGGCGAATCGCATGCTTACCTGCGAAAGTTGATGGAGCAGTCCGGCGAAACAGCCAACCTCTCGATCATCGACAGCACGCATGTTTGCTTCATTGCACAGGTTCAGTGCCATGAGGTGATGCGAATGCTCGTTCGACTCGGTTCGCGACTCCCCGCGCACGCATCGGGCTCCGGAAAGGCGATTCTCTCGGCGCTTCCGGAAGACGAACTTGCAATCTTTTTCCGCGAATCAAAGCTACAAAAGCTGACCGTTAAAACAACGACCGACATCAATCAATTGCGCCTCCAATTCGCAGCCATCCGCGCTCGCGGCTACAGCTACGACGATGAAGAAAACGCGCTGGGCCTTCGCTGTGTCGCCGCCCCAATCTACGACGAATATTCGGAGCCACTCGGCGCAATTTCGCTCGCCGGCCCCATCGCTCGCTTGAGTGATGAACGCATTTTGAAGCTTGGCCCGTTGGTGGCTCACACCGCTCGCGAAATCACCGAAAAGCTCGGCGGCGTTGTGCCCGTCACCGTGTAAGCAAAAAAGATAGCGAGGGAGACTTCACGTGTTCACCGATCGTCCGAAGGTGACGGCCGCGCCGCTCGTGCCTGGCGTACATGCGTTCATCATCGATAACGCGCTCGCCGAGCCTGAGTCGCTCGTGCAATTTGCGCAACGTACGCGCGGCGCATTTCGCGCTTCACCAGAGGGAAGCGCCCCCGGCCTCGAATTGCGCATGGCGGAATCGTTCTCGACCAAATTCGAGGAATTCTTTCGCCAACATTTACGGGGTTTTTTCGACGCTCGCCGCACCCTCGAACGCGTATCGCGGCTATCACTTCACACGCGTGCGCCGCACACCTTGCCCCCCTCGCAATGGCTACCCCAGCGCATCGGAACGACGCTCCACCGCGAGCAAACTGTCGTGGTTGCTCAGCTCTTTCTCTCGGCAGATGAGAAGCTAGGCGGTTTGAGCTTTTTCTTTCCGAAACGATCCGTGCGCGAAACGTTCAACGTTATCAACGACAGCTACGCGCTCAATTCGTCAGCGTTTGAGGGGAAGTACCGGTTGCGAGCAGACGACATGCGCGCATCGAATGACCTCTTTCATCTCGCTCAAACCATTCCGGCGAAATTCAACCGGATGGTGATTTTTGACGGCGCGATGTTCCACGCTGCACAAATCACGCGTGACACACCGCTCAGCGATCAAGCAGCAGACGGCCGCTTAACGTTCGACGCATTCCTCACTTGCAAACGGCATTCCGACGGAACGGCGGATCGGCGACGGGTGTGAAGCACTCATCTCGCTCAAACGATTGAGCCGTCACGCTGCAGCCTGCTCAAGGCTTTACGTAGCCGTATCGATCGCGCGATTGCAATGTGGCGATTCGCACCACGCCCGAGGGCGTGTAATCGGCCTCTTGAATGAATTGCTCTTTCTTCAAGTTGCGATTCTTGAGCGTGATCTCGCAGATTTCGAATTTCACGCCGCGCGCCTTGAGTGCTGAAATGAGCGGTGCGAACTCAGTTTTCGATTTCTCGTCTTTCGCGCCTTCCATCAAAAAATCGACGCCCTGCGCATGCGTGACCACCACGATCTTGGTCGTCGGCGCAACATCGAGATGATTACGGACATTACGCAGAGCGGAGAGCGCTTGAACCGCTGAATCGTTTACGTGATACACCGCGCCGTCCTGTGCATAGGCACTCACGCACGAGATCGAAAGAACGAAGCCACAGAAGATACTGCTCAGTAGTGATTGCACGTTCACACGGACTCCTTTTTGTTTACACGCTGACAAAGATTACATCATCGCGGCACGAAAACTAGCAAATTCGTCTGTGCGACAACACTGACACAGCGCGAAAACTGCGCGCTACGCACCGCCACTAGCCATTGTTCGGTTTGCATAAATTTTAAGCAACTACGAGGCGTATACTCGGCCCTCGATATCGCGATCCATCCCGTTCTTCGTCCGGCCGGTTGAAGAACAGTCACTCAGTTTCACCTCACAGGATCATTGCACCATGCACGATATTATCGATACGGCAGTTGCTGCCGGTAACTTCAAAACACTCGCCTCCGCAATCACCGCGGCAGGATTGGGCGACACGCTCAAGGGCGCTGGACCATTTACGGTTTTCGCCCCAACCGACGCGGCATTCGCGAAACTTCCAGCAGGCCAGCTCGATGCACTCATTAAGGATGTGCCGAAACTAAAAAGCCTGCTTACGTATCACGTCATCACCGGCAAAGTGTTGGCCAAAGACGTGATAGCGATGGACGGCAAAACCGCCAAAACTGTCAATGGTGCTGAACTCAAAATCGCCACCAAAGACGGTGTGAAAATCAACGACGTTTCGACCGTGACCAAAACGGATATCGAATGCAGTAATGGCGTGATTCACGTCGTTGACACGGTGATCATGCCACCCACCAAGTGATTCGACTAAAGAACGCCCGCTGAAAAGCGGAACGTGATTTGGAAGGGCCCAACGCGATTGCGTTGGGCTTTTTTTGATCTCCAACGGAAAAAGACATCCTTTCGACGCGTGCGCATTGCTGCATCGTGAACAGTTCGCAGTTGATCATCGCTCGATCGATTGCCGTCAGCAGCTGCGCGACAACCCGTTAACACGCTACACCATCATCGCAGACAGGTACATCCCATGCCCAAGGGCGCGCGCATTACGCCGCCACCGCTCGATGACAGTTTTCTGCGAGAGGAAAACGGCGCTATGCGCGGCGGCATTTGCGAAGCTTGAGCATGCGGAAAAGACATCCACGCCCAGTAAAAATGTACAATATCGCGTACATATAACCTCGCCGCCAGAGTCATGGATGCCGTCACCTACACCACCGCCCGCGCCAATCTCGCGTCAACGATGAATCGCGTGTGCGAGGATCACGAGCCGCTCATCATCACGCGGAATGGCGAGCAATCGGTGGTCATGCTCTCTCTGGAAGATTACAAAGCGCTAGAGGAAACCGCCTATTTGCTCCGCTCGCCTGCGAACGCGAAACGACTTCTCGGAGCCATCGAGCAACTCCACGCGGGCAAAGGCAAACCGCGCAAACTTGCTAGCGTTTAGTCGGGATGAAGCTCGTCTTCGCCGAAACGGCGTGGGAAGATTATCTGTACTGGCAATCCCAAGATAAGCGAATGGTGAAACGAATCAACGATCTCGTTCTCGCGATCACGCGTGATCCGTTTGTCGGAATCGGCAAGCCTGAACCACTGAAACATGCGTTCTCGGGCTATTGGTCGCGACGCATCAATGACGAGCATCGGATTGTTTATCGCGTTGACGGCGATTCGCTTTTGATAGCGCAGTTGCGGTATCACTATTGAACTTGGCCGCGTGTCGTATCGACTCTGCCGCAGCCGCCGCCGAAAATGATGTGAATGGGAAGAAGTAGAGCGATCAGCGAATTCGCAGCACTTGGTTTTTCTCGCTAGCTGAAGTATGTTTAGTGTTAGGTGACGTATGGAGTACTGAAAATGACAATCGAGGAAATTAAGGCCATCAAAGATTTTGTCGCATCTTTCGGTATCGGGGCGCTAGTGGCGGTGATTTCAATTACGGTGTTCGTGAGAGCTTATCTCCTCAGCTACCTTTCCGAGAAGGCGAAGAATTTAGCGACCAAGGAAGATGTGCGAGCTATCACGGACGAAATTGAAGCGGTGAAACACGGGTACACCTCGTTGATCGAAACGCAACGAGCGACTCAGCAACTTCGCCTTGCCGCAATCGACAAGCGCCTCGAAATACACCAAGAAGCGTTCGCGAGATGGCGCGATCTCTTTAGTGCGATTTACGAATCAAAGATTGACGAAGTCGCTGGAGAATGCAACCAGTGGTGGGGCGAGAACTGCCTTTACCTTGAACCTGACGTCCGACAGGCTTTCATCGACGCGGTAATTTATGCGAAGGAGCACAAGTCCCTGGTCGAGTCGCGAGCAGGCATCCAAGCGATCGAATCTAGCATGGCGAAAATTCGTGCGTTTCCAGACACCCTCTTTAATGCAATTCAGCTGCCGATCTTAAACGACGATGAAAAGAAGGCAACGTTCAAGGCCTAAGGTCTAGGACGTGGGATACGTCCCGTCCAACAAAATCGAACGATCTACTTTGTTGATGTCCGTTCGCCCACAAAACGCCATCGAGAGCTCGAGTTCTTTCTGGATGAGCTCAAGGCATTTCGAAACGCCCGCTTCGCCCATTGCGCCGAGCGCGTAGAGCCAGGCGCGGCCGATATAAGTGCCTTTCGCGCCGAGCGCCGTTGCGCGCAAGACATCCTGACCGCTACGAATACCACCATCCATGTGCACTTCGATTTTGTTGCCCACTTCAGCGACGATCTTTGGCAGCGCGCGAATGGAGGTTTCAGCGCCGTCCAGTTGCCGCCCACCATGATTCGAAACAATCAATGCGTCGGCCCCGGACTCCACCGCTAGACGCGCGTCTTCGGTGTCCTGAATGCCTTTCAGAATTAATTTTCCGCCCCAACGTTTCTTGATCCACTCAACATCGCCCCAGTTCAGCGCCGGGTCGAATTGTTGTGCCGTCCATGCAGAGAGCGAGCCCATGTTTTCCACGCCTTTCACGTGGCCCACGATGTTGCGAAACTCGCGACGCGGCGTACCCAACATGCCCATGCACCAGCGTGGCTTGGTCATCATGTTGATGATGTTCGGAATCGTGAGTTTCGGCGGCGCCGAAAGGCCATTTTTCAAATCTTTGTGACGCTGGCCGAGGATTTGCAAATCGAGCGTGAGCACCAGCGCCGAGCAGTTCGCGGCTTTCGCGCGATCAATCAAGTTGTTGATGAAATCGCGATCCTTCATCACGTAAAGCTGAAACCAAAACGGATGCCCGTCGGTGGCCTTGGCGACATCTTCGATCGAGCAAATGCTCATCGTTGACAAAGTAAACGGAATGCCGAACTTCTTCGCGGCGCGTGCGCCGAGAATTTCACCGTCGGCGTGCTGCATGCCGGTGAGACCGGTCGGTGCGATGGCGACGGGCATCGCAACATCTTGTCCGATCATCTGCGTTTTCGTCGTGCGGTTTTCCATATTCACCGCAACGCGCTGGCGAAACTTGATCTTCTGAAAATCCGTTTCATTGCCGCGATACGTGCTCTCTGTCCAACTGCCCGAATCGGCATAGTCGTAGAACATTCTCGGAACGCGTTTTTGTGCGAGTACGCGCAGATCTTCGACGTTGGTGATGACGGGCATGACTCAGCTCTCCTTTGTGTTTCGATCTCAAAACGCTGAAATTCTCAGCGCCCGCTGCTGACTTCCGCCGCGAGACTGGAATGCCAGTTTTGGGAAGTCAAACGCGACGAGTTAGCGCTCATGCTAGCAAGCAAAAAATGGTATTTCGGAAAAAGTATCCGGAAATGTTTTCCGCTTCACTTAGATTTCGATTCCAGCGTGTCGCGGCGCTTTCGAAGCCAAGTTGCGAAGTCCAGCGCCACTTCATCGGTCAGGGCAAAGCCGCCCACGAGAACGCTGCCACTGTGCCCAAGGCGATCCAGCCAAGATGCCGCCCGTTCGTGCCCACGAGGACCAGGATGGCACCCAGGGCGCTGGCACCGCTCAATGCCTTAAGCACCAGACTCTGCACTGGAGCTCCAGGTGCTGCCGCCATGCCCAGAAGGATTGCTGCGAAGCCCCAGCCCAGAACAGACGCCAGGTGCCAAGTCGCCCACAGGATTCGAATGTTGCGGGACCGTAGCGGCGGTGCCGCGAGCTGAGGCACCAACGTACCTCGTCGCAGATGACGGAAGATGAGCCATTCACCGAGCACGGAATGGAAAATGCCCGTAGCGATCAAGAGCGCGGCGGCAAGGGTCAGCGGTACATCCATTTAGCTCTCTCCAATCGCATTTGGCGCACGGCGCGTGAACGGTCGCGATTCATTTGCAGTTTCGCCGCAAGAAGCGCACTTTCATGGGCGTCTTGGGTTTGAGCGCGAGATCAACAAAGGGCTGAGGGAGTTCATCGCCCGATTCAAGATCAAGCTCGAAATGGCGCACGACGTGAGCCGCAACCAGCGCGATTTCCACGCTTGCGAACTGTTGCCCCAGGCAGAAGCGTGGACCAGCACCAAACGGCATGAATGCTCCGCGCGGAATCGCCGGCGCGTCTGGCAGGAAGCGCTCTGGCGCGAACGATTCGGGGTTGGGAAAGTAGCGTTCATTGCGGTGCATCTGCCAGATCGGCACTGCAACCAGCGTTCGTTTGCGCACCGCTGTTCCTTCGATCACGAGATCCCGCTTGGCGACACGAGTGAAGAGCGCTGTGGACGGCGGATACATCCGCATGGCCTCTTTGATGGTCGCATTCAGCAACGGAAGCCGCGCGATCCCCGCTAGGTCCAGATGATTGGTGTAGGCGGAGTCCACTTCGCTGCGTAGTTCTGCCATCACCGCTGGATGCGTCGCCATCAAGCCAATCCACCAGGTCAAGGCAGATGCGGACGTATCAAAACCGGCGCTAAACAGCAGCATGCAGTTGTCAAGGACTTCCTGCGTACTAAGTCGACCATCGCCATCACGCGCAGCCAGCATCATATCGAGCACATCTGCAGCAGCGGGGTCGTTTTGGGTCCGGCTATCAGCTCGACGCTGCACTCGATCATCCACATGGGCCGCAACCAAACGGCGCAACGTCTGCAGATGCTTCAATTTGGCAGCGCGCCCCGGATAGGGGAGCCAATCTGGCGGGACCAGCGCCCAGTAAAACTCGCGCATGCTCTGGCTGGAAAGCGCACGAATCGCCAGCGACACTTGGTTTGCTTCTTCGCGTGAATTCGCATGCGAAAACAAGGTCCGAAGGATCACATCCATCGTGATGCGCGTGGTGAACGCATCGACGTCAATGCTTGCGCGTTGTCCGGGATTGGCTGGCAACTCCTCTCCGACGCAGTTGTCGATCGCCGCCTGCATCAGAGCCATGTAGCCGCTCATGCGCTTCGGCGAGAACGCTGGCGCGAGCAGTCGCCGCTGCCTTTCCCAGTCTGCACCTTCGGTCGTGAGCACGTTCTTGCCGTGAATCGACTCGAAGATGCGCAACAAGCGGGCTTCGCGCTCAAAATCGTCGTGATGGTCAACCAGAATCTTGCGGATGGCGTCCGGGCCGAAGAAGTAAACGATCCGGCGGAACAGGATATCGAATTCAGCCACATCACCATACTGATGATGAAATCTGGAGGCCGCTGCCAGGGGATCGCTTTGGATCTCCTTGAGTAGAGGAAGGCCGAGATAGGGAGTTTTGACGACGCTGTGGTTATTTGACATGAGGTTGTATCCGTTGAGTGCTTATGGCGTCAGTTCACCGCTGCATGTCGCGCGGTTGCGACGCCGTACATAACGAGTTCAAACGCACTCAAAAAGCGCTCTTTCAGATTTGGCTCTGGTTGCGTGAGCCATGAAGTGATGGCGGCGTACAGAAGGTATTCGAAGTTCATCGCCAATGGCTCCACTTCGACCTCTGCTTTGATTTCGCCTGACTGCTGCGCGGCTCTAAACATCGCCGCCAAAATCTGGCGGCCGTCGCTATCGGCGTTTACTGATTCTGGTTTTTGCGCTTCACATCGCCGCACGCTGGTTAGATATCGAATGTAGTGTCTTAGGTAGGCTCGGCGCTCGCTATGCCAGGCAGCGGACTCGCTCAGCAGGTAGCGCATTCGCGAATCAAAAGTCTGATGAGCGAGCAGCGCCTGCGCGCGCATCGCCATGCCAGCGGCGATATCTAGGCGAAACCGGTGGGCGATCAGCGCCTCTTTAACGGGGAAATATTTGTAAAGCGTTGCTTTCGCCACGTCGGCGACCTCCGCAACCTGTTCCATGGAGACCTCGTCGTACCCGTGGGCTTCGAACAGTCGATAGGCAGTGGCCGACAGGTGATCTGCCGTCTGGTCGTGCTTGCGCTGGCGGCGAGTGGTTTCTTGAGGTCTGGAGGACACTACGACGTCCGTATACATACGATGTTCAATATTATACGTCGTATGCAACTCGAATAGCAAGAGCAGCACGAACTCGTCGATCTGCCATGGTCGGTGGCAGACCAGGAACAATCATCCGGCACCCTCCGAGTATTCGCAATCTGCCCGTTTTTTCCGAGCACTGGCGCACAAATTGGGCAACCGTCCTTCGCGCGGCTGCGGTGAATGAGCAGTGTGAGTTGAGTTGGAGTCCGCTTCACAATACCGGATTCAACAACGTCACACCTACGTCCTAGCGGGAGCTTTCGGAAAAGCGTTCCGAATACGTTTCCCGGATTACTTAGATTTCGATTCCAGTCCGCTGCACAGCTTTCGAAGCCAAGTCGCGAAATCAAGCGCAACATCGTCAGCGCGATGCACGGTGAGGCTGTAGCCGGATTGCGGATTCGCCCGCACTGGCCAGATGTCGATGACGTCGCCACGCGCCAACCATCGATTCGCAATGCTGGCACGGGCGAGCGCGATGCCCTGCCCGCTCGCCGCGGCTTCGAGCGAGAGCCCAAGATCGACCAGCTTGACGCCGTTAATGGGTTCATCACTCGAAATGCCGACCGCATCAAACCACGTGCGCCACGGCTCGATCGGGCAGCGAATGAGTGGCACACGAAGCACGTCGCTCGGTTCGCGCAACCGATGGCGTTTGACGAACGCGGGGGACGCTACCGCGAAGACCGACTCAAACAAGAGCGGCTCGTGTGCGCGCTGCGCACCGCGCGTCCCCACAAATCGCGGGCCAAACTCAACGGAAACATCAGACTCTGGCACCGCCATGTCGAGATACGGAATCGCGACCACGATTTCCACTTCGCATTCCGGATGCCGATCAGTGAACGCTTTCAATCGCGGCACGAGAATCTCTCGGGCGAAGGTCGGCGGCGTCAGGATTCGCAGTCGTGCGCGAGCCTGCGCCTCTCGCCGATGCAGCCCGATCGCCGCGAGTTGCGCGAGTACCGCGCGCACTTGCTCCAGATATTCTTTGCCGGCGGCGCTGAGTGCGAGTACGCGGCCCTGCCGATCAAGGAGCGCGACACCGAGCAGGTTCTCGAGGGCAGCAATTCGCTTCGCGACTGCACTCGCAGTAATGGAGAGCTCTTGCGCGACCTTTTCGTAAGAACCGAGACGCGTAATCGCCTCAAACGCGCGCAGCGATTCAATGGAGGGGAAACGGGTTTCGCGATGACTCACGTTCGGCAGTGTACGGCGCGCCCGCGCTTCCCAACGATCAAAAATCCTCGACAATGTGCGCGTCGCGTTGGCTGCGTGCTGCCTGCTGCGTGCGGCGCAATCACGCACTCAATGGTGGACGGCGAAACACATCTCGCAGAGTCCTATCTACTTTTTCTCGTTAAAGACTATCTAAATAGGGGAATGTAGCATTTATATTGTTTTTCGTTTTATTCATAAAATGAACGCTAGCGCCAATAAAATCGCCATTTTGAAACTTAGGCCGTAATGCAAGTGGAGAGTTTTGGTTGGGCCGTGATCGGGCCGGGTCGGATCGCAAATCGTTTCGCCGAGGCCGTGTGTGCGCTCCCTGGGATGCACATTCAATGCGTTCAAGGGCGGGATGCCGATCGCGCAGCCGCATTCGCGCAACGCTGGTCACCCGCGAACGGGCGGGTCATCGGGGCCACGACACGCATTGAAGACGTCCTCACCGATGATTCGGTGCACGGCGTCTATATCGCAACGCCGCACGCATTTCATGCAGACGCGATTCGCACGGCGCTTCGTGCGCGAAAGCCAGTGCTCTGCGAAAAACCGATGGTCACCGATGCGCGCACGGCGGCGGAACTTTTCTCGCTCTCAAAGTCGCATCAAACGTTTTTGATGGAAGCTGTCTGGACGCGGTTTCTTCCGCTGCACAACGCCGTTGCCGAGTGGTTGCGCGCTGGGCTGATCGGCGAACTTCGCAGCCTGCAATCGAGTTTTTGTTTTAACGCGCCGTTTGATCAGAAGAGCCGCCTCTTCGACCCCGCGCAGGCCGGTGGCGCGCTGCTCGATATCGGGATTTACAACCTCACGGTGACTCGCATGGTGTTGGCCGCGGCGCTCGGTCGCTGTCCTGAGCCGGTGCAGATCGACGCGAAGGCGGTGCTCGCGCCCACAGGCGTCGATCAGCGTTTGCATGCAACGCTGCACTTCCCAGCCGGCATCGCTTCGCAATTTGTCTGCGCCGTCGATAGCACCGCCGACAACAACTTTCACATTTTTGGCGAACGCGGCATCATCACATTGCGCAACGGCTTCTGGCAGGCCACCCGCGCCACGCTCGTCCGCCCCAATGAAGCACCGGTGGAGATCGAACACCCCTTTCGGATCAACGGCTTCGAATACCAAATCGAGGCCGCAGTCTCAGCGATTCGCGAGGGACGCATCGAATGTGATCGCATCCCCCACGCCGAAACGCTTGAAACGCTTCGCTGGATGGATCAGATTCGATCCCTCATCGGCGTTCGCTACCCGTTTGACTCGCCGCAGTAATCACCGCTGTTGCGAACTCGTCGCCAGCTCGGTTCGCGCCGCTTTGATTCGTGACGAAGATCGCAGCGAAATCGCGCTTCGGTGAGCCCCACACGACTGCGAAGTTCATCGTGTTGTCACCGCCGTGATGCATCGCGCGTCCGCCCGCCCAGCCGCGCTCAGGCACGAGCCAGCCGAGCGCGTAGTCATCACCACGCGGCTGGAGAAGCGATTCAACTGATTGCTTTTTTAGCCAAGCGCTTTTGCCCTGCGCTGCTTTGAGGATTTCTGCAATGAAGAGTCCGTAGTCCGGCAACGTCATGTGCATCGTTCCGGCCGCGGCCATCGTTGGCACGTTGTCCATCTCGGGGCCGTTACCGGGAGCCGCTTTTCCGTTGGATGTGTGAGGCCAGGGCTGATCAATCTTTCCCAGCGTCCCTGTGCCTTGAAAGCCAGCGCTCTTCATGCCAAGAGGCACAAACACCTCTTCGCGCATGAGGTTTTCGAAGGCCTTTCCAGTTGCGCGCTCAGCCATCGCAGATGCGATCGTGTAGCCCCAGTTGGAGTAGAGAAACTTTTCTCCGGGCTTGTTTGCGAGCCCCTTGCGCATCGCGTCTTTCAGTACATCAATGCGCGCCGCGCCCAAATCTTTGCGCGACACGTAGCGCATCACATCAAAATTCGCATCCAACCCGGCACGATGCGAAAGCAATTGCTCAACGGTGATCGCGCGCATCGGTTCAGGCATGTCTTTCGCGAGCTCGGGAAACATCTCAGCCAACGTATGGTTCCAGCGAATCGAGCCACGCTCGACCAAGCGCGCGATCATGGCCGCTGTCATCGCTTTACCGTTGGAACCCAAGTGCCAAAGGTCAGCGTTACTCACCGCCACTTTTTCACCGCGCTTTCGCACGCCCGCGACGGCGAAACTTTGCATACCGGCTGACGTGACGAACGCGCCACCGGCAGCCGGGAGGTTCTGCGCGGCAACGACTCGCTCCATCGTGGGTTGCAGGTTTTTAAGGTCCGTCGTCTGCGCAAGCACCCGCCCCGACGTCAAGACCAAGCCCAAACAAACCACGAACAGAACCGCGAACCCACCGAGCGGCCAACGCAGCTCGTTGACGCCTTTTCCGACGAGCTGCAAGGGCTGTGGCCATTGCGGTTGTGGCGCGATCCAGTGCTCAGCGGCGCGAACGGCAATTAACGCCGCAAGACCTAGAAACGCGAACGGAACCACGCGCTTTACAGCACGACGAAAGGTGTGAACTGATTGGTAAAGGATGCTCATTTGAGTTGCCTCGTTGACTAGCGCTGCGTGACTTCGCATGCGGAAAGAATGGCCAAGAGCGGAATAACGCGCTCCGCCAACACGATGTATTCGCCACGACGCGGCTGTCGAATCCAGCCCGCCGCTTCGAGTTCTTTCAAGTGGTGATAAAGCTGGCCGGTCGTACCCATGTTGGGCAAGCTCGCGAGCGACTGGGTATCTCGTTTGCCTTCAATCAGAGCCTTGAGCACTTGCAAGCGAATCGGGTGCGCGAGCGCCGCAAGCGGTGTGTGCGCAACACTCCAGTCGGAGGTAAGCAGCGCGGGAGTGTCGGATTCAATCTGCCAGGCGTAGGTCTCTTCATTGGGCAAAACCACCTGCCCCGCAAACACAACGCCGCCAGACTCGCTGCCCTTCGACTCGGTGCTACGAAGCACGCCATCGATTGCCCAAAACTTGCGTTGCGGCGTAACGCTCGCAGCGGGAATACTTGGCGTCGGGGGCGCACGCTCCGGATCGCCCGCGCCGCGCGCGGACGTATCCGCTTGCTCAGCGCTCGCGCGCGAGACGAGCGTTGCAACCTGCGCTTCGAGGGCAGCGAGGCGCGCTTCGACAGCGTCACTCGCCTTGGGTGCTCGGCTACTTTTTGACGTAGAAGTACGTGAAACCATATTTCTATGCTATCACGTACTTTCGTAATTAGCACAGTCTCATCGGCGACGTCTTGGGTCAAGCGGATGAGGACCTTCCACGAATATTAGCGGCAAAAGCGTCAAAAGAAAATTACGTAAATCAGTAATTAAACCAACGGTTCGCGGCTACTTCGGTCAGACAAGCGTGATCGTCATAAACGTCGCTTCACTCTACAAAAGACGTTTCTCTATGGGCTACAGCGCATATTAGTCGCTAAGCTTAATAATATGAAAATGGGCTGTAGCCCCTGATAAGCCGTAATTTCAAAGAAATTTATGAAAAGAAAAACGCCCGCATGGGCGGGCGTTTACGGGGACGCGTTCGACGCTGATCGCTACGTGCGCTTGCCGTGCTTCTCGATCAACGCTTTGGCGGTGTCGAACAGTTTCTTGCCATCGAAGCCGCGCTTATTCATGTCGTCGATCCATTCTTGATAGATCGGTGCGCAGAGCTTCCTGAATTCCTCGGCTTCGGCCTTGCCAATCGTGTGAATCGTATTGCCGCGGTCTGATGCGCTCTTGCGGCCATTTGGATCGTTGCTCTGCTGCGTACGTCCAAGGAACGCAGACGCTTCGATGCCGGAGTTGCGATCAATCACAGCCTTCAAATCAGGCGGCAGCGAGTTGTATTTCGCTTTGTTCATGCTCATCACGAATGTCGTCGTGTAGAGCGAGCCCGCATCCGGCGCGAATTCACTGTGGAACTTCGTGAGTTCGTTCACTTTCACCGACGGCACCACTTCCCAAGGAATCACACATCCGTCGATCACGCCTTTCGAGAGCGCATCAGGAATCTGCGGCAGCGGCATGCCAACGGGCGTTGCGCCGAGCATCCCGAGCATCTTGGTGATTTGACGCGTCGGGCCGCGCACTTTGAGCCCCTTCAAATCCGCTGCGGACTTGATGAGCTTTTCCTTCATGTGGAACATGCCCGGACCGTGCACTTGCACTGCGATCAGCTGGTTCTCTTTGAACTCATCGGGCGCCATCGTTTGCACGTATTCCCAGTACGCACGCGAGGTTGCGTCCGCATTGTTCATCATGAACGGCAGCTCGAACACCTCAACACGCGGGAAACGACCGGCGGTATTGCCAGGCAAAGTCCAAGTAATGTCAGCCACACCATCACGCGCTTGATCGTAGAGCTGTGGCGGGGTGCCGCCCAGTTGCATCGCGGGATAGCCTTCAAACTTGATGCGTCCGCCAGAATCTTTCTCAACTTTATCCATCCACGCTTTGTGCATGGTGAGCCACACGTTCGATGTGGGCGCCATGAACGTGTGGAACTTCAAGGTGACGGTTGATTGTGCGAAGCCTACGAGCGCAGGCGCGCCAATCGATGCAACAGCGGTTGCACCCGCTGCTTTCAGTACGGTACGACGATCCATTGTTTTCCTCCTTCGGATAATGGTTGAATTCTGACGATAACGTTAACGTTGAGAAATCGGGTTTCCGCTAGCGCGACGGTGTCAGCACATCGTCATTTGCCGACAAACTGCAAGATCCACAGCGCAATCGCAGGGAAGAACAGCACTAACGTCGTGCGCAGGAAATCGCTGACCAAGAACGGGACAACCCCACGATAGCTCTCAGAAATCGGCACGTCTTTCGCCATACTGTTGACGACGTAAACGTTCAAGCCCACGGGCGGCGCAAGCATCCCGACCCCCACCACCATGAGCACCAAGATACCGAACCAAA
Source organism: Betaproteobacteria bacterium (assembly GCA_013298765.1). Lineage (GTDB taxonomy): Bacteria > Pseudomonadota > Gammaproteobacteria > Burkholderiales > Casimicrobiaceae > Casimicrobium. The sequence goes on from JAAFJA010000013.1 coordinate 111,715, forward strand.
TCGCCTGGTGTTCGGGGGTGAGCCCAAGTTTCAAACCCATCACCATAGGAAAGAAAATCGGAATGGTGAGCAGGATCATCGATAGCTCGTCCATCACGCAGCCGAGCACGACGTAGAAAATCAAAATCGCCCCGATCACAGCGAGTGGTGGCAGCCCCATGCCGCCGACTGCCGCAGCTAGCTGATTGGGCACCTGCGTGAGCGCGAGCGCTGAATTCATGAGATCTGCGCCCAAGAAGATCATGAAGATCATGGCCGAGCTTTCCGCCGTGGCGTAGAAGCAGGTTTTGAACTTATCCCAGGTCATCTCGCGCTTAGCGAGTGCTGCGACAAATGTGCAAAACGCGCCAACACCCGCGCCCTCAGTGGGCGTAAAAAAGCCGCCGTAGATGCCACCGAAAACAATCAGAAAGATCAACGCGATCGGACCGACGCCGATCAAGGCTTCAGTCATGTTGGTTTTGGCAATCTCATCATGTTCAGGCGCATGGCCGGGCACTAAGCGAACATAGATCGCAATGGCGAGCATGTAGCCCACCATCGCAATAATGCCGGGAATCATGGCCGCAGCAAACAATTTCGCGATGTTCTGCTCAGTAAGAATTGCATAGATCACGAGCACCACTGAAGGCGGGATTAGTATCCCCAAGGTGCCGCCCGCTGCGAGCGTCGCGGTGGCGAGTCTCCCCGAGTAGCCGTGACGTTTCATCTCGGGTAACGCCACCGAGGTAACGGTGGCAGCAGTCGCCACGGATGATCCGCAAATCGCGCCAAACGCCGCACATGCAAAGACCGATGCCATCGCGAGACCGCCCTTGAATCGACCAAGCGCGCCCGCTGCAAACTGAAATAGCGCACGCGACAACCCGCCCTGGGTCGCGAAATGCCCCATCAAAATGAACAACGGGATCACCGACAAATCGTAGCTTGCAAAGCGCGCATACGTCTGCGAATTCAAGAAATTGGCAAGCGGTAGCCAGCCAGTTTGCACCACGTAGCCGAATGCGCCCGCTGTAAACATACAAGCGGCAATCGGGATTCGGATCGCCATGAGAAGCAGCATGATCGCGAAGATCACGACTGCGAGCGTGATCCCAGTCATTGCGGCAACTCCCCACCTTTAACGTCAAACGCATCCAGGCCGCGAAGTGCCTGCACGAGTGCGATCAATGCAGTAATGGTGAGACCCGGAACAATGAAGCTGTACACGATCCACTCGGGAAATCCGAGCATCATGGTGCCCGAATTACTTTTGTAGGCAGACAATCCGCCGAGTGTGGCACGCCATGCGCAAAGCCCCATCATCACCGCGATGAAAAGTGCGCCAATCCGATCCAGCGCGCTGCGGGTTTGATCGCTCGCGCGGCTGGTAAAAAAGTCAACAATGATGTTGCCGCGTTTGACTTGGCACCAAGGCAAAAAAAGCGCGATGGCTGCACCCGTCATCACCGCGGTGAGCTCGAAGTCGCCGAGCAGCGCTTTACCGAAAAAATCACGGCCTATCACGCTGTAAACCGTCATCAGTGTGAGCGCAATCAGGATGAGTCCCGCCACAATCGCGCTCGCTCGTGCGAGCCATTCAAGCAATTTCAAGCAGCGACCCTCCGTGATTTGTGTACTAACGAAATATAGCGAGCCGATATGCTGCGAATCCGCCTTGTCGCATCACGCAAACTGCCGCGAAGCAACAAAAGCCCGATAAACGACACTTTGCTTGATCTACATCAGTGAATTAAACATTAACAAATGGATTAGTTAATAGCAAATTCTCGTTTTCTTCGCTTTTGTGACCTCGTCTGCTCTTAGATCACTCAAAATTCAGCAATGCACACTGACATTGATTGGCTGGCAAGTTTTGACTTACGCGCGCTGCCACCCGGTTTTCATGACGCCCCGTATCCGTTTTATCGCACGCTGCGAGAACGCGATCCCGTGCGGCAGATGCCCGATGGCTCAATTCTTCTCACGCGTTACGCAGATTGCTTGCAGGTTTACAAAGACGCAAGCGCGTTTTCATCCGACAAAAAAGCTGAGTTTTTTCCCAAGTATGGAGATTCGCCGCTTTTCGAGCATCACACAGCGAGCCTCGTGTTCAATGATCCGCCGCTTCACACGCGGGTGAGAAAACTCATTATCGGCGCACTCTCGCAACGCGCAGTCGACGCGATGCAAATATCGCTCATTCATCTCGTTGATCGCCTGCTCGACGAGATGGGCGCGCGCGCCCAGCGTGGTGAGTCTGTCGATCTGATCGAGCATTTCGCTGCGGCGATCCCGGTTGAAATCATCGGAAATCTGCTCGGTGTGCCGCATGATGAACGAGAGCCACTGCGTGACTGGTCACTCGCAATTCTCGGCGCACTTGAGCCTTCGCTCACCGACGAGCAATTGACGCGCGGCAATCGTGCTGTCACCGAATTCGTTGGCTATCTGAAAACGCTGGTGGCGCGTCGGCGCGCATCGCCGGGCGATCCGGCGACCGATGTGCTCACCCGGCTGATTCAAGGCGAATCCGCGAGCGAGCGCTTGAGCGAAACTGAGCTGCTCCAGAACTGCGTGTTCATCTTGAATGCGGGCCATGAGACGACGACGAATTTGATCGGCAACGCGCTCGAAACGCTCACGCGCTGGCCGAACGCGCGCCATACGCTAGTCGCGAATCCGGCGTTGATCAAATCGGCCGTGGAAGAATTTTTGCGATTCGAATCAAGCAATCAGCTCGGCAACCGCATGAGTACGATTGCGACCCGCATCGGTGGCGTTCGTCTGCCCGCGCAAACGCGAATCACGTTGTGCATTGGTGCGGCGAATCGCGATCCTGCGCAGTTTGAGAATCCCGACACTCTGGACATCACGCGTGAGCACAATCGGCATCTCGCGTTCGGATCGGGCCCGCATCAGTGTGCGGGCCTTGCCGTCGCGCGTCTTGAAGGCGCAGTCGCGATTGGGCGTTTCCTCTCGCGGTTCCCGAGCTATGAGATCGACCACACCCATAAAGTGCGCGGCGGTCGTGCACGGTTTCGAGGTTTCTTGAAGCTGCCGGCGCGGCTGTAGTTGGCAGCTCTACTAGTGCTCACGGCGCACCAACTTATGCCGCCTACCCCACAACAAAATGGGGCAAGCATACGAAATTACTGCATATCAACAAGAGAAACTTATTGCGTGTCGCCCCGATAGAACGTGGGCAATCGCGATAAATGTGAGAGTAAACTCGAACCTTACTGCTGCGCGTACGGCTTTCGATCTGCGTAGTACGCCGCTTCGATCCCCGCGAGCGAGCGACCTCGAACATCTTTCGTGGCTCGAATTTCGTTGACGAGTTGGAGCGCAGTTTTTTCGCACGGCGGCAGGGCGACGTTTGACACATCTTTCGGCACGATGCGCTCGCCCCATTCCACATAGTGCGAACACAATGTGAGCCCAGCACCGAAGGCTGGCATGAGAAGTTTCGCTCGCGGCTTGATCCGCCCCTCTTCCAGCGCCTCAACCAGGGCAACGGGCACGGTCGCGGAACTCATATTGCCGTATTTCTGCACGGTGAGATGCACTTTGTCCATTGAAATGCCCGCGTACTTCGCGACTGATTCGATGATGCGTGAATTGGCTTGATGCGGCACCACGAGATCGATTTGCTCGGGCGTCACGTTCACTTTCGCAAGCGTCTTCGCGCTCGCATCGGTCATGCCCTGCACCGCTTTCTTAAAGATTTGCGGGCCGTCAAAATCCCAGAGCATGTCACCAAAGGTGACGTTGCAATTCGCGTACGTCGCACCGTAGCCGCGCACGCGCAGAATGCCACGCGCATCGCCATAGCAGCCGAGCGTCTCGGCGAGTAATCCTGTCTTTTCCTCAGTTTGCTCGATCACGATTGCCGCGCAGCCGTCGCCAAAAAGCACCGCAACGCCGCGATTGTCCCAATCCATATAGCGGGAGATGAGCTCGACGCCTACAACCAATGCGCGCTTGCACGTGCCGGTGCGAACTAAGGCGTTGGCCGTCGAGAGCCCGTAGAGAAAGCTCGTGCACGCTGTGTTCACATCCATCGCAGCGGCGCCATCGGCACCGAGTTTGTACTGCAAGGCAGAGGCAGTATTCGGCACCAGTTCATCGTTGCTGCAACTGCCGTACACAATCAGATCAATGTCAGTGGGCTTCAAGCCCGCGCAGGCAAGCGCGTGCATGGATGCGACATAGGCCATTTCAACGGCATGTACATGCGAAATGCGCCGCTCTTTCATGCCGGTGCGCGAGACGATCCACTCATCGTCGGTGTCGATAAAGGTCGCAAGATCGGCGTTAGTCAACACTGCGGGCGGCATGCATTTGCCCCAGCCAGTGATGGCGGCGTACGTCATAGAGATCCTCCTTATTGTCGTTATGTCGCTCGTGAGCCGTGGATTATCGTTCAACGTCAGTACGCTACTGCGCCGTCATTCCAATGCGGCCGCCGGGTGACTGACTCGCTCTTCACCTAGGGAACACCCTAAAATTTGCGTATGACTCACATTTTGAACATCGCCACGTACCGCTTCGTTGCGATCGACGATCCACACGCTGTGAAGGCGCGCCTTTTGCCTGTCGCGCAGGCGCTCGGCCTTAAGGGCACGATCCTGCTTGCACACGAGGGGATCAATGCGTTCCTCGCGGGTGCAGAAACAACTGTGCGCAGTTTTCTTTCGATCCTTGACGATGATCCGCGCTTTGCCAACCTCGATATCAAAGAGAGCTGGTCGGACACGATGCCGTTTCACAAGATGAAGATCAAGTTGAAAGACGAGATCGTCACCTTCCGCCAGCCGCAGGTGAACCCAGCGTTGCAGCCCGCGCCCTTCATCTCGCCAGAGGATTTAAAAGCGCGGTTGGACCGTGGTGACGACATCGTCTTACTCGATACGCGAAATGATGTGGAGGTCGATACCGGCACATTCAAAGGTGCGCTTTTTTGGGGTAACAAAAACTTTACCGAATTCGGCGAGATCGCGAAGCAGCACGCGGATGCATTGAAAAACAAAACGGTGGTGAGCTTCTGCACGGGCGGTATCCGATGCGAGAAAGCCGCGCCGTATTTGCACTCACTCGGCGTAGAAAACGTCTTCCAACTTGAAGGCGGAATCCTTCGCTATTTTGAGAAGGTGGGACGCGATCACTACGACGGCGACTGCTTTGTCTTCGACGAACGGGCGGCAGTCGATCCCGCGCTTGCGCCCACTGAGCGCTGATCCTCACGCAAGACAAGGCATTCGTCCAAGCTGAATTCTCGACAAACGTACGAGTCAAACCCGCTAAGCCGATTTGTTCAAAACTAAACTAAATCGGCGTCGTTTCACGTTTGCCTTTTCATCCGGCGTTTGGTCAGATTGAACAGGACAAAATTTGTCTACCGCTAAGCGCTTAGACAAACTAGAATTTGTCCATGATCACGGCCTACACGTGACAGGCTATACCGGGAGGAAGCCATGGACGAATTCATCGAGGAACTCACTCATCCGAAGCCTGTGCACGAGGTTATCGCGCGCGCGCTGCGCGAAAAAATCGTGCTTCATCAAATCGCGCCGGGCTCGCCGTTGCGCGAAAAAGAGCTTGCAGAGCAGCACGGCGTTTCGCGCAGGAATCTGAAGGACGCGCTCAAGATACTGGCTACCGAGGGCTTGGTCGAATTTCAGCCGCGGCGCGGTGCGCTTGTCACCAAGCTCGAACGCCAGCGCCTTCGCGACACGCTAGAAACGATCGGCACGCTTGAGCGCTTAGCGGGTGAGCTCGCCTGTGCGAATGCGAGCCAAGACGAAATCACGACGCTACGTCACTATCACGATTTGATGGCTCGCCATTACCGAAATCGCGATGCGGCAAGCTTCTTTCGCTACAGCCAGCATTTCCATCAAGGCATCGTCGAGGCAGCGGGCAACGAAGTGCTCGCCAAAATTTACCGATTACTCAATGGTCAAGCGGCGCGCGCACGCTACCTCGCGCATATGACCGCCGAGCTTTGGGATCAGGTGATGGAGGAGCAAGACGAAATCATGCTCGCACTTGAAGCGCGCGCGGCCGACCGCCTCGCCGAACTGCTGGAAGACTCTCTGCTTCACCGCGCGCAACGCGTGCTTGATCTGCTCCCGAACGCCAGATAAGGCTCGACACGACTCGAGGGCGCGAACGCGTTGCTGAATTGCTCCGGCAACGTGACGAATTTTTGATTCGACACTTATCGCTTTGCCCAACGTTTATCGGGGCAAGCGCCTATTTATTGCACTTAGCCGTTTGACATAAAATGAAGCGCTCGCCCCAAGCCCTTCGGGACTAAGCGGGCGAAGCAACTAGTGTTTCCACTTAAGCACGGACAGCAGATTGTTGAAATCGTCCGTCCAGAACGGTGTGCCTGGTACGCGCTCAAGCGGTGTGCCGCCCTCGATCTTGCCAAAAGCGCTCGCATCCTTTGCGAGCAGCACCCAAGTGCTGGTGGAATGCAGCGCATTGTTTGACTGAGATGGATCCTCAACCACGAGGCCCGCGAGTTTTTCACGCGCGGCGATCTCAGCGAGCACTGGCGGCAAGTTGAGGAAACGATTTGACACGTGATACGCAAGGATGCCGTTCGATGCGAGCTGGCCCATGAAAACGCGCACCGCTTCGTCGGTAATCAAATGCATGGGGATCGAGTCGCCCGAAAAGGCATCTACCGCGAGCACGTTGAACTGATTGTTCGCCTCTCGTTCAAGCGAGAGCCGTGCGTCGCCGATGACGATATCCATCTTCGCCTTGCTATCGCTCAAATACGTGAAGTGCTTGCGCGCGAGTCGCTCCACTTCCGCATTGATCTCATAGATCCTGCAGGTATCCACTTCACGGCAATACGCAGCGACCGTTCCCACGCCCAAACCGATCATTCCAATTCGAATTCCGGAATAGCTGAGCGGCGCTTCGATCCGCTTCTGGTTCACCGAGCGCCCAAACCCAGACGTCGGCGTGTAATACGTCGTCGGCTCGCGCCGCCACGTGTCATGCGTGTACTGCTCGCCATGAAGAATCGCGCCGTGAACCATGCGAACCAGGTGGTTGTCACTGCCGCGATCATCGTACTCTTTGATCTTCAACACGCCGTAGAAATTTCGAGTCACTTCAAGTGAGTTATTGTGTTCGAGCTTCCAAAAATAAGCACCCGTTCCGGCTACGCCCACGGCGAGCGCAACCGCAAACCACTTAAGCAGCGGCTGTGTCTGGGTAGCCACCGGAACAAACAGAAGAGTCGCCACAAAAAGAGCGAGCGAGGTTTCTAGAAACGTGGGGAAAAAGAGCGGCGCGCCGACGCTCACCACGAGCGCACCCAGCGCGCCTCCAACGGAAATCAGCAAGTAAAAACGCGTGAGCTGCGAAGGCTCGGGCTTCGCCAACACGAGCTCGCCGTGGCACACCATACAAACGACAAACAGGCCCACGCAAAACACGCTCGTCTGCACGACCAAATCAAACTGATAAGTCTTGTCGACCAACAGGTAACACATGCCAATCAAGACGACGATAAATGGCCCGACGTAATACTGGCGCCTGTACCAACCTTGTCCGTCAAACGTGAGGATGAAGCTCAAGAGATAGAGCACGAGCGGCAACACCCACAAAAGCGGCACTGAAGCAACGTTTTGCGTGATGTGATTTGAAACCGCGAGCAGAAGCATCGAGCCCGCTGCAGAAAGCGCGATCCAGCGCAGTTGCGTCGTGAGCGGTGGTAGCGCACCCGACGCGGCGGATTGCATTCCGACACTCGTCTCGGGTGCGGACTCGCTGCGCCGCGAAACCCGCCAGGCAAGTGTCGCGAGCAAGATGACATAGATCGCGAAAAGGATTGACCAGCCGATGGCTTGCTCGCGCGTTCCAGTGAACGGTTCAATGGCGAGCGGATACGCCACCAGCGCGATAAGAGACGCGGCGTTAGAAAGCGCAAACAAGCGGTAAGGGTCGCGCCCAGGATTTAAGCGTGCGAAATAGCTTTGGATGAGCGGCGACGTGGTGGAAAGCAGCAAATACGGCAAACCAATCGTGACCGAGAGCAGCAACAGAATGCGCGTGATGGGTTCTTCTGCACCCTGCGGCTTCAACGCGTCTGGCGCGATGATGGGCAGCACCAGCAAACAAGCGAGTGCGAGTGCGATGTGCAAAAGCGGCTGCCGCTTGGGGCCAAGCGCGCGTGGCGTCACATCGGCATACGCGTAGCCCAGGAGCAGCGCCGCTTGGAAAAACAGCATGCAGGTCGTCCACACCGCCGACGAGCCACCGAACCACGGCAAGATTTGTTTCGCGATGAGCGGTTGGACAAGAAACAGCAGAAACGCGGAAAGCGCGACGGTAAGGTAGAAGTGCATGCCGAAATGCTACCTTGCGCGACCCGCCATCGAGGCTTTCGCGCCGCGAACATCCCTGTTTTGAAGTGGGCGTTCGCGCTAGGGAGACGCTGATTAAATCCCGCGTGCAGTCCGCCTCGGATTGAGACCGAGTGCGAAATCGACAAATGCGAGCAATAGCGGGGCTATTGTGAGCATTTTCGATGCAGCAATCGGCTCAAGCCCGAGGATGTAATGCGCGATGGGTATTTAATCAGCGTCTCCCTAGCGCGCGTCGTAGGTGATCTTTACGTAGGGCGTGACCGGTCGCGACTGGCAAGTGAGCACAAATCCACGCTTCAATTCATGTTCCTCAAGCGTGTAGTTCGCGTCCATCCGTACTTCGCCCTCCAACACGCGCGCGCGACAGGTGCAACACACACCCGCCTTGCACGCATACGGCGCATCAATCCCGGCGTCGAGCGCGACGTCGAGCACGGTTTGGCCCTCGTAGGCGATCGTCACCTCTCGCTCAATCCCGTCAGCAATAAGCGTCGTGCGTGCGCGGGCCGTTGCTGCGTCCGCAGGCACTGCGTCTCCCGAGCGAGCCGAAGGATCGTCGGAGCCAGATTTACGCGCCGCGGCGACCGGGCTAGCGGCGAAGCGCTCAAAGTGAATGCGCTCTTTTGCCATGCCGCAAAGCGAAAGCGCAGAGCGCGCACCCTCAAGCATCGTTTCAGGGCCACAAATATAGGCCTCATCGAATGCGGGGAGAATCCTATTTTTTTGAATGATCGACAAAATCTTTTCTTGATCGATTCGCCCAATTGAAAGAGGCGATTCCATCGGTTCCTGACTCAATACATGGAGCACTTGGAAACGCGCCAGGAATCGATCCCGTAGGTCTTCGATCTGCTCTTTGAAGATGATGTCGCGCACTCTACGGTTTCCGTACAGCAGCGTGATCGACGAATCGGGCTCTCGCGTGAGCAGCGTCGTTGCAATCGACAACATCGGCGTGATGCCGCTGCCGGCAGCGATCATCAACACGTGGCGTTTCTTCTCCCGCGCGGGCAGGAAGCAAAACTTGCCATCCGGTGGCATCACATCGATGCTGTCACCCGCCTTCAGTTTGGCATTGGCGAACTGCGAAAAGCGCCCGCCCGCCACGCGTTTCACCGCCACCCGCCATTCGCCCGAATCCGGCGCGCTACAGAGCGAATAAGAGCGCCTGAGCGTTTCGCCGTCAACATTGGCGCGAAGATTGACGTACTGCCCCGCTTGAAATACAAACGCGTCGCGCAGCTCTGGCGGAACATCAAACGCAATCGAAACGCAATCTTTGGTTTCTCTGCGCACGTCTTTCACAGTTAACGGAAAAAAGTGAGTTGCCATCCGCTACCAAACCGCTTCGGGGTGCTCGCGCGCGAGCGATTGCATTTCATGGAGGAGCGCCGAAAGCGCCTGCTTCGCATTTGCCTCAAAGGCATGATCGCTACTTGAGCCGACAGGGAACGCATCGAGCGTTGCCTCTGCCATCACCTCGGCGATAAACGAGCGCCATTCGTTCTCACGGCGAGCGCGATCAGTGCCATCGATTTCAGCGGCAAGGAGCGCAGGCACCCACGGCGCAAGGGTCGATATCGCGTGTTCAATTCTGCGACGCGATTCGGCGGTGCCATCGCCGAATCGAATCGTCCAATCGCTTGCATGGCGGCGTTGCACTCGTGCGGCTTTCTCGGCTTCGACCGCGATCGCGGCCAATTCAGGATCGCGCCCAATGGCGAGTTCGCGCCAGAGCGGCACAAACCACGCGGAAAGAATCAGCGAACGCAGTACCGTTTGCGCGTAGTCACCGTTTTCAACGGCGGCAATCGCAACGTTTTGGAACGCGTCCGCCCCACGAAAATAGGCGAGCTTATCCTCGGTCAAGCCGTTGCCTGCGCGTAGCGCGTAGAGCTGGTAGAGAGAGCGCGCCTGCCCAATGACATCAAGCGCGGTGTTGGTAAGCGCAATGTCTTCTTCGAGCTGAGGGCCGTGGCCGCACCACTCGGAAAGTCGATGTCCCCACACCAAGCAAGTATCAGCGATCAGCAAGAGCGATTGCGAAGGAAGCGCGCTCATTACATGTGACCAATCTCTTCGGGAATGTCGTAGAAGGTTGGGTGACGATAAATCTTTGACGCCATCGGATCAAAATTTTCGTTTTTAAGCGCTGGATTACTCGCAGTAATTGCCTTCGAAGGCACCACCCAAATCGAGACGCCTTCTTGCCGCCGTGTGTACACGTCGCGAGCCAGAGCAATCGCGTGCTCGGCGTCACTCGCGTGAAGGCTGCCGACGTGTTTGTGATCGAGCCCCTGCTTCGAACGAATGAAGACTTCGAAGAGCGGCCAATCGGTAGGCGCGAGGCTTTTGGAGCTGCTATCGCTCATGCCGCCTCCAGCGCACCCGCGCGCGCAACGGCGCGTGCAGCACGTTTCGCAGCGTGCGCACTTGCCGCATCGCGGACCCAGCGCCCTTCTTCAAACGCCGAGATCCGGTCATGCATTCGCGCTTCGTTACAGGGGCCTTGACCGTTGACCACGCGCCAAAACTCGTCCCAATCGATCTTTCCGAAGTCATAGTGACCGCGCTCCGCATTCCAGCGCAGCGCCGGGTCTGGGATGCTCAAGCCAAGAAACTCTGCCTGCGCAACCGTGACGTCGACAAACTTTTGCCGCAGATCATCGTTGCTAATTCGCTTGATGCCGTATGCGCTCGCCTGACCGGTGTGCGTGGAATCGGAATCATGCGGACCGAACATCATGAGGGTGGGCCACCACCAGCGATTGAGCGATTCTTGCGCCATCGCCTTCTGCTCGGGCGTGCCCTCACACAGCGCGCGCACGATATCGAAGCCTTGACGCTGATGAAAGGATTCTTCCTTGCAGATTCGAATCATCGCGCGCGCATAGGGGCCATAGCTGCAGCGGCAGAGCGGCACTTGATTCATGATTGCCGCGCCGTCCACGAGCCAGCCAATGGTGCCAATGTCGGCCCAGGTCTTGGTTTCGTAATTGAAGATGCTTGAATATTTCGCTTTGCCGGAGTGAAGCGCGTCAATGAGTTGCTCGCGCGATACGCCCAGGGTTTCTGCGGCGGAGTAAAGATAGAGGCCGTGGCCGCCCTCGTCTTGCACTTTCGCGAGCAGAATTTCTTTGCGCCTCAGCGACGGTGCACGGGTGATCCAGCCGCCTTCAGGCAGCATGCCAACCACCTCGGAGTGCGCATGCTGCGAAATCTGGCGAACGAGGGTTTTTCGATACGCCTCCGGCATCCAGTCTTGTGGCTCGATCTTTTCGTCCTGCGCGATGCGGGCGAGGAAGACGTCTTCCGCAACGCTTGCGTGGCTTGTGGGCGAGTTTCGCGAGGTGGGATCGGTGTCAATAGCTTGGGTATACATCGTCTATTTTCACTTGGACTAGATTGAATCTATTGGTTTACTCGACTGGCGAGAAATTGGATCTTCCGCCCTGTTTATACGTGGTTTCTGTGTGATTCTCTACGTTGCGCTACGAAGGGCACAACGAGAAAAGATAGCATTCCCGACTGACCGGTCAGTCAATTATGTATCGGACTCACCCGTTTAGGTAGGGCACGTTTCCAGCACTGTACGGACGCGAGCGAGAACGCTACCATCAGTAACACGTGGCATCGAGTCATAGACCGCCCGATGCGCGATTTTCGAGCTTGTTTTTGATCTGATACGCGACATCGAAGCGCGGACGAGGGAGTTATTTGTTGGTCTCGCGGATTGCACAGCTGACCAAAATTCCGTTTGGTACGAATGAACCGCTTTTGCAGCGCGCATTAGCTGCGGGCGGCATCGGGCTTTGGGATTACCTGCCCGAGAGCGGGCTCATCGATCTGTACCACAACGTCATTTCGTTTAAACGCTTAGGCCCCGGCCGCTACTACGGCCCGGTAAGCGACTTTCTCGATTTCCTGCTCCCAGAGGACCGCTCGCGCATGGAGCAAGTCCTAGCGCAATGTGCGAAAGGGGTCGACAGTGTCGAGCTTGAGTTCCGCGTCTCTTCGAGCTCTAACGGCGTGGTGTGGCTGTCCTGTCGGGGCAACCGTGCTTCGCTTGAAGACGGGCGAATTCGCTACGTCGGCACCTTGGCAGACGTCACCGACCGCACTGAGCGCGAGCTACGTTCACTGCAATTTCATGAATCGCTCTTCGCGCTCGCTCGCGATCCATCCGTCGTTGCCTCTGCGAGCCTTGCCGAAACCATCGGCTCCATCCTCACCGAAGTAGGTGACAAACTTGAAGTGACTCGGGCAAGCCTCTGGCAATTCGTTGACCGAGACGCCAACATCCTGCGCTGTAAATATCTACACGACACCCGTAATCCAGCGGTCGGTGCGGACAATATCGAGATTACGCAGGCAAACTACCCGCTCTATCTTGCCGCAGTCCGACAGCGGCGCACACTCGCAGTTGAAGACGCATTGAGCGATCCACTGCTCGAGGAATTCCGCGCTGAATATTTACCAGCGACCGGGGTGCGCGCACTGCTCGACGTGCCGGTGTTCGTTCGAGGCGAACTCTGGGGCATTGTGTGTTTTGAGGACTGCACAACCTCCCGCGACTGGAACCGCGACGAGCAAACGTATGCCTCGTCGGGCATTGATCTCTTGATGGTGGGCGTTGAGTCGTCTCAGCGACTCAGAACAGAGCGCGAGCTTTTGCAGACCCGCGAACGCCATCGCGCGTTCGTGCAAGCGGCACCGGACCCCATCTGGTGCATCGATATTGATCCGCCCATTGATGTAACAGAGACGCCGAACGTGCAAATCGAGCGCCTTCGCACACAAGCACGCGTAACCGACGCCAACGCGGCGTTTATGCGCGACTACGTACTCACCGACGAGCGAATCATCGGGCGCGCCATTGGCGAAACGATGCCCGAGCTTTTCAAGGGCAGCTCGCTTCGCGATTGGGTGGATCGCGGCTATCGGCTCGTGGAGCGAGAGCTCATCCAGCGCGGTCGTGGCGAAGCGCCTGCAAACTGGTTGTCGCTTTCGTTGTTGGGCGTCGTTGAAGATGGGAAGTTGATCCGGATGTGGGGTGCGCGGCGCAACATTACCGATCGCAAGCGCTACCAATCACTGCTCGAACATCTTGCATATCGTGATCCGCTTACCGGTCTGCTTAATCGCCAGCGTATGGTCGCCGAAATTTCCGACGTGTGCACAACCCGCATGCGCGACGCAACCCCGGAGCCTGCGGCCTTCCTTCTGATTGATCTCAATCTCTTTAAAGACATCAACGACACGCTCGGACATGCGTCAGGCGATGAAGTCTTGCGACAGATGCGGCATCGGCTGGAAAGCGTTATCAAAGACACCAACGCAGTTGCAGCGCGCTTAGGGGGGGACGAATTTGCAATCTTTGCGCGCGACGTAGACACCGGCGACGGCGCGATGAAACTCGGCGAGGCACTGGGCGAGGCAATGCGCGAGCCGTTCCTCATCGCCGACAGTAAATTTCACTTGTCAGCCAGTATCGGTGCGGCGCTCTTCCCCGCCCATGGCACTACATTTTCCGATCTCTCGCGCGCCGCTGACGAGGCGATGTATCACGCGAAAAATACGGGCGGCGGCACCCGGCTCTTCAGCCGCGCAACGGTGGTGTTCGAGAAGAAAAAGCTCGGCTTGCTTGCCCGACTTCCCGCCGCCATTGAATCGGGTGAGCTCACCCTCGAATTTCAACCGCTCATCCATGTTTCGTCGCGTAAGCCGGCGCGTATGGAAGCGCTCGTTCGCTGGAATCACCCGGAATACGGGCGGCTCGCAGCGCGTGACTTCGTTCATAAGGCCGAGATGTCGGATTCGATCCGTCAGCTCACCCGCTGGGTCATTGACAACGCGGCGCGCGCTGCGAAAGCGTGGCAAAGCATCGCTCCAGGCGTTGGTGTGTCGATTAATATTTCGCCGCGCCTCTTGGGTGATTCAGCCATCGTCGCCCATTTGCAGCTTGCAATTGCGCAAAGTGGCCTGCCCACGAAGCTGATGGATTTGGAGATAACCGAGACCTCGCTGATCCACAATCAGGAGCGCGCTGCGCAAGTGCTCGAAGCGTGCCGCGCACTCGGTTTTTCGATCGTGATTGATGACTACGGCGTTGGCTTTTGCTCGCTTTCATATCTGCGGCGGCTACCGCTTCGCGGGCTCAAAATCGATCATTCCTTCGTGCATCGGATGTCAAAGAGTGCGGAAGACGGAATCATCGTGCAATCAACCATTACGCTCGCGCACAACTTGGGTCTCACCGTTGTTGCGGAAGGCGTTGAAGACAGCACGTCGCTGGTACAGCTGCAAACTTACGGCTGTGACTTCGCACAAGGATTCGGTATTGCGATGCCGATGAACGAAGCAGATACTCAGGAGTGGCTGCGCGCTCGTGTGGGAAATGGAAACGGGTCTACCGCGCGTGCCGTAGCGCCTGCCTGACGGGAGCAGCGTTTCGTATTGAGTCACTCCGCGCCGTACGTGCACGGGCGCGCGCGTACACTCGCGCGCTACTCCATTTCAAGCCTAAATTGAATGAGCTACGAAGCCATCCTATTTTCAATCGAGCATGACGTGGCTCGCATCACGCTGAATCGTCCTGAGCGACTCAACTCGTTTACCAACCAGATGCACGTGGAGCTTCGCGATGCAATCGCGCGGTGCACCGCAGAAGCTGCGCGACTCCTCATCATCACCGGGGCGGGAAAAGGGTTCTGCGCCGGTCAGGATTTGAATGATCGCGCAGTCGCCCCCGGCCAGAGCGCCGTGGACCTTGGCGAATCGATGGAGAAAAACTACGCGCCGCTCGTGCAATCGATCCGCTCATTGCCGATGCCTGTCATCGCCGCCGTCAATGGCGTCGCTGCGGGCGCGGGCTGTAACT
This sequence comes from Betaproteobacteria bacterium, assembly GCA_013298765.1. GTDB lineage: Bacteria > Pseudomonadota > Gammaproteobacteria > Burkholderiales > Casimicrobiaceae > Casimicrobium. The sequence goes on from JAAFJA010000013.1 coordinate 126,970, forward strand.
TCGCGCTGGCGTGTGATCTCACCATCGCCACCGAAAGCGCGAGCTTTCTGCAGCCGTTTTGCAAACTAGGGCTCATTCCCGATACGGGCGGATCGTATTTCCTTCCGCGTTTGGTGGGCACACAACGCGCGATGGGCCTTGCCCTGCTCGGCGACAAGCTCACCGCGAAGGGAGCGGCTGAGATCGGGCTCATCTGGGAGTGCGTGGCGGATGATGAGTTTGCCGCTCGCATCGATGCCGTTGCCCAGCAACTCGCATCAGGCCCAACTCAGGGCTACGCGCGCACCAAGCACGCGCTCTATGCAAGCGCCGATCACTCACTCGATGAGCAGCTCGCGCTCGAAGGCCAGCTCATGCGCGAATGTGGCTATTCAGCGGACTACAAAGAGGGCGTTGCTGCGTTCAAAGAAAAGCGCGCCGCGCGCTTTGTAGGGCGCTAATCCCAGAATAACTAGCGACCAAAAAACCCTAGCCCCATTTAGATCAGGGCTAGCACTCGCTTTCTTCGTTAATCGAAATTGCGATTTACAGCCGCTAGCCCTCCACTACGCATGGGAAGAAGCTCAAGGCTAGTCAAAAGTTCTCTCTTATTTGGTGGCTGGATCGATGCGCGAGCATTCCTTCAGGTCGTGGTAACACGCCCTCGTTAGAACGGAGAGTCACCACCAAATTTTGGTCCGCCACCCGATCCGCGCGCCGATTGAATCGATCCCACGTTCAGATAGTTTTCGCTCGCGGCGTAGTTCTCGAATCGCGTGTGCTCACCACGGAAGGTGAGATTCACCGTACCAATCGGTCCGTTACGCTGTTTGCCGATGATGATTTCCGCAACGCCTTTCGCTGGCGAATCTTGGTTGTAAACCTCGTCGCGATAGATGAAAAAGATCACGTCTGCGTCTTGCTCAATCGCGCCGGATTCACGCAAATCGCTCATCACAGGGCGCTTGTTCGGACGTTGTTCGAGCGAGCGATTCAACTGCGACAGCGCAATGACCGGCACTTGCAATTCCTTCGCCAACATCTTGAGCGAACGCGAAATCTCGGAGACCTCTGTCGCGCGATTCTCACCGCTGGAGGCGCTGCTCATCAGCTGAATGTAGTCCACGATGATGAGGCCCAAACCACCCACTTGTCGGGCAAGTCGCCGTGCGCGTGCGCGAAGCTCAAACGGATTCAAGCCTGCCGTTTCGTCGATGTACATCGGCGAGCTGTCGAGTTTCGATAGCGCGTCGGTAAATTTATTCCAGTCGCTATCGGTGAGTCGCCCCGTCCTGAGCACGTGTTGATCGAGTTTGCCGACAGAGCCGATCATGCGCATCGCTAGTTGCAGCGCACCCATCTCCATCGAGAACACAGCTACTGGCTTTTTCAGGTTCACAGCAATGTGTTCGCCGATATTGAGCGAAAACGCGGTTTTGCCCATCGACGGGCGTCCAGCAACGATGATGAGATCGCCCGGCTGAAGTCCCGCGGTCATCCGATCCAAGTCGGTGTAGCCTGTTGAGATGCCGGTTACGTCACTCGCGTTATCACGGCGATAGAGCTCTTCTACGCGATCAATGGCTTGCGCGGTCAACTCGGATAACGAGATGAAATTCTGCTTTGATCGATCGCCCATTTCAGCGATTTCAAAAATCTTGCCCTCGGCTTCGTCTAGCAACTGATCTGCCGTTTTGCCCATTGGGCTGATCGCAGCTTCGGCGATATCGGTCGCCACCCCCGCCAAGCGACGCATTACCGAACGATCACGCACGATTTCGGCATATCGACGGACGTTTGCCGCAGTGGGCACTGCATTCGCAATCGCGCCGATGTAGGCCAAGCCACCGACATATTCGAGCTTGCCTTCTGCACGTAAGCTCTCGGAGAGCGTCACTGCGTCGGCAGGGCTATTGCTTGCCGCCAAGCGATTGATGTGCTCGTAGACGATGCGGTGGCCTTCGTTGTAGAAGTCCTCCGCTTTCAGTACATCCGCGACCTTATCGATGGCATTGTTATCAAGGATAAGCGCGCCCAGCACCGATTGCTCCGCCTCAATAGAGTGTGGCGGGGTACGAAGTTGTTGAATATCGGTGTCAGGAACCATCGAACGATTGTATGGGAGCGCGCGGTTCAGGATTCAAGCGCGGTGGACATCAGCCGCTGAGCACGAAGGACGTTGCTTTCAGGCACCGCAAACTCGCCTAAACCCAAGAAGGTTTGGTCCGCAGAGTACAGGCGGTACGAGCTTGCGCGGCGCTCATCCTTGAGATCAAAGTGAACACGTTTTCCATTGCGAATATCGCGTGTTTGTGTTTCATCTAAATCGAGTCGCGGCGAATCAATGACCAGCGAATCCACAGGTAAGAGCCACTGTGCGCGGAGTTCTTCACTTGCACCAAGCCAATCTTCAAGTGGCCGCGCAGCGCTCAAGGCGAAGCCGCCCGTCAGCGTGCGGCGCAGCGCGGCTAAATGCGCGACGGTGCCAAGCGCTGTACCTATATCGACCGCGAGAGAACGGATGTACGTGCCTTTGCTGCAGATGACTTCGATGTCGAACTCGTGTTGCTCGGATCGGTAATCAGTCAGCGTTATGGCGTGAATTGTGATGTCGCGTGGCGCAAGTGTCACCGCTTTCCCCGCGCGTGCGAGCTCGTACGCGGGTCGGCCATCGATCTTTAGTGCTGAGAACGCGGGCGGCGTCTGGCTAATCGTGCCGATGAACGTTGCTAGCGCCGCTTCGATAGTCTCACGGCTGAATTCAGTCGGCCCGGTTGCGATGACCGAACCTTCGCGATCGGCCGTGTCGGTCGCCTCACCGAGCTTCACGGTTGCGAGATAGCCCTTATCCGCGTCGAGCATGCGCTGTGCGAACTTTGTGGCTTCCCCGAGGCAAATCGGCAACAGGCCGGTTGCGAGCGGATCAAGCGTTCCCGTGTGCCCAACGCGCGTACCGACTTGCGCACGAAACACCCGCCGCATCCGGGCTACGACGTCAAATGAAGTTAAGTTGATCGGTTTGTCGATCAACGCCACCGCCCCGTACATTTGGGCTCTCCTCGAAAAAGCTGATTGTCGGCGCTAGTTGGTGGGCGTTTCGTCGTCTTTGATCACGCGACGATCATCGTTACGCGCAGCGTCGATCAACGCTGAAAGACGTGTGCCTTCTTCAAAGGTGCGATCGTATGAAAAGCGCAGCGAAGGCGCTTTGAAGATCGACAAGCGCTCTGCAATACCGTGTCTGAGAAAGCCATTCACGCTTTTGAAGCCCAGATCAGCTTCTGCCTCGCCATCAAACCCTCGCGGATGAACGTAGAGCACTTTGGCGTGCGATAGATCGGCTGTCACCTCGACTTGCGTGATGGTGACGCCCTTCACGCGCGGATCACGCACCTCGAGCGAAAGCATCTGAGCCAACTCTCGTTGGATTTGCTCAGAGATTTTTAGCGCGCGAGGTGAATAGCCTTGTTTCATTCCAGGGGGTAGGCACGGATTTGACCGCGCTCATAAGCAGCTCTCCCGTGAGGAGAGTTCGACGCGACGCGTCGGGAAAAAGGGTAGGCGCGGTCGAAACCGCGCCTCGACACACTACAGCGTGCGTTGTACTTCAACAATCTCGTAGATCTCAAGACGATCAAGTTCTTGAATGTCGTTGAAATTCTTGAGCGACAGACCGCATTCGAAGCCTTCCTTGACTTCGCGAACATCGTCTTTGAATCGCTTGAGCGAATCGAGCTCACCGTGCCAGACAACGACGTTGTCGCGAAGCAGGCGCACGAGCGCGTTACGTTTGATGATGCCTTCAAGCACGTAGCAACCTGCGATCGAGCCCACTTTCGAGATTCTGAACACTTGCCGGATCTCAACAAGACCCAGGTTGTTTTCCTTCTTCTCTGGGGCAAGCAAGCCGCCGAGGGCATTCTTCACATCGTCCACTGCTTCGTAGATGATGTCGTAATAGCGAATCTGCACGTCTTGCGACTCAGCCGCTTTGCGGGCGGAAACGTCGGCACGAACGTTGAACCCGATGAGTACCGCCTTCGAAGCAACCGCCAAATTGACGTCGCTTTCGGTAATGGCACCGACCGCGCTGTGCACGATTTGTACGCGCACTTCCTCAGTGGAAAGTTTCTGTAGCGCGTGTGACAAGCCCTCGTACGAGCCCTGGACGTCGGCCTTGATGATGAGCGGAAGCGATTTAACTTCCGCCTCGCCCATACTTGCAAAGGCATTCTCAAGCTTCGCCGCCTGCTGTTTCGCGAGTTTTACATCGCGGAACTTCCCCTGACGGAAGAGCGCAATTTCTCGTGCCTTGCGCTCGTCGCCGAGTACCACGAAATCTTCACCGGCACCAGGCACGTCAGACAGGCCCTGGATTTCGACAGGAATTGCGGGGCCCGCTTCAGTAACGTTCTTGCCATCTTCGTCGTTAAGCGAACGCACCCGTCCAAACACCGAACCAGCAAGCACCATGTCACCGCGCTTGAGGGTGCCGCTAGTAACGATCACAGTGGCAACCGCGCCGCGACCTTTATCGAGGCGTGCCTCAATCACGACACCGCGAGCCGCAGTTTCAATGGGGGCTTTAAGCTCTAGAACTTCCGCCTGAAGCAGAATCGAGTCGAGCAGTTGGTCGATGCCCTGCCCCGTTAGCGCTGAGACCGGCACGAAGATGGCTTCACCGCCGTACTCTTCAGGAATCACGCCTTCGCCAACGAGTTCTTGCTTCACGCGGTCAGGATTCGCGCCTGGCTTATCCATTTTGTTGATCGCAACGATCAACGGCACCTTCGCGGCCTTCGCGTGGGCAATGGCTTCTTTCGTTTGCGGCATCACGCCATCATCGGCTGCAACAACGAGAATGACAACGTCGGTTACCTTTGCGCCACGAGCACGCATTGCGGTAAACGCTTCGTGACCTGGTGTGTCGAGGAAGGTAATGATGCCCTTCGCCGTCTCAACGTGATACGCGCCGATGTGCTGAGTAATGCCACCCGCTTCACCGCTCGCCACCCGCGCAGAACGAATTTTGTCGAGGAGGGAGGTTTTTCCGTGATCGACGTGGCCCATGATGGTGACCACTGGAGGCCGAGTGATCAACTTGACATCGGCGTCGTCAGCAATGGACTCAGTGAGCGCTGCATCGGGATCATCGTCCTTCGCTGCGACCGCGGTTCGTCCCATTTCTTCAACCAGAATCATCGCAGTATCGCGATCAAGCACTTGGTTGATCGTGACCATTTGCCCCATTTTCATCATCGACTTGATGAGCTCTGCGGCTTTAATCGACATCTTGTGTGCGAGTTCGGCGACCGTAATGGTCTCCGGCACAACGATTTCCATCAGCACGGCACTTGGCATGTCTTGCTGCTGTGCGCGATCAGAACGACCACCGCCGCGGCCGCCACGACCGCCACCTTTTCCGCCACGAGCACCGGATTTCCAGCCATCCGCATCAGGCTCAGAGCCCGCTTCACGGGTTTTCATAACCTTCTTACGTGCGGCATCTTCCTGCCACGCGCCGACCTTTTTCTCACCGGGTTTAGCCGCCGGTTTGGCCGCAGTTGCGCCGTCCTTCCCTGTTTTGGCGGGTTGGCCTGGTTTCGTTGGGCGATGGAGCGTGGTGTCGCTCACCTTCGGCTTGACAGTGAATTCAACTCGTTCGCCGATGCGCGGACGTGACGCTGACCCATCAGACGTGGCAGCTGGTGCTGGTGCCGCTGCAGATGCCGCCGGTGAGACGGAGGACGCTGCCAGCTTCGGACGGACCTCCGACGTTGTTCTGCTTGGTGTGGCTGCCACTGGTGTAGGAGCAGCTACCGGAGCAGGTTCCTCCACCACGACGGGAGCGCTTGGTGCCTCTGCGACCGGTACAACCGGTGCGACGGGTACATCACTGACAACCTCTACCGCACGTATTTCATCGGCGTCGGACGTGTTTACTACCGTGTCGATACTTATCGGCTTATCTTCTTTGCCTTTGTTAGGCTGAGACTTCGCCTTTGCAGCCGCCTCTTGCGCATCGCGGAGGGCAAGCGCGCGCGCCGCTTCGTCTGCGCGGGCTTTTGCCTCTGTTTCGCTGAGAGCGGGTGCGGCGATTGGCGCTGACGCGATAGGCTCTGGCGCGCTAGCGGGCGCCTCGGCGCTACGAGTTACCAGTACACGCTTTTTACGCACTTCGACTTGCACCGTACGCGACTTACCCGTCGCGTCGGCTGTGCGCAGCTCCGTCGTCGATTTGCGCGTCAGCGTGATGCGTTTACCGGCGCCGTCGTCGGTTGCACCGTGCTGCTTACGCAGATAGTCGAGCAGCTTCGATTTATCGCCCGATGCGAGTGTGGATTCCGCAGATTTGTCACCAACGCCCGCCGCGACCAGCTGCTTAAGCAGCGCAGGTACTGTGAGCTTTAACTCGGCAGCGAATTCGGTAACTGTTGTTTTCGTAATACTCAAGCGTCCCTCTCATTTCATTCGCTCTTTGCGAACCACGACTCGCGTGCGCGAGCAATGAGCTGGGTTGCCGCCTTAGTGTCGGCTCGGCTCATTTGTTGTTTCTCTTCGTCGGTCAAATCGACAAAATTGTTGTCGATTAATTCGCGTGCTCGTGGCTCATCGAATACTCGAATCGCACAGAGCTCATCAGCAGCGAGATCGCCAAGCGCATCGCGCGTGGTGATCCCAAACCGCGACAACTTCATCAGCAACTCGGTGTCAACGCCTTCCAAAGTTTTTAGATCTTCGTCTGCGTTTTCGAGTACTTCTTCCTTGGCAATTTCTTCGGTCAACGCCGCGTTGCGTGCGCGAGTTCGAAGCTCGTTAACGGTATCGTCGTCAAACGCCTCAATGGCTTGAAGCTCGGCAATCGGAACGTAGGCAACTTCCTCGACTGTTGAAAACCCTTCGTCGACGAGGATCTGTGCGACCTCTTCGTCAACGTCTAGCTTCACCATGAAGGCAGAGCGCACGCGAGCGGCCTCAGCTTCCTGCTTATTTGCCGACTGCTCTTCGCTCATCAGATTGAGCTGCCAACCAGTAAGCTCAGTGGCGAGACGAACGTTTTGCCCGCCTTTCCCAATGGCAAGAGCAAGATTGTCTTCGTTAACAACTACGTCCATCGCATGGCGTTCTTCATCCACAACAATGCTCGTGATCTGCGCGGGCGCTAGTGCATTAATCACAAACTGTGCAGTGTCATCCGCCCAGAGAATGATGTCGATACGCTCACCCGCTAGTTCATTAGTCACCGCGTTGACGCGCGAACCACGCATTCCGATACAAGTGCCTTGGGGATCGAGACGGGGATCGTTCGACTTCACGGCAATCTTCGCGCGCATCCCAGGATCACGAGCGACGGCTTTCACTTCAATTACGCCCTCTTCAATCTCTGGAACTTCCAGCTCGAAGAGTGCCGAAACGAACTCAGGTGCGGTCCGGCTCAAAATGAGCTGCGGTCCGCGCGCCTGGCGATCAATCCGTAACACGTAAGCGCGAATGCGATCACCCACACGAAAATTTTCGCGAGGAATCAACTGATCGCGAGGAATGACGCCTTCTACGCGTCCGGACTCGACGATGATCGCGCCCCGATCAACGCGGCGCACAGTGCCGTTGATCAGCTTATCGTTACGCTCGAGAAACTCTTCAAGCACCTGCTCGCGCTCGGCATCTCGCACACGTTGCAAGATCACCTGTTTGGCCGCTTGCGCGCCGATTCGCCCAAATGGGATTGGCTCAAGCGGCTCTTCGAGATACTCGTCCATTTGCTTCGTCGTATCGAACTCGTGCGCTTCACGAAGCATCATCTGATTATCTGGATCTTCAAATGTTTCGTCCGGAACAATGTGCCAACGACGAAACGATTTATAGTCACCCGACTCGCGATCAATTTCTACGCGAGCCTCGATCCGCTCCTTGTGGAGCCGCTTCGTCGCGGAGGCGAGCGCTTGCTCAAGCGCCTGAAAAATGATTTCTTTCGAAACATTTTTCTCGCGCGCTAGCGCATCTGCCAATACGAGAATTTCCCGGTTCATCATTCACTCCAACTAAAACTGAGGTACCACGCGGGCACGCGAAACATTTGCGAGGGGGATCTGGCGAATCGCGCCATCAACCTCGATCTCAACGTCGCCATCCCGGAGACCAACTAACGCGCCTTGCAGCTTACGCAATCCATCAAACGCAGGTTCTATCGTCAACTTTACGACTTCCCCCGCAAACCGAACAAAGTGATTTGGTTTTGTTAACGCTCGATCAATGCCTGGCGAGGAAACCTCAAGGTACTCGTATTCGACAGCGTTTGCCTCAAATGCATCGAGAAGACGTTCTGTCATGGCGCTGCAATCATCGACCGTAATCAAATCAACGCCGCGTTTGCTTGCCTCACGATCAATGAAGACGCGCCAAATTCCTCGCGCGCGAACAAACTCAGCCTCGATGAGCTCGTAGTCCGACTCGACGAGTACAGATTCAATCAGCGTTAATACCTGTGCGCTCAAATCAAAAGCCAAAAAAAAATGGGCCAAGGCCCATTTCCATTTTTTAATCAAACTAGCGCGGTTCTACGCACTATTTGGGAAGTGGTGGCCAAGGGCGGAATCGAACCACCGACACGCGGATTTTCAATCCGCTGCTCTACCAACTGAGCTACTTGGCCAAAAACGTAATTGTAGCGTTTGTGCGTAAAAAATGCGGCAGACAAACAACAACAGTACATAAAAAAAGCCCCCTAAAACGGAGGCTTTTTTCGTAATAAATTTAGTTTGACTCTGACCTACTTTCGCGAGCTATAAGGCTGACTATCATTGGCGCTGAACTGTTTCACGGTCCTGTTCGGGATGGGAAGGGGTGGGGCCAGT